>NZ_MAUE01000045.1 GCF_001702265.1 Pseudomonas aylmerensis
TGATTGGGGCTGCTGCGCAGCCCAACGCGGGGCAAGCCCGCTCGCCACAAGGTGCCTGCGCAATAAGCGGGTTCATCCCAGCCCAACAGCTACTACGCTCCCCTGCTTTACCCCTTAATCACCCCCATCAATTTTGTGGTGAGCCGGCTTGTTGTGGCTAGCGGGCTTGATGGGCTGAGCAGGCTTGTTGTGGCTAGCATGCTTCATGTGGCGAGCGGGCTTGTCCCGCGTTGGGCTGCGAAGCAGCCCCAAAACCCTTCGCCTCGGAATCTCTGAAAAACTACGGTGACCTGATTGGGGCTGCTGCGCAGCCCAACGCGGGGCAAGCCCGCTCGCCACAAGGTGCCTGCGCAATAATCGGGCTCACCCCAGCCCAACAGCTACCACGCTCCCCTGCTTTTACCCCTTAATCACCCCCATCAATAGTGCTACCCAACGCGGTGCACTGCTCATATTATCCACATCATAAACCCCGTCTTTCGTGGAGTGCCCCCATGCCTGTCCAAGCCTTGTTCAAACCGTTCCAGCTCGGCGCACTGCAGTTGTCGACCCGCGTGGTCATGGCGCCGATGACCCGCTCGTTTTCCCCGGGTGGCGTGCCCAATTCCAAAGTGATCGAGTACTACCGTCGCCGTGCCGCGGCCGGCGTCGGCCTGATCATCACCGAGGGCACTGTGGTCGGCCACAAGGCTTCCAATGGCTATCCCAATGTCCCGCATTTCTATGGAGAAGCGGCACTCGCCGGCTGGAAGAAAGTGGTCGACGCCGTGCACGCCGAGGGCGGCAAGATCGTCCCGCAGCTGTGGCACGTGGGCAGCGTACGTCGCATCGGCACCGAGCCTGACGCCAGCGTGCCGGCGTACGGCCCGATGGAAAAACTCAAGGACGGCAACGCGGTCGTGCACGGCATGACCACCCAGGACATCCAGGATGTCATTGCCGCCTTCGCCCAGGCCGCCAAGGATGCCCAGGGCATCGGCATGGACGGCGTGGAAATCCACGGCGCCCACGGTTACCTGGTCGACCAGTTCTTCTGGGAAGGCAGCAACCAGCGCACCGACGAATACGGTGGCAGCCTGGCCAACCGTTCGCGCTTTGCCATCGAGCTGATCCAGGCCACTCGCGCCGCCGTGGGCCCGGACTTCCCGATCATCTTCCGTTTCTCGCAGTGGAAGCAGCAGGACTACACCGCGCGCCTGGTGCAAACCCCCGAAGCATTGGGGGCGTTCCTCAAGCCTTTGTCTGACGCCGGCGTGGATATTTTCCACTGCTCTACCCGCCGTTTCTGGGAGCCGGAGTTCGAAGGTTCCGACCTCAACCTGGCCGGCTGGACGCGCAAGCTGACCGGCAAGCCAACCATCACCGTCGGCAGCGTCGGCCTGGATGGCGAGTTCCTGCAGTTCATGGTCAATACCGACAAGGTCGCGCAACCGGCGAGCCTGGAAAAGCTGCTGGAACGCCTGAACAACGACGAGTTCGACCTGGTGGCCGTTGGCCGTGCGTTACTGGTCGATCCGGATTGGGCGCTGAAAGTGCGCGAAGGTCGTGAAGGCGACATCCTGCCGTTCAGTCGTGAGGCGCTAACGACGCTGGTGTAAGCCATCAGGGGCAAGGGTGACCGGCGGATAGACCCGCCGGTCGTGTTTCAACTCACGGCGTCTAAATCGTCCGGCCAATCTTTTGTAGCGTGCTGGAAGTTCTGATTTTGCTGCTGGCTGATGTCCTCATAATTGATGCCCTGAGAGCCTTGTCCTTGCGATCCGTACTCAATGCTGGACGATGCTGACTGTTGGGCTGGCTCGCCAGAGGGTGCAGCTTGATCGTTTTGAGGATAGTTCCAGGCTGCAGCCTGTGTATTGCCAATTGCGCCTACGCCCATTGGTATCTCCATGTGTTATTGATTTGATAGGGGGGCTCGAAACCATCTCTCGGTTCCAAGACCTCTTTATGTGGGATGCAGGTGGGATAGGGTTCCAGGCCCGCGTGGTCTTTTTGGACGGGAGGAGGCAGGCAAGGCGTTGTGGCGGGCTAGGACGATGTCACGGCGACCAGGTTCTGCGTCAGATCAGGCGTGAAGTCGCCGCTATCGACACGTCCTCGCCACAGGCGCTGCGCAGTTGTCCTTCAAACTGCTCGATAATCGCCGGCCAGCCCTGGCGGCTCGCATGTTGGCGCGCATTCAGTCGGGCCCTGCGCAAGGTCTCGCGTTCTTCCAGCAGCCAGATCGCGGCATCGCAAAATGCATCCTCATCCCCAGGCATCGCCAGCACGCCGTTGTAGCCATGGCGGATATGCTGGGTGGCGGCCGCCTGGTCGTAGGCGACCACGCCGAGCCCGGAGGCCATGGCTTCCAGCACCACGTTGCCGAAGGTTTCGGTCAGGCTGGGGAACAGGAACAGATCCCCTGAGGCGTAATGCCGGGCCAGCTCTTCGCCACGCTGCGTGCCGCAGAACACGGCGTCAGGGAGCTCCCGTTCGAGCAGCGCGCGTTGCGGACCGTCACCGACGATGACCAGCTTCAGGCGGCGCCACGGGTAGGTCGCCTGCACTGCATCAAAGCAGCGCTTGAGCAGGCCGAGGTTTTTCTCCTGGGCCAGGCGCCCGACGTGCAGCACTGCGATATCGTCGTTTTCCAGGCCCCAGCTTTCGCGCAGGGCACTGTCGCGCCTGGCCGGATGGAACAGCTGGCTGTCGACGCCGCGCGACAACATCCCCAGCCGCTCGAAATGCCGGCGCTCCAGTTCCAGGCGCTGGCTGGCGCTGGGGACCAGGGTCAGGGTCGAACGGTTGTGAAACCAGCGCAGGTAGTGAGTGACCATGCGGCTCAGCAGGCTCAAGCCGTACTGGTTCGAGTACTGCTGGAAATTGGTGTGAAAGCCGCTGACCACGCTGATCCCCAGGCGCCGCGCGGCACGCAATGCCGAGAGTCCCAGTGGGCCTTCGGTGGCGATGTACAGCACGTCCGGGCGCTGGCGCGTCCAGCGGCGCAGCAATTTGTGCATCGACGACTGGCCCCATTGCAGCCCTGGATACCCCGGCAACGGCCAGCCGCGGCACAGCAGCAGGCCATCGTCGCTGGGACGGCTCTGGTCCGCGCCCTGGCGCGGGCGCACCAGTTCGACCTGATGGCCGCGCGCGCGCAAACCGTCGCACAGGCGGCCAAGGGTATTGGCCACCCCGTTGATCTCTGGCGGGAAGGTTTCGGTGATCAGGGTGATGTGGAGCGAGGCTGTCGTCATGACCCACAGTGTCGCCGTGGGCCATGTCGTCATTGTGTCATCCAGATGATGGATTTATGACTTGGCGATCTGCTGCGCCGCCATTGCCTCGGCGCCTTGCTCACGCACCCAGAACAACGTGGCGCCGGCCACTGCTGCCGGCATCATCAGCAGGTTGACCACCGGCACCAGCAGCACCAGGTAGACGATGCCGCCGAAGCTCATGCTCTGCCAGCGTTTCTGGCGCAGCCAGGCGAGCATTTCGTTCCAGCCCAGCTTGTGGTTGTCGGCCGGGTAGTCGATGTACTGGATAGCCATCATCCACACGCCGAACAGCAGCCACAGCGGCGCCGCGATCAGGTTGACCACCGGAATGAACGACAGGATAAACAGGCCGATGGCCCGTGGCAGGAAATAGCCCAACTTGCGCATTTCCCGGGCCAGGGTACGTGGGACCATCGCCACCAGCTCGCCCCAACTGAACGGGGGGAAGTCATCGGTACCGCGCACCACCACCTCGACCTTCTCGGCCAGAAAGCCGTTGAACGGCGCGGCGATGATATTGGCGAGCATGGTGAAGGTGAAGAACACCATCAGCACCACCAGCACCACGAACAGCGGCCACAGGATGTAGCTGAGGAAGCTCAGCCAGCCGGGCAGCGTCGGCATCAGCGTGTCGACCCACAGGCTGAACTGATGGCCGGCAAAATAGATCAGGCCGACGAACAGCACCAGGTTGATCGCCAGGGGCAGCAGCACAAACAGGCGCAGGCCGGGGCTCAGGACCAGTTTGAGGCCTTCACGCAGGTATTGCGGGCCGGAAAGAGCGGGGGCGGGCATGGAGAACTCCGAGCAGGATGACGAACGCGCCGACCTTACCGGCTTTGCATCGACGGCGAAAGCGTGGCCGGTGTGACGACATCAACGGTAACAAAGGCGTCGATTAATCGATCTGACTGCATAGAGACCCGCTATGAGCTGGATTGTTATTGCGTATTTCCTTAATCTTGCCCCCCTCGATACGCTGCACCCATTATTTTTCAGGGCCTGCGAGTTCAAGCCTTCCCCAAGTGCTTCGTGGTCCCTTTTTTATTCCAGCCGCCTTGTTGTCCGGGCGGTCGACAGGAGTGAGTCATGTCTGATACCCGTCATTCGCGAGTGATTATTCTCGGTTCCGGCCCTGCCGGTTACAGCGCTGCCGTCTACGCTGCCCGCGCCAACCTCAAGCCGCTGCTGATCACCGGCATGCAGGCGGGCGGTCAGTTGACCACCACCACCGAAGTCGACAACTGGCCGGGCGATGTCCACGGCCTGACCGGCCCGGTGCTGATGGAGCGGATGAAAGAGCACGCCGAGCGTTTTGAGACCGAGATCGTCTTCGATCACATCAACCAGGTCGATTTCTCGAAAAAGCCTTACAGCCTGACCGGCGACAGCGGCGTGTACACCTGTGACGCGCTGATCATCGCCACTGGCGCGAGCGCCCGCTACCTGGGCCTGCCGTCGGAAGAAGCGTTCATGGGCAAGGGCGTTTCCGCCTGCGCGACCTGCGACGGTTTCTTCTACCGCAACAAGCCGGTCGCCGTGGTCGGTGGTGGCAACACCGCCGTCGAAGAGGCGCTGTACCTGGCCAACATCGCCAGCACCGTGACCCTGGTTCACCGTCGCGAGACCTTCCGCGCCGAGAAGATCCTGATCGACAAGCTGCACGCCCGTGTCGCTGAAGGCAAGATCATCCTCAAGCTCAACGCCACCCTGGACGAAGTCCTCGGCGACAACATGGGCGTGACCGGTGCCCGCCTGAAAAACAACGACGGCAGCTTCGACGAGCTGAAAGTCGACGGCGTGTTCATCGCCATCGGCCACACCCCGAACACCTCGCTGTTCGAAGGCGTGCTGGAGGCCAAGGACGGTTACCTGGTCGTGCAGGGCGGCCGTGAAGGCAACGCCACGGCGACCAACATCGAAGGCATCTTCGCCGCCGGTGACGTGGCTGACCACGTGTACCGCCAGGCCATCACCTCGGCTGGCGCCGGTTGCATGGCCGCCCTGGACGCCGAGCGTTACCTCGACGGCCTGCAGAACGCTTCGTTCTGAACCCGTTGAAATGAAAAAACCGGCTGCGAGGCCGGTTTTTTTATGCGCGGGATTTGACGATCCAGCGCTATCTCAACGTGGTAATCCAATCACTGTGGGAGCTGGCTTGCCTGCGATAGCGGTGTGTCAGTCACCGACGTCATCGCAGGCAAGCCCGCTCCCAGATTAAATCGGGTTGGCAAATTGAATCAGCGGCGCGTCAATGGCTGCTGAGTGAACTTCACACCGGCCAATCCATGCTCAATCAGTGCACGAATGTTGCCGTGGTCACTGCCCTCTGGCGTGGCCAGTACCGAGCGGTAATGCTCGCCAAACGCCAACAGCGCTTCCTGATCGCTCAAGCCTTCCAGCAGTGCCAGGCCCAGGGTCTTGCACGAGCCTTCGTTCTGGCCGGCGGCGTTTTCCACCGGGCCGTTGGTGAAGGTCTGCGGTTGGTAGTCGTAGCCAGCGGCCACAAATGCCAGGGTATCGGCGAAGACGTGTTCGCCACTGTTGAGGCTGGCGCGCAGGGTGTTCAGGTCAGTCATGGGTTTTTCCTTTGGCGAACGCCGCCTGTTGGTCGGCGCTGGCTTCTTTCTGGTATTGGGCTTTCCACTCGGCGTACGGCATGCCGTACACCACTTCACGCGCGTCATCGAGGCTCAGCTCGATGTGGCGCTCATCGGCCTCGGCCTTGTACCACTTGGACAAGCAGTTGCGGCAGAAACCGGAGAGGTTCATCAGGTCGATGTTCTGCACATCCTTGCGGCTGTCCAGGTGCGCCACCAGCCGGCGGAAGGCGGCGGCTTCGAGTTCGAGGCGTTGTTGGTCGTTCATGACGGTCTCTTCGAGACAGCTTCAAGCGGGTAAGCTTCAAGCTGCAAGTGGGAATGAGGTTGGCTTTAACGTGTGGCTTGAAGCTTATCGCTCGAGGCTGGGCGGCTCGCCGCGAGCGTTATCGAAACCGACTCGGCAAAACGCAGCGCATGCGGCTTGTCGACTTCGACTTCGGCGTACAACACCGATTCGTTGCTCATCACCAGGTCCAGCAGCTCCTGGGTCAGGCGCTCCAGCAGGGCAAAACGATTGCCTTCGACGTGGGCGATGATCGCCTTGGTGATGGTGCGGTAATTCAGGGCATGGTCGATGTCGTTGTCGCGCACGGCTTCCTGGGCGGCATACAGGATGGTGAGGTTGATCAGCACGTCCTGCTTGTTGAGGATTTCGTCCTCGTTGATACCGATGAAAGTGCGCAGGCACAGGTCCTTGACCCGGATGCGCGCCATGCCTGGTTGAAGTTGTGGCATTGCTACTTGCTCCGTCCAATCAGTTGCAGGAACTCCATGCGCGTGGTGTTCGACTCGCGGAACGCGCCGAGCATCACCGAGGTGTTCATGGTTGAATTCTGTTTTTCCACACCGCGCATCATCATGCACATGTGCTTGGCCTCGATGACCACGGCCACGCCGGCGGCCTGGGTCACGTCCTGGATGGCGTCGGCGATCTGCCGCGTGAGGTTTTCCTGGATCTGCAGGCGCCGGGCGAACATGTCGACGATGCGCGCCAGCTTCGACAGGCCGAGCACCTTGCCGGTCGGAATGTAGGCCACGTGGGCCTTGCCGATAAAGGGCAGCAAGTGATGCTCGCACAGCGAGTACAACTCGATGTCCTTGAGGATCACCATCTCGTCGTTGTCGGAGGCGAACAGGGCGCCGTTGACGATTTCTTGCAGGTTCTGCTCGTAGCCATGACACAGGTACTGCATGGCTTTGGCGGCACGCTTGGGAGTGTCGAGCAAGCCTTCGCGTTCCGGGTCTTCGCCCAGGCCCTTGAGGATCTCGCGGTAGTGGTGGGGCAGGGATAAGGTCATACAACATCCTCACAAACGGCTTACTTGATATGCCGCCCGCCGTTGACGGTCAGGGTGGTACCGGTGACATAAGGGTTGTCCAGCAGGTAACGCAGGCTCTGGTAAATCACTTCGGGCCCGGGCTCGATGCCCAGTGCCGACTTGGCCAGGACCTTGGCGCGGTAGGCCGCGTCGTCGTGCTCGTTGAACATCACCATCGCCGGGGCGATGCCGTTGACCTTGATCAGCGGCGCGAACTGCGCGGCAAACGACAGCGTAAGGCTGTCGAGCCCGGCCTTGGTGGCGCAATAGGCGATGTGCTGGCGGCTGCCCTTGCGCACCACATCGTCGCTGATGTGCACGATGTCGGCGGGCGAAGAGCGTTGCAGCAAAGGTGAACAATGCAGGTTGATCAGGTACGGCGCAAGCATGTGCACGCTGAACATGTCGGTAAAGGCGCGGCTTTCGTCGCCGGGTGTTTCCGCGACCCAGGCCGAGGCGTTATGCACGATCGCACGCAGGCGCTGGGTATGCGTGTTCAATTCATCGATGAACGCCAGGATCCCCGCTTCGCTGGAGAAGTCGGCAAACACGCCGATCGCACCGCGTTCGCGCAGGGCCTGCACGCCGGGACGTTCGCTGCGGTAGCTGAAAATCACCGCATGGCCTTCGTCCAGCAGGCGCTGGGCACAATGCAGGCCGACACGCTGGCCGGCGCCGGTGATCAGGATCGGGGCGGGGGTGGATGTCATGGGAGGCTCGAGTCGCTGGCAGAGTGAAACTATACCAGCGACCGGCCGCCCCTGTACTCACGCGGCGGCTTCAGTCGCCTTGCGCGGAGTGGGCGCAGGATGCAGCCAGTTGGCCAGCAGATGCGTGGACAACGGGATGAACCAGTAAACCATCAGTGGCGTCAGCGCCATAGTGCTCACCAGTACGCGCGGCGCCAGCTCCAGTTCGCTGAGCAACGGCCCGAGCACGAAGTTGAACAGCAGCGACACCGGGAAAAACGCCAGCCAGATCGCCACCGCCTGTTTCCAGCGCGGCGGTCGTGCGCCGACCGCACCGAACCAGCCATCGATACCGCTGACGCGATGTTCGGACGGGTCGGCAAACAGTTCGCTGCCACGGCTCAGCCAGGCACTGCGCGAGGCCGAAAACTCCCAGGCATGCAGGGTTTTCTCGTCGGCGAAGCGGAAAATAATCTGGAATTCGTCGTCATTGGGCGGCGGTGCGAGCACGCCGGAACCCAGGTAACCGGGGAAGTCGGTCGCCAATTGCTCGCCTTCGCGCAGCCAGGCCATCAATTCTTCATAGCGACCTTTGGCCACGCGGCGCGCAACCATCAGGGTGACGGGTGAGGTAGACATTGTGTATCTCCAAGTAATCAGGTGCGCTGGGCCGGGTAGGCGGCGCACAAACGTAGCGCCCGGGTAGGGCGGCTACGTAAAAACAGGCAAGGATTATTCCTGTTTCCGCGAAATACGCCAGATACTTTGGTCGGCTCGCGGCACAGCTTGAATCAGAGGCTTGAATCAGCGTTAAATGAGGTCCACATCGACACGGATGTTTTTCAACGCTGATGCCCGAAATTACTGCTCCTCACGCCGAAATGGCGCACGCCAGCGTCATCGATCCCGCTGATCTTTTTCCGATTCGCGAAGTCGCCCGGCTGACCGGCGTCAACCCGGTCACCCTGCGTGCCTGGGAACGTCGCTACGGTCTTATCCAGCCAACCCGCACTGAAAGCGGGCATCGGCTGTACTCAAGCACCGATATCGACACCGTGCACCGCATTCTCGACTGGATCGAGCGCGGCGTCGCCGTGAGCAAAGTAGGCAAGATCCTCGCCCGTGACACCCTGTGCAGCGAACACGCCACGCCTTCGCGCGTCGATACCGAACGCGAATGGAGCCAATGGCAGGTGCAGCTGCGCCTGGCCATCAGCGCCTTTGACGACCGCCAGCTCGACCGCCTGTACGGCCAGATTTTCGCAGCCTACCCGGTCGCGGTGGTGTTCCAGAGCATCATCATGCCGCTGTGGCAGCAATTGCTGCGGCATCAGGGGCACTTCGGCCAAGCCAGTGAGTGGCTGTTCTTCGACGCCTTCCTGCGCGCCCGTGTCGCGCAACGCCTGCATCTGGCCAGCGCCTCGGCAACGCCGCGGATCCTGCTGTCGGCGATTGTCGGTGAATGTCGGGAGCTGGAGCTGTTGGTGGCCGGGGCATTGATCGGCTCCGATGACCTGGCGGTAAAGGTGTTTGCCGTTGGCCAGCCGTTCGACGAGTTGACCCTGGTTTGCGAGAAGACCCGGCCGCAGGCGTTGGTGCTGTTTTCCAATCGCGCGCCCGGCGCCGATTTGCCGCTGCGGCTGCAGCGCCTGGCGCTGACCCTCGATTGCCCGCTGCTGCTTGCCGGTGACGCCTCGGACCTGGCCGAAGCCAGCCTGGCGGGCTCTTCCATCGGCTGCCTGGGCAATGAAGGGCGCTCGATGCAGCACCGCCTGCAGCAATTTCTGCGTGGCAGCCTGGACACCTGATCTCAGGCGTGGACTTCGGGGTGGATCAAGCGATGCTGGTGCAGGATGAACTGGCGCAGGCGCTCGGTTTCACTCACGTCGCTCTGATCCAGGCGGTAGGCAAACAGGCCACGCGCGGTTTCGCGCTCCAGCGTGCCGCGCAGTGCGATTCGCTCATAACCCGAAGGGCTGAACCACAGGGAAAAGGTTTTCGGCGGCTTGATCCGCCCGCGGATCTCCACCAGCACGCCTTTGAATGACACTTCATGCACCCACAAGGCGCTCAGGTTGCCCCTGATGTTCTCCAGCGCCACCGGAGTTTCCAGGGCCAGGCGCCAAGGCCGGATCATCGGCCCGTCCTCGAAAATCGTCGGCACGCCCAGGCGCAGATGCAGCGCATGAAACTCGTCTTCCACCAGGTGCAGGGGGAAGGTGAGTTGCTGGTTGTCGAACTGCGCTTGAATGGTCAGTTGATCATGGGCGGCCAGGCGCGTGAGCAAGTCGCGAATCTGCGCGCCGCCGTTGACGGTCAGGCTCGACGACGCGTCCCGCAGGTTGAGCTGCGGGTTGTGTTGCATCATCTGAATAAAGTCCAGCTCGTCCTGCGTCAGAAGTGTGTCGCGGTGCATGAGGCGTGCTCACGGGGAGGTATTAAAACGCCATTATCCTCTTAATGGCCGGTTTTTCTAAGTTTTGTTCGATCCGCTCGTCGCTTTGAGCGCCGCCAGCTCGGCCTTGACCTGGGCCAGCTCGGCTTCCAACTGGGAAACCCGCTGCTGCGCCTTGACCTGCACGGTGACGTCCTTTTGAACGCCGACAAAATAGGTCTGCTTGTCCGCCTGGTTGCGCACTGTGGACAACGACAGCTCGTTCCAGAAGTGGCTGCCATCCTTGCGGTAATTGCGCAGGGTTTCACGGCACGAACCGCCGCTCTCCAAGGCCTCGCGGATGGCCATCAGTGCCGGCTGGTCACGGTCGCCCGATTGCAGGAAGCGGCAATCCTGGTAGAGGATTTCATCGAGGGTGTAGCCGGTCATCCGTTCAAATGCCGGATTGACGTAGATCAGCGGCTTGTCCTTGCCTTCGCGTTCGGCGACGACGATGCCGTCGTTGGAAGCGTTGATCACCATTTGCATCAGGTGGGCGTTGATCATTGAGCGGTCCATGGCGTGTGGGGGTGCTGGCAGTTTATGACAGGCGCCGAATGTTGCACGGTGTGCACCGAAATATTTGCCACAGCTGCTAATATCCCACGCTTTCGCTCAACTACAGGATCAGATTGATGAAAGTCGCCATCCTTTCCGGCTCGGTGTACGGCACGGCTGAAGAAGTCGCCCGCCACGCCGCAGGCATCCTCAACGCGGCCGGTTTTGACGCCTGGCACAATCCACGCGCGAGCCTGGCGGACGTGCAGGCGTTTGCCCCCGAGGCGTTCCTGGCGGTGACCTCGACCACCGGCATGGGTGAGTTGCCGGACAACCTGCAACCGTTGTATTCGACCATTCGCGACCAATTGCCTGCTGCTTGGCGCGGGCTGCCCGGTGCGGTGATCGGCCTGGGCGACGCCAGCTACGGCGACACCTTCTGTGGCGGCGGTGAGCAAATGCGCGAGCTGTTCGCTGAGCTGGGCGTGCGCGAAGTGCTGCCGATGCTGCGCCTGGATGCCAGTGAAAGCGTGACCCCCGAAGCCGACGCCGAGCCGTGGCTGGCCGAGCTGGTCACAGCACTGCGCGCTTGACCGGAAACTCACGCAGCAGCGCCAGCCAGGCTTGTGCGGCTCTCGACAGATAGGCGCCGTCACGCCAGATAAAGGCAATATCCCAGCGCAGGAAGTCGGGCGCCTTCAGTGTCAGGCGCACGACGCCCGGTCGCACCAGCCCACGGGCGACCACGCTGGGCAACAGCACCACACCCTGGCCTGCCGCGACCAGCGCCGCAAGAAAGTCGGCCTGGCCGCTGCGCCCGATTTCCTTCGGGGTAAAGCCCAACTGGTGACATGCCTGCATCAGCCGGTCGTTGAGGACGAAGCTGCGTTGGTACATCAGGAACGGCGTGTCGGCCAATTCCTCCAGGCGTACCTGGGCGTTGTCCGCCAGCGGGTGATCAATCGGCAGCAGTGCATCCAGCGGCTCATCGCAGAAGGCTTGCCAGGCGAAAGCCGGGTCGCTGGGCTTCAAGCTGCCGCCGACTTCCAGTTCACCGCTGAGAATCGCCTGCTCGATATTGCGGCTGCCGCCTTCCAGCAACTGGATGGTGACGTTCGGGTAGCGCCGCCGATACTCGGCAAACAGCCCGGCAAACAACGTATCTCCCGCCAGCAGCGGCAGGCCCAGGCGCAACTCGCCGCGGGTGAGCTGGTGCATATCGTCCAGCTCGCTCAGCAGTTCGGTGTGCAGGCGCAGCATGGCCTCGGCGCGTTGCAGCACCACCTGGCCGGCGGCGGTCAGGCGCACCTGCGAGCCGATGCGGTCGAGCAGCGGCGTACCGAGGCTTTGCTCCAGCTGCGCCACTTGCTTGCTGACGGCGGACTGACTGATGTGCAGGGTTTTCCCGGCCTGGGTAAACCCGCCACGGTGGATCACTTCGACAAAGCTGCGCAGCTGTTTGAATTCCATGGGTGTGCATCCCGCTCGCTATTCCAGGGTGGAATAGCTGGCAGTCTAACAATTCGCTGTGGGGATGGAAGGCGGCTCTCTAAAATGGGCGTACTGCGAGGATCCAAAGCCCATGAAACGTTTCACCTTCAAACACCTTGGCCGTTTGTTGACCGAACTGGTTGTGTTGTTGGCTATCTACCTGCTCGGCACTCAACTGGCGGTGTGGCTGGCCTGGCCGATCCCCGGTGGCGTGGTGGGGCTCGGGCTGTTGCTGGCGACCTTCGCCAGTGGCCTGGTCAAGCCGGCAGCCCTGCAACTGGGCGCCGGGGTGTTGATGGCGGAAATGCTGCTGTTCTTCATTCCGGCGCTGATGAGCCTGCTCGATTACGGCGGCCTGCTGCGCAACGACGGCTGGCGCATCCTGCTGGTGATCGGCTTCAGCACGCTGGCGGTGATGCTGGTGACGGCCTTTACGGTGGAAGCCGTGTGCCGTTGGAGGCTGCGCCATGAAGCTTGAGCTGATGCCGGTGTTCTGGCTCGCGCTGACCCTGGGCGCGTATGTGTTCAGCCGCTGGATCTATCGGCGTACCGGTCGCTACCTGTTGTCGCCGCTGATCCTGGTCCCGGTGCTGTTGCTGGCGGTGGCCGTGCCCATGAAGACCGCCTACGCCGAATACGCCACCGACACCCACTGGCTGATGCTGGTGCTGGGCCCGGTGACCGTGGCGTTCGCCGTGCCGATCTGGCAACAGCGGCGCTTGCTGGCGCGGCACTGGTCGGCGTTGCTGCTGGGCATGGTGGCAGGCAGCGCGGCCTCCATCGGCACCTCGTTCGGGTTGGCCAAGGCGCTGGCGCTGGACAGCTCGGTGACGATGTCGCTGGTGCCGCGCTCGATCACGACGCCGTTCGCCATGCCGGTGTCGTCCGACCTGGGCGGCGTACCGGAGCTTACCGCCGTGTTTGTGATGTTCACCGGTGTCTTCGGCGCAATGCTCGGCGGCGTGCTGCTCAAGTGGCTGCCGCTGCGCACGCCGCTGGCGCGTGGTGCGTTGTTTGGCGTGGGCGCCCACGGCGCCGGCGTGAGCCGCGCCCATGAAGTGGGCGGTGAAGAAGGCTCGGTGGCGGGCCTGGTGATGGTGTTGACGGGCTTGCTCAACCTGTTCGCCGTGCCTTTGTTGGCGGCACTTCTCTGACGCGACACGGGCTACTTTCAACTATTCTGCGTAGTGACTCGCTCGGTCATCAAGCTGGCTGCGAAGGCAACTACGCCTGCCATGAGGTCTGACTAGACTGGCCCTTCACCCAAAAAAACAATAAGAAAGCGCGCCAAGGAGGTCATTGCCGTGAGCCTAGCCCCCGTTCTATCGCCACAGAATGTCAAAGACCAGGTCAGTGCTGCCGAATGGCAAGCGCGTGTCGACCTGGCCGCCTGCTATCGCCTGGTGGCGCTGCATGGCTGGGATGACCTGATCTTCACCCATATCTCGGCCAAGGTGCCGGGCACCGATGATTTCCTGATCAACCCGTACGGGCTGATGTTCCACGAGATCACGGCGTCGAGCCTGGTCAAGGTCGACCAGGCCGGCAACAAGCTGATGGAGAGCCCCTACGAGATCAACCCAGCGGGCTACACGATCCACAGTGCCATCCATGAAGTTCGCCACGATGTCACCTGCGTGCTGCATACCCATACCGCCGCCGGTGTAGCGGTGGCCGCGCAGAAACAGGGCGTGCTGCCAATCAGCCAGCAATCGATCTTCGTGCTGTCGAGCCTGGCCTATCACGCTTACGAAGGCGTGGCGCTGAACCACGAAGAGAAGGCCCGCCTGCAGGCCGACCTTGGCGACAACAATTTCCTGATGCTGCACAACCACGGCCTGCTGACCTGCGGCAGTACCATCGCCGACACTTTCCTGATGATGTTCACCTTCCAGCGCGCCTGCGATATCCAGGTGCTGGCGCAAAACGGTGGCGCCGAGTTGATCCCTATCGGGCCGCAGATTCTCGCCGGTGCCAAGGCGATGGTGGCTGCTGTCACCAAGAGTGCACAAGGTATGGGGGGCGCGCTGGCGTGGCCGGCGCTGCTGCGTAAGTTGGATGCTCAAGACCCTGGATATAAAAGCTGATGCCACTCGCCGAGATCCCGCTGAGAGCCTGGCGCAAGCGCGGGCAGGAATTCGTCTTTCGTGGCCGCACCATCCGTTACTGGGTGGCGGGGCAGGGCGAGCCGCTGCTGCTGATCCATGGCTTCCCCACCGCCAGTTGGGACTGGCATTACCTGTGGCAACCGCTGGCCCAGCGCAACCTGGTGATCGCCTGCGACATGCTCGGCTTCGGCGACTCAGCCAAGCCTTTGAACCATACCTATTGCCTGCTCGAACAGGCTGACGTGCAACAGGCTTTGCTCGAACACCTGCGGGTGGAGCAGCCGGTTCACGTGCTGGCCCACGACTACGGGGACAGCGTGGCCCAGGAACTCCTGGCACGGCACTATGAAGGTCGGTTTCACATGGCCAGCTGCGTGTTCCTCAACGGTGGGCTGTTCCCCGAAACCCATCGTCCGGCGCTGGTGCAAAAACTCTTGCTCAGCCCCCTGGGCTGGATGATCGGCCGCGCCTTCGGGCGCAACGCCTTGTCCGACAGCTTCAGCCAGATCTTCGGCCCGGACACGCGCCCCAGTGAAAGCGCCCTGGATGATTTCTGGAGCCTGATCAACTGCAACGACGGCACGCGCATCCTGCACAAACTGATTGCCTACATCCCCCAGCGCCGACGCCTGCGTGAGCGTTGGGTGGATGCCATGCAGCGCGGCGAAGTGCCGCTGCGTGTGATCGATGGCGAGGTAGACCCGATCTCCGGCGCGCACATGGTCGAGCGCTACCATCAATTGGTGCCCCACGCCGACACCGTGCTGCTGGCCAATATCGGCCACTACCCGCAGATCGAGGCGCCCGTGCAGGTGCTCAAGCATTACCAGGCGTTTCGGGACCAGGTCGGGCATCCGGTGTTGGAACTGGCTTGCCTGCGCTAGCGGCATTGTCCCAGGCCAGTCATCGCCCAGAACCCGCAATCATCCCGCTGCCTTATCGAGCACCATTCAGCCCTGGCCGTATTTGTTGTGACCAGGCGCGCCTTGCCGGACACTCGACCCATTCCCATTGTCGCCTTTGGAGTTCGGTATGAGTGAGTCAGTGCAGTTCCAGGATAAGGTCGTGATCGTCACCGGCGCCGGCGGCGGATTGGGCCGCGCCCATGCGCTGCTGTTCGCCCGGCACGGGGCCAAGGTGCTGGTCAATGACCTGGGCGGTTCGACCCAGGGCGAGGGCGCCAATGCCTCCGCTGCCGATCGCGTGGTCGCTGAAATCCGCGCCGCCGGTGGTATCGCCGAGGCCAACCATGACTCTGTCACCGAAGGTGACAAGATCGTACAGAACGCCCTCGACGCCTTTGGCCGCATTGATGTGGTGGTCAACAACGCCGGCATCCTGCGTGACAAAACCTTCCATAAAATGGACGACAGCGACTGGGACCTGGTTTACCGGGTGCATGTCGAAGGCGCCTACAAAGTCACCCGCGCCGCCTGGCCGCACCTGCGTGAGCAAGGCTATGGCCGGGTGATCTTCACTGCGTCCACCTCGGGCATCTACGGCAACTTCGGCCAGTCCAACTACGGCATGGCCAAGCTCGGGCTGTATGGCCTCACCCGTACCCTGGCCCTGGAAGGGCGCAAGAACAATATCCTGGTCAATGCCATCGCTCCCACCGGTGGCACTCGCATGACTGAAGGCTTGATCCCGCCGCAGGTGTTCGAGCGCCTCAAGCCTGAATTGGTGAGCCCGCTGGTGGTGTACCTGGGCAGCGAGGCGTGCCAGGAAACCTCGGGGCTGTTTGAAGTGGGCGGCGGCTGGATCGGCAAAACCCGCTGGGAGCGCAGCCTGGGTGTGGGCTTTGATCCAGAGGCCGGGTTTTCGCCGGACGATGTGGCGGCGCATTGGGCGCAGATCTGCGACTTCGAAGGTGCGGCCCATCCCAAGGACAATATCGAGGCCTTGAAGGAGATGATGGCCAATTTGCAGAAGTACAGCCTCTGATCGTTGCCTGAAAAAGATTGAATCCCACGGGGCGCTGATGGCGCCCCGTTTTATTTCGGGCAAAAAAAAGCCGCTGCAAACGCAGCGGCTGAAGTCAGACGTTGGATCAAGGAGCGACAAATCAACGTCAGTGAACACGGGTAACGGATTGAAAACAGGCATCAATCCATTTAAAGCTGGCTGTTCTTCCTGTCGAGGAAGCGGGCCGTTTGCCCTGAAAGCCCGGTAAGAATAGTCGCTTGTTACAAAATGAGTAATGCCGGTTCATGACAAGGACTGTTACCGAAGCGGCAATAATCAGTGCCCATGCCATCCATGCGCCTGATAAGCCGCCATCCACCGCGATCATGGCCCGGCCAGGACCCCGGCCAGAGCGCCTCGTCATCCTTTCGAGCGACAACACGAATCCCTCCTTGGTGCGCTTATCGCTCCTGACAGGCGGCAGTAGGGTGGGGCCTTCTGTCACTCACCGGGGAAGACGCATGACAAGAACAACAATGCGCGCCATCTTCAGGCCACAGGCGCTGGCCGCTGCGGTTGCGTTGGGGTGCTGTGCCCAGGCACAGGCTGTTTCGTTCAACATTGGCGAGATCGAAGGGCAATTCGATTCCTCGCTGTCGGTCGGCGCGAGCTGGGGCATGCGCGATGCCGACAAGAAGCTGGTAGGCGTGGCCAACGGCGGTACGGGCCAGGCGTCGACCGGGGATGACGGGCGGCTGAACTTCAAGAAGGGCGAGACCTTCTCGAAAATCTTCAAGGGCATCCACGACCTCGAACTCAAATACGGTGACAGCGGCGTGTTCGTGCGTGGCAAGTACTGGTACGACTTCGAACTGCAGGACGAAGACCGCGAGTTCAAGCAGATCAGCAATCACCATCGCGACGAGGGCGCGCGCTCTTCCGGCTACGAATTGCTCGATGCCTTCGTCTATCACAACTATTCCATCGCCGATCTGCCGGGCAACGTGCGGGTGGGCAAGCAGGTGGTCAGCTGGGGCGAGAGCACCTTTATCGGTAACTCCATCAACAGCATCAACCCGATCGACGTTTCCGCCTTCCGCCGCCCCGGCGCGGAGATCAAGGAAGGCCTGATCCCGGTGAACATGCTCTTCGCCTCGCAGAGCCTGACCAACCAGCTGACGGTGGAAGGGTTCTACCAGTTGAACTGGGAAAACACCGTGGTGGATAACTGCGGCACGTTCTTTGGCAACGATGTGGTCGCGCACGGGTGCAACAATAACTACACCGTGGGCAGCGCGGCGGCGGCGGGCTTTCAGCCGGCGGCCAATCTGGTCGGGCAGGGTTTTGAAGTCACCCGGGAAGGGATCGTGGTGCAGCGCGGCAAGGACCGTGAAGCCCGCGACGGCGGCCAGTTTGGTGCAGCGTTGCGCTGGCTGGGGGACGACACCGAGTACGCGTTGTACTTCATGAACTACCACAGCCGTACGCCCACCGTGGGCACCACCAGCGCCGGGCAGGCCACGCTCAATGGCTTGGGCGCCTTGCTGCCCGGCACGCCGGCAGCCCTGCGTCCGTCACTGGTTTCCGCGCTGATGCTCGGCCGCGGCCAGTACTACCTCGATTACCCGGAAGACATTCGCCTGTACGGCGCCAGCTTCTCCACCACCCTGCCCACCGGCACGGCCTGGAGCGGCGAGATCAGCTACCGGCCCAATGCCCCGGTGCAGTTGAACACCACCGACCTGACCCTGGCGCTGGTCAACCCGGCCGTGCCGGGTACCTCGGTGATCAGCTCTTCGGCCGGCGCCGACAACAAAGGTTATCGCCGCAAGCAAGTCACCCAGGCGCAGACCACCTTCACGCAGTTTTTCGACCAGGTCATGGGCGCCGACCGCCTGACCCTGGTGGGCGAGGCGGGCGTCACCTACGTGGCGGGCCTGGAGTCCAAGAGCAAACTGCGTTACGGGCGTGATTCGGTCTATGGCGTCTACGGCTACCAGGGCGATACCGATGGGTTTGTGACAGCGACCTCGTGGGGCTACCGCGCCCGGGCGATCCTCGACTACAGCAACGTGTTCGCCGGGGTCAACCTCAAGCCCAACCTGTCCTGGTCCCATGACGTGAAGGGCTACGGCCCCAATGGCCTGTTCAACGAAGGCGCCAAGGCGGTGAGCATCGGCGTCGATGCCGACTACCGCAACACCTACACCGCCAGCCTCAGCTACACCGACTTTTTCGGCGGCCATTACAACACCCTGACCGACCGCGACTTCCTCGCCTTCAGCGTCGGCGCGAACTTCTGATCACGGCTTGAAAAGGATGCTTTTATGCGCAAGATGATTCTGCAATGCGGCGTGTTGGCCCTCAGCCTGCTGGCCGCCAACGTGATGGCGGCGGTGTCGCCGGAAGAGGCGGCGAAGCTTGGTACCACCCTGACCCCGGTCGGTGCCGAAAAGGCCGGGAATGCCGATGGCTCGATCCCGGCCTGGACCGGCGGCATCCCGAAAAACGCCGGCGCGGTGGACAGCAAGGGCTTTCTCGCCGACCCGTTTGCCAGTGAAAAACCGCTGTTCGTGATCACCGCCGCCACCGTCGACAAGTACAAGGACAAGCTCTCCGACGGCCAGGTCGCGATGTTCAAGCGCTACCCCGACACCTACAAGATCCCGGTGTACCCGAGCCACCGCACGGTCAACCTGCCGCCGGAGATCTACGAGTCGATCAAGCGCAGCGCGTTGAACGTGCATGCGATCAACGACGGCAACGGCCTGGAAGGTTTTACCGGCAACCGCTACTACGCGTTCCCGATTCCCAAGAATGGCGTGGAAGTGCTGTGGAACCACATCACCCGCTACCACGGCGGCAACCTGCGCCGCATCATCACCCAGGCCACCCCGCAGACCAACGGCAGCTACACGCCGATCCGCTTCGAGGAAGAAGTGGCGGTGCCGCAACTGATCCCGGACATGGACCCGGCCAAGGGCGCCAACGTGCTGACCTTCTTCAAGCAGTCGGTCACGGCGCCGGCGCGCCTGGCGGGTAACGTGCTGCTGGTGCATGAAACCCTCGACCAGGTGAAGGAGCCGCGCCTGGCCTGGATCTACAACGCCGGCCAGCGCCGAGTGCGTCGCGCGCCGCAAGTGGCCTACGACGGGCCGGGCACTGCCGCCGACGGTTTGCGCACCTCCGACAACTTCGACATGTTCTCCGGCGCGCCCGACCGCTACGACTGGAAACTGGTGGGCAAGAAGGAGATGTACATCCCCTACAACAGCTACAAGCTCGATTCGCCGTCACTCAAGTACGACGACATCATCAAGGCCGGGCACATCAACCAGGACCTGACCCGCTATGAGCTGCACCGCGTGTGGGAAGTGGTCGGCACCGTCAAGCCGAGCGAGCGGCACATCTATGCCAAGCGCCACATGTACATCGATGAAGACAGCTGGCAGGTGGCGCTGGTGGATCACTACGACGGGCGCGGCCAGCTGTGGCGTGTCGCCGAAGGCCATGCGCAGTTCTACTACAACCACCAGACCCCGGCCTACACCGTGGAAACCCTCTACGACATCATTGCCGGGCGCTACATCGCCCTGGGCATGAAGAACGAGGAGAAGAGCAGCTTCGTGTTCGGCTTCGATGCCAAGGCGGCGGATTACACGCCAGCGGCGTTGCGCGCCTCAGGCGTGCGCTGACCGACACCTCCCCCTGCAGGAGCCGGCTTGCCGGCGATAGCGGTCTGTCAGCTGCCGATGGAGTGGCTGGTCTACCGCAATCGCCGGCATGCCGGCTCCTGCGGTTTTCGGCGCTTTTTTATGCTTGCCAATCACCCTGCTGAATACTTCTTCAACAACCGCCGGCCACAGGACTAGGGTAGGCGCCAGGTTGCACAACAATAAAAACGCAGGATGCAGCTATGACCGCCATGACACGCTGCCTGGACCGTCCTGGATTCATGCCTCGGCTGTCCGCCCACCATCTACTGCGCCCCCGCCTGGCCGAGCCTTTGCTGGCGGCGCAGGCCCGGGTCAGATTGCTTTGCGCGCCGGGCGGCAGCGGCAAGAGCGCGCTGCTCGGCGAGTGCGCATTGCAGGCACCACCGGGGTGCCAGGTGTATTGGCTGCCGCTCAATGGCGCGGCCCTCAGCCCATTCGAGTTGTGCCAGCGCCTGGCACAAAACCTCGGCCTGGCGTTCAGCGATGAAGCCACGTTGCTGCTGGACCTCAGCCGCTGGCAATCCCCTGCGTGGTTGTTCCTCGATGATTTTTGCCGCCTGCCCACACCCGACACCGACGCCTTGCTCGACCGCCTGCTCACGGCCAGCAGCCCGGCGCTGACCTGGTGGCTGGGCGCGCGACGTCGCCCAGTGTGCAACTGGCCGCGCCTGCTGCTCGACGATGAATTGCTGGAGTGTGGCGGTGAGCTGGCGTTCAGTGCGGCGGAAATCCAGCAACTGCTCTGCCAGGCGCCCGGGCAGTCGGTCGACAGCGTGCTGCAGTTCAGTGCCGGTTGGTGCGCCGGGGTGCGTATCGCCTTGCTCGGCGATGGCCACCCCGACAAGACCTTGCTCGACTACCTGCAACACGAACTCTTCAGCACCCTGCCGCCGGAACTCGCCGAAGCCTGGCGGGTGCTGGCCCATTTGCCGCGCTTCAATGCGGGGCTGTGCGAACACCTGTTCGGCTTTGGCGATGGGGTTCAGTACCTGCGGGATCTGCAGGCCCTCGGTGCCTTCATCCAGCCGTGGGAGGACACCGATTGGTTGCAGGTTTTCCCGCCGCTGGCGCAACTGCTGCGCGCCGAACCCTGGGCGGCGAAGCGCTCCTGGCATCGGCGCGCCTGCCAGTGGTTCACCGCCGAGCAGGACTGGCAGGCCGCCTTCGAACAGGCGCTGCTGGCCGAAGAATATGAAGTCGCCGTCAGCCTGTTGCAGCACTTCAGCTTCGAGGACCTGTTCCGCCAGCAGAACGCCGCGTTGTTGCTGCGCCTGCATGAACAGCATGGCGAAGAATTGATGCTGGGCTCGGCGCAGCTGGTGGGCCTGGTCACGGCGGCGTTGCTGTTCGCCGGGCGCTTCGACCAGGCCGCGCAGTGCATCGACCAATTGGCCCGCTTCGCCCCGCAACCGACGGCGGCGCAGCAGCGCTATCTGCTCGCGCGTTGGCAGGCGCAGTGGGGCTGGCTGCTGCATTTGGGCGGCGATGCCGAACGCTCGCGCGTCCATTTTCTCGAAGCCCTGCAAGCCTTGCCCGACAGCGCGTGGACCTCGCGGCTGATGTGCCTGTCGGGCCTGACCCAGCAAGCGCTGCTGCGCGGTGAGTTGGACGTGGCCCAGGCGCTGAGCCGCGAAGCCTTGTGCCTGGCACGCGTCCACGGTTCGTTATTGCTGGAGGCGCTGCTCGAACTGGATCACGCGCAATTGCTCGAACAGCGCGGCGCGCCCTATCGCGCGCAAAGCCTGCTGGAGAATGTGCAGGCGATGTTACTCCAGCAGCGGCTCACGGCTGGGCCTCTGGTGGGGCGTATCGCGCTGCGACGCGGGCACCTGGCGCTGCGCCAAGGGCACGACACGCTGGCCGCCGAGTGCTTTGAAACCGGCCTGACGATGTGCCTGCACAGCCACGACAAACGCGTGCTCTACGGTTTTCTCGGCCTGGCGCTGTTGGCCGCCAACCGCGGCGATTACGCCCAGGCATTTTTCCAGCTGCGCGAGGCCGAGCGGCTGATGCAGCGGCGCCAGGTGCCGGACACGGTGTACCGCGCGGTGCTGTTGTTGGTCAGCGGGCATTTCTGGTTGCAGCAGGGCCGTGCCGAATTGACCGTGGAAGCGGTGCGCCGCGTACTCCGTCATTTCCGAGGGCCGCAGGCCAAACAGGCGCCGCCGGCCACCCTCGAACTGATCCCGCGCCTTGAATACCTGCTGGTGCTGGCGGAGGTGAAGCTGGGGTGCTGCGACCAGCCGGTGGCGCGGCTGACGGCCCTGCTGGACACTACGCACCAGCGCGGCATGCTTTGCCTGGAAACCGAACTGCACCTGGTGCTGGGCGAGGTCGCGTGGCAGGTCGGTGATCCGGTCCTGGCGCGCCGCTCACTGCAGACCGGGTTGGAACTGGCCGCGCGTTGCCAGGTGCAGCAGGCGATTCGCGAGCTGCGTCTGCGCTCGCCGGGGCTGCTCAGCGAACTGGGTATGGAGCCGCAGGCGTCCACGCCGGGCGCGCTGGAAAATCCGCTGAGCCTCCGGGAGCTGGAAGTGCTGCAGTTAATTGCCCTGGGCAACTCCAACCTGGAAATTGCCGACCGGCTGTTTATCTCGCTGCACACGGTCAAGACCCACGCGCGGCGTATCCACAGCAAGCTCGGCGTGGAGCGGCGCACTCAGGCAGTGGCGAAGGCGAAAACGTTGGGCTTGATGGTTTAGGCGCAGAACGCCAGGCGGTATTCACCCGGCGTGGCGCCCAAGGCCTGGCGAAAGCGATGGGTGAAGTGGCTGGCGCTGGAAAAACCGCACATCAAGGCAATCTCGCCCAAGGGCAGGGTGCCGCTGCGCAGCAAGGCCTGTGCGCGGGTCAGGCGCCGCGCCAGCAGGTATTGATGCGGCGGCAGGCCGAAGCTCTGGCGGAACATTCGCGCGAAGTGGTATTCGGACAGCGCGCACATTCCAGCCAGTTGTCCCAGGCTGATCGGGTCTTCGAGGTGCTGGTCGATGTACTCCACCAACAGCCGCCGCTGGTACGCCGCCAAGCCGCCTTTCAAACGCAATCCGTCGCGCGCGCCGACCTGGCTGAGCAGCGTGTGGCTGAGCATTTCATGCGCCAGGCTGCTGGTCAGCAGGCGCTCGGCGGGCTCGTGCCAGTTGAGCGCGATCAACTGGTGAAAGCGCCGGGCCTGGCTGGCGTCTTCCAGGAAGGTGCTTTCGCGCAGTTGCAAGGTGCGCGGCTCGCGGTCGAGCAGGGTGACGCAGCCCAAGGCAAACTGCTCCGGGCTGAAATACACATGGGCCAGGCGGATTTCGCCGTTGATCACCCATGCGGACTGGTGTTCGGCGGGCAGGATGCAGAGCTTGTCGGGCCCGCCCTTGGTGCCCGGTTGGTCGCGCCGGAATGTACCGGTGCCGCCGCCGATGTAGCACGACAAGGTGTGATGGCTGGGCGCCTGGTAATCCTGGGCGTCGTGGTGGTTGCTCCACAAGGCCGCGGACAAGCCGTCACCGAGCTCGGCGCAGGCTTCCAGGCGTGCGTTGGGCGAGCGGTTAAGGGCTTGAAAGACTTGCAGGGATTCCAGGTCAGGCATGGTGAGTACTCTTGGATGCCTTGCATCCTACTCCGGGAGGCTGGCGCTGTGATCCCACCGCCCGACAAAAGCGCAAGAATCTGCAAGAGTGCGACACCGGTTGAAGGCGACACTGTGGCTCAACCGATGGAGCCCGCTATGAACCTTTTCCTGTATTTACTCACCGTGCTGATCTGGGGCACCACCTGGATCGCCCTCAAGTGGCAGCTGGGCGTGGTGGCGATTCCCGTGTCGATCGTCTACCGCTTCGGTTTGGCCGCGCTGTTGTTGTTTGCGTTGTTGCTGCTCAGCCGCAAGTTGCAGGTGATGAACCGGCGCGGGCATCTGATCTGCCTGGCCCAGGGACTGTGCCTGTTTTGCGTCAACTTCATGTGCTTTCTCACGGCCAGCCAGTGGATCCCCAGCGGGCTGGTGGCGGTGGTGTTTTCCACGGCGACATTGTGGAACGCGCTGAACGCCCGAGTGTTTTTCGGTCAACGGGTGGCGCGCAATGTATTGATGGGCGGCGGCCTCGGCTTGCTGGGCTTGGGTCTGTTGTTCTGGCCGGAGCTGGTGGGCCACACCGCCAGCCCGCAGACCTTGCTGGGGTTGGGCCTGGCGTTGCTGGGGACCCTGTGTTTCTCGGCCGGCAATATGTTGTCGAGCCTGCAGCAGAAAGCCGGGCTCAAGCCGCTGACCACCAATGCCTGGGGCATGGCGTACGGGGCGGCGATGCTGGCGACCTACTGTGCGGTGCGCGGGATTCCCTTCGACATGGACTGGAGCGCGCGGTACATCGGCGCGCTGTGGTACCTGGTGATTCCGGGGTCGGTGATTGGCTTTACCGCCTACCTGACACTCGTGGGACGCATGGGACCGGAGCGTGCGGCGTATTGCACGGTGCTGTTTCCCGTGGTGGCGTTGAATGTGTCGGCGTTTGCCGAGGGCTACCAATGGACGGCGCCGGCACTGGCGGGGTTGGTGCTGGTGATGTTGGGGAATGTGTTGGTGTTTCGTAAGCCCAAGCCTGTGAGTTCGGTTCTGAAGCCAGCGCAGGTGTAGGCGCCGGCAAGCCAGCGCCTACCGTGGGAGTGCGGTGTTATTTGAGGTTGAGGCGCTTGGCCAGGCGGCCGAGGTTGGCGCGGTCGAGGCCGAGTTCGCGGGCGGCGCTGGCCCAATTGTGCTGGTGGCGTTCCAGGCAGGCAGTGATCAGTTCACGCTGATAGTGCTCGGTCGCCTGGCGCAGGTCGCTCGTGAGGGCGGCAGGCACCGGTGCCGATGCTTCGATCACCGGCGCACTGACGTCAGGCAAATCGAGGTCGTGGGCGCTGAGGCTGAGAATCTTCGGGCGCTCGCGACAGTTACCCAGGGCTTTGAGTGCGCTGCGTCCGATCAAATGTTCCAGCTCGCGCACATTGCCCGGCCAGTTATAGGCCAGCAGCGCCGCGTGGGCATCGCTGGTCAGGCGCAGGCTGCCCAGGCCCATGCGTGAACGGTTCTGTTCGAGAAAAAAACCGGCCAACAACAGTACATCGCGTCCGCGTTCGCGCAGTGCCGACACTTGCAGCGGGTACACACTCAGGCGGTGATAGAAATCGGCGCGGTAGCGGCCGTTGCGCACTTCGTCAGCCAGGTCGCGGTTGGTGGCGGCGATCAGGCGCACATCCACCTGATGCTCCTTGTCCGAGCCCAGGCGCTGCAACTGCCCGCTTTGCAGCACGCGCAGCAGCTTGGCTTGTACCGTCAGCGACAGCTCGCCGACTTCATCGAGGAACAACGTGCCGCCGTTCGCCAGTTCAAACTTGCCGCGCCGCTCGTTCAGCGCGCCGGTAAAGGCCCCGCGCACGTGCCCGAACAGTTCGCTTTCGACCAGGGTTTCCGGCAGGGCCGCGCAGTTGAGGCTGATCAGCGGTTTGTCTGCACGCGATGAAGCGGCGTGGATCGCCTGGGCCACCAATTCCTTGCCCACCCCGGTTTCGCCGGTGATCAGCACGGTCAGGTCGCTGCCGCCGACCAGCTTGATTTCTTCGACCAGGCGCTTGTGGGTCTTGCTCTGGCCGATCATCTCCTTGTGCTGCTGGCCGCTGGCCTGGCGATAGATCTCGGCGCGCTGGTGTGCGTCTTCGGCGCGCAAGGCCAGGCGTTCGATGCGTTCGGCCACGTTGACGGTGGCGGCGGCGAGGCTGGCAAAGGCCTGCAGGGCGTCCAGCTCCACGCGTTCGAAGCGTTCGGTGTCGAGCGCATCCAGGGTCAGCAGGCCCCACGGCTGGTCGTCGACAAACAGCGGGCAGCCCATGCAGTCATGCACTTGCAGGTGCCCGTGCAGGCCATCGACCAGGCCGTCATAGGGGTCGGGCAGCTCGCTGTCACTGTCAAACCGCGTCGGACCGGGGCTGCCCAGCAGCACGGCGAAGCGCGGATGCTCGCTGACCTTGAAGCGCCGACCGAGGGTGTCGGCGCTCAAGCCGTCGACCGCCAGCGGCACCAGCCAATCGCCATCCAGGCGCAGCAACGCAGCGGCATCGCAGGGCAGCAGTGCGCGCATGGCTTGCAACAGGCGGCGGTAACGCTCGCCTTCGGGCAGCTCGCGAGACAGGTCGGCGACCAGGGGGAGCAGGGTAGTGAGCAGTGATTGCGCAGTCATAATGACTCCTTGTAGTCCTTATGACTATAAGGCGTAGGAGGTCAAACTGACTACATATTCTTTAAAGTATTGAAAAATAACGATTAATAAGTTGGCATGAATACTGAGTAGCAAAGGGTAATCAGTAAAGAAGCCCAGGAGGCTCCCATGCTTAGTGCCCAAGACCGTGCCATCGTCAAATCCACCGTGCCTCTGCTGGAAAGCGGCGGTGAAGCGCTGATCACCCATTTCTACCGCATGATGCTGTCCGAGTACCCCGAGGTCCGTCCGCTGTTCAACCAGGCCCACCAGGCCAGCGGCGACCAGCCTCGGGCGCTGGCCAACGGCGTGTTGATGTACGCGCGGCATATCGACCAGCTGGACCAGCTGGGCGACCTGGTGGCGAAGATCATCAACAAGCACGTGGCGTTGCAGATCCTGCCGGAACACTACCCGATTGTCGGCGCTTGCTTGCTGCGGGCGATCAGCGAGGTGCTCGGCAGCGAGATCGCCACCCCCGAGGTGATGAGTGCCTGGGGCGCGGCCTACGGCCAGTTGGCGGACATCCTGATCGGCGCCGAGGCGACGATCTACGAGGAAAAAGCCCAGGCCCCGGGTGGCTGGCGCGGCGCGCGGCCGTTTACGCTGGTCAAGCGCGTGGAGGAGAGCGCCGAGATCATCTCGTTCTATTTTGCCCCCGTGGATAACGGCCCGATCCTCAAGGCTGCGCCAGGCCAGTACATCGGCATGAAGCTGGTGCTGGACGGTGAAGAGGTGCGCCGCAACTACTCCTTGTCGGCCCTGAGCGATGCCGGCCAGTACCGCATCAGCGTCAAGCGCGAGGCCGGTGGCCGGGTCTCCAACTACCTGCACGATCAACTGCAGGTCGGTGCGACTCTCGACCTGTTCCCGCCGTCGGGCGAGTTCACCCTGGCGGCCGGCGACAAACCGCTGGTGCTGATCAGCGGCGGTGTCGGTATCACGCCGACCTTGCCGATGCTCGAAGCCGCCCTGGCCACCCGGCGCCCGGTGCATTTCATCCACTGCGCGCGCAACGGCTCGGTGCATGCGTTCCGCGACTGGGTCGACGGCCTGGCTGCCCAGCACCCGCAGCTCCAGCGCTTTTACTGCTACGCCGAGGACGACGGCGTCAGCCCGGCGGCGGATAAAGTCGGCCTGCTGAGCCAGGAACAATTGGCTGCGTGGTTGCCCGAGCAGCGCGATCTCGACGCCTACTTCCTCGGCCCCAAGGGCTTCATGGCGGCCATCAAGCGCCACTTGAAGGCCCTGGGTGTGCCTGAGAAGCAGGCACGCTATGAGTTCTTCGGGCCGGCGGCGGCGCTGGAATAACGCGGTAAGAAATGTGGGAGCGGGCTTGCTCGCGAAGGCGGTGTATCAGAAGCTTATCCGGCGGCTGACACACTGCCTTCGCGAGCAAGCCCGCTCCCACATTCAGTTCTCTATTGCTCCTGATTAATCCCCCGTTAACCCCCCTCTGTTTAAACCACTCTCTGTGTGTAAACTTGCGGCCATTGGCACAACCAAACAAAGGGAAACGGGGATGAGTGACGAATTGCGTTTAGGCAGGGAGCGGCGCTTTCTGGTGTTGCTGGGCATCATCTGCCTGGCGCTGATCGGCGGTGCGCTGTACATGCAGGTGGTGCTGGGCGAGGCGCCGTGCCCGCTGTGCATCCTGCAACGCTATGCGCTGCTGTTGATCGCGATCTTCGCGTTCATCGGCGCGGCCATGCGCACCAAGGGGGCGATCACGTTGTTTGAAGGCCTGGTGATCCTCAGCGCCCTCGGCGGCGTGGCGGCTGCGGGCCATCACGTGTACACCCAGTTCTTTCCACAGGTCAGCTGCGGCATCGACGTGCTGCAACCGATCGTCGACGATCTGCCGCTGGCCAAGGTGTTCCCCCTGGGCTTCCAGGTGGACGGTTTCTGCAGCACCCCGTACCCGCCGATCCTCGGCCTGTCCCTGGCGCAATGGGCGCTGGTGGCGTTCGTGCTGACCGTGATCCTGGTGCCCCTGGGCATCTATCGGAATCGTCAGCGCCAGGGCTGAACCGTTACACAAACGCCCCGGTCCTTCTTGAAGGAAGGCCGGGGCGTTTTCGTATGTAGGGATTTGTGAAAGGGCTGTGACGAGGGGCAAGTTTAGGTGCGCGCAGTGTGCGACATGTTGTCACACGGACGCTGTCGCAGGACGTTTCTGACCCGCCGATCGGCCGCTTAAATTTGCACCGAGCGGTCAATTTGTGCTGTCAGTTCGTCGTTTGCAGCGGCCTCGCAAGCTTCGGTTGTTCGAGGCTCGCGGTGATGTCTGAATGCCTTGTTTTATGGGGGCTTGCATCGGTTTGCCTTGCCCTTACGACCTGTAGGGGATGCGACTCACTGACGAATAACACGGCAATTTTTGTGGTTTTTGTTGAGAATCGAACGCGATAAGATCGCGAACCGTTGCAATAATGGTGAAGGATTATTGCTGTAATCGATAAAAATTATTTCTTTATAAGACATGGTTTATACATCGCTAGCTAACTACAATCGCCCGCACTGAATGTCCGGTGCTGTTCAATATTTGAGCATTGGAGCGGTCGAGGGGCAGATGGATGGCTCTGTGCGACCCCAGGTTCCGGCAGCCTTTCAACTATCCGCACCAAATGGAATTGGTCTGTAACAAGGCCTTTAACCACGAAATCGAATAAGAACTCACCGCAGGTCCGTGAAACGTAGAGTTATGACGTGATGGGCAGGCTCTTATTCAATCGAAGAGAAATGCCAACCCTTGGCAGGGTGAAGTGTTGGCGATCAAAACCCAACTGCATTGCGCAAGCTGCTTTAGAGGTCGTGAGATGAGTAAAAACAGGTACCCCCGATTACTAGGCTTTTTGCCGCTGCTTGGCATGATGTTAATGCTGGGAGGCTGCAAGTGGACCTTGATGGACCCAAAAGGACAGATCGGTCTGGATCAACGCAACCTGATCATCACCGCGACCCTGCTGATGCTGTTGGTCGTGGTGCCTGTGATCATCATGACGTTCGCCTTCGCCTGGAAATACCGCGCGTCGAACACCAGCGCGACCTACGCGCCGAAGTGGTCGCACTCCACCAAGATTGAAATCGCGGTGTGGCTGGTTCCGATCCTCATCATCATCGCCCTGGGTTACATCACCTATAAGTCGACCCACGAGCTGGACCCGTACCGTCCGCTGGAGTCCGACGTCAAGCCGATCAACATCGAAGTGGTCGCGCTGGACTGGAAGTGGCTGTTCATCTACCCGGACCTGGGTATCGCCACGGTTAACCAGATCCGTTTCCCGGAGAACACCCCGCTTAACTTCCGGATCACCTCCGACGCCGTGATGAACTCGTTCTTCATCCCTGCCCTGGGCGGTCAGATCTACGCGATGGCAGGCATGCAGACCCGACTGCACCTGATCGCCAACGAAAAAGCTGAAATGGAAGGCATCTCCGCGAACTACAGCGGCGCTGGCTTCACCGGCATGAAATTCAAAGCGATCTCGACGAGCCAGGAAGATTTCAACGCCTGGGTAGCCGAAGTCAAGGCCGCACCTAAACAGCTTGATCAAGCTGAATACGATGCCCTGACCAAACCGAGCCAGAACAACCCAGTCGCCCTGTACTCCACGTATGAGCCGAACCTGTTTCAGAAAATCGTCGACAAGTACGAAGGTATGAAGCCAGGCAAGCCGGTCAAGCACGAGAAGAAAGAAGTGGCCGCGGTTGAAGGTTCTGACACGGGCTCGCATTCAACTGCTGGGGCAGAGGAGTAAACGATGTTTGGTAAATTAAGTTGGGATGCGGTCCCGTTCCACGAGCCGATCGTAATGGTGACTATCGCCATGATCGCGCTGGGTGGTCTGGCACTGTTTGCAGCAATCACTTATTTCAAGAAGTGGACCTACCTGTGGACCGAGTGGCTGACTTCGGTCGACCACAAGAAAATCGGCGTCATGTACGTCATCGTTGCCATGGTCATGCTGCTGCGTGGTTTTGCCGACGCCATCATGATGCGTACCCAGTTGGCCATGGCCACCGAGGGTTCGCCTGGCTACCTGCCACCTGAACACTATGACCAGATCTTCACCGCCCACGGTGTGATCATGATCATCTTCATGGCGATGCCATTCTTCACCGGCCTGATGAACCTTGCCTTGCCGCTGCAGATTGGTGCCCGTGACGTTGCCTACCCGTTCCTGAACTCCCTGAGCTTCTGGCTGCTGGTTTCCGGCGTGGTGCTGATCAACGTGTCCCTGGGCGTCGGCGAATTCGCCAAGACCGGTTGGGTTGCGTATCCGCCATTGTCGGGCATCCAGTACAGCCCTGGCGTGGGTGTGGACTACTACATCTGGGCGCTACAGTTATCAGGGCTCGGGACGACATTGACGGGGGTCAACTTCCTGGCCACCGTCCTGAAGATGCGCGCTCCTGGCATGAAACTGATGGACATGCCGATCTTCACCTGGACCTGCACCTGGGCCAACGTCCTGATCGTGGCTTCGTTCCCGATCCTGGCCGCTACCATGGCGCTGCTGTCGCTTGACCGTTACCTGGATTTCCACATTTTCACCAACGAACTTGGTGGCAATCCAATGATGTACGTGAACCTGTTCTGGGCATGGGGTCACCCTGAGGTGTACATCCTGATCCTGCCAGCGTTCGGTATCTTCTCTGAAGTGATCTCGACCTTTACCGGCAAGCGCCTGTTCGGTCACCACTCGATGGTCTACGCCTCCGGCGCGATCTCGGTACTGGGCTTCATGGTGTGGCTGCACCACTTCTTCACCATGGGTTCGGGGGCCAGCGTCAACGCCTTCTTCGGCCTGGCGACGATGCTGATTTCGATCCCGACGGGGGTGAAGCTATTCAACTGGCTGTTCACCATCTACCACGGCCGTCTGCGTATCACCAGCCAGGTCCTGTGGACCCTGGGCTTCATGGTGACCTTCGCCATCGGCGGCATGACCGGCGTACTGCTGGCCATCCCGGGTGCTGACTTCGTGCTGCACAACAGCCTGTTCGTGATCGCTCACTTCCACAACGTGATCATCGGTGGTGCGGTATTCGGCTACATCGCTGGTTTCAGCTTCTACTTCCCGAAAGCGTTCGGCTTCAAGCTGCACGAAGGTTGGGGCAAGGCTGCATTCTGGTTCTGGATCTCGGGCTTCTTCGTCGCGTTCATGCCGCTCTATGCACTGGGCTTCATGGGCATGACCCGTCGTCTGAACGCCACTACCAACCCTGAGTGGGTGCCGTACCTGTACGTCGCCATGTTCGGTGCGGTGATGATTGCTGTCGGTATCGCCTGCCAGCTGATCCAGCTGTACGTGAGTATCCGTGACCGTAAGCAGAACGCTTGCGAATCCGGCGACCCATGGAATGGCCACACCCTGGAATGGTCGACTTCGTCGCCACCACCGTTCTACAACTTCGCCGTGATCCCTACTGCGAACACCATTGATGCGTTCACCGAAGCCAAGGAAGACGGTACTGCGTACCAGCAACCGAAGCACTACGAGCCGATCCACATGCCAAACAACACCGCCACTGGCGTGGTGATGGGCGGCCTGCTGACCGTGTTCGGTTTCGCGATGATCTGGCACATCTGGTGGCTGGCAATCGTGAGCCTGGTAGGCACTATCGGTTACTTCATCATCCACGCTGCCCGTGATGATCAAGGCTACATGGTGCCGGTCGAAACGATCGAACGCATCGAAGCCGAGCAGCACGCTCGCCTGGTAGCCGAGAAGAAAATCCCGGCCAACCGTGTAGAAACTTCGTTGGAACAGGCTTAAATCATGTCGAACTTAGTGACCAATGCTGGACACGCCCATGTCGATGACCATGGGCACGATGACCATCACCACGACTCGGGGCCGATGACCGTTTTCGGTTTCTGGCTCTACCTGATGACCGACTGCATCTTGTTTGCGTCGATCTTCGCGGTGTACGCGGTACTGGTAAACAACGTAGCGGGTGGCCCGTCGGGCCACGACATCTTCGAACTGCCTTACGTGCTCGGCGAAACCGCCTTGCTGTTGTTCAGTTCGATCACCTACGGCTTCGCCATGTTGGCCTTCTACAAGGGCAACAAGAAGGGCGTACTGAGCTGGTTGGCACTGACCTTCCTGTTCGGCCTGGGCTTCATCGGCATGGAGATCAACGAGTTCCACCTGCTGATCTCCGAAGGCTACGGTCCGCACCGTTCCGGTTTCCTGTCGGCGTTCTTCACGCTGGTCGGCACCCACGGTCTGCACGTAACTGCCGGCCTGCTGTGGATGGCGGTGATGATGTATCAGGTCAATAAGCACGGCCTGACCAACACCAACAAGACTCGCCTGAGCTGCCTGAGCCTGTTCTGGCACTTCCTGGACGTGGTCTGGATCTGCGTCTTCACCGTTGTTTACCTGATGGGGACTCTGTAATGGCTAATGCACACTCCCATGACCATGACAGCCATGATGCGAGCCACGGCAGCGTAAAGTCTTACGCTATCGGCTTCATCCTGTCGGTAATCCTGACGCTCATCCCGTTTGGTCTGGTGATGTACCCGACTCTGCCGAAGTCGATCACCTTGATGATCGTATTGGCGTTCGCGGTGATTCAGGTTCTGGTTCACCTGGTGTACTTCCTGCACCTGGATCGTTCCAAAGAGCAGCGCGATAACGTGATCGCGTTCGTGTTCGCAGGCCTGGTAATCCTGCTGCTGGTTGGTCTGTCGATATGGATCATGTTCAGCATCCATACGTTCATGATGGCGAAGTGAGGTAAGACCCGATGTCGCTTAAGCACTTTATCCAAATCACCAAACCGGGGATCATTTTCGGTAACGTGCTTTCTGTGGCGGGCGGCTTCTTCCTGGCCTCCAAGGGACATGTCGATCTGGCCATCTTCCTGGCTGCAATGATCGGTACGTCCCTGGTGGTAGCTTCCGGTTGTGTCTTCAACAACTGCATCGACCGTGACATCGATATCAAGATGGAGCGCACCAAGAATCGCGTGCTGGTCCAGGGCCTTATCTCCCTGAAGCTGGCACTGATCTACGCGACCGTCCTGGGTGTTGCCGGTGTGGCACTGTTGTACAAGGTGGCCAACCCGTTGGCGGCGCTGTTTGCCGTGATCGGCTTTGTCATCTACGTCGGCCTCTACAGCCTGTACCTCAAGCGCAAGTCGGTTCACGGCACGCTGGTGGGCAGTCTGTCGGGGGCGATGCCGCCGGTGATTGGTTATGTAGCTGTGACCAATAGCTTCGACATGGCCGCGCTGACGCTACTGGTGATGTTCAGCCTGTGGCAGATGCCGCATTCCTACGCCATCGCGATCTTTCGCTTCAACGACTACCTGGCTGCGTCGATTCCGGTCCTGCCGGTCAAGCGTGGCATCCAGGTGGCCAAGAAACACATCCTGCTGTACATCCTGGCCTTCCTCGTGGCGACCTTGATGTTGACCTTCAGTGGCTACGCCGGCATGAGCTACCTCGCCGTCGCTGCCGCCATGGGCATGTACTGGTTGTACATGGCCTGGACCGGCTACAAGGCGGTGGATGACACCGTCTGGGCGCGCAAGCTGTTCGTGTTCTCGATCTTCACCATCACCGCGCTCAGCGTGATGATGTCCCTGGATTTCCAAGTGCCGAAAGAGCTGTTGCTGACCTACGCTCACTGAGTGTCGCAGCGTTGAAAAAGCCCCGCCTTCGAGAGAAGCGCGGGGCTTTTTCTTGGGCGCCGGTTTAAATTCGTCCAGAATTATCTCGTCATACCTCTCTGTACGAGCTGTGCGAATCCATCCCCGGTCTACAAGGAGTAGTTACCATGGTCAGCGTTAGTCGTCGGTCCCTTCTTGCCTTTGGCGCTGCGTTACCCTGGCTGGGGCGCCTGGAGTGGGCGGTGGCGGCCCCGCCGAAACCGACTGACGCGGTGTTGCTCAACTACAACGAAAGCCCCTACGGCCCCTCACAGGCGGCGCGCGAAGCCATGGCGCGCGGCATCGCCACCTCCGGGCGCTATCCCTATCCGCACATGTACGCGCTCGCCGCATTGTTTGCCCAGCAGCAGGGCCTCGCCGCAGAGCAGGTAGCGGTGTTTTCGGGCTCCATGGCCGCCCTGCGCTACGCCGTGTTGGCGTTCACCAGTGCCTCTCGTGGCCTGGTGATGGCTACGCCGTCCTACGAAGTGCCGCGCCAGGCCGCCGAGTCGAACAAGGCGCCGGTGCATGAAGTGAACCTTGGCGCCGACCACGCCCACGATATCCCCGCCATGCTCGCCGCCGATCCCCAGGCCGGCATGCTCTACCTGTGCAACCCCAACAACCCTACCGGCACCATCACCCCGCTTGATGCCATCCGCCTGGCGTTGGCGAACAAACCCACCGGCAGCGTGCTGGTGGTGGACGAGGCCTATATCGACTTCGCCGACGTGCCCAGCGTTGTCAGTTGGGTCAAGGACCACGACGACCTGCTGGTGCTGCGCACCTTCTCGAAAATCTACGGCCTGGCCGGCGCCCGCCTGGGCCTGGCGATCGGCCATCCGGCGCTGCTGGAACGGTTGGCGGTGTTTGGCGGCGACAACGTACCGGCGGGCACCACCTTGCTCGGCGGGCTGGCGAGCCTCGAAGACATCAAGCTGCTGCCACAGCGCAAGGCGCTCAACGCGCAACTGCGCGACGAGACCGTCAACTGGCTCAAGGCCCGTGGCTTTACCTGCACCGCGTCGCAGAGCAACTGCTTCATGATCGACGTGAAGCAACCGGCGGAGCAGGTCATCGAGACGCTGGCGGCGCACGGCGTGATGATCGGAAGGGTGTGGAAGAATTGGCCGCAGTGGGTGCGGGTGACGGTGGGGAACAAGCGGGAGATGGCGCGGTTTCGCGAGGTGTTTGCGCAGGTTGAACGGGGCAGTTGAGTCCGCATTGTTCAACATGTGCGCGCTGCTATTTGAGCGACACAAATCAAATGTGGGAGCGGGCTTGCTCGCGAATACGGTGTGTCAGCCAGAACCTTTCTCGCTGATCCACCGCCTTCGCGAGCAAGCCCGCTCCCACATTTTTAGTCCCGCAGTGTTGCGGATAATGCGTTACTGCTGCGCGATGCTGTACCCATCGAACGCGGTCTGCTGTTGCAGCGCAGTGATCACGCTCTTGCGGCTCAACGGCTGTTCAGCCCCGGCGTTATCCACAAAGCTCTCGACCTCAAGCTCCGCCTCATCGCCTTCACCGACAAAGCTGAAGCCCAGGAACTCGAACGCCTCGCGGTCGACATTGAGCTTCGAGCGCGGGGTGCGCAGGGGCAGGGTGACGCTGATGCCGTCCTTGCTGATCACAAACACTTCGGCTTCTTTCTTGGGCCGCGATGCCTTGCTCTTGCCGGCGCTTGGGTTGCTGATCGCCTGGTGGCTCTGGTTCAGCACTTTCAGCGCCAGACCGTAGACCAGCTCCTGGAACTCGGGGTCGTCCTTGAAGCTGGACAGGATGCGGCTGATCGAGAATTTGCTGCTCAGGTCTTCCAGGGCGGCGCTGTCAGCGGCCTCGGCGTCCTTGAGTTGCTTGAGCTGGCCCATCAGGTCATAGGCCTTGTCGTCGTCGAAGGCATCGTGGGCCTGGCGGATGGCGACGCGCAGTTCGCGGATCTGGTCGCTTTCCTTGGAGGTGTGAAACGCGTCCAGCACCATCTCGCTGATGATCTTGGCCGCCGGCACATGCTGTGAAAGATTGATGGCGTTTTCGTATTCCGCTTTGGATTGCAAGGCGACTACGGATTCTTCGGTGGTGTAGGAATCGGACATTGAAATTTCACTACTTCAGTAAACGGGGGACAAAAAAGCGTCGGGCATTTTCAGCGGGGAGGGGGATCAGGTCAAGGCGGCACTCTGCCCCACGGTTGTGCTGATCCATATCAACAGGCGCCCCGGGGAAATTCGCTACAACAACACGGGGGCCGAATCCGCCCCGGGTTATCTGCCTGATGACGTATAAAAATAATTGCAGACCTGCGCCGAGGAGACCGCTCCAGGCCGGGTTTTTAAAGGAATATTGCGATGACGCTTCCCCTGTCACGTCTTGGCCTTGTGGGGGTGATGTGCTGTCTGTCCCTTCCCCTGCACGCCAACACCCCCGACCCCGCACTGATCGAACACGGCCAATACGTTGCACAACTGGGCGACTGCATCGCCTGCCATACCGCCAAAGACGGCAAGGTCATGGCCGGCGGCCTCGAGCTGAGCACGCCGATGGGCACGATCTTTTCGAGCAATATCACCCCGGACCGCGAGACCGGTATCGGTCACTACACCTTCGAACAATTCGACCGGGTCATGCGCGAAGGCGTCACGCCTGCGGGTATGAATCTGTACCCGGCGATGCCGTATCCGTCCTACGCGAAGATGAGCGAGGCGGATATGCGCGCCTTGTACGCCTACCTGATGCACGGGGTGGAGCCCGTGCCCCAGGTCAACCGCGACGCCGACATGGGCTTCCCCTTCAACCAGCGCTGGGGCCTGGCGCTGTGGAACTTCGCCTTTCTCGACAAGCAGCCGTTCCAGCCAGACCCGGGCCGCGACGAGGTGCTCAACCGTGGCGCCTATCTGGTCCAGGGCCTCGGCCACTGCGGTTCGTGCCACACGCCGCGCGGCATTGCCTTCCAGGAAAAAGCCCTGAGCGATGCCGGCCGCAGCGGCCAGCATTACCTCGCCGGCGAAACTGTCGAGCATTGGCGCGCCCTGAGCCTGCGCAACCTGTGGACCGTGGACGACACCGTGCAATTGCTCAAGACCGGGCAGAACCGCTTTGCCACCGTCTCCGGCAATATGGCCGATGTGATTCACCACAGCACCCAGCATTTCAGTGACGATGACCTGACTGCCATCGCCAGTTACCTCAAATCCCTGCCGCCGGGCAAAGACGACCTGCCGATGCCGTCCGTGGCCCAGGCGCCCGCCGCGCCGCCTGCCGACCTGTTCACCAGCCGCGGCGGCCTGGGCTATATGCAGTTCTGCAGCGATTGCCACCGCAGTGACGGCGCGGGCGTGAAAGGCCTGTTCCCGCCCCTGGCCGGCAACCCGAGCATCGCCGCGAGCAACCCGACGTCGCTGCTGCACATCACCCTGACCGGCTGGGAAACCGCGCAAACGGCGACTCACCCACGGGTCTACACCATGCCCGGTTTCGCCCGGCTGGCGGACCCGGAAATCGCCGAGATCCTCAGTTTCGTGCGCACGCGCTGGGGCAACCAGGGCACCCCGATCGACGCCGCCCAAGTGAAAAAGCTGCGCGCCCAGCTCAACCCGGCCACCACCGATTCGTCCGCCTTCGAAACCCCGCGCCTGGCCGATCTGCTGGCCGCCCCCAACGCTGATCAAGTCATGCGCGGCATGCGCCTGCACCTGCAAACCAAGGCGCTGCTGCCTGACAACGTCGGCAACTCGCTCAATTGCACCAGTTGCCATCTCAACGCCGGCACCGTAGCCGACGGCTCGCCCTTTGTCGGTGTGTCGGCGTTTTTCCCCAGCTACGCACCGCGTGCGGGCAAGGTGGTGACCCTGGAAGAACGCATCAATGGCTGCTTCCGGCGCTCCATGAACGGCAAGCCGTTGCCGCCGCAGTCAGCCGATATGCAGGCGATGGTCGCCTACTTTGACTGGATGAAAAACAACACGCGGCCTGAAGACAAAGTCGCCGGGCGTGGCGTGGGCAAGGTCGACCCGGCGATCAAGCCCGACCTGGCCAATGGCAAGGCGGTCTATGCCAAGCAATGCGCGGTCTGCCATGGCGACAACGGCCAGGGGCTGGCGCGGGCCGATGGCGAGCTGATCTACCCGCCGCTGTGGGGCGAGCAGTCGTTCAACATCGGCGCGGGGATGGCGCGCACCTACACCGCGGCGGCGTTCGTCAAACGCAACATGCCGATTGGCTTCCACGAGAAATTCCCGTTGGGGCAGGGCGGTTTGTCCGACCAGGACGCGGTGGACGTGGCGGCGTATTTTGCCGGGCAACCGCGTCCGGACTTCCCGGACAAGGTCAAGGATTGGCCGAACGGCGGCAAGCCGGTGGATGCGCGGTACTAGTCCAGTTGCTTGAGGCAGGCCTCGAGGATGTCCAGGCCTTCCTCCAGCACCGCTGGCTCAATGGTCAGCGGTGCGAGCAAACGGATGATGTGCCGTGACTTGCCGCTGGGCATCAGCAGCAGGCCGGCCTCGCGCGCCAGGCTCAGCAACTGGGCGAGTTGTTTCGGCGCGGGCGTGCCGTCGGCGTGGGCCAGTTCCATGCCGCGCATGGCGCCGACGCCGGTCAGGCGGCCGAGGTAGGGCGACAGGCGCTGTGCGCGCCAAGTTTCATAGCGGCTGACAATCGCTGTTTGCTGCTGCGAACCCCAGGCCTGCAAGTGCTCATCGGTCATCGCGTCCAGGGTGGCCAATGCCGCCGCGCAGGCAATCGGGTTGCCGGAATAGGTGCCGCCGAGACCGCCTTTGGGCAGGTTGTCCATCAGCGCCTTGCGCCCGACCACTGCCCCCAGCGGTACACCGCCAGCGATGCTTTTGCCGAGCAGGATCAAATCCGGTTCGATGCCCAGGCGCGAGAAGGCGAAGCGCTGGCCGGTACGCCCGAAGCCCGACTGGATTTCATCGGCAATCAGCAGGATGTTTTTTTCATCACAGAAACGCCGCAGCGCCTGGGCGAATTCAATGTCGAGGGCCAGGAAACCGCCTTCGCCCTGCACCGGTTCGAGGATGAAACAGGCGACGTCGTCGACGTCGATTTCCACGCTGAACAGGCGGTCCATGGCCTTCAGCGCTTCGGCACAGGTCACGCCGTTGTCGGCGCTGGGGTAGGGCAGGTGATAGACCGGGCCGGGCAGGACGCCGACCTTTTGCTTGTAGGGCGCAACCTTGCCATTGAGGTTCAAGGTGGCGAGGGTGCGGCCATGAAAGGCCCCGTCGAACGCGATCACCGCCGTGCGGCCGGTGGCCCCGCGCACGATCTTCAGGGCATTTTCCGCCGCTTCGGCGCCGCTGTTGGTGAGCATGCCGCTGACCGGATAGTCCACCGGGATAAACGCGGTCAGGCGATCCATCAGCTCGATGTAGGGCGCGTGAGGCGCAGCGTTGAAGGCGTAGTGGGTCAGTTTCGTCGCCTGTTCGCGAATCGCGTCCACGACCCCCGGGTGGCAATGGCCGAGGTTGAGCACGCCGATGCCGCCGACAAAATCGATATAGCGTTTGCCCGCAGTGTCCCAGACTTCGGCGTTTTTACCGTGGCTGAGGCTGATCGGGTGGACGATGGAAATCGACTGGCTGATGGTTTCGCGGCTCATGAATCTCGGACTCGGCAATGGCGGACGTGTTTTTATCTAAGCCGTGCGCCCACCCTGGCCGCAAACGAAATAAAGTCGCCGGGTCATTATTAAAAGTCGCGATGTGCACTCACGTAGTCGACCATCCAGTTCAGGAAGGCTTTGACTTTGGGGATCTCGCCGGCGTGTTCGGCATGCGCGATAAAGTGCGCGCCGCTGCTGGGCATGGCGTAGTCCCACGGGATCGTCAGGCTGCCTTGGGCAAGTTCTTCGGCCACCAGGTAATGCGGCACCAGCGCCACGCCATAGCCTGACTGCGCCGCACGAATGCACATGTAGAACGTGTCGAAACGCGGCCCGTGATAACTGTTCTGCGAGTGCAGGCCTTGTTCCAGGAACCATTCGTGCCAGGCTTCTGGGCGCGAGGTGCATTGCAGCAAGGTGTGGCGCGACGACGCGTCGCTGCCCTCGGCGACAAACCCCGGCGCACAGACCGGCACCACGGCTTCACGAAACAGCTCGATGCAGGTCGCGCCCGGCCATGAGCCCTGGCCGAAGAAAAACGCGATATCGGCCTTGGCCTGCAGCACGTCGAAGGGCTCCAGCTCGTTGCGCACGTCCAGGTGGATATTCGGGTGTTTCGCCGCGAAGTCCTTGAGCTTGGGCACCAGCCAGCGATCGCCGAAGGTCGGCTGGGTGGCGATGCGCAGCACCTCGGTTTCACCGCCGTAGGTGAGGATGTAGCGGCTGGAGATGTCCACCTGGGTGAGGATCTTGTGCACCTCGGCCAGGTACAACGACCCGGCCGGCGACAAGTACAGGCGCTGGCGGACCCGCTCGAACAGATTGTGGCAGAGCATCTCTTCCAACTGTGCCACCTGCTTGCTGACCGCACTCTGGGTCAGGTGCAGCTCTTCGGCGGCGCGGGTGAAACTCAGGTGGCGGGCGGCGGCTTCGAAGCATTGCAAGGCCGTCATCGAAGGGGTCAAGCGTTTTGAAATCATGCAGTTCATTCCAAATCGGAAGGAGCCTTTGCCTAAAGGTCGTTTGTGGCAGCGCCGTAAAGCCGTGGATACTGCCCGGCAGCACTATAAACCGGCGCGGGCTGTGCAGCGCCGAATAATAAGGAATGACAGGGAGCGCCTTGCATGAACCGATTCAAAACCACGTTGGCCGCACTGGGCGCCACCGCCGTATTCGGCCTGGCCAGCACTGCGCATGCCGGGGCGACCCTGGATGCGATCCAGAAAAAAGGCTTTATCCAATGTGGCGTCAGCGACGGCTTGCCCGGTTTTGGCGTGCCCGACAGCAAGGGCAAGATGACCGGCCTCGATGTCGACGTGTGCCACGCCGTGGCGGCGGCCGTGTTCGGCGATGCGTCGAAAGTGAAGTTCACCCAATTGACCGCCAAGGAGCGCTTCACCGCGTTGCAGTCCGGCGAAATCGACCTGATCTCGCGCAACACCACCTGGACCAGCTCGCGTGATTCGGCGATGGGCCTGGTGTTCACGGGCATCACCTACTACGACGGCATCGGCTTTCTGGTGAACAACAAGCTGGGAGTAACCGGTGCCAGTCAACTGGACGGCGCGACCGTGTGTATCCAGGCCGGCACCACCACGGAACTGAACGTCTCCGACTACTTCCGCACCCACGGCATGAAGTACACGCCCATCACCTTCGACACCGCCGACGAGAGCGCCAAGGGCCTGGAGGCCGGGCGTTGTGATGTGCTGACCACCGACCAGTCGGGACTGTATGCACAGCGGATCAAAATGGCTCACCCGGATGAGTTCGTGGTGCTGCCGGAGGTGATCTCCAAGGAACCGCTGGGGCCGCTGGTGCGCAAGGGCGATGACGAGTGGTTCAGCATCGTCAAGTGGACGCTGTTCGCGATGCTCAATGCCGAAGAAATGGGCATCACCTCGCAGAACGTCGAGGAACAGGCCAAGACCAGCAAGAACCCGGATGTCGCGCGGCTGCTGGGCGCCGACGGTGAGTACGGCAAGGACCTCAAGCTGCGCAAGGACTGGGTCGTGCAGATCGTCAAGCAGGTGGGCAACTACGGCGAAGTGTTCGAGCGCAATATCGGCCAGGGCAGCGTGTTGAAGATCAAGCGCGGGCTCAATGCGCTGTGGAACAACGGCGGTATCCAGTACGCGCCGCCGGTGCGATAACGCCGGGGCTCAGTCGGCGACCCCACCTTTCCCCGCCGCCTTGGCGCGATACAACGCCTGGTCGGCACGTGCCATCAAGGCGGCGGGGGTATCACCCGATTGGCTCGCCGCCACGCCTACGCTGAGGGTGACGTGGAAGTCGTTGCTCACCGGGTTATCCCTCAACGCCTCGCAGATGCTTTCGGCGATTGCCTTGGCCGTCTCCAGCGACGTGTTGGGCAGCAGTACCATAAACTCATCGCCGCCCCATCGAGCCAGCAGGTCATCGGCGCGTATACAGCCTTTCAAACGCTCGACCACCCGCACCAGCGTCTCGTCACCTGCGCTGTGGCCGTACTGATCATTGATCGGCTTGAAGTCATCGATATCCATCGCGATCAATGCCAGCGGCAGGCGAAAGCGTTGGGCGCGTTCGCATTCTTCCAGCAAGGTTTTTTCCATGCGATAGCGGTTGGCGACCAGCGTCAGGGTGTCGCGTTCGGCGAGGGAGCGATTTTCATCCAGCTGCAATTGCAGTTGCTGGTTGACCCGTGACAGCTCGCGCGTGCGCTCGGCCACCAGCACTTCAAGGGATTGATTGCGCTGTTCCAGTTGCTCGACGGAGCTTTTGCGTGAATGGATATCACGGTGGGCGCCCACCATCCGCGCCACCGAACCGTCAGCGTTGCGGGCAATCACGTAGCCACGGTCTTCGATCCACAGGTAGCTGCCATCTTTTTTGCGGCAACGGTATTCGGCCTGGTAGTAGGGGGCACGACGCTGGATATAGTCATCAAACAGCATCATCACCTGGGGGTAGTCCTCCGGGTGGATCACGTTTTCCCAGGTGAACACGCTGTTTTCCAGGGCGTGCCGAGGGTAGCCCAGCATTTCATACCAACCCGGGTTGCGGTACACGAATCCGGTATTGGCGTTCCAATCCCAGATGCCGTCGCTGACCAACTCCAGAACGGTATGCAGCATGTCGGCGTTGAAGTGAGAGAAATCAGTGCCCGGTGGGCTGTTGCCGGGAGTATCGTCCATTGCGCGATCCTTGCTTGGGCTGGCATCCAAGGCCTGCCGATATTGATGCCGGTACTCCGTGGCTGGCGCTACTGTACAACGGGATTTGAGTGCTTTGAATAGGGCGAATGTACGCCTTTGGCAGGATGGCAATAGGCTATCTATCTGGGGCGCCCGACGATTTCCTCGCGTCTGGGCGATGCGCAGCGCTTCGCGCCAGCGTTCGAACCGCAGGCATCCCTCGTGGCCATCCGAGCTGGACGGCCTTGTTGTCGATGAAGAAAAGTTACTTGGGGGCCAGCATTCTGGTCCTGGCCTGCCCATCCGCGTTGTGTTGGTAAATCTCTTCAGGTTGGCCCTGTTCGTTGAAAAACACCTGGCCGATCCCCGCCGAGTTCCATAGCCGCTCGCCCGCTTCGGCATGTTCCGGAATATGCGGGACCACCTGCATGGTGCGGCGGCGGGTGAACCAGTTGAGGGGCGAGCGGGGCGAGTAGAGCCAGCGGTTGAGCCGGTCGAACCATTCCAGCAGGCGCGGCGGGAATTCGTTCTTGATGCCGCTGCTGGTGATCTGCCAGATTTTCGGGCCGGCATTGCGATGGCGGATCAGTACCTCGTAGACGAACGAGTAGTGCACATCACCCGACAGGATCACGTAGTTCCCAGGTGTCCGTGAGTGACGGAAGATATTCAGGATCACCTGGGCGGCGCCACGATGGGCCATCCAGTTTTCCGCGTCTACCAGCAAGGGGTGGCCGCACCAGCTGAACACTTTTTGCACGGTCTCGATCAGCTTGACGCCAAAGATCGGCGCGGGCGAGACGATGATGGCCGAGGGGTGATCAAGCAGTTCCTGCTGCAGTTCGCTCAAGGCTTCCCAATCCAGCAGGCCGGAAGGTTGCTTGAGGGTGAACTCACTGCGCCAGCGGCGGGTGCGGGTGTCCAGCACCACCAGCGCAGGCGTGGTGGGCAGTACGTAGTGCCATTGCTGGAATTTCAGCAGGGCCTCGAGCAATGCATCCTGCGCGCTGGCGTCCAGGTGGTTGGCCTGGGGCTGGGTGGTCAGCGCCTGGACCTGGCTGACCAGCGGACCAAAGACATCCGGCTGGTTGCCCCAGCCCTGGCACAGCAAATAGGCCAGCAGGGCATTGCCGATGATGCGTTTGGAGAAGGGGTGGCCGTAGGCGGTTTCTTCCCATTGGGCGCTGAGGTTCCAGTCGTCGGTGATGTCGTGATCGTCAAAGATCATCAGCGTGGACAGGTGGGCGAATACCCGCGCGACGCCCGGCAGGCCCTGGCGAAAGCGCTCGATCTGTACCCGCTCGCGGGCGTAGCGCTGCTGTTCTTCGGCGCTCAAGCGGGGAGGCGCCAGCGTGAGCAGGTTCCAGGGCGTGGGCGACCAGACCAGCAGGTACATCGCCATGACTTCGGCGAAGGTGACCAAGTGGTTATCGGCGGTGCTGCTGGTGAATATCGGCTTTTTCACCCCGCCGAAAAATCGCTCGCGCAGGGTTTCATTGCTGTCCAGCGCCGGGAGCAGGTCGGCACGGTGGTAGTAGCTGGCGCGATGCCCGTAGAGGCTGGCGCTGTCGTCTATCACCGCTCCTTCCAGGTATTCATCGAACAGGCCCAGGCGCGCGATCAACCCATGGATAGCCCGCAGCATGGGCCCGGCGACATCGTCCGCGTACACCTGGTCGCCGCTCATCATCAGCAGGGCCGGGCGCTGCTCGGGCAGGTGGGCTTCGGCCAGCAGGCGGTCGACGCAGAGCAGGCCTTCGTCCGCATGATGGTGTGGTTTGCGGCACGAGCCATGGACCAACTGATGAATACGGCTGTGCAGCACAAAACTGGGGTATTGGGCTTCGGCATACAGCAGGTGTGGCGCCCACTCGGCGATGCCGAGGCTGTCGATCAACAGGTCATAGCCAATGACCTCATCCTGGGGCAGGGCGTCATCCAGCGGCACGTCGATCAAGTGGATGACGGCGTCATGCCCCACCGCAACGGTTTGGCATTGGCCCTGATCCAGCACGATGCTACGGGTCTGCCCGGCGATGTGCAGCGTCAGGGTCAGTACCAGCTCCCGGGTGCCCATCAGCCACAGCACCAACCGCTGGGGTTCCAGGCGGCGTAGCAGGGGGCCGGCGATAACGGCGGGCAATGTGTCGGGTGGCAGCATGCAGGGAAGGGCTCCAGGCGGGGTCGGCCGAAAACTCTAGCGCATTGAATGTCAGTGTTTTGTTAAGGCGAAGGTATGAAGGGCCGTGCACAGCCCTTCACATGCCCGGTTAGAGCAGTCGACCGCCGCCCAGGCTGTCCAGCGTGCTGGTGCCGGTGCTCCTGCGCCTGTCGTTCGCGGCCGGGCCATCGGATGCAATGGAGGAGGCGTGTTGGTGGGTCTGCTCGATGCTGCGCTTGTTGCGAGAGCGCGTGACTTCATCCTGCTGAGCCACAGATGCAATAGGCATGTTCAACGAGTGATTGAGGGTACTTATCATGGAGGTGGTCCTCTGTCAGTGGTAAGCCTCACCGCTTAGTGAAGCTGAGCCAAACCTACAGAGGGGGACGGCAACCGCGCTATAAACGCCTCGCCGCAACATGTGACGGATCGCGGCTGGAAATCATCGACACGGCCTTCGGCGCAGCCGCCCGCTTCGGGCGAAGTCGCGGCCTCCCTGGCGTGCAGCCCAAACGCCGCGCAGGTGTGTGCGACGCCTTTACGTAACGCGCTGTAGTAATCCGCGCGGCACCCTGACCCTGGCAGAGCGCCAAGGTGGGAGGCGTGTCAGGTATGCGACTCTTCCATCACCTTTGGCACGGTGAAGCGGAACTCACTGCCACGCCCCAATTCACTCTCGGCGACGATCTTGCCGCCATGGGCCTGCACGATACCTTGGGTGATGTACAGCCCCAGGCCGCTGCCGGTGGGGTTGTTTTCCGCCTGGGTCCAGTAGCGATCGAACACGTGGGGCAGTTGTTCCGGCGCAATGCCTTCGCCCGAGTCACGCACCGAAAACACGATTTCCTCGCCATTGCTCATGGCGCTGATACCGATATTGCCCTGGCGCGGGGTGAACTTGATGGCATTGCCAATCAGGTTCGACAGAACCTGGAACAGCCGCTCCGGGTCGGCATTGATCTGCAGGCCGGGCTCGGTGTTGAACGACAGGTCGATGCCTTTCTCCATTGCCAGCGGGGCAAGCAGGGAGTAGGCCTCTTCGAACATCTGGCTGACATCCAGCGCCACCGGCTTGACCACGTAGCGCCCGGCCTCGATTTTCGAGGTGTCGAGCAAGTCTTCCAGCAGCACATTCATGCGCCCGGCGGCCTGTTGCATGGTGTCGATGGCCGAGGAAATGCGCCGTGAGGTGTGTGGGCCATCGGAGCTGAAGGCCTTTTGCATCATGCCGCACAGCATCGAGATTACGGTCATCGGGTTACGCAGGTCGTGGGACACCACCGCCACCAGTTCATCGCGGGCGCGCACGGCTTGTTGCTCGCGCAGTACCTGGCGGGCCAGGTCGTTTTCCAGGGCCGAGCGGCGCAGGTCGTTGGCGGCGAAGCGGTCGCCATGGCTCCACTTGGTGGAGATCCCGGCCATTTCGACTTTCCAGATTTCAAATGAAGTACGTGGGCGAAGGCGCAGGCCGGCGTCGGAATTTTCCAGGTCGAGGGGCTTTTTCGGGTCACCGCTCCAGTTGATGTTTTCCTTCACTTCCGGGCGGAACCACATCACGCCATTGTCCACCGGCTTGGGCAGGCTCATGGCCAACACGCCGCTGGCGACCTGCTGGAACTCGGCAGCCGGCGGGTACACCGACACCAGGTTATGGCTGGAAAATACCGCCTCGCCGCTGTCCTGCAGCCACTTGTGCAAGGCACGGATCTGCGCCGGTTCCGGGCAGTTGCCGTAGCGGTGCAATTGTTTGTCTTCGATGATCGCCACGCCGCCGGCGAGGGTCAGGTCCATCAGCAACTGGCCGCGTTGGGCGAGGCCGTCGAACACGTTGTCTTGCGAAGCTTTCATCGCCTGGTCCAGCAGCGCCAGGGCCTCGACTTTCTCTTCTCGCTGACGGCTCAGGTCCAGGGCTTCCATGGCGCTGATCTGCAACGACAAGACTTGGCCGATGGTCTGGCAGGCGGTGCGCAGGTCGTTGGGCACCAGCAGTGGCTCGCGGTTGCCGCAACTGATCAGGCCCCACAGCTTGTCACCCTTCATCAGCGAGATGCTCATGGACGACAGCACGCCCATGTTCTGCATGTACTGGCAGTGAATCGGCGACACGCTGCGCAGGGTGGCGAAGCTCAAGTCCAGCGGTTGGCCGGTGTCCGGGCGCAGCTTGGGCAACAACGGCACCGGCTCGTAGGCCGCGTTCGGGATGATGCGCAGCCAGTTGGTGCGGTACAGCTCGCGGGCCTGCTCGGGGATGTCGGACGCGGGGAAGAACAGCCCGTTGAACAGCTCCATGGACGGTGCCGACGCTTCGGCAATCACCTGGCCGTGGCCTTCGTCTTCGAAGCGATAGATCAGCACGCGGTCGTAACCGGTCATGGCCTGGATTTCGGTCACGCTGATTTCGTACAGCGCCTGCAGGGTTTTCGCCGACTGCAAACGTTGCAGCATTTTGCCCAGGTCACTGGTGCGACCATTCAGCGCGCGTGGGCGGAAGTCTTTGAGCCGCGGTTCGAACTCCAGCACCAGCACGTCCTGATGGCGGTGCAGCAGGCCTTCGAACTCGGCGTCGTTGAGGCTGACGTGCAGCGGCGGGGCATCGAAAAAGCTGTTTTGCGCAGCCACGGTTTGCACGGCCTGGGCGTGTTCGGCCCCGATCAGCGTGTGCAGCGGCTGGCCCAGCAGTGCCTCGGGTGCGTGGCCGAACAGGGCGGCGACGTTGGCGCTGACCTGGATGATGCGCAGGTCCGGCTCCGACAAGGTCAGCAGCACGCCATGGGGCTGGATCGCACCAGGGAAGCGGATCGGCTCGTCGGCACAGTTGGCAAGCAGCTCTTCAAAATCTTCGGGTTTCATAGCAGTACCTCCTGGCTGTCGAGCCATTGCTCAAAGCAGCTGAACGTCGAACGGGCCGCATCCACCGCGTGCTGTCTGGCCTTGGCATCCAGCGGCATGTGGCCCAGGTAATCGAGGAAATCCCTCCAGCGTCGACCGGTGTCGGCACCGTAAACATTGAGAAACGCACCGCCGTTGTCCGCATTCACGTCCAGGCGCTGGGCCATTTCGCGGCGCAATACCTGGCCGCCCAAGGTCGCGCCTTCCAGCACATAGAGGGCACCGAGGCAGGCGGCGGGCGTGTCGAGGCGGGGCAGATGGGCGCAGCGGGGCAGGGCATGAATAGCGGCGTCACTCACGCCGAGGGCGTTAAGATCGTTCACCAGGGTCGGCGTTTTCACACGCAATGCCTGGTCGTAGCCCACGGGAATCAAGTCTCGGTCGTACAGCGACGCTTCGATCGGCGCATAAAAACCGTAATACGCCCGGACCAGGCGCTGATACCAGCTGGCATCCAGGCGCTCGGAGAAAAACGGCAGGCGTTTTTCCAGCGCCACGTGCAACAGGCCGGTGCCTTCACGCAACGCTTCCAGCAATGAGGGCGCACTAACGTCATGGGCCGGTGAATGCATTCAATGAGCTCGAAGTGTGGGCCTCTCGGCCATGAATGACGCTTGGAAATGGGCGACGATTCTACACAATTCATGGCGATCAACTGAACGCACAAGGCGAAAAGGCTGACCAGCGGATCAGAAAAGTCGCTCCCTGCTCTTCAATGACCACACGGACCCATGTGAAGTTCGGTCCGGGTGATATCGCCATGCTATCAATGCAAGGACGAGCCCTGCTGGGTCAAGGCGGTTTGCACACACTCCAGCAAATGCTCAGTGCTCCACGGCTTGGGCAGGAACCGTACGGAACCGCCCAACTGCTCGGCCAGTTTGGTATTGCCAGACGTCAGCAGCACCGGCACGCTCGGCCACCGATGCGCGACAACCCGGCTCAGGTCGTAGCCATTGAGTAGCCCCGGCATTTGCACATCGCTGACGATCAGGTCCACCGGATCATCGCCCCGTTCCAGGTAAATCATCCCCTCATCCGCCGAAGGAAACGACGTTACCACCGCCCCGAAATCCTCCAGCACATCCACCATTAACGAACGAATGATCTCGTCGTCTTCCAGCACTAAAATCGATGGCTGAGCCATGATCCTTACTCCACCATCAGGGTCCAGTAAGGTGGAGTGGGGCAGGCGCGGATAGGTTCGATTGGATGTTTATAAGGCGATGGGTGGTCACTTGGAGGGTCTGGCTTGCGCATTTGAGTGGGTGTGCTGCACGATACCGGCGCTCTGCCATCCCGACCGGTCCGGTTCTCACCGGCGCACACACAAGGCCGTCAACCGTGAACGCTCCCGCTGCCTCCTTGATCGACCCGGACCTGGGCAACCGCATGATCAAAGTCGACCACGCCGGCGAGCATGGCGCGATCTGCATCTACAGCGGCCAATTGTTCATGGCCCGCGTGTTCGCGCCCGGCATGGTGGCCGAGTTGCAAGCGTTTCTTTCTCACGAACGTCGCCACCGCGCGGTGTTCCAGGCCGAGTTGCAGCGGCGCGGCTATCGTCGCTGCCGCAGTTACTGGCTGTGTGGGCTGGGCGGGCTGGCGTTGGGGTTGATCACCGGCGTCTGCGGGCGCAAGGCTATCGTCGCCACGACCGTCGCCGTCGAAAGTGTCGTGCTCAAGCACCTGGCGCACCAACTGCACACGCTGCGTGACATTGATCCGCTGGCCGTGGCCGCCATTGCCTCGATTGTCGACGAGGAACAGCACCACCACGATCACTCGGCCGCGCAGATTGATGCGCAGGACCCATGGTTCCGTGCGCTGGCGCCGGTGGTCACGGCATGGACCGAAGCGGTGATCTGGATGGGCATGCGCTCCTGACAAACAGGCATAATTGCCGTTATCACCCGCTGTGGAGTCCACCATGAAGTACGCCTTGTTCATCCTCGCCCTGATCCTCAACAGCGGCTCGGCCCTTGCCGCAGGCGATGCCGAGGCGGGTGGCAAGCTCTTCAGCAAGACCTGCGGCGGCTGCCACAGCATAGGCGAAGGTGCGCGCGGTGGCTTCGGGCCGGAACTCAACGGCATCATCGGCCGACCCGCCGGCACCACCACCGATTACCAGTACTCCGACGCGATGAAGAACTCCGGCGTGGTCTGGACCCGCGACAAGCTCGCCGCCTACATCGAGGCACCGAAGAAGGTGGTGAGTGGCACGCGGATGATCTTCTGGGGCATCAGCGACCCGGAAAAAATCGAAAACATCCTCGCCTACCTGGAAACCTTCCAGGATAAATAGTCACTCCCGCACATTCCGGAACAGCATCAACCGCGCGCTCTCATGCAGGCCCTGCGTGAGCGTCCGCAGGCGTTGAAACTCCTGGGGATGCTGCGCGGCGACGTCCTCGCGCGGTGTGGGTGAGGCCAGGTCATGCAGGGTCGGTGAGCTGCCGTCATGCTGCATCTGCAGTAAAAAGTCCTTGGTCACGCCGCCGATGATCGGGAACGTGCCCTCCTGCAAGACCAGCGGCACCACGCGCTCGCCCTCCGGCGCCGGTTGCTGGATGTCCCGGCCCATGGCGCCGTTGCGAAAGGGTATGCCCGCCATGCCGGCCACCGTCGGCAGCAGGTCCGCCAAACCCACCGCCTTTTCTATGACGCGCGGTTGCAGGCCGGGGGCGTGGATCAGCAGCGGCACGTTGTTGCTTTCCAGGCCCAGTTGTTCGAAGGCCGGGGCCATGTGTGGGATCTGGCTGATGCGCGTGTTGTGGTCGCCGAAGAACACGAAAATGCTGTTGTCGTACCAGCCAGCGGCCTTGGCGATTTCCATCAAGCGGCCGATGTTGTAGTCCAGCAGGCGCACCGCATTGTATTGCTCGACGCTGCGCGAACCGGCGGCCTGCACCTGTTCCAGAGTCACGTCCTTGACCTGGAAACCATCATTGAGGCGGGGAATGGTGAACGGCCGATGGTTGCCGGAGGTTTGCACGTAGGCAAAGAACGGCTGGTCCTTGGGCACGCTGCGCAACAGCTGGTCGCCTTCCTTGAACAGGTCCAGGTCGGAGATGCCCCACACGTCCACCCGCGGCGAACGCCAGTGGCTTTCGTCATAGAGTTGCACGCCGTCGATGCTCTGGCGGATCAGCGCGTTGATATTCGCCCAACCGGCATTGCCGCCGATCAGGTAGAACTTCTGGTAGCCCTGGAACGCGTTGATCACAGTGTGTTGGCGCGTGATCAGCGGGTTGCGGGTGGCCGTTTCCTGGCGGGTCACATCCGGCACGCCGGTGATGCTCGCCCACACGGTCTTGGCGGTGCCGGTGACGGGCACATAGAAGTGCTTGAAGAACCAGCTTTGCGTGGCCAACTGGTCCAGGTTCGGCGTCGGGTTGAGCGGGTTGCCGTAGGCTCCCACGGCGCTGGTGCCGAGGGATTCGAGCATCACGAAGATCACGTTCGGCGCCCGCTCGCCGGCCAGTCGATACGGCTGCACGGGTTGCTCGCGGATGAAGTTCAGTTGCTGCGCATCCGGCTGGTCAACACCAAGGTACGCGGCGACTTGCGGGTAATGTTCGCGCACCTGGGCTTCATCGAACTGTGACTGGCCGACCTTGAGCGTGTCATACAAAAACAGCACCGGGTTCAGGCCCACGGCGGCCACCTGGCTGTTGCCGGAAAAGAATGCATCGCTCCAGCGCAGCGGCACCGGGTTCTCCAGGTTGAGGTTGGCGACGCGGCCGAGCAGGGCCAGCAGCACGGCGACCAGGCCGATCATCGAGACCGAGGCCAGCGCCCATTTGCGCGTGGGCGTGGGCTGGCGATCCAGGGTCAGCCGCTCCAGGCAGATCAACGCCCACACCCACAGTGCTACCGCCGCCAGCCAGCAGGCGGTTATCCACAGCACCGGGTAGGTTTCCCACACCATCTGTTGTGAAATCTGCGCGTCTTGCAGGTAACGCAACACCGTCGCGTTGATGCGCACGCCCAGGTAGGCGTAGTGGCCGAAGTCGATGATGTACACCAGGCCGACCCCGGCCAGTGCGATCACCAGGTAACCCCGCGCCAGCCAGCGCAGGGCCGGCAGGGTGGTGAGGTTCCAGCGCGGCAGCCAGGCCAGCACCGCCAGCGGCAGCAGCAACAGCACCGCCAGGCGCAGGTCGAACCGCAGGCCGATGCCAACGGTTTCCAGCAACGCCGGGGTGTCCAGGGCGAGCCCGGAAAACGCCAGCACGAATATCAGCCGCAAGGCGGCCAGCAACGCAAATACCAATCCAATCGCGCCCACGCCGTAGCGCAGGCGGCGTGATTGCAACGCACCCATTAGTTTCCCTCTTCTCAACAACACCACAGATCAAATGTGGGAGTGGGCGTGCTCGCGAACGCGGTGGTTCAGTGCCAGAGATGCTGCCTGACACTGCGCATTCGCGAGCACGCCCGCTCCCACAGGTTGAGTTGCATTAATCCAGCCACGACGCAGTAGCCCGCCAAGAGCGGATCCACCAGATAGTCCCAGTAGTTTTCCGAAGCCTTGAGCCGCAGCGCGAACGCCAGGGTGCCCACCGCCAGCATCCACACCGCCAGCGCATTGCGCAGCCACAGCATCAACAGCACGGCCGCGCCCACCAGCACAATCATCGGCCGCGGATTGAAGCCCCAGCGGTAGGGATCGAAATACGTCAGGCCCAGCGTGGCCGGGTATAGCACTAGGCTCAGCAGGCCAAACAGCAGCAACATTTGCACGTGGTGCTGCCGGTTGAGCGGCTGTACCACGCCCACGCGACTCAAGCCCACCCACGCCAACAACACCAGGGTGCTGATCGCCAGGTCATCGGTAAAACTGCGCACGTACGCCGCCAGCGGCAGCTCGTTGATAGGGATAAAACTCACCGCCACCAGCACCGGCAGCAGCCACGGACGCCAGGGGGCGGTGAAGCGCAGCGCGCACAGCAACACAAAGCCCAGCAGTACAAAACTCAAATGCGCCTGCCACATCGAAACCATCAGAGACGCTCCGCCAGCCAGGCTTCGTTGAAGCTGACATGTTTGATAAAGGTGTTATTCCACGAGTACACCAGGTGGTACATGCCGTCCGGGCTGCGGCTGAAGTACGGGTATTCGTATTCGAAATCGCAGCCTTGGGGTTTGCACACGCGGTAGTCGAGGTTGCTGAGAAAGCGCTGCTCCAGCGGCAGGCGCCGGGCGCCGCTGGAGGCGCGGAAGCCTTCGCCGATGATCGCCTTATAGGCTTCGGGGGAGAACGGTTGGCCGAGCGGGTCCGGCGACTCATCCAGTTGCACCACGGTGCGCCATTGGCTGAGCTGGGCGTCGGTGCCGTAGAGGCTGAGTTTGAAACGGCCATCCTCCAGGTCGTTCAGGGCCACCAGCAACCCATCGTCCACCGTGCCCACCGCAGCCAGCGACGAGTTGGGATTAGCCGGCTCCAGCGGGTACGGCTCGCTCCAGGTCTGGCCGGCGTCTTCGGTGCGGCTGGCCAGAACCCGGTGATGGGTGTCGCCGGCGTAGCGCAACATCGCTACGGCGCGCTTGCCGTCCAGCGGCACGATGGTCGGTTGCAGCGAGTGTTTGCCGCGACTGATGCGAAATTTGTCGATCACTGCGCCATCGGCACTCAAGTACAGGTACTCGGCAAACTTGCCCATGAACTCGTGGTACACCGGCAGACCGATCGAGCCGTCGGCATGGAACACCGGGGCGGCGCGCACCAGGGTGCTGATATTGAAGAACGGTGAGGTCACCAACTGCCTTGGCGCCGACCAACTGGCGCCGAGGTCCTCCGAGACCATCAGATTGATCGCACTGGCGGCCCAGCCACCGACTGACACCGATACGTAAAACATCCACAGGCGTTTATCCGGCCCGAGGGCGATGACTGGGTTGCCCAGCTTGCGGATATAGCGCTGGGTGCCGTCGCGAGTGCTTTCCCGCGTGGCCAGCACCTGCTCGGCCCCCCACTCGCCACTTTGCGCATCAAAGCGCGCGGTGCGTACCTGCACATCGGCCGCGCCTTCGCGGGAGCCGGCAAACCACACTGCCATCAAATCGCCGCCGGGCAGGGCGGTGACGGACGAGGAATGCACAAAGTCAGTGAGTTGGGTGGACACGAAGCGGCTGGTGTATTGCGCCGGCGCCGCCACTTTTGCGGGGTTCGGGCTGGTCTCGGCAAACGGGGCCAGCACATGGGGCGGATGGCTTTGCCAGGCCGCGAAGAATACGGCCAGCAGGCTGCAAATCAATAAGGCGGAGCGCATAGGGAACCTGTCGGCAAAAGGATTACTGCGCACGCTCATCCGGCAGGCGCTTCCTGCGACCGGTGAGCATCGATAACGGCAGGTTGTCCCGCACCTGGATACTTTCAAACAGCGCGGCCAGCACATGCACGCAGACCAGGCCAAGAAGCACATTGGCGGCAGTCTCGTGGATTTGCTGGGGCCAATCGGCGCCCCATAGCGCATCGACTTCCTGCATCAGGAAGCCGCTGACGCCGAGGGTCAGCAAGGCCAGCAACATCAACAGCATCACCAGCGCACCAATGGGCGAATGACCCAACCGGTGCAGCGGGCGGCGGTTGAGCAGCGAGCGCGCGTGGGCACCCAATCGTTTCGGCGTAGGCCAAAAGTCCGCCCAACGTGCACTGCGCGGTCCGACAAATCCCCACACCAGCCGTACCAGCAGCCAGGCCATGGCGTAGTAGCCCAGCCAGACATGCCAGTCATCGCCCGCTTCATTGAAGAAGTAATTGGCGACAAAGACCCCGGCGATCGACACATGAAACAGCCTCACCAACGGGTCCCACAGGCGCAGGGATTCGCCTGGCATCAGCCTTTGATCTCAGTCTTCACGGCTTTGCCGGTGACCGGGTCGTGGTAGATCTCGACTTTGCGCTTGTCTTTGTCGAAACCGTAGATCTCGTAGCAGTTGCCGTCGGTAACCTTGAACTTGCTGATTGTGTAGCCTTCGGCCTTGAGCTTGTCCTGGAAGGCTTTCTCGTCTTGCCATTGCGAGCGCTCGGCGGTGGTGCACTGCGGGCCGGCGATGGCCAGGGGGCTGGCGATAATCAGGGACAGCAGGAGAATTTTGCGCATGGAAAAGCTCTCAGCAGAAGTGGGAGGTTTCACAGTGCAAAACCAACCTTAGCGCAACCTTAGTTGGCAACGAGCCGTAACATCTTTGCCGAAATGCCCCGTGTCATAACCCGGCATGATGCCGCCGATTCCTACAGAGATTCTGCTATGCGCCTGCTCCTTGTCGAAGATGATCGTGCCCTCGGCCAGGGGATTCGGGTGGCGTTGGGCGCCGAGGGCTATACCCTCGATTGGCTGCAGGATGGCGTCGCGGCCCTGCATGCGCTGCGCACGGAGAACTTCGATTTGCTGCTGCTCGACCTCGGCCTGCCGCGCCTCGACGGCCTCGACCTGTTGCAGCAACTGCGCGCCGAGCAGCACGACGTGCCGGTGCTGATCCTCACCGCCCGCGACGGCACCGCCGAGCGCATCGCCGGGCTGGACGCCGGCGCCGACGACTACCTGGTCAAACCCTTCGACGTAGAAGAACTCAAGGCTCGCGTGCGTGCCCTGCTGCGCCGCAGCCAGGGGCGTGCGCAACCGATGCTGGAGCATGCTGGCATCCACCTCGACCCGGCCACCCAGCAAGTGCGCTACCTGGACGAAGACATCATCGTCACACCGATGGAATACCAACTGCTGCACCAACTGATGGTGCGCCCCGGCAAGGTGGTGACGCGCGAGCGGCTGTCCCGCGCGCTGTATGGCTGGCAGGACCGCGTCGAGAGCAACATCCTGGAAGTGCTGATTCACAACCTGCGCAAAAAGCTCTCCACCGAACTGATCCGCACTGTGCGCGGTGTCGGCTATGTGCTGGTGCTCAAACCATGAGCTCGGTTCGCGCGCGCATCCTCATCCCCGTCTTGCTGCTGATATTGGCGGGTGACGCCCTGATCAGTTGGCTGGTATTGCGCGACAGCCACCACGAAATCGAAGAAGTCTACGACGCCCAGCTCGCCCAGAGTGCGCGCCTGCTGCAAGGTGTCTTGCGCCAGCGCGATCCCGGCGAAGCGGACTGGGACCGGTTGTACGAGGCGTTTGACCAGGCCATGAGCCGCGTCGGCGTGGAGGGCGTCGCCCATCCTTATGAAACCCGGTTGACCTTCCAGGTATGGCGCACTGACGGCCAGTTGCTGGTGCGCTCCGCCGAAGCGCCGATCCTTGCAGCGCCGCCGACCACATTCGGTTCCCACGACATCCTCGACAACGGCAACGACTGGTGCGCTTTCCTGCTCGCCGATCCGCAACAGGGCTTGCTGATCTGGGTGGGCGAGCGCGACGACATTCGCCAGGACCTGATCCAGCGCATCGTGCGCCACACGCTGTGGCCCACATTGATCGGCGTGCCGCTGCTGACATTGTTGATCTGGCTGGTGATCGGCTGGGGCCTCAAACCGCTGCGCGCGATGGTCTTGTCGATTCGTGGGCGCAATACCGACACCTTGCAACCGCTGCACCTCAAGCCCCTGCCGACTGACCTTGAGCCCATGCAAACCGCACTCAACCGACTGCTGGTCCAAGTGGACGACCTGCTCGAGCGCGAGCGCCGCTTCATCGCCGATGCCGCCCATGAACTGCGTACACCCTTGGCGATCCTGCGTATCCACGCCCAGAACGCGCAAAGCGCCGCGACTCCGGAGCAACAGCGCGAGGCCCTGGATTTCCTGGTCAATGGCGTCGACCGCGCCACCCGTATTGGCAGCCAGCTGCTGACCATGGCGCGCATCGAACCGCAACTGAACAACCCCAAGCGCATCCCCGTGCAACTCACCGAACTGGTGCGCGAAGAACTCGCCGAACTGACCCCGCTGGCCATGGAGCGCGGCGTGGAACTGGTGCTCGAAGGCAATGAAGAGTGCTGGGTCGAAACCGAGCCGGTGGCACTGGCCATCGCCCTGCAAAACCTGGTGACCAACGCGCTGAACTTTTCCCCTGCGGGCAGCGAAGTAAAAGTGGTGATTGGCGCCGATTGCCTGAGCGTGGAGGATGAGGGGCCAGGGATCGACGAGACGGAGTTGGCGCGCCTGTTCGAACGCTTTTACAGCCGCGGCAATGCCAACGGTGCGGGGCTGGGATTGGCGATTGTCGAGATGATCGTCGGCAAGATCGGCTGCCGTCTGGCATTGCATAACCTGGAGCAAGGCGGGTTATGTGCGCGGCTGGTGTTCAGCGTGCGCTGATGCACCGCTTTCGCAGCCTCGCTGAGGCTCGACAACTCCCACAGGGGATTGGCGGTGTCGCCCTTATTTCAATCCCCTGGGTGATCGCAATATCCGACGCGACGCAGCCCAAGTGTGGGAGCAACTGTCGAGTCCCAGCGAGGCTGCGAAGGCGGCATTGCTGGCATTTTCTGCGCCGGGACCACCGCTTTCGCAGCCTCGCTAAGGCTCGACAACTCCCACAGGGGATTGGCGGTGTCACCCTTATTTCAATCCCCTGGGTGATCGCAATATCCGGCGCGACGAAGCTCACTTGTGGGAGTTGTCGAGCTTTAGCGAGGCTGCGAAAGGATCACCTCGGTATGCCTGCCAGACCTGCGCATTTGCATCGCCGCCTTCCCGAAGTGTGACAGCTCGCCGTTTCAGTGCGGAACAATCCGTTTAAACTCGGGTCCAGTCATCACTCACTCTCACCTTGATAAGGACATCCTCCCGTGAAGCGAATCGCGCTGCTCTCCCTCGCCCTGGCCTTGGGCGCCTGCCAATCCAACCAACGCGACTCATCGCCCAGCCTGCTCAAGGACGGTATCCAACTGCGCCAGAAAACCGTGGCCGTGGATGCGGATCATGCCAAGGTCATCATGAAGGCCAGCGGTGGCACCAACCCTGTCGAATTCGCCGTGCGCCGCGAAGGCGACCCCGACCAGCGCCTGGAAACCCTCGGCACCGTCATGGACACCGGCGAAGGCAAAGTCTTCAACTGGATCGCCAAGCTCAACCAGACCGTCGCCAGCGCCGGGTTCAAGCGTTTTCCTCAGCTGGAACTCCAAGCGGATCCAGGCAAGAAACTCACCGTCTCCAGTTCAGCGAGAAGCCAGGGCAACGGCGCTTACTACAGCTGCGGCCCGGTGATGAGCACGTTCAGCCCGGAAAAGGCCAAGGTGTATCTGGTTGAGTTCCAGTTCAGGCTCAATAGTGCGGCGTGTGCCCAGCAGGTGTTTGATATTACGGATCCGGCGAATCGGTTGTTGATTGGAGGGGAAGGGAGTGAGGCGAAAGAGGGCTAAGCGAAGTTGATTAAACGGTGGGTTTTGCCCACCGTTTGCGTGGTAAAGGGTGGCCAGGTGCCTTGATACCGGAAGGAAATTTGGTAGTCGAGGCGGTCGGGTTCGATCATGTGCTGGAAGTACGGCTGAATAATCGTTATCCAGTTAGGTTGAACGTTGAATACGTCGGCGTATATCGCGGTTTCTTCGCCTAAACCCAAGGTTTCAAAAACACTGTCTGGATCTGCGATATCCGCTGAATACTCATCCGCCTTCAAATCATTGCTGTGTTTTTCGTACCATCGCAGTCTGATTTTCATCAGCATTTTGGAAGCCTCTCTCTATCGGCGATTGCGGCACTTTTGGTGAAGACGCAACCGGGATATCTGGTGTGTATGGGGGACTGGTGGTGAGATGAAGGCGAGTTAAGTGGACGGACCAAATAAATGTGGATGCTGTGCTCGGAAGGACTTGAAGGTTTGATACTTCCAACGCTCTGTGCCAGGGGCTTCATCGGTCGTGGTGACTTCGCCGAAGTACCAATGCTCTGACTCGAAGACGGTTCCTTCTTCGTCCTCGTGGATGAAGTGAAAGCCAACTTCGTGGAGGCCTGGCGGAACCACCAACTCCCATTCGCGGGCAAGGCTTCGGCCGATGATGCGGGTTTGGCGAAAGTACTCGTAGTCAAAGGGCTGGGTGTGGCCGAGATGGCGGGCTTTTTCGGTGTAGACACAGACTCGGCTTGAGAACATGTCCGGGACCATGATGCAGGCGACAATCCAGCACTCAGGGTCACCGTCTGATCGTGCTTCAACCAGGTGACCTGCAACCTTGATCATCTGTTGAGCGCAATGCGCCAGAATTTCCGGTGTGGTTTGATTGCCTTCAACAAGGTTTTCAATAACTGGGATTTTTAGGTTTATGTAGTCGGGTCGCAGCGGTAACTCTTCGTAAAAACAGCCTTCGAAACTGTCTGCCCAGCGGGTCAGAGCTCTGAGGTGCCTGGGGATGTTGCGGAGTTTTTTGTTTGTGAGTGACAGTCTGCGCATTCAGCTGAATTCTCGAAGTCTGTGTTATTCGTTTGCATCTTCGTAATCAAACGCGATGAAGTAGTCGCTTTCTGAAAGAGCAATTTCATGAGAAAAACGTGTCTGTATCAGTGGTAGCCACTCCCGGCGCAGCTCAAACATCCCGTTATTGACATCTTCGGCTGTCGACAATCCAAGCTCGGAAATCGCGGAATAGTCGTCTCCCATATCCGCCGAGTCCTCCGCGCCACGTAACTGCTCTGTGGTTCTGTCGAACCACTCCAATCTCACTTTTAGTCCCATGTAGCCCTCACAGCTATTTTCTGATATTTCGTTTTTTCTTCGGTTCTTTTAGCTGCTCGCCGGTTAAGTGGCTGAACGCCCCTAGATGGCTCCCATCACTTGCTAGATAAACTTCCAACTCCCCATGTTGAGAGTCCCACTCATAGATTCTCCGGCCTTTTTCCTCAATCCAACGCTCTCTTAACCCGGCGCCTCCCTGTCTGGGAGTCATGGGTTTTGCTTTGATCAGGCCTGCAAAGCCAGTAATTTGTTCGGTATTAGGCGCCTTGTGGTACTTGTGATCCCCAGCCTTGACACTGACAACCACATACAGCGGTCGAACCCCCGACTCCACCGGGAACACCAGAATAAAATCCCGATACTTCGGCGGATAAATCGGGTTCACCAGAATCTGTGCGGCCTTCTGCGTCGGCGGATAAATCCAGATTACCGGCGCTTGCGGCGCAGCCTCCAAGGCTGGAATACCCAGCGTGTCACTTGGATCAACGGCGGGCGTCCAGATCAGCTCCACGCCCTCGTCCAAGTCCGCCACAAACTGATCGCCACGGGTTTGAAACTGCACGACATCAATCATCTGCCAATCGGCATGGTTACCCGTGTAAAACCCATACCCCTTGAGCGTACCGTCCTCGCGTTGCTCAATATGCAACCGCATCTGCGACCGCGCCCGCTGCATCGAACGCAACTGCTCCTCGCTGTAGAGCGCGCTATCACCCAGCTCCGACGGCCAGGCCAGCGCCACCAACCCCGTCAACAAGCCTCCGGCGACGGACCCGACGGCAGTGGCCGCCGACTCCAGAACCGCCGAACGCAACGCCAACTGCCCGAGGCCAACGGGCAATGTGCTGCCGCTGATCTTGCGCAAGGCAACTGCGCCCCGGCTGTCCACCTCACGCCCACCCAGCAGGCTTAAATGGCCATACTCCTTGACCAACTCCAACGGGACATACCCCGCAGGGTTGAAGTAATGGGTGACGCCGTCAGGCAGTTGGCAGGGCTTGATGAAAACGCAGCCGCAAGGTTTGGCCAGCGTGGGTACCGGGGCAGGGGTTGGCTCGAAAAAATCAACCGTCGGTGAATACGGCACACGCAATGGCTGCGGAATCAGGATGCGCTGTTTGAGTTGCTCTGCTTCGGTGGGGGGATAAAAGCGTTCTGACATGAGCGGTTCACTTCCTTGTGCGAGGTAGTGAGCCTACGGAGGCGAATCAGCGCCAGATATGCGCTTTGTTCGATGAGTTGCGTGGGAAAGTTCAGCGGCTTACCAGCGGCCCTCGGCACTGATACTTGAGCCCCACCATCAGATGGCGTGGGTCACCGCTGAAGCAGCTGTTGTATCGCCCATACCCGCTGTAATACTGGCGGTCGAACACGTTATTCAGTGACCGATGCACTCAGGGCTTGTTGATTTTGCAGCGCGCCAGCAGGCCCACCACTGCGTAGCTGCCTTCCTTGGCGTGAGCAATGAAGAAGACCTTGGGACGCCAAGGTCTTTTTTTGTCGCGGATCAGCCCAGCAGATGCTTGGAAATCAACCGCGAGATTTCCACGATCGACGTCTTCCCCGTGAACTCAAACCTCACTTTCCCCAGCGACGAAAAGTAAATCTCCAACTCCGAATCCAGGTCAAACGTCCCGGATGTCTCCACCGAATACGCGACGATGTTTTTGTACGGCAGCGACGTGAAGTCCTTCTTGCTGCCGGTAATCCCCTGCACGTTGACCGCAATAATCCGCTTGGTGGTGAACACCACGCCGTCGCGCATGGCCTTGTAGGCGTCGATCACTTCTTCACCGTCGAGCAGCAGGGCCGAGACGCGTTCGGCGTATTCGTTGTTTTGCTTGAGCTTGAAGAAACCTTTGTTGTTGAAGTCGATCATGGGCCGGTCCTTAGATAAGTAGTGCCGTGGGTGTATGACGTTTTGCTCGCGGATCTGTATCTAACGCGCGCATTTTGAACGCCCTACCATGGCGTCCAACCCTGCAACGTTGGCCAAATGTTTCACGTCGACAGAACAATACCCCAGGAGCCGAAGAATGCCTGAACTGTCCAGCTGGCTGGCCTATGCGCTGATTTCACTCGGCATGGTGCTGACGCCCGGCCCGAACATGATTTACCTGATTTCTCGGTCGATCTGCCAGGGACGAACGGCGGGGTTTATCTCGCTGGGCGGCGTGGCGCTGGGGTTTGTGGTGTACATGCTGTGCGCGGCATTGGGGATAACGGCGTTGGTGATGGCAGTGCCTTTTGCCTACGACGCCCTGCGCTTCGGCGGTGCGCTTTACCTGGTTTACCTGGCCTGGCAGGCGGTCAAACCGGGTGGTCGTTCGCCATTCCAAGTGCAGAGCCTGCCCCAGGACAGCCCGCGCAAGCTGTTCACCATGGGCCTGGTGACCAACCTGCTGAACCCCAAGGTGGCGGTGATGTATCTCTCGCTGCTGCCGCAGTTCATCGATCCGAACGGCCATGGCAGTGTGCTGGCGCAATCCCTGGTGCTGGGCTTTACGCAGATCTTCATCAGCGTGAGTGTTAACGCGGCGATTGCCACCATGGCGGGCTCCATCGCGGTGTTTTTCGTCACCCGGCCGGGTTGGCAAGTGGTGCAGCGCTGGCTGATGGGCTCGGTGCTGATGGGGCTGGCGGTGCGGATGGCGGTTGAAGGGCGGCGCTAGGCTGCCTTACTGGATGTCCTTAAGGTAATCCTTGAGGGCTTTTAGCGGCGCCGGCAGTTCATCAAGCTGACCCACGCTTTGCACATCAGTCGCCAACCGTTGCAGTTCGCGACCCATCACCGTATTGGCGCCGCCCAATGCCTCAAGTGCCTGATCAACACAGTCCGCTATCTTGGATTGAATAGCCGCCAGGTTTCCCTGGCGCACCAGCAGCCCAAACACTTCGCGCTCATACCCATCCATCACCAGGTCATCCCGCAAAACCGGACTGCCGCCGTCCGTCTCGTGCACCAGTTTCAGTGCAAAGAGCGCAACCGCTTCCAGCGTCAATTCCATGGTTTCGGTGCCTCTGTTTTTTGGGGGAGGGCGATGATCACTGTTCTTTGGTCGAAAAAAAAGGCCTGGGTGCAGGTGTCAGCTACCAGGCTGGATAGGGTCGGCGGCATTGATATCGGCGCAGTCTCGGAAAGACAGGGATAAACGCATTCTTTACTTGATGGCTGCAACTCGCTGATACTAGGATGAGATCAGTTCTCAAATGCATCTATCTATCAGGCCGAGGCTTTCCGTGTCGTCGTCATCCACTCCCCCAGTGCCTCACGTCGATGTTCGCACCTTGTATGTCAATCATCACGCGTGGCTGCTGGGTTGGTTGCGCAAGCGAATGCGCCATGGCGACCACGCTGCCGACTTGGCCCACGATATCTTTGTGCAGATCCTCGGCAAGCCGGAACAATTGCAGGAACTGCGCCAGCCTCGTGCCTGGTTAAGTACCGTGGCGCGTGGCGTACTGGTGGATCGGGTTCGCAGGCAGCGGATCGAGCGAGCCTACCTGCAGGCCATTGCGCACCTGCCGGAAGCCGAGGTGCCATCGCCCGAGTCGCAGTTGATTCTGTTGGAAACACTGTCTCGCGTAGATGCATTACTCAATGGCCTCCTCCCCAAGGTGCGCATGGCCTTCCTGATGTCGCGCCTCGAGGGCCTCAGCTACAAGGAAATCGCTGAGCGCCTGGCCGTCAGTCTCAGCTCGGTAGAGAAGTACATGGCCAGCGCCATCCGCCACTGCTACCTGGCCCAACGATGAGCCTTCACTCTCTTCCCGAACTTCCAGACGCTGTGCTCGACCAGGCCATCGGCTGGCTGGTCAGGATCGAGTCCGGTGGCTCGAATCCCGAGTTGCTGGAGGCCTGCCAACGCTGGCGTCAAGCCGATGTGATGCATGAAGCCGCCTGGCAAGCGTTGCGCAAAAGCGACGCGGCTTTCCAGGGCTTGGCCGCTTTACCCGGCACAGTAGCGCTGGATACCCTACAAAGCCTGAACAGTGGTCGCCACAGCCGGCGCCACGCGATCAAGTTGCTGGGGATGGGGCTTGTGGTCAGCGGTGTGGGCGGCTGGTCGCTGCGCGAAAGCACGTGGGTACCCTGGGGAGCGGACTATGCCACCGGGGTCGGCGAGCGACGCCAGTTCATGCTCAATGATGGCACCCGCCTGCAATTGAACACCGCCAGTGTGGTGGACGTTCAATTCACTGCGCAGCACCGACTGATCAGACTGCGCCGTGGCGAAATTTTCATCGATACCGGCAAGGACAACGCCGCGCCGGACGGGCGCCGCAGCTTCTGGGTCAGCACCCCGCACGCACGTTTGCAGGCCATCGGAACCGCTTTCGCCGTGCGTGACGACCATCAGGGCACGCGAGTGCGTGTAGAAGACGGTGTGGTGGCTATTCATGGCCAAGGCGAGCCGGGCTTGATCGCTGCCGCCGAGGAATATGTGATCGATGCCAACGGCAGTCACCGTGTCGACGTAAGCAGCATTAACGCCAGTGCGTGGACACGTGGCCAGTTGGTGGCCAAACGCATGCTGCTGCGCGACCTTGCCGCCGAACTGGCGCGTTATCGTCACGGCTGGCTGCGCTGTGATCCGGATATTGCGCAACTGGAAGTATCCGGCGTATTCCAGCTTGATGACATTGACCGGGCCCTGAGTGCATTGAGCGATTCGTTGCCCGTACGTGTTGAACGTTTTACCCCGCTCTGGACCCGCCTCGTTGCCCGTTAAACGCGATGAGAAAAAATCTCAAAAACGTTTACGGGTTTTTCCGAGCCCTTCGACAGACAGGAAATACATTCAGTCATTCGAAAGGAGCTCAGCGTCCATGTCCTCTGCCTTTACTTTCCCTCAGCCGCTCCAGCGCAGTGCGCTTGCGCTTACCCTGCGTAGTGTTTTGCTGGCCGGTGTGACCAGCCTGCCCCTGGTCAGTTTTGCGGTGCAGGCAGAAAACGTCGACAGCCGTCATTACGATTTGGCGGGCGGGCCGCTGGACGACTCGCTCAACCGCTTTGCCCAGGTTGCCGGTATCAGCCTTCCCTTTGATCCGGCGTTGGTGCAAGGCAAACGCGCGCCGGCGCTGCGTGGTGATTATGGCGTACACGAAGGCCTCAACCGCCTGCTCGTCGACAGTGGCCTGGCGGCTATTCGGACTGCCAGCGGCAACTATTTGCTGGTCGCGCGCACTCGCGACAGTGATGCACTCGAATTGGGCGCTACCACCGTCAGCGGCCTGAGCCTCGGGGCAGCCACTGAGAACAGTGGTTCCTACACCACTGGGGTCATGCAGACCGCAACCAAATTGCCGTTGTCCCTGCGCGAGACCCCGCAATCCGTGACGGTGATTACGCGCCAGCGCATGGATGACCAGGCCATGCGCAGTCTCGATGATGTCGTCCAGGCCACCCCGGGGCTGCGAATGTCGGCTGCGCGCCCGGCCAACAGCGAGTTTTTCGCCCGCGGCTTTCCTATCACCAATATTATGTTCGATGGCCTGCCGACCACTTACAACGCCGACTGGGTCGCCACCGCCGATCTGGCGCCTTACGACCGTGTCGAAGTGGTCCGTGGCGCCACCGGCATGATGCAAGGCGCCGGCAACCCGTCGGCAGCCATCAACATGGTGCGCAAGCGTCCCACCAAAGAGTTCCAGGCCAGTATCACCGGCAGTGCCGGCAGTTGGGACAACTATCGCAGTGAGTTGGATGTGTCCGGCCCGGTTACTGACAGCGGCAGCGTGCGAGGCCGTTTTGTGGGTGCCTACCACGACAAGGACAGCTATCAGGATTACGCAGGGCGTGAGCGCGGCGTGTTCTACGGCGTCACCGAGTTTGACCTGACCGACAGCACCACCCTGACCGTGGGTGCATCCGATCAGAACGACAATAACAACATCAACTGGGGCGGCTTACCGGTGAACCCGAACGGCAGCCACATGGGCTTCTCCCGTTCCAAATCGTTCGGCTACAGCTGGTCGCACCAGGACATCGACAACAAAACGCTGTTTGTCGAGCTTGACCAGCGTTTCGACAACGACTGGCGCCTGCATGCAGGGGCCTCGAAAAACTGGTCTGACTTCAAGTTGGTGGGTGCGGTCCTGGAACGTAACAACGACACGACCTACCGGCAAAGAGTGTTCAACCAAGGGCGTGACTACGACCAGTCCACCTATGATTTCTTTGCCAGCGGCCCCTTCGCCCTGATGGGGCGTCAGCATGAGCTGGTAGTCGGCGCCAGTAAGCGCCAACTCAAGACCGAGGCCGTGGGTGGCACGACCTTCATCAATAATATCGACATCAACCATTTCAACCCGAATACGCCCCGGCCGTTCGTTCCCGATATCTACTCCATCAACGACAAGGTCGATCAAGAGGGCTTATACGTCACCACGCGCTGGAATCTCGCCGACCCGCTGAAACTCATTCTCGGCGCGCGCCTGGACTGGTACGACTCGACCTCGATCTATAACGAGACCAACGACCAGTACTACACTTCGGGCAAAACCAAGGAAACGCGCCACGTCACCCGTTATGCCGGCTTCATCTACGACCTGGACGGCAACCACTCCGTCTACGCCAGCTACACCGACATCTTCCAGCCCCAGAGCGAAAAGAACAGCGACGGCGCCGGGATCAAGCCCATCACCGGCGAAAACTACGAAGTGGGTATCAAGGGCGAATACTTCGGTGGCGCACTGGACGCCAGTGCCTCGCTGTTCCAGATCGACCAACTGAACCGCGCGGCGGAAGTGGCGGACGCCAGCACCTGCCGGGTTATTCCTGTCGGCGCCTATGGCTGTTACGAAGCCGCTGGCAAAGTTCGCAGCCAGGGTATCGAGCTGGAGATCAACGGTGCACTGACGCCAAACTGGCAGGTCGGCGCCGGTTACACCTTCGCTCAGGCGAAGTACAAAAAGGATGCGGACAATTCCAAGGAAGGCACCCTGTTCGACACTGACGTGCCTCGCCACATGTTCAAGGCCAGCACCACCTACCACCTGCAGGGTGATCTGAACAAGCTGCGTGTCGGTGCAAACGTCTACAGCCAGAGCAGTACCTTCAATAAAGGCCGCAACGTTTTCGGCAACTACCATATCGAACAGGAAGCCTATGCGTTGGTGGGGCTGATGGCTGGCTACCAGGTCAGTAAACACCTCGATACCCAACTGAACATCAACAACCTGTTCGATAAAAAGTACTACCAGGGGATTGCCAGTAACTCTACGTGGAGTCCGTACGATGTGTATGGTGATCCGCGTAACTTTACGGTCACTGCCAAGTACACTTTCTGATTGGAGGGGGCTGGCGTTTTCGCAGGCAAGCCAGCTCCCACAGGAGACTGCATTTCAAGGTGGCGACGGCGGCGATCGGTCATTTCGCGGGCTGGCCACTTTTCTACAGGCGAAAAAAAAGACCTTGAATTTCAAGGTCTTTTTTTAAGATGGTGCCCCGAAGGAGACTGGAGCCTTCCATATAATCCGTGGTCTACAGCTGGATTACATGGTTAGGGATACACGCGGGGATACATGCTGCTTGGGCCTGAGATCCCTCAATCATAAATCTGTGCACGAACAATCAGTAAACCAACCGTGCTCTGCCAGGAATTTAGCTGGTATGGCAAGGTTTGCAGCAATAGAAGCAACCATTAATTTTTAGTGTGGGATTTGCCCCTCGAGCGGCACTGACAGCGCCAGTGCACGTTAGATGATTTCCGAGTGATACCTGATTCTCCGGCCGCGGCATGAAGCTGCAACCGGTCGTTGTGTTATGCACTTCGTAGTCGCCGTTGGTCTGTACGTTTCTATTCACGATAAATGATTGCATTAGTTAGTCCTCGCTTCCGTGTGTCGGATCGGTAATGACTCAGCATTTAGCTATGTGTGCCTTGCCCGCAGTGTTTCGCTAAGACCAGCACGGAAGGAGGGTAGCTGGAGGATGGCAGAATGCAATCAGTCTCCAGAATGGCGCTGGGGATGCTGGCACTATCTGGAGCACACGGGGCATGAAACCCGCGGTACCGCGTTAGCGGCAGTCGTGCCAGTTTATTGAAATTTCAATGTTGAAATTGAAAGGATCTTGAAGAAAAAAGGGCATCGTTACCGTATTGGTAATGGTGTTCGCAGAGGCCAAGCGGTAGGGCAAATGCACAGGTGAACTGGAGTTCACCGGGTTCACCTGTTCACTAAGCTGGGTGACTTTCCGCTAACACGATCCTGCGGGTTTCATACCCCGTACCTTCCAGAGTGCTCCAGGGTCCCCACTATCGAACCAAAGCCAAGAGCCTGAGCGATCTCCCTTCGCTGGAGGAGCGATATTAGTGGGGCTAGGGGGTACCCTAACAAATCGTGTTGCGCGTGTTACGTAAGTATATAACTATATGATTTTAAATGATTTATTTTGCGTTACACAGCTATGGCTGGTTTGCTGATATGCGTGTTACATGGCAAATAGGTGTTACATCAATGAATACTCTGGCAGGAGCGGTATGTGATGATTCAAGCGGGTGTTATCGAAATAGGGGCTTTCGCCTAGAAGGTCCCCTACGGGCCAATAACTGCCGTTCAAGAGGCAATCAGCAATCCATCAGTCAGTTATGCAGAGGCCGGGTATACTTCCTCATCATAGGTATCTTCACGAACCGAAAAACACGTACGATGGCAACACCATCCCTCGCTATTGAATCTTTACAGAGCCCCAGAGCGTGCCTGTGACAAATCCCAGTCCGACTTTCCATAACTACGACGTACTCCTTGAGAGGGTCGCCAACTCATCAAGAGAAATTATTTTCTTCTTCGGATCTGCACTGTCCCTACCTGAAAGTGAGGGTGCTCCCGGCGTGCCCAGTGTTGCTGGCATCCTGAGCCTCGTAGAAGCAACGCTTATGGACACACCAAGTGCATTTGCGCCCGTTCGCGATCAACCGGACGAGGGAGCCGCGTATCAAAAGGCATTTCAGCAATTGCAGGCCTACCGTGGACAGGATGCAGCTAACGAGGTGATACGTCGTGCAGTTTTTAAGTCACGCAAAGTGACCTCGAGTCAGGCCAATACACAGGAAACTCTAGACTTAAACTCGTGCAGAGCTCTCGACGACGACTTTGCTGGATGGCATCTCCGCCCGTCGCTGATTGCCCTGGGCAAGCTTCTGGCAAATCATTCGGGAAGATTGGGCAAGACCGTCCTGACGACAAACTTTGATCCATTGATCCAGACCGCCATTCGCACCTCCCACGGTATGTATATCCGCATCATGATGCATGACGATGGGGCACTCAGCCAATCCGAAGGCCCTGGTATCCAGATAGTGCACCTGCATGGCTATTGGTATGGTACGGATACATTGCACGTTCCTACCAAATCGGAAGCCGCCGCAATAAACTAAAACGCTCACTTGAGCGACTGCTGCAGAACCGCACATTGGTTGTTATGGGGTGTGGGGGCTGGGACGACATTTTCATGTCCAGCCTGTCAGATCTCGTCAGTGATACGGAGTTGAATCCAGATGTCATTTGGACATTTTATGAGTCAGACGAAGATGTTATTCGCAGTAAGTACGCTCACGTATTTACTAGGCTCGCGCCAGCGACTAGCAGGGGTAGGGCTCAGTTTTACGCCGGCGTAGATCTCCACGTTTTTTTACCTCAATTACTGGAACGGCTGAAAGACGGGGCCGCCTCCGACGAGCAAGCCCATATAAACGAAATATTGGAAAGATTGGGCGAACTGTCGCCGGAACTTCGGCACAGCATTCTCGGGAAAATCGACCCTTCCCTTATTCTAAGAGTCGACGATCTCAAATTGAAGCATGACAGTCTTGAAAAAGAGTTATCGGAGACTCGGGACAAATCTGCAGAGCGCGCAACAGTACTTGAAGAACAGGCCATCCGTCTCGCGGCAGAATTACAGCAAGCGCAGGCAGCATTGACATCTTCACGTCTCGCCCTGACAAGCGCGGCGATGAAGGACATATCTTGGTTGACCATGGTCCGGACGCAAATGATGCCCAAGCAGCCGGGGCGGGTACCATTCCACAATTCAAAGGAGGTTGCACTACGGGGATACCACGCTTCTGCAGGCGCACAGCGGGCCGTGCCGGTTTTGACCGAAGTTACTTGGTCCCCCGTAGGATATCAAGAAAACAAACTTCATCGAGGCTATTACGCAGCACTAATATTTAAAGGGGATAACTTCGTGCCCGGCGTGGTGTGTACATACCGCCGAAACGATGAAGGCTTACCTGCAGGTAACAGCGATTATTTCTGGCAGCTTCCCAATATTTATTTCGGAGACTACCTAGAGATTTCTACTGGTGATGGGGCTCCGGAAGCACCTTTGAGTTGGCGAGGCTATGAGTTTCAGGTTAAAAATCCTGAGGGCCAGGTTTCAGAATGGGTGAGATTCTCTTATCCATTTGACGACACAATTCTGGAAAGTCTTCGTATTGAATCGTTTCGGCTCGGACTCGAACTGCTGGAGTCAGGAAAGGCTTCAGATGCAGTTGAGCCTTTGAGAAAATCGTATGTTTTCACGGATCGTATGCTGGGAATCGACGACCCGGATACCAAGGAAAAAAAGGCGATATGGAATCGAGCAATCGACGAAGCAGCACTGTCGAAGCTCCGTTTTCGCGTTAGTGACCGCTTGACTGTAGTATCTGGCGAGCGAGACGGAGTAACTGGGACTGTTGAAAAACTGCTATTACGACACCTCCACGCCTATCTAATCCGCCCCGACAACGGTGACGAACCGTTTCAAGCATCCGACGTACAGGTCAAGCCTCGCGAAGCATGATTATGTGCAGGTGGCATATTGTCTAGCTCACATTCACCTACGCATTCCCGTACGAACGACCAATAACAGCCCTTCAATGGGGGGATGTAGCTCGGGACGATTCCTCTGTCGATAGCAATCCAACATCGACCGCCCTAGGCAACGCTTGACTTTAGTTTTCTTTGCAAATTTCGGTTCTGAGACTACCCTTTATTATCCTTGTTGTGGCAAATTGCCATATGGCTGAGAGTCCACGCTCGTTATTTTAAGGAGAGAATATGAGTTCCAGCGACGTAGTTAATGCTCAGTTGCAAAACCAGATATCTACTACTGACTTCAATAAATTCGACCAGTTTCTAGAATCTCTAGGTCTTCCTAAGGAAAACATTCTTGCTGTTCCAGCGGAGCGGCAAGTGATTCAAGAAAATTTCCCACGATTCGTAATGTCCCTTCCGCCTGAGCTTAAGAGAGACTCAAGATACCTTTCGAAGTTTGCAGCTGCAAGTGCAATAGGTTTGTTTGACGCAGCTCTCAATTATGTATGGAATGAAGTAGTTCTTAATCTCAGAAAGAAAACAATAATCTACGGTTTAGAGTTGTTTTTTGACGCGGCTGTTGGAGGGAAGTTTAGAGATTTATTTTCTTCGGAGGCAGACCTTTCAGGGTTGAAAGATAAAGTGCTGTTAGATAGCTGTCACAAACTTGAGTTGATTTCAGAGATAACTTATAAAAAACTGACCCATATTCTCATTATGCGGAATGATATTGGTGCAAGTCATCCGAATGATGCAAATATAAATGCGTTTGAATTAATGGGCTGGCTACAGACTTGCGTTCAAGAGGTTATTAACGACACTCCTTCTGCCGCTGCGTTGCAGGTTAAAGCATTCGTTGAGAATTTGCGTAATCAGACTACGGTGATAGATGTATCCACGCTGCAGCATATGCAAGGTGCTATTAAGGAGCTCCATACTAGAAATTGCGATAATGTGTTGCAGACTATATTTGGAATGTACATAAGTGCGGGCGCCAATAATATACTAAAGAAAAACATATCGCTTGTGTCACCCTTTGTGTGGGCGTCATCAGATGACAATCTAAAATACAAGCTCGGCGTGCAGCTAGATGGGTATAGAGCAAATTTGCATAACGAAAAGTTTGCTGATGGCAATGAGTTTTTTGAATTTTGCAACGGCAACAAATATAAATCACTTGAGGCAAGGGTCATAATTATTGATGAGCTTGTCGATGAGTTGTTATCCGCCCATAATGGCTGGAATAATTTCTACAACGAGGTCCCTCCAGCGAGAAAGTTGCTCAGCTATATTGTAAGTGAGGCTGATATTCCGCATGAGCGCAGAGATAAAATTATTCGGGCTATTCTGATATGCAGGGTTGGGAATGGTGTCTCTTACAATGCTGGGGTGTCTCCTGCGGGACGCCCCGTATATGATTCATTCATCGCAAAGCTGGGTGACGATAATGTTGTGCAAGCGTTGGTCGCTTTTTATCGGCCTGAGCTACATGTTGTGCTGTCCAATCAATACTGCAAAATTAATGCTGTACAGATTTTGAATGACATGAGAAAGAATGTGATCAGCGATAAGCTAAAGCAGATCGTAGATTATCTAGTTGCTAATGCGGTCAACCTTGAAAAGGTCATGAAGTCCACTGAGTTTAAAGCATTGGCGGCGACCCATATAAATTTTGGCTAGGTTTTACTTGGGTTGGCTTCATAGAGGAAGGTCGATCAGTTATTTCAGTGCTGTAAGCTTTCCATGGCATATCATGAATAGAACCTTTGAATGATTTTGTGGCATTTACTTTCGACAGTTGCAATTGTCACAAGCTCTGGATGAATTTTAGGTTGGTTTAACTAACTTTGGCTCGGGCTTGGGCTCTTCAGCCCGAGCGTCCGGTTCTGGCCGATTGTTGTTTGTCGACGAGGGCCGCAATCGGCCAGAGGCTGCCATTAACAATAGGCCTTAGCGGCCATTTCGTGGCGCTCAATTTGACCTTCTAGGAAGCCTATACCGATGCACGTAAAGCATGGCCGAAATGATCCTTGCCCTTGCGGCAGCGGTCGCAAGTTTAAAAAATGTCATGGTTCCATCGACAGTCTCGACGTAGCGCTAAAGCTGAATGGGGCGCGCATGCGCCAGAAGATACAGATGACACTTGCTTGTCATGAAGCCCAAGAGTTTCAGAGGCGTGAGCAACAAGGCCTCGGTAGGCCTATCATTTCCACTGAGTTCCATGATCACAGGATCATAGCCGTCGGTCAGACGATGCACTCTTCACAGAAGTGGAAAACTTTTCACGACTTCCTGAACGACTACCCGAAGATCGTCTTGGGTAGAGAGTGGTGGACGTCAGAGGGAAGCAAGCCTCTAGAGGAGCGACATCGTATTCTCACCTGGGCGGTCCGAAGCTATGAGCACTCGAAAGCTCATATGGAACAGAAGGGGACAGGTGCTCCTCAGCCGATGACGGGGGCTAATGGTGCCTATATGCGCTTCGCATATGACCTTTACAGCCTGAAGCACGCCATCGAGGTCCAGAAGCTGCTTATCGACCGAATCAAATGCCCTAAGAACTTCCCCGGCGCGTTGTACGAAGTACGGGTCGCCGCCGCCCTGATTCGGGCAGGCTTCAGCCTGCAGCACCAAGATGAAACTGACAGACGTACTACTCACGTTGAGTTCATCGCTACTGACACTAAGTCCGGTGCGATCTACGCAGTTGAGGCCAAGCGACGAGAAGGGGGGCGGATGAAAATCAACAGGCAAATGAATCGCGCTTTGAGCAAAAAGTCGGATCATCCTCGCATTGTTTTCATTGACACAAACGACGGACGCCTGGAACTGGGCAGAGGCCAGCCTAACCCTGTAGCGCTTGTGGAGGCTGAAAACCTCTTAAAGCTATATGAGCGAGACCCTACTGGGCAAAAGCTTCCGCAGGCATATGTCATAGTCACCTTCGATCCAGAGGAGCATCACCTTGATGCAATTGATCTGCCTTACGGAGTGCTGCTGTGGGGCTTCCACCTCGAAGATCTTCACCCTGGGCTGAAAAACCTGCTTCAACAGGTCAAAACTAGGCGCCGGCATGCGCCCGTCTTTGCGCTGCTGGAGTCGATGCAGAAGCACCGGCGCATTCCCGCTACGTTCGATGGAGAGGCCGAGTCGTTCTCTGGTGGAATTCCCAAGGCACGGCTACAGGTTGGTCAGCGGATGGAGGTACCAGGACCTAATGGGACGCAGATCGAGGCGACGCTAGAGAATTGCGTCGTCATGCCGAAGTCGGGTGAGGCATTTTGTATCGCTTGTAGCGACGATCAGCAGCGCTTCATAGTCAAGATTCCGTTGATGGATGATGAACTAAAGGCCCATGCCCAGCACCCTAAGACCTTCTTTGGAGTTATTGATAGGAATGCTGGCCGCTCTAGTCCGAAGACTGACCTGGACTGGTTCGACTTCCTCTGGGAAACATACTCGAGCAGCACAAAAGAGAAACTGATCGAGCTCATGGACCATGCACCCGACATTGAACGATTGAAGGAGATGACCCAAGAAGACTTGGCCGACGAATATTGCGTTCGAATGGCAAGCGCAATGGTGGATGCCCATATAGAAATGATGTGACTCATTCTCCGACTCTCTCGACATTTTTTTTGGCGCTATTGAGGAACAGCTATGAACGATATTCAGGAATGCAGTCGTGGCGTGTACCAAAAAACTCGGCTACCTGATGCTGGAGTACATCAGATTGGACGGCAGCGTCCTCAAACCATTCGGTACATTTTGTAATTGGAGCAAGGCGAAAATTTCGCTACTGACGTTCACGACGCTCCAGGCAGTCCGCCGGAAATTTCCCGCCACAGATCCTGGCTTCTGCTTCAACCGCTCCTGCGCTACCTTCCGCTGTGTCGCTATCAACCTAGCGACCGGACTTGAGAATCCGAGAAACAATAGGCGCATAGGCGCCACCATCCATTAGACTGTTGGCGCTTTTTATCGCCCGTAAGTCTGTGTAATGGCGGCTATGCGTGGGAGACCTTCGGGTCTGCCGGGTTCCTATTGTCCCGGTTTCTCAGCCCGCGCATAGCTGCCACCCATTCGCATGAGAAACGAACGTGGCAGCTCTCTACATTAGGAGCTTAAGCAATGATCGTTTCTGACAGGTCTTACCTTCGAAATCCCTCAACTGGCACTTCCGTCCATCTGGTAGGTGGCCAATGATCAATCCACCCCTCAACAAAACCCTCGGCGTCATCACCTTTTCTACCTGCGGCAATCAGCCAAATCTCCACCGCCTATTCCGCGTCAATTCCGGCGTGCCCATCCGTGATGCCTTGGAGCATGCCTCCGAACTTCTCCATTGTTCCAAAATGCTGGCGTTGGATGCAGCGATGGAGAAGGGTGCGGATCGCTATGCCTGGGCGGCGCATTATTTGGGGGAGATGGCGAAGGCGGTGGTGGATGATTTGGCGAATGGGATGTTGCCGAATGGTGTGGAGGAGGAGGGGGAAGAGAGTCGTGTGTAGGCAGGTGGTTTGAGGCTGTTGGGGCTGGCGTTTTCGCAGGCAAGCCAGCTCCCACAGGAGACTGCATTTCAAGGTGGCGACGGCGGCGACCGGTCATTTCGCGGGTCGGCCACTTTTCTACAGACGAAAAAAAGACCTTGAATTTCAAGGTCTTTTTTTAAGATGGTGCCCCGAGGGAGACTCGAACTCCCACTCCTTTCGAAAACGGATTTTGAATCCGCCGCGTCTACCAATTCCGCCATCAGGGCTCAATGGCGGCGAAGTATAGAGAGGTGATTACCGTTGGTCAATCACGTTTCATGGTCAATTTTGACTATTTCCGCTAGACTTCCCGGCCCTGCTAGACGAACCCCATCATGCGCGTTGCTGACTTTACTTTTGAGCTCCCTGATTCGCTGATCGCTCGCCATCCTTTGGCCGAGCGTCGCGCCAGTCGACTGCTGACCCTGGACGGGGTGAGTGGTGCCCTCGCACACCGTCAATTCACTGATTTGCTTGAGCATTTGCGCCCTGGCGATCTGATGGTGTTCAACAATACCCGGGTGATTCCGGCACGGCTGTTTGGCCAGAAAGCGTCCGGCGGCAAGCTGGAAATTCTGGTGGAGCGGGTGCTGGATAGCCATCGCGTGCTGGCCCATGTGCGCTCCAGCAAGTCGCCGAAACCGGGCTCGAGCATCCTCATCGATGGTGGTGGCGAAGCCGAGATGGTCGCGCGTCATGATGCGCTGTTCGAACTCAAGTTCGCCGAAGAGGTGTTGCCGTTGCTGGAGCGCGTCGGCCATATGCCGTTGCCTCCTTATATAGACCGCCCCGACGAAGACTCGGACCGCGAGCGCTATCAGACGGTGTATTCCCAGCGCCTCGGCGCCGTCGCTGCACCGACTGCCGGGCTGCATTTCGACCAGCCGCTGCTGGATGCGATCGCCGCCAAGGGCGTCGAGACCGCCTATGTGACCCTGCACGTGGGGGCCGGCACGTTTCAGCCGGTGCGTGTGGATAAGATCGAAGATCACCATATGCACAGCGAATGGCTGGAAGTCAGCCAGGAAGTCGTGGACGCGGTTGACGCTTGCAAGGCGCGCGGCGGGCGGGTGATTGCGGTAGGCACTACCAGCGTGCGTTCCCTGGAGAGTGCAGCGCGTGATGGCGTGCTCAAGCCGTTCAGTGGCGACACCGATATCTTCATTTACCCAGGCCGGCCGTTCCATGTGGTCGATTGCCTGGTCACCAACTTCCATTTGCCGGAATCCACGCTGTTGATGCTGGTGTCGGCATTTGCCGGTTATCCCGAGACCATGGCCGCTTATCAAGCCGCCATCGACAACGGATACCGTTTTTTCAGCTACGGTGATGCGATGTTTATCACCCGTAATCCGGCGCCGCGCGGCCCAGAGGAACAACTATGAGTCGTATGTCGTTTGAACTGCTCGCCACCGACGGCAAAGCCCGTCGGGGTCGCCTGACTTTCCCGCGCGGCACCGTCGAGACCCCGGCGTTCATGCCCGTGGGTACTTACGGTACCGTCAAGGGCATGCTGCCGCGTGACATCGTCGCCACCGGAGCCGAGATCATCCTCGGCAACACCTTCCACCTGTGGCTGCGCCCAGGCACGGAAGTGATCAAGAAGCACGGCGACCTGCATGACTTCATGAAGTGGCAAGGCCCGATCCTCACCGACTCGGGTGGTTTCCAGGTGTTCAGCCTGGGCGCCATGCGCAAGATCAAGGAGGAAGGCGTGACCTTCGCCTCGCCGGTGGACGGTTCCAAGGTGTTCATGGGCCCGGAAGAGTCGATGCAGGTGCAGCGTGACCTGGGCTCCGACATCGTGATGATTTTCGACGAGTGCACGCCGTACCCGGCCGATGAAGACGTCGCGCGGATTTCCATGGAGCTGTCCCTGCGTTGGGCTCAGCGCTCGAAGAATGCGCATGGCGACAACACTGCCGCACTGTTCGGTATTGTCCAGGGTGGCATGCACGAAAGCCTGCGCAAACGCTCGCTCGAAGGCTTGGACAAGATTGGCTTTGACGGCCTGGCCATCGGCGGTTTGTCGGTGGGCGAGCCCAAGCACGAAATGATCAAGGTGCTAGATTACCTGCCGGGCCTGATGCCGGCTGACAAACCTCGTTACCTTATGGGCGTTGGCAAACCCGAGGATCTCGTAGAGGGTGTGCGCCGCGGTGTGGACATGTTCGATTGCGTGATGCCAACCCGTAATGCCCGCAATGGGCATCTGTTCATCGATACAGGCGTGCTGAAGATCCGTAACGCGTTCCATCGCCATGATGATTCGCCGCTGGATCCCACCTGTGATTGCTACACCTGCCAGAACTTCTCCCGTGCTTATCTGCACCATCTGGACAAGTGTGGGGAAATGCTGGGTAGCATGTTGAATACCATCCACAATTTGCGTCACTACCAAGTCCTGATGGCTGGTTTGCGCGAGGCTATTCAACAGGGTACATTGGCCGCCTTCGTCGATGCCTTCTATGCCAAGCGCGGGCTCCCTGTGCCGCCCTTGGACTGAGTTTTCCGACCCTAAGATTCACTATTTGCAACTGGAGTGCTAAATGAGCTTTTTTATCTCTAACGCCATGGCTGATGCCGCTGCGCCTGCCGCTGCCGGTCCTATGGGCGGTGGTTTCGAGTGGATTTTCCTGGTCGGCTTCCTGGTCATCTTCTACCTGATGATCTGGCGTCCACAGGCCAAGCGCGCCAAAGAGCAGAAGAACCTGCTCGGCAGCCTGCAGAAAGGTGACGAAGTTGTGACCACCGGCGGCATCGCTGGCAAGATCACCAAGGTTTCCGACGCTTTCGTGGTTCTGGAAGTCTCCGACACCGTAGAAATGAAGTTCCAGAAGGGCGCCATCGCCGCCACGCTGCCTAAAGGCACGCTCAAAGCGATCTGAGTAACAACCTTTACCAATCGACGGGGCGCGCAAGGCGCCCCGCGTTATAAGCGGGCGGCGTGATGCTGAACAAATACCCTCTGTGGAAATACGTACTGATCCTGGCGGTGCTGGCGATCGGTTTTATTTATTCCGCTCCCAATCTCTATCCTGATGACCCGGCGATCCAGATCACTGGCGCCAGCACTTCGCTGCAAGTCAATCAGGCTGACCTGGAACGCGCGAGCAAGGCACTGACCGACGCTGGCATCCAGGTTAAAGCGGCAACGTTGGCGGCTGATGCGAAGGGCGGCTTGCTGCGCCTGACCAAGGCAGAAGACCAATTGCCGGCCAAAGACGTTGTGCGCAAGGTCATGGGTGATGACTACGTCGTCGCGCTCAACCTGGCACAGACCACGCCGACCTGGTTGCGCAAGATCGGCGCGCACCCGATGAAGCTGGGCCTGGACTTGTCCGGTGGTGTGCACTTCCTGCTGGAAGTCGACATGGACAAAGCCCTCGACGCTCGCCTGAAAGTCTACGAAGGCGACGTGAAGAGCCTGCTGCGCAAAGAGAAGTTGCGTTATCGCAGTCTGCCGCAGCTCAATGGTGCCATCCAGCTGGGCTTCTCTGACGAAGCTTCGCGCGAACAGGCCCGTGCGCTGATCCGCAAGAATTTCAACGATTTCGACATCGTGCCGGCTGACCTCAATGGCCAGGCTGTACTGCGTCTGGCGATGACCCCAGCCAAGCTGGCGGAAATCCGCGAATACTCCATCAAGCAGAACTTGACCACGGTACGTAACCGCGTCAACGAGCTGGGTGTGGCCGAGCCGATCGTTCAGCGCCAGGGTGCCAACCGCATCGTGGTTGAGCTGCCGGGCGTGCAGGACACTGCTGAAGCCAAGCGTATCCTGGGCAAGACTGCCAACCTGGAATTCCGTCTGGCGGCTGAGCCAGGTGCTACCCGCGCGACTGCCGAAGAGTTCGAGTTCCGCGAAGGCAACCGTCCTCCAGCGCTGATCGAGCGTGGCTTGATCATCACCGGTGACCAGGTGACTGACGCCAAGGCCGGTTTCGGCGAGCACGGTACCCCTGAAGTGAACATCCGCCTGGATGGCCACGGCGGCGAACTGATGAGCCGCGCCACGCGCAGCAACGTCGGTCGCAGCATGGCGGTGATCTTCATCGAGCAACGCCCGGTGACCACCTACACCAAGCAGGTCGTCAACGGCGTCGAGAAAGACGTGCCGGTACAGACCTTCAAGGAAGAGAAGAAGATCATCAGCCTGGCGACCATCCAGTCGCCGCTGGGTGCTCAATTCCGTATCACTGGCCTGAACGGCCAGGGTGAGTCCTCGGAGCTGGCCCTGTTGCTGCGTGCCGGTGGCCTGGCTGCACCGATGTACTTCGCTGAAGAACGTACCATCGGCCCGAGCCTGGGTGCCGACAACATCACCAAGGGTATCGACGCGGCCTTGTGGGGCATGCTGTTCGTGTCGCTGTTCATCATCGCCATCTACCGCTTCTTCGGCATCATCGCCACCGTGGCCCTGGCGGGCAACATGGTGATGCTGCTGGCCCTGATGTCGCTGCTGGGCGCTACACTGACCCTGCCAGGTATCGCCGGTATCGTACTCACCATGGGTATGGCGGTAGACGCCAACGTGCTGATCTTCTCGCGGATCCGTGAAGAGATCGCCGCCGGCATGACCGTGCAGCGTGCAATCAACGAAGGCTTCGGCCGGGCATTTACCGCGATTCTCGACTCCAACTTGACCACTTTGCTGGTCGGCGGGATTCTCTTTGCCATGGGCACCGGCCCGGTCAAAGGTTTTGCGGTGACCATGTCCCTCGGTATCTTTACCTCGATGTTCACGGCCATCATGGTGACCCGCGCAATGGTCAACCTGATCTTTGGCGGGCGTGACTTCAAGAAGTTGTGGATTTAAGGGGCTGCCATGTTACGTACAATCAACTTCATGGGCGTTCGCAACGTTGCGTTCGGCGTCACCGTGCTCCTTACCGTTCTGGCGTTGTTCAGCTGGTTCCATAAGGGTCTGAACTACGGTCTGGACTTCACCGGCGGTACGCTCATCGAGCTGACCTACGAGAAGCCGGCCGACGTCACCCTGGTGCGCAACGAGCTGGTCAAGGCCGGCTATCACGAAGCCATCGTGCAGAGCTTCGGTGCCACCACCGACCTGCTGGTGCGTATGCCGGGCGAAGACCCGCAACTGGGTCACCAGGTCGCCGAGGCCTTGCAGAAGGTCGGCGGTGACAACCCGGCGTCGGTCAAGCGCGTCGAGTTCGTGGGCCCGCAGGTCGGTGAAGAGCTGCGCGACCAGGGCGGCCTCGGCATGCTGATGGCGCTGGTCGGCATCATGATCTACCTGGCATTCCGCTTTCAGTGGAAATTCGGTGTCGGCGCCATTGTGTCGCTGATCCACGACGTGATCGTGACCGTGGGCATCCTGGCGTACTTCCAGATCACCTTCGACCTGACCGTGCTCGCGGCGGTACTGGCGATCATTGGTTACTCCCTCAACGACACCATCGTGGTATTCGACCGGGTTCGTGAGAACTTCCGGGTACTGCGCAAGGCGTCGTTGATCGAGAACATCAACGTTTCCACCACCCAGACCCTGTTGCGGACCATGGCGACGTCGATCTCCACCTTGCTGGCGATCGCGGCACTGATGATCTTCGGCGGCGACAACCTGTGGGGCTTCTCCCTGGCGCTGTTCATCGGCGTTCTGGCGGGTACCTACTCGTCGATCTACATCGCCAACGTGGTGCTGATCTGGCTGAACCTCAACAGCGAAGACCTGATCCCTCCTGCTGCGACTGGCAAGGAGGTCGACGACCGCCCTTGATGGGCGCTTGTTGATCTGCTGTTACAAAGAAGGCACGAGTATTGAACTCGTGCCTTTTTTTTTGCTCCAAGGCTGGGTATAGCGCGGATCTTTCGGTCCGTTTGTGATGGTCAGGAGGTTCACGTGAACAAGTCGTTGCTGGTTGGTGCGGTATTGGGTGCTGTCGGTGTGACTGCCGGGGGTGCTGTTGCCACCTACAGCCTGGTGAAAAGCGGCCCTGAGTATGCGCAAGTGCTGGCGGTGCAGCCGGTAAAAACCCAGATCAAAACCCCGCGCGAGGTCTGCAAGGACGTCGCAGTGACCCGGCAGAAGCCGGTTCAGGATCAACATCAGATCGTCGGCACGGTAGTCGGCGCACTGGCCGGTGGCCTGTTGGGCAACCAGGTCGGTGGCGGTAATGGCAAGAAGCTGGCTACTGTAGCTGGCGCGGTCGGTGGCGGTTACGCCGGTAACAAGGTTCAGGAAGGCATGCAGAACCGCGATACCTACACCACCACTCAAACCCGTTGTAACACCGTCAATGACATCAGCGACAAGGTGGTCGGTTATGACGTGCGTTACAACCTGGATGGCAAGGAAGGGTCTGTGCGCATGGACCGTGATCCGGGTGGCCAGATTCCAGTCGATAAAGAAGGTCGGCTGATCCTGGGTCAGAACCAGCAGTAATTGATAAGCCTGGCACTGGCCAGGATGTAGGAGCTGGCTTGCGATTGCGGTGGGTCCAGCTGATTAGCTAGCTGGCTGACCGCTATCGCAGGCAAGCCAGCGCCTACATTGGATTGTGGTTGAGTCAGTGGTACTGGGTTTGCCCCCAAATCCCAAGCATAAAAAAAGCACCCCTCGGGGTGCTTTTTTTGTGCTCGCTCGCTTAGCGTTTCAGCGAAGCCGGCAGGTGCGGCTGGATCGCCGTCAGTACTGCCTTGAAGCATTTGGTGTTGCCGGCAACCACGTGGCCTTTCTCAAGGAAGTCGTGACCGCCGGTGAAGTCGCTCACCAGGCCGCCTGCTTCCTGGATCAGCAGGGCGCCTGCAGCCATGTCCCACTCGGACAGGCCCGATTCCCAGAACGCATCAAAACGACCTGCGGCCACATAGGCCAGGTCCAGGCTGGCGGCACCGGCGCGGCGGATGCCGGCGGTCTGGCCAACCAGGGCGCGGAACATGCCCAGGTAGTTTTCCAGGTTGTCCATCTGGTCGTCACGGAACGGGAAGCCGGTGCCGAGCAGGGCGCCGTCCAGGCTGGTACGGCCGCTGACACGCAGGCGACGACCATTCAACTGGGCGCCACGGCCACGGCTGGCGGTGAATTCTTCCTGGCGAACCGGGTCGAGTACGACGGCGTGTTCCAGGCGGCCACGGTATTTGCAGGCAATGCTCACAGCAAAGTGTGGGATGCCGCGCAGGAAGTTGGTGGTGCCATCCAGTGGGTCGATGATCCACAGGTAGTCTTCGCCTTCGCCGCTACCTTTGTGCAGGCCGGTTTCTTCACCGAGGATGCCGTGGGTAGGGTAGGCCTTGCGCAGGGCGTCGATGATTTTCTGTTCGGCGGCGCGGTCCACCTCGGATACATAATCCTTGGCGTCTTTTTCGTCGACCTTGATGGTATCCAGGCGCTCGATGGAGCGGAAGATCAATTCACTGGCGCTGCGGGCGGCGCGCAGCGCGATATTCAGCATGGGCTGCATGGATGTGTCACCTAAGGTTGTTAAAGAAAGCCGGGCATTCTAGCAGAAACTTTCTTCAGGTGAAGGACGACGTTAGCTTTCATGGCATAACCTTAGGCTGTTCTGTAAGATTTGCTCCCCTTTCCCGTGTCCGAGAGCGCCTCCCTTGCTGCAAAACATTCGTGTCGTCTTGGTCAATACCAGTCATCCCGGCAACATCGGCGGGGTGGCGCGAGCCATGAAAAACATGGGGCTGACGCGCCTGGTGCTGGTCGAACCGCGCGTGTTCCCCCATCACGAGGCTGATGCCCGTGCGTCCGGCGCCAATGACATCCTCGAAAAGGCCCAGGTCGTCGCCACCTTGGAAGATGCCCTGGTCGGTTGCAACCTGGTGCTCGGCACCAGTGCTCGCGATCGCCGCATTCCCTGGCCGCTGCTGGATCCGCGCGAGTGCGGGACCAAGGTCGTGGAAGAGGCTGCTGGCGGCGCTGAGATCGCGCTGGTGTTTGGCCGTGAAGACTCCGGCCTCACCAATGAAGAGCTGCAGCGATGTCATTACCACGTGCACATTCCATCAGACCCCGAGTTCAGCTCGCTGAACCTCGGGGCAGCGGTGCAGGTGTTGAGTTATGAAGTGCGCATGGCCTGGCTGGCCGCAGAAGGGCAGCCGAGCAAGGTCGAGAAGGACGAAGTGGCGTCGACCAAGAGTGGCGAGTTGGCCACCATGGACGAGCTGGAGCGATTCTATGAACACCTGGAGCAAACCCTGGTGGCCATTGAGTTCCTCGATCCGGAAAAACCACGGCACTTGATGGCGCGCCTGCGTCGGTTGTACGGACGCAGCTCGGTCAGCCGGGCGGAAATGAATATATTGCGTGGCATCCTCACGGAAACCCAGAAAGCGGCCCGTGGCGAGCTTCTTAAGCGGAAGGATTAAAAATGTTCGAGCGTTTGCGAGAAGATATCCAGAGTGTTTTCCACCGTGACCCGGCGGCGCGCAACGCCTTTGAAGTGCTGACGTGCTACCCGGGCATGCATGCAATCTGGATCCATCGCCTGTCCGGCGCCTTGTGGGGCATGGGCTGGAAATGGCTGGCGCGGCTGGTGTCGAACTTCGGTCGCTGGCTGACCGGGATCGAAATCCACCCGGGGGCCAAGGTCGGGCGTCGCTTCTTTATCGATCATGGCATGGGCATTGTGATCGGCGAGACGGCTGAAATTGGGGATGACGTAACCCTCTACCAGGGCGTGACCCTCGGCGGTACCAGTTGGAACAAAGGCAAGCGCCACCCAACCCTCGAAGACGGCGTGGTGGTCGGGGCGGGCGCCAAGGTGCTTGGCCCGTTCACGGTCGGCGCGGGCGCCAAGGTCGGCTCCAATGCGGTGGTGACCAAGGCGGTACCGGCCGGCGCGACCGTGGTCGGCATTCCAGGGCGGATCATCGTCAAGCCGGAAGTCGGCGATGAGCAGGAAGCCAAGCGCAAGGCCATGGCCGAGAAGATCGGCTTCGATGCCTACGGCGTCAGCGAAGACATGCCGGACCCGGTGGCACGCGCCATCGGCCAGTTGCTCGATCATCTGCAGGCCGTAGATGGCAAGCTGGAGGGCATGTGCGGTGCGCTGAAGGATCTGGGCAGCCCTTACTGTGCGAAAGATCTGCCTGAGTTGCGCGAAGAAGACTTCGCCGAGATCAAGGACGAAGCATCAGCCACCAAGGCAGGCTAGATATTACGGTTGATAGAGCTCTCCTGTGGGAGCTGGCTTGCCGGTGATAGCGGTCTGCCAGCTACCCCTTGAGCTGCTGATCCACCGCCAATCGCAGGCAAGGCAGATCCCACATTTGATCTCCATTGGTCATGAGATCGGGCGTTGACCTTGTTCCTGCTGGTCGTCCCTACCCCATCCTGCTATGATTCGCGCGCCCTTTTTACGGGTAATCCTGACTAAAGTACTAGGTCTTATAGTTGACTTAAATACTCGGGAATCGCATACTTGCTCCCATTCTGAAACACCTTGGTACTTGTCCATGAGACTGACTACAAAAGGCCGATACGCGGTGACCGCCATGCTTGACTTGGCCTTGCACGCGCAAACTGGGCCGGTGTCCCTGGCCGATATCTCCGAGCGCCAAGGCATTTCCCTGTCCTACCTCGAGCAACTGTTCGCCAAGTTGCGCCGCAGCAACCTGGTTTCCAGTGTGCGTGGGCCGGGCGGCGGCTATCAACTGTCCCGCGACATGCAGGGCATCCAGGTAGCCCAGGTCATCGACGCGGTGAACGAATCCGTCGATGCAACCAAATGCCAGGGTCTGGGTGACTGCCACGCCGGCGACACCTGCCTGACGCACCACCTGTGGTGTGACTTGAGCCTGCAGATCCATGAGTTTTTGAGTGGTATCAGCTTGGCTGATCTTGTGACTCGCCGTGAGGTGCAAGAAGTAGCCCAGCGTCAGGACCAGCGCCGTTGCAACACCAAGGCGCCGCGTCTGGACAAGATTGAAGCGTCCGCCGTCGAGTGACAGCCGAAGAGCTAACGGCACGCCAGCCAGCCTGATTTAGGAGAAAGTCCATGAAATTGCCGATTTACCTTGATTACTCAGCGACCACCCCGGTTGATCCGCGTGTCGCGCAAAAGATGAGTGAATGCCTGCTGGTTGACGGAAACTTCGGCAACCCGGCCTCCCGTTCCCACGTATTCGGCTGGAAAGCCGAGGAAGCGGTCGAGAACGCTCGTCGCCAGGTCGCTGACCTGGTGGGTGCAGACCCGCGTGAAATCGTCTGGACCTCCGGTGCCACCGAGTCCGACAACCTGGCAATCAAGGGCGCGGCGCATTTCTACGCGACCAAGGGCAAGCACCTGATCACCACCAAGATTGAGCACAAGGCTGTCCTCGACACCATGCGCCAACTGGAGCGTGAAGGTTTCGAGGTGACCTACCTCGAGCCAACCACCGACGGTATCGTCACCCCGGCCATGATCGAGGCCGCGCTGCGTGAAGACACCATCCTGGTTTCCGTGATCCACGTGAACAACGAAATCGGCACCATCAACGACATCGCGGCCATTGGCGAGCTGACCCGTTCCAAGGGCATCCTGCTGCACGTCGACGCTGCCCAGTCCACCGGCAAGGTCGACATCGACCTGTCGAAACTGAAAGTCGACCTGATGTCGTTCTCTGCCCACAAGACCTACGGCCCTAAAGGCATCGGCGCGCTCTACGTGAGCCGCAAGCCTCGCGTGCGTATCGAAGCCACCATGCACGGCGGCGGTCACGAGCGCGGCATGCGTTCGGGCACCCTGGCGACCCACCAGATCGTCGGCATGGGCGAAGCTTTCCGCGTAGCCAAGGAAGACATGGCTGCCGAAAACGTGCGCATCAAGGCCCTCAGCGATCGCTTCTACAAGCAGGTCGAGAACCTTGAAGAGCTGTACATCAACGGCAGCATGACCGCCCGTGTACCGCACAACCTGAATTTGAGCTTCAACTACGTCGAAGGCGAGTCGCTGATCATGGCACTCAAGGACCTGGCGGTTTCGTCCGGTTCGGCCTGCACCTCGGCCTCGCTTGAGCCTTCGTATGTCCTGCGCGCCCTGGGCCGCAACGACGAACTGGCACATAGCTCGATCCGCTTTACGTTCGGCCGCTTCACCACCGAAGAACAAGTCGACTACGCCGCGCAGAAAGTCTGCGAGGCCGTCAACAAGCTGCGCGTTTTGTCGCCGCTGTGGGACATGTACAAAGACGGTGTCGATATTTCCAAGATCGAGTGGGCGGCACACTAAATATAGAAGCCGCCACCCAAGCTCTGTAGGAACGTGGCGGAAAACGCAGGCGTTTTTACAGGGTTCCAGAGCGGCCCTGATGAGTGAGGATTCAGTACCATGGCTTACAGCGAAAAGGTCATCGACCACTACGAAAACCCGCGCAACGTCGGCAAGATGAACGCGGAAGACCCTGATGTCGGCACCGGCATGGTCGGCGCTCCGGCGTGCGGCGATGTGATGCGCCTGCAGATCAAGGTCAACGAAGCTGGCGTTATCGAAGACGCCAAATTCAAGACATATGGCTGCGGTTCCGCCATTGCCTCCAGCTCCCTCGCTACCGAGTGGATGAAAGGCAAGACCCTGGATGAGGCTGTCACCATCAGCAATACCCAGTTGGCCGAAGAACTGGCCCTGCCGCCGGTGAAAATTCACTGCTCGGTACTCGCTGAAGACGCCATCAAGGCGGCCGTTCGCGACTACAAGCAGAAGAAAGGCTTGATCTAAGCATTTGGCGACGAGTAAGGAGTCAACGATGGCTATCAGCATGACAGAAGCGGCTGCGCAGCACATTCGCCGCTCCCTGAATGGGCGCGGTAAAGGTGAGGGGATTCGTCTGGGTGTTCGCACCACGGGCTGTTCCGGCCTTGCCTACGTGCTGGAGTTTGTCGACGAGGTGGTTGCGGAAGACCAGGTGTTCGAAAGTCACGGCGAGAAAGTGATTATCGACCCCAAGAGCCTGACCTACCTGGACGGCACCGAACTCGATTTCGTCAAGGAAGGGTTGAACGAAGGCTTCAAGTTCAACAACCCCAACGTGCGCGGTGAATGTGGCTGCGGCGAAAGCTTCAACATCTGAGGCTATTCGTGGGTACTCCTTGTCATTTCGCTTTATTCGAGCTGCAGCCGAGTTTCCGGCTGGACCTCGAACAGCTGGCCGCGCGCTACCGTGAATTGGCGCGTGGCGTGCACCCGGACCGCTTCGCTGACGCTTCCGAGCGTGAGCAACGCCAGGCCCTGGAGCAATCGGCCAGCCTCAACGAAGCCTATCAGACGCTCAAAAGCCCTCCGAAACGCGCGCGTTACCTGCTCGCGATGAACGGTGGCGAGTTGCCGCTGGAAGTTACGGTGCACGACCCAGACTTCCTGATGCAGCAGATGCAGTGGCGCGAAGAGCTCGAAGACTTGCAGGACGAAGCCGATCTGGCGGGTGTCGCGGTCTTCAAGCGTCGTCTGAAAACGGCCCAGGATGAGCTTAACGAAAGCTTCGCAGCCTGTTGGAACGATGCTGCGCAACGCGAACAGGCCGAACGCCTGATGCGGCGCATGCAGTTCCTCGACAAGCTCACCTACGAAGTGCGCCAGTTAGAAGAGCGCCTCGACGATTAACCCAGTGCTGCCCGTGATGCACGCCTGATAGACAGATAAGACCTGATTACCATGGCTCTACTGCAAATCGCCGAACCCGGCCAAAGCCCTCAACCGCACCAGCGTCGCCTGGCGGTGGGGATTGACCTGGGCACCACCAATTCCCTGGTTGCTGCCTTGCGCAGCGGCCTGTCCGAGCCGCTGCCCGACGCCAATGGCCAGGTGATCCTGCCGTCCGCCGTGCGCTATCACGCTGATCGCACCGAAGTGGGCGAGTCGGCCAAGCTGGCCGCGTCTACCGATCCCTTGAACACCGTGCTGTCGGTCAAGCGCTTGATGGGTCGTGGTCTGTCCGACGTCAAGCAATTGGGCGACCAGTTGCCGTACCGCTTTGTCGGTGGCGAATCCCATATGCCGTTCATCGACACTGTCCAGGGGCCGAAGAGCCCGGTGGAAGTGTCGGCCGATATTCTCAAGGTGTTGCGCCAGCGTGCGGAATCCACCTTGGGCGGCGAACTGGTGGGCGCGGTGATCACCGTTCCGGCGTATTTCGATGATGCTCAGCGTCAAGCCACCAAGGACGCGGCGAAACTCGCCGGCCTCAATGTGCTGCGCCTGCTCAACGAGCCGACTGCGGCGGCCGTGGCCTATGGCCTGGATCAGCACGCAGAAGGCCTGGTCGCTATTTATGACCTGGGCGGCGGCACCTTTGATATTTCGATCCTGCGCCTGACCGGCGGTGTCTTCGAAGTGCTGGCCACCGGCGGCGACAGCGCCCTGGGCGGCGATGACTTCGACCACGCCATTGCGGGCTGGATCATCACCAGCGCCGGCTTGTCGGCTGACCTGGATCCGGGCGCGCAACGCAACCTGTTGCAAACCGCCTGTGCTGCCAAGGAAGCGTTGACTGATGCTGCTTCGGTTGAAGTGTCCTACGGTGCTTGGTCGGCTCAACTGACCCGCGAAGCCTTCGATGCGTTGATCGAGCCGATGGTTGCCCGCAGCCTCAAGGCTTGCCGTCGCGCCGTGCGTGATTCCGGTATCGAGCTGGAAGACGTCGGTGCCGTGGTCATGGTGGGTGGTTCCACCCGTGTGCCGCGCGTTCGCGAGGCCGTGGCCGAAGCCTTTGGTCGCCAGCCGCTGACTGAAATCGACCCGGATCAGGTAGTCGCCATTGGTGCTGCGATCCAGGCCGATACCCTGGCTGGGAACAAGCGCGATGGTGGCGAATTGCTGCTGCTCGACGTGATTCCGCTGTCCCTGGGCCTCGAAACCATGGGCGGCCTGATGGAGAAGGTGATTCCACGTAACACCACCATTCCCGTTGCCCGTGCCCAGGACTTCACTACTTACAAAGATGGCCAGACGGCCATGATGATTCATGTGCTGCAAGGTGAGCGCGAGCTGATCAGCGATTGCCGCTCCCTGGCGCGCTTTGAATTGCGCGGCATTCCGGCGATGGTGGCCGGTGCGGCGAAGATTCGCGTGACCTTCCAGGTCGACGCCGATGGCCTGCTCAGTGTCGCTGCGCGCGAACTGGCGTCCGGCGTCGAAGCCAGCATCCAGGTCAAGCCTTCCTACGGCCTGACCGACGGCGAAATCGCCAAGATGCTCAAGGACTCGTTCCAATATGCCGGTGACGACAAGGTCGCCCGCGTATTGCGTGAGCAGCAAGTGGATGCCCAGCGCCTGCTCGAAGCGGTGCAGGGCGCCCTTGAAGCGGATGGCGAGCGCTTGTTGGATGCCGAAGAGCGCATGGTCATCGACCTGCAAATGCAGGAGCTGGCTGAACTGATGAAAGGCAACGATGGTTACGCCATCGAGCAGCAGACCAAGCGCTTGTCGCAGGTCACGGATGCGTTTGCCGCCCGGCGCATGGATCAGACGGTGAAAGCCGCACTGGCCGGGCGCAACCTGAATGAAATCGAGGAATAATTAATGCCGCAGGTCATTTTTCTGCCACACGCCGAGCATTGCCCGGACGGTATGGTCGTGGAGGCTGAGACCGGCAAGTCCATCCTCGAAGTTGCCCATGACAACCACATCGAAATCGAAAGCGCCTGTGGCGGAGTGTGCGCCTGCACCACCTGCCACTGCGTGATTCGCGAGGGTTTCAACTCCCTGGAAGAAGCGGATGAGCTCGAAGAGGACTTTCTGGATCGCGCCTGGGGCCTGGAGGCGACTTCTCGCCTAAGCTGTCAGGCAAAGGTCGGAACTGAAGACATCACCGTCGAAATCCCGAAATATTCCCTCAACCATGCAGCCGAAGCGCCGCATTGATTCAAGGAAATGTCATGAGCCTGAAATGGGTTGATGTACAAGAAATCGCTATACAACTTGCGCAAGCCCACCCGGAGGTCAATCCTCTGACGGTCAACTTCGTCAAGCTGCGCAATCTGGTGATGGAGCTGCCGGACTTCGACGACATCCCCGACCGGGGTGGCGAAAAGGTTCTGGAGGCGATTCAAGGCCTGTGGATCGAAGAAGCAGACTGAACCGCCTTTTTACGCAGTTAGGCAATACCCAATAACCCGCGTATAATTCGCGGGTTTAATTTTTCGTAAATTACCGTTTCTGGAGTTACACCATGGCTGTTCAACGTACTTTCTCCATCATCAAGCCTGACGCTGTTGCAAAAAACGTCATCGGCGAGATCACCACTCGTTTCGAAAAAGCCGGCCTGAAGGTTGTAGCTTCGAAACTCAAGCAACTGTCCAAGGCTGAAGCTGAAGGCTTCTACGCTGAGCACAGCGCTCGTGGCTTCTTCGGTGACCTGGTTGCCTTCATGATCTCCGGTCCTGTTGTTGTTCAGGTTCTGGAAGGCGAAAACGCTATCGCTCTGAACCGTGAGCTGATGGGCGCTACCAACCCTAAAGAAGCAGCTGCCGGCACCATCCGTGCTGATTTCGCTGAGTCCATCGACGCCAACGCTGTACACGGTTCGGACTCCGAAGCCGCTGCTGCTCGCGAAATCGCTTACTTTTTCGCTGCTACTGAAGTAACCGCTCGCTAAGCATCGGCTTAAAGAGTGAGGGTGAATCCATGACTACATCGACTGTTAAAACCAACCTGCTGGGTCTGACTCAACAGGAAATGGAAAAATTCTTCGACTCAATCGGGGAGAAGCGTTTCCGTGCCGGTCAGGTAATGAAGTGGATTCACCACTTTGGCGTCGACGATTTCGACGCCATGACGAACGTCAGCAAGGCTTTGCGCGACAAGCTCAAGGCTATTGCTGAAGTGCGTGGTCCGGAAGTGGTCAGCGAGGACATCTCCAGCGACGGCACCCGTAAATGGGTGGTCCGCGTGGCGTCCGGCAGCTGTGTCGAGACCGTGTACATTCCCCAGGGCAAACGCGGCACCTTGTGCGTTTCGTCCCAGGCAGGCTGTGCCCTGGACTGCAGTTTCTGCTCCACCGGCAAGCAAGGCTTCAATAGCAACCTCACCGCCGCCGAAGTCATCGGCCAGGTGTGGATTGCCAACAAATCTTTCGGCAGCGTCCCGGCAACCGTCGACCGTGCCATCACCAACGTGGTGATGATGGGCATGGGTGAGCCGCTGCTGAACTTCGACAACGTCGTTTCGGCCATGCATCTGATGATGGACGACCTGGGCTACGGCATCTCCAAGCGCCGTGTGACCCTGTCGACCTCCGGCGTGGTGCCGATGATCGATGAGTTGTCCAAGCACATCGACGTCTCCCTGGCGTTGTCGCTGCACGCACCCAATGACGCATTGCGTAACCAATTGGTGCCGATCAACAAGAAGTATCCGCTTAAGATGCTGCTCGAGTCTTGCCAGCGCTACATGTCGTCCCTGGGCGAAAAGCGCGTGCTGACCATTGAGTACACCCTGCTCAAGGACATCAACGACAAGGTCGAACACGCGGTCGAGATGATCGAGTTGCTCAAGAACATCCCGTGCAAGATCAACCTGATTCCGTTCAACCCGTTTCCACATTCTGGCTACGAGCGTCCGAGCAACAACGCCATCCGCCGTTTCCAGGATCAACTGCACCAGGCCGGCTACAACGTCACCGTACGCACCACCCGTGGTGAAGACATCGACGCCGCCTGTGGCCAATTGGTAGGACAGGTGCTGGATCGCACCCGTCGCAGCGAACGTTATATCGCGGTGCGCGAACTGAGCGCCGCCGACGATATGCCACAAAGCGCTGCGAATCGAAACTGAGAGAGGATCTCTATGCCCTTGCGCCTTGCGCTGCTTTTACTGGTGACCGGCCTTGCGGCCGGATGTGTTTCATCGGGACATGAAAGCCCGTTGCAAACCGGTAAAGGCCGTGACGCGGCGCGAGTTGCCTATGTGCAACTGGGGTTGGGGTACCTGCAGCAAGGCATGAGCGAACAGGCCAAGGTGCCATTGAAAAAGGCCCTGGCGCTGGACAGCGACGATGCCGACGTCAACGCCGCATTGGCCCTGGTGTTCCAGGCCCAGGCCGAGCCTGAACTGGCCGATCAGTATTTCAACAAAGCCCTGGCCGTCCGGCCTGCCGATCCGCGGTTGCTGAACAATTACGGCAGCTTCCTGTTCGCGCAGCAACGTTATGACCAGGCAGCCGTTAATTTCCAGCAAGCCAGCGCCGATACCCTCTATCCTGAACGCTCGCGGGTGTTCGAGAACCTTGGGGTGACCTCGATGCGCCTCGGCCAGCGCGACAGCGCACGCCAGCAACTGGAAAAAGCCCTGCACTTGAACGGTCGTCAGCCACGCGCGTTGCTCGAAATGGCTGAGTTGTCCTACGAAGACAGGCATTATGTGCCGGCACGTGACTATTACGAGCGTTTTAGCCTGCTCAGCGGGCAAAATGCACGTAGTCTATTGCTCGGTGTGCGCCTGGCGACGGTTCATGAAGAACGCGACACGGCCGCACGTTTTGGCCAGCAACTCGAACGACTCTATCCCGGTACGCCGGAATATCAGCAATACCTGTCGGAGCAATGATGAAAGCGGCGCACCCGGAAGTTGTAGCAGCTAATCGCGTAAACCCAGGCGACACCTTGCGTCAGGCCCGCGAAAGCAATGGTTGGTCGTTGGCGGAAGTGGCCCTCAAGCTCAATTTGACCACCACCTCCCTGGGCAACCTGGAAGCCGGCGCGTTCGACAAGCTGCCTGGGCATACCTTCGCCCGCGGCTACATCCGCGCCTACGCCAAGCTGCTGGGGATCGACCAAGCCGTATTGGTCCAGGAATTCGACCAGTTCACCGGCACCGACTCCCAGGGCAGCAATGTCCACGGCCTGGGCCGCATCGAAGAGCCGGTGCGGGTTTCCCACACGATTTTACGCATTGTCAGCCTGTTGCTGCTGATCGCTGTCATTGGCGGCGGGTTTGTCTGGTGGCAAGACCAGACCTCCCAGCGCTCCAAGGACCTGACCAGCAACGCCATGGAGCACGTCGAAGTCGAAAGCGCCGACGGCACCACCCAGATTCACCCGCTCGATGAGCCAGAGGACCAGGCTGTGGCTGAGAGCCAGGCCGCGCCTGAAGCGCCGGTTGCCTCTGAGCCGCCAGCAGCAGAAACCGCACCTGCCGCAACCGCTGCCGTACCAGCACCTGCGACGCCGTCTGCACCCGCTCACACGCCGGCAGCTCCGGCCGCCCAGGCGCACACTCCAGCGACTCCGACGCAGGCGCCAGCGGCCCCAACGCCGGCCGCTCCGGCAGCGCCTGCGATTTCACCGCCTACCGCCCCGGCATTGATCGCGGGTGATGGGCGCGTACAGATCACCTTCATCGCTGACTGCTGGACGCAGGTCACCGATGGCAATGGCAAAGTGCTGTTTAGCGGTCTGAAGCGTAAGGGAGATACTCTTGACCAAGGCGGCAAGCCTCCTTTGACGCTGCGTCTGGGCTTTGCCCGTGGCGCGCAAGTGGCCTACAACGGCCAGCCTGTGGACGTGGCGCCGTTCACCAGTGGCGAGACCGCTCGCCTCAAGTTGGGACAATAGTCATGCACGGCGAATCTCCAATCAAACGTCGCGTATCGCGCAAGATCTGGGTCGGCTCGGTGCCGGTGGGCGGCGATGCCCCCATTGCGGTACAAAGCATGACCAACAGCGACACCAATGACGTGGCCGCCACCGTTGCCCAGATCAACCGTCTGGAAGCGGCCGGCGTGGACATCGTACGGGTATCCGTGCCGGACATGGACGCTGCCGAAGCCTTCGGTCGCATCAAGCAACTGGTCAAGGTGCCGTTGGTGGCCGACATTCACTTCGACTACAAGATCGCACTGCGCGTAGCCGAACTGGGTGTGGACTGCCTGCGTATCAACCCGGGCAACATCGGTCGCGAAGACCGTGTGCGTGCCGTGGTGGATGCGGCGCGTGATCGCGGCATTCCGATCCGCATCGGCGTCAACGCCGGCTCCCTGGAAAAAGACCTGCAAAAGAAATACGGCGAGCCGACCCCGGCGGCGCTGGTTGAATCGGCGCTGCGCCATGTTGAACACCTTGAACGCCTGAATTTCCAGGACTTCAAGGTCAGCGTAAAGGCCTCCGACGTGTTCATGGCCGTAGAAGCCTACCGCCTGCTGGCCAAGGAAATCGTGCAGCCGCTGCACCTGGGTATCACCGAAGCCGGTGGTTTACGTTCAGGCACAGTGAAATCTGCGGTGGGTCTCGGTATGCTGCTCGCCGAAGGGATTGGCGATACTATCCGCATCTCCCTCGCGGCAGACCCGGTAGAGGAAGTGAAGGTCGGTTACGACATTCTCAAATCCCTGCATTTGCGTTCCCGTGGCATCAACTTCATTGCCTGCCCGAGCTGCTCGCGGCAGAACTTCGACGTGGTGAAAACCATGAACGAACTGGAAGGGCGCCTCGAAGACCTGCTGGTGCCGCTGGATGTCGCGGTAATCGGTTGTGTGGTCAACGGCCCGGGTGAAGCCAAAGAGGCGCACATCGGCCTGACCGGCGGCACACCGAACCTGATCTACATCGACGGCAAGCCGTCGCAGAAGTTGACGAATGACAATCTGGTGGATGAGCTCGAAAGACTCATCCGCGAGAAAGCGGCCGAAAAGGTCGCGGCTGACGCAGCGCTGATCGCGCGCGGCTGATTGAACGAATTTAAGGATTTGATGTGAGCAAGTCTCTGCAAGCCATTCGTGGCATGAACGACATCCTGCCTGAGCAGACGCCTCTGTGGCGTTACTTCGAGAGCACTGTCGCGCGCCTGCTGGATAACTACGGTTACAAGCAGATCCGCATGCCGATCGTCGAGTTCACCGAGCTGTTCAAGCGCTCGATCGGTGAAGTGACCGACATCGTCGAAAAAGAGATGTACACCTTTGAGGACCGCAACGGCGACTCCCTGACCCTGCGTCCGGAAGGCACAGCCGCGTGCGTGCGCGCCGTGCTCGAGCATGGCCTCACCGGTGGCGGCCAGCCACAGAAACTCTGGTACATCGGCCCGATGTTCCGCCACGAGCGCCCGCAGAAAGGCCGTTATCGCCAGTTCCACCAGATCGGCCTGGAGGTGTTCAACCTCGACGGTCCCGACATCGACGCCGAGCTGATCGTGCTGACCTGGCGCCTGTGGGGCCTGCTGGGCATCCGCGATGCGGTCAAGCTTGAGCTCAACAGCCTGGGCACCAGCGAGTCGCGCGGTCGCTATCGCGAGGCCCTGGTCGAATACCTGTCCGCCCACCTGGACAAACTGGATGAAGACAGCCAGCGCCGTCTGAAAACCAACCCGTTGCGCGTCCTTGATACCAAGAACGCCGACACCCAGGCCGTGCTGGTTGATGCGCCGAAAATGGCCGACTACCTGGACGACGAATCCCGACTCCACTTCGAGGGCCTCAAGGCTCGCCTGGAGGCGGCCGGGATTCCGTACGTGATCAACCCGAAGCTGGTACGCGGCCTCGATTACTACAGCAAGACCGTGTTCGAGTGGGTCACCGACAAGCTCGGCGCCCAGGGCACCGTGTGTGCCGGTGGGCGTTACGACGGCCTGGTTGAACAAATGGGCGGCAAGCCGACCGCGGGTGTAGGTTTTGCCATGGGTATCGAGCGGCTGATCCTGCTGCTGGAAACCCTGGAGCAGGTCCCGGAAGAAATCTCCCGTCAGGTGGATGTGTACCTGTGCGCATTCGGCGAGGCGGCCGAACTGGCAGCCCTGGCCCTGAGCGAAAAGGTTCGCGACCAACTGCCGAACCTGCGCCTGCAGATCAATGCCGGCGCCGGCAGCTTCAAGAGCCAGTTCAAGAAGGCCGACAAGAGCGGTGCGCTGTATGCACTGATCCTCGGCGATGACGAGTTGGCCCAGCAAGTGATAGGTTTCAAACCCCTGCGTGGCCAGGGCGAGCAACAGAACATTGCCTTTGATGCGCTCGCCGCGCACTTGGCCACCTGCGTCGTGCAGGGTTGAAGCTGTCGAACAGCCGAATTTAGCGATTAAGGAGTATTGGGGTGTCGAGTACTGATGATGAGCAACTGGCCGAGTTCAAGGACTGGTGGCAGCGTAACGGCAAGCCCCTGGTTACTGGCGGCCTGCTGGCTTTAGTGGTGGTGTTCGGCTGGCAAGCCTGGACCAAGTATCAGGCCAACCAATCCCAGGGCGCCTCGATCCTCTATCAGCAATTGCTGGAAACCACGTTGACGCCTGACGGCAAGCCCGACCCTGCGCAAGTAGCGGATCTGGCCGGCAAGCTGAAGAACGAATTTGGCGGTACCACCTACGCCCAATACGGCAGCCTGTTCGTCGCGAAAGTCGCGGTCGACACCGGCAAGCTGGATGACGCAGCCACCGAGCTGAAGGCCATCGCCGACAAACCGACCAACCCGACCCTGGGTGAAATCGCACGTCAGCGCCTGGCTCAGGTATTGGCGGCGCAGAACAAGGCTGACGAAGCACTCAAACTGCTCGACGGCGATGCTGACAAGGCATTTGTAGCCACTCGCGAAGAGCTCAAGGGCGACCTCTTGGTCCAATTGGGTCGTACCGACGAAGCCAATGCTGCGTACCAAAAAGCCAAGGCGGCGCTGTCTGATGAAGCAGCGGTCGGTGGCTTACAAATCAAGCTGGACGACTTGGCCAAAGGGGATGCGTGACGTGATCCGTTGGAAACATGCAGCATTGCTGGCTCTGGCCGTTCTGGCCGCGGGTTGCAGCAGCAACAGTAAAAAAGAACTGCCTCCGGCCGAGCTGACCAGCTTCAAGGAAGAAGTGGTCCTGCAAAAGCAGTGGAGCCGCTCCATCGGTGACGGTCAGGGCGACACCTACAACATGTTGGTACCGGCAATCGACGGTGACAACATTGTGGCCGCTGACGTGACCGGCGTCGTGATCTCCATGGATCGCATGAACGGCGACGTGAAGTGGAAGAAAGACCTCGAATTGCCTGTGTCCGGCGCCGTTGGCGTGGGTTATGGCCTGGTGATGCTCGGCACGCTCAAGGGCGAAGTCGTGGCGCTGGATTCCAGCACCGGTGAAGAGAAATGGCGCGCTCGCGTGACCAGTGAGGTTCTCGCACCGCCTGCCACCAACGGCGATATCGTCGTGGTGCAGACCCAGGACGACCGTGTGATCGGCCTCGACGCCAGCACCGGTGAACAGCGCTGGTTGTACGACAGCACCCCGGCGGTACTGACGTTGCGCGGTACCAGTGGTCCGATTGTGACCAACAATCTGGCCGTTGCAGGCCTGTCGACCGGTAAAGTGGTCGCCCTCGATACCCAGAACGGCGTGCCGGCCTGGGAAACCCGTGTGGCCATCCCGCAAGGTCGTTCGGAACTCGATCGCGTGGTCGACATCGATGGTGGCTTGCTGCTGTCGGGTGAAACGATCTACGTCGCCACTTACCAGGGCCGTGTAGCGGCGCTGGACCTGCAGAGCGGTCGCGTCAACTGGCAGCGTGATGCTTCCAGCTACGCGGGTGTCGCCCAAGGGTTTGGCAGCGTCTACGTCAGCCTGGCATCCGGCACCGTTGAAAGTGTGGATGAGCGCACCACCACTGCGCTGTGGAGCAACGACTCGCTGGCCCGCCGTCAGCTGTCGGCACCGGAAGTGTTCTCCAGCTACGTGGCTGTTGGCGACTTCGAAGGCTACCTGCACCTGCTGAGCCAGGTAGACGGTCGCTTTGTAGGTCGTGAGCGTATCGACAGCGACGGCCTGCGTGCCCGTCCGCTGGTCGTGGGTAACATGCTTTATGTGTTTGGCAACAGCGGCAAGCTGGAAGCCCTGACCATCAAGTAAGAACTATGCTTGGGGTAACCCCCAGGCGGCCCCGTTTCGGCGGGGCATGCGGCATTTGAATATGCTGCCCCGAGCACCAGCCGCTGCCTTGCAGCGGCTTTTGTATTTTCTGAAATAACGAAGTGGAGAGCCGCATGGTTCCCGTAATCGCCCTGGTGGGCCGACCTAACGTCGGCAAGTCCACCTTGTTCAACCGCCTGACCAGGACTCGCGACGCCATCGTCGGCGACTTGTCCGGTCTGACCCGTGATCGCCAATACGGTGAGGCAAAGTGGCAAGGGCGCTCCTACATTATTGTCGACACCGGTGGTATCTCCGGTGACGAGCATGGCATGGACGAAAAAATGGCCGAGCAGTCGCTGCTGGCCATTGAAGAAGCCGATGTCGTGTTGTTCCTGGTGGACGCCCGTGCGGGCTACACCGCTGCCGACCAGATGATTGGCGAGCACCTGCGCAAGCGCAACAAGCGTTCCTACGTGGTCGCCAACAAGATCGACAACATCGATCCTGAACTGGCCCGTGCCGAATTCAGCCCGATGGGCCTGGGCGACGCGATCCCGATCGCCGGTGCACACGGTCGCGGCATCACCCAGATGCTGGAAATTGCCCTGAGCAGCTTCCCCAAGGATGACGCCGAGGAAGAAGAGGGCGAGGAAGAGATCGTCGCCGAAGGTGAGGAAGCCAAGCGCATTCCTGGCCCGAGCGAAAAAGACGGTATCAAGATCGCCATCATCGGCCGTCCGAACGTGGGCAAGTCGACCCTGGTCAACCGCATGCTCGGTGAAGACCGGGTTATCGTGTATGACCAACCCGGCACCACGCGCGACAGTATCTACATCCCGTTCGAGCGTAACGACGAGAAGTACACGCTGATCGACACCGCCGGTGTGCGCAAGCGCGGCAAGATCCACGAGGAAGTTGAAAAGTTCTCCGTGGTGAAAACCCTGCAGGCGATCAAAGACGCCAACGTGGTGATCTTCGTGATGGACGCCCGCGAAGGTGTGGTGGACCACGACCTCAACTTGCTGGGCTTTGCCCTGGAAGCCGGTCGCGCCCTGGTGATCGCGATCAACAAGTGGGACGGCATGACGCCGAGCGAGCGCGATTTCGTCAAGATCGAGCTGCAGCGCCGGCTGTTCTTCGTCGAGTTCGCCGACATCCACTTCATATCGGCACTGCACGGTACCGGCGTGGGCAATCTCTACGCATCCGTACAGAACTCGTTCAAGTCCGCGGTCACCCGCTGGCCGACCAACCGCCTGACCCAGATCCTCGAAGACGCGGTGGGCGAACACGCGCCACCGATGGTCAACAATCGCCGGATCAAACTGCGTTACGCCCACTTGGGTGGTGCCAACCCGCCGATTATCGTGATCCACGGTAACCAGATCGAGAAGGTGCCAAAGTCCTATGTGCGTTACCTGGAGAACACCTACCGCCGTGTCCTGAAGCTGGTCGGTACACCGATCCGCATCGAGTTCAAGGGCGGCGAGAACCCATACGAAGGCAACAAGAACACACTGACTGACCGTCAGGTGAACAAGAAGCGTCGTTTGATGACTCACCACAAGAAGGCCGACAAGAAGCGCCGCGACAAGCGATAGCAGCAGCTTCAAGTCGTCAGCTACAGGCTGCAAGAGCGGGCTCCTTTGGAGCCCTTTTTTGTGCCTGGCAGTTTGTCGCTTGACCTGCTTGCAGCTTGCAGCTTAAAACTTGGGGCTCACCTGCAGGGGCCTCCGATGATCACCAGTAAGCTGCCAAATGTCGGCACGACCATTTTCACCACCATGTCGCAACTCGCTGCCGAAACCGGCGCGCTCAACCTGTCCCAGGGCTTTCCCGATTTCAATGGCCCCCAGGGTTTGCTCGACGCGGTAGGCAAGCATATCGCCCTTGGCCATAACCAATATGCGCCGATGACCGGGCTGCCCGTGTTGCGTCAGCAAGTAGCCGCCAAGATCGCCCGCAGCTACGGCGCCACGGTGAATGCGGACACTGAAGTGACCATCACCCCAGGCGCCACCGAGGCGATCTTCTGCGCGATCCAGGCGGTGATTCGCAGTGGTGACGAAGTCATCGTCTTCGATCCCTGCTACGACAGCTACGAGCCCTCGGTCGAACTGGCTGGTGGCCGTTGCGTGCATGTGCAACTGAGCCTGCAAGGCTTTGCGCTCGACTTCGAAAAGATCAAGGCCGCGCTTTCATCGCGCACGCGCATGATCATCCTCAACACCCCGCACAACCCCACCGGCGCGCTGATCAGCCGCGCCGAGCTGGACCAGTTGGCCGAATTGATCCGCGACCGCGATATCTATCTGGTCAGCGATGAAGTCTACGAGCACCTGGTATTCGATGGTGTGCCCCACGTCAGCGTGCTGGCCCATGAAGAGCTGTACCGGCGCGCCTTCGTGGTCAGCTCCTTCGGCAAGACCTACCACGTCACCGGCTGGAAAACCGGCTACGTGGTCGCGCCACCGGCCCTTAGCGCCGAACTGCGCAAGGTGCATCAATATGTCAACTTTTGCGGCGTAACGCCTTTGCAGTACGCTCTGGCGGACTTCATGGCCGAACACCCGGAGCACGTCGAGGAACTGCCGGCCTTTTATCAGGCCAAGCGCGATCTGTTCTGTGATCTGCTGGCGCCGTCGCGTTTGAGCTTTACCCGGGTGACCGGCACCTACTTCCAACTGGTGGATTACTCACAGATTCGCCCGGACCTGGATGACGTCGCCATGTCGCTGTGGATGACCCGCGAACACGGTGTGGCGACCATTCCGGTCTCGGTGTTCTATCAGGATCCACCCCAAGGCCAGCGCCTGGTGCGCCTGTGCTTTGCCAAACGCGAGGAGACGCTGCAGCAGGCAGCGGAAAAACTATGCGCGATCTGAGTGCACTGCCCGACCTGAACATTGCCTTGGTCCAGACCAGCCTGGTGTGGCATGACCGTCAGGCCAACCTCGAGCATTTCGAGCTGTTGCTAGAGCAGGCGCGCGGCGCCGACCTGATCGTGTTGCCGGAGATGTTCACTACCGGCTTCTCCATGGAGTCGGCCACCCTCGCCGAACCGGAAAACGGCCCTACCCATCATTGGCTCCAGGCCCAGGCGAAGAAGTACAACGCGGTAATTACCGGCAGCGTGATCATCCAGGCCGCCGACGGCAGCCATCGCAATCGCCTGCTGTGGGCGCGGCCGGATGGCGAGGTGTTGCACTACGACAAGCGTCATCTGTTTCGTATGGCCGGCGAGCACGATCACTACACCCCCGGCGAGCGCCAGGTGCAGTTCGAATTGAAAGGCTGGCGCATTCGCCCGCTGATTTGCTACGACCTGCGTTTCCCGGTGTGGAGCCGTGACGCCCAGGACACCGACTTGCTGCTGTACACCGCGAACTGGCCTGGTGCGCGGCGTCATCATTGGAACCGTCTGTTGCCGGCGCGGGCAATCGAAAACCTGTGTTACGTGGCGGCAGTGAATCGGGTTGGTACTGACGGTAAGGGTTTTGCCTACACCGGTGACAGCCAGGTGCTGGATTTCCAGGGCGAGACCGTGCTGAGTGCGGGGGAGGCGGATGGGGTTTTTCAAGTTCGTCTTGAGGCCGGGGAGCTGGCGGATTATCGCACTCGGTTTCCTGCCAATTTGGACGCCGACACGTTTCACTTGGGCTGATGGGGCGATGTTGAGTACGGGTACCTCGACCTTCCAGTCGAGGTACCAGGGGATTAGCTTTTAGAGGGCAAATTCGCTGCTTCGAATGGCCGCGTAGTAGTTCTTGCTTTGCTGGGCGATGTCTTTGGCTTCTGTGCTGTTGGGATCCAGTGTTCGATATTGCTCATAAAACTTGTGTCCCAAACCTCCTTTTTGTCCGGACGTTTCTTCCAGCTGCTTGCAATAATCCTCTCCCAACATGGATTTGGCAGTACTTGGATTCATCTTCCCAAAGATCATTGCAGGTGTGATGACCTGCATTTCACAATTGCCGCCGGCCTCGGATTTATAGGTGGCATTGATGCCGCTGTAACCGAGTGGGTCTACATCTCCATCAATTCTTTTTATATTGATGCCGCCTTTTTTTTCCAGGTCGGCAACCACGTTGTCTACTTTTTCGCTATTGATAATGACGGTCGTGCGGGTGAGGTCTTTGATTTTGCCCATGTCGCCGCCGTAGTCATTATTTATTTTGGTCAATGCTCGATCAATTGTTTTCATCGGGGCGGTAATTAACTTGCCGCCATAATCTTTAGCTATTTTTTTGGAAAAATCATCGTTTTCCGATTTCGAGGTGTACATCTTTTCGTAGATGAACGTTCCCAGCTTGGTATGCCCTTTTTTTATACCCAAACGTTCAGGGTCACTATTGTTTGTAGGCGGGAGGGTTTCTTTATTGTCCGTTGACCATTCGTTTGGCCTTTGCTGTCGGGGGCTTGCTTGTTGTGCAGGCGTGTGCGCAATAAAGGGGTTGCTGGCTGGATGAGAAGGAGCGGTCGTAATCATGAGCGAGTGCTCTCACTGTGATTATTATCTTGCGGATCAATACGGAAGATTTCATCAGAGAGATTTTTGCAGTGATAATGCTGTTTCATGTGATTCCTCAATACTTACCTCAAATGCATTCCCTTAGAGATTAATGCAGGGCGCTCCTCACCTTGCAGGCGGTTATTGGGTGGTTGCATCTAAGTTTAAAGTTCCATCCATGCCGTAAGGTCTATGTCTGGAGCAGGTAGGCAGGGAGGCGTTAAGTCTCTCGAAAAGTATTTGGTATGATTTTGAATACTTAATAAAAAAGCCCCTGAGTTTTAACTCAGGGGCTTTTTGCATTGCCGCGATCAGGTTTACGCCGCTTTCGCTTCCAACTGGCTCAACGAGCGGTTCAGCGCGCTGAACAGTGCCTTGAAGCTCGCAGTGGTAATGTTTTCATCAATGCCCACGCCGTGCACCGGACGCTCGCCGTTCACGCGCAGTTCGATGTAGGCCGCAGCCTTGGCGTTGGTGCCCGCGCCGATTGCATGTTCGTTGTAGTCCATGATCTCGACCGCTACCGGCAGGCCGGCTACCAGGGCTTCCAGTGCACCGTTGCCTTTGCCTTTCCAGTGCAGGTTGGTTTCGCCCTGGCCTTTGCCCGACACTTCCACCTCGACAAAGCTGTTGCCATTCTCTTCCTGCAGGCGATGGCTGACCAGCGCGTACGGGGTGTTGGCCTGCAAGTATTCACGCTGCAGCAACGCGTAGATCTGCGGGGCGGTCATCTCCAGGCCCACGCGGTCGGTTTCAGCCTGGACCACCTGGCTGAACTCGATCTGCATGCGGCGTGGCAAGCTGATGTCGTATTCCTGCTCCAGCAGGTAGGCGATACCGCCTTTGCCCGACTGGCTGTTCACGCGGATCACCGCTTCGTAGCTGCGGCCGATGTCCGCCGGGTCGATCGGCAAGTACGGCACTTCCCACAGGGCGTCGTCTTTCTGCTGGGCAAAGCCCTTGCGGATCGCATCCTGGTGGGAGCCGGAGAACGCGGTGTGCACCAGGTCGCCGACATAGGGGTGACGTGGGTGCACCTGGATCTGGTTGCACTCCTCAACGACCTTGCGCACGCCGTCGATGTCGGAGAAGTCCAGCTGCGGGTCGAGGCCCTGGGTGTACATGTTCAAGGCCACGGTGACCAGGTCGACGTTGCCGGTACGCTCGCCGTTGCCGAACAGGCAGCCTTCGACACGATCGGCGCCGGCCATCAGGCCCAGCTCGGTGGCGGCGACGCCGGTGCCACGGTCGTTGTGGGTGTGCAGGCTGATGATCACGCTGTCACGACGGTTGATATGGCGACCGAACCATTCGATCTGGTCGGCATAGATGTTCGGCGTGGCGCACTCGACGGTGGCGGGCAGGTTGAGAATCACCTTGTGCTCAGGCGTTGGGTTCCACACCTCGATCACTGCGTCACATACTTCCTTGGCGAATTCCAGTTCGGTGGCGCTGAAGGTTTCCGGGGAGTATTCGAAGGTCCACTGGGTGTCTGGCTGTTGGGCCGCGTATTTGACAAACAGCTTGGCTGCGTTGACCGCGATGGCCTTGATGCCTTCCTTGTCCTGGTTGAACACGATGCGGCGGAACGACGGCGACGTGGCGTTGTAAAGGTGCACGATGGCCTTCTTGGCGCCGCGCAGCGATTCGAAGGTGCGTGCGATCAAGTCTTCACGGCCCTGGGTCAGCACCTGGATGGTGGTGTCCTCGGGGATGTGGTTGTCTTCGATCAGGGTGCGCACGAAGTCGAAGTCGGTCTGCGAGGCGGCCGGGAACGACGCTTCGATTTCTTTCACACCCACCGCGACCAGGGTCTTCCAGAAACGCAGCTTCTTCACCGCGTCCATCGGCTCGATCAGCGACTGGTTGCCATCACGCAGGTCGGAGCTGCACCAGATCGGCGCTTCGGTGATGGTTTTCGACGGCCAGGTGCGATCCGGGATATCGATGGTCGGGAACGCGCGGTATTTCGAAGACGGGTCTTTGAGCATGCTCATCGGGAAATCCTTTGTTGTAGGGGCCGAGAAAAGGCGGCCTGCCGTAGAACTGTTTTTAGGGATAAAACGTAAAGACGAGGCAGATCGATTCAGCCTGGCAGTCGTGCGCTGACAAGGCACAGGCTGCGGTGCTGGCGGAGCTGAATGAGGGTGTGAGAGGTTTTCATAAGCTCAACCCTAACCGCCGGGGTGAAAGATGGCAAGCAGTCGAGAAAAATTGAGATAAGTTCTGCTATTGGCGTGGGAAACGAGAGTTTATGCCTGAGAATGAGTCAGCGGCTGTTTTTAATTGCGCACCCATTATCGGGTGCGCAATTCCGAGTTTCAGGGCTGGAACGCGCCGATGAAGATCGCCGGGTCGACCCGTGCATCGTTCAGGCTGACATTCCAATGCATGTGCGGCCCCGTCGCGCGGCCTGTCGAACCGACCTTGCCGACCACTGCCCCGCGCGCCAGTTGCTGGCCGACTTTCACGTCGATCTTCGACATATGGCAGAACATGCTGATGAAGCCCTGGCCATGGTCGACGAACACGGTGTTGCCATTGAAGAAGTAGTTGCCGACCAGAATCACCTTGCCGTTGGCCGGCGTCTTGATCGGCGTGCCGGCTGGCACGGCGAAGTCCAGGCCCGAATGAGGGTTGCGCTCTTCACCGTTGAAGAAACGGCGTACGCCGAACTTGCTCGACAGTGGCCCGTTCACGGGTTTATCCAGCACCAGGTTGCTTGGCAGGTTCGGGCTGAAACTGCGGTACGCCTTGATCTGCACCGCCAGCTCCGCCTCGATGCGCTTGAGCTGCGCGGGATCGGGGTTGACCTGGCTTTTGTTTTTCAGGGTGATGCGCTGTTCCGGGTACTTTTTGTAGCCGACGATAAACGGCAGGTTGCGCCCACCGCTGCTGATGCGCTCATTGCCGGGCTTGACGGTCAGTGGAATGCCGACAATCGCCAGCCAGTTGTCCGCCTCCTTTACCACCAGCACCGGTTTACCTTGATACGTCGCTTTCGGCGCGGCGGCCGAAGGGCCCAGTTCGACCACGGCCACGCCGCCCGGCACGGGTTTGTTCAGGGTGCGGGTGATGTAGCTGTCGGCGTGGGCATTGAAGGCGAGGCACAGCAGCATCAACAGACTTAAAAGACGTGGCATCAATCAATCCAATAACGAAAGGGTGACGGGTGTCAGGTGGTTATCTTCCACCCGCACTTGCAGTTGGCCTTCCCCGAGACGCGCGGTGAGGCGCTGGCCGGTGTGGGTCTGTGCGGCATTGCGAATGGCCTGGCCACGCTCGTCGAGCAGAATGCTGTAGCCACGGCCGAGGGTCGCCAGCGGGCTGACAACTTGCAGCGTCTGCACCTGGCTTTGCAGTTGCAGGCGGCGCGCCTTGAGGCCCTCGCGCATGGCGCGGGGCAGGCGTTCGGCGAGGCTGTCCAGGCGTTGGCGCAACAGCGCCAGTTGACGGCCCGGGTGCTGACCGGCAAGGCGGGTTTCCAGGCGGATCAGGCGTTCGCGCCGGGTGTTGAGGCTGCGTTCGAAGGCGCGGCGCAGGCGCATGTCCAGGTCATCCAGGCGCTGGGCTTGCTGGCGCAGGCGCTCACCGGGATGGCGCAGGCGCCGGGCCATGCCTTCCAGGCGCAGGCGGTCGTGGCGCAGGCGGTTGCGCATCAGCATCACCAGACGGCGGTGCAGGTTTTCGACCTGGCGCACCAGGTGGCTGGCGTCGGGCGCGAGCAGTTCGGCGGCGGCGGAGGGCGTGGGCGCGCGCACGTCGGCGACGAAGTCACTGATCGATACATCCGTTTCATGGCCGACGGCACTCACGATCGGCGTGACACACGCATCCACCGCGCGGGCCACGGCCTCTTCGTTGAAGCACCAGAGGTCTTCCAGCGAACCGCCGCCACGCGCCAGGATCAACGCATCGAAGCCACGCGCATCTGCAAGTTTCAGCGCTCGCACAATCTGAGGTATGGCTTCGCGGCCCTGCACGGCGGTGGGGATCAATGTCAGTTCGACGTTCGGGGCGCGGCGGCGGAACACGCTGATGATGTCGCGGATCACCGCGCCCGTCGGCGAACTGATAATGCCAATGCGTCGAGGGTGCGCCGGCAGCGGCACCTTGCGTTCGGCACTGAACAGGCCTTCGGCGCTGAGCTTTTCCTTCAAGGCATCAAAGGCCAGGCGCAGCGCGCCATCACCGGCCGGCTCCACGGTGTCGAGGATCAACTGGTAGTCGCCGCGGCCCTCGAACAGCGAGACCTTGCCACGCACCTTGACCGCCAGGCCGTCTTTCAACGCCTGGCGCACCCGCGCAGCGTTGTTGCGAAACAACGCGCAACGCACTTGGGCGCCGCTGTCCTTGAGGGTGAAATACACATGGCCGGAGGCCGGGCGCGCGAGGTTGGAGATCTCGCCCTCGACCCAGATATTGGTGAACACGTCTTCCAGCAACACCCGCGCGCGGCCGTTGAGCTGGCTGACAGTCAGGACTTCGCGGTCCAGGCCCAGACGGGCAAAGGGATCTTTAATCATGGGCGGCAGTTTATAGGCATTCGTGCAGGGTTTGACAGAACTGCTCCACCAGCGCACTCGGCGACTGCGGGCAGGCCAGGGCCACGGTGCTCAGGCAGTCCGGGTCGGCCAGGGGCAAAAAGTGCACGTTGGCGGGCGCGATGTCCTGCATGGATTTTGGTAACAAGGCAATACCGAAGCCGGCCTGGATCAGCTGCAGCTGGGTGGTCTTGCGCGACATCACCCGCGCGGCCTTGGGGAAAAATCCTGCGCGCATGCACAACTCGGCTGACAGATAACTCAATCCGCCGCGCTGCGGATGCGGGATCGAGATAAACGCCTGATCCTTGAGTTGGGCCAATTCGACCGGCGCCTGACTGCGCGCCAGGGGATGGTTCGGCGGTACCGCCAGCAGCAGTTGTTCACTGTATAAAGGCACTACTCGCACGCCTTCGCGCTGGCGCAGCACGGGCAGGCGCAACAGGCCCACTTCCAGGCGACCGTCGGCGATTTCTTCCAGTTGCGCTTCGGAGGACAGTTTGACGATGTCCATCGACACGCCGGGGCAGCGCGCGAGCCAAGTACTGATGCCCTCAAGCAAAGGCCCGCTCATCGGCACGGTGCTCGAATGGCTCAGGCGTAGCGTGCCGAGTTGGCCGTTGCCCACCTGCGTCGCCATTTCGCTGGCTTTGAGCAACTCGCTCAGCAGGTTGCGTGCACGCGGATAGAAGGCCTCACCGGCGGCCGTCAAGCGCGGCTGGCGCGCCGTGCGTTCGAACAGCGGGGTTTGCAGCTGGGTCTCCAGCTCCTTGATCTGCCGGCTCAGTGCCGATTGCGCGACAAACAGGCGCTCGGCGGCAGCGCTGAAACTGCCACTGTCGGCGATTTCGACGAAGTAGCGCAGTTGGCGGGTAGAGATCACGCGTCATGCCTTTTCGAGATGGGTGGAGGGCTTTGAAGATATTAGTCGCAACCCTCGCGAATGGCTAAAGTGATGGCCATCTCTTACAAGGAATCACCCATGGGCCCGGTTGAACTGATGAGTCAGTGGTCGTTTGGCGGTGTGGATTGGCTGGTGATCGGCCTGGGCATTGTCGTGGCCTACATCGTGTTTGGCATCGCCGGCTTCGGCACGGCGCTGGTAGCGGGGCCGATCCTGATCGTGTTCATGCCGCTGTCGAAGATCATCCCGCTACTGGTGCTGCTGGATTTTGTCGCGGCGTTTGGCAACCTGCTGCAGTCGCGCCGGGATGTGAACAAGCCGGAGCTGCTGCGGTTGCTGCCCTGCATGGCGATTGGCTGCACCCTGGGCGTGGTGTTCTTGCTCAACCTGCATTCGGACCTGTTGCTGCTGTTGATGGGGCTGTTTATCAGCGCCTACGCGATTTACAGCCTGGCCGTAAAGGCGCGGCCGACCCAGCTGGCGGCGGGCTGGGCGATCCCGATGGGCACGGTCGGCGGGCTGTTTGGTGCGTTGTTCGGCAGTGGTGGCTTTTTATATGCCATCTACCTCAACAGTCGCCTGCCCAAGGACGCGGCGCGCGCCACGCAAAGCGCGCTGATCAGTTGCAGCACGGTGGTGCGCTTGACGCTGTTCCTGATTGCCGGGGTCTATGCGGATCTGCCGTTGCTGATGTTGGCGCTGTGCCTGTTGCCGGCGATGGCCCTGGGATTGTGGTGTGGGCGCAGGCTGACGATGCGCATGTCTCGCGAGGCGTTCGTGCGGTTGGTGACATGGCTGGTGCTGGCGAGTGGGATTGCGTTGATCGGGCGGTATTTGAGTACTTGACCTGTGTGGGGCAGGGATTAAGCTGCCAGCCTTCAGGGCCTCTTCGCGAGCAAGCCCGCTCCCACATTTGAATCTATTCACAAATCAAAATGTGGGAGCGGGCTTGCTCGCGAAGGCGCCAGACGGCACACCGCAGGACTCCCAGGCCTCATGAACTCGCAAAGCATCCTTGTCCCGAAAATCTCCACCTTGCCCGTCCACGAACCCCGCGCCCGGGCGATCGTGCGTTGGCTGGTGCGCAAGAACATCATCAAGGAAGAGCTGACCACCTGCGGGCGCACCGGCAATCGCATGGGCTACGCCCTGGCCGATGGCGCGCGTGCCGTGGTGCTGCACCCCGAGGCGTTGCCGTTCAACGAGCCGATCAACGGCCTGGAGATCATCTACAAGCGCTGCATCTACACGCCGGCCAAGGGTTTCCTCGAAGAAGCCGGCTGCCCGGAGTGCCTCAAGGAAGTCGGCGAGGCGCTGTTCGAAAGCCTCGAAGACTGGATGCCCGGCCACACCGACAACTTCACCTGCCCGCTGTGTGGGCATGAGGACGACATCAACGGGTTTCTTTTCCTGCAGGAATGCGGGTTTTCCAACCTGGGATTCATCTTCAACAACTGGGCCGAGGCGGGGTTCAAGCAGAGCTTTATCGACGAATTTGCCGATTGGCTCGATCAGAAGATGAGTTGGGTCAAGGTCGAGCTCTAAACCACCGCCGTTCAACGCTTTAGGAGCCCGGCTTGCCGGCGATGGCGCCCGAGGGTCGAGCGCAAGGCTCAGGGACTTCATCGCCGGCAAGCCGGCTCCTGCAGTGGCTGTTTTTCTCCATCTATCAGTATTACCAAGTTTGTCAGAGTTTTACATTGAGCCTGACAGGGTGCATGTATATAATGGCGCGCTTCCATTTTCCCGCTCGGGAGCCCCCGCGATGCTGCGTATCAGCCAAGAAGCTCTGACATTCGACGACATTCTCCTAGTGCCCGGTTATTCCGAGGTGCTTCCTAACGAAGTCAGTCTCAAGACCCGCCTAACCCGTGGCATCGAGCTGAATATTCCCCTGGTTTCCGCTGCCATGGACACCGTCACCGAAGCCCGTCTGGCCATCGCCATGGCTCAGGAAGGCGGCATCGGCATCATCCACAAGAACATGACTATCGAGCAGCAAGCTGCCGAAGTGCGCAAGGTCAAGCGTTACGAAGCCGGTGTGGTGAAAGATCCCATCACTATCGAAGCCGACGCCACCGTGCGTGACCTGTTCGACCTGACCCGCCTGCACAACATCTCCGGCGTTCCGGTGCTGCACGATGGCGACCTGGTCGGCATCGTCACTTCCCGTGACGTGCGTTTCGAGAACCGTCTTGAAGTTACCGTCCGCGAAGTGATGACGCCCAAAGAGCGTCTGGTCACTGTCAAGGAAGGCGCCGACAAGAACGATGTGCGCGAACTGCTGCACAAGCACCGCATCGAGCGCGTGCTGATCGTCGACGACAAATTCGCCCTCAAGGGCATGATGACCGTCAACGACATCGAAAAAGCCAAGGCCTACCCGCTGGCCAGCAAGGATGACCAAGGTCGTCTGCGCGTGGGTGCTGCAGTCGGTACCGGTAAAGACACCGGCGACCGTGTTTCGGCCCTGGTGGCTGCCGGTGTTGACGTGGTGGTGGTCGACACGGCTCACGGTCACTCCAAAGGTGTGATCGACCGCGTTCGCTGGGTCAAACAGAATTTCCCTGAAGTACAGGTGATCGGCGGCAACATCGCCACCGGCGCTGCTGCCAAGGCCCTGGCCGAAGCCGGCGCCGACGCCGTCAAGGTCGGTATCGGCCCTGGCTCGATCTGCACCACGCGTATCGTCGCCGGTGTAGGCGTGCCGCAAATCAGCGCCATCGCCAACGTCGCCGCGGCCCTTGAAGGCACCGGCGTACCGTTGATCGCCGACGGCGGCATCCGTTTCTCCGGTGACCTGTCCAAGGCCATCGTTGCCGGTGCTTCCTGCGTGATGATGGGCTCGATGTTCGCCGGTACCGAAGAAGCGCCAGGCGAGATCGAACTGTTCCAGGGCCGTTCGTACAAGGCTTACCGCGGCATGGGTTCGCTGGGCGCCATGTCCCAGGCGCAAGGTTCCTCCGACCGCTACTTCCAGGACTCTTCGGCAGGCGCCGAGAAGCTCGTACCGGAAGGCATCGAAGGCCGTGTTCCGTACAAGGGCACCCTGAGCGCGATCATCCATCAACTGATGGGCGGCCTGCGTTCCTCGATGGGCTACACCGGCAGCGCCGACATCGAAGAAATGCGCACCAAGCCTGAGTTCGTGCGGATCACCGGTGCTGGCATGGCCGAGTCCCACGTCCACGACGTACAGATCACCAAGGAAGCGCCAAACTACCGCGTAGGTTGAGGCTTCCAGCAAATAGTTAAGTAACCGGGGCTGTCTTATTCAGCCCCGAGTTGTTTCTGATTCATTAGACGAGACTGATCTCATGGCCCTCGACATTCACGCCCACCGCATCCTGATCCTCGACTTCGGTTCCCAGTACACCCAGCTGATCGCCCGCCGCGTGCGCGAAATCGGCGTGTACTGCGAACTGCATCCGTTCGACATGGATGACGAAGCGATTCGCGAATTCGCTCCAAAAGGCGTCATTCTCGCCGGCGGCCCCGAGTCCGTGCACGAAGCCAACAGCCCGCGTTGCCCACAGGCAGTGTTCGACCTGGGCGTGCCGGTCTTCGGTATCTGCTACGGCATGCAGACCATGGCCGAGCAACTGGGCGGCAAGGTCGAAGGTTCCGAGCTGCGTGAGTTCGGTTACGCGCGTGTCGACGTGGTCGGCAAGAGCCGCCTGCTGGACGGCATCGAAGACCACATCGACGCCGACGGCCTGTTCGGCCTCGACGTATGGATGAGCCACGGTGACAAGGTCACCAAGATGCCGGAAGACTTCCACATCCTGGCCAGCACCCCGAGCTGCCCGATCGCCGGCATGTTCAGCGACGAGCGTCGTTACTACGGCGTGCAGTTCCACCCGGAAGTGACCCACACCAAGCAAGGCGGGCGCATCCTGTCGCGCTTCATCCTCGATATCTGCGAGTGTGAAGCCCTGTGGACTCCGTCGAAAATCGCTGAAGACGCCATTGCCCAGGTGCGCGCCCAGGTCGGCACCGACAACGTGTTGCTCGGCCTGTCCGGCGGCGTTGACTCCTCCGTGGTTGCTGCGCTGCTGCACAAAGCCATCGGCGACCAACTGACGTGCGTGTTCGTCGACAACGGCCTGCTGCGCCTGCACGAAGGTGAGCAAGTGATGGCCATGTTCGCCGAGAACATGGGCGTGAAGGTGATCCGCGCCAACGCTGAGGACCAGTTCCTCGACAACCTGGCCGGCGAGTCCGACCCTGAGAAGAAGCGCAAGATCATCGGTCGCACCTTCATCGACGTCTTCGATGCCCAGTCCAACAAGCTGGACAACATCAAGTTCCTCGCCCAGGGCACCATCTACCCTGACGTGATCGAGTCGGCCGGCGCCAAGAGCGGCAAGGCCCATGTGATCAAGTCCCACCACAACGTGGGTGGCCTGCCTGAGGAAATGAACCTCAAGTTGGTAGAACCGCTGCGCGAACTGTTCAAGGACGAAGTCCGCCGCCTCGGCCTGGAACTCGGCCTGCCGTACGACATGGTCTACCGCCACCCATTCCCTGGCCCGGGCCTGGGCGTGCGGATCCTCGGTGAAGTGAAGAAGGAATACGCCGACCTGCTGCGTCGCGCCGACCACATCTTCATCGAAGAACTGCGCAAGGCTGACTGGTACCACAAGGTCAGCCAGGCCTTCGTGGTGTTCCAGCCGGTCAAATCGGTTGGCGTTGTCGGCGATGGCCGTCGCTACGCATGGGTCGTGGCCCTGCGTGCGGTGGAAACCATCGACTTCATGACCGCCCGTTGGGCACACCTGCCGTACGAACTGCTGGAAACCGTCAGCGGCCGTATCATCAATGAGATCGAAGGTATTTCGCGCGTGACTTATGACGTGTCGAGCAAGCCGCCGGCGACCATTGAGTGGGAATAAGCAAGGCGGGCCTGAATGGCCTGCGTTGAGTGAGTAAAAAGCCTGGCCTCGGCCAGGTTTTTTATTGCCTATCAGGCAGGAACCCGACTTTGCAGGCTCATGCCCATATTGGTAAGGGCGCTGGAGAGTTTTTCCAGGGTGGGGAAGTGCACCTCATGCACGCCTACCCAGGCGGGACGTTCGATGTAGAAGCTGCCGTCGACCAGCCGATTGATGGGCGTGGAGACGATCCCCCTGTCGCGGCTGTGGTGCAGCAAGGTGTAGTTGCCCTGGTTTTCGTCGATCACGTACATGCCCTTGCGAAACAGCAGTCGCTGGTTTTGCTCCAGCGTCCGGTGCACCCGCGGGGCTTCCACTTGTACGCGCAGGTCGGCATGCAGGGTGTCGAAGCTGTCGCCGACGCTTTCATGGCTGGGGGCGCTGTCGCGATCAATGGCGATGCCGGGGTCGATACGCACGTCGTGACCCTGCCCCGGCAGCACCTCTTCTATACGCAGCCCGATCCCCCCTTCCAGCTCGCTGATACCGGCGAAGCCGTTGAAGGTGTTGATGTTTTTCGCGTCGGTGAGGACCAGCCATTTACCGCCGCCGTTCAGGGCTCTGTCGGTTTGCATGACGGTGTGGGCGAGGTAGTTGCTCATCGCTTGTTCTGAAAGGTCGGCGATAGGGTTGGGGTATTTGTAGTGCGCTGCGCAGTCGAAGGCCTGCACGCGTATGCCGTTGGCCCTGGCTGCCTTGACCAGTTCCCGTTCATTGAATTGCCCGGCCGGGTCGGTGCCCAGTCGGCTCAGGTAGTTGTCGAGGTCTTCGGACATTTCCCCTGTGTGCCAATACTGGTTCAAGTCATCCTGGACGAAGTCGTTGAGCAGGCGGCGCATGTACAGGGTTTTCACGCCTTTGCGTGCAAAAAACGCTAGCTTTTCGATCACCAGGCGGGTGCTGGTAATACGGTCGAGGGTTTCACCGATGGCGTAGCCCGGTATGGCGTCAGGCAGGCGTTCAAGCACTTCATCGAGGGTGGCGGTGGGTTCGAAAGCCGCCATAGCCGGACGAGGTGGTAATGGGGTCCAGGACAGCTCGTTGTAGAAGTCTTTCGCCGCTTGCAGCAGTTTGTTGTGTGTTGCGCTGAAGTAGTGGGTGAAGCGATCAATGTGGCTGAAGCGGCTGTGAACATGGGTTTCAGGCAGGCCCAATGCCCAGCGTTTGACCTCGGCACGGGTGGAGGGTGGGGTGTCGAATGGCGTGGTCACCCTGCGCAGTGGGTTGGTGGGCGCAATCGTCGGCTCCGGGGGCGGTGTGATGGGCGTGGGGGCCGGCACCCGAGCGGCTTTGCTGGAATTGCCGCCGCCGCCTTTCAAGCCGTTGACGGGCACCCGCTCCCATTTATCAAATTGATTGAGCCGCACTGGCAGCGAGCCGGAAAAACCGTGGGGGTTGTCCGGGTCGACGACGGCCCAATAACCACGACCATTGGGGTCAGCCTGGTAGCGCACGTAATAAGCCTCATCGTTCAGCAGGATCGCGTGCTGTGCCATGTCGTCGGAGGACCTGAGGGTGTAGACCTGGTGGTACTTTCCCGGGGCAGTGTTGAGGGTTTCGCCTTCCAGTATGAGGTTGGTCTGGTAAGTGGCGGGCACTGCGGGTTCATAGGCGGCAGGTATGACGGCAGGCTTTGCGGGTTCGGTCGCTGCAATCGGTTCAACTGCCCGAGTGTCGGCCACTTCAATGATATCCGGCATGACCCCGTCGGCTTTCAGCAGGCTCAGGTTGAATAACGTGTCGATGGCGCTGAGTATCGCACCCAGTTCTCCGGCGCGGCGTTCAGCCGGGGTTTTGCCGTTGATTGCCTGGTCGAGATTCAAGCCAAGATTGGCCATGCTGGCGCCCATGACCACCAGCGCCACTGGCCAGCCCGCCACGGCCATCGGGCCGAAGGTTTTGCCGAATGCATTCAGGTAACCGATCCACAGTTTCTTGCGCAGGTCGCCATTACTGCGCAGGGAGAAATCGGCATCGTTGCGCATGCGCGCTTGGCTGGAGTGTGCCAGCCACGTGAATGCATCACCCGTAATCGTCTGGTCGATCTGATTGATCAGGTGGTGATCCCAGGTGCCCCAGTCGATAAACAGTTGGTCGAGTTGGTGGTACAGGCCCTTGTCCACCCAGTCTGGCGGCAGGGTGCCCGCCAGGGCCTGGCCGGTGCGATAGATCAGCACCGGCGTGAGCAGCATTTGCTTCCAGGTAACGGCGTCGGTCTCGTCCTGCTGGACCTGGGCCGACAGGGGGAAGTGGGCCATGAAGCGTGCGCGTTTATCCGGGTGATTGGTCTGGTTCAGCAGCCAGAAATGCAGGTCGGCCGGTGTCTCGAAACAGTGGAAGGTCTGCGTCTCGCCGGGGATATAAAGGATTTGCCGGCCGTCGGCATCGATGATGCGCAGCAGGTCCGTGGCGATATGCCCGCCTATATCCAGCGCCGCCACGCGCAGCCCGTGTGCCGAAGGTGCTTCGGTTTGCAGGTTGGGCAGCGTCGGCGGCCAGCGCAGGTTGCCAGCGCACGCGCTGATGACGGTCTGCAACTGTGACGCGCTGAGCTGTCCGGCCTGCCGGGCTTGCAGGGCCTCGGCCAGGCAGTTGACCTTGGCCAGGGTGCGGAAGTGATCGAAGTGTGTGCGCCAGAAGGTCTCCGTGCGCGTGGTGTAGCGGTCGCAGAAGTTGATTGCCCAGAAGTCATTGAGCACTGCGCGAGCCGACAGTTGCACTTCGTTGTGGTGGTCGAACAGGCGCGCCTCGGCACCCTCGCGATAAAAACCGCCGTCGCCGTCGAGCAGGTCGGCGTTGTCCTGGTCGTGCACATTGAAACGGTGAATGACCAACTGCGTGAGGGTCATCGACTCTTGCGGTTTCTCGTTATGGCCCCAGCCGGTGAAGGTGGCAGGGTCGCTGTAGCCGCCCTTGAAGCGGTGCCAGTACAGGTGATCGGGATCCAGGGTTGCCAGGTCATGCCTGGCGAGAATTTCACACGCGGCCTCGCGGGCCATCGTCTGCATGTTCGGGCAGGCGTCCAGCACCACGGGGGCCAGGGCCCGGAGTTGGTGCTGGGCGGCGGGGGAGGTGTCGGCAAGTGGCATGGTGCTCTCCTTGAAGGGGGAGAGCGGAGCATGCCCAGCCCTTCAGAAGGGCGGCAGGTAGATAATTAACGCCGCGCAATATCCGAAAAATAAAACTTATCCAGCGTATGCCGCGACTCGGTGTATTCGAACTGCCGCCCATCCTGCAAAAACGTCTGGTTGCTCACCACGATCACATGGCTCTGGCCTTCGAGGTCCAGGTGCGTCTGATCGTCCTTGCCACGCGGCAGGGCTTCGATGGTGCGTTGGGCGTAGCTGATCTGCAGTTGCAGGGTCTGCTCGATGAAGGCGTAGATCGACTGCTCGGCAATCGAGCGGTCGAGGCCTGGGATCAGGTCGGCGACGAAGTGGTTGATGTCGAGGATCACCCGTTTGCCGCCGATGCGTCGCACGCGCTTGATACGCGTGATCAGCGTGCCGGGCTCGGCCTCGATGTGTTGCAACAGTGGGCCATCGAGGGGCAGCTGGGTGAATTCGACGACTTCGGTGCGGACGTCGTCGCCCAGGTCGGCGTGGGTTTCGTGGAAGCTGACGATGCCGCCCAGTTGGAATTCAATCGGGTTGGGCGACAGCACAAACGTGCCCTTGCCGTGGATTTTTTGCGCGAACCCGCGCTCCTGCAACTGCTCGATAGCCCGACGCACGGTGCCACGGCTGGCCTGGTAGGCGTCCATCAATTCGGTTTCAGAGGGAAGGCGCGTGCCGCGTTGCAAACGTTCAGTGGTGATGCTGGCAAGCAGATCCGTATAGATCTGGTTGTATTTGCTCATGGGGATGGCTCTGTGCCCGACTTGATGAAAGTGAACGGTGCGTTCACGGCAGGAACCTTAGTGGCAGAGGTGGGGTTTGTCCATCAGACCCTTGGATATCTGCGGCCTCCAGCGATATGACAGCCTACAAGATATAAACATTTTGTAACTCGTACAGACGAGTTGTTGCTTTAACTCGTACAGACGAGTACTTTTGCCCTCGGCGTGCTGCCAATGACTGCCCCCAAATAAAAAAATCAAAGTGGAAACCAAGCATGAGCCACGACTATTCGACGATTGCCCGCGAGATTCTCGAGAACCTCGGTGGCAGCGATAACCTTGAACAAGCTGCCCACTGCGTAACCCGCCTGCGCCTGGCGCTCAAGGACCCGAGCCTGGTCAACAGCAGCGCGCTGAACCAGGTCGACCTGGTCAAGGGCTCGTTCTTCACCGGCGGCCTGTTCCAGGTCGTGATCGGCCCCGGTGAAGTGGAAAAGGTCTACGCCGCCCTGCGCGAACAGACCGGCCTCGCCGCTGCCACCATCGCCGACGTGAAGAAGAAGGGCGCCGACAAGACCAACGCCATGCAGCGTCTGGTGCGGGTCTTTTCCGATGTGTTCATGCCGATCCTGCCCGCGCTGATCATCGCCGGCCTGCTGATGGGGGTGAATAACCTGATGGGCGCCAAGGGCATGTTCATCGACGGCAAGACGCTGCTCGAGGCCTACCCGAACCTGGATGGGCTGTGGAGCCTGATCAACCTGATGGCCAACACCTCGTTCGTGTTCCTGCCGGCGCTGGTGGGTTGGTCGGCGGCCAAGCGTTTTGGTGGCAGCGAAATCCTCGGCATCGTGCTTGGCCTGATGCTGGTGCACCCGGACCTGCTCAACGCCTGGAACTACGGCAAGGCGGTCGCCGGGCTCGACGGCCAGAGCCTGCCGTACTTCGATATTTTCGGCTGGTTCAAGATCGAAAAAGTCGGCTACCAGGGGCAGATCCTGCCGATCCTGATGGCGGCCTACGTGATGAGCGTGATCGAGAAGTGGCTGCGCGCTCGCGTGCCCAACGCGATTCAACTGCTGGTCGTGCCGATCACCACCATCGTCGTCACCGGTGTGCTGGCGCTGGCGATCATCGGCCCGGTCACGCGTCACCTCGGGATCCTGATCACCGAAGGCGTGGTCACCCTGTTTGACCTGGCGCCGATGGTCGGCGGGGCGATTTTCGGCCTGTTGTATGCGCCGCTGGTGATCACCGGCATGCACCACATGTTCCTCGCCGTGGACCTGCAGTTGATCTCCACCCAGGGCGGCACGTTTATCTGGCCGATGATTGTGATGTCCAACCTGGCCCAGGGCAGCGCAGCACTCGCGGTGTTCTACACCACCCGCAATGCGCGGGATAAAAGCATGGCCTCGACCTCGGCGATTTCCGCGTACTTCGGCATCACTGAGCCGGCGATGTTCGGCGTGAACCTGCGCTTCAAATTTCCGTTCTATGCCGCGCTGCTCGGCTCGGCACTGGGCAGTATTTTCCTCTCGCTGAACAAGGTGCAGGCCTCGGCCATCGGTGTCGGCGGCTTGCCCGGATTCATCTCGATCATTCCGCAGTACATCCCAAGCTTCGTGATCGGGATGGTGGTGGCGATGGTCGTGCCGTTTGTTCTGACCTGTGCATTGAGCATGAAGATCGTTCGGCCTGGTTATCGCGTCGCCTGACCGACCGCTATCGCCGGCAAGGCCCGCACACATTTCAAAGGAGTCCACCATGCAAGACTGGCAACACTCGGTGATCTACCAGATCTACCCCAAAAGCTTCCACAGCCACGCGGGTAACGCCACCGGTGACCTGCTCGGCATCGTGGACAAGCTCGATTACCTCAAATGGCTGGGCGTGGATTACCTGTGGGTCACTCCGTTCCTGCGCTCGCCGCAACGTGACAACGGCTACGACATCAGCGACTACTACGCCATCGACCCCAGCTACGGGACCATGGCCGATTGCGAATTGCTGATCAGCGAAGCGGCCAAGCGCGGCATCAAGCTGATGCTCGACATTGTGGTCAATCACACCTCCATCGAGCATGCGTGGTTCCAGCAGGCGCGCAGCAGCCTCGACAACCCGTACCGCGACTTCTACATCTGGCGCGACCAGCCGAACAACTGGGAATCCAAGTTCGGTGGCTCGGCCTGGGAATACGAGGCGCAAACCGGCCAGTATTTCCTGCACCTGTTCGATCACACCCAGGCCGACCTCAACTGGGACAACCCCCAGGTGCGCGCCGAGGTGTTCAAGTTGATGCGCTTCTGGCGCGACAAGGGCGTGGGCGGCTTCCGCCTGGACGTGATCAACCTGATCTCCAAGCCAGCGGACTTTCCCGAAGACCACAGCGACGGCCGCCGCTTCTACACCGACGGCCCGAACGTGCATGAATACCTGCAGGAAATGCACCGCGAAGTCTTCGAAGGCCATGACCTGATCAACGTCGGCGAGATGTCATCCACCAGCCTGGAACATTGCATCCGCTACTCGAATCCGGCGTCGAAAGAATTGTCGATGACGTTTAACTTTCATCACCTGAAAGTCGATTACCCGAACCTGCAGAAGTGGGTGAGGGCGGACTTCGACTTCCTGCAACTCAAGCAGATTCTGTCTGACTGGCAGCTCGGCATGCAGGCCGGTGGCGGCTGGAACGCGCTGTTCTGGTGTAACCACGACCAGCCGCGGGTGGTCTCGCGTTTCGGTGACGACGGTGAGCACCGCGTGGTCTCGGCGAAGATGCTCGGCACCGCGTTGCACTTCCTGCAGGGCACGCCGTTTGTGTACCAGGGCGAAGAGCTGGGCATGACCAATCCGGGGTTCGACCGGATCGAGCAATACCGCGATGTCGAGACCCTGAACATCTTTCGTCTCAAGCGCGATGCCGGTGAGTCCGAGGCGTCGAGCATGGCGGCGATCATGCAGAAGTCCCGCGACAACAGCCGCACGCCGATGCAGTGGGACACCCAGGCGAATGCCGGTTTCAGTCGCGGCGAACCGTGGATCGGGATCCCGGCCAATGCAGCGCAGATCAATGCGCAGAGCCAACTGGATGACCCGGATTCGGTGCTGCATCACTACCGCGCGCTGATCGACTTGCGTCGCCACGAACCGCTGATCCAGACCGGCGTTTACCGCCAACTGCTGCAGGACCATTTGCAGGTCTGGGCGTACCTGCGCGAGGGGCAGGGCGAGCGCTTGCTGGTACTGAACAACTTCTATGGCACGCCATGCGAAATCCAGCTGCCGGATGACGTGATCAACCCTGCCAGCGAACAACGCCTGCTGATCAGCAACTACCCCGATTGCCCGCAGCGCACCGGCACGGTCGCACTGCGCCCCTATGAATCGTTCGTCCTGCACCTGAAAGACTGAAGCACCACCATTCCCTGTAGGCGCCGGCTTGCCGGCGATAGCGCCCTCCAGATCGCTATCGCTCGGCGGACCGCTATCGCCAGCAAGCTGGCTCCTGCAAGGGATCGTGTCGGGTAAAAAAAAGTAAGAAAACAATAAAAATAAAAGGAGCGCTGCATGAAAACAACAATAAAACTGGGCCTCGTCGCATCCTGCCTGACCCTTCCACTGGGCGCTCAGGCGCTGGAATTTGCCGGTTACTTGCGTAGCGGCGCGGGGACTTCCACGGGCAGTGGCAAACAGCAATGTTTCCAGTTGCCGGGGGCGCAAACCAAGTACCGCCTGGGCAACGAATGTGAGCAATATGCGGAGCTGGAATTGCGCCAGGACCTGCTGACCCTCGACGACGGCTCTGTACTCAGCGTCGACGCCATGGCCTCGCTGTACAACAAGTACGACCGCGCGCTTAAATTCCAGGGCGAGGACAACGGCTCGGCGCGCATGCCGCAGATGTATGCGCAATGGTCGAACCTGCCCGCGCTCAACGGCGGTTCGGTGTGGGCCGGTCGGCGTTACTACAAGCGTAATGACATCCATATCTCCGACTTCTACTACTGGAACCAGAGCGCCACGGGCGGTGGCATCGAGGACGTGCTGATCGGCGACCTGAAATACAGCTACGCCATTTCGCGCAAGGACAACCTGTACCAGAAGGAATACGCCACCCGTCACGACTTCAACGTCGCGGGCTTCAAGACCAACCCCGGCGGTGAGCTGGAGTTGGGCTTGAGCTACATCGAAAAGGCCGGTGGGCGCGACACCAACAGCGGCTGGGCAATCACCGCGCAACACGTGCAGAAGCCTTTCCTCGGCGGCAAGAACAAGTTCGCCCTGCAGTACGGCGAAGGCCCCGGCACCGGCCTGGGCTACACCGGCAATACCTTCCTGGACAACAGCAGCAAAAGTTATCGCGCCGTCGAGTTTTTCGACTGGCAAGTGACCCCGCGTTTTGGCGGGCAGATCGAGGCGGTGTACCAGAAGGACATTCGCCCAGGCAGCCAGGACCAGACCTGGATGTCGGTCGGCGTGCGCCCGGCGTACGCCATCAGCGAGCAGTTCAAGCTGGTCACCGAACTCGGCCATGATCAGGTCGAGGCCAGCGGCGGCACGCGCAAGCTGAGCAAATTTACCTTCGCCCCGACCTGGTCGCCCAACGGCCCGGATTTCTGGGCGCGGCCGGAAGTGCGGTTGTATTACACCTATGCGAGCTGGAACGAAGCGGCCAAGCGTGCGGCGAATGAACTGGCGGCGGGCTCGGCGTTGTCCGATACCGGCGCCTATGGCACGGCGCGGCATGGGTCGAATGTGGGTGTGCAAGTCGAATATTGGTGGAAATAGCTCGGATTCAAGTGAGCGAGCTTTATGTGGGAACTGGCTTGCCTGCGATAGCAACACCTCGGTCTTACTGAGAAACCGAGTCGCCGGCATCGCAGGTAAGCCAGCTCCCACATTGGACCGTCGTTCGCCCTATGATTTTTACAGAACAAAATAGCAGGTGAAGTCATGACCACAACGCAACCCTTGGAACTGCTGGCGCCCCTGTCCGGGGTGCTGCTGGCCCTGGACCGGGTACCCGACCCGGTGTTCTCCAGCCGTCTGATCGGCGACGGCCTGTGCATCGACCCGACCTCGCAGACGCTCTGCGCACCGTTGGCGGGCGTGATCAGCAATATCCAGGACAGTGGTCATGCCGTCAGCATCACCGACGACAATGGCGTCCAGGTGCTCATGCACATCGGCCTGGACACCGTGAACCTGGCGGGCCAGGGCTTCACGCGGCGGGTCGTGGAAGGCCAGCGGGTGGAGGCCGGGCAAGTGCTGATCGAGTTCGATGCCGACTATGTGGCACTCAATGCCCGCAGTCTGCTGACCTTGATGCTGGTGGTCAGCGGCGAGCCGTTTACGCTGCTGGCGGCGGACAACGGCGTGGTGGCGGTGGGGCAGCCGCTGTTGCAGGTGTCCCCAGGCGAGGCGGCTGAAGGTGCGGAGGAAGAAGAGGGCGACGCGCTGTTCTCCAAGCCGCTGACCTTGCCCAATGCCAACGGCTTGCATGCACGTCCGGCAGCCGTGTTTGCCCAGGCGGCGAAAGGTTTTGCCGCGAGCATTTACCTGCACAAGCAGACCCAGAGTGCCAACGCCAAGTCGCTGGTTGCGATCATGGCACTGCAGACCGTGCAGGGCGATACCTTGCAGGTCAGTGCCGCGGGGGCAGACGCCGAGGCGGCGATCACGGCCTTGGTCGAGTTGTTGGCCCAAGGCTGTGGCGAGCGCGTGACGGCGCCGGCTGAAGAGGTCGAGGTGGTTGCGCCAGTGTCGTCGGCGAGTGTCTTGCGCGGCGTGTGTGCGTCACCGGGTTCGGCGTTCGGCCAGGTGGTTCAAGTGGCTGAGCCCGAACTGAGCATCACTGAGCAGGGCAGTACGCTAGCTGCCGAGCGCGCGGCGTTGGCGCGTGGCCTGCAGGCGGCAACCGACGCCTTGCAAACCCTGCAAGCCAAGGCTGCCGGCAGCGCCCAGGCGCAGATTTTTGCTGCCCATCAGGAACTGCTCGAAGACCCGACCTTGCTGGAGCAAGCCCACCGCCTGCTGGACGAGGGCAAGAGCGCTGCGTTCGCCTGGAACAGCGCCACGGTGGCCACCGCCAAATTGTTCCAGGGCCTGGGCAATGCGTTGCTCGCCGAGCGTGCGGCAGACCTGGCGGATGTGGGCCAGCGTGTGCTGAAACTGATCCTCGGGATCCAGGACAGTGCCTGGGACTTGCCTGAGCGCGCGATCCTGATCGCCGAGCAACTGACGCCGTCGCAAACCGCCAGTCTCGACACCCACAAGGTGCTGGGGTTTGTCACCGTCGGTGGCGGTGCGACGAGCCACGTGGCAATCCTCGCCCGCGCCCTTGGCTTGCCGGCGATCTGTGGGGTGCCCGCACAGGTACTGGCGCTGGCAAATGGCAAGCAGGTCCTGCTGGATGCCGACAAAGGCGAGTTGCACCTGGACCCCAACCTGGCCGAGATCGAACAGCTGGAAACGGCGCGCAAGCAGCACGTCCTGCGACGCCAGCGTGAAGTGGCGCAGGCCTCGTTGCCGGCGATCACCCGCGACGGCCATCATGTTGAAGTCACTGCCAACGTCGCCTCGCTGCAGGAAGTGGAACAGTCCCTGACCCTGGGGGGCGAAGGCGTCGGCCTGCTGCGTTCGGAATTCCTCTACCTGGATCGCAATCGCGCGCCCAGCCCGGATGAGCAGACGGCGACCTACAGCGCCATCGCCCGCGCCTTGGGCCCGCAGCGCAACCTGGTGGTGCGCACCCTGGATGTCGGCGGCGACAAACCGCTGGCGTACGTGCCGATGGACAGCGAGACCAACCCGTTCCTCGGTCTGCGCGGGATTCGCCTGTGCCTGGAGCGCCCGGAGCTGTTGCGCGAGCAGTTTCGCGCGATCCTCGCGAGTGCCGGGCTGACACGCCTGCATATCATGTTGCCGATGGTCAGCCTGCTGTCGGAGCTGCAGGCGGCACGCCGCATTCTTGAAGAGGAAGCGCTGGCGCTGGGGCTCAGCGAGTTGCCGAAGCTGGGCATCATGATCGAAGTACCGTCGGCGGCGCTGATGGCGGACGTGTTTGCGCCGCACGTGGATTTTTTCTCGATCGGCACCAATGACCTGACCCAGTACACCCTGGCCATGGACCGCGATCACCCACGCCTGGCCAGCCAGGCCGACAGCTTTCACCCGGCGGTGCTGCGCCTGATCGCGACCACCGTCACGGCGGCGCATGCCCATGGCAAGTGGGTCGGGGTGTGTGGCGCGCTGGCGTCCGAAGCACTGGCGGTGCCGGTGTTGATCGGGCTTGGCGTGGATGAATTGTCGGTCAGCGTGCCGCTGATCCCGACCATCAAGGCCGGTGTGCGTGAGCTGGACCTGGACGGCTGCCAGACCCTCGCCCGCCACGTGCTGGGCCTGGAGGAGGCCAGCCAGGTGCGCGAGGCTGTGCGCCGGTATCGCGCGGCCACTGTTGAAACCTCACCTGTCGTGGAGCACTGAGCATGTTCGAGAAATTGCAGCGGGCGTTCTGGAAAGCCCTGACCCCGGATCTGATCGCCGAAACCGTGGTGGCGCCAGCACCGAGTGGGTTGTCGGCCGAGGTGCTGAGTGCACTGGGCGGCGCGGATAACCTCAAGTCGCAACAGCGCGTGGCACTGACACGGGTGCGCGTGCAGCTGCAGGACGCGGGACGGTTGGATGAGTCGGCGTTGAAGGCTGCGGGTGTGCCGGCAGTGATGGTATTGACCGGCGGCGTCGTGCATCTGCTCACTGGCCTCTGAAGCCAGGCGCAGATCAAAAATGTGGGAGCGGGCTTGCTCGCGAAGAGGCAGTGCCAGTCACTGAATGTATCGACTGACACACCGCTTTCGCGAGCAAGCCCGCTCCCACAGTTTTGATCGTTGTTCGGGCTTGTGATTCGGGGCGCCGCACCGGCATTTGAGCGGTCTGATCAACCCGGTTCCAACCTTGGAATACATTGCAAAATGTGGGAGCTGGCTTGCCTGCGATAGCGGTGGGTCAGCCACTACCTTCAGCGACTGACACACCGCTTTCGCGAGCAAGCCCGCTCCCACATTGGTTTTCTGGTGTTTGGGGGAGTGGCTTACAGCTGCGGGGTGTCTTCCGGCGGCTTGGTCTTGTCGACGCCCGGTACATGCAGGTTGCCTTCGACCACCTGGTTGCCTTCCAGCTGCGGCTGGGTCACCCAGGTGAGGATGTCGTAGTAGCGCCGGATGTTCGCCACGAAGTGCACCGGCTCGCCGCCCCGGGCATAGCCGTAGCGCGTCTTGCTGTACCACTGCTTCTGCGCCAGGCGCGGCAGCATCTTCTTCACGTCCAGCCATTTGTTCGGGTTCAGGCCTTCTTTCTTCGCCAGCAGGCGCGCGTCGTCCAGGTGCCCGGTGCCGACGTTATAGGCGGCGAGGGCGAACCAGGTGCGATCCGGCTCGGCGATGCTGTCGTCCAGCTCATCCTTGATCTTGGCCAGGTACTTGGCGCCGCCCATGATGCTTTGCTTGGCGTCCAGGCGGTTGGACACGCCCATCGCCTGGGCGGTGTTCTGGGTCAGCATCATCAGGCCGCGCACGCCGGTCTTGGAGGTGACCGCCGGTTGCCACAGGGACTCCTGATAGCCGATGGCGGCCAACAGGCGCCAGTCGACCTTTTCTTCCTTGGCGTAGGTGCGAAAGTGCTTTTCGTACTTGGGCAGGCGCTGCTGCAAATGCTGGGCGAAGGTGTAGGCGCCGACATATCCGAGTACATCGACGTGCCCGTAATAGCGGTCTTTCAGGCGCTGCAGGGTGCCGTTCTTCTCGACCTTGTCCAGGTAGCTGTTGATCTCGTTGAGCAGGCTGTTGTCGTCGCCGGCAGCCACGGCCCAGCTCTGGTTGCTGGCATTGCCGAGGTCGAATGCCACGCGCACGTTGGGGAAGTACACCTGGTTCATCGCGACTTCGTTGGAGTCCACCAGGGTCAGGTCGATTTGCCCCTCGTCGACCATGCGCAGCAGGTCGACTACTTCAACGGCATCGGATTCTTCGTATTCAATCGCAGGATTCTGCTTTTTCAGCTCCGCCAGTTGTTCGGCGTGGGTACTGCCCTTGAGCACCATGATCTTCTTGCCCACCAGGTCCGCCGCGTTGGTCGGGCGTGACTGGCCGTTGCGGTAGATGATCTGCGGGGTGACTTCCAGGTAAGGGTGGGAGAAACGCACCTGCTGCTGGCGCTGCTCGCTGCTGACCAGGCCGGCGGCGGCGAGCACCGGACCGTTGGGTTTGCCCAACTGGCCGAACAGGTCATCGAGGTTGTCGGCGGTCTCGATCTCCAGTTTCACGCCCAGGTCATCGGCAAAGCGCTTGACCAGTTCGTATTCGAAACCGGTTTCACCGTTGCGGTCCTGGAAATAAGTCGCCGGGCTGTTCCGGGTGATCACCCGCAATACGCCATCCTCCTTGATTCGCTCGAGCGTGCTGGGTTTATCAACACAGGCGCTGAGCATCAGGAAGAGTCCGGTTGCGATGAGCCATTTGGCGCATCGCGGGCGCAAAGCAGTAGGGGAGAACATGTGCGCAGTATACGCAAACGGCCCACGGCGCCATATCTCGACAGCATGGGACTTGTCTGCTAGCGCCGGCAAAACTGTGCTGCAGCCCGCAGAAACGTGGCCTGGCAGCCGATTGTGACGGTTAAAATAACTGCTCCGAATACCCGGGAAAACGCCCCGATACCGTGCAAACCGTGCCAACTGACGTCCGGCAGCGGCCACTGGTGCCGTTTCGGGTGCCGTTGGCGATGGTTTACGCTAGAATGCACGGCCTCAAAGCACACCCCCTTCCCGAGGCTGTCCCGAAGATGTTGATCCTGCGCGGCGCTCCTGCCCTTTCTGCCTTTCGCCACAGCAAACTCCTTGAGCAACTGAGCCAGAAGGTTCCAGCTGTTACAGGCTTGTATGCTGAATTTGCTCACTTCGCCGACGTTACCGGCGTCTTGACCGCCGACGAACAGCAAGTGCTCGCACGCCTTCTGAAGTACGGCCCCAGCGTTCCCGTTCAAAAGCCGACCGGCCGCTTGTTCCTGGTTCTGCCACGGTTCGGCACCATCTCGCCCTGGTCGAGCAAGGCCAGCGACATCGCCCGCAACTGCGGCCTGGAGAAAATCCAGCGCCTGGAACGCGGTATTGCCTTCTATGTAGCCGGGCAGTTCAGCGATGCCGAGGCCGAGCTGATCGCCAGCAGCCTGCACGACCGCATGACCCAGATCATCGTCAGCCAGCTGGAACAGGCCGCCGGTCTGTTCAGCCACGCCGAGCCCAAGCCGCTGACCGCGATTGACGTGCTTGGCGGTGGCCGCGCCGCCCTCGAGAAGGCCAACACCGAACTCGGCCTGGCCCTGGCCGAAGACGAGATCGACTACCTGGTCAACGCCTTCAACGGCTTGAAGCGCAACCCGCACGACATCGAACTGATGATGTTCGCCCAGGCCAACTCCGAGCATTGCCGTCACAAGATCTTCAACGCCAGTTGGGATATCGACGGCGAGAGCCAGGAAAAAAGCCTGTTCGGCATGATCAAGAACACCTACGTGATGCACAGCGAAGGCGTTCTGTCGGCTTACAAGGACAACGCCTCGGTGATCGTCGGCTCCGTTGCCGGCCGTTTCTTCCCGGACCCTGAGACCCGCCAGTACGGCGCGGTGCAGGAGCCGGTGCACATCCTGATGAAGGTTGAAACCCACAACCACCCGACCGCGATTGCCCCGTTCCCGGGCGCAGCCACCGGTTCCGGCGGCGAGATCCGTGACGAAGGTGCAACCGGCCGTGGCGCCAAGCCCAAGGCTGGCCTGACCGGCTTCACCGTGTCCAACCTGCAGATCCCGGGCTTCGAACAGCCGTGGGAAGTGCCGTACGGCAAGCCTGAGCGCATCGTTACCGCGCTGGACATCATGATCGAAGGCCCACTGGGCGGCGCCGCGTTCAACAACGAATTCGGGCGTCCGGCGCTGACCGGTTACTTCCGTACTTTCGAACAATCCATCACCACCCCGCGTGGCGATGAAGTGCGCGGCTACCACAAGCCGATCATGTTGGCCGGCGGCATGGGCAACATCCGTGAAGAACACGTCAAGAAAGGCGAGATCCTGGTCGGCTCCAAGCTGATCGTGCTCGGCGGCCCGGCGATGCTGATCGGCCTGGGTGGCGGCGCAGCCTCTTCCATGGCCACCGGCACCAGCTCGGCAGACCTGGATTTTGCTTCCGTGCAGCGTGAAAACCCTGAGATGGAACGTCGCTGCCAGGAAGTCATCGACCGTTGCTGGCAGTTGGGTGACAAGAACCCGATCAGCTTCATCCATGACGTCGGCGCCGGCGGTTTGTCCAACGCCTTCCCGGAACTGGTCAACGATGGCGACCGCGGCGGCCGTTTCGAACTGCGCAACATTCCAAACGACGAGCCGGGCATGGCCCCGCACGAAATCTGGAGCAACGAATCCCAGGAACGCTACGTGCTGGCCGTCGGCGCCGAAGACTTCGCACGCTTCCAGGCCATCTGCGAACGCGAGCGCTGCCCGTTTGCCGTGGTCGGCGAAGCCACTGCCGAGCCGCAACTGACCGTCACCGACAGCCACTTCGGCAACAGCCCGGTCGACATGCCGCTCGAAGTGCTGCTGGGCAAGGCCCCGCGCATGCACCGTTCGGCGGTACGTGAAGCCGAGCTGGGCGATGATTTCGACCCAAGCACCCTCGACCTGGCCGACAGCATCGAACGCGTGCTGCACCACCCGGCCGTGGCGAGCAAAAGCTTCCTGATCACCATCGGCGACCGCACCATCACCGGCCTGGTGGCCCGTGACCAAATGGTCGGCCCGTGGCAGGTTCCCGTGGCCGACGTTGCCGTCACCGCCACCAGTTTCGACGTCTACACCGGCGAAGCCATGGCCATGGGCGAGCGTACGCCGCTGGCCCTGCTGGACGCCCCGGCGTCGGGCCGCATGGCCATTGGTGAAACCCTCACCAACATCGCAGCCTCGCGCATCGGCAAGCTGTCCGATATCAAATTGTCGGCCAACTGGATGTCCGCTGCTGGTCACCCGGGTGAAGACGCGCGTCTTTACGACACCGTAAAAGCGGTCGGCATGGAGCTGTGCCCTGAGCTGGGCATCACCATCCCGGTGGGCAAGGACTCGATGTCCATGGCCACCCGTTGGAACGATGAAGGCGTGGACAAGAGCGTCACCTCCCCGCTGTCGCTGATCGTCACCGGTTTCGCCCCGGTCACCGACATTCGCCAGACCCTGACCCCGCAACTGCGCATGGACAAGGGCACCACCGACCTGATCCTGATCGACCTCGGTCGCGGCCAGAACCGCATGGGCGCCTCGATCCTCGCACAAACCCACGGCAAGCTCGGCAAGCAGGCGCCGGACGTCGACGATGCCGAAGACCTCAAGGCCTTCTTCGCCGTGATCCAGGGCCTCAACGCCGATGGCCACCTGCTGGCTTACCACGACCGTTCCGACGGCGGCCTGCTGACCAGCGTTGTCGAGATGGCGTTTGCCGGTCACTGCGGCCTGAACATCGTGCTCGACAGCGTTGCCGAAGATGCTGCCGAAATCAACGGCATCCTGTTCAACGAAGAGTTGGGTGCGGTGATCCAGGTGCGCCAGGACGCAACCCCGGACGTACTCGCACAGTTCAGCGCCGCTGGCCTGGACGACTGCGTGGCGGTGATCGGCCAGCCGATCAACAACGGCGAGATCAACATCTCGTTCAATGGCGACACCGTGTTTGCCGGCCAGCGCCGCTTGCTGCAACGCCAGTGGTCCGAGACCAGCTACCAGATCCAACGCCTGCGCGATAACGCCGACTGCGCCGAGCAGGAATTCGACGTGATCCTGGAAGAAGACAACCCGGGCCTGAGCACCAAGCTCAGCTTCGACGTCAACCAGGACATCGCCGCGCCGTACATCAAGAAAGGTATTCGCCCACAAGTTGCCGTACTGCGTGAGCAGGGCGTCAACGGCCAGGTGGAAATGGCGGCCGCGTTCGACCGTGCCGGCTTCAATGCGATCGACGTGCACATGAGCGACATCCTCGCCGGTCGCGTTGACCTCAACGAGTTCAAAGGCCTGGTGGCCTGCGGCGGTTTCTCCTACGGCGACGTGCTGGGTGCCGGTGAAGGCTGGGCCAAGTCGGCCCTGTTCAACAGCCGTGCCCGCGACGCCTTCCAGGGCTTCTTCGAACGCAACGACAGCTTCACCCTGGGTGTGTGCAACGGTTGCCAGATGATGTCCAACCTCCACGAGCTGATCCCGGGCAGCGAGTTCTGGCCGCACTTCGTGCGTAACCGTTCCGAGCAGTTCGAAGCCCGTGTTGCGATGGTGCAGGTGCAGGAATCCAACTCGATCTTCCTGCAAGGCATGGCCGGTTCGCGTATGCCAATCGCCATCGCCCACGGTGAAGGTCATGCCGAGTTCGAAAGCGAAGAAGCCTTGCTCGAAGCCGACCTGTCCGGTTGCGTGGCCATGCGTTTTGTCGACAACCACGGCAAGGTCACCGAGACCTACCCGGCCAACCCGAACGGCTCGCCGCGCGGGATCACCGGTCTCACCAGCCGTGACGGTCGCGTGACCATCATGATGCCGCACCCTGAGCGTGTGTTCCGTGCGGTGCAGAACTCGTGGCGCCCGGAAGAGTGGAACGAAGACGGCGCCTGGATGCGCATGTTCCGCAACGCGCGCGTGTGGGTGAACTAAGGCGGTGTACAAGCTCAGCTTCTTTGTACCCGACAGCCATGTAGAGACGGTGAAAACCGCCGTCTTCGCAGCCGGCGGCGGGCGCATCGGCGACTACGACAGCTGCGCCTGGCAAGTGCTGGGCCAGGGCCAATTTCGCGCGTTGGACGGCAGCCAGCCGTTTATCGGGCAAGTCGGCCAGGTGGAAGTGGTTGAGGAATGGAAGGTTGAGCTGGTGGTGGCGGATGAGCTGATTGTGGCTGTTGTGGCCGCGCTGAAACTCAGCCACCCCTATGAAACACCGGCTTATGAAGTGTGGCAGTTGGCGGATTTCTGACCCGCAAGCTGTCATCAAGAAACCCGCTGGGCCAGGTTGGCCAGCGGGTTTTTTATGGCTGTCATCCAGCCGCAGCTGACACTTTACGGTGCGGGGACTAACCTCACTTCAACATGCAACGCGTCGATCAATATCTTTTCGTGGCTGAAGCGCTGGCCTTGCATCGGCGCCCAGCGGTCGACATAAAACAGCCCATCCTTATCGATCTTGATCGGTGTCGAGACGATCTCCCCGCTGCGGGAGTGATGCACCAGGTTGCTCTGTGACGGCGACGGGCGTTCGATCAGGTACAAGCCGGGTCGGTTCAAGCGCGACCTGTCCGCAGGCACAAAGGGGGCTGGAGCCTGGGTTCCGGCAACGCCGGCGTCGAGTATGAAATCGCCGCGCAAGGCCCTCGGGCTAATGCCCTCGTGCAGGGTCTCCCAGCCACCCGGACGAATGTTCTTGGCCAATGCCGGCGCCGTATCCCTGACATGCAGGCTGACCGCGCCTTGCAGTTCCGCCAGGCCCGGAACGCCCAGGTTCATGTTGGTGTGAGTGCTGCCAACGAAGGCGACCCATTTGTGAGGCCCGTGCGCCGCCTGGTCGGCCGCGATGACCTTGGAGGCGAAGTAGCTGAACATCTGGTTGCGGGCCAGGTCTTTCTCCGCCAGCCCCTTGATGTTGTAACTGGCGATGCAGTCCAGGGCGCGGATGCGCAGGCCGTGCCTGGCCGCCGCCTGGACAACCTCGGTATAGGTGTCGCTGCCTTTGTAATTGGGCATGTAACCCCGATCCAGTTGTTTGAGGTAGCGCTTGAGGTCGTCCGGAAGCCGTTGCGTGGTCAAGAACAGATCCAGCTGGGCCTGATGCATATCGGTCAGCAGGTGCTCCACGTAAAGCGTCTTGAATCCCAGCGTCTTGAGTTTCCCCATCGACTCGCGCAGCCACCGCTTGCTGGATCGTGCAATTTGACCCTCACCGATTACGAGCCCTGCGAAGTCGCTCTGGCGCAGGTTGTCCAGGAACGCCTCCGCAGGCTTGGGCGAAGCCAGGATGGCGGGATCTGGCCGGGTTGGCGGTACGTGGGTGTCCAGGTAGTTTTTTGCATCTGTACTCAAGCGATGCCTGGCGTCCTTGAAGGCCTGGAATGCTTCGTGATGGGCCGGATTCTGCGGAACATAGATGGGATTGAGCCCATGCGGCACCTCCGCCTGGCGGGTGATGCTGCCATGTAGTGCGGGGGCAATGTCGTAGTCGCTGTAATGCGTCACCGCATCCGCCACCGCGCTGGACGCCGCTGCAGCCTTGGGCGCTGTGTACGGGGTCTGCAGGGTCAGGCGGTAATCGCCCTTGGCCAGCGAGTCACCGGCAATGGCGCCCGGCGCGTCGAGCCACACGCCGACAGGCTGATCCGCGGCCACATCCACCACGCGCAATGCGACGGCGTCCTGCAGGTCTGCCAGGCCTGGGGTGCCCTCGAACGTGCGCACGCGGGAATGATCCACCAAGGCTATCCAGCGCTCATCCAGCTCGTTGAGCGCATCGGCCTCAATGGCCTTGTGGGAGTAGAAATTCCTCACACTGTTGCTGCGTGGCAGAGTCGGTGGGGTGTCGCCCATCAGCAGGGCATCGTCCAGCAGGTAAGACGTGGAGGCGTCCAGGGCGTTGACCTTCATGCCCTTTTCCTGGGCCTTGCGCACCAGGCTGACGTAGGAATACTCGGCGTTTTCGGCAAAGCCCAAGGCTTTATCCACAGCCTTGAGGTGCTTTTCAATGTGTAGCCAGGATTTGCCGCTGTTGAGCTTCTGCAGTTTCGAGCGGAAGACATCGGTGGGCAGGTACTCGATATAGAGGTGTTTGAAGCCTTTGCTGATCAAGGTGTCCATCTGGGTGATCAGCAGTTGTTTGCTGGCGATGGAGCCGGGTATCGCGCCGATCACCAGGTTCTTGTTGGCGCTGAAGGCGTCGCTGGCGAGCAGTTGCGCGAACGGCATGCTGGCGTCGATCGCCGGTGGATCAGCGCGAACGGGCAGCGGGTCGAGGTTCTTGAAAAAATCCTCGGCGTCCGTGGCCAGGCGTTCGGCCTGTTGCAGGTACGCGGTGCGCAGGGGTTTGAGTTCCACCGCAGCATTGCCCAGAATCACGTTCGGCGAGTCGAAATTCCATTCAGACCAGCGCATCATCCCTTCGCGCACCTGCGGGTTGAGGACCGGCTCCAGTTTGCTCGCGTACTTTGCCGGCATCTCATAGGGTGTGAGCTGCTGCGGTGTGTCGGGTAGCCTTTCATATTTGGGCGCGCCACCGGCGACCCCGGTACGGCGCCACACGCCTTGCGCGTCAGGGGCTGCCACGCGGGTGGTGGAAACCAGCTTGCCGGTGGCCGGGTCGAGCCGGTAGAGCAAATAGCGACCGATCGGGTCCGGGGTGTTTTTCGCCCACAGGGCTTCACCGTCAAACAGCACGGGTTGCATGTTCTGCGGCGCCGGCGGCTTGGGTTGCAGCGGCTCGACCAGGTTCAACCGCTCGCTCGACAACGCGCTGCTTTTGGCGACTTGGCGTACGCCCGGACGTGCAAGCTGCTTGAGCGAAACCAGCGCCGGGCGCAGGTCGGTGAACGCTGCGCCGGCGCTGTTGAGCACGTAACCGATCAAGTGCTCCACGGCCGCTTCGTTGTCACCCTGCTGATAAGCGTGCAGGGCCAGCATGCCGTCCTTGAATGCCAACAGCATGCCCAGGCTCAAGCTGAGAGTCGGGAACGGCGCAGTGGCGATGGCGGTGACCCACTCCACGCAGGTCCACAGGATGCCGGTGACCATTCGGGTGCGGTTGTTCGTGGTGCCTTCAATGTCGTCGATCTTGCGCTGCAGCGGCATGTCATACAGGGCGCGGCGCAGATCCTGCAGCGGTGTTTGCTCGCGGGTCGAATCATAGCGTGGCGGGCTGATGTCGGTGCGGTTCAGGCCCTCGGGCAGCTGTGCCTTGGCGGCATCCAGGAAGGCACGCACCCTGACCTGGGATCGGGTACCCACCCGCTGGGTGAAGTAACCGAGCATGGCGGGGATTTTTTTCAGCAGGTAGTTGAACTGCCGAGCCTCGCGAAAGCTGATGCCATCCGGTGCATTGGGGGTGTAGAGCACTGTCGGGAAACCGGCATGGCTGAAGAGGAAATTTCCCATTACCCATTCGCCATCCAGCAGCAGGCGATGGATCGCATAAGTGGTGCGCGTGGCGGGGGCGGTCTCGCCTATGCTGGCGATACTGCGCTCCAGCCATGCCCAATCACTTCCGGCGATCTCCCCCTGCAGGCGGCATTCAAGGCCGGCGTTCTGCATCTGGCGCTGAGTGATGGCCAGGGTCGCATTGCGTCGCAGGTCATAGTCCGCACTGCCGACGTTCAGCAGTTGGGCCTTGACCTTGTTGATGTAGCGTTGGCCGACCCAGGTGCCCGTCACCGAGCGCGCCACCGTGAGCGCGCCCGTGGGCCCCGTGATCGGGCTCAGGTCAACACCCTTAGGGCCTCTGAACCGCGCTGAGCGGGAGAATTTCTCGTCGAGAAAACCCACGCCATCGGCGTAACCGTCGCGGTACAGCTGCGTGTAGGTCATGGGCGCAGGGGGCGATGAGCCTATCAATGCCGGGGGCGAGAAGGCCCACACGGTGTCGGGGTCCACATCGTTGCCCTTACGTCCCAACAGCAGGTTCAGGCGCTGTCTGGCCTGTTCATGCAGATAATCATTGAAGCTTGGGAACTTTGCGTCAGACAGCGGAAACTCGTTATAGGTGAGCAGCGCGCCCTCGCCGTCTTCCACCAGCTTCAATAGCTTCTGGCGGGTGTCGATGCTGGTGGAGCGGAACCAGTTCGGGGTGCTGAATTCATAGTCATCGACCCGTGTGGCCAGCACATGCGCCGCCATGGCCTTGAGGCACGCGGCGTGGCTGCCGATGTGGCCGAAGCTGATTTCTATGGATTCATGCGCACCTGGCTCGATGCTCATGCTGGTCAATACGTGTGTCATTGCTGCGCGAAAACGCAGCGCAACCCGCTTGATCAGGTAGTCGGTGAGCGTGCCTGGCGGATGCCGCGTGCCGTTGTCCAGGCTCCAGCCAAGAATATGGCTTCGGCACTCGCCCTCACTGTTGAACACCAGGAACTGCTGGTCCCGAGGCGCTTGCGGCGTGCACAGCAGCAGGCGGATTACAGCGCCGCTGGCGTCGGTTTTGCGCAACACCCACAGGTCCTGCAACTGCGCTTCATGCAGCGACAGCGTGGCGGCGCTGAGGTGGGGGGCGTTGCCCTGGCGCAGGTCGGTGATCAGCCCGTAGTCCTCGTCACTGAGATGCCCCTGCAACACGGCGGTGTACGCCAGTGCGTTGATGCGTTGGTCGAGCATCCGTTCGATCGCCTGGCTGACGGCCGGTTTGGCATGCATCTGTTGTTGCAGGTCGGCGAACTCGATACGCGGTTGCAACGTGCCCAGCGTCTCCACCAGCCAGGCAGGTGTCAGGTCCCGGTAGGCCTTGGGCAGGGGGGCATCCTGGTAGGTCAGGGTGGTTTTGGTGAGGAAGTCCGAGCCCGCCAGCGCGTCGCCGGTTTGCAGCCCGCGCAGGGCCAGGTCGATCAGGCTGCGCTCGTGTTCATATTCGCCGATAGGATCGACGTAGCGCCGAGTGCTGATCATCAGGTCCTGTGGCGCCAGGTCGTGGATGTCCAGTTCATCGCTCAAGCGTTCGAGCCATTGGTAGCGCGCCAGGTCTTCAGGTGTGGTGACCGGGCCCAGCAGGTCGAGCAGTTGCTCGCGGGCCTCGTTGTAACTTGCCAGGTGGGTGGCGAGCGTGACGCGACGGGTGTCGCTGGCGCTGCGATACCAATCCGGCGCGCTCTGGCGCAGGTAGCGCTCCAGTAGCTGTCGTGCGCGCCAGCCCAGGCGTGCGTTGAAGTCCGGCAACGCTGCGGTGATGGCACGGTCCAGTGCGTCAATCAGTTGGGCGGCGTCGTGCGTCGGGTTGTCCTCCAGGCTCAAGGCGCGCTCGATGTCCTGGGTGCGCTTGTCGATCAGCGCGTCATAGGTGTGTTCAAACAGCGGTTTGTCACTGATCGGCGTCAGCGCCAGCGGCCAGATCGCCCCTGGCGTGATATCGCCATAGCGCGCGGGCAGCAGGTGCATGAAGGTGCGCCGTTGCTCGGCATCGTCCATCGCCTGCAGCCATTGGCTGTTCAACTGCGCCAGTGAGCCGAAGCACTCGATGCCGCGCGCAGGGGTGTACAGCATCACTTCCCCAACCGGCGGCGCAGATGTCAGGTCGGCGACCTGCGGGCTGGATTTTTCCGTCAGCACAAAGGCGCCCGCCAGTTCGACGGTGCGTTGCTGGTAGCTGAAGCTCAACGCATACAAGCCTGGGCGCAACGTGATACCCAGCGGCACACGCTCAAGCATGGCCTGTTGCTGCGGATGCAGCAGGCGGTCCTCGGCACTCAGCGCCGTTTCGTTGGCCAGCGCCGTGTACCCGGCGTCAAACGTCATGAAGGATTTAAGGGGCTTGCCATCGATTTGCTCATAGCGATCGAGGTGCAGCAGGTGAGCGTTCAGTGTGGTCTTGAGCGCCGTCACTTGGGTGGGCAGATTGCTTGACGTCAGTCCTTGATAGAGGGGCCGGCTCTTGGCCAGGAATTGCTGGCGGTAATTCGTCAGGATCCGATTGATGCGCTCCAGATAAGCCAGGGCTACGGACGGAGTGTGTTCGGGGACTAACGGCGACTCGACCTGGAGCAAGTGATGCCCGATCTGGTTGAGGTGGCCCTTGATGCCTTCAAAGGTCTGGGGTGTGGTGCTCACAGGCACGCTCTCCATGCTGGGGGTAAGAACCCTCAGAATGCGCAGGCGGGAAGTTGACCAGGCGGTAGATAACTAGCGCAGGCAGGTGCCGACACATCCTGGTGACTTGCCCGGCGTTCATGGATAGCGCGGCGGGTTGAACACAGCGAGTCTCGGAGATTTCCCACAAACCTTTCGGGTTGTCCCTCGGAACTCTGCTGAATAGCCTTTGTTGGTCACTGACCATTCAGTGATCGGGATTTGAGTTCAAGGCCCGTTCAGCAGTGTTGCACTGGCTTGAGATTCAAGAAATGGAAACTCCTTATGTTGTCGCTCCGCGCCTCAATACGAGTAGCTCACTCGGACAAGCACTGATTTCAATGTTCAAATCCATTGAAGTGGAATTGATCCTTGAGGGAGCAAAGCCAGGAGCAGTCAAGGTCATCGTGTTCGGTGGCTGTGCTGTCCACCTATATACCCACCACCGTGTATCCACGGACGTTGATGCGGAGATTTATTGCACGAATATTCACCACAAGTTGCGCCTGCAGACGTTACTGGCAGAGTTTCCAGAGCAATTTTTCGACGAGCAGTCTGGCCGTGTCATGGAGCTCAATTACGACCTTCAATACAACACCGGCTTTGGTCCGCTTCACGAGGATTATTGGGAGCGAAGTATTCCCCTGGCAGAGTTTACTGCTGAGTCTGCACTGCATCTGCATATTGCTGCACCTATCGACATTGCGATCTCCAAGCTGGGTCGAGCTACTGATCAGGATGTAGGCGACATCATGGCCCTGCTCAGGGCTGGGTTCATTGTGACCACTGAGTTCCGTCGGCTGGCATTGCAGGCAATTGATATGTATGTTGGCAACAAGGAACCACCTGCCTCTGTACTGACCAATATCTTGCACGATTACCTGGAAACTGAAGTTGATGAAGCCTATTAACGGTCCTGTCCTCTCCGATGCCTTGGATATGCTGGTCAAAAGTCCGCTGAATCAGGCTGATGACAGTGCCCTTGTCTGCGCGGCAAAAGCGGTTTGGTATTCAGACACTAGTCTTGTGGGAGAGGTAAAGGCGTTTCTGGAAGTACACTCCAGTGAGGTGGAGCTTCGTCGCGCAGGTTATTTGCTGGAGCGTTTCACGCGCTTTTCGTGTGCGACAGACAGTCGGGTAGTCGAAGTGCTGAAGGTGCTTGAGCTTTTTCAGGCTGCTGCGTCCAAACAAGAGGTAAAACGGCAGGGTACTGTTGCGCTTGGCAGTCGCCGCGATGAGTTGGCGGTGTCGTGGGGTTTGAGTGAAGGGCTGGGATTGAAGGCTCAAGCGTTAATGCCTTTTCAGACCCGCCATTACGAAGCCGAGCAACGTTCGGTATCTGCTTAGGCATGAATCGCTATCAAAGAACCCGACTTAAGTCGGGTTTTTGCCGTCTGTGATATCTCCAGTTTTCGGAGATTTTCCACGAACCTTTCGGGTTGTCCGTCGGAGCCCGCCTCACGCATCTTCTGCAGTCGCTGCACATTCAGCGACCGCGACTGCAAGCCCGCTCCGACCGCATTGCCCGGTCGGGCACCGATCAACTGTGGGAGCGGGCTTGCCCGCGAATGGCCCGCACTGCCACCGCTGCGCTATACCTTGGCGCCAACCTCGCGGGCATTGACCAACCGTTCAAGCGCTTCGCTCAACCCCGACGCCTTGTCGCCAATCAGCAGGTGCCACACACCGCTGTCCAGCTGGCTCACCCCCTGGCACCCGAGCGCCGTCAGTTGAGCTTCGGACAACTCCGAATCATCGCCCAGTTCCACCCGCAGCCGGGTCATCGCCACCGCTTCCAGCTGGCGCACATTCGCGCGACCGCCGAGTGCGCTCAGCCATTGCTCGGCTTCCTGCACATTCACGGCGATCGACTTATCCACAGGCGTTCCTGCCGCCGGTGCGCTGGCCACAAACGATGGCATGGCCAGCCGAATTTCATCGGCAATGCTGTCAGCCAGTGGCCCGACCACCACTTGCAGGCTGCCCCCATTGCCAGGCCGCACGACGGCCATCGCCCCCAGGGCTTTCAACTCGGCATCCACGGCTTTGTTGCGGTCGACCATCTCCAATCGCAGGCGCGTGGTGCAGGCCCCGACACTGAGCAAGTTCGCCGCGCCGCCCAAGGCCTGGATATAAGCCGTGGCGCGCTGGTTATCAGTCATCGCTTCAGCCTGCGCCACCTGGATATCCTCGCGGCCCGGTGTTTTCAGGTTGAAGCGGCGGATGCAGTAACTGAAGACGCTGTAGTAGATCGCGGCATATGCCAGGCCAACCGGGACCACCAGCCAGCCATTGGTGGATTTACCCCAGCCCAGCACCATGTCGATAAACCCACCGGAGAACGTGAAGCCCAGGTGGATATTCAACATATTGGTCAGCGCCATCGACAGGCCGGTGAGCAGCGCGTGGATCAGGTACAGGAACGGCGCCAGGAACATGAAGGCGAATTCAATCGGCTCGGTCACGCCGGTGAGGAACGAGGTCAGCGCCATCGACAGGAAAATCCCGCCCATCACTTTGCGCCGCTCCGGCAGGGCGTTGCGGTACATCGCCAGGCACGCGGCGGGCAGGCCGAACAGCATCACCGGGAACATGCCGGTCATGAACTGGCCGCCTTTGGGGTCGCCGGCAAAGTAGCGGGTCAGGTCGCCGGTGACCACCGCGCCGGTCACCGGGTCGGTAAAGCTGCCGAACACAAACCACGCCATGTTGTTGAGGATATGGTGCAGGCCGGTGACGATCAGCAGGCGGTTGAACACACCAAACACGAACGCGCCGAAGCTGCCGCTTTCCATCAGCAGCACGCCGAAGCTGTTGATGCCGTGCTGGATCGGCGGCCAGATCAGGCCAAAGATCACTCCCAGGGCCACCGCCGAAAACCCGGTGACAATCGGCACGAACCGTCGCCCGCCGAAGAACGCCAGGTACTCCGGCAGCTTGATGTCCTTGAAGCGGTTATACAGCGCACCGGCCATTAGCCCGCTGGCGATACCGGCGAGCATGCCCATGTTGATGGTCGAGTCCATCACCTTGAGCGTGGAGACCATCACCAGGTAGCCAATGGCTCCGGCCAGCCCGGCGGTGCCGTTGTTGTCGCGGGCAAAGCCCACGGCGATGCCGATGGCGAAGATCAGCGCCAGGTTGGCGAAGATTGCCTGCCCGGCATCGTGCATGACGGCGATGTTCAACAGGTCGGTGTCACCCAGGCGCAGCAGCAGGCCGGCAATCGGCAAGATCGCGATGGGCAGCATCAGCGCGCGGCCCAGGCGTTGCAGCCCTTCGATGAATAATTGGTACATGGCGGGTCTCCTTTTTCTTGTTGTTGTCAGCTCAGCGGCCAGTGGTGTTGACAGGCTTGGCGAACTGCCCTGGCGCTGCTCAGGTCGAGCAGCCCTTGGCTCAGTTGCCGGCATTGCGCCGCGTCCAGGTGACGGACACGGTCCTTGATTTCTCCGATTTGCGGCGCACTCACCGACAGCTCGCTGACCCCCAGGCCGACCAGGACCGGCGTCGCCAGCGGGTCGGATGCCAGGGCGCCACATACCCCAACCCAACGCCCATGCTTGGCGGCGCCAACGCACGTCTGGTGGATCAACCGCAGCAAGGCCGGGTGCAAGGCATCGACCCGCGCGGCGAGGCCGGCGTGGTCGCGGTCCATGGCCAGGGTGTACTGGGACAGGTCATTGGTGCCGATGGACAGAAAGTCCGCATGCTTGGCCAACTGCTCGGCCATCAGCGCGGCGGCGGGCACTTCGATCATGACCCCCAGCTCCGGGCGTTGGGTCAGTTCCAGCTCAGCGCACAGCTCATCCAGGCGCTGGCGGATCTGCAGCAGTTCGTCGACCTCGCTGACCATCGGCAGCAGGATGCGGCAGCGCTCCAGCGGGCTGACTTGCAGCAACGCGCGCAGCTGCTGGTCGAGCAATTCCGGGCGCAGCTGGGCCATGCGAATCCCGCGCAGGCCCAGCACCGGGTTGGCCTCGACAGGCAGCGGCAGGTAGTCGAGCTGCTTGTCACCGCCGACGTCGATGGTGCGGATGATCACCGACTTGTCGCCCATCGCATCCAGCACGGCTTGATAGGCCTGGCGCTGTTCCTGTTCGTCCGGCGCAGTGCGGCGGTCAACGAAGAGGAATTCTGTGCGCAGCAGGCCGACGCCGTCGGCGCCGTTCGCAAAGGCCAGTTGGGCCTCGGCGCTGGAGGCGACATTGGCCGCTACCTCGATGCGCACGCCATCGAGGGTGTGCGCCGGTTGCCCGGCCTGGGCCTGTTGCTGCTGGCGACGGCGTTGCTGCACGTCGCGAATCTGGTGCACTTCGGCGTGGCGCGCTTCGCTGGGCGCCAGTTCCAGGCGACCGTTGCCGGCGTCGAGCACCACGCGCTGGCCTTGCGGCACATCGAGCACTTCTGCGCCCAACGCGACCACACACGGCAGGCCTTTGCCCCGCGCAAGGATCGCCACGTGGGAGGTGGCGCCACCTTCGGCCATGCAGATACCGGCCGCGTTTTGTGCGCTCAGTTGCAGCAAGTCCGACGGCGTCAGTTCGTGCGCGCTGACAATCGCCCCGGCGGGCAATTCGACGTGCCAGGCTTCGCCGAGCAGCGCGCGCAGGACCCGCTGCTGCAGGTCGCGCAGGTCATTGGCGCGCTCGGCGAACAGCGGTTTGCCCAGGGCCAGCAACACTGCGCATTGCGCCTGGATTGCATCACGCCAGGCATGGGTGGCGGCGCTGCCCTGTTCGATGGCTGCGGTGGCGGCTTCCAGCAGGGTCGGGTCTTCCAGCAGGGCGAGGTGGGCGGCGAAGATCTCTTCTTCCTCGACGGCCTGGCGTTGCCGGGCGTGGTCCAGGGTCTTGCGGATTTCGCCGCGCACCTGCTCCAGGGCCGCGTCCAGGCGTTGCAGTTGTTCGTCGGCGCGATGCTGGCCGAGGTCTGCCGGCAGCTCGATACCCGCCAGGCGGAACAGTGGGCCACAGACCAGCCCGGGTGCCGCGCACACGCCTTGCAATACACCGGCTTCGGTATTCGCCCGCCGTGGCGCCGCGACGAGCGGCGCTGGGGGTGCCTCCTTGACCGCGACTGACAGCGCTGCGACCAGCGCCTGCAACGCGGCCTCGGCGTCTTTGCCGCGGCACGTCACGCGCACCTCGTCGCCTTCGCCTATCCCCAGGCCCAGCACGCCGATCAGGCTGTTGCAGGCGGCCGACTTGGCGCCGAAATGCAACTGCGCCTGGCTGCTGAAGCCCTCGGCGGTTTTGCGGATCAGCGCCGCCGGCCGTGCGTGCAGGCCGCCGCGATGGGTGATGCGCACGCTCGCGCTGGCTTCAGTCAATGAGTTATCCACAGCGGTTTGGCCCGGCGCGGTTGAGCGCGGTATCACGTGCAGCAACGGTTCACCGACTTTGACGCTTTGCGCGGCCACCGGACGCAGTTCGAAGCGCTCGCCATTGGTCAGGATAATCAGGCTGACCAGGCTCTTGCACTGGCACGCAATGCGGTCCAGGTCGAACTGCACCAGCGCCTGGCCACTGCTGACCCGTGCCCCTTGCTTGACCAGCAAGGCAAAACCTTCGCCGTTGAGTTCCACGGTGTCGATGCCCACGTGCATCAGCAACTCGGCACCGTTTTGCGCGCGGATCGTCAGCGCGTGCCCGGTGCGGGCGACATGAATGATCTCGCCATCGCAGGGCGCGTGCAGGCAATCATTCAGCGGATCGATGGCGATACCGTCGCCCATGGCGCCGCTGGCGAACACTTCGTCGGGAACGTTGCCCAGGGTCAGCAGCGGACCACTGAGTGGGGCGCTAAGGGTCAATTCATTATTGTTGTAGGACATGGGCACGGTACTCATCAGGAAAACGCGACTCAGTGAGTGCGGGTAACTTTGCTCAGGTGACGCGGCTGGTCCGGGTCCATGCCCCGCGCTTCAGCCAGGCCGGCGGCCATCACGTAAAAGCTCTGGATCGCCAGGATCGGGTCCAGGCTCGGGTGTTCGGCGCGGCTCAAGGTCAGGTCACGCTCGGCGATATCGTCCGGTGCGGCCAACAGCACGCGGGCGCCGCGCTGGCGCATGTCGACGGCCAGGCTCAACAGGCCGGCCTGCTCGGCGCCGCGTGGGGCGAATACCAGCAAGGGGTAGTCTTCATCGATCAAGGCCATCGGCCCGTGGCGCACTTCGGCGCTGCTGAAGGCTTCGGCCTGGATCGCCGAGGTTTCCTTGAGCTTGAGCGCGGCCTCCTGCGCGATGGCAAACCCGGCGCCACGGCCGATCACCATCAATTGCTGGCAGTCGCGCAGGGCGTCGATGGCGGGGCGCCAATCCTGCCCGGCGGCTTCGCTCAGGCCTTCGGGCAGGGCACGGCAGGCCTGGAGCAAATCGGCTTCCTGATTCCAGTGGCCAATCAACTGCGCGCTGGCGCTGAGGGTGGCGATAAAGCTTTTGGTCGCGGCGACACTCAGTTCCGGCCCGGCGCACAGCGGCACGTGGAATTCACACGCAGCCTCCAGCGGCGAGTCTTCGGCGTTCACCAGCGAAATGCTCAAGGCTCCCCGCTTGCGCAGCAGGCGCAGGCTGTTGACCAGGTCCGGACTTTGCCCCGATTGCGAGAAGCCGAACGCCACCTGGCCGCTGACTTTCAAGGGCGCCTGCAACAGGGTCACCACCGACATCGGCAACGATGCCACCGGGATGCCCACGTGCTGCATGGCCAGGTAGGCGAAGTAACTGGCGGCGTGGTCCGAACTGCCGCGCGCGATGGTCATCGCCACTTGCGGCGGCTGGCGACGCAGGCGGCCGGCGATTTCTTCCAGCAGCGGGTCCAGGCGTTGCAGTTGCGCCGCAACGGCATCGCGGGAGGCCAGGGCCTCTTCAAGCATTTTTGAAGACAATGGTTTCTCCTTCGACCATGACGTCGGTGAGGTGCAGGGAGCGGTCCAGGCGTACGCAGTCGGCGAAGCTGCCGGGTTGCAGGCGGCCGCGTTCTTCCAGGCCCAGGTAGTCCGCAGGAAATTGCGACAGGCGTTGTGAGGCTTCGCTGATAGGCAGGCCGATCTTCACCAGGTTGCGCAGCGCCTGGTCCATGGTCAGGGTGCTCCCGGCCAGGGTGCCGTCGGCCAGGCGTACGCCGCCCAGGCACTTGGTCACGGTGTGGCTGCCCAGCTTGTATTCGCCATCTGGCATGCCGGCGGCGGCGGTGGAGTCGGTGACGCAGTACAGGCATGGGATCGAACGCAGGGCGACGCGCATGGCACCGGGGTGCACGTGCAGCAAGTCCGGGATCAGTTCGGCATATTGCGCGTGTGCCAGCGCGGCGCCGACGATGCCCGGCTCGCGGTGATGCAGCGGGCTCATGGCGTTATACAGATGCGTGAAACTGGTGGCGCCGGCGGCGAGGGCGGCGACGCCTTCTTCGTAGCTGCCCAGCGTGTGGCCGATCTGCATGCGCACCCCGCGTTGGCTGAGGGCACGGATCAGGCCGTCATGCCCGGCGATTTCCGGGGCGATGGTGATCACCCGGATCGGCGCCAGGCGCAGGTAGGCTTCCACTTCTTCCATCAATGCGGTGTGGGCGAAGTTGGGTTGTGCGCCGAGTTTTCCGGGATTGATGTAGGGCCCTTCCAGGTGCACACCGAGGACACGGGCGCTGCCTGTAGGACGCTGCTCGCAGAAGGTGCCGAGCTGACCGAGCACGCTGGAGATTTCATCCACCGGTGCGGTCATGGTGGTGGCCAGCAGCGAGGTGGTGCCAAAGCGCACGTGGGTGCGGGTGATGGTCTCGAAGGCGTCGGCACCTTCCATGATGTCCTTGCCGCCACCGCCGTGCACATGCAGGTCGATAAAGCCCGGCAGCAGGTAGGGCAGTTCGTTGTCGGCAGGGTCGCAAGGCACGCCTTCAATGGCGGTGACCTTGCCGTGCTCGTGCACCAGGCGGCCGCGCATCCAGCCGTGGGGCGTGAGGATATTGTCTTCGGACATGGGCAGTTCTCTAAGGCCGCAGCTCGGCGGCGAAGTCATAGCGGCGCAGCTCTGCGACAAAGTCGTAGTAGTCATTGCGGCAGTAGGTGTCGGTGATTTCGATCGGCGTGTTGTCGGCGGTGTAGCCGACCCGGGTCATTAGCAGCATGGCGGTGCCGGGGGCGATGCCCACCAGCTTGGCGAACTCGTCCGAGGCGTTGATCGCCTGGATGTGTTGCAAGGCGCGGACGACGGGTTTGCCGATGCCTTCGAGGTATTCGTACAACGAGTTGCCGATGGCCTGCGGCTGTGGCAGCACGGAGGCGGGCATTGCCGTCATTTCGATTGCCATGACCGTATCATCGGCCTTGCGCAGGCGTTTGAGCCGCGCGACCTTGTCGGTCGGCGACAGGCCCAGGCGGATCAGTTCTTCGTGAGTCGGCGGGGTGATGTCGCGCTCCAGCCACTGTGAGGTGGGCACAAACCCCTTGAGACGCAACATCTCGCTGAAGCCCGACAGGCGCGACAGCGGCTGTTCCAGGCGTGGCGTGATAAACGTGCCGGAGCCCTGGCTGCGGCGAATCAGGCCTTGGGTAAACAGCACTTCCAGCGCCTTGCGGGCGGTGACCCGCGAAATGCTCAACTGCTCGCTGAGGGCACGCTCCGAGGGCAACGCCTGCTCGGATTTCCACTGGCCGGCGTGAATCGCCGCTTCCAGGTTGCGCGCCAGTTGCAGGTACAGCGGCGTGGATTGTTTGTCGTCGGGACGCAGCGTCAGGATGGGGTTCATCGTTAAGGTTTCCGATGCGGTTATTGGAGTGTTGTCGCCCGGTATTGGCCGAAAGCTAATACCACTTAAATACCATGTCAATGCTGCCAAAACGGTGCAAGTGCCGGTTTCAGGGCACCTTAAGGGTGCGTGGTATCAAGTGGTATTAGAGAGGTCTTTAGGGCGCGCAGAAGTGCACAGCCCGCGCGGTGAACTGGTATTCACCGGCAGGGGGCTGCGCAGGGCAGGAATTATTTTCGAATTATTTTACCGGCGGTCGAGGATTACGGCCGAATCTCGATCATGGTGCCGTCCTTGACCAGGTTCCAGACTTCGCGCATGTCGACGTTGCGCATGCCGATGCAGCCGTCGGTCCAGTCCAGGGTGTGGAACCACTGCTCGGGGTAGTCTTCGCTGTCGGGCGTGCCGTGGATCATGATCATGCTGCCGGGCTTCACGCCCTCGCGGCGGGCGCGGGCCGAGTCGCTGATATTGGGGTAGGAAATGTGCATGGCCAGGTTGAAGCGGTCGCTGGTCTTGCGCCAGTCGATCCAGTAGAAGCCTTCGGGCGTGCGGCGGTCGCCTTCGAACAACTTGGTGCCCTTGGGGTTTTTGCCGAGCGAGATGCGGTAGGTCTTGAGGGGCTTGCCGTCGTTGATCAGTTGCAACTGATGGGCGGATTTGAGCACCAGGACTTTTTCGACAGGTTTGCCGTCCAGGGTTTCCAGGGTGGAGGCGCAGCACAGCGTAGCGAACGACAGGCAGATCAGAGCAAGCAACCAACGCATTGAAACGGTATCCCTTGGGCGACGATCTGCCGGATGGTTATTGGGCGGGCTTTGACAGCGGTGGCACAGACTCGCTGCGCACCGGGAACGCCTGTTGGCGGCGGTCAGCGAAAAAGCATTCTAAGGTACGCCCGACCGTGCGGAAAGCCAGCTCGGACCAAGGGATGTCGGCTTCGTCGAACAACTGCACTTCAAGGCTTTCGGGGCCGGCGGCGAAGTCCAGGTCAACCAGTTCGGCGCGGTAGAAGATATGCACCTGGCTGATGTGCGGCACGTCGATCAGCGTGTAGATGCTCAGGTTGCGCACACGGGCGCAGGCTTCTTCGAGGGTTTCGCGCATGGCCGCCTGTTCCACGGTCTCGCCGTTTTCCATGAAGCCGGCCGGCAGGGTCCAGTACCCCAGGCGCGGCTCGATGGCGCGGCGGCACAGCAGCACCTTATCGCCCCACACCGGTACGGTGCCGGCGACGATATTGGGGTTCTGGTAGTGAATGGTCGAGCAGTGATCACACACAAAACGCAGGCGTGCGTCGCCTTCGGGAATGCGTTGGGTAACCGGTTTACCGCACTGGCTGCAGAAGTTCATGCTGGGGTTCCTGGAAAGTGCGTCTATCTTGGCGTGGCCGGCAGGGCCCTGCAAGTTGTCGTTTAGCGACACCGCGCGGGTTTTGGGGTTGGGCACCCGCACGCTTTGGTGCATGATGCAAGGTAGCCAACAGACCGAGATGACTCATGCTGGACGAGCTACTTCGCCGGGTAAGCAATCACACACCCCATACGCTGGAGACTGACGGGCGTTTCCCCGAGGCCGCCGTGCTGGTGCCGATTACCCGCAGTGACGAACCTGAGCTGATCCTGACCCTGCGCGCCAGCGGCCTGTCGACCCACGGTGGCGAAGTGGCCTTTCCCGGCGGGCGTCGCGACCCTGAAGACCCGGACCTGATCTTCACCGCCTTGCGTGAAGCCGAAGAAGAAATCGGCCTGCCGCCCGGCCTGGTCGAGGTGATCGGCCCGCTGAGCCCGCTGATTTCCCTGCATGGCATTCGGGTCACGCCCTATGTAGGGGTTATCCCCGATTACGTTGAATACTTGGCCAACGATGCCGAGATTGCTGCCGTTTTCAGCGTGCCGTTGGACTTTTTCCGACAGGACCCGCGCGAACATACCCACAGAATCGATTACCAGGGCCGCAGTTGGTATGTGCCCAGCTATCGGTTCGGCGAATACAAGATCTGGGGGCTGACGGCGATCATGATCGTGGAGCTGATCAATCTGCTCTATGACGACGCGAAGATCAGCCTGCACCAGCCACCCAAGAGCTTCATCAATATCTAAGCCATCGCTTGAATGGCCAGCCGTGAGGACACACCATGAAATACCGCCTGGGCGATGCCCGCGTCGAGACGCACCCACACAGCTGGGTGGCCCCGAATGCCACGCTGGTGGGCAAGGTCAAGCTGGAGGAGGGCGCCAACGTCTGGTTCAACGCGGTATTGCGTGGCGACAACGAACTGATCCTGATCGGCAAGAACAGCAACGTGCAGGACGGCAGCGTGATGCACACTGACATGGGCTACCCGTTGACCCTGGGCACCGGCGTGACCATCGGTCATAACGCCATGCTGCACGGCTGCACCGTCGACGACTACAGCCTGATCGGCATCAATGCGGTGATCCTCAACGGCGCCAAGATCGGCAAGCACTGCATCATCGGCGCCAATTCGCTGATCGGCGAAGGCAAGGAAATTCCCGATGGCTCGCTGGTGATGGGCTCGCCGGGCAAGGTGGTGCGTGAACTCACCGACGCCCAGAAGCGCATGCTCGAAGCCAGCGCCGCGCACTATGTGCATAACGCGCAGCGTTACGCGCGAGACCTGGCCGAGCAGGACGCATGAACCCGATAGAACGCCCCGTCGCCTCGCCGTGCGTGAGCATTTGCGCGCTGGATGACGACGACATCTGCACCGGCTGCCAGCGCACCGTGGATGAAATCACGCGCTGGAGCCGCATGGACAACGCCGAGCGCCGGGTGGTGCTGGGGTTGTGCCATGAGCGGGCGAAGGCGAGTGGGTTGGTGTGGATGCTCCCGGGGAAGTCCGGCGGCTGAAGTGTTTGCGGTGGCCTCTGCGCTGTGGACTGTTGTGACGAACGAGCTTCTTGTGGCGAGCGGGCTTGCCCCGCGTTGGGCTGCGCAGCAGCCCCAATAGGCGCGCCGCGTTACATCAGACGAACCGCGGTGCAGGTTTCAGGGCTGCTGCGCACCCCAACGCGGGGCAAGCCCGCTCGCCACAGAGGGTGTGGTGCATTACCCTGTGCGCATTATTTACAGGTCCCGCGCCCCATGTTCTTCCTGATCGCCTACATCAGCAGCGTCGTGCTGATCAACTTCGCCTTCTCCACCGCCCCACACCTGGACGTCATCTGGTCGGCCTGGGGTGGCCTGGTGTTTGTCCTGCGCGACATGGTGCAGACCCGCTTCGGCCATGGTGCGATCATCGCCATGCTGGCGGCGCTGGTGCTGTCGTATATCACCTCCGATCCCTCCATCGCCCTGGCCAGCGCCACGGCGTTCGCGGTGTCGGAGTGCATCGACTGGCTGGTATTCAGCATCACCAAGCGCCCGCTGCATGACCGCCTGTGGATAAGTTCGGCGCTGAGCATTCCCCTCGATACGTTTATCTTCTTCGGCCTGATCGGCGCGCTCACACCCGCCGTGGCAGGCACCGCGCTGGTGTCGAAGTTCGCCGGAGTCACGGCGGTGTGGTTGATCATGGCCTGGCGTGTGCGCAAGCGGGCCGTCGCCAACTGAGGCCAATTTTTACAGTTCATGTAAAATGCCGGCCTTTCTCCAAATGATCCGCTCCCCTGAGGACCTGAGATGACCCGAATCGGAACTCCATTGTCGCCAACCGCGACCCGCGTTTTGCTGTGTGGCTGCGGTGAGCTGGGCAAGGAAGTGGTAATCGAACTGCAACGCCTGGGCGTTGAAGTGATTGCCGTGGATCGCTACGCCAACGCGCCGGCCATGCAGGTGGCGCATCGCAGCCACGTGATCAACATGCTCGACGGCGAGGCCCTGCGTGCGGTGATCGAAGCGGAAAAACCGCACTTCATCGTGCCGGAAATCGAAGCCATCGCCACCGCCACTCTGGTGGAATTGGAGGCCGAAGGCTTCACCGTGATCCCGACCGCACGGGCTACCTCGCTGACCATGAACCGCGAAGGCATCCGTCGCCTGGCCGCCGAAGAGCTGGACCTGCCGACCTCGCCGTATCACTTCGCCGACACGTTCGAAGACTACAGCAAGGCCGTCCAGGACCTGGGCTTCCCGTGCGTGGTCAAGCCGGTGATGAGTTCGTCGGGCAAGGGCCAGAGCCTGCTGCGCAGCGTCGACGACGTGCAGAAAGCCTGGGACTACGCCCAGGAAGGCGGGCGTGCCGGTAAAGGCCGGGTGATCATCGAGGGCTTTATCGACTTCGACTACGAAATCACTCTGCTGACCGTGCGTCACGTCGGTGGCACCACCTTCTGCGCGCCGGTCGGTCACCGTCAGGAGAAGGGCGACTACCAGGAATCCTGGCAGCCGCAGGCCATGAGCCCGATTGCCCTGGCGGAATCCGAGCGGGTTGCCAAAGCCGTGACCGAGGCGCTGGGTGGCCGTGGTCTGTTTGGCGTGGAATTGTTCATCAAGGGCGACCAGGTATGGTTCAGCGAAGTTTCGCCGCGCCCGCATGACACTGGCCTGGTGACCCTGATTTCCCAGGACCTGTCGCAGTTCGCCCTGCACGCGCGCGCCATTCTTGGCCTGCCGATTCCATTGATCCGTCAGTTCGGCCCTTCGGCGTCGGCAGTGATCCTGGTGGAAGGGCAATCGACCCAGACGGCATTCGCCAACCTGGGCGCAGCCTTGAGCGAGCCGGACACGGCGTTGCGTCTGTTTGGCAAGCCGGAAGTGAATGGCCAGCGCCGCATGGGCGTGGCGTTGGCGCGGGATGAGTCGATTGAGGCGGCCCGAGCTAAAGCTATCCGTGCTTCGAAGGCTGTTGTTGTAGAGCTGTAATCCCACGCTGAGCGTTCCCGCGCTCTGCGTGGGAACGCCGCGTCCGCTCCTAGGGCGTGACGCAGGGCGTCAGCGAATGCATTCCCACGCAGAGCGTGGGAATGATCGTCATCAGGCGACCTTGTTCAAGTCATTGTGACGCGTCTCTTTCAGGCACAGCACAGCAATCAGGCTGAGCAACGCTGCCGCCGACACATACCCACCGACATAACTCAGCCCACCCATCGCCACCAGCTTGGTCGCGAAGAACGGTGCAGCCGACGCTCCGACAATCCCACCCAGGTTGTACGCCGCCGAAGCGCCGGTATAACGCACGCGGGTCGGGAACAATTCCGGCAGCATCGCGCCCATCGGGGCGAAGGTCACACCCATCAGGAACAGCTCCAACGCCAGGAACAGCGCGACCGCCCAGGTCGAGCCGTGGGTGAGCAGCGGCTCCATGGTAAAGCCCGACAGAATCGCCAGGATCGCGCCGACGATCAGCACCGGCTTGCGCCCATAGCGGTCACTGGCCAAGGCTGCCAACGGTGTGGCCAGGCCCATGAACAGCACGGCAAAACACAGCAGGCCCAGGAACGTCTCGCGGCTGTAGCCCAGGGTCGACACACCGTAGCTGAGGGAAAACGCCGTGGTGATGTAGAACAGCGCATAGCACACCACCATCGAGGCGGCGCCCAGCAGGACCGGCAGCCAGTGCTGGCTGAACAGTTCCACCAACGGCACTTTCACCGGCGCTTCCTTGGCGACGGCATTGGCGAATACCGGGGTTTCATGCAGCTTCAGGCGCGCGTACAGGCCAACCATCACCAGCGCGGCGCTGAGGATGAACGGGATCCGCCAGCCCCAGCTGCGGAACTGCTCGTCGCTGAGGTTCATGGCCAGGATCAGGAACAAGCCGTTGGCCGCGAGAAAGCCAATCGACGGGCCCAGTTGCGGAAACATGCCGAACCAGGCGCGCTTGCCTTTCGGTGCGTTTTCAGTCGCCAGCAACGCCGCACCGCCCCATTCTCCGCCGAGCCCCAGGCCTTGGCCGAAACGCAGCACACACAACAGGATCGGTGCCCAGGCGCCGATGCTGTCATAGCCGGGCAGCAAGCCGATCAACGTGGTGCACACGCCCATGAGCAGGAGCGAGGCAACCAGCGTGGATTTGCGCCCGATACGGTCGCCAAAGTGCCCGAACAGCGCCGAGCCCAGCGGGCGGGCGATGAAGGCAATGCCGAAGGTCAGGAACGACGCCAGCATCTGCGCAGTGCCGGAGCTCTGCGGAAAGAATACCGGGCCGATCACCAGCGCGGCGGCGGTGGCGTAAATATAGAAATCGTAGAACTCGATGGCCGTGCCGACGATGCTCGCGGTGGCGACGCGGGCGGTCGAGTTGGTCGGGGCGGCGGTTGCGGCCTCGTTATAGGCGGTGCTCATTGAAGTATCCCTGATGGTCATTGCGCGTTTGGACGCGGATTATTATTGGTCGAACACCCATGGATCAGGGCAGTGCGCGGGGCGGCTCGGGATGGGAGCGAACACCGGTCAGACACGATAGAACGGTGCCTGGACGCGCTGTGTGCGGGTAGCACGCGGTCGGGCAGGGCTTGGGTAAGCCGCACCGATTATAGGAAGGGGTTTGCGGATCCAACAAGGGGGCTGACGAGGATCTCTTGACTGGAAATCGGATTAATGTGGGAGCTGGCTTGCCTGCGATACAGACGCCTCGGTGCATCAGTAGTACCGAGCTGAAGTCATCGCCGGCAAGCCAGCTCCCACATTGGACGTGTGTTGCGCCAGGAGATCAGGCGGCGACGGGCACGCGGCTGGTGTGCCAGATCAGCACTTTGCTCACACGGTTGTCCTCGGTCTCGAGGATTTCCAGGCGGTAGCGCCCGATTTTCAGGCACACCGCGCAATCCGGGATGGTCTCCAGGGCTTCGGTCACCAGGCCGTTGAGGGTCTTGGGGCCATCGCTGGGCAGGTGCCAGCCCAGGCTCTTGTTCAGCTCGCGGATCGAGGCGGCGCCGTCGATGATGTAGCGGCCATCGGGCTGCGCTTCGATGTGCGGGTTGTCTGCGGCCTGATCGCTTTCGAATTCGCCGACGATTTCTTCGAGGATATCTTCCAGGGTGACGATCCCCAGCACTTCGCCGTATTCATCCACGACCATGCCCAGGCGTCGCTGCTGTTTGTGGAAGTTCAGCAGTTGCAGCTGCAGCGGCGTGCTTTCAGGGACGAAGTAAGGCTCGTGGCAGGCGGCGAGCAGGGCTTCCTTGGTCAGGCTGGCGTCGGGCAGCAGGTGCTGGATCTGCCGAGTATTGAGCACCGCTTCGACCTGGTTGATATCACTGTGGAACACCGGCAGGCGGGTGCGCTGAGAGGCGCGCAGTTGTTCGATGATGGCTTCGATCGAGTCATCCAGGTTGATGCCGTCCACTTCGCTGCGCGGCACCAGGATGTCATTGACGGTAATGTTGTCCAGGGCGTGGATGCCTGGCATGCCGGGGGTACGGCTTTCGTCGGCGTCCGGTTCCGGCTCGTCGTCGTGGTCGGGCAGCGGTTCGTCGCTTTTTTTCACCACGCCGGTCTTGCGCGCGAACGGGCGCAGCAGCAACAGGCTGATGCCATTGAGCAACCAGGCCAGCGGATAGAGGATTTTCAACGGTATGCCCAGCAGCGTGTTGCCAAAGCCCAGCACCGCTTGCGGATGGCGGGTGGCGAGCGCGCGCGGCAGGTAGTCGGCGAGGATCAGCAACAGGGCGCAGGAGATCAGCCAGCCGAGCCACGGGCCGTTCTGCGCCCAGGCATAAATTGCCAGCAGGGTGCACAGAACCACCACCGCGGCGCGGCACAGGCTGTTGCACAGGATCAGGCTATGACGGGGGAAACTCAGGCGGGCGGCGGCCTTGTCACCCTGGCGTGTGCCGGGGCGCAGGGCCAGCAGGTGCTGTTGCGCGGCTTCGATGGCAGTAAACAGCGCCGCCCATAACACCAGCAGGGCGATTACCGCGAACATCGGCTCCAGGGGCAAGTTGTCCATGATTGCAGCCCGTCAGATATGCAGGATGTATTCGCGGACCAGCTTGCTGCCGAAATAGGCCAGCATCAGCAGGCAGAAACCGGCCAGGGTCCAGCGAATCGCTTTGTGCCCACGCCAGCCGAGGCGGTTGCGGCCCCACAGCAACACGCTGAACACCACCCAGGCCAGGCACGCCAGCAGGGTCTTGTGCACCAGGTGCTGGGCGAACAGGTTTTCGACGAACAGCCAGCCGGAAATCAGCGACAGCGACAGCAGCGTCCAGCCAGCCCAGAGAAAGCCGAACAACAGGCTTTCCATGGTCTGCAGCGGCGGGAAGTTCTTGATCAGCCCGGACGGGTGCTTGTGCTTGAGCTGGTGGTCCTGCAGCAGCAGGAGCAGGGCCTGGAACACCGCAATGGTGAACATGCCGTAGGCGAGGATCGACAGCAGGATATGCGCGAGGATGCCCGGTTCTTCATCGATCACCTGCACGGTGCCGGTGGGGGCGAATTGCGCCAGCAGCACAGTCAGCACGCCCAGCGGGAATAACAGCACCAGCAGGTTTTCGACGGGGATCCGATAGCAGGCCATCAAGGTCAGCGCGATCACCGCAGCAGCGATCAGGCTGGCGGCGCTGAAAAAATCCAGGCCCAGGCCGACCGGCGTCATCAGGTGGGTGAACAGGCTCGCGGCATGGGCCAGCAGGGCAAGGACGCCCAGGCCGACCAGCAGGCGTTTGTCGGCCTTGGTGCCTTGGGCGAGGCGAGTGCCCTGATAGAGGGTCGCAGCGGCATACAAGAGGGCGGCGGCGAGGCTGGGTAGCAAACTGGGTGACAAGGGGACCATAAATCCTGATAGACAAGCCCGAAAGGCGCTGAGTTTGGCATACACCTGCGTTCCACGAAAGACTCCCGGGCCAGACAGCGGGTGTGCATGGACGCAGTCTTCGCTATAATCCGCGACCTGCCCACGCCGCAGGCTCGCCGAGCGCTGTTTTTAATAGCGATTTACCACAGCCTGGGCTGCCATTACCTCGGTCTACCAATGCATTTCGATGAATAGGGCCTGAAAGGATCGCGCATGTTTGAAAACCTGACTGACCGTCTCTCGCAGACGCTGCGCCACGTTACCGGCAAGGCCAAGCTGACCGAGGACAATATTAAAGACACCCTGCGTGAAGTGCGCATGGCGTTGCTGGAAGCCGACGTGGCCTTGCCGGTGGTGAAGGACTTCGTCAACTCGGTCAAGGAACGTGCGGTCGGCACCGAAGTGTCCCGCAGCCTGACGCCGGGCCAGGCCTTCGTGAAGATTGTCCAGGCCGAACTCGAAAGCCTGATGGGCGCGGCCAACGAAGACCTGAACCTCAGCGCCGTGCCGCCGGCCGTCGTATTGATGGCCGGTCTGCAGGGTGCGGGTAAAACCACCACCGCCGGCAAGCTGGCGCGCTTCCTTAAAGAGCGCAAGAAAAAGTCGGTGATGGTGGTGTCGGCTGACGTGTACCGTCCGGCGGCCATCAAGCAGCTGGAAATGCTCGCAGGCGAAGTGGGCGTGACCTTCTTCCCGTCCGACCTGAGCCAGAAGCCGGTCGACATTGCCAACGCGGCAATTAAAGAAGCCAAGCTGAAGTTCATCGACGTGGTCATCGTCGATACCGCCGGTCGCCTGCACATCGATGAAGAGATGATGGGCGAGATCAAGGCGCTGCATGCCGCGATCAACCCGGTCGAGACGCTGTTCGTGGTCGACGCCATGACCGGCCAGGACGCGGCCAACACCGCCAAGGCCTTTGGCGACGCACTGCCGCTGACCGGCGTGATCCTGACCAAGGTCGACGGCGACGCGCGTGGCGGTGCCGCGCTGTCGGTACGCGCTATCACCGGCAAGCCGATCAAGTTCATCGGTATGGGCGAGAAGAGCGAAGCGCTCGAGCCGTTCCACCCTGAGCGTATCGCCTCGCGCATCCTCGGCATGGGTGACGTGCTCAGCCTGATCGAACAGGCCGAAGCCACGCTCGACAAGGACAAGGCCGACAAACTGGCCAAAAAGCTGAAGAAGGGCAAGGGCTTCGACCTCGAAGACTTCCGCGACCAGCTGCAACAAATGAAGAACATGGGCGGCCTCGGCGGCCTGATGGACAAACTGCCGAACATCGGCGGCGTGAACCTGGCGCAAATGGGCAATGCCCAGGGTGCGGCAGAAAAGCAGTTCAAGCAGATGGAAGCCATCATCAACTCCATGACCCCGGCCGAGCGCCGCGACCCTGAGCTGATCAGCGGTTCGCGCAAGCGTCGGATCGCCATGGGCTCCGGCACCCAGGTGCAGGACATCGGTCGCTTGATCAAGCAGCACAAGCAGATGCAGAAGATGATGAAGAAATTCTCCGCGAAAGGCGGAATGGCCAAGATGATGCGCGGCATGGGCGGTATGTTGCCCGGCGGCGGCATGCCAAAGATGTAAAGAATTCGCGCGGGAGCCCAGCTCCTGCTCCGACCCACAGGGATGTGGGATCTCCAGCAAACCCGCCATTGGCGGATGCTGACTCGCCGTTTTAACCGACGGCTCTATAGCAGATCTGAGTGGCACGCTGATAGGCGCCAGAAAAAGACATTTGCAAAAGTCCGGATATTCCTTAGAATATGCGGCCTTTCGGGCACCTATGCCCGCTGTGCATTTAGATTTGCAGCACCGACTACAGGAACGATGTTCACATGCTAACAATCCGTCTTGCCCTTGGCGGCTCCAAAAAGCGCCCGTTTTACCACTTGACCGTAACTGACAGCCGCAACCCACGTGACGGCTCTCACAAGGAACAAGTTGGCTTCTACAACCCGATCGCTCGTGGTCAAGAAGTCCGCCTGTCCGTGAACCAAGAGCGCGTAGCCTACTGGCTGAGCGTTGGTGCACAGCCTTCTGAGCGTGTTGCCAAGTTGTTGAAGGACTCGGCTAAGGCCGCAGCCTGAGCAATATGAACGCGACGCCAGCTGTTGCTGATGATTTGATCGTTATCGGCAAGATTTATTCGGTTCATGGCGTTCGCGGCGAAGTGAAGGTGTATTCCTTTACTGATCCGACTGAAAACCTGCTTCAGTACAAAACCTGGACGCTCAAGCGCGAAGGGAGTGTGAAACAGGTCGAGCTGGTCAGTGGACGCGGGAGCGACAAGTTCCTGGTCGCAAAGCTCAAGGGTCTTGATGATCGTGAAGAAGCTCGTCTTCTGGCTGGTTATGAGATCTGCGTGCCGCGCAACCTGTTCCCTGAATTGACCGACGGCGAGTACTACTGGTACCAGTTGGAAGGTCTGAAGGTCATCGATCAACTGGGGCAATTGCTCGGGAAAATCGATCATCTTCTGGAAACCGGCGCCAATGATGTAATGGTGGTCAAGCCTTGCGCTGGCAGCCTGGATGATCGCGAACGCCTGTTGCCGTATACCGAGCAATGCGTGTTGGCCGTCGACCTGGCAGCGGGCGAGATGAAGGTGGAATGGGACGCGGACTTCTAAGCGTGGCTAATTTGCGCATTGAAGTGATCAGTTTGTTTCCCGAGATGTTTTCCGCCATCAGCGAGTACGGCATCACCAGTCGGGCGGTGAAACAGGGGCTGTTGCAGCTTACCTGTTGGAACCCGCGAGACTACACGACGGATCGACATCACACTGTGGACGATCGCCCATTTGGCGGTGGCCCGGGCATGGTGATGAAGATCAAGCCCCTGGAAGACGCGTTGGTTGAGGCCAAGGCAGCTGCCGGGGAGAAGGCGAAGGTAATTTACCTGTCCCCTCAAGGCCGCCAGCTGAAACAGGCTGCGGTACGCGAACTGGCGAATGAGGAAGCACTGATCCTGATTGCCGGTCGCTATGAAGGCATTGACGAGCGGTTTATTGAAGCTCATGTCGATGAAGAGTGGTCGATTGGGGACTATGTCCTGTCTGGCGGCGAGCTGCCGGCGATGGTCCTGATAGATGCGGTTACACGACTGCTGCCTGGAGCTTTAGGGCATGCGGACTCCGCGGAGGAAGATTCCTTCACGGATGGTTTGCTGGATTGCCCGCACTACACCCGACCGGAGGTGTATGCGGATCAGCGTGTTCCCGACGTATTGCTAAGTGGCAATCACGCACACATCCGGCGTTGGCGTTTACAGCAGTCCCTTGGTCGGACCTATGAACGACGCGCCGATCTTCTGGAAAGCCGCTCGCTTTCTGGAGAAGAGAAGAAGCTGCTCGAGGAATACATCCTCGCGCGGGACGATAGTTAACAACGTATCGATGGTAGGTCCATTGACTTACCTTAGGAGCACAGCATGACTAACAAAATCATCCTTGCACTCGAAGCAGAGCAGATGACCAAAGAGATCCCTACCTTTGCCCCGGGCGACACTATTGTCGTTCAGGTGAAAGTGAAGGAAGGCGACCGTTCGCGTCTGCAAGCGTTCGAAGGCGTGGTAATCGCCAAGCGTAACCGTGGTGTGAACAGTGCTTTCACTGTTCGTAAAATCTCCAACGGTGTTGGCGTAGAGCGTACTTTCCAGACCTACAGCCCGCAAATCGACAGCATGGCCGTCAAGCGTCGCGGTGACGTACGTAAAGCCAAGCTGTACTACCTGCGTGACCTGTCCGGTAAAGCAGCTCGCATCAAGGAAAAACTGGCTTAAGTCCAGCTTCCCGATGCAGAAAAAAGCAGCCTACGGGCTGCTTTTTTGTGCCTGAAATTTGTCCCTCTGCCGGTACTTTTCCATGACCACTCGCCTTGAAGAAATCCAGCGCCGCACCGACCTGTCCGTCACCCACGTGACCAAGGCCGTGTTCCCGCCGACCACCAACCACCACAACACGCTGTTCGGCGGCACCGCCCTGGCCTGGATGGATGAAGTCTCGTTCATCACCGCAACGCGCTTCTGCCGCCTGCCGCTGGTCACGGTTTCCACCGACCGCATCGACTTCAATCACGCCATCCCGGCCGGCTCCATCGTTGAGCTGATTGGCCGCGTGATCAAAGTCGGCAACACCAGCCTCAAGGTTGAAGTCGAAGTGTTCGTCGAGAGCATGAGTGCCGATGGCCGTGAGAAGGCGATCCAGGGCGTGTTCAGCTTTGTGGCGATTGACGCCGACAAGCGCCCGGTGCCGGTACTTCCAGGTTTCGTGGACTGAAACACTCCCCGTAGGAGCCGGCTTGCCGGCACTGGCGGCCTCAAGGACTGCGGTGCCGTTGCGGGCCTCATCGCCGGCAAGCCGGCTCCTACAGAGCGCGCAGCTAGGGTAGCATCTACCTACTTTTTCAGCGTCCGAGCCCTCATGCCCGCCATTGACCACCCCCTGATCGACCGCTTCCTCGACGCCCTGTGGCTGGAAAAAGGCCTGTCCGACAACACGCGCCAGGCTTATCGCAGCGATCTCGCGCTGTTCAATGGCTGGCTGCAGGACAAAAATCTCGAACTGATCAACGCCGGCCGCGAGCTGATCCTCGATCACCTGGCCTGGCGCCTTGAGCAGAACTACAAGCCGCGCTCCACCGCGCGATTTCTTTCCGGCGTGCGTGGCTTTTATCGTTATTTGCTGCGGGAAAAACTGATTGCCGTCGACCCGACGCTGCAGATCGATATGCCACAGCTCGGCAGGCCATTGCCCAAATCCCTGTCGGAAGCGGACGTGGATGCCTTGCTCGCCGCCCCCGACTTGAGCGAAGCCATCGGCCAGCGCGACCGCGCCATGCTCGAGGTGCTGTACGCCTGCGGCCTGCGGGTGACCGAGTTGATCAGCCTGACCCTGGAGCAGGTCAACCTGCGCCAGGGCGTGCTGCGCGTGATGGGCAAGGGCAGCAAGGAGCGGCTGGTGCCGATGGGCGAAGAGGCGATCGTGTGGGTCGAGCGCTACATGCGCGATGGGCGCAGTGAATTGCTCGGCGGGCGCCCCAGCGATGTGCTGTTTCCCAGCCAGCGGGGCGAGCAGATGACCCGCCAGACCTTCTGGCACCGCATCAAGCACCAGGCCAAGGTGGCCGGGATCGGCAAGGCGCTTTCGCCGCACACCCTGCGCCATGCGTTCGCCACGCATTTGCTCAACCACGGCGCGGATTTGCGCGTGGTGCAAATGTTGCTCGGGCACAGTGACCTGTCCACCACCCAGATCTACACCCACGTGGCGCGTGCACGCTTGCAGGATATGCACGCCAAGCACCATCCGCGCGGTTGAAAACCGCCAATTTATCCTGCCACGGGCTGCCCTGCGGCCCAACTGTGGTAGGCTTTGCCGGTTAGCAAAGGGGACGGCCACAGCCCGAGTTTCCATATCGGTGTTCTGCTCCCGTCCCTGCATCTGCCTTCAGGAGTTCCCATGCGCTTGACCCAGATTATTGCCGCCGCAGCCATTGCGTTGGTTTCCACTTTTGTTGTCGCCGATGACGCTGCCGAGCAAACGATTCGCAAGAGCCTGGCCAACCTGCAGCTCGACACCCCGATCGAAAGCATCAGCGCCAGCCCGATGGCCGGCCTGTACGAAGTCAAGCTCAAGGGCAGCCGTGTGCTGTACGCCAGCGCCGACGGCCAGTACATCGTCCAGGGCTACCTGTTCCAGTTGAAGGACGGCAAGCCGGTCAACCTGACCGAGAAGGCCGAGCGCCTGGGCGTGTCCAAGCTGATCAACGGCATTCCGGTGGCTGAAACCGTGGTTTACCCGGCCATCGGCGAGACCAAGACCCACATCACCGTGTTCACCGACACCACGTGCCCTTACTGCCACAAGCTGCACGCCGAAGTGCCGGCGCTGAACAAGCTTGGTGTGGAAGTGCGCTATGTAGCGTTCCCGCGCCAGGGCCTCGGCTCGCCGGGTGACGAGCAACTGCAAGCCGTGTGGTGCTCGGCCGACAAGAAAGCGGCCATGGACAAGATGGTCGATGGCAAGGAAATCAAGGCGGCCAAATGTGCCAACCCGGTTTCCAAGCAGTTCGCTCTTGGCCAGTCCATTGGCGTGAACGGTACACCGGCCATCGTTTTGGCAGACGGCCAGGTAATTCCGGGCTACCAGCCGGCGCCACAAGTTGCCAAACTGGCGCTGAGTGCCAAATAAACCTGCATCGTCGAACCTTTGACGAGCAAGGCCCTTCGACCAGTCGACGGGTCGTTAATTGAAAGCCGCAGTTGTGCGGCTGTTTTCCACGGCCGACCTAGCGTCGGCCGTTTCATGGGGAGTTCTTCAGTGAAACCGGTCAAAGTAGGCATCTGTGGGTTAGGGACCGTCGGTGGCGGCACCTTTAACGTACTTCAGCGTAACGCTGAGGAAATTTCCCGCCGTGCAGGTCGCGGGATTGAAGTGGCGCAAATTGCCACGCGTTCGCCAAAGCCTCAGTTCCAAACGACCGGTATTGCGATTACCAACGATGTCTTCGCCGTGGCCACCAACCCTGAAATCGATATCGTCATCGAGCTGGTAGGCGGCTACACCGTGGCCCGCGAGCTGGTGCTCAAGGCCATCGAGAACGGCAAGCATGTGGTCACCGCCAACAAGGCGCTGATCGCCGTGCACGGCAACGAGATCTTCGCCAAGGCGCGCGAGAAGGGCGTGATCGTGGCGTTCGAAGCCGCCGTGGCCGGTGGTATCCCGGTGATCAAGGCGATCCGTGAAGGCCTGTCCGCCAACCGCATCAACTGGGTGGCCGGCATCATCAACGGCACTGGCAACTTCATCCTGACCGAGATGCGCGAGAAGGGCCGTACCTTCGAAGACGTGCTGGCCGAGGCCCAGGCCCTGGGTTATGCCGAAGCCGACCCGACCTTTGACGTGGAAGGCATCGACGCGGCGCACAAGCTGACCATCCTGGCGTCCATCGCCTTTGGTATCCCGCTGCAGTTCGACAAGGCCTACACCGAAGGCATCACCCAGCTGACGACTGCCGACGTGAACTACGCCGAAGCCCTGGGCTATCGCATCAAGCACCTGGGCGTGGCGCGCAGCACTCCGGCCGGTATCGAGCTGCGTGTGCACCCGACGCTCATCCCGGCTGACCGCCTGATCGCCAACGTCAATGGCGTGATGAACGCCGTGATGGTCAACGGCGACGCCGCCGGTTCGACGCTGTTCTACGGTGCCGGTGCCGGCATGGAGCCAACCGCTTCGTCGGTGATCGCCGACCTGGTGGACGTGGTTCGCGCCATGACCAGCGACCCGGAAAACCGCGTGCCGCACCTGGCCTTCCAGCCGGATTCGCTGTCGGCCCATCCGATCCTGCCGATCGAGGCGTGCGAAAGCGCCTACTACCTGCGGATCCAGGCCAAGGATCATCCGGGTGTGTTGGCCCAGGTGGCCAGCATCCTGTCGGAGCGTGGTATCAACATCGAGTCGATCATGCAGAAGGAAGTCGAGGAACAGGATGGCCTGGTGCCGATGATCCTGCTGACCCACCGCGTGCTCGAGCAGCACATCAACGATGCCATCGCCGCGCTTGAAGCGTTGCAGGGCGTGGTTGGGCCGGTCGTCCGTATCCGCGTCGAACATCTAAATTAATTCAGCTGCAAGCGCCAAGCTGCAAGCTGCAAGTAAAAGCAGATCTGCTGTTACTTGCAGCTTGTCACTTGAAGCTTGCAGCCCAAACCGAAGGTTTGCCCCTATGCGTTACATCAGCACCCGCGGCCAGGCACCGGCCCTGAATTTCGAAGACGTCCTGCTGGCAGGCCTTGCCACCGACGGCGGCCTGTACGTGCCGGAAAACCTGCCACGCTTCACCCAGGAAGAAATCGCTTCGTGGGCCGGCCTGCCGTACCACGAGCTGGCGTTTCGGGTGATGCGCCCGTTCGTCACCGGCAGCATTCCGGATGCCGACTTCAAGAAGATCCTGGAAGAGACCTACGGCGTGTTTTCCCACAGCGCCATCGCGCCGTTGCGTCAACTGAACGGCAACGAGTGGGTGCTGGAGCTGTTCCACGGCCCGACCCTGGCGTTCAAGGACTTCGCCCTGCAACTGCTCGGTCGCCTGCTGGACTACGTGCTGGAGAAGCGTGGCGAGCGCGTGGTGATCATCGGCGCCACCTCTGGTGATACCGGCTCGGCCGCCATCGAAGGTTGCAAGCACTGCGAAAACGTCGACATCTTCATCCTGCACCCGCACAAGCGTGTATCGGAAGTACAGCGCCGGCAGATGACCACCATCTTCGGCGAGAACATCCACAACATCGCCATCGAAGGCAACTTCGATGACTGCCAGGAAATGGTCAAGAACAGCTTTGCCGACCAGAGCTTCCTCAAGGGCACGCGCCTGGTGGCGGTGAACTCGATCAATTGGGCGCGGATCATGGCCCAGATCGTCTACTACTTCCACGCTGCCCTGCAGCTCGGCGGCCCGGCGCGCTCGGTGTCGTTCTCGGTGCCGACCGGCAACTTCGGCGATATCTTCGCCGGCTACCTGGCCCGCAACATGGGCCTGCCGATCAACCAGTTGATCGTCGCCACCAACCGCAACGACATCCTGCACCGCTTCATGAGCGGCAACCAGTACGTCAAGGAAACCCTGCACGCGACCCTGTCGCCGTCCATGGACATCATGGTTTCGTCGAACTTCGAACGCTTGCTGTTCGATATGCACGGTCGCAATGGCGCGGCCCTGGCCGAGTTGATGAACAGCTTCAAGCAAGGTGGCGGTTTCAGCGTCGAGCAAGAGCGCTGGACCGAAACCCGCAAGCTGTTCGACTCGCTGGCCGTGGATGATGAACAAACCTGCGCGACCATCGCCGAAGTCTACGCCCAGACCGGCGAGGTGCTTGACCCGCACACCGCCATCGGCGTGAAGGCCGCCCGCGAATGCCGTCGCAGCCTGGACATCCCGATGGTGATCCTCGGCACTGCGCACCCGGTCAAATTCCCCGAAGCGGTGGAAAAGGCGGGTGTCGGCAAGGCGCTGGAGCTGCCGGAGCACTTGGCTAACCTGTTCGAGCGTGAAGAGCGTTGCACCGTATTGGCCAATGACCTGAAGGCAGTGCAGGCGTTTGTCAGCCAGCATGGCAATCGCGGCAAGCCTTTGTAAGGCGAACTGCGCAGGCAAAGACGCCGCTTTCCCATCCTTGGGTCAGCGGCGTTTTTTATGGCAGGCCCGGTCTCGTGTTACGAGAACAGTTTCTGGGCGACGACTATGACGGTGCCAACTGCAGCATAGAACCCTGTCGCGATACCCACCGGGTACCAGAAAGTCTCACAGGTTATCTTCAGGGATTCTTTGTTGAGTTTGTTTTGCTCTGCGTTCATACGTGCTATTTCAGCAAAAATACGTGATACCTCGGCGTGCATTCTGTCTGTCGACGTCTGGTGTTCATTTGGTTCCGCCATCGTAATCATCCTTCGTAATAAGGGCCTTTTCACATGCGCCTTTGCCTGCATTGCAGAGTGACCAGCGCTCACCGAGTATAGGATTCACCCCCGACCTGCGCGCCCGGCGAACCCCAAAACGGCAGCCCATTGCGTAAGCACTTATGTGCCGCCGTTTTTTCGTTGTCATGTTGCTGGCGCATGCTGGTCCTCGTCACTCCCTGACGGCCCCATAAAGACGAAAAAGCGAACTTTCCTACGTCACAACCAGTCACTTAGGATAGATGCAGCTCCCGTTGAAACGATTGTTCCCGAACTATTGAGTGGTGATCGAGATGGAAAGTATCAGCCTATTGCTCGAAGAAGCACTGAGCCCTTATCTGGTTACGCTGACCACCTCTGGCGTGCAGGGCGAATGCCTGGTGACGGTGAAAAACCCTGCTGGCGCGATTGTGGTCGAGCGTGAAGTCGACCAGGCGCAATTGATGGATAAACGCGTGCTGGTGGATGTTGTGGATTGCCTGCTGCGCGACCTCAAGATCGCCGAAGGGCGTCTGGAGCCCTCGGTTATCGCGGCCTTGCGCAATGCTGCCCAGACCCGCAGCGCTGCTGTCGCATGAAGAATTGTTTATACGCGGAAACTTCCGACTGCAGGGCCTGTCAGATTTTGTAACAGCAAGAGCAAACATTGTGCTCCGGTGTTTGTGCCTTGTTGTACTGGTCTTTGTAAGGCCACGTTTAACCCCGAAGTGTCTCCCCACTCTTCGGGGTTTCTTTTTGCCCGCGATTTGTCACGGCACGGGTGAATCCTGGAAAAACCTTGGGTTGTCGCGCAGGTACTGCTCTCGCATGAGCGGATCCAGCCACGCGGCGTAGGACTGCTGCACGCGTTCCTGAGGGATGTCGAGCAGCACCTGGTCGATCCGTTCGATGGCCTCGCGCCCCTGGGGCGTATCCGAGCACGCGATATGCGTGCGTTGGTAGGGCGCTGTGCCTTTGATCGGATAGAAACTCAGGTCGTTGGACGCAATCCCCTGTTGCAGTGCGTGATAGCGGATTTCCGGCCAATAACCCAATACCGCCTCCAACCGTCCGAGGCGCTGCATTTGCAACAAGCTGCCGAGGGCGTCGTTGCCGTAGTGGAGGGCGAGTTTGTGCGCGTCGACGTGTTTGAGTTGCTCATCGATGACTGGCCCGTAGCTGCGCTCCGCCGTGGCGCCCACCCGCGTCCTGTGAGCATCGAGAAATGCTTGCAGGTCGAACTGGCCGTCCACGATAAACGACGCCATGGAGTCCTGCAGGCTGCGCCGGATCGTCACGCCGTTGCTGGGCACTGCAAACGCCTGGCGAGAAAACACCACGTACTTGGCCCGCTCCGGCGTCCACAGCAACGAGGGGTCACAGGTGAACGAGGATTCGCGCAACATTTGCGTGCCGCGCGCGCGGTTGACGTGCAGCACCTGGTGACGATACTCCGGCAGACGCACGGCCAGGATTGGCAGCAACTGGTCCAATGCGCCCTGGCCTTTGCTCGGTCCTTCGAAAATGGTCAGCGGCGGCAAATCGCGCAGCAGCCAGATCAGCGTGTCTTCGGCCCGTGCTGACGAGAGCCAGCCGCCGGCCATCAGGGTGGCGACGCCCAGTTTCAAGAGCCAGCGTTTGCACCGGGACGCCATTAGATTGCGCCTTCCTCACGCAAGCGGACGATGGCAGCGGCGTCGTATCCCAGCTCACCCAGCACCACGCCGTTGTGTTCGCCCAACTGTGGCCCTACCCATTCGCAACTGCCCGGCGTGTCCGACAGCTTGGGCACGATCCCGGGCATCTTGAAGTCTTTGCCGCCCGGGAGCTGGGCCTTGAGGAACATCTCCCGGGCCAGGAATTGCGGGTCGCCGAGCATGTCTTCGGCACTGTAGATACGGCTGGCGGGTACCTCGGCCTGATTCAACTGCTCCACCACCTGCTCCAGGGGCAGCGCGTTGACCCAGCGGTCGATCACGCCATACAGCTCGTCGCGGCGGCTGTCCCGCCCGTCGTTGCTGGCAAGTGCAGGATCGTTGGCCAGGTCTTCGCGACCGATGGCCGACATGAAGCGCTTGAAGATCGCATCGCCGTTGGCGCCAATCTGCACGTGCTTGCCGTCCGCGCTGGTGTGGATCGACGATGGGGTGATGCCGGGCATGATGTTGCCGGTACGTTCGCGAATAAAGCCGAACACATCGAACTCGGGGATCATGCTTTCCATCATCGCGAAGATGGCTTCGTACAGCGCCACGTCGACCACCTGGCCCAGGCCGCCGTTGACTTCGCGATGACGCAGCGCCATCAGCGCTCCGATCACGGCCCACAGCGCAGCGATGGAGTCGCCGATGGAGATCCCGGTGCGCACCGGTGGGCGGTCCTCGAAACCGGTGATGTAGCGCAGCCCGCCCATGGATTCGCCCACCGCGCCGAAACCTGGCTGGTCCTTCATCGGTCCGGTCTGGCCAAAGCCGGAGAGACGTACCATGACCAGTTTGGGGTTGAGCGCATGCAGGGTTTCCCAGCCCAGGCCGAGTTTTTCCAGCACGCCGGGGCGGAAATTCTCGATCAGGATGTCGGCATCGGCCAGCAGCTGCTTCAGGATCGCCAGGCCGTCCGGGTGCTTGAGGTTCAGCGTCAGCGACTTCTTGTTGCGCGCCTGCACAAACCACCACAGTGACGTGCCTTCATACAGCTTGCGCCACTTGCGCAGCGGGTCACCGCCATCCGGCGATTCCACCTTGATCACCTCGGCACCGAATTCGGCGCAGATGCGTGAGGCGAACGGGCCGGCGATCAGGGTGCCGAGTTCGATGACTTTCAGGCCGGCAAGCGGTTTGGCATTAAACGACATGAGGATCCTTTTCTGCGCGGGGCGGTGGTGTGAAGCCTTTTAACATAGGCGAGCGGCCCAGGGATAAGGATGATGCAGCGCAGGATTCGTTGAATGGCCTCGCCATCGGTTAGACTGGCCGCCTTTTCCTGTCTCTAGAAGTCCGTTCATGGCCCAGCCGTCCACGACCTACAAATTCGAACTCAACCTCACCGACCTCGACCGCTCGGTGTACGAGAGCGTCAAGCAGACCATCGCCCGCCACCCTTCGGAAACCGAAGAGCGCATGACCGTGCGTCTGCTGGCCTACGCCCTCTGGTACAACGAGCAGTTGTCGTTCGGGCGTGGCCTGTCAGATGTAGACGAGCCAGCCCTGTGGGAAAAAAGCCTGGATGACCGGGTCCTGCACTGGATCGAAGTCGGCCAGCCGGATGCCGACCGCCTGACCTGGTGCTCGCGTCGCACCGAGCGCACCAGCCTGCTGGCCTACGGCAGCTTGCGTGTGTGGGAAGGCAAAGTGGTGCCCGTGGCCAACAACCTGAAGAACGTGCACATCGCTGCGGTGCCGCAGGACGTCCTCGAGACCCTGGCCAAGGACATGCCGCGCGTGATCAAGTGGGACGTGATGATCAGCGAAGGCACGATCTTCGTGACCGATGATCGCGGCCAGCATGAAGTGCAGCTGCAGTGGCTGGTCGGCGAGCGCGGCTGAACCTGTGGGCGCTGGGTTGTGTGGGAGCGGGCTTGCTCGCGCATGCATCACCTCGGTATAGCTGAAAGACCGAGGTGTCTGCATCGCAGGCAAGCCAGCTCCCACACATGCCCGCTCCCACAGAAGCCGGCTCCTACAGTTGATCCATGTTGCTTTCAGCATTGTTGTTTAACCGTTGTATTAGAAGAGAAGCTCCTGTCACCCCATGCGTATCGATCCTCGCCCGTTGCCTGCTGTCCTGCCGTTTCTCGGTGAATTGCCACCGCTGTTGACGCGTCTCTACGCCGCGCGCGGGGTGCAGTCCGAGGCTGAACTGGACAAAAGCCTGGCGCGGTTGATTCCCTATCAGCAACTCAAGGGCATCGACGCGGCAGTGGACCTGCTGGTGACCGCATTGGAGCAGCGCCAGCGCATCCTGATCGTGGGCGACTTCGACGCCGATGGCGCCACCGCCAGCACCGTGGGCACCCTTGGCTTGCGTCTGCTCGGGGCGGCGCATGTCGACTACCTGGTGCCCAACCGGTTTGAATATGGCTATGGCCTGACCCCGGAAATCGTCGCGGTGGCCCTGCAGCGGGAGCCGCAGTTGCTGATCACCGTGGACAACGGCATCTCCAGTGTCGAAGGCGTGGCGGCGGCGAAGGCGGCGGGGTTGCAGGTACTGGTCACCGACCACCACTTGCCGGGGGATGAATTGCCGGCGGCGGACGCCATCGTCAACCCGAACCAGCCGGGCTGTGAGTTCCCGAGCAAGGCATTGGCCGGCGTGGGCGTGATCTTCTATGTGCTGATGGCCCTGCGCGCGCGTTTGCGCAGCCTGGGCTGGTACGACAACAAGCCCCAGCCGAACATCGGCGAACTGCTCGACCTGGTGGCCCTGGGCAGCGTGGCCGACGTGGTGCCTCTGGATGCCAACAACCGCATCCTCGTGCATCAGGGCCTGGAGCGTATTCGCGCCGGTCGCGCGCGGCCGGGGATCAAGGCGATCCTTGAAGTGGCCAAGCGCGATGCCGCGCGGATTACCTCCACCGACCTCGGCTTTATCCTCGGGCCACGCCTGAACGCCGCCGGACGCCTGGATGACATGAGCCTGGGCATCGAATGCCTGCTCACCACTGATTTCGCGGCGGCGCGGGAAATGGCCGCGCAATTGGACGGCATGAACCAGGACCGCAAATCCATCGAACAAGGCATGCAGCGCGAGGCCCTGGCCCAGCTCAAGGACCTGCCGGTGGAGTCGATGCCCTATGGGTTGTGCCTGTTCGACCCGGAGTGGCACCAGGGCGTGATCGGGATTCTGGCGTCGCGCATGAAGGAGCGTTACTTCCGCCCGACCATCGCCTTCGCCGACGCCGGTGATGGCCTGCTCAAGGGCTCTGGGCGCTCGGTGCCGGGTTTCCACATCCGTGATGCCCTGGCGGTGGTCGCAAGCCAGCATCCCAACCTGATCGCCAAATACGGCGGTCACGCCATGGCGGCGGGTCTGACATTGCCCGAGGCGAATTTCCCACTGTTTGCCGAAGCCTTTGATGCTGAAGTGCGTCGGCAACTGCGCGAAGAAGACCTTACCGGGCGCCTGCTGTCCGACGGCACCCTGGCGGTTGAAGAGTTTCACCTCGAACTGGCGCGCGCCTTGCGGCATGCCGGGCCGTGGGGGCAGCACTTTCCCGAGCCGTTGTTCCATGGGGTATTTCAGCTGGTAGAACAGCGCGTGGTGGGGGAGCGGCACCTGAAGGTGGTGCTCAAGAGCGAATGCGGCTCGGTGAAGCTCGATGGCATTGCGTTTGGGGTGGACCGTGAGGTCTGGCCGAACCCGACAGTGCGTTGGGTGGAATTGGCCTACAAGCTGGACGTGAACGAGTTCCGTGGGCAGGAAACCGTGCAGTTGATGATCGCGCATATCGAGCCGCGCTAGCGGTCGCCCACACTGTAAAGCAAATATGGGAGCTGGCGTGCCTGCGATAGCATCACCCTGATGTGTCCGTCACATCGCGGCGCCCCTATCGCAGGCAAGCCAGCTCCCACATAACCCCGCCGACATTGGGGCCTGAGTACAGCCTGAAGCTACTCGGTTTTGTCCTTGGCCTGGTGCTTCACAATGATGTCCACCAAGCGCTGAGCCAGCGCCGGGTAGTTCTCATCGAAGTGATGCCCACCCGGCAGTTTCACTGCCTCGCCCACCGCAGTCTTGTCGGTGCAGCCGCTCTCGTCGACTTCTTCGGCACCGTAGATGCACACCACTTTATCCGCCGGCAGCTTGGCCATTTCCGGGCCGGTCGCGGCTTCTTTGCCGGCATTGCCCAGCCAGCCTTCCACTTCGATTTCAAAGCTGCCCGTACGGGCGAACGCCAGCAGGATGATTGCGTCCACACGCTGCTGCTCGTTTTCCGGCAGGCGGTTGTAGATCGCCGGCAGCACGTCGGCGCCGAACGAGTAACCGGTCAGCACGAAGCGCTTGGTGCCCCACTTCTGACGGTAGTGTTGCATCAGCTCGGTGAGGTCCTTGGCGCTTTGTTCCGGGGTCTTGTGCTGCCAGTAGTAGCGCAGGGTGTCGATGCCCACCACCGGGTAGCCGATCTTGGCCATTTCGCCGGCCACATCGCGGTCCAGGTCACGCCAGCCGCCGTCACCGGAGAGGAACAGCGTCACCGTGTCCTTGGCCTGGCCCGCGGGTACTTCCACCACGGGAATCGCCAGGCCGCCGTTGTCCGAACCCACCAACTGCTTGCGCAACTCGTTGTTCAGCACTTGCGGGTAATGGATGTCGTAGTCGCTGATGCTGGTAGTGGCGCGCGGTGTGTCGCGTACGAAACTGGCCGCATCGTCGTCAGGGTTGTCGTTCCAGGCCACCAGCCAACTGCCGTGTGCGGACGTTTTCGGCAGCGGGTCCTTGCAGCCTTCCTGGGTCATGGCGAAGCCGACGGAGATGGCGTTGGCCTTGTCGTCGTTCTGTGCCGCCAGCCAGCGCCAGGCCAGGCTGGCACCCGGGCCGATACCGCTGACCAGGGTCGCCGGGCCCTTGAGCTGCGCCAGGGCGCCTTGCAGCGCTTGTTCCTGCAGCGTGCAGTCATCCTTGGGCAGGATTACCTGGACGATCTGCGCCTTGCCGCCCTGGCTCAGGGCGATCAGTTGGCTGTCGGTCAGGGTTGAATCGGCCAGCACCGCCACGGCCACACGGGCCTTTGCCGTGCCGGCGGGGGTTACGCGGGTCATGACCGAACCGTCGGCCTGGGGCAGTTGCTCCAGGGTCGGCTGTGGGGCAGGGCGGTTCCAGTACCAATAGCCACCACCCAGGATCAGGGCGAGCAGCACAACAAAGGCCAATACATACCGCCAGGAGCGTCGAATCATCAGCGTTTCACCAATCCAGTCAAGCCGCCCGCGATCAGGGCGGCGGTATCGGCCAGTGCCACCAGCGGATCGAGTCCTGCGGGCACGGCCATATAACGGGGTTCCCAGTCAGGCTGGAACTTGTCTTTGAAGCGGCGCAAGCCTTGGAAGTTATACAGTTGCTCGCCGCGGCGGAACACCATCGAGCCCAATCGTTGGGTCAGCGGGGCGCCCCGGCGCGGTTGCAGGCCCGACAACGGCACCATGCCGAGGCTGAAGCGGGCGTAGCCGTGACTCTTATAATGTTGGATCAGGCCGACCATCATGAACTCCATGGTCAGCTTGGGCGCGTCCGGGTGGGCGCGCATCAGGTCGAGACTGGCCAGGTCGTGGTTGTAGGTCTCGAGCAGGTTGGCGAAGGCTACCGGGCGCCCTTCGAAGCGAATGATCGCGATGCGAAAGTGCTTGAGATAGTCGTCGCTGAAGCGTCCCAGGGAAAAGCCTTTTTCCCGCACGTTCTTGCCGGTCAGCCAGGCATCGGAGATGACCTTGAGTTCATCCATGGGGGCCGTGCCGGGTTCATGGATCTCCAGGGACAGGCCGTCACGGCTGCCACGGTTCCAGGTGTAGCGCAGGTCCTTCATCTCTTTGCCCTTGGCTTCCAGGTCAAAGCGCTTGAGGTCGACACGCGCCTCTTCACCCAGCTTGATCGCGGTCAGGCCGATGTCCATGTAGTACGGCAGGTTCTCGGCGCGGACCTGGTAGAACACCGGGCGCGCGTGGTGGATGTCGCACAGGTCGCGGAACTGCCAGATCATTTCGGCGCGCGGCTGGGTCGGGCCGATCGGGTCGTACAGGGCCACCAGGCTACGCCCGCGACGGGCATACATCAGGAAAGCCTCGTCGTTGGGGTGAAACAGCAGCGCCTTGTCACCGGTCAGCGCCAGGCCGCCGTCTGGTTGCGAGGAGGCCATCAGGATCTTGGTGGCGCGCTCCAGCTCGTCAGGGGTCGGCAGGTGGATCACCGGGCGCGCGGTGCGCAGCAGCCAGGTCAACGATACGATCACCAGCAGGACTGCGGCGCCGAGCAGCGAACGCAGGCCGCGCGGGGCGTTGGCATCCAGAGTGAACTGCCACCACAGTTGGTGGCTGTAAGGCACATCCTGATAGGCAAACAGCAGCAGCCAGATCGAGGCCCCCAGCACGCAGACGCTGGCCACCAGGTACAGCGGCGAGAACGGCAGTTCGGTCAGGCGGCTGGCGCGGTAGAACGAGCGCCGGAAGATCGCCAGCAGCACCGCCGTCATGATCATCAAGCTGGCTTCTTCCCAGTCGAAGCCTTTGAGCAGCGAGAGCAGGGCGCCCGTCAGCAGCAGCACCATGGTCAGCATCCAGGCGGCTGACAAGCGACGACGCAAGCCTTGGGCGAGCAGCAGGCACAGCACGCCGATCAGGCTGGCACCAAAGTGCGAGGCATCAATCAGGCGATGAGGAATCAGGAAGCCGATGTTTTCCAGGCGTGAGTCGATTTCCGGCGTGGCGCCGGAAAACAGCAGGACCACGCCGGACAAAAAAACCAGTACGGCCAATACCGGTGCCGCCAGGCCCGAGGCCACCCGCAGGCTTTGTTGCGTCTGGAACAGGCGCTGCGCTTCATTGACCAGCAGGAACACGCAGGCGATCAGCAGCGGCAGCACCACATAGATCATGCGATACAGCAGCAGTGCGGCAGCCAATGGCGCTGCGCCCAGCTTGTCGGCAAAGGCCGCGAGCAGGATCGCTTCGAACACCCCCACGCCACCCGGTACATGGCTGAGCACACCGGCAGCCAGGGCCAGCAGGTACACCAGCAGGAAGGGCCCGAAGGGCGGCGCTTCCGGCAGCAGCATATAAAGGACGGTGGCAGCAGCGGCCACATCCAGTGCGGTAATGATCAGTTGCAGGAAGGTCAGGCGCCGGCCAGGCAGGCGCAGGGTGCGACGGCCGGCTTTCACCAGCAGGTTGTCGGGGTAGGGCTGTTCCGGCAGGCGGCGGCGATAAATGCCGATGCACAGCACGGCCGACAGCAGCAGCACGGCGCCGGCAATGCCGCCGAGCAGGGTTTGCGGCAGGTGCAGATAGGTCGACGCGGCCGGCAGGTTACTCAAGGTGGCCAATGCCGCCAACGGTGGCAAGGCGCAGCCCAGCGCCAGGCTGGCGAACACGGTCATGTGGGCGACTTCCGACGCGCCGATGCCATGACGTGCATATAAACGGTAGCGCACCGAACCGCCCGAGAGCATCGACAGGCCGATGGCGTTGCCGATGGCAAACGCAGTGAAGCCGCCCAGGGCCAGGGTCTTGGCGGGCAGTTTCACCCCGGCGTAGCGCGCGCCGGAAAACTCATAGCCCAACAGAATGATGAAACCCACGACGGCCGCTGCAAATGCGCCGAGCAATGCGGGCCTGGGCACTTCCAGGATCGAATCGTGGAGGGCATAGAGGTCCAGCTCCAGCAGCAAGTGTCGGCAGGCGATCAAGGCAATTGCGAACAGCAACAGGGTGACAGCCAACCCGATGGGTTGCCGGTATTTGCTCAACAGATCCAGCCAGCGCAAACGGGTGGGAGCGATCGGTTGTTCTGCTGTGACGGTGTCTTGTGGTTCAGACGAGTTGGCGCGCATCAATCACCTCGTGGATTGTGCGCGACAGGATGGAGGTATCCAGCCAAGTTACCAATCCCTATGGACAAAATAATTACAAATATTAACGCGTATCACCGGGTGGGGCGACTGCGGCCATTGGTCGTAGAGGGTAGTACCTGCGTCTTAGCATAGCTTGCAATGAGATGGACTCTACAAACCGTGTACGGTTTCATGAAAGATGCCATGCCATTGTTTCAGAAGAACTTTTTCACCGGATACAAAAAAGGCCACTCTTTCGAGTAGCCTTTTTTGATGTTTGGTTGCGGGAGCCGGATTTGAACCGACGACCTTCGGGTTATGAGCCCGACGAGCTACCAGACTGCTCCATCCCGCGTCTGTGGGCGGCATTCTACAGCCCAACGGCGAGGTGTCAACCGTTAATAGGCCGACGGGTCAAATAAGTGTGAATCAGCCGCTCAAGCGACCTAAGTTCGCGATAGAAAACGAATTTTGTGGCGAGCAGGCTTGCTCTGCGTCGGACTGCCAAGCCATCCGTGGTGAAGCGCAGGCGATCGCAGGCATGAAAAACTGACGCGCACAAAAAAGGCCACTCTTTCGAGTAGCCTTTCTTGATGTTTGGTTGCGGGAGCCGGATTTGAACCGACGACCTTCGGGTTATGAGCCCGACGAGCTACCAGACTGCTCCATCCCGCGTCTGTGTGTCGGCATTCTACAGAGGAACGCCAGTGTGTCAACCTGTGAATCGAAGAAAAGCGCTTGTGGTTCAATCGGTTAGCTCTCCATTCAGGCCGGCAGGGCCGCTCCGGGCCAGGCTGGCCGAGGGTTTCAGCTCTATCGGCAGGCGAAATTCGATTGAGAAAATAAATTCATCTGGGAAATTTCCTACCGCTTAAGCGGAAGATTCAAACTACTGGTGCTATATACAGGGGTGAGTGCGATACTGGCCATCCGTTGAATCAACCCTCTGTTTATATGACGCAACGCAAAATCATCCACGTCGACTGTGATTGCTTCTACGCCGCCATCGAGATGCGCGATGACCCGAGCCTGGCGCAAAAGCCCCTGGCCGTCGGCGGCTCGGCAGACCGGCGCGGGGTGATCGCTACCTGCAACTACGAGGCGCGGGCCTACGGTGTGCGTTCGGCCATGTCGTCCCGCCATGCCTTGAAGCTGTGCCCGGACCTGACCATCGTCAAGCCGCGCATGGAGGCCTATAAAGAAGCCTCGAAGGAAATCCAGACGATCTTTCGTGACTACACCGACCTGATCGAGCCGTTGTCGCTGGACGAGGCCTACCTGGATGTTTCCGAATGCCCCCACTTTGGCGGCAGCGCCACGCGTATCGCCCAGGATATTCGTCGGCGGGTGTCCAACCAATTGCACATCACCGTGTCTGCCGGCGTGGCACCGAACAAGTTCCTGGCGAAGATTGCCAGCGATTGGAAAAAGCCCAACGGCCTGTTTGTGATTACCCCGGACCAGGTCGAAGATTTTGTCTCGCAATTGCCGGTGAGCAAGCTGCATGGCGTGGGCAAGGTCACCGCCGACAAGCTGGCGCGCTTGGGTATCGAAGACTGCCTGCAGTTACGTGACTGGAACAAGCTGGCGTTGGTGCGCGAATTCGGCAGTTTTGGCGAGCGACTGTGGAGCCTGGCCCGTGGGATTGATGATCGCGCGGTGCAGAATGACAGCCGACGGCAATCGATCAGTGTCGAAAACACCTACGATGTGGATCTACCGGACCTTTCAAGCTGCCTGGCGAAACTGCCCGAACTGATGGAAACCCTGACCGGGCGTATGGCGCGCATCGACAGCAGCTACCGGGCGGGCAAGCCATTTGTGAAGGTGAAGTTTCATGACTTTACCCAGACGACCCTGGAGCAGGCCGGGGCAGGGCGGGACCTGGAAAGTTATCAACAGCTGTTGACCCAGGCGTTCAATCGCGGTGCAAAGCCGGTGCGGTTGCTGGGGATTGGCGTGCGGTTGCTGGACCTGAGCGGCGGCAACGAACAGCTCGAACTGTTTACCCGTTAATCCTGCAGGAGACCGGCAAGCCGTTCTCCTACAGGGCGGTGTTCAGCGTGCGCCCGGATCTGCGACGAGTCGCCCCGCATCCTTGGTCAGCGCCTGCAGAAACTCCTGCTGCAACTCCGGATCATTGCGTGTCAGTTCGATCAGGCTTTGTTCCAGTTCGCTGGCTTCTTCTTCCAGGCCCAGCTCCGACAGGCGTTTGACGCGGTGCACCCACTGGCTCACTTCGTCATCTTCCAGGTCGTCGTAGATCAGGCCGTGGGCTTCGAGCAACTTGCCGCGCAGGGTGTTGCTGATCGCCAGGGTCGAGTCGGAATGCACGTCGTCCTGGCCATCTTCCACGCTGATCTTCAAGGTCGTGACACGGTTCAGGTCCTGCTCGGCAAACGGGCTGTCCAACAGGTTCAGGCGCAGCACGCCGTTACGGTCGGTGGTCAGCTCATGGATCTGCTTGCCGGCGGTCACCTGTACCGGGCGTTCGCTCCAGGGCAGGCTCGAATACTCCACGCGCTTGTCGCGCTGGACTTCATCGATGCCTGCAAGGTTCTGTTGCGCACGGCCATGGGATTGCACGTTCATGAACGGGTTGAGGCCGTCCACGCCGTAGGTCAGCCAGTCGTGGGTCATGCTGGTCGGCAGGTTGCCGAGGGCGAAGATATTCACCACGTTGGCGCCCGCGCCGGCGACCAGGGCAACCGCGCCCAGGGGCATCTCGTAGAGTTTGCGCCAGGGCTGGTAGGGGGTGTAGCGGTCGTAACGACGGGTGACTTCGAACTCGGTGACCTCGAAGGTCTTCTGCTCGTGAATGCGGACCCGGCGTTGCGGCAGCTCCAGCACTTTGGGTTCGCCGACATCGATCTGCAGGCTATGGTCGAGCAATTTACGCTCGACCCGCTCCTCGTGCTCACTGCGTTGCGACATCTGGTTGGCGCAGCCGCTGACCAGCAGGGCGCCGCACAAGGCGGCGCCCCCCAGGGCTCTGGTGTTTCGCTTGAACATGACTTCTCTTGATCTGGTTTTCAGCGACGAATACGCGCCTGGAGGAAAGACAGCACGTCAGCCACCGGCAACGGTTGGGCTTCGGCTTCGGTCCGGCTTTTGTATTCCAGATTGCCATCGGCCAGGCCGCGGTCACTGACCACGATCCGGTGTGGGATGCCAATCAGTTCCATGTCGGCAAACTTGATGCCTGGGCTGGTTTTCTTGTCGCGGTCATCCAGCAGTACTTCAAAACCGGCGGCGGTCAGTTCGGCATACAGTTTGTCAGTAGCCTCGCGTACTTGCTCGGTTTCGTAGCGCAGCGGTACCAGGGCGATCTGGAAAGGCGCCAGGGCGTCGCTCCAGATGATGCCTTTCTCGTCGTTGTTCTGCTCGATTGCAGCGGCAACCACGCGCGATACGCCAATGCCGTAGCAGCCCATGTCCAGGGTGATCGGCTTGCCGTTCTCGCCCAGCACTTCGCACTTCATCGCCTTGCTGTACTTGTTGCCCAGCTGGAAGATGTGCCCGACTTCGATGCCGCGCTTGATTTCCAGGGTGCCCTTGCCGTCCGGACTTGGGTCACCGGCGACCACGTTACGCAGGTCGGCCACGGTCGGAACCGGCAGGTCACGCTCCCAGTTCACGCCGAAGTAGTGCTTGTCGTCGATGTTCGCGCCGATACCGAAGTCGCTCATCAGCTCGACCGAGCGGTCGATGATGATTGGCAACGGCAGGTTCAGCGGGCCCAGGGAGCCGGCGCCGGCGCCAATCGCGTCGCGCAGTTCGTCATCGGTGGCCATGACCAGCGGGCTGGCTACGCCAGGTTGCTGGGCTGCCTTGATTTCGTTGAGTTCGTGGTCGCCACGGATCACCAGGGCGATCAGCTTGCCTTCTTCCTCGGCACGCACGATCAGGGTCTTGATGGTCTTTTCAATCGGCAGATTGAATTTTTCCACCAGGGCCGCGATGGTCTTGGTGTCCGGCGTGTCGACCAGGCGCAGCTCTTGCGTCGGTGCAGGGCGCGAAGTTTCGCGTGGCACGGCTTCGGCTTTCTCGATGTTCGCCGCGTAGTCGGAGCCATTGCTGAAGACGATATCGTCTTCGCCCGACTCGGCCAGCACGTGGAATTCGTGGGAGCCGGCGCCGCCGATAGAGCCGTTGTCCGCTTCAACCGGGCGGAACTTCAGGCCCAGGCGCGTGAACACGTTGCAGTAGGCCTGGTGCATGCGGTCGTAGGTGACCTGCAGGGACGCCTGGTCTGCGTGGAACGAATAGGCGTCCTTCATGATGAATTCGCGGCCGCGCATCAAACCGAAGCGTGGGCGGATTTCGTCACGGAATTTGGTCTGGATCTGATACAGGTTCAGCGGCAGCTGCTTGTAGCTGCTCAGCTCGTTGCGCATCAGGTCGGTGATCACTTCTTCGTGGGTCGGGCCGGCGCAGAAGTCGCGGCCATGACGGTCCTTGAAGCGCAGCAACTCAGGACCGTACTCTTCCCAGCGCCCGGATTCCTGCCACAACTCAGCCGGTTGGGTGCTCGGCATCAACACTTCCAGAGAGCCGGCGGCGTTCATTTCTTCACGAACGATGGCTTCGACCTTGCGCATCACCTTCAAGCCCATGGGCAGCCAGGTGTACAGGCCAGAGGCCAGTTTGCGGATCATGCCGGCGCGCAGCATCAGCTGATGGCTGATCACGACCGCGTCGGAAGGCGTTTCTTTCTGTGTGGCGAGCAAATATTGACTGGTACGCATGGTAGGCCGTTGTCGGTTGCTTGGACTTGAAATGACTTGGGATTGTACGGGCGCTTGCTGCTGGAGTACAGGCATCAGGTCGTGGTGAGGCTTCTGTCGAAAGCCTTTGTGCAGGCGCTGGCTTGCCTGCGCTGGCATCACCTCGTTGTCACTGTAGGCCAAGGTGTGCGCATCGCAGGCAGGTCAGCCCCTGCAGTGACCGGTCGTGTCAGTCCTCGGCCGGAGGATTCAACCGAATCCGCCGATTCTCCTGAAACCAGTGCAGCGCAATCAGGAACAGCGTCGGCACACCGAGCAGGCAGGTGATCAAGAAGAAATTGTGATACCCGAACTTCTCCACCATCACCCCCGAGTACCCACCGATCAGGCGCGGCAGCAACAGCATGATCGAGCTGAGCAGCGCGTACTGTGTGGCGGAGAACTTCAGGTTGGTCAGGCTCGACAGGTACGCCACGAAGGCCGACGTCGCCAGCCCTGAGCTGAAGTTGTCCAGGGAGATGGTGAAAATCAACATCTGCAGGTCCGGGCCCATGTCCGCGAGTGCGACGAACAACAGGTTGGTGCCGGCCGACGCCACGCCGCCGATGAACAGGATCGGCAGGATGCCGAAGCGCACAATCAGCAGGCCGCCCATGCCGGCGCCGAGCAGGGTCATGATCAGGCCGAAGATCTTGCTGACCCCGGCGATCTGGTCCTTGGTGAAGCCCTGGTCGATGTAGAACACGTTGGCCATCACGCCCATCACCGTGTCTGACATCCGGTAGGTGGCAATCAGCCCCAGCAGTAGCAAGGCCTGCCAGCGGTAACGCAGGATAAAGTCGTTGACCGGCGTCAGCACCGGCGCCAGGCCACGTCGACCCATGGCTGAGAGGCACAGGGCGGTGAGGGTGATATAGAGGATGGCGCGCAGGAAGGCGCGGTCTTCCATCAGCAGTTCCCACAGGCTCATGCCGTGGAACAGCACGCTGGCAAAGTCGGTGTTGTACAGCTGGGTAAACATCGCGGGCACCGACACCAGCAACACGATCAGTACGAACACCGACACCAGTTGATGCACGAAGCTGTAGCGCCCGGCCTGCAATTGGGTGCGCAATGGCACATTGGGTTCGCGCATGAACAGGGTGGTCAGCAGTGCCGGGATCATCAGCACGCCGAACAGCACATAGGTGCCGGTCCATGCCGAGTGCTTATAGTTGAAACCGGTGGAACCGAAGCCTTCGGCAAAAAACAGCGCGCCGGCCGTGGCCAGCAGGGCGGCGATCCGGTAGCCGGACATATAGCTGGCAGCGAGGGCGGCCTGGCGGCTGTCGTCGGCGATTTCCAGGCGGTAGGCGTCGACTGCGATGTCTTGCGTCGCCGAGGCAAAGGCCACGATCACCGCAATGGCGATCAGCCAGGACAGGTGTTTCTGAGGGTCGCAGAACCCCATGCCGATCAATCCGAGGATCACCAGCGACTGGGCCAGCACCAGCCAGGAACGACGACGTCCGAGTTTACCGAGCAGCGGCAGGCGCCATTGGTCGAGCAGCGGCGACCACACCCATTTGAAGGCGTATGCCAGGCCGATCAGGCTCGCATAGCCGATGGTCTCGCGGGCCACACCGGCCTCACGCAACCACACCGAAAGCGTCGAGAACACCAACATGTAAGGCAAGCCGGCGGCAAAGCCGAGCAACAACAGGACTAACGTCGAGGGGCTGGCATAGGCGGCGAGCGCGGCGCGCCAGGTTTTACGGGGCATGGGCTGGAGTCTGCCTCAGATTCACGGAAACAAAGCGCGCACTCTAACCGCTGTGCTCTACCGGGCGCCAGCCATGGCGCTGAATATCCACGCGATTGTTGCGGACTGTGATGCCTTCATCGCGCAAACGCGCGCGTTGTTCGTCGCCCGAGGCACTGCCCACGGGCAGACTTATCCGACCACCGGCACCCAACACACGATGCCAGGGCAGTTTGGTGTCCTCGGGAAGCTGGCTCAGGGTGCGCCCCACCCAGCGCGCCGCGCGCCCCAGGCCGGCCAAGTGCGCCAACTCGCCGTAACTCACCACGCAACCTGGCGGGACCTGCGCCAATGTCAGGTACAGCGCGGTGCGGCGCATTTCGGCGGGGCTTTGCGGCGTTTCGGCGGTTGGATTCACTGGAGTCTATCCGTAGGGAATGGCGGTCTATCTGTAAGAAACGTCTGAGAACATGGCGATGAGCATGGAACTCAACCTGAATCCTTGAGTCAGTCCTAGCTATCTAACACGATAAGTGCCCCTTTTCGCCAACCTTGAGCCCCTTACTTGCTTATGTTGTCCAGAACCCTGCTGTGCCTCGCTGTTTTCAGCGCCTCCTCGCCCTTGCTGGCCGATACCGTCTGGTTGAAGAACGGTGACCGCCTGACCGGCAAGATCAAGGTCTTTGACGGTGGCAAATTGCTGATCCAGACCGATTACGCAGGCGCCATTCCGGTCGACTGGAAACAGGTGAAAACCCTGGAAAGCGATCAGGAGCTGCTGGTCAAGCAGGATGCCTACACCGGCGAGAAGGCCAAGTCGCTGAAAGCGGCGGACGATGGCAAGGTGGTCCTGGCCAATGGCGAAGCGCCCAAGACCGTCGAGTTGGCGAGCATCCAGCAGATCATCAAGCCCAAGCCTGTGATCGAAGACCTGGTGTGGAAGGGCAATGTCGACCTGGCGCTGGACTACAAGCGTGCCGACAAGGACACCAACGACTACGACGTCGACTTCAAGACCACCGCACGGCATGGCCAGTGGCGCCATACCGGGCAGGGCGAATACAACCGCGAGTTCCAGGACGACGTGACCACCACCGACAACTGGGCGCTGGAATACGACCTCGACCGGTTCATCACCGAGCACTGGTTCTGGCAAGGCCGCCTGACCTACAAGCGCGACAAGGTTGAAGACCTGTCCCGTCAACGCACTGTCGGTACCGGCCCGGGCTATCAGTTCTGGGACGACGAATTGGGCGCGTTCTCCCTCGGTTCGCTGGTCAACCGCACCGACTATGAATACGCCGATGGCGGCAAGGACAACTTCTATTCCCTGGCCATGAAGTGGAACTACAACCGCTACCTGGTAGGCAAGACGGTCGAGTTCTTCACCAGCGGCGAGGTGGGCAAGCCGCTGTCCGGGCCGGCCGCCTATTCCCTGGATTCGGAAATAGGCCTGCGCTACAAAGTCACCGAGTGGGCCTCGCTCAACCTCAAGGCCGAGCGCGACATTATCAGCGGCGACTCGGAAAGCAGCCTGAGCAAGACCCGCTACACCGCAGGCTTCGGCGTGGCCTGGTAATCCGGCCGTAAAACCCGCTTGGCAACCTTTGCTGATATTGATTACCTTGTGTTGAGATCCATTCCCATATGCTATGGGCGGCCGCATACCCGAGGAGTCATACGTTGAGCACGCACGTTGCCAAGAACGCCCGAGAGCTGTTGCTCAAGGAATACCGTGGGGCTCTCTCCACATTGTCCAAGGCCATGCCCGGCTTTCCCTTCGGTTCGGTCGTGCCCTATTGCCTGGACGAGCAGGGCCGCCCGCTGATCCTGATCAGCCGCATCGCCCAGCACACCCATAACCTGCAAAAAGACCCCAAGTGCTCGCTGCTGGTCGGCGAGCGCGAAGCGGACGATGTGCAGGCAGTGGGGCGCCTGACTTACCTGGCCGAAGCCGAGAAACTCGAAGATGGCGCTGCCATCGAGGCGGCCGCCGAGCGTTATTACCGCTACTTCCCCGATTCGGCCAACTATCACAAGGCCCACGATTTCGACTTCTGGGTGCTCAAGCCGGTGCGCCACCGTTATATAGGTGGATTTGGCGCGATTCATTGGGTCGACCAGCTGACCCTGGCCAATCCGTTCGCGGGCAAGGCCGAGCGCAGCATGATCGAACACATGAACAGCGATCACACCAAGGCCATCGCCCACTACGTCGCCCTGACCGGCTTGCCCACCTTCGAGCCTGCGCAATTGGCCGGTATCGACAGCGAAGGCATGCACCTGCGTATTGGCCAATCGCTGCACTGGTTGCCTTTCGCAACGTCTTGCAACACGCCGACACAAGTACGCGAAGCCCTGGTTTCATTGGCCCATGCCGAGGTCTGGCCGAAAAAAGCCAGCGCTGACGCTTGAATTCACGAAATGGCGACGTCATCTAAGGTGGACTGGCAAGGCATTCTTGCGTTGAGGAACCATTTGATGCGCCCTTTTTTGTTGCTCTTTCTGCTGTTCCCGGTGTTGGAGCTGTTCGTATTCGTACAAGTCAGCAGTGCAATCGGCTTTTTCCCGGCCCTGCTGCTGATCATTCTCGGCTCGATGCTCGGCGTTCTGGTGCTGCGTGTCGCCGGCCTGGCCACGGCACTGCGTGCGCGTGAAAGCCTGAACCGCGGCGAGTTGCCGGCCCAGACCATGCTCGAAGGCCTGATGATGGCTTTGGCGGGCGGCCTGTTGATCCTGCCGGGCTTTATCAGCGACGTGGTCGGCCTGGTCATGTTGCTGCCGGTCACCCGCAAGCTGCTGGCCGGCAAGATGCGCCAGCGTGCCGAAGAAGCTGCGATTCGCCAGCGCGCATTCGCCGATGACCTGCAACCTCGTGGTGGCCCGGCTCCGCGCCAACCCCTGGGACGCGAAGGTGATGTGATCGAAGGCGAGTTCGAGCACCGCGACAGTAAATAACCGCTTCATTGCCACGGCACCTTCGGGTGCCGTGTTGCATTTATAGGCGGGCAGATGCAAAAAAATTTCCTGCCCGGCCCCTTGTAATAAGCTTATGCGCCCTTATGTAACGGTCACCGCAAGGTTTCTGGTGGCGACACCAGACAGACTTCCGCGTCTCGCTTGGCGAGGCGCGACCGGCACAGCCGGAATACAACCCGCCGGTACCGATACCGGCCGATGAAAAACACAATTAGGAGAGATCGACAATGAGCAAGCTTCGTCCTCTGCACGACCGCGTCGTTATCCGTCGCAGCGAAGAAGAAAAGAAAACCGCTGGCGGTATCGTTCTGCCAGGTTCGGCTGCTGAAAAAGCCAACCACGGTGTGATCGTCGCTGCAGGCCCAGGCAAGACTCTGGAAAACGGTGATGTACGTGCGCTGGCCGTTAAAGTCGGTGACAAGGTTGTATTTGGTCCTTACTCCGGCAGCAACACTGTGAAAGTCGACGGCGAAGACCTGCTGGTAATGGCTGAGAACGAGATTCTCGCTGTTCTGGAAGACTGATTTTCCCGCTCATTTTCCCGTTACTACAAAGTATTTAAGGAATATCGATCATGGCTGCTAAAGAAGTTAAATTCGGCGATTCCGCCCGTAAGAAAATGCTCACCGGTGTCAACATCCTGGCTGACGCAGTAAAAGCGACCCTGGGCCCGAAAGGCCGTAACGTGATCATCGAGAAGAGCTTCGGCGCTCCGACCATCACCAAGGACGGCGTATCCGTCGCCAAAGAAATCGAACTCGAAGACCGTTTCGAAAACATGGGCGCGCAGCTGGTCAAAGACGTTGCCTCCCGTGCCAACGATGACGCAGGCGACGGCACCACCACCGCTACCGTCCTGGCTCAGTCGATCGTCAACGAAGGCCTGAAAGCCGTCGCTGCCGGCATGAACCCGATGGACCTCAAGCGCGGTATCGACAAGGCCACCATCGCCGTTGTTGCCGAGCTGAAAAACCTGTCCAAGCCATGCGCTGACACCAAGGCTATCGCTCAGGTAGGCACCATCTCCGCCAACTCCGACAGCTCCATCGGCGACATCATTGCCGAAGCCATGGAAAAAGTCGGTAAAGAAGGCGTGATCACCGTTGAAGAAGGCACTGGCCTGGAAAACGAACTGTCGGTTGTAGAAGGCATGCAGTTCGACCGTGGCTACCTGTCCCCGTACTTCGTCAACAAGCCAGAAACCATGGTTGCCGAGCTGGAAAGCCCGCTGATCCTGCTGGTCGACAAAAAGATCTCCAACATCCGCGAAATGCTGCCAGTACTGGAAGCCGTTGCCAAAGCCGGCCGCCCACTGCTGATCGTTTCCGAAGACGTTGAAGGCGAAGCCCTGGCAACGCTGGTTGTGAACAACATGCGTGGCATCGTTAAAGTCGCAGCCGTCAAGGCTCCAGGCTTCGGCGACCGTCGCAAGGCCATGCTGCAGGACATCGCCGTATTGACCGGCGGTACCGTTATCTCCGAAGAGATCGGCCTGAGCCTGGAAAGCGCCACCCTGGAAAACCTGGGTAGCGCCAAGCGCGTGACCATCTCCAAGGAAAACACCATCATCGTTGACGGTGCTGGCGTTGACGGCGACATCCAGTCGCGTATCAACCAGATCCGCGCCCAGGTTGCCGAAACTTCCTCGGACTACGACCGCGAAAAACTGCAAGAGCGTCTGGCGAAGCTGTCCGGCGGCGTTGCAGTGATCAAGGTTGGCGCTGGTTCCGAAGTTGAAATGAAAGAGAAGAAAGCCCGCGTTGAAGACGCCCTGCACGCAACCCGCGCAGCCGTCGAAGAAGGCGTGGTACCTGGCGGTGGCGTTGCGCTGATCCGTGCTCTGGAAGCGCTGGTTGACCTCAAAGGCGACAATGCTGACCAGAACGTCGGTATCGCTGTTCTGCGTCGCGCCGTTGAATCCCCACTGCGTCAGATCGCTTCCAACAGCGGCGACGAGCCAAGTGTTGTGGTCAACGAAGTGAAGAACGGCAAAGGTAACTACGGTTACAACGCTGCAACCAGCGAATACGGCGACATGGTTGAAATGGGCATCCTGGACCCAACCAAAGTGACCCGTTCCGCGTTGCAGGCAGCCGCTTCGATCGCTGGTCTGCTGCTGACCACCGAAGTTGCGATTGCTGACAAGCCGAAGGCTGAAGGCTCGGCTGGCGGCGGTATGCCAGACATGGGCGGCATGGGTGGCATGGGCGGCATGATGTAAGCCAGCCTTACCCCCGTACTGAAAAAGCCCCGCCTGCAGTGATGCAGGCGGGGCTTTTTTATGGGGGCTGGGGTGTCTGGATCCATGCTTGCTGGTGACAGAGGGCTTGGCCGCAACAAGAGATGTGCCAGTCACACTGCTATCGCGGGCAAGCCCGCTTCCACGGGGTCAGCGTTCGCTCAACTGTGGCGCCGCTGGCTTCGGCGGCTTCCAGCTCAGCAATTGTTGCTTGAACCCATAACTGGCGGCCTGATAGTAGGTGATCGCCCGTTGGATCAATGGATCATCACTGCCGACCCGGACTTCCTGGCTCGCCGCCAAGGCTTGATAGTGACGACGCAAACCCAGGCGTGGGCTGAGAATCGCCAGGTCCTGGCCATCAAATAGCCCCAGGTGCTGGTAGTTGCCGACCACCACGCGCGGTGGCAGTGGATTGTCCTGCAACAGGTTGCGGCCAAAGAAGGTAGATTCGTAGCTCAGGTTGATCAGCCCCAGCAGCGTCGGCGCCAAGTCGATCTGGCTGGCCAGTTGTGCGGTTTCGCGGGCGTCGATCAGCTTCGGTGCATAGATAAACAGCGGAATCTGGTAGTTGCTGATCGGCAGGTCTTCCTTGCCGGCGCTGCCGGCCGTGTGGTCGGCGACGAACACAAAGATCGTGTTATCGAACCAGGGCTTCTGCCGGGCCGCCTCGAGGAATTCGCCGATGGCATGGTCGGTGTACTTCACCGCGCCGTCGCGACCATTGCCGGATTTGATATCGATGCGCCCATCCGGGTAGGTGTAGGGGCGATGGTTGGAGGTGGTCATCAGTTGCAGCAAAAACGGTTGCTGCTTGGCGTAATCGGCATCGGCCAGTTTCAGGGTTTGGCGATAAAGGTCTTCGTCGGCCATGCCCCAGGCATTTTTAAACGAAATTTCCGCTTCGGGCACGCTGCTCTGGTCGACCACCCGATAACCGTTGCCGCTGAAAAACGCGTTCATGTTGTCGAAGTAACCCCGCCCGCCGTAGACAAACACACTGTCGTAGCCAATCACACTGAGTTGTTGCCCGAGGCTGGCAAAGCCGCTTTCCCGGCCGATGCGCTTGACGATCGAGCGTCCCGGCGTGGGGGGAATCGCCAGGGTGATCGCCTCCAGGCCACGGTCGGTACGGGTGCCGGTGGCATAGAAGTTACTGAAGTACAGGCTCTGTTTACGCAACGCATCGAGGTTGGGCGTGAGGTTGCGCCCATCGCCATTGCTGCCCATGTATTTAGCGCTGAAGCTTTCGATGGTCACCAGCACGATGTTGGGTTTGCGCGGTGTTCCAGGGTTGGTGATCGCGCGCCGGATATCCAGCGGGTCCTGGTCGATGAAGCGCGCGTTGGGCTCACTCAGTTCCGCGCGCAACTGTTTGGCGACCACCTCGGTGGGCAGGCTTTGGTAGAACTGTGAATAGTCCAGCTCGTTGTTGCGGAAAGCGGCGAAAAACTGGTACGGGCCATTGCTCGCCAGTTCGTTCTTGTACGCGTTGCCGCCCTGGGTGCGTGGGCTGTCCTGGCTGATCAGTTGCAGGCTGAGGCCGGCGACAACCAGCAGCGCCAACGCATTCACCACACGGCTACGCAGCGCAGGCAGCGGCGCGTTCATTGCGGCATTGAACGGCTTGCGCAACACCACGCTGAAGACAATCGCAAGCATCGCCAGCAGGCTCAGCAGTTTGCCGATCGGATAGGATTCCAACAGGTTGTTCAACACCTCATCGGAATACACCAGGTAATCGACGGCAATGAAGTTGAAGCGCACGCCGAACTCATCCCAGAACAGCCACTCGGCCGCCGACGTGAACAGCATGGCAAACAGGCTGACGGTGAGCACCGCCTGCAGGAACCAGCGGTGGCCGCGGCGGCGCCACAGGGCCGGTGGGCACAGCAGCAGATACAGCCCCAACGGCAGTGCCGCATAGGCCAGGAACCCCAGGTCGTAGAGCAGGCCCACGCCAAACACCGGCAGCAGATTGCCGCCGACTTCATCCAGGTGAGCGATGAGCAGCACGCTGCGCGTGAGCAGGAATACCACTAACCAGGCACCGGTTATCAACAGCAAATAGCGCATTGGCGCTGTTTTGACAAAACCCATATCCATGTTCCTTATATCAATGGGGGGCGATCTTCGCCCTGACACTGTGGTCAGTTTGTGAAGCTATAGTGAAAAACTCGTTCAGCCGATCAATCAGTTGAAAACCTTTATCGACGGGCCTTTCAGCTCTATCCCTGAGCCACACTTGGCCTTAAGCTGCGCGAGCCAACACGGCCGTTACCGCGTACGGAGACACTGCCCATGCGAATTTTATTGGTTGAAGACAACCGCGATATTCTGGCCAACCTGGCGGATTACCTGGGGCTAAAAGGCTATACCGTCGACTGTGCGCAGGACGGTCTGTCGGGCCTGCACCTGGCCGCCACCGAACATTACGACTTGATCGTGCTCGACATCATGCTGCCCGGCATTGATGGCTACACATTGTGCAAACGCCTGCGCGAAGACGCGCGTCGCGACACGCCGGTGATCATGCTCACCGCCCGTGACCAGTTGGATGACCGGCTGCAGGGCTTCAAGTCCGGCGCCGATGACTACCTGCTCAAACCGTTTGCCCTGTCGGAATTGGCCGCGCGCATCGAAGCCGTGCTGCGCCGTGCCCAGGGTGGCGGTCGCCGTGCCCTGCAAGTGGGTGACCTGAGCTACGACCTCGACACCCTCGAAGTGACCCGCGAAGGGCGCCTGCTCAAGCTCAACCCGGTGGGCCTGAAACTGCTCGCGGTGCTGATGCAGAAGAGCCCGCATGTACTGCGCCGGGAAATCCTCGAAGAGGCGCTGTGGGGCGATGACTGCCCGGACAGCGACAGCCTGCGCAGCCACGTGCACCAGTTGCGCCAAGTGATCGATAAGCCGTTCGCCAAGCCGTTGCTGCAGACGGTGCATGGTGTGGGCTATCGCCTGGCCGAGGGCCGAGATGGAGTTTAAGCAAAGCCTTGCCCAGCGGATCATCATCGCCTTTGCCTTGATGAGCGCGTTGGTGGCGGGAGCCTTCGCCATGGGCATCGTCGCGACGGTGCACCTGGTAGAAGAGAAGTTGATTTCGGCAGGCCTCGGCGGTGACTTGCAACGCCTGTTGCTGATGGACACTGTCGAAGATTGGCGGCACCGACCCGAACCGGACCAGCTGTTTTACTTCAGCGGCGGGCCGGGCGATTTCGAATTGCCCAAGGACCTGCGGCATCTGGAACCGGGCTTTCATGAGGTGTTCCGCGAGGCGCTGTCGTACCACGCCATGGTCGAAGTGGTCGATGGCCGCCGCTATGTGTTGCTGCAGGATCAGAGCGATTTCGAAGAGCGTGAGCGCGTATTGTTTGCGGTGGTGCTGGTGGGCTTCGTGCTCAGCCTGGCGCTGGCGGTATTCCTCGGCTGGGTGCTGGCGCGCAAGGTGATGGCGCCGGTGGTGCGCCTGGCCCGCCAGGTGCGACATCGCGATCAGTTGCTCGGTCTGGCGCCGCCGCTGGCGCCGGACTACGCGGCCGATGAAGTCGGTGAGTTGGCCGTGGCCTTCGATGCCACCCTCGGGCGTCTGCGCCAGGCGTTGTCCCGCGAGCAGTTGTTTACCAGCGATGTCAGTCACGAATTGCGCACGCCCTTGATGGTGCTGGCCAGCTCTTGCGAATTGTTGCTGGAAAACCCGGCCATCGATCAGCGCGGGCGCAATCAGGTTGAGCGCATCGCCCGGGCTTGTGAGGAGATGCGCGAACTGGTGCAGACCTTCCTGATGCTGGCCCGTGCCGAGCATGACGATGGCACCATGTCGCCGCAGGTCAGCCTGGAGCAGGTCGCCGACGACTTGCTCGGTATCTGGCGCGAACCCATCGAGCGCAAGGGCCTGGAATTGATCTACCAGCGCGGCAACCCGCTGGACACGCGCTACAACGCCACCTTCCTGCATGCGGTGATGGGCAACCTGCTGCGCAATGCCTTGCACTACACCGAGCAGGGGTTCATCCGCCTGACCCTGGAGCCGAGTGGCTTCGTGGTCGAGGACACCGGCGTGGGCATCCCTGAAGACAAGCGCGAAGCCATGTTCGAGCCTTTTGTGCGCGGCAACGAGAAGCGCGGCGATGGCCTGGGCCTGGGTTTGTCGCTGGTGCAGCGCATCTGCGAGAACCAGGGCTGGAGCGTCAGCCTGAGCACCATGGAGCCGAATGGCTGCCGCTTTCATGTCGAATTGAGTCAGGTCAAACCCTGATCCCATCCCCTGCCGCTATCCTGCCGAAGTACCCCGTACTTCGGCGAAGGTGGCCCCATGCTATTGCATGTGTCTGTAAAGTCTTGAAATGTATGAGATTGGACAGGACAAGTTTTTCACAACGGGTTGACCTGTTGATCACAGCTCGCTGCATAAGGTTGTAGGCATCAGCAACTGGAGATCCGTTGATGTCTACCCCGATCAAGCTCGAATTTTCCGAAAAGTACGACGATCAGCACGCCCACGAATATTTGCTCAAGCATCAGGACAATTTGGCTCGCCGGTTGTCCCACAAACGCGACGAGCAATTGGCCCGGGGCGCGCTGGCGATGGCCGGTGAGCCTGGCCTGGTGCTGGACCTGCCGTGCGGTGCCGGACGTTTCTGGCCGCTGCTGGCTGAAAAACCCAACCGCGTGATCATCGGTGCCGACAATTCGGCCTCGATGTTGAAGGTGGCGACGGTCGCCCAGCCGGCGGATGTGGTGAAACGGGTACGGCCCTTGCAGACCTCTGCTTTTGATATTGATTTGCCGGACAACTCGGTCGACAGCATTTTCTGTATGCGCCTGCTGCACCACATTGGTGACCCGGCGCATCGGCTGGCGATACTGCGGGAGTTTCAACGCGTTACCCGCGACAGCGTGATTATTTCGTTGTGGGTCGATGGCAATTTCAAAGCGTGGAAACGCAAGCGTCTCGAAGGACAGCGTCGCGAAAAAGGTGAGCAGGAAGGTTACCAAAACAGATTTGTGTTACCGGCTGCTACTGTTGAAGCAGAGTTTGAGCAGGCCGGTTTTCGTGTTCAGGAATCCCTGGACTTCATACCGCTCTACGCCATGTGGCGAGTGTATGTATTGCGCAAGAGGTAACAGGATGGCAGTTGAGTGCGTAGCAGGCAGTCATGTAGCGCCCGAAGAACGCTTCGATTATTTCTGGCGCCAGCAGGGCGAGTGGGTCGAGGAACCCAATCGTCGGCGTGGTGGTGAAAGTGGTGTGCAGCGAGTAACGAGTGCCAATGGCCGTTTGCTCTACAGCAAGCGCCAGACCGGACACATCTACCGCAGCTGGCTGCACCCCTTCGGACGCCCCACCGTGCTTCGCGAGCGGGATGCACTCAAGGGCCTGCGCTTGCTGGATGTACGCGTGCCGGAAATGGTCTTTTGCGAAGCACGTCGCGACCCCGAGCACCGTTGGAAGGCATTGCTGGTCACGGCCGCCCTGGAGGGCTTCGACGAGATTGAAAACTGGTACGCCGCCGGTGGTCGCGAACAGTATGGCGAGTTGGTCCACGAGCGCCTGCTGAAGGAATTGGCTGGCACCCTGGCGCGTATGCACAAAGGGCGCTGGCAGCATGGTTGCCTGTACATCAAGCACATTTTCGTACGCGTGACGGGTGAAGGCGACTCGGCCAATGTGGAAGTGGCACTGCTGGATTTCGAGAAATGCCGCCAACGCCTGACCGCTTATCGCGCGGCTTCCCATGACATGCTGCAACTGCGCCGCCATTCGTCGTGGAACAGTACAGACTGGGAAAAACTCAGCTACTTTTATGAGGCGGCGTTTGGCAGCGCTATCAAGGGTTTAACCAGATGAAGCTAGAAATAGCACGAGGTCTGTTCCTGGTTGGGGCGATGGGCGTTGCAGCCCTGGCCCTGGCAGCGTGGGAACAGCCTCGCACACAAGTACTCAGCGCGGTGCAAGGTGGCGGGCAATGCCTGTTGCCGCGCGTCGCCAAGGCGAGTGTGGCGGTCAAGCCTGATCATGAGTTGCTGTTGTTCATGTTTGGGATGTCTCAAGGGATGAGGCCGCAGAGTTGAAACGATTCAAACCCCCGAAACAGGGCCTTGCGATGCGAGGCCCTTTTTTTTTGCTTCAAATCAGGTGCAGATGGTTATCCCAAAGCCCCGCCGGCAATTCCAGCGGTTTGGCAACCAGCTGTTTCTGCCGGCAATCGTAGAAACGGCAACGGCCCTGGCCTGAGGTGACGACAAACCCATCCGCCACCGCGCCGACCCCGGCGCAGTCGGGCAACGGCCCATCCAGGCGCAGCTCGCCGCTGTCCATGTCCCAGATGAAGAAGCGGTTGCCCCGTGGTGCGGTCAACGCCACCAGGCGCAATTCGCTGTGCACCGCGACACTGGCGGTGTAATGCCCCATCGCCTGCAACTGCTCATCGGCCACCGGGAACGCCACGAACGGCTGCCCCGGCCGCTTGATCGCCAGCAGCTCGGAACGCTCCTGGGACGCGCCCATGAACTGCTGGCCGGTGAGGATCGTGCCATCGCTGGCGATCCCCATATGGCGCACGCTGTTCATCTGTTGGCCGAGGGTTTCCTTGCTGATCAGGCTGCCATCGCGGTGCATCAGCACCAGGCTTGGCTCCATCGCATTGAGGTTCATCTCCACACGGCTTTCGGCTTCGGTACGAATGCCGCCGTTGGCCACCACCAGGGTCTCGCCGTCGGGCATCCACGACACCTGATGCGGGCCGATACCGTGCGTCGAGATTTCGCCGCTGTGCACCAGCCGCTCACCTTCGAACGTGTACACCCCGAGCAGGCCACGGCCCGGGTCGGAGGTGTCGTTCTCGGTGGCATACAGCCAGTCGCCGCTCTTGTGAATCACCGCGTGGCCATAGAAGTGGCGATTGGCATGCGAGGTGATGGTCTGCAGCAGCGTGCCATCACGCAGGTCGATCAGGTAGCTCTCGGTGCCCGGGCGACGGGCGACAAACAGGGCAATCGGCAGTGTCGGGTGGTTGATGATGTCGTGGCAGCGCTGGCCGACCCGGGTGGCAAATACCGGCTTGCCATCCAGCCGATAGCCCACGGCATAGTGGTTGCCGTCCGCATCATCGCGCGCCGACAGCAGCAGCGGGCCCTTGTCTTTCTGCTTGAACAGCGTCCAGCCACCCAGCGTGAGAGCACTGAGCAGCACGCTGCCAACCGCCAAAGCCTGTCGCCTGAGCATCATCAGTCACCGTCGTTGGCGTTAAAGCCCAGTTGGATGCCCAGCGCCTTGGCCAGTTCGCCTTCGTGCAGGCGGTGGACGACGTTGAGGCTGTCGTAGATATCGTTGAGCTGCTGGCGCCCGGCGTCATCGTTCAACAGTTCGTTGAGGCTGCGCTGGTTGCTGGCGAACAGTTTCAGCGAGGCCGCATAGGCGGCGTCGATCTTGTCGGCCAACGGCTTCTGTTCGGACGGCAGCAGACCACGCAAGCCCTTGTTGTCGACGCCAACCCACACGGTCTGGGCGGCGGCGAGGCTGGCTTCGAGGCTTTGCAGGGACGACTGGCTGCGCCATGCATCGGCCTGGAACGGCTGCGGGATGCCCTTGGTCTGGCGGCCCATCGGCGTGCCGAGCTTTTTCTTCAGGGTGTCCAGGGCGGTCACCTGGACGCGCAGCAGATCGGCAATCGCTTCGTGGGAATCGGCGTAGCGCTGGTTCGGAAACTTGGTCATCTGCGCGAGCATGCCGTCGGTGCTGTTCCAGCTGGCCAGGATCTCTTCGGCGAGGGCTTTCTGGCGTTCGCCAATGGCCACCAGCAGCGGGCAGTAGCGGGCTTTCTGGGCTTCGTCGGCGACGTCGGTCTTGGCGTCATAGAGGATGTATTCGTAAGCCGACAGGCCTTGCACCACGACACTGGACTTGGCCAGGGCGGCGGCGTCGATCTGCGGTTGGGCGATGACCAGTTGCTCGACCTGGCGACCCACCAGGTTCTTCTTGTCCGGCCAGAACTGGATCTGCCACGCGCGGTTGCCTTCGGCCAGTGGGCCGATCAGCAGCGGTTGCAATTCGGCCCAGGCTTTTTGCGCATGGAGGAAGTCGGCGCGGGCGGTCTCCAGGCTTTCCTTGCCCTGGCAGTAGGCCAGGGCGCTGACGGCCAGTTGGCGGTCGGCTTCAACCCAGCGGCTGTAGGTCGGTAGGATCACTTGCTTGGCGATCGCCGCCGAGGTCACGGCTTGTGGGTCCTGGGGCGAGCAGGCGCCGAGGGCTAGGGCGGCCAGGCTGGTGAACAACAACTTGGGACGAAACATGTCGAGCTCCCTTCTGTAATTGGGGCGAAGCTTATAAAGAATTCAGGAACGCCAGCAACGCAGCGCGCTGCTCGGCATTGAAGGACAACACATGCTGCTGCGCCGCTTGCGCTTCACCGCCGTGCCACAGCACGGCCTCGAGCAGGTTGCGGGCGCGGCCGTCATGCAAGAACTGGGTGTGGCCACTGACGGTCTGCGTCAGGCCGATGCCCCACAACGGCGCGGTGCGCCAGTCGCGGCCACCGGCCTTGAATTCGGTGCGGTTGTCGGCCAGGCCTTCGCCCATGTCGTGCAACAGCAGGTCGCTGTAGGGACGGATCACCTGGTTGGCCAACTCAGGTTCGGCCGCCGTGGCTGGCGTGGTGAATGATGGCTTGTGACACCCCTGGCAGCCGGCCTGGTAGAACAGGTTTTTCCCGGCCAGCACCTGCGGCGCGTTGACGTCGCGGCGTGCCGGCACGGCGAGGTTGCGCGTGTAGAACAGCACCAGGCGCAGGATGTTGTCGCTGACTTCCTGCTCGCCATCGGCGCCATTGCCGTTCGGCGCCTGTTTGCAGGCGACTTGCGCGTCGGTGCAGTCATCAAAGGGTCTCAAAGACGTGGTGAGGCCCATATCACCAGAAAACGCGTGAACATTTTGTTGATTGAGGTTGGGTTGCCCGGCTTTCCAGCCAAAGCGCCCGAGTACGGTTTTTTGTTCGGCGTCGTCCCAGACCCAATTGGCGCGGCCGACGATGGCTTCTTTGTCGGCGGTCTTCGGGTCGGTGTTGCGCAGGATATCGGCGTCGGTGATCGCTTCGAGCAGGCCCAGGCCAATCATCGGCGGGGCGATGCGCGCGGAGAAAAGTGTGTCCGGATGCATCGGGCCATAGCCGAGCTGGGTGATCTGCAGGTCCGGCTTGCGCAACTCGACCACGCTGCCATCCTTGAAGGTCACCTTGACCGGCGTGTAGTCGACGCGCACCTTGCCTTCCGGTGCGACGCCCGGCACGGCCATGTCCTGCAGCTGCCCGCCATACACCGGCTCGGGCACCACGCCGACCTGCTCGATGAGCTTGGCGTAGGACGGCTGCTCCTGGATAGACAGGGGGATCGACAGGCGCACCAGCATCGACACCGCATTGGCCGCATCGGGCAGCGGCGGGTGGCCACGGCCGTCCTTGATATGGCAGTTCTGGCAGGCGTTGGTATTGAACAGCGGGCCCAGGCCATCGCGTGCGGTGGTGGTGGACGGCGCGATGACCCACGGGCTGCGAAAGAAGCTGTTGCCGACGCTGAAGTCCAGGCGGCGCGTGGGCGACAGGTTGGCCGACGGCAGGGAGAACGCATTCTGGTCGCGCTTGTTCACCGTCGTCGCGCCGCCGGCACGCGCTTCACCAGGCTCTGCCTGGGTGAAACGTGGGGCGTCATCGCAGGCAGTCAGGCTTAAAGCCATCACTGCTGCGGACAGGCGAAAAAGCGAACCGAACATCAGGTTTCCTGAACGAAGGCTGAAAATATGGGCGCAAAGTCTAACAGGGCAGGGCGCAATGAATAAGAGCAATTATCGTTTGCTCGAATCCGATTCATTCCCGCTAGAATGACCGCACATTTTTTTCTGGAGGTGGCCAATGCAGGCTCTCGACGCTTTGCTCAACCGTGTTTCCGTGCCGCGTCTACTGGAACCGGCACCGACCCAGGAGCAGCGTGATGTGCTGTTCGCCGCGGCCATGCGCGCGCCCGACCATGGTCAACTGCGCCCTTGGCGGTTCCTCACCGTAGAGGGTGCCGCCCGTGAGCAGATGGGCACCCTGCTGGCCGAAGCGGCGCGCCTGCAAGACCCCGACGCTGCGCAAGCGGTCATCGATAAGGCCCAGAACGGCCCATTGCGCGCGCCGCTGGTGGTGGTGGTGATTGCCCGCCTGCAGGAACACTTCAAGGTGCCCAAGTCCGAACAGCTGTTGGCAGCCGCCTGCGCGGCCCACGGTATTCTGCTGGCGGCCTATGCCCAGGGGATTGGTGCGGTGTGGCGCACGGGTGAACTGTCCTACTCGGCTCATGTCGCCAAAGGCCTGGGGCTGACGGCGGATGAGGAAGTGATTGGCTTCCTTTATTTGGGGACACCGCAGAACCCGCCGCGTACGGCCGCTAAAGAAGACCTGACACAGTTTGTCAGCGCCTGGACCGGTCTCTGAACCACCGCCGACCTGCGCTCTGTGGGGAGCTGGCTTGCCTGCGATAGCATCGACTCGGTTCTGTCAGGGACACCGGGTTGCGCGCCTCGCGGACAAGCCCGGCACCCACATGGCTCTCAGTGGTTTTGCCACCGAGTCAGACCTTGAACTGATCCATCAGCTTCATCTGCTGGCTGGCCAATGCATTGAGTTGGCTGCTGATGGCCGCCGACTCGGTGGCCTGGCCGGTGAGGGTTTCGGTCACGCCGCGAATCGCCGAGACGTTGCGATTGACCTCTTCGGCCACGGCGCTCTGTTGCTCGGCGGCGCTGGCGATCTGCAGGTTCATGTCGCTGATCACCGTCACGGCATCGCTGATCTTGCCCAGGGCTTGCACTGCCTGATGAATCTGCCCGGCGTTGCTCTGGGCCTGGTGCTGGCTGGAGTGCATGGTCGCCACCACGCCGCGGGTGCCGCTCTGGATCCGTTCGATCACCAGGCGGATTTCCTCCACGGAGTCCTGGGTACGCTTGGCCAGGTTGCGCACTTCGTCGGCGACGACTGCAAAGCCGCGCCCGCTTTCGCCGGCCCGGGCCGCTTCGATTGCCGCATTGAGGGCCAGCAGGTTGGTCTGTTCGGCGATGCTGCGGATCACTTCCAGCACTGAACCGATCTGCTCGCTGTTGACGGCCAGGGCTTCGACTTCACCCACGGCCTTGCTGACTTCCTCGGCGAGGGTGGTGATGTCGCGGGTGCTCTGCTCGATGATCGACATGCCTTCACGCGCCGACTGATCGGCACCGCGTGCCGCGCTGGCGGCATTCGATGCACTGTTGGCAACGTCATGGGCGGTGGCGCTCATCTCGTTGGAGGCCGTGGCGACCTGGTCGATTTCGCGGAATTGCACCTGCATGCCTTCGCTGGTCTGGCGCGCGATGGCCGAGGACTGGTCGGCGGTACCACGCGCCTCGGTGATGCTTTGCTTGATCTGCGCAATGGTCGGTTGCAACTTGTCGAGGAAGCGGTTGAACCAGTTCACCAACTCGCCCAGTTCATCGTGCTTGGCGTAGGCCAGGCGCTGGGTGAGGTCGCCGTCACCACTGGCGATGTCCTTGAGCATCGCGGCCACGCCGTTGATCGGCCGGGTCACACCGGTGGCCGTCAGCCAGATCAGCAGCAGGCCCAGCAAGCCGGCGGCGGCGCCTACCAGCAGCGCCTTCAAGGTGCCCGAGGCCTGGGCCTTGTCGAGCAGCGCCTGCAGCTTCACGGTGTCGGCCAGCATCACGTCCTTGGGCAGCTTGATCACGACGCCCCAGGACTTGGCATCGGCAATCGGCTTGACCGGATAGACCGCGCGAATCGTGTCGTCCTGCGCGCGGATCATGCGGGTGTCACTGGCCAGCAGTTGCACGATTTCCTTGCCCTCGGCACCGAGGGTATCGATCAGGTTTTTCCCGACTTTGGCCGGTTCACCGCTGTAGGCCGCGATCAAGCCGCTGCTGGCGAGAATCTCCAGGTGCGCGGCACTGTTGAACAAGTCTTTCTGTGCCGCATCGGTGGCCGCTTGCAGGGCGGTGAGGGCGATGTCGATGCCGACCACGCCGATGACTTTGCCGTCCACCAGCAGTGGCAGGGAAAGGGTGGTCATCAGCACCGGTTTGCCGGCCACCGTGTCTTCGTAGGGGTCGAGCAGGCAAATACGGCGGGTATCGCGTGGGCAGGTGTACCAGATGTTGTAGGGCGTGCCGCTGAGGTTGAGGGTGGTCTTGGTCAGGTCGTCCTCGACCATGATGGTGTTCAAACCTTCGCCACCGGCGCGGCTCCAGTAACTGGAGAAACGGCCTTTTTCGTTGGAGGCGCGTGCCTTGTCGTCGACGAATTCGCTGTCCTTGCCATCCAGCCCATTAGGTTCGAACGACAGCCAGATACCCAGCACCTTGTCATTGCGTTCGAAGGCAGTTTTAAGGCTCTGGTTGAGTTCTTCGCGCAAGGCGCCGGGCGCGAGGTCGCGCTTGGCTGCCAGAGTGCGCAGGTCTTTGACCTGGTCGCCGAGGGCGACCACGGCGACCAGGCTGTCGCCGAAGGTTTTCTGCAATTGCACGGCTTGCTCGGCGGCCTTGGCCTGCAACAGTTGTTCGACACTGGCGGTGAGCATGTGCGAGCTGGAATCGCTGACCAACTGATCATTCTGAGCGGTGTTGTAGAGGTTGATGCTGACAACCAGCGCAATCACCCCCAACAGGCAAAGGCCGGACAACAGCACGATTTTCAGGCGGATGGAGAGGGTGTTGAACATAGGCTCACTCGCGAATGGACTTGTTGGAAGGCACGCAGTGCAGGCCAAGTCCATTCAGCGCTATGTCTGGAACATCGGCGTAACAAATCATTTCATGAGAAGCAGGCGATGAGCGGTAGGAAAACGGCTACAGCCAGTGCTACGCGGGCTCTGCAAGCCGTTCAGGGCGTGACCAGATCCATAGGTTGCCCAGGCTCATCCCGGCAATGGCCAGGTAGATCGGCCAGCCATGATCGAGCATCACCAGCATCAGGATGGCGCACAGCAGCATGCTCACCGTGGCGCTGACCTTGGCCCGGCGCGCGATGATCTTGCCGTTGCGCCAGTTGAACAGGATCGGGCCGAACAGGCGGTGGTTTTCCAGCCAGGCGCTCAGGCGCGGCGAGCTTTTGGTCGCGGCCCACGCGGCCAGCAGGATGAACTCGGTGGTCGGCAAGCCCGGTATGACAATCGCCACCAATCCGATGCCCAGGCTGACGTAGGCCAGCAGGCCGAAAAGGATCTGTGCGATTTTCGAGGTGGATTGGGTTTTGCCGGTCATGGGAAGCAATTTGCAGAAGGAAAGGGTTGCGTACTCGGTAGTAGCGGGCTTGCTGGCGATGGCGTCCGTGAAGCTGCTATCGCCGGCAAGCCTGTTCCTACCGAGGGGGTTCGAGTCAGGCCAGTTCAGGGGCGCTAGCGTACGCCTGTTCCAGCAACACGGTGAAGCGCACAAACGCGTCGATCGCACCTTTTTCCACTGCGGCTTCCTCTTCGGCGCTGAATTCCAGGCCGTCCAGGGTACGAGTAAAGCTTTTCCAGCCTTCGGCACGACCGCCGGCCGGCTCACCCAGGTGGCGTGCACCGAAGGTTTCGCTCAGTCCCAGGCCCACGGCGCGCTTGATCAGGAACGCAGCGCCCAGCTTGGAGCCTTCGGACACGAACAGCCAGCCCAGGGCTTCGGCCTTGCTCGGGTTCTTCACCGCACCGGCGACCGGCGCTGGCACGTCGGTGTCCAGGTCGCCCAGGTCCAGCTTGGCGGCTTCGGCGCGGCAGCGCTCGGCCAGGTCCGGCACGATCTTGATCAGTTCGGCATCGTTGTAGAGGCTCACCAGTTCCGACTGGAACAGGTACTGCGCGACCACGAAGCGGGCGAAGTTGGCTTGGGTTTCAAACGGGGCGTGTGCCTTGACCAGTGCGTCCAGCTTGGTGTGTGGCTCGTTGGTGATCTGGTTCAGGCGCTGGGAGCGCAGGCTCGGGCGTTCTGCGGTAGAGGAAGCGGTCATGAAAAAGTCCTTGAGAAGAGGAGCGCCTTGGTGCTCTGAAAGAGAGCTGTTATCAACTAGACGAACAAGAAGACGCGGCACAGTAAAAAATCCTCACCCCGGCGCTGAAAATCGACGAGGTGAGGGTGGGCGTTATCAGATGTCCCAGATCACGTTGATCGCAAAGTTGCGACCGGGCTGGGTCAGGCGGTCAAGGTTGGCGGGCGCGGTCACACCGGCTTCGCCGACGCCGTCGTAGCTGCGCACGTCATCCCAGTTCCAGTATTTCTTGTCGGTCAGGTTGTACAGGCCGCCGTTGATGGTCACGTCGTTGGTGACCTTGTAGAAGCCGGTCAGGTCGACGATGCCAAAGCCGGGCGTCTTGAAGGGCGCGCCAGTGCTGCCGTCGGGCGCATGGAAGGTGGTGCTGTCGACGCGATCCTGCTTCTTCACCAGGGTCCAGCTGACCAGCGCCCCGTATTGCGCTTGCTCATAGCCCAGGCCGAAGACGCCCTTGAGCGGGTTGACGCTGTTGAGCGGCTCGCCATTGTCGTCGTTGCGGCCATAGGTGTAGCCAACCGAGCCCTGGGTGTACAGGCCTTGCGGTGCGCCGAAGGCGTCCAGGTCCAGGCGCCCTTTGGCTTCGATCCCCTTGATGGTCGCGTGCTTGATATTGTTGGCTTCGAATTGCTGTGCGGTGCCGCCGGCGACGGAGGCGTCCTCGTCGATGAAGTCGCGGTATTTGTTGTAGAACACTGCGATATCAAACGAACCGGAATCGAAGTTGCCGCGAATCCCGGTTTCCACGCCCTTGCTGCTTTCTGGCTTGAGATTCGGGTTGGGCTCGACGGTGTAGCCCTGCTGCAGGTTTTCAAAGCGGCCGTACAAGGCTTTGGCCGACGGGGTGCGGAAGCCTTCAGCGTATTGGCCGAACCAGGTGTACTGGTCGGTCAGCGCATAGGTCAGGCCGAATTTCGGCGTGACGCGGTGCCAGGTTTTTTCCTTGTCACTGTGGGCGTAGATCCGCGTCGGGTCGACGGTGTTGAGGAACTCATCAGTCAACTTGGGCTTGAGTTGGGTGTAGTCGTAGCGCACGGCGGGCAGGAAGGTCCACTTGTCCCAGGTGATCTGGTCCTGTGCGAACAGCGAATACGTGTTGATGGTCGGGTCCGGGAAATCGCTGGCCTTCTTCACGCTGTCGCTGGCGATCGGGCTGGGTGCGCCGATGGCCGTGCAACCGCCGCCGACAGCCAGGCAGGTCGCGGCGCCTTCGCGGGAGCCGGTGACCTTCTGCTGCTTGAGGGTGGTGCCATAGGTCACTTGGTGATCGGTTTCGCCGATGCTGAAGGCCTTGTCCAGCTGGGCATCGAAGACCCATTGCTTTTCTTCGTACAGGGTCTCGCGGGTGCGCAGGACTCGGCGGGACGGCTGGTAGATCTCGGCGGTGGACTGGTCCGTCTTGGCGATCTGGTAGTTGAGGCTGGTCTTGATCTGATCGGCTATCGGTGAGTCCAGGGCGAAGCGGTTTTCGATGCCAAAACGCTCGCGGGTGATGGTGTCGTTGCCCGAACGAGCCCGGTAGAAATTGAAGCCGCGTCCGCCGGTGAACGGGCCGCCCACGGCATTCATGAGGTTGACGTCGCGATCGTCCTTGTACTTCTCGTACGTCAGGCCGAGGCGATTGTCATCACCATAGTTCCAGCCCAGCTTGGCCAGCACGTTGGTCGTGCGCGCGTCTTCCGGGTTGGCGCCGGTGCGGGCCAGGCCGGTGGCATTGTTGCCGTCGTAGGACTCCATCTCGTGGCCATTGCGCTGGCTCAGGTGCAGCAAACCGTCGACGTCCTGCACGCGGCCGGCGACGGTGCCGGAAGTCAGCCAGCTGTCGTCGGCGGAGCTGTAGCCGGTCTTCAGGCGGGCGCCGACGTCCTGGCCGGGCTTGATGATGTCATCGGGATCGAGGGTGAAGTAGCTCACCGCGCCACCAATCGCGCTGCTGCCGTACAGGGCCGAGGCCGGGCCGCGCAGGATCTCCACGCGCTTGACGATTTCGGGGTCGACGTAGTTGCGGCGGGTCTTGGCGTAGGGGCCGTTGAAGAAGTTGTCCGGCACTTCCACGCCGTCGACCTGGGTGAGGATGCGGTCGCCATCGATGCCGCGAATGTTGTAGCCCGAATTGCTCGAGCGGCCACCGGCACCGCCCACCGAGACGTTGGGTTCGTAACGCACCAGTTCACGAATGGTATTCACGTTCTGGCGGTCCAGCTCTTCGCGTTCCTGCACGGTCACGGTGCTCGGCACGCTGCTGATGTTCTGCTCATTCCGGGTGGCGCTGATGGTGACCTGTTGCAGGTTGAGGGCGCCGCCCGCCGCGCGCTTTTCCAGCACGATGTTGTTGCTGCCCAGTTTGCGGTAGCTCAGGTTGGTCCCCACCAACAGCCGGTCCAGGGCTTTCTCCGCTGACAACGGGCCGCGCACGCCCGGGGACGACACACCCTGGCCGAGTTCCGCCGGCAGGCCGACTTGCCAGCCGGTCACCGCGGTGAAGGCGTTGAGCGCCGAGACCAGCGGCTGTTGCTCGATGCTGAAGGTGTAATTGCCGTGGCTGCGCTGCACCGGTTCAGCGGCGGTGGCCGCCATGACCGGCGTGCCGGCCAGCAGGATGGCCGCAGTCAGCAGGGACAGGACGGGCGAAGAGGGCCGGCGGTTGAAACGAGAGGACATCGAGAGCGCTCCGGAAGGTACGAATCTTATAGTTGCGAACCGAATCAAATAGGAATCAGTTGCATTGGCTAAGACGAGACGTACCGCCGAAGGCTATCGAGTAAAAATAATTCTCATTTAGTTGAGGATCACCAGCGCCGGGTATTCCGACAGTTTGGCCGAGGTGATGTGGGCCAGGGAGCGCACCACGTCCAGGGGCTGGTCGAGGCGGTAGTTGCCGGTGACGGCAACGCTGGCGAGCTTGTCGTTGGTGTTGACGATCCAGCCGGGGTAATAGCGACGCAGCTCGGCGAGCACTTCGCTCATCGGGCAGTTTTCGAAAATCAGCCGGCCCTGCACCCAGGCCAGGTCCTTGTTGGCATCCAGCTTGGCCGGTGGACCGAAGCCCTTGGGCCCGATGCGGATGCTTTCGCCGGCGCTCAAGCGCACGCGGGCATCGTCGAAGGTGTTGCTCAGGTCCACGTCGCCGCGCTGCACCTGCACCTGGGCTTCGCCGTTGAGGTAGCGCACCGCGAAAGCGGTATCACGCACGCTGGCGCGCACGGGGCCGGCGTCGATTTCCAGCGGCAGGCCATGGTTGGGCACGATTTCGAAGAACGCTTCGCCCTGGTAGAGGCGGGCGATGCGCTGATGATCCTTGATGCTGCTGGAAAACGCCGAGTTGGTGTTGAGCAACACTTTCGAGCCGTCGTCCAGTTGCAGGCGCTGGCGTTCACCGACCACGGTGAGGTGGTCGGCCTGCAGGCGCACCGGCAGGTTGCTGAAGCTGAACAGGCCGATCAGCAGCACGGCGGCGGTGGCCAGTGGTTTCCAGTGCGGCCGGATACGACGCCAGGCACTGGGCTTGCGCGGCGCGGCGAGGGCGACGGCGGCGCTGTGCACGGGCGCGGCGCCCCAGGCAGCCTGGGCTTTGCCAAACGCGTGAACATGCGCAGGGTCCTGTGCCAGCCACGCTTCAAATTCGGCTTGCTGCCCGGGCTGCGGGCACTGCAGGGCGATCAGCCAGTCGAGGGCTTGGTCCATAGCCATGTCTTGCAACACCTCATGAGCCAGCTCATGGGGGCGCAGTTTATTCGGGTCCGTCACGGTGTTCCTCGGGTCTTCGCCACGTTCTATTCAAATGTCCTACAGCCTTGGGTGACATTTCTGTCGGTGAAGCTTAAGGCCGATCCAGCCTTTGGGCCACACCTACGCAGATGGCCATGATCAATTTCAGTTCCTTTTGTACGGTGCTCAAGGACACTTCCAATTGGTCGGCAATCTCCTGGTAGCTGCAGCCGTGCAGGCGGCTGAGGATGAAAATCTGCTGTTGGCGGGCGCTCAGTTGACCGAGGCTGACACTCAGGTGCTCCAACAGTTGCTCGGCTTGGGTCGCGTCTTCGGGCGTGCTGATGGGGGCGGCGACGCTTTGCAGGACGTCCAGCGGGACATCTTCCTGCAGCGTGCGCGCCTGGATCCGACGCGCGCGCAAGTGGTCGAGTGCGAGGTTGCGCGCGGTCTGGTAGACGAAAGGTTCAAGATGATCGATCGGCCGCTCGCTGAGGGCTCGGGTCACGCGCAGGTAGGTTTCCTGCAAGAGGTCCTCGGCGGTGCTGTGGTTATTCACCATCCGCTGCAACGTGCGAAGCAGAATCACCCGTTGGGTGAGGAAGACGTGGTTGAAGCGAGATTGGCTCACAGTGCTACCAGATCGATTTGCAGTTAATGATAATGCTTATCATCAACGCAAATGGCAAGTGGCACTTGGGGGTGTTGCCTGGATACCGGTGTGTGGGCTTGTGTGGGAGCCGGGCTTGCCCGCGATGCAGGCACCTCGGTTTTCCAGTTGCACCGAGGTGATGCTATCGCAGGCAAGCCAGCTCCCACACAAGCCAGCTCCCACATAAGCCAGCTATCACACAGGCGAGCTTCCATGCTGGGGAGCTGCCAAAGGGTTTATTCGGCGTTGCAGAGCGCCAGGCAGTTATCCAGCATACGGTTGGAGAAGCCCCACTCGTTGTCATACCAGGCCAGCACCTTCAACAACTTGCCACTGACCTTGGTGTGGTTGGCGTCGAAAATCGACGACAGCGGGTTATGGTTGAAGTCACTCGAAACCAGCGGCAGGGTGTTGTAGCCGAGGATTTTCGAGTGCTGGCTGGCTTCCTTGAGCAGTGCGTTGACCTCGTCGGCAGTGGCGTCTTTTTTCAGCGTCACGGTGAGGTCGACCAACGACACGTTGATCACCGGCACCCGCACGGCCATGCCGGTCAGCTTGCCCGCCAGTTCCGGCAGTACCAGGCCCACCGCTTCGGCGGCGCCGGTCTTGCTCGGGATCATGTTCTGGGTGGCCGAACGCGCGCGGTACGGGTCGGTGTGGTAGACGTCGGTCAGGTTCTGGTCGTTGGTGTAGGCGTGGATAGTGGTCATCAGGCCGCTCTCGATGCCCAGCTCGCGGTGCAGCACCTGGGCGACCGGCGCCAGGCAGTTGGTGGTGCAGGAGGCATTGGAGATGATCTGGTGGGATTGACGCAAAATGTCATGGTTTACCCCGTAGACCACGGTGGCGTCTGCGCCCTTGGCGGGGGCCGAGATGATCACCTTGCGCGCGCCGGCGGTAATATGGGCAGCAGCCTTGTCACGGTCGGTGAACAGGCCGGTGCATTCGAACACTACGTCGATCTTGTGTGCAGCCCACGGCAGGTCGGCGGGGTTGCGAATGGCACTGACGGCAATCCGGTCGCCATTGACGGTCAGGCTTTCCTGATCGTGGGCGACCTCTGCCTCGAAAGTGCCATGTACGGTGTCGTATTTGAGCAGGTGGGCATTGATCGAACTGTCGCCGAGATCGTTGATGGCGACGATCTGCAAATCCTGGCGGTAGCCTTGGGTATACAGTGCGCGCAGGACATTACGGCCGATACGGCCAAAACCATTGATTGCGATACGAAGAGTCATTGGAAAGTGCCTGTCGTCGATTTGTTGTAAGAATTACAAGATTATTCGCATAAAAATAGAAAACAAGCCTTTTTAGTGGCAATATTTTGTTCAATCTACAACGAGTGACCTGAATCAACTGGTCCGAGTGGTCAAGTAACACCCTGCCAACCTTTTCGCGGCGGGCGTTTGACCAGCATAGGAACGAGGGTCGCCACATCCGTTAGCCTGGAGTTCTATACATGCATCCCCGCGTTATTGAGGTCACCGAACGGCTTATCGCCCGCAGTCGTGCAACCCGCGAGGCTTACCTTGCACTCATTCGCGGCGCTGCCAGCGACGGCCCGATGCGCGGTAAGCTGCAATGCGCCAACTTTGCCCACGGCGTGGCCGGATGCGGCACTGAAGATAAAAATAGTCTGCGAATGATGAATGCCGCCAACGTGGCAATTGTTTCGTCATATAACGACATGCTTTCGGCGCACCAGCCGTACGAACATTTCCCCGAGCAAATCAAGAAAGCCCTGCGCGAAGTCGGCTCGGTCGGTCAGTTCGCCGGCGGCACCCCGGCCATGTGCGACGGCGTCACCCAGGGCGAACCCGGCATGGAGCTGAGCCTGCTCAGCCGCGAAGTCATCGCCATGTCCACGGCGGTAGCGCTGTCCCACAACATGTTCGATGCCGCGCTGATGCTGGGCATCTGCGACAAGATCGTCCCGGGCCTGATGATGGGCGCGCTGCGCTACGGCCACCTGCCGATGGTCTTCGTGCCGGGCGGCCCGATGCCGTCGGGCATCTCCAACAAGCAGAAGGCCGATGTGCGCCAGCGCTACGCCGAAGGCAAGGCCACCCGCGAGGAGCTGCTGGAATCGGAGATGAAGTCCTACCACAGCCCCGGCACCTGCACCTTCTACGGCACCGCCAACACCAACCAGTTGCTGATGGAAGTCATGGGCCTGCACCTGCCAGGCGCCTCGTTCGTCAACCCGTACACGCCACTGCGTGACGCGCTGACCCGCGAAGCCGCGCACCAGGTCACGCGCCTGACCAAGGCCAACGGCAACTTCACGCCAATCGGCGAGATCGTCGACGAAAAATCCATCGTCAACTCCATCGTCGCACTGAACGCCACCGGCGGATCGACCAACCACACCCTGCACATGCCGGCCATCGCCATGTCGGCGGGCATCATCCTCACCTGGCAGGACATGGCCGACCTCTCCGAGGTGGTGCCGACCCTGTCCCACGTGTATCCGAACGGCAAGGCCGACATCAACCACTTCCAGGCGGCGGGCGGGATGTCGTTCCTGATCCGCGAACTGCTCGAAGCCGGCTTGCTCCACGAAGACGTCAACACCGTGGCCGGCAAGGGCCTGAGCCGCTACACCCAGGAACCGTTCCTGGTCGACGGCGAGCTGATCTGGCGCGAAGGCCCCATCGAAAGCCTCGACGAAACCATCCTGCGCCCCGTGGCCCGTGCGTTCTCCCCGGAAGGCGGCTTGCGCGTGATGGAAGGCAACCTCGGCCGTGGCGTGATGAAAGTCTCGGCCGTGGCCCTTGAGCACCAGATCGTCGAAGCACCGGCGGTGGTGTTCCAGGACCAGCAGGACCTGGCCGATGCATTCAAGGCTGGCCAGCTGGAAAAAGACTTTGTCGCGGTGATGCGCTTCCAGGGCCCACGCTCCAACGGCATGCCGGAATTGCACAAGATGACGCCGTTCCTCGGCGTCTTGCAGGACCGTGGCTTCAAGGTCGCATTGGTGACAGACGGGCGCATGTCCGGCGCGTCGGGTAAGATCCCCGCCGCGATCCACGTGAACCCCGAAGCCCAGAGCGGCGGGCCACTGGCACGCGTGCGCGATGGCGATATCATTCGCGTGGATGGCGTGAAGGGCACCTTGGAGCTTAAGGTGGACGCCGAAGAATTTGCAGCGCGCGCGCCTGCCACGGGCCTGTTGGGCAACAACGTGGGGGCCGGTCGCGAGCTGTTTGCATTTATGCGCTTGGCCGCAAGCTCCGCAGAGCAGGGCGCCAGCGCCTTTACCTCTGCCTTGGAGACGCTTAAGTGAAGCTTGCGCTGGTCGGTGACATCGGGGGTACCAACGCCCGTTTTGCGTTGTGGCGGGATCAGGCTCTGCATTCGATCCGCGTGCATGCCACGGCGGATCACCAGAGTCCCGAGGACGCGATCAAGGCCTACCTCAAGGAAGAAGGCCTGGAAATCGGTGACATCGGTGCCGTCTGCCTGTCGGTTGCAGGGCCGGTGAGTGGCGATGAATTCAAATTCACCAACAACCACTGGCGCCTGAGCAAGACTGCGTTTTGCCAGGCGTTGCAGGTGGATGAGCTGCTGCTGGTGAATGACTTCACCGCCATGGCCCTGGGCATGACCCGCCTCAAGCCCGACGAATTCCGCGTGGTCTGCGAAGGCACGCCGGAACCGTTGCGCCCGGCGGTGGTGATCGGGCCGGGCACCGGCCTGGGCGTCGGCACGTTGCTGGACCTCGGTGCCGGTCGTTACGCGGCATTGCCGGGGGAGGGTGGACACGTTGACCTGCCCCTGAGCAGCCCGCGTGAAACCCAGCTGTGGCAGCACATCTACACTGAGATCGGCCACGTCAGCGCCGAAACGGCCTTGAGCGGGGGCGGTTTGCCGCGTGTCTACCGCGCCATCTGTGCGGTCGACGGGCATACCCCGGTGCTGGATACCCCAGAAGCCATTACGGCGGCGGGCCTGGCTGGCGATCCAGTGGCGATGGAAGTGTTGAACCAGTTCAGTATCTGGCTGGGCCGCGTCGCCGGTAACAACGTGCTGACCACCGGTGGACGCGGTGGTGTGTATATCGTGGGTGGGGTGATTCCACGGTTTGCCGACTTCTTCATCAACAGTGGTTTTGCCAAGAGTTTCAGCGACAAGGGCTGCATGAGCGACTATTTCAAAGGCATCCCTGTGTGGTTGGTGACCGCGCCGTATTCCGGGTTGACTGGGGCTGGAGTCGCATTGGAACAGGCTTTTGCGTAGGCGCTGATGGCCCCTTCGCGAGCGAGCCCGCTCCCACTTTGACCGAGTTCCAACGTTGGAATGCCGGCAAATGTGGCAGCGGGCTTGCTCGCGAAGGGGGCCTCAAGGGCAACAAATGACATAAGCTTGGCCATAACAACAAGGAGGACCCCGTGAGCGTAATCAGTAAATCGATTCTCCTCGTCGATGACGACCAGGAAATCCGCGAATTGCTGCAAACCTACCTCAGTCGCGCCGGTTTCCAGGTGCGTGGCGTGCCGGATGGCGCCGGGTTCCGCCAGGCGATGAACGAGGCGCCCTGCGACCTGGTCATCCTCGATGTGATGTTGCCGGACGAAGACGGTTTCAGCCTTTGCCGCTGGATCCGCCAGCACCCGCGCCAGGCGCAGGTGCCGATCATCATGCTCACCGCCAGTTCCGACGAAGCCGACCGCGTGATCGGCCTGGAGCTGGGCGCCGACGACTACATCGGCAAACCCTTCAGCCCCCGCGAGCTGCAGGCGCGGATCAAGGCGCTGTTGCGGCGCTGCCAGTTCGGCCAGGAGCGCAGCGGCAATGGCGACGTGCTGGTGTTCGATGAATGGCGCCTGGACATGATCAGCCACCGGCTGTTCCACGTTGACGGTGAAGAGGTGATCCTGTCCGGTGCCGACTTCGCCCTGCTCAAGTTGTTTCTCGACCATCCCCAGCAGATCCTCGACCGCGACACCATCGGCAATGCCACCCGTGGCCGTGACCTGATGCCGCTGGACCGGATTGTCGACATGGCCGTCAGCCGCCTGCGCCAACGCCTGCGCGACACCGAAAAACCTCCGAGGCTGATCCGCACCGTGCGCGGCAGCGGTTATCAACTGGCAGCCAGCGTGGTTGCCGGCAATGCCCACTGAACACCTGATCGAGCGCCGCCGCCGCTTCCCGGTGCCGCGCTCGCTGCTGGGGCGCATGTTGCTGCTGACGTTGCTGGCGGTGCTGTTCGCCCAGGCGCTGTCCAGCGTGATCTGGGTCTCGCAATTGCGTGCCACCCAGCTCGAAGGCCTGGTCACCAGCGCCCGCAGCCTGGCGCATTCGATGACCGCCAGCGTGAGTTATTTCCGTTCATTGCCGGTGGCCTACCGGCCGTTGGTCCTCGACCAGTTGCGCAGCATGGGCGGCACGCGTTTCGTAGTGACCCTCAATGACCGTCCGCTGGACATGGCGATACTGCCGCAGACCCCGCGCAAGCAGGCGGTACTGCAAGCGGTGGATGAGGTGCTGCGCCAGACTTTGGGCGCCGACGTGCATATCTCGGTGGAGTTTGTCAGCGCCGAAGACCTGCGCATTTTCAACGCCGGCCTGAAGCTCGATGAACTGCCGCGCTCCTGGGCGCATTACGCGTTGACCCTGGAGCCGGTAAACCCGCCGGTGCTGGTCACACAGATTCAACTGGCCCCCGGCGAGTGGTTGTACATCGCCTCCTTGTTGCCCGAACCCTATACCAGCCTCGAAGAGCAAGGCCTGCCCTCGCAGCAGGTGTGGTTTATCGTGCTGACCAGCGGTTTTCTGCTGCTGTTCATCGGCCTGCTGGTGCACTGGCAGAGCCGGCCGCTCAAGCGCCTGGCGCGGGCCGCGCGGGATATGTCGCTGGGCGCGGACGTGGAGCCGGTGGCCGAAGGCGGCGGCAGTGAAGTGGTGGAAGTGGGGCGTGCGTTCAATGCGATGCGTGAGCGCATCAGCCGATACCTGACCGAACGCAGCCAGCTGTTCAGTGCGATTTCCCACGACTTGCGCACACCCATTACCCGCTTGCGCCTGCGTGTGGAACTGCTGGAAGACGAGAACCTGCAAACCAAATTCGGCCGCGACCTGGATGAGCTGGAGTTGCTGGTGAAGGGCGCGCTGCAATGTGTGAAAGACACGGATATCCACGAAAACATCGAGCCGGTGGACCTGAACCACGTGCTCGACTGCCTGGTGGAACCGTACCTGGCGCCCAACGGCAACGGCCGGGTGACCCAGCATGGGCGCGCGTTGACGACTTATCCGGGCAAGCCGCTGGCGCTCAAGCGCTGCATCGGCAACCTGATCGACAACGCGTTGAAGTATGGGCAGAACGCCCATTTGCATATCGAGGACGACGGCGCGGAGTTCATCCTGCACGTCGACGATGAAGGCCCCGGCGTGCCGGAACAGCGCCTGGAGCAAGTCTTCGAACCGCACTTCAGGCTCGCTGGGCAGCAGCAGGGTTACGGCCTGGGGTTGGGCATTGCGCGCAACATTGCGCATAGCCATGGCGGTGAAGTGAGTTTGCAGAATTTGCGCGAAGGCGGGTTGCGGGTGACCTTGCAGCTGCCGCGAACCCTGGATTGAACACGATTCTTTTGTAGGAGTCCGGTTTGTCGAATCCTGGCGGCCGTGAGATCGCCATCGCCGGCAAGCCCGGCTCCTACAGAGGCGTCAGATGCTTTGGCGCAATCGGGCCAGGTCTCTCAGCGGCGGAGCACCGAATAACCGGCTGTATTCGCGGCTGAACTGCGACGGGCTTTCATACCCCACGCGATACCCCGCCGCCGAGGCTTCCAGGCCTTCGGCGATCATCAATCTGCGTGCTTCCTGCAGGCGCAGTTGCTTCTGGTACTGCAACGGGCTCATCGCGGTGATCGCCTTGAAACGGTGGTGCAGCGTCGAGACGCTGAGGTTCACTTCCTTGGCCAGGTCATCGATGCGCAGCGGTTGCTCGTAGTTGCCGTTCAGCCATGTGATCGCCTGGCTGACGCGATGGCTCTGACTGTTGGCCACGGCAATTTCGTACAGGCGATAGCCCTGCGGCCCACGCAGCAATCGGTACAGAATTTCGCGATTGATCAACGGCGCGAGCATCGCGATGTCCTTCGGCGTGTCCAGTAGACGCGCCAGGCGCAACACGGCATCCAGCAGTTGCGTGTCGATACGGTCGACGTACATCCCACGGGATGTCGGCCGTGAAGGCACGCCCATCGGGCCCGCCTCGGCAATCAGCGCGGTGAGCTGCGCCGGGTCGATATTGATGCGCACCGACAGGTTGGGGTCTTCCGGGGTGGCTTCGATGATCCGGCCGGCCACCGGCATCGCGACCGAGAACACCAGGTAGTTGAGCGGGTCGTAGGCGAAGATTTCATCGGCCAGGCGTACTTCCTTGCTGCCGCTGGCAAGGATGCACAGCGCCGGTTCCACCAGCACCGGCGTGAAGTCGCGCGGTGTGTTGTGGCGGTTCAGGTACAGCGAGGTGATCGCCGTGCCGTAGGAGCCGTCCTCCCAGGTATGGCGGTGGACGATGCTGGCCAACTCCGCGCGTTGTTTTTCCATCTCGGCATCGAGGGGCATGGGCTGATGTTCGGGCGACGACATGAGGCGTCCTCTGCATGCTTTTTTGATGGGCTCAGCTTAGCGGTGGCCTTTGAATAAGTGTTACGTCGATTCTGCACAATCCTTGCCTGATCCTGCGACACATCGTGAATCAGGCAAGCAGCGGGGCTGTCATCTCAATGAAACAAGGCGCTCGCCCGTGGAATAAACCGGCCAGCCAAACGTCCTGTCTACGCTTCTCGCAGGATTGTGCAATAAGCCTGCAGGAATTGACTAACCGCGCCCACACCCGCGCCGTTATCTTTGATCCTGTGGCAACACGCCCTCACAGTGCTTGCCGAGCATCACTTCTCAACGGGAGAGTCGAACATGTCCACCCCCATTCCCGCGAGCCATATGGCCTTTATCCGTGCCCGTACCGGGTACAGCACCGAACTCGGTGCACGCTTGAGCAGTTTGATCGAACCGGGCCGTCAGGCTCAGGGTTGCCTGCAATTCTCGTTGCAGCATTCCCAGGTCGATCCCGATGTGTGGTTGATCTCCGGTTTCTGGAGCAGCGAGCAGGCGATGAGCGCCTACTTCAACTCTGCGGCGCTGGTGATCTTTACCGAGCTGTTGAACGACATGGTGGTCCGCAGCATGGACTTCCAGACCTTCACCGACGCTTCTGCCGCCAACGCCTACGGCGAGTACCTGCAACTCGCAGGTTAAAAGCCCTTTGCCTGACGGCAACAGCACTCCTCAAGAAGTATCGTATTGGCGAGGCACTGCACTGGTTTAGAATGGCCAACTTTCCATTGGCCAGGACCTGCAACATGGCACGTAGACAATTTGCCCATCACGAAGCCGTTTCCGCCGTAGTACCGGGCGAAGGGGGCTACAGCGCCGCCGTCGCCGTCAAGGCACTGGATGGCATGGGCGCACCGCAGTTTCACAAGATCCTGGATGGACAGAAGTTCAAGACCGCCTCTGACGCCGACGATGCAGCGACGCTGCAACTGGAATGCCTGGTCGATGTGGACGAAGACGGTCAACTGAGCTGGGCCTCTGCTGCCAACTGACTCAAGCACGCTGCTGATCCAAATGTGGGCGCGGGCTTGTGTGGGTGCCGGGCTTGTCCGCGATAGCAGCACCTCGGTTTTCCAGTGGCATCGAGGTGCTGCTATCGCAGGCAAGCCAGCTCCCACACAAGCCCGCTCGCACAGTTTTTATTGCTTGGCAGTCAGCGTGGCGTGGCGCCTGGGCGATACATCTTGAACAGTGCTTCCGGCCCCAACTGGAAGTAGTCCGCCGGGCCACCGCCACGCAGGATCGGCTCGGCAGCGGCGGTGTCGTAGATGCCGTCCTTGAGCAACCACTTGGCGATGTGCACCGCCACGACTTCGCCGAGCACCAGCCAGCTGGGTACCAACTGCTGATCAGCGCGCTGCAGTTGGATGATCTGCGTCACCTTGCACTCGAACGACACCGGACTTTCGCCCACACGGGGGACGCCGACGATTTTCGACGCCACCGGCGTCAGGCCGGACAATTCGAACTCATTCACCTCGGGCGATACGGCGGCGCAACTCTGGTTCATCTGCTCGGCCAGCGGGCGAGTGGCCAGGTTCCAGACAAACTCGCCGGTCTGCTCGATATTGTTCAGGCTGTCTTTGCGCCCGACACTGGAAAACCCAATGATCGGCGGAATGTAGTTGAAGGCATTGAAGAAACTGTAGGGCGCCAGGTTCAGGCGGCCCTCGCTGTCGTGTGACGAAATCCAGCCGATCGGCCGTGGGCCGACGATGGCATTGAAGGGGTCATGGGGCAGGCCGTGGCCGTTGGCGGGTTCGTAGAAATGGATATCGTCGGACATGACCTGTTCTGCTCTCGATTTCGGGATTTGCATCATACCCAATGTGAGAGCGGGCTTGTGTGGGAGCCGGGCTTGCCCGCGATGCAGGCACCTCGGTTTTCAATTGCGCCGAGGTGATGCTATCGCAGGCAAGCCAGCTCCCACACAAGCCCGGTCCCACCATTTTTTACCGCGACAGACAGTTAGTCCGTAGTGATGCGCGAGTGCTTGCGGGTGTCCTTCATGGTCACGTAGACCACCAGCGACACCGCGATACACGCGGTCACGTACCAGTAGTAGCCGGTTTCCATGCCGATGCTCTTGAACCACAGCGCAATGTATTCGGCGGTACCGCCGAAGATCGACACGGTCAGGGCATACGGCAGGCCTACGCCCAGTGCACGGATTTCAGTCGGGAACAGCTCGGCTTTCACCACTGCGTTGATAGAGGTGTAGCCGCTGACGATGATCAATGCCGCCATGATCAGGAAGAACGCGCCCCACCAGGTCTGGATGGTGTGCAGGGTGGTGAGGATCGGCACAGTGAACAGGGTGCCGAGGACGCCGAAGGCAATCAGGATGGGTCGGCGGCCGACTTTATCCGACAGCCCGCCGATGATCGGCTGCAGGCACATGAACAGGAACAGGGTGGCTGCGGAAATCGTGGTGGAGTCGGAAATGCTCATGCCGACGGTGTTCACCAGGTACTTCTGCATGTAGGTGGTGTAGGTGTAGAAGGCCAGGGTACCGCCCATGGTCAGGCCAACCACGGTCATCAGTTCCTTGGGGTGACGCATCAAGGTGCGCATTGCGCTTTCCTTGGCTTTTTCCTTCTTGGTGAACGACTCGGTTTCTTCCATGCCGCGACGCAGGTACAGCGCGACCACCGCACACAGGGCGCCGATGGCGAACGGGATACGCCAGCCCCAGTCGTACAGCTGCTCGGTAGTGAGGGTCTGTTGCAGCACGATCAGCACGCCAAGGGCGATGAGCTGGCCAGAGATCAGGGTCACGTATTGGAAGCTGGAGTAGAAACCACGACGTTCCTTGGTCGCCATCTCGCTGAGGTAAGTGGCGGAGGTACCGTATTCGCCACCGACCGACAGGCCCTGCAGCAGACGGGCAAAGACCAGCAGGATCGGCGCACCGATGCCGATGATTTCATAGCCCGGGCTCAGGGCAATCAGCAACGAGCCGAAGCACATCAGGTAGACCGATGCCATCAGCGCCTTTTTACGTCCGACTTTGTCGGCATACAGGCCCATCAGCCAGCCGCCGATCGGGCGCATCAGGAAGCCCACGGCAAAAATTGCGGCGGTGTTGAGCAGTTGGGCGGTCGTGTCGCCTTTCGGGAAGAAGGTTTTTGCGAAGTACAGCGAGAAAGCGGCGTAGACGTACCAGTCGTACCACTCGACCATGTTGCCGACGGAGCCACTGAAAATCGATTTGATCCGGCTGGAGGTGGTGCGTTCTTTCGCCGGCGCGGCCGCCGACCCCAGAGGCAAGGTGTTGGAGTTATCCATTCAAGGATCCTTCATCTAGTTGTTTTTATGGAGCGTGCGCGAGCACAGCCTGTCCGGGGCTATAGCAGGAGCTGTGCCAAGCCGGGGGAGGCCCGGTCTAGAAGGGGTGGGGGATTTTTTTGAGCGGAAAGCCGCTGATGATTTTTGAGTGGTGAGCGGAAATCCGCTTATGGCGGCCGTCCAGCTCCCACACTTGAATGTATTCGCAGATCAAAATGGAGGCGCTGGCTTGCCTGTAATGAGGCCCTCAAAGGGTCCCTCAATCGATCGAGAGAAACATTTCCCGGGTCAGTCCATGGCGCTGCATCTTTTCATTGAAAGTGCGCCGTGGCAGTTGCAGCTCGGCCAGCACCGCCTTGATATCGCCCTTGTGCCGGGTCAACGCGGCTTTCAGGCAGTGCGCCTCAAACGCTTCCTGCTGCGCCGCCAGCGATTGCCCAGCCTCGATACCTTCCGGCTCAGGCTCGCCCAACCCCAGCACCTGGCGTTCAGCGAAGTTGGCCAGCTCGCGCACATTGCCCGGCCAGTCGTGGCTGAGCAGCCGTCCCAGTTGCGCGCCGCTCAAGGGTTCGACGCTACGGCCCAGGCGTTCGGCAGCGCTTTGGGCGAAGTGATCGAACAGCAGCGGGATATCTTCACGACGTTCGCGCAGCGCAGGCAGGCGCAGTTGCGCGACGTTCAACCGATAGGCCAGGTCTTCGCGAAAGCGTCCGGCGCGGGCTTCTTCGAGCAAATCCGGCTTGGTGGCGGCGATGATGCGCAAGTCCACATGAATGCTCTGGTTGGAGCCCAGCCGTTCGAGCTTCTGCTCCTGCAGCACCCGCAGCAGTTTCACCTGCTGGGCGAGGGGCATGCTTTCGATTTCATCGAGAAACAGCGTGCCGCCGTGGGCGTACTCGAGTTTGCCGATGCGCTTGCCCTGGGCGCCGGTGAAGGCGCCGCTTTCGTGGCCGAACAACTCGGCCTCGAACAACTGCTCGGGGATCGCCGCGCAGTTGAGGGCCACGAACGGCTTCTTGGCGCGCGGGCCGAAATCATGCAGGCAACGGGCGACCAACTCCTTGCCGCTGCCGGTCTCGCCTCGGATCAATACGTTGACCGGCAGCGTCGCCAGGTCCAGTACTTGCCGACGCAGATTCTGCAGGCCGCGCGACACACCGAGCAGGCTGGACTCCAACTGCGCCCGATGATCGGCCTGTTGATGCAGGCGGCGGTTTTCGAGGATCAGCCCGCGCTTGTCCAGCGCGCGGCGCAGGCTGTTGAGCAGGGCGTCGGGGCTGAAGGGTTTCTCGAGGAAGTCGTAGGCCCCGTCGCGCATGGCCTCGACAGCCATGGGCACGTCGCCATGACCGGTCAGCAGGATGACCGGCAGGTCGGCGTCGCGGCGTTGCACTTCGGCCAGCAGTTCCAGGCCACTGAGACCGGGCATGCGCACATCGCTGAGGATCACCCCGGGGAAATCCTTGGGCAGCCGCGCCAGGCATTCCTCGGCACGGCTGAACAGTTGCACGTCAAACCCTGACAGGCTCAGCCATTGTTCGACGGCCGTGCGAATACTGGCTTCGTCATCGACCACAATCACTGCATTCAACATAGGTCCGGCGTCTCCAGCGCGATGGGCAAGGTCAAGGTAAACACCGCGCCGTCGCCACGGTTGCCGGCACTCAGGCGCCCGCCCAATTCGTGCACGATCGCGTAGGACACCGCCAGCCCGAGGCCGAGCCCGTCACCCACCGGCTTGGTGGTGAAGAACGGGTCGAACACATTGTTCAGGTGCTCCTCGGCAATGCCACCGCCGCTGTCGCTGACGGTCAGTTGCCACAATTGCTGATCGGCGTGCAGGCGGATTTCCAGGCGTTTGCGCGGCTTGTCGGCCATCGCATCAAGGGCATTGCGCAGCAGGTTGATCAGCACTTGTTCAAGGCGGATCGCATCGCCACGCACCCAGGCCGGGCGGGTCAGGTCCAGCACCACGCCGATGGCTTCGTCGCGCAGGCGCGCATCGAGCAGGTGCAAGGATTGGTCGACCACCGTGGCCAGGTCCAAGCGCTCGCGCAGGCCGCTGGGGCTCTTGCGCGCGAAGGTCTTGAGATGGCCGGTGAGCGCGGCCATGCGCGTGAGCATTTCGTCGAGCGGGGTCAGGGCCTTGTAGGCATCGTCCACCCGCCCATGGTCGAGCAGCAGGCGCAGGGTCGCCAACTGCATACGCTGGGCGGTCAGCGGCTGGTTGATTTCATGCGCGAGGGCGGCGGACATCTGCCCCAGCGCCGCCAATTTGGCCGATTGCACCAAACCGTCCTGGGCGGTGCGCAGGGCCTGGGTGCGCTCTTCCACCAGTTGTTCGAGTTCTTCGCGGCTGCGCTGGCGCAAGCGGGCCAGGCGCCAGCGCTGCGTGAGAAACAGCACCAGGAACACCAATGCCAGCCAGGAGCCGGCAGCGGCCAGGCCGGCGTTGCGCTGGTCTTCAAAGGCGAACTGGGGTTTGCGCAACAAGTGCAGGGTCCAGCCCTCGGCCTTGAGCGGCAGCGACTCCCAGATGTAATTGGCATTGCCGTCGGGGCCGTTGACGCGCATCAGGTGGCTGTTTTCGTCAAAGCGTTGCAGCACCTGGGTTTCCAGCGGCTGCAGGTGTTTCTTGTCGTATTGGCGAGTGGCCTTGAGTTCGACAAGATCGTTCGCCGACAGCGGCCGCAGGTTGCGATATCGCCAGCCCGGCTGGTTGGCAATAAACACGATGCCGCGTGCATCGCTGACCAGCAGCAGGTCATTGCCCTGCGCCCACTCGCGTTCCAGCTCGGGGAATTCCAGCTTGACCACCATCGCGCCGAGGAACTGCTCGTGTTCATCCAGCACCGCGCTGGAGAGAAAATACCCCGGCACGCCGGTGGTCACGCCCACCGCATAAAACCGCCCGGTGCCCTGGCTCAGGGTTTGGCTGAAATACGGTCGAAACGCGTAGTTGTGCCCGACATAACTGCTCGGCAGGTTCCAGTTGCTGGCGGCCACGGCCAGGCCGGTGCGGTCCATCAACTCCAGGGTGGAGGACTGCGCGGCGCCGTTGATGCGCTCCAGTTTGCGGTTGAGCAGGTCTTGGGTCGTGGCTTGCAGCGGGCCCTTCAAGGCGTTGATCATTTCCGAGTCCAGCGCCAGCACGGCGGGCAGGGCGCGGTAGCGTTCGATCAGGGTGTGCAGCGAATTGGCGTACAGCGCCAGTTGCTGATTGGCACGTGCGGCATCATCCACCAGGGCCTGGCGCTCGGCATGACGGGTGGCCAAGGCCGCGGCCAGTACGGCACCGGCAATGATCAGCAAAGAGTAGAAAGTCAGTCGCAGGGGGCGAGGGATCACGATCATACGATGATGAGCAGGCACAGTAAGGGGAGAGCACCATAGCATGCGCGGCTTGGATCTTGTGGTGAGGGGCTGTTGTGGCTGATGGGGAGAGTGGGCTGGTGCGGCGAGCAGGCTTCTTGTGGTGAGCAGGCTTCTTGGGTGAGCGGGCTTCTTGTGGTGAGCGGGCTTGCCCCGCGTTGGGCTGCGAAGCGGCCCCCAAAACCAGGCAATGCGGTTTGACCTGAAGGAATGCGGTGATCTTTATGGGGCCGCTTCGCAGCCCAACGCGGGGCAAGCCCGCTCGCCACAATAAACGCAATTGCCAAGACGCGCGTGCCAGGCATGACAAGCCCGCTTGCCACAGGTGAAACAGCAGGCAATAAAAAAGCGACCGGGCCATGGGCCGCGGTCGCTTCAGTCTTGCGGGAGGGTGCTTACTGCACTTCTACCGCCAGGCTTTCACTGATCTTTTTCTGCCAGATGGCAGGACCGGTGATATGGACGGATTCGCCCTTGCTGTCCACCGCAACGGTAACCGGCATGTCCTTCACGTCGAACTCGTAGATCGCTTCCATGCCCAGTTCGGCGAAGGCGACAACGCGCGACTTCTTGATGGCTTGCGCCACCAGGTAAGCAGCGCCGCCCACGGCCATCAGGTACACGGCCTTGTGGTCCTTGATCGCTTCGATTGCGGTCGGGCCGCGCTCGGATTTGCCGATCATGCCCAGCAGGCCGGTTTGCTCGAGGATCTGACGGGTGAACTTGTCCATCCGCGTGGCGGTGGTAGGACCGGCTGGGCCAACCACTTCTTCGCGCACCGGATCAACGGGGCCGACGTAGTAGATAAAGCGACCCTTGAGGTCCACCGGCAGGGTTTCACCCTTGTTCAGCATCTCGACCATGCGCTTGTGCGCGGCGTCACGACCGGTGAGCATCTTGCCGTTGAGCAACACGGTTTCGCCCGGCTTCCAGCTCTGCACTTCTTCCGGGGTCAGGGTGTCGAGGTTGACGCGACGGGCCGACGGGCCAGCTTCCCAGACGATCTCCGGGTAGGCGTCCAACGGTGGCGCTTCCAGCGACGCCGGGCCCGAACCGTCGAGCACGAAGTGTGCGTGACGGGTGGCGGCGCAGTTGGGGATCATGCACACCGGCAGCGAGGCGGCGTGGGTCGGGTAGTCCATGATCTTCACGTCGAGCACGGTGGTCAGGCCACCCAGGCCCTGGGCGCCGATGCCCAGTTGGTTGACCTTCTCGAACAGCTCCAGGCGCATCTCTTCGATACGGTTCTGCGGGCCGCGCTTTTTCAGCTCGTGGATGTCGATGGATTCCATCAACACTTCCTTGGCCATCACGGCAGCTTTCTCGGCGGTGCCGCCGATGCCGATGCCGAGCATGCCCGGTGGGCACCAGCCGGCGCCCATGGTCGGAACGGTCTTGAGCACCCAGTCGACGATCGAGTCGGACGGGTTGAGCATGGCCATTTTCGACTTGTTCTCGGAACCGCCGCCCTTGGCCGCCACATCCACTTCCACGGTGTTACCCGGGACGACGGAGTAATGGATCACGGCCGGGGTGTTGTCCTTGGTGTTTTTACGCGCACCGGCCGGGTCGGCGAGGATCGATGCACGCAGGACGTTTTCCGGCAGGTTGTAGGCGCGACGCACGCCTTCGTTGATCATGTCGTCCAGGCCCATGGTGGCGCCATCCCAACGCACGTCCATGCCCACGCGCACGAACACGGTAACGATACCGGTGTCCTGGCAGATCGGGCGATGGCCGGTGGCGCACATGCGTGAGTTGATCAGGATCTGCGCCATGGAGTCACGGGCTGCCGGCGATTCTTCGCGCAGGTAGGCCTCGTGCATCGCCTGGATGAAGTCAACGGGGTGGTAGTAGGAAATGAATTGCAGGGCGTCGGCAACGCTCTGAATCAGGTCGTCTTGCTTGATCACGGTCATGAGTCGCGCTCCTCTATAAGGGAACATTCAATAAAGGTGGGCTCAGTGTTGCATCGGTCGGCTGAGCTCACCTTTCCAAGGCACGCCAAAGTGGTGCAGGCGCGACGCTAAAAAGGCGCGGCAGTATAACCCGACGCGGTGGCCGATACACCCGACTATGGTCAAACTGTCGCAGGCGTGATTCCCTGTGCGCGCCCCTTGTGATTGAGTCCTTATATGCCTGAACTGTACGTCGGCGAACGCCATTGGTCGGTATCTGCCGGCAGCAACCTGTTGGACGCCTTGAACCAGGCAGGTGTCGCCGTGCCCTACAGTTGTCGCGCCGGCAGTTGCCATGCCTGCCTGGTGCGTTGCCAGGGCGAGGTCGAGGACCAGCAACCCGAGGCCTTGAGCCTCGCGCAACGCCAGGACGGCTGGCGGTTGGCTTGCCAGTGCCAGGTCAGCGGGGATCTGCGCGTCGAAGCGTTTGACCCGACGCGTGATGGATTGCCAGCCCAGGTGGTGGGTGTCGATTGGCTGAACCCGACGGTGCTGCGCCTGCGCCTGCAACCGGAGCGGGGCCTGCGTTACCAGGCCGGGCAGCACCTGGTGCTGTGGGCGGGGCACGTTGCACGCCCGTATTCCCTGGCGAGCTTGCCGCAGGAGGAGCCGTTCCTGGAGTTTCACCTGGATTGCCGCCAGCCCGGTGAGTTCAGCGATCTTGCCCGGCAGTTGCAGGTGGGCGATGGTCTGCGACTGGGCGAATTGCGGGGCGGGGCACTGCAGTATGATCCCGACTGGCAGGCTCGGCCGTTATGGCTGCTGGCCTCCGGCACCGGCCTGGGACCGTTGTGGGGCGTGTTGCGCGAGGCGCTGCGCCAGGATCACCAGGGCGCTATCCGCGTGATTCACCTGGCTCATGACGCCGGCAGCCATTATCTGGCCGAGCCCCTGGCGGAGCTGGCTGCGCAGCATCCCAACCTGACTGTCGAGCTGTGGACGGCGGCTGAGTCGGCCCAGGCATTGGCGCAACTGCGGCTTGTTTCGCGGCAAACTCTGGCCTTACTCTGCGGACACCCAGCCAGTGTCGAGGCGTTTTCCAAGCGTCTGTTCCTGGCTGGCTTGCCGCGCAATCAACTGCTGGCCGACGTGTTCCTGCCGCGTGGTTGAGCGCTGAATTCTACCGCCGCGAGATTCGCCATGACCGATGCCATCCTGCAGCACCGCGAACGTGGGCTGCTGACCTTGCAGCTCAATCGCCCGGACAAGAAAAACGCCCTGACCCGCGCCATGTACACGCTGCTGGCCGAGGCGCTGGAGCAGGCGGATGCGGATGCAGATGTGCGATCCGTGCTCATCCAGGGCAGCAGCGAATGCTTCACTGCTGGCAACGACATCGCCGACTTCCTCGAGCAGCCGCCCAGCGACCTCGACAGCCCACCGTTTCACTTCATGAAAAGCCTGCTCAACTGTCGCAAGCCGGTAATCGCTGCCGTGGCAGGGGCGGCGGTGGGTATTGGTACGACGCTGCTGCTGCACTGCGACCTGGTGTACATCAGCCGGGACGCGCGGTTGCGCATGCCGTTCGTCAACCTGGGATTGTGCCCGGAGTTTGGCTCGAGCCTGATCCTGCCGCGCCTGCTGGGGCACGCGAAAGCTGCTGAACTGTTGCTGTTGGGCGAGGGCTTTAGCGGCGAACAAGCGGCGGCGTGGGGGATTGCCACCGAAGCGTTGGGCAGTGGCGAAGCGGCGCTGGCCAAGGCTCGGGAAATGGCCGAGCGCTTTGAAAACCTGGCGCCGGGAGCCGTGCAGGTGACCAAGCAATTGATGAAGAGTGTTGATCGTGAGCAGTTGCGGCAGGTGATCGAGGAGGAGGGGGCGTTGTTTGTGCAGCGTCTGAAATCACCGGAAGCGATTGCGGCGTTGTCGGCTTTCATCACTCGGCGCTGAAGGTCGGTTGATTGGTCTGGCCTGATCGCGGGCAAGCCCGGCTTGCACATCGGAGTGCAGTCAACTGTGGGAGCCGGGCTTGCCCGCGATGAGGTCGTGACAGCCAGTCGGTCACTCTGGTCTGAAATGCAAAAAGCCCCGCCATTCACATGGCGGGGCTTTTGTTTTTCAGCGTGTCACTCAGTACTGCGGGTCGCCCACGTGCAGGATCTTCATGCCATTGGTGCCACCGGTGGTGTGGTAGCTGTCGCCCTTGGTGAGGATGACCCAGTCGCCTTGCTCTACGACGCCGCGCTTGACCAGCTCGTCGATCGCTTTCTGGCTGACTTCGTTCGGTGCCAGCGAAGCCGGGTCGAACGGAATGGTGTACACACCACGGAACAGCGCCGCGCGGGCCTGGGCTTCGCGGTGCGGGGTGAACGCGTAGATCGGCACCGACGAACGGATGCGCGACATGATCAACGGCGTGTAGCCACTTTCGGTCAAGGCGATGATCGCCTTCACGCCCGGGAAGTGGTTGGCGGTGTACATGGCCGCCAGGGCGATGCTCTGGTCGCAGCTTTCGAACACTTTGCCGATGCGGTGGCTGGAGGTCTTGCTGGTCGGGTGCTTCTCGGCACCGACACAGATACGCGCCATGGCCTGGACGGCTTCCAGCGGGTACGGACCCGCGGCACTTTCAGCCGAGAGCATCACGGCGTCGGTGTAGTCGAGCACGGCGTTGGCCACGTCGGACACTTCGGCACGGGTTGGCATCGGGTTCTGGATCATCGACTCCATCATCTGGGTCGCCACGATCACTGCCTTGTTGTGGCGGCGTGCGTGCAGGATGATCTTCTTCTGGATACCGATCAGCTCGGCATCGCCGATTTCCACGCCCAGGTCACCACGGGCCACCATCACGGCGTCGGATGCCTTGATCAGGCCGTCGAGGGTTTCGTCATCGGCCACGGCTTCGGCGCGTTCGATCTTCGCCACCAGCCAGGCGGTGCCGCCGGCTTCGTCGCGCAGCTTGCGGGCGTATTCCATGTCGGCGGCGTCGCGCGGGAAGGACACAGCGAGGTAGTCCACTTCCATTTCGGCGGCGAGCTTGATGTCAGCCTTGTCTTTTTCAGTCAATGCCGGCGCCGTCAGGCCACCACCACGACGGTTGATGCCTTTGTGGTCGGACAGCGGGCCGCCGATGGTCACGGTGCAGATCAGTTCGGTGCCGGTGGCAGTGTCGACGCGCATGACCACGCGGCCGTCGTCCAGCAGCAGTTCGTCACCGACGCCGCAATCCTTGACCAGGTCTGGGTAGTCGATACCCACGACTTGCTGGTTGCCTTCGGTCAGCGGATGGCTGGTGGAGAAGGTGAAGGTGTCACCGATCTTCAGCTCGATACGCTTGTTGGCGAATTTGGCGATGCGGATTTTCGGGCCTTGCAGGTCACCCAGCAGTGCCACGAAGCGGCCGTGCTTGGCGGCCAGGTCACGCACCAGCTTGGCGCGAGCCTTGTGCTCGTCCGGGGTGCCGTGGGAGAAGTTCAGACGGGCAACGTCCAAACCAGCCAGAATCAGCTGTTCGAGGACTTCCGGCGAGTTGCTGGCCGGGCCAAGGGTGGCGACGATTTTGGTACGACGGACGGACATGCACAGACTCCTGAGTTCAAGCGCTGAGGAAGGCTACTATGCTCTTTCGTTGTAGTCATTGTTCGTTTGCACTACTTATCGACGATCGGCTTGTTTTTGCTGCGGTTGAATAGACGAAGACCCTTGAAGATTTTCGACGAGGGGTCGATACACTGCACAAGACAGGAGAACCCTCATGCGAATTTTGCTCGTTGCTGCCCTGGCCGTCAGTGTTGTCGGCTGCACCCGCTGGTCGATGGACCACCATTTGAACAACGCCTACCGCGCCTACGGGGTCGGCGATTGCCAGCGCGTCACCCTGGAGTTATCCCAGGTCGACCGCGAAAGCCGCACCCGGCGTTATGTGCAACCGGAGGTCTCGATGCTGCGCGGCCAATGCCTGGAACGCCAGAAACTGTTCGTCGATGCGGTGCAGACCTATCAATTCATCATCAATCAGTACCCTTCCAGTGAGTATGCGTACCGGGCTCGCGCACGGCTGGATACCCTGCAACAACTGGGGCACTACCCCGGCGCAAGCGCCGCCCAGCCACGTCCTGCGTCGTTGTGATGATATTCATCATGTCATGACTGGCCTGCCGCCAGTCTTGGGCTATTCTTCGAATGTTCATTTGTACAAGTTTCTATTCGAATGAATGCAAGGCCCGGACTCGACAGCTGTTTAGTGACCAAAAAGGTGTTTGTTGTCACACCGAGTTTCAGGGAGAGCGAGCGATTTCTGCTCGTTCCGAATCACTGGCGCGGCCAGATCATGGCCACTGGATGGCGATCTCACCATGTTTACCGACCGACGGATCGAGCGGCATCACCTTCCTTACTTCCTGCAAGTGTTTAACCGTCTTACCGACAAACCCATTGGCTTTTTAGGGAACGTCTCTGAAGACGGGCTGATGTTGATCAGTCAGTTGCCCTTGATGGTGGGCGTAGACTTCGAGCTACGCCTGAAAATCCCAGTGGCGGACGATACCTTCCATGCAATCGACCTCACGGCGACCTGCTTGTGGAGCCATGAAGATATCAATCCTCAGCATTATGATTCGGGGTTCAGTGTGCAGCAGGCCCCCGAGGAATATGGGCAATTGATCAATGTCTTGTTGCATTACTTCAGCTTTGATCCCTTGCAGGCCTCAGCCTAGCTATAGCGCGTTGTCGGCCCGGTTTGAGGGATTGTCCCCGCCGCGGCCGTGCGCCTTTTTCAGCTGGACCTAGAACACCCCGGCTTTTTTCCAGCTCAGGTAGCGTGTCACCAGGCACGCTCCCAGCTGTGAGGGTGAGGTATCGATGACCGACAGGCCGTGGGCACTCAAGCGTTCGTGCAGTTCTTCGCGGGTATTGAGGTAATCGACGGTGCCGCTATAGGCCAACGCTTCCGGCAGGGTCTGTACCGGGGACTGGCGCAGTTGATCGAGTACTTCCTCACGCAAACTGGCCACCAGCACCCGATGCTGGCGGCTGATACGCTTGACGGCGGACAGTAGCGCTTCATCGTCCTCATCCCGCAGGTTGGTAACCACAATCACCAATGCGCGGCGTTTTTGCCGGGCCAGCAGTTGGCTGGCCGCCGCCTGGTAATCGGCCGTGCGTCGGGTGGTATCCAGGTCGTACACCGTGTTGAGCAACAGATTCAACTGGCTGCTGCCCTTGACCGGCGCCAGGTAGCGCGGCTGGTCGCCGGCGAAGGTACACAGCCCCACCGCATCGCCCTGGCGCAAGGCGACATAGCTGAGCAGCAGGCAGGCGTTGAGGGCATGGTCAAAGTGGGACAGCTCGTCATCCTGGCTGCGCATGCGCCGGCCGCAATCGAGCATGAATACAATCTGCTGGTCGCGCTCATCCTGATATTCGCGGGCGATGGGCGTGCGTTGTCGTGCCGTGGCCTTCCAGTCGATCTGGCGCAGGCTGTCGCCCTCGCGAAACTCGCGCAGTTGATGAAACTCCAGCCCCAACCCTCTCCGCTGGCGTTGCCGCACACCCAGTTGGCTCAGCCAGTTATCCACACCCAGCAACTGCGCGCCGTAGAGACGGGCGAAATCCGGATAGACGCGGGTGACATCGCTGACCTCGACAAAACGCCGTGTCGACCATAACCCGAAGGGGCTCGGCAGGTGGATTTCGCAACGGCTGAAGCTGAAGTGCCCACGCCGCAGGGGGCGAAGGCGATACCCCAGCTCACTGCGTTCACCCGGCCGCAGTGCTATGGACTGGGGCATGTTCTCCACCATCAACCCGTCCGGCGCATGATCGAACACCTGTACCGTCAACGGCTGCGCGTAGGCATGCTCCAGTGTCAGGCGGACCTCGCCCCAGCGGCCCAGCGCCAGGCTGCCGGGCATCTGCCGCTGTACACGGGGGGACGGGCGTCGATGCTGGCGCACGGCGTCCAGCACGGCCAGCAGCAACAACGCGAGGAGCAAGCCCCATGCAATGGAGTGCAGGGTGTCAGGCACTTTGAGCGCCAGCGCCACTGCGATGCCCAGCAGAATATTCAGGCCCAGCAGCACGCCAAGCCAGGCCAGTAACAGACGAGTCGGTTTCATGGGCGGGTCATTGGCGTGGGGCCGGGATCTGGTCCAGCAGTTGCTTGAGCACCTGGTCGACCTCCAATCCGTCGATGTCCAACTCGGGCGCGATACGCACCCGATGGCGCAGCACTGCGAGGGCGCACCCCTTGATGTCATCCGGGGTGACGAACTCCGCACCGCGCAGCAGTGCCCGTGCGCGCGCGCCGCGGACCAGTGCAATCGAAGCCCGAGGGCCGGCACCGATGGCGAGGCCCGGCCAACTGCGGGTGGCACGCGCCAGGCGCACGGCATAGTCGAGAACTTGTTCATCCAGGGCCAATTCACTGGCGATCTGCTGTAACAGCAGTACATCGTCGGCCACCAGGACCCTGCGCAATGGCTGCACATCCAGCATGTCGGCGCGGGACGAGCGCGTTACTTCGCGCACCATGTCCAGCTCCTGCTGCGCATCCGGATAATCCATGCGGACCTTCAGCATGAAACGGTCCAGCTCAGCTTCCGGCAACGGATAGGTGCCTTCCTGTTCGATGGGGTTCTGGGTCGCCAGCACCATGAACGGCTGGCTGATGGGCAGCGCTTCGCCTTCGAGGGTAACTTGGCGCTCCTGCATGGCTTCGAGCAGGGCTGCCTGGGTCTTGGCCGGGGCGCGGTTGATTTCGTCGGCGAGCAGCAGGTGGGTGAACACCGGTCCCTTGCGCAGCTTGAATTGTTCGGTGCGCTGGTCGTACACGGCGTGCCCGGTAACATCGCTGGGCATCAGGTCGGGGGTGAACTGGATGCGTGCGAACTCGCCGTCAAAACAACGCGCCAGGGCACGTACCAGCAGGGTTTTACCCAGTCCCGGCACCCCTTCGAGCAACACATGGCCGCCGGCAATCAGCGCGGTCAGCACATCATCGATCACCTGGTCCTGGCCAATCACTGCCTTGCGCAGCTCGACGCGCAAGGCCTGGGCTAGCTGGCTGGCACGGTGCAAGGCTTCGCGGTTCACGGCAGTGGCGCTTGGAAAATCGCTCATAGGGCATTCCTGAGAGTTTGCAGGCACGCCACCTGTCGGCTGAAATCGGCACTGGAAAGCCGTTTCGCCGCAGGTGGGCCAAGGGCCTGGCTGATGACGTGAGAGGGTTGGCGCGTCAGGTGCTCAAGCACCCGCCACTGTTCTGCGTTGTCGAGGTGTTCAAAGCCAGGGTGGCGGCGCCGGGCGGCGCGCAGGATATCGCGCTGCAAAGCCTGCAACAGGGTGCCCTGGCCGCTGCGGCGTAGCAGGAAGTCGGCGCTGGCTTTCAAGTGCTCCTGCAACTGTCGGCGCGCCTTGGGAGCGGGTGCCTGGATCGGGCCTTGGCGCATGCCGGCGTGCCAGAGTCCTAATGCGATCAGGGCAATGAGGGCTACCAACGCTTGGGGGAAATACCGTATCAGCAGGGTGAACAAGTTGTCGAAGTCGCTGTTGAACAGCAGGGTGACGGCCGTGCCCTGATTCAGGTACCACAGCAGCCAGGCATTGTCGTGCTCGCCGATTGCTGGAGTTTTCCACAGGTCGCTGTCGGTGATCACCGTGACGCGGCCTTGCCCGAGGTCAAGTTGCATCAGGTGGCTTGAGCCGGCGCTATTGGCTGAAAATTGTGCCAGGTGCCTGGGGTCGATCAGGTTGAAGTGGGTGTCGAAACTGAAATAGGCCGGGGCGGTTTCATTGTCGACATAGAGCTTGGTCAGGTCCGGCGCTTTCTTTTTGCGGGCCGGGGCCGGTTCTTCAGGGTCGTCACTCAAGGCCTGGTGGATGGACAGGCGATCAAGCAGCAGGTCGCCGCTTTTGCCGGCCTCTTCATCCCAGAGTGCCTGTGCCACCAGCAACAGATGACCGCCGGACTTCGCCCACGCCAGCAGTTGTTCGACCTGGCGTGGCGACATCGTGCTTCGGTCGCCCAGTAACAACAGGCTGTTGCCCTTGGCGGGGAGGGTAGCCAGCCGCTCCAGGCTATTGGCATGTTCCACGGCCAGGCCCTGCTGGCGCAGGAAGTGTTCGGCTGCCAGATAGGGGTTGGCCGTGGCCTCGGGTGAAGGGCCGCGATCCACCACGACCTCGTAGGGCGTCGCTTTGCTCCACGCGTAAAAACCGCCAGCCCCCAGCAGGCAGGCCAGCAGTAACGCCACCCACACTAATGGCCGGTTCATGGGCGGCCCTCCGGACTGAATAGCGTACGCCAATCACTGCAGAGTTTTTGCTGGGCCGAGGTGGGCGGAAGGAGATGACCGTAGGCGAGGTTTTGCCAGTGCCGGGTCAATTCATCGCTGAAGGCCAGTAGCTGCGGTTGCTGCAACTGATGAACACGCTCCAGCACCTGGCCCTCGGTGTCTGCGCTTTTCAGCGGCAGGTTGAAGTCATGCAGTAACCGGCTGAGCAGGCCGCGATACAGAAGGCCCAGAGCGTCCCTCGGTCGCGTCGCCCACAGTTGCTCGGCGGTGCTGGCAATATCCTCGGGCAAGGTCTCAGCGCCCAGTGCCAGGCCGAACAACTGTGTCGGTACGGGCTTGGCCACGTTGATTTTGCCTGGCCCGCGCCGGCGGGCAAACGTGCGTAGCCAGTCACGGTATCGCCATGCCAGCAGGGCCAGGCCACCGATCAAAAGTCCCCATAAAAGCACTTCCAGGCCTTGGGCGATGTGCTTGAAGGTGTCGCTGTTGAGGTTATCCAGGAATGCCTGCAGCCAGGCCGGAAGCTTGCCATCGCCGTGGGCCTTGTTTTTAACCACGGGTTTGTCTTCGCCAAAGTGGTAGCGGGTGACGGTTTCCGGGTTTTTGAACGGCGGCTTGTCGAGCAGCGACTGGATGGAATGACTCGCGCCTTGGGTGCTCAATGGTTTTGGCGCAGGGGATGTCTCGGCCATGACGGGCGGGCTGACAGGCAGCAGTATCAGCCCGGCGACCAGCACGAGCAGCATGGCCGCACTGCTCAGGCGCTGGCGAAGACGGCGGAACACCAGCTCCAGGTCCCAGGCTTCCAGCACTGTGCGGCGGTTGAGGTAGAGGCTGAATCCGCAGGCCACGTAGATGGGCTCCCAAAACACCAGGATCAAGGCGTAGAAGGCATTGCCCAGATGTGTCAGCCACAGCCCTTCCGAACTAGAGGCCAGTGCCAGGCGTTGCCAGTCCCACTGCATTTCGACGTCCTGGGGGATAAACAGGTAGAACAACGCCATGCAGCCGAACCACAGGCCGATTTCCAGATGCACCCCGACGATGGTCAGCCAGCGTGCGGCACCGGCGTTACGTTGCTGCAGTACACCCAGGCGTTTCTGGCGCGCCTGGCCATCCAGGCCTTCGAGTTGACTGACCGGCATGACGAAGCTGCGACTGAGGCTGAGCCGCCGCCAGGTCAGGCTGGCCAGCAGTTGGCCCTTGAGCAGCCGCGGCCATTGGCGAACGGCCTGCTTGAGGCTGGGCGTTTCACCAAACAGGGCCTTGGACAGGATATACAGCGGCAGGCGATCGAATGCGGGCTTGAACCACCAGAACAGGAATATGGCGGTAGACGGGTAGTTCCACAGCAGCGCGGTGAGCAGGGCGAACACAGGCAGGGTTATCAGCGCCCAACTGCTCATCAGTAGCAGGCGATGTTCGCGGGCCATCAATGCACCCAGGTCCATGGCTTCCCAGGCGGTGCGTGGGCGGATCACCACGCTGGCATCACTCAGGCGCATGATGGCTCCTTCCTGCAAGGCTCAGGTAAGCGATCACCAGCAGCCACAGGGCTGCGCCCACCAGGTACTTGACCCAAAGGGCTATCCCCGTGGTGGACGACCAGTAGGCCTCGATAAAGGCTGCGATCAGCAGGAACACCATGACCCCGCACATCATCTGCACGCTTTTATGGGCGGCGAGCCGCAAGGATTCGCCCCGGGTCAGGTACCCGGGGGCGATCAGTGCCCAGCCCAGTTGCAGCCCGGCAGCGCCGGCAAGGGCGATGGCGGTCAGTTCGAACGCACCATGACCGATGACGAAGGACCAGAAGGTCTGCCCGTAGCCAATTTCGGTCAGGTGTCCGGAGACTGCGCCGATGACCAGGCCGTTGAAAATCAGAAAGAACACGCTGCCCAGGCCGAACAGCAAACCGGCCGCGAACGTCTGGAACGCGATGCCGATGTTATGCATCACGTAGTAGCCGAACATCATCCAGTCTTCACTGGATGCACGTTCGGCGGCGCGACCCAGTCGGCTGGCGTCGGGGTCGTACATGCTTTGCATCTCGGCCACCTGCTGGGGGCTGACGATGCTGTAGATCAGGTCGGGAAACAGGAAGACCAGCAGGGCAATGCCCGCCAGGCTACCGAAGAACAGCAGGCTGGCAGTTAGTACGAAACGCCATTGCTCCCGCACCAGCCGCGGAAAGTCGGCGAGTACGAAACTCAGGATATTGGCCGCCAACTGGCTGCGATGCCGGTACAGCTGCTGATGTCCGCGCAGTGCCAGTTGTTGCAGTGGGTCCACCAGATAGCTGCTATAGCCACGCTCCTGGGCCAATGCCAGGTGCTGGCACAGACGCCGGTATTGATGGGGGAAGTCCGCCACGTCACTGGATTTTGCCTGGCCTTGTTCCAACTGTTTCAGTTGTTCGGCAAAGGCTTGCCACTGGGGCTGGTGACGGCTTTCGAACAGGCTCTGCTTCATGCGGGCCCCAACAGGCCACGGGCCACGCCATTGAGTTGTTCGACGGCGCGGGCCGGGGATACCTGCAAAGGCGTGGCGAGGATCGCGGCCAATTCGTGAACGCGCTCGGCGGAGAGTTCTCCCTGGCGTTCCGCAAAGGCAAGGATGGCCCGTTGCTCGCTCAGGTCCAGGGCAAAGGGCAAGCGCAATGCCGGCGCTTGAGGCACCCGGGGGCGGGCAAGTGGCTGTTCGCGGTAGATCACCAGCGTGCCGGCGGCCAGGTCGCCGAGGCGCTTGAAGTGAGGGTGCTGCAGGCAACTGATTGCGCCGAGAAAATAGCCAAACGGCAGCATGTCGACAAACCGCAGCAGGTTGCGGATCAGTGATGAGGACCAGCCGATCGGGGTGCCGTCGTCCTGGACGACGCGCAGGCCCATCACCTGTTTGCCCGGTGAGCAACCCTGGTTGAGCACCTCGAAGAGCACCATGTACCACCAACTGATCAGGAACAGCAGCAGTGAACCGAGGCCAATGCCGATGTTGCCCAGCAAGGCCAATGGCACCAGCAGGACGCCCATGACCACTCCTCGCAAGCCCAGGTCGAAGGCGAAGGCCAGCGCACGCGGCACCAGGCCGGCAGGGCGCAGGGGCAGGTCGATGCCCTCCGGGGTCTCGATCTGGTAGCGGGTGTCCAGTGGGGTTGATGGCATCGCGATCCTTGGCAGTGCAGAGTGGCTCAGAGACAGGGATGCTAGCAGCGTCGACGATGGAAGCAACCACTCAAGGTTTTGCTGGATGTTTGTACAGTGCAATGCGTGCTGGCCTCGAAGGCGGTTCAGCGCCTAGACTTTGCCGATCTTCAGTACAGGAATAGCCCGTGACCTCCATTTTCTGGTACGACTATGAAACCACCGGCATCAACCCGCGCAATGACCGCCCCCTTCAGGTAGCCGGTATCCGTACGGACCTGGACCTCAACGAAATCGGCGCGCCGGTCAATCTTTATTGCCAACCCAGCGACGATATCCTGCCACATCCCGCCGCGTGCGCGATTACTGGCATTACCCCGGCAATTCTCGCGGAAAAAGGCCTGGCCGAGGCGGACTTCATGACTCGTGTACACGCCGAACTGGCCGCCCCAGGGACCTGCGGTGCCGGTTACAACACCTTGCGGTTTGACGATGAAATGACGCGCTACAGCCTGTATCGCAATTTTTTCGACCCTTATGCGCGCGAGTGGCAGGGCGGTAACAGCCGCTGGGATTTGATCGACGTCGTTCGCACCGCTTACGCCCTGCGCCCCGAAGGTATCGAGTGGCCACAACAGGACGGGCGCGTCACGCTCAAGTTGGAGCGCCTGACGGCTGCCAACGGCATCGATCATGGCCAGGCGCACGACGCGTTGTCCGACGTGCGCGCCACGATTGCGCTGGCGCGGCTGGTGCGTGAAAAACAACCGAAGCTCTACGAATGGCTGTTCCAGTTGCGCAGTAAACAGCGGGTGATGGACCAGGTGCGCCTGTTACAACCCATGGTCCATATCTCCGGGCGCTTTTCCGCCGAGCGTCATTACCTGGGCGTTGTACTGCCGCTGGCCTGGCACCCGCGCAATCGCAATGCGTTGATCGTCTGTGACCTTGGGCTCGACCCCCAAGGGCTGCTGGACCTTGATGCCCAGGCCTTGCGCCAGCGCCTCTACACCCGGCGTGACGAGCTTGCCGAGGGCGAATTGCCGGTGCCGCTCAAGTTGGTGCATATCAATCGTTGCCCGGTGGTCGCCCCCCTGAATGTGCTGAGGGCTGAAGATCGAGAACGCCTGCACTTGGATATGACTGTTTATCAGGAACGGGCGCTGCGGCTAACTGACGCACAGGAACTTTGGCGCGATAAGTTGGCGCTCATTTATGCCGAGGAAGATTTTGCCCCGAGTGCCGACCCTGAACAGCAGCTTTATGACGGTTTTATCGGCGATCGTGATCGACGTTTATGTGAACAAGTCCGGGCAGCCGAGCCTGCGCAATTAGCACGCCAGCAGTGGCCTTTTGATGATCAGCGTTTGCCTGAATTATTATTTCGCTACCGTGCACGTAACTTCCCCGAGACCTTGAATAGCGAGGAGCAACAACGTTGGAAACTTTTTTGTCAGCAGCGTTTGTCCGACCCTGAATGCGGGGCTCCGAATACCCTCGAAGCATTTAAGCAGGCCCGGCAGGAGTTGGCTGTAAGTGCTACACCGTTTCAGTGTGAGGTGCTGGAGCTGTGGCAGCAATATGCCGATGATTTGGCCGCCCGGGTAAATGTGTAGTCCGTTTCATGGAGAACCTGCAGACAATAAAAAACGCCAGCAAGCTGGCGTTTTTAATGTGTCGCGGATCAGGCGCAAGCCTGGCGAAGCTTAGCCCAGCAGGGTAGCCCAGCCTTCAACCACGTCACCGCCCCACTTGGCTTTCCACTCTTTCAGGGTTTTGTGGTTGCCACCTTTGGTTTCAATCACTTCGCCGTTGTGCGGGTTTTTGTATTGTTTGACTTTGCGAGCACGCTTGGTACCGGTAGTTTTCACGGCGCCACGCGGTGCTTTAACTTTCGACTCTGGATCCAGCAGTGCGATGATGTCACGCAGGGATTTGGAGTATTCGCCCATCAGGGTGCGCAATTTGCCTTCGAATTCCAGCTCGGTTTGCAGTTTGTCGTCTTGGGACAGGTTCTTCAAACGGGCTTGCAGCTCTTTGATAGCTTCTTCGGTGGCACGGTATTCGTTGATCAGAGACATGTGGACTACCTTATGTAGAGCGCTGATTGACAGGGACAGTGACCTAATAATAGTCAGGCGGTTTGCCCAAGTAAACATTTAAGCGTGCATTTATGTGAATTGCGTTGAATGTTTTTAACAAACCTACGCAATCGAGTTAATTACTAGGTCGTAGACCTTAAGGTAATGGCCTGACAAACCGTGGAAGAATCCAAGGTGACGCAGTAGATTCATATTAAGGTGGTAAAACCTTAGGCGATTAAGGGGCAAGGGCCAGGCCGGCGATCAGAATAAGCGTTAACGAATACTGCAGTTTTCCTGCGCAATCGCTAGAATGGCGGCCTTTGCGAAGTTCTGGAGTTTTCCCCTAATGCGCACTTTTCGGCTGGTGATTGCTTGCCCGGACCGGGTCGGCATCGTTGCCAAAGTCAGTAACTTTCTGGCTTCCCACAATGGCTGGATTACCGAGGCGAGCCATCACTCGGATAATCTCAGCGGTTGGTTCTTCATGCGTCACGAAATCCGTGCCGACACGCTGCCGTTTGGTCTCGAGGCTTTTCGCGAGGCCTTTGCGCCGATCGCCGAAGAGTTTTCGATGACCTGGCGCATCACCGACACCGAGCAGAAAAAACGCGTGGTGCTGATGGCCAGTCGTGAGTCCCATTGCCTGGCGGACCTGCTGCACCGCTGGCACAGCGACGAGTTGGACTGTGATATTGCCTGCGTTATTTCCAACCATGACGACCTGCGCAGCATGGTCGAATGGCATGGCATCCCGTACTACCACGTGCCGGTCAACCCGCAGGACAAGGAGCCGGCGTTCGCCGAAGTGTCTCGCCTGGTCAAACAGCACGATGCCGATGTCGTGGTCCTGGCGCGCTACATGCAAATCCTGCCGCCGGAACTGTGCCGCGAATACGCTGGCAAGGTGATCAACATTCACCACAGTTTCCTGCCATCGTTCGTCGGTGCCAAGCCGTACCATCAGGCTTCCCTGCGTGGGGTCAAGCTGATCGGCGCAACCTGCCACTACGTCACCGAAGAGCTGGACGCCGGCCCGATCATCGAGCAGGACGTGGTGCGTGTCAGCCACAGCGACAGCATTGAAGACATGGTGCGCTTCGGCCGCGATGTCGAGAAGATGGTGCTGGCCCGAGGGCTGCGCTACCACCTGGAAGACCGCGTGCTGGTGCACGGCAACAAGACCGTCGTGTTCTGATTGACGCGTTGTGATTGAAGAATGAGGGGCCTGGGCGTTAAATCGTCCCAGGCCCTTTTTTTTTGCCTGCCGTTGAGGATTTTGACCATGAGCGATCCACTCGATAAAGCCACCTCCAAGGCGCCTGCTACCTTGGGCGAAGGCTGTCTGAGTCGCTATGACCCGGACGCGCTGGATGCGGAGGACGGTACCGACTTTCCTGGGGCCGCCCAGTTGTGGGAGCAGTTGCAGACCCCGGACGCGCCGCCTGGGCCCGCTGAAAAAGACGCTTGAGCAAAGGCTTGCCAACCATCAGTAGAAATACCGGCCCGCCGGCCAGCAGATAAAAGTAATACGTTACGGCCCGCCAGATCAGGATTGCCGCCGCTGCCGTGGATTTGCCGACCATGGGCGCCAGTAACGCTGCCGAGGTCAATTCCGCAGCCCCCGCCCCGCCAGGCAGCAGGCTGAATTGCCCGGCCGTCAATGAAAGCATCTGGATCAGAAAGCTCCAGGCCCATTGCACATCCCCGCCCAATCCGCGTAACGCCAGATAGAGCACGCTGTAGCGCAGGGTCCAGTGCGCGCTCGTGAGAAAAAATACGCTTATCAACGTAGACCAAGGCAATTTCAGCGTGTCGGTGAATGCCGCCAGGAAGCGCAACAGCCTGCGCGCCCAGCGTCGACGAACCTTTGGGCGCACCCGTAGTTGCTTGAGGACCGCGCCCGTCAGGCGGATGGCCTGGCGGTGAAAGCGCACCAGCAATACGCCACAGAACAGCCCACCCACCATCGACACAGCGCTGAGCTCCAGCAGCCATTCCAGTCGCGGGTTCAGGGTGTGGAAAAGGGCATACAGCGCAATGCCCGTCAGTGCGCATAAAAAGAACAGCAAATCGCTCAACTGGTCCATGGCAAACACCGCGCTGCCATGGGCTGGTCGTATGCCGTTGCGCGCGAGCAACGCCATCAAGGTCAGTGGGCCGCCACTGCCACCGGGGGTGGCGCACATGGCGAACTCGGTCGACATCACGACACCGAGGCTTTTCGCACGGCTGAGTTGGCCGATGTGCTCACCCAGCAGCAGGCGCAGGCGCAGGCTGTTGATCACCCAGCACACTACGATCATGGCGAACATGGCCAGTAACAGTTGCCAGGGGAATTGCACCAGGCGCGCCACGGTTTCACCGCCGCCCAGCCACACCGGAATGATCAGCGCGACGATCAGCGCCAGCAACAGCCAGAGCAAGCGGCTCATGGTTGGGAAGCCAGCCAGGCCACTTTGGTCATAGGCGTGCGACCCGCGTCCAGCAGGCGTTGCAGCGTTTCGAGCCAATAGCGGCGGGAAAAGTCATGGCGCATGTCCACAGGATGCAGGCCCAGGCGAATCACCGGGGCGTTTTGCCAGCGTTGCTCGCGGCGGTCGCTGAGGATTTTGGACACGCCCCGGCGCCAGCTGCTGCGCGCACTCCACACCATGCCGGGAGCCGCCACCGGGGTGAAATCCGGCAGCCGATACAGGTGTTGCGGATCACTGGTGTAGCTCAGGGGTAATTGGCGCAAGGCTTCACGGGTGCCTGGGCTCATCAACCAGGCCGGGGCGACGAAGCCGTGGAGGGGCCAGTGGTTTTCGCGAAATACCTCGATACCTTTATGCAGACGTTCCAGGGCTTGGGCTTCTGACAGCTGGTAAAACTCACCTTCGTGGGTATAGATGCGTCGCATGAACCAGTCTTTTGGCGTGCGTGGCGACGGTTGGTCGTCGCTATGGGAGTAGCCATGCAGTGCCAGTTCATCGCCCCTGGCGACGCGGCTGTCGAGCAGTCGCCGAAACTCGCCTGCGGCGGGCAAGGCATCCTGATGATGAAAGTCCGGCACCACCAGCCAAGTGATAGGCACCGCGCCCAGCGCGTCCACCGCTTCGACGAAGGGGCGGTAGTCGACCCAGTTGTGCGGCGCCACATCGTGCAATACCAGCAAGACCGAACGCTCAGCCATGGCAGAGCATCGGCTTGTGGGTACCGAGTACCGCGCAGTAATGGCCGAGCAGGCTGTCGACCACCGTATCCCACGCGTAATGGTGTTCTACATGCCGCCGGGCCTGCGCACCCAGGCGTTGGCTGTCGACGCTGAATAGTTCGCGCACCGCGTCGGCCATCGCCTTGGGATTGTTCGGCGTGCACAGCAGGCCACAGCGCTCGTCGACAATTTCATTGAAGGCCCCGGCGGCCACGGCGATTACCGGGATACCGCAGGCCATCGCTTCGAGGATGACCAGGCCAAAGGTTTCCTGATCGCCGCCATGCAGCAGCGCATCGGCGCTGGCCATCAAACGCGCGACATGTGCGGCCGGGCGGAAGCCGTCGATCACCGTAACGTTGTCCGGCACGCTCGCGGGCATGCCAGATCCGACCAATAGCAGGTGGTAGCCATCGCCCAGGCGCTTCATGCAGTTGAGCAGCACCGGCAGGTTTTTCTCCTTCGAACCGCGCCCGGCGAAGATCAGCAGGCGCGTGTCTTCACTGATCCCCAGTTCGGCGCGCAAGCCGGGATCGCGGACCTCGGGTGTGAAGGTTTGCAGGTCCACGCCCAACGGCTGAACGAAGACGTTCTTCACGCCAAGCCCGGTGAGTTTGTCGGCCATCACCTGGCTGGGAGCCAGTACCCGGTCAAAATTCCCATAGAGTTTGCTGACATAGGCTTCAACGTTCGGGGTAAACCACGGCCCCATGCGGTTGCTGACCAGCAACGGCAGATCGGAGTGATAAAAGCCGATGACCGGTACATCCAGCTGGCGCCGAGCATCCAGTGCGGCCCACGCGGTGAGATAGGGATCGCCGACTTCGATCAGATCGGGCTGTAAATCGTGCAGGACGTTTCGCCATGGCGCCAGGCGCAGCGGGAATCGATAGCCTTTGCCGAAGGGCAGGGCGGGGGCCGGTACCTGGTACACCCCATCCTGTTCGCTTAAGTGGGCGCCGGGGATCAACAGGCTGTGCCGAATGCCGGGCTTGAGCGTCAAGCGTCGGTGCTTGGCGTCCAGATAAGTCCGCACGCCGCCGCTGGCTGGGGCGTAGAACATGGTTATGTCAGCGATATGCACGATGAACATCCCTCCGATCCATTGCTCTCCTTAACGTGGACCTGAGGTAAGGATAGATGTTCGATCGGGATGAGTGTGTCGTCGCAGACAACGACCACGCAGGAGCGGGCAAGCCCGCTCCTGCAGGGGTTGGAGGATTTCTGTCAGATCCGGAAGCTGCCAACCAGTTGTTTCAGCCTGGCCGCCTGCTGTTCGAGGTCGGCACAGGCGCGCAGGGTCGAGTGCAGGTTTTCCACACCCTCCTGGTTCAGCGTGTTGATCTCGGTAATGTCCATATTGATCGACTCCACCACCGAGGTCTGTTCCTCGGTCGCAGTGGCCACCGACTGGTTCATGCCATCAATCTCGCCGATGCGCTGCGTCACGCTGTTCAAGCGCTCACCGGCCAGGTTGGCGATTTCCACGCTGTCATTACTGTGGCGCTGGCTTTGGCTCATGGTGCTGACCGAGTCGCGGGCCCCGACTTGAAGCTCCTCGATCATTTTTTGCACTTGCTGTGCCGATTCCTGGGTGCGATGCGCCAGGTTGCGCACTTCATCGGCCACCACCGCAAAACCACGGCCAGCCTCGCCTGCGCGGGCGGCTTCGATGGCCGCGTTGAGGGCCAGCAGGTTGGTTTGCTGGGAAATGCTGGTGATGACCTCGAGAATCTGGCCGATATTCACGGTCTTGCTGTTGAGCGCTTCGATGTTGCCGCTGGAGGCGCTGATCATCGCCGACAGCTCAGTCATCGCCTTGATATTGCGCTCCACCACCTGTTGGCCGTCCTCGGCCAGGTGCCTGGCGTCGCTGGCCTGGCTGGAGGCCTGTGCGGCATTGCGCGCGATTTCCTGGGCGGCGGCCCCGAGTTCATTGATGGCGGCGGCCACACTGTTGGTGCGGTTGGCCTGTTCATCGGAGTTGACCATCGAGGAGTTGGACGCGCTGACCACCCGCAATGCCACTTCATTGACCTGTTCGGTGGCCGAGGACACTTCGCGGATCGATGTGTGAATCCGCTCCACGAAGCGGTTGAACGCGTTACCCAGGGTGCCGAACTCGTCGTTGTTCTGGATCTCCAGGCGGCGGGTCAAGTCACCTTCGCCGTCGGCAATGTCCTGCATGGCGCGGGTCATCACGTGCAGCGGTTGCAGGAGTACGCGGATCAGCATGCCCAGCAGGGCGATGATGATCACCACCGCAATGATCGTCGCGATCACCGCCGAAGTGCGGAATTCGCTGAGCATGGCGAAGGATTTGTCTTTATCCACCGAAATACCCAGGTACCAGTTCACCGAGGGCAGGCCCTTGATCGGGATGAAGGTCACGATGTTGTCTTTGCCGTTGGCCTCGACTTCGCTGAAATCGCTGCTGATTTTCGGCGTGTTTTTTGGATACACATCGGCCAGGGTTTTCATCACCAGGTCTTTGTTCGGGTGCACCAGCACCTTGCCGTCGGCACTCACCAGGAACGCATAGCCTGTGCCGCCGAAGTTCAGCGCGCCAATGTTATCCACCAGGGTCTGCAGGCTCAGGTCGCCGCCGACCACGCCGATGCTCTGGCTGCCCCGGTTGCTTGGGGTGGCCACGGAAATGATCAACTTGCCGGTGGCGGCATCGATGTAGGGCTCGGTCAAGGTCGAGCCGTTGCTGCTCTGCGCACCTTTGTACCAAGGCCGCACGCGCGGATCGAAGCCGTCCGGCATCTTGGTGTCGGGGCGGATGGTGAACGCACCCTTGCTGTCGCCGACGTACGTTGCCATGAAGGCGCTTGTCAGTGCTTTCTGCTCCAGCAGGCTGGCGACCACAGATGGTTCGGGGTTGGTGGCGATGTTCTGTGCGGCGTTTTCCACCAGGGCGATGCGCCCGTTCAGCCAGGTCTGGATGTTGCTGGCAGTGACATTTCCCATCTCATGCAGGTAATTGTTGAGATTGTCGCGAATGGCGTTGCGCTGCAGGTAGTCGTTGTAGAGGGTAAACACCGCGAACGCGGCGATGACGATAAGGGAGGCTGCAAGCAGGATTTTGTGGCTGAAACGCAGATTTTTATTCATGGCTTGTAGGGTCCGCTAAGGTCTTAATATCCGAAGCGCGTCCTTATGGGAGGCGCAAAATGGCAGCGTCAAAAAAGGTGTGATACTTCTTGCGGTAGCGCTAAGGGTCCCTGTAGGAACTATCTGACCTATTTTTGGACTTTGTGGGTCTCACACTTGCCTGTATCGACCTGGCGACACTAAAGATTAACCATGGGTGACGAAATGCCTGACTCCTCGCAACTCCTCATTGGCGCAGACCTGTCTGGCCAGCCGATTGCCCAGGCCATGCGCCTGGCCAACCGTCACGGGCTGATCGCCGGCGCTACCGGCACGGGCAAGACCGTCACATTGCAACGCCTGGCTGAGGCTTTCAGTGACGCGGGCGTGGCGGTGTTTGCCGCGGATATCAAAGGCGACCTGTGTGGCCTGGGTGCGGCGGCGAACCCCCAGGGTAAGGTGGCTGAGCGGATCGCCGGGATGCCGTTCCTCCATTACACGGCCAAGGCCTATCCGGTGACGTTGTGGGATATCCACGGGCAGTCCGGTCATCCGTTGCGTACGACCATCAGCGAAATGGGGCCGTTGCTGCTCGGCAGTTTGCTGGAACTCACCGACAGCCAGCAGTCGGCGCTTTACGCGGCCTTTAAAGTGGCCGACCGCGAAGGCTTGTTGTTGCTGGACCTCAAGGACCTCAAGGCACTGCTCAACCACCTGCGTTATCACCCGGAACTGCTCGGCGAAGACGCAGCATTGATGACCACCGGTTCCAGCCAGGCCCTGTTGCGGCGCCTGGCGGTGCTGGAGCAGCAGGGCGCGGAGGCGTTGTTCGGCGAACCGGCGCTGCAGCTTGAAGATATCCTGCAGCCCACGGGCGACGGGCGCGGGCGCATTCATCTGCTGGATGCCAGCCGCCTGGTGCATGAGGCGCCGAAGGTGTACGCGACGTTCCTGTTGTGGCTGCTGGCGGAACTGTTCGAGCAACTGCCCGAACGCGGTGATGCGGACAAACCGCTGCTGGCGCTGTTTTTCGATGAGGCGCATTTACTCTTCGCCGATACGCCCAAGGCCTTGCAGGACCGCCTGGAGCAGGTCGTGCGACTGATTCGTTCCAAAGGCGTTGGCGTGTATTTTGTCACCCAGTCGCCGGGCGACCTGCCGGACAGCGTGCTGGCCCAGCTCGGCCTGCGCATCCAGCATGGCTTACGGGCGTTCACCACCAAAGAGCAGAAATCCCTGCGCGCCGTCGCGGAGGGTTTCCGGCCAAACCCGGCATTCGATGCCTTGGCGGTGTTGACGGAGTTGGGCACGGGTGAGGCCTTGGTGGGCACCTTGCAGGAAAAGGGCACGCCGGAAGTCGTCCAGCGTGTGCTGGTTGCGCCGCCGCAATCGCGGATCGGACCACTGAGCGAGGCCGAGCGCGCCGCGCTGGTCGCCAGTTCACCGCTGCTGGGGCGCTACGACAAGCCGATCGACCGTGAGTCTGCCTACGAAGTGTTGATGGCGCGCAAGGAGCTGGGGCCGACCGAAGAGGCCAAGCCCGCCGCCGAGGAGCCGAGCTTTACCGACAAGGCCGGCGCGTTCCTGGGGACCACGGCAGGCAAGGCGCTGAAATCGGCCATGCAGCAAGCCGCCAATCAGATGGGGCGGCAGCTGGTACGTGGGTTGTTGGGCTCGTTGCTGGGCGGCAGCAAGCGCAAATAACGGCTCAGGCCTTGGGCTTGGCGTGGGCGGCCAGGCGCTCAAGCGCAGCGCGCAGGCCCGGGTCGCTGATGCCGTCGGCCGTTGCCTGAATGGTTTCGGCGGCATTGGCCGACAAATCCATGGTATGCCCCACCGCGCCTTGCTGGACGGTGGGCGGTTGCACCTTGAACTGGATGCGCATCAGGCTGGCGAACTCATCAAACGCCATCAATTGACGCTGCAGGCGTTTTTGCTGATAGCGCAAACGGGTCGCCCAATGGCCGTCAGTGACGATTAAAAGCAAATTGCCTTCACGCCAGGACGCCACATGACAATGTTCACGTGCGGCCGGTTGCAGTTGGCTTTCGAGCAGGCGTTGCAAATGGCCCAAGCGTTGCGCGTGGCCAAAGATGGCTTTCAACGGCTTGGCTTCGCGAAGCAACACGCCGGGAGCGCGGGCTGTAAGAGGGCGAAATGCCATGATTAGACACCTTAAGTAACAGAGCCGCCATCTTAGCAGAAAGCGTCTGCACGCCCCAGGCAATGCATCGCCGGGGCCGTGCCCGGCAAATCAATAGGTAACTTCTGCATCCGATGGGTTGAAGTTCCGCCAAAAGCCCTTATTTTAAACAAGCCCTCTCACAGCCCCATGCCAGCATCGGGGAACAACGCCACTTTCCTCACCCACGAATCCGGGTAGAATGCGCGTTCGCATGCGGCCGTGAGGGCTGCTCGGGCCACTGACGGTGCGCCCTCCATCCCTATGTGTGGAAGAACCTGCCGATATGTTTGCGCCTTTGTTAAAGAAACTTTTTGGAAGCAAGAATGAGCGCGAAGTCAAACGCATGCTCAAGACGGTGCAGCTGGTCAATGCCTTCGAAGAGCAGATGGTTGCCCTTTCGGACGAGCAATTGCGCGCCAAGACCGAAGAGTTCAAGGCCCGCATAGCCAAAGGTGAAACCCTCGACAAGCTGCTTCCCGAAGCCTTTGCGGTCGCCCGTGAAGCCGGTAAGCGTGTCATGGGCATGCGCCACTTCGACGTCCAGTTGATCGGTGGCATGACCTTGCATGAAGGCATGATTGCCGAAATGCGTACCGGTGAAGGCAAGACCCTGGTGGCAACCCTGGGCGTTTACCTCAACGCACTGTCCGGCAAGGGCGTGCACGTTGTGACGGTGAACGACTACCTGGCTCGCCGGGACGCCAACTGGATGCGCCCGCTGTATGAATTCCTCGGCCTGACCGTCGGCGTGGTAACGCCGTTCCAGCCGCCGGAAGAGAAGCGCGCCGCCTACGCTGCCGACATCACCTACGGTACCAACAACGAATTCGGTTTCGACTACCTGCGCGACAACATGGCGTTCAGCATGGAAGAAAAATTCCAACGCGAACTCAACTTTGCCGTGATCGACGAAGTCGACTCCATCCTCATCGACGAAGCCCGTACCCCACTGATCATCTCCGGCCAGGCCGAAGACAGCTCGCGCCTGTACACCGAGATCAACAAGTTGATCCCGCGCCTGGAGCAGCACATCGAGGAAGTGGAAGGCGTGGTGACCAAAGAAGGTCACTTCAGCATCGACGAGAAGACCCGCCAGGTCGAACTCAACGAAGCCGGTCACCAGTTCGTCGAAGAGATGCTGACCCAGATCGGTGAGCTGGCCGAGGGTGAAAGCCTGTACTCGGCACACAACCTGGGCCTGTTGACCCACGTTTATGCCGGCCTGCGCGCCCACAAGCTGTTCCATCGCAACGTCGAGTACATCGTCCAGGACGGCCAGGTTGTGCTGGTCGACGAACACACCGGTCGTACCATGCCGGGTCGTCGCCTGTCCGAGGGCCTGCACCAGGCCATCGAAGCGAAGGAAAACCTCAACATCCAGGCCGAAAGCCAGACGTTGGCGTCCACCACCTTCCAGAACTACTTCCGTCTGTACAACAAACTGTCCGGCATGACCGGTACGGCTGACACCGAAGCGTTCGAGTTCCACCAGATCTACAACCTGGCCGTCATGGTCATTCCGCCGAACAAGCCTCTGGCGCGTAAAGACTTCAACGACCTGGTGTTCCTGACTGCCGAAGAGAAGTACGCGGCAATCATCAACGACATCAAGGACGGCATGGCCCAGGGCCGTCCGATCCTGGTGGGTACCGCCACCATCGAGACTTCCGAGCACGTGTCCAACCTGCTCAACAAGGAAGGCATCGAGCACAAGGTCCTCAACGCCAAGTTCCACGAAAAAGAAGCCGAGATCATCGCCCAGGCCGGTCGCCCAGGCGCACTGACCATCGCCACCAACATGGCCGGTCGCGGTACCGACATTCTGTTGGGCGGCAACTGGGAAGTGGAAGTGGCCTCGCTGGACAACCCGACCCCTGAGCAAATCGCCCAGATCAAGGCTGACTGGCAGAAACGTCACCAGGCCGTGCTGGAATCCGGTGGCTTGCAGGTGATCGCGTCCGAACGTCACGAATCGCGTCGTATCGACAACCAGCTGCGTGGTCGTGCCGGCCGTCAGGGTGACGCCGGTTCCAGCCGCTTCTACCTGTCCCTGGAAGACAGCCTGATGCGTATCTTCGCCTCGGACCGGGTGAAGAACTTCATGAAAGCCCTGGGCATGCAGTCCGGTGAAGCGATCGAGCACCGCATGGTGACCAACGCCATCGAGAAAGCCCAGCGCAAGGTTGAAGGCCGTAACTTCGACATTCGCAAGCAGCTGCTGGAGTTCGATGACGTCAACAACGAACAGCGTAAAGTGATCTATCACATGCGTAACACGTTGCTGGCCGCCGACAACATTGGCGAGACCATTGCCGATTTCCGCCAGGACGTGCTCAACGCCACCGTCAGCGCACACATCCCGCCACAATCGCTGCCTGAGCAGTGGGATGTCGCCGGCCTGGAAGCGGCGTTGAAGAGCGACTTCGGTGTCGACTTGCCGGTCCAGCAGTGGCTCGACGAAGACGATCATCTGTATGAAGAAACCCTGCGCGAAAAACTGATGGCCGAATTGCTGGCCGCGTACAACGAGAAAGAAGAGCAGGCGAGTGCCGAAGCACTGCGCACCTTCGAGAAGCAAATCGTTCTGCGCGTGCTGGACGACCTGTGGAAAGACCACCTGTCGACCATGGATCACCTGCGTCACGGTATCCACCTGCGTGGCTACGCCCAGAAGAACCCGAAGCAGGAGTACAAGCGCGAGTCGTTCACGCTGTTCTCCGAGCTGCTCGATTCGATCAAGCGCGATTCGATTCGCGTGCTGTCCCACGTTCAGGTGCGTCGCGAAGACCCGATCGAGGAAGAAGCTCGCCTGCGTCAGGAAGCCGAGGCACTGGCGGCGCGCATGCAGTTCCAGCACGACGAAGCGCCGGGCCTGGAAGCCCCTGAGGTGTTGGGCGAAGAGGTCGATGTGGCCCTGGCTCAAACCCCGGTGCGCAACGAGCAGAAGCTGGGCCGCAATGAGCTGTGCTGGTGCGGTTCGGGCAAGAAGTTCAAACACTGCCACGGCGAAATCAACTAAGATTTTTGCCTGACGCTGCAACACCTCGCGCCGCGACCGGCTTTTGCCGTCGCGGCGTTTTGCCATTAATTTCACCGTCGATCGCGACGGCACAGACATCACCTATTTTTAAGGAGCGCATTCATGGCTGTTGGTCTTGGTCCTTTGCCCACATTGCACCCGGTTGCCGGTTTTGAGCTTGGTATCGCTTCGGCCGGCATCAAGCGCCCAGGGCGCAAGGATGTAGTGGTGATGCGCTGTGCCGAAGGCTCGACTGTCGCGGGTGTATTCACCCTCAACGCCTTTTGCGCTGCACCGGTGATCCTGGCCAAGCAACGCGTTGCCGGCCCGATCCGTTACCTGCTGACCAACACCGGGAATGCCAACGCCGGTACCGGCGAGCCGGGCCTGGTGGCCGCTGCACGTACCTGCGCCAAGCTGGCCCAGTTGACCGGCGTGGATGCCAGCCAGGTGCTGCCGTACTCCACCGGTGTGATCGGCGAGCCGCTGCCGGTGGAAAAAATCGAAGCAGCCCTGCAAGCCGCGCTGGATGACCTGTCTGTGGATAACTGGGCCGCGGCGGCGACCGGCATCATGACCACCGACACCCTGCCAAAAGGCGCCAGTCGCCAGTTCGTGCACGATGGCGTGACCGTCACCGTGACCGGCATCAGCAAGGGTGCAGGCATGATCCGCCCGAACATGGCCACCATGCTCGGCTACATCGCCACCGACGCCAAAGTCTCCCGCGACGTGCTGCAGCGCCTGATGCTGGACGGCGCCAACAAGTCGTTCAACCGCATCACCATCGATGGCGATACCTCGACCAACGACTGCTGCATGCTGATTGCCACCGGCCAGGCCAACCTGCCGGAAATCACCTCTACCGAAGGCCCGCTGTTCGCTGCCCTGAAGCAGGCCGTGTTCGAAGTGTGCATGGACGTGGCCCAGGCCATCGTGCGCGACGGTGAAGGTGCGACCAAGTTCGTCACAGTTGAAGTCAACGGCGGTGGCAACCACCAGGAATGCCTGGATGTCGGCTACACCGTGGCCCACTCGCCGCTGATCAAGACTGCGCTGTTCGCTTCCGACCCGAACTGGGGCCGGATCCTCGCCGCCGTCGGCCGTGCCGGCGTGCCGGACCTGGACGTGAGCAAGATCGACGTGTTCCTCGGCGACGTGTGCATTGCCAGCCATGGCGCCCGCGCCGAAACCTACACCGAAGCCCAGGGCTCGGCGGTGATGCAGCAGGAAGAAATCACTATCCGTATCGAGTTGGGGCGCGGCGCGTGCAGCGAAACCATCTGGACCACTGACCTGTCCCACGAGTACGTGAAGATCAATGCGGAATACCGCACCTGATAGCAAAGAGGAAAGCGCGGTGAAACGAGTGCATGTAGCAGCAGCGGTGATCCGCGGTGTCGATGGCAGGATCCTGCTCGCGCGCCGTGCCGATACCCAGCATCAGGGCGGCCTCTGGGAGTTTCCCGGGGGCAAGGTGGAGGCCGATGAGTCGGTCGCCACCGCGCTGTCGCGCGAATTGCAGGAAGAGCTGGGTATCCAGGTCACCGCGGCGCGGCCGCTGATCAAGGTGCAGCACGACTACCCGGACAAGCAGGTGTTGCTGGATGTCTGGGATGTCTCGGCGTTTACCGGCGAGCCTCATGGTGCCGAAGGGCAACCGTTGGAGTGGGTGGCCCCGCGGGATTTGCTCAACTATGAGTTTCCCGCAGCGAACGCGCCCATCGTGACTGCTGCGCGCTTGCCGGCCGACTACCTGATCACCCCGGGCGAGCTGGAAACCCCGACGTTGCTGCGCGGCATCCAGAAAGCCATCGCTGGCGGCATCAAGCTGATCCAATTGCGTGCACCCAACGGCTACGACCCTAAATACCGTGATCTGGCGGTGGATGCGGTGGGCCTGTGTGCGGGCAAGGCGCAACTGATGCTCAAGGGGCCATTTGAATGGCTGGGGGATTTCCCAGCAGCCGGTTGGCACATGACTTCGGCGCAGCTGCGCAAGTACGCCAGTAAGGGGCGGCCACTGCCGAAGGATCGCTGGTTGGCAGCCTCGTGCCACAACGCCGAAGAGTTGGCGCTGGCAGAAATGATGGACGTGGATTTTGTCACGCTGTCGCCCGTGCAGCCGACTCAGACGCATCCTGATGCCCAGCCTTTGGGTTGGGAGCAGGCGGCAGAGTTGATCCGTGGGTTCAGCAAGCCGGTGTTTCTGCTGGGCGGGGTAGGGCCTGCGGAGCGGGAACAGGCTTGGGAAGCCGGGGCTCAGGGTGTGGCTGGAATTCGGGCGTTCTGGCCGCAGGTTTGATCCTGTTCTGACGGGCCTCTTCGCGAGCAAGCCCGCTCCCACATTCGATCGGATTCCAACGCTGGAGTGCATTCAAATGTGGGAGCGGGCTTGCCTGCGACAGGGCCAATCAGGCGCTAAATAATCATCAGTGTGGCTTCGCCGCAGCCTGCCACAGAATCTCGGCTACCCCCTGGCGCTTGGCGATTATCCTGGCTGCCACAAACAGCAAATCCGACAGCCGATTGATATACGCCAAACCCACCCCCTCCAGCGGCTCCATCGCATTCAGGTGCTGACACCGCCGCTCCGCGCTGCGCGCCAGGCTACGGCACACGTGGGCCTGAGCGATCAACGCCGAGCCACCGGGCAAGATAAAGTTTTCCAGCGGCCCGACTTCCTCGTTCCAGCGATCGATCGCTGCTTCCAGCCGATCCACCTCTGCTGCATTCAGCGCCTTGTAAACCGGCATGGCCAGTTCACCGCCCAGGTCAAACAGGCGATGTTGGCACGGGCTCAGCACCTCGATCACCTCCTTGAGCGCCGGGTGCTGGCCGCTCTGCTCTTCCAGGCTGGCGAGGAGCAAACCCAACTGGCTGTTGAGCGTATCGACTTCGCCAATCGCCTCCACGCGCGGGTGGTCCTTGGGCACGCGGCGGCCATCGCCGAGGCCGGTCTCGCCCTTGTCGCCAGTGCGGGTGTAGATCTTCGACAGGCGAAAGCCCATGGTCAGTGCTCCAGTTCGGTTAGTTCGTAAGGTGGCAGTTGGCTGCCGGCCAAAGGCAGGCGCAGGGTGAAACAGGTGCCTTGGCCGAGGGTGGAGTGCACTTCCATCTGGCCCTTGTGGTTGTTGGTGATGATGAAATATGACACTGACAGCCCGAGCCCGGTGCCCTGGCCGATTTCCTTGGTGGTGAAGAACGGCTCGAAGGTCCGTTTGCGCACGTTTTCGCTCATGCCGATGCCGTTGTCTTCGACCTGGATCTCCGCCCACGGCGGGTTGAGGCGCGTGCGCAGGATGATGCGCCCCGGCTCGCTGTCGTCTTCGCGCAGGTGAATGGCCTGGGCGGCGTTCTTCAGCAGGTTGAGCAGCACTTGTTCCAGCTCGTTGGCCGTGCCGGGTACCGGACCCAGTTGCGGGTCGAACTGGCGGATGATGGCCTGGCCCTTGAAGTCGAAGCCGATGGTCAGGTCGAAGTCGTTGCCGGCAATTTCCACCGCCTGGTCGATCAGCGCCGGTAGATCGCAAGGCGCCATCTGTCGGTTGCTGCGGCGGCTGAAGCTGAGCATGTGGGTGACGATCTTCGCCGCCCGCGCTCCGGCTTGCTGGATGCCGTCGAGCAGTTGCGGCACTTCGCGACTTTGCAGGTAGCGATTGACCCTCTCCAGCTCGATGCCCACCTGTTCGGCATGCTCGAGGTTCTTGGGGAGATCGGATGACAGCCGGCGGCGAATGTTCTGCACGTTGTGCAGGATTGCCCCCAGCGGATTGTTGATTTCGTGGGCCATGCCGGCAGCCAGGCCACCCACGGAAAGCATCTTCTCCGACTGCACCATCATTTCTTCCAGGGACAGGCGCTGGGTGATGTCGTCGATACGGATCACCACGCCGCGCCCGGCACCGCCGGTCAGCGGGTAAAAGGTCAGGGCGTAGTGCTTGGGCTCGTCGTCCTTGATCCAGGTGACGCGTTCGATGCGCTCCACCGTGTGTTGTTCGACCGTGGCCTTGATCTGCGGCAGGTACGGCTTGAGCGGTTGGAAGGCCAGGTAGATCGGCTGGTTCAAGGCTTCATCCAGGCGCGTGCCGGAGAGCGCGCTGGCTTCCTGGTTCCACTGCGTGACGTAGAGCTGCTCGTCCAGGGCGATCAGCGCCGACGGCATCGAGTCGATGATGCTGTTCAGATAATTCTGAAAGCCGGTGAGCTTTTTCTCGATCTTGCTGCGAACCTGGACTTCCAGTTCGAGCTTGCGGTTGGTGTGGCGCGTCTCTTCGGCCAGGCCCTGTGCCTGATCGTAGGCGGCCTGGGAGTCGTCGCGCGCGCGCTTGAGCTGTTGCTCGCGGGCTTCGATGCGCGACAGCATGGTGTTGAAGGCTTCGGCGAGGCTGCCGATTTCATCGTGGTTGCCGCGCCCGGCGCGCAGGGCGTAGTTCTCTTCGCGGGTGACCTGGCGTGAAAGTTCTTCCAGTTCATGGATTGGCCGGGTGATCAGGCGTTTGATTTGCCGGGCGATGACCAGCCACAGCAGCACACTGAAAATCAGGATGCCCAGGCTGGCCGTCAGCGTGCCGGTGTAGAAGGCCACCGGCAGTTCGCTGCTGGCCACCAGCAGCAGATGCCCTGATGGCTGGCCTGCGCGGGGCAGGGTGATGATCTGGTTACTGCGAAATTCAGTGACCCGCCAGGCCTCGATATGCCGGTAGTTGTCCGGCAGGTGCAGGCGGTCGCCGTGTTGCATCTGCGCCAGGCGGTTGCCCTCGCCGTCGTACAGCGCTGCGGCGCGCAACGGCGAATAGCTGGTCAGCTCATTCAGCAGCGCGTCGGCTTTAGCGGGGGATTCGAGGGCTTCGGCGGCGAGGGCCGGGTTGGACACCAGCCGGCCGATGGCCTGCAGGGCCTGGGGCGCCATGCTTTCCTGCGAGATCCAATAGGCGGCGCTGATAAAGGTCAGGTTGGCCACCAGCAATACGGTGGTCAGCAACACCAGCAAGGCGGCGAGCAGTTTCTGCCCGACCGGTAGGTTTTCTAGACGCTGGCGCAGCGGCATCAGGGTTTTCCCAGGTGATAGACAGGCGGGCAGGGTAGCGCGTGGCTCAGTCGCGGGGCAATCCGCGTGCAAGCAACTGGTCGACCAGGCGTACCTGCAGTTGTTGCACATGGGGCAGGTTCAACTGGTGACGTGTTGCCGCCTGGCAAGCATAGCCCAACAAAAAGCTGATTTCGGTACGGCGCCCGTTGGCCACATCCTGGTACATGGAGGAGTAATTCGCGGCGGTGGCCTGGATCACGCGCTCGACTTCGTGCTGCAGGTCCAGCGCGGCAGCCGGTTGGCCGCAGCATTCGAGCAGTTCGCCGAGTTCGGCGCACAAGGTTGCGACTTCACATTGATGGCTCTGCAGTTCGCCGTTGCGGCACTGGTACAGCACGGTCAGCGGGTTGATCGCGCAATTGAGCGCCAGTTTGCGCCACAGGCGCGTAAGAATGTCGGTGCTCCATTCGTGGGGGATGCCGGCAGCGTGCAGGTCATCCAGCCACAGCGGCGGGGTCGGCTGGCTCACGTCGCCCAGCCAGGTGTAGCCATGGCCGGCGAACACCACGCGCCAGTCGCCATCGCGGAACGCACCCTCGGTGCTGGAGGCAAAGATACAGCGAGCCTGGGGCAGTTGCGCGGCCACCGCGTCCTGGCTGCCGAGGCCGTTCTGCAACAGGATCAGCTCCGCGTCGGGTGCCAGTCGGTGCTGCAGCTGTGCGACGGCGCTCTGGGCGTCGTAGGCCTTGCACGCCACCAGCAGACGATGAATCGGCTCCGGACTGTGGGGCGTTTCTGCGCTGACCGGGTAGGTATGTGCTACGCCGTGTTCCACCAGGGTCAGCCCTTTGCTCGACTGATAGCTCGCCAGGCGTGCTTCATCACGCAGGATCAACCGCACGGGCACGCCGGCGCGCGCCAGTCGGGTGGCCCAGAGTGTGCCCAGGCTGCCGGCGCCGAGAATATGCCAGGTGGTCGACATCAGTTTTTGCTCCGTAGGATCGCTCACAGTGAACGGGACGAAAGAACCGCTATAATGCCCCGGCATTTTAGCTCGGGCGCGCTCCATCTCTACTGAGCCCGCCCCTTATATTGGAGATATGACATGCCTTCGTTCGACGTGGTATCCGAACTGGACAAACACGAAGTCACCAACGCCGTCGAGAACGCCGTCAAGGAACTGGACCGTCGCTATGACTTGAAAGGCAAGGGCAGCTTCGAATTCAAGGAAAAGGAACTGACCGTCAACCTGACCGCTGAAGCCGATTTCCAGCTGGAAGCGATGATCGAGATCCTCAAGCTGGCCCTGGTCAAGCGCAAGATCGACGTGCAGTGCCTTGAAGTCAAGGACGCCTACGCCTCCGGCAAGCTGATGAAGCAGGAAGCCGTGCTCAAGGAAGGCATCGACAAGGAGCTGGCGAAGAAGATCGTTGCGCATATCAAGGATGCCAAGCTCAAAGTCCAGGCCGCCATCCAGGGCGAGCAGGTACGCGTTACCGGCAAGAAGCGTGATGACTTGCAAGAGGCGATTGCTGCCTTGCGTGCGAAAACCTTCGATATGCCGCTGCAGTTCAATAACTTCCGCGACTGATGGCCCCTTGGGGAACCTGCGGGGGTTTTTGACGTCCCACGCCCCAGAACCTGCGCCTACTCTTGAGCCCTCCGGGGCTCAATTGCATTTTGGGCACTCACTACGCCGAACATCCGGTAACCAGGAGAATGTAGATGGATTTGAATGCTGAACTGGATCACTTGATCAAGACCTCGCAGTCTTGGATCCCGATGATTATGGAATACGGCAGCCGCGTGTTGCTGGCCGTGATCACCCTGGCCATCGGCTGGTGGCTGATCAACCGCCTGACCCACCGAGTGGGCCGCTTGCTGGCCATCCGTAACGCCGACCTGGCCTTGCAGCACTTCATCACCAGCCTGGCGAACATTGCGCTGAAGGTGATGCTGATTGTCAGCGTGGCTTCGATGATCGGCGTGGCGACCACCTCGTTCGTCGCCGCGATTGGTGCCGCTACCCTGGCTATCGGCCTGGCATTGCAAGGCAGCCTGGCGAACTTTGCCGGCGGCGTGCTGATCCTGTTGTTCCGCCCGTTCCGCATTGGTGACTGGATCGAAGCCCAAGGCACCTCGGGCACCGTCGACAGCATCCAGATCTTCCACACGGTGCTGCGGACCGGCGACAACAAGACGGTGATCGTCCCGAACGGCATCCTGTCCAACGGCATCATCACCAACACCAACCGTCAGCCAACCCGCAAGGTGGTGTTCGACGTGGGTGTGGACTATGACGCCGACCTGCAGAAAGCCCGCGAAGTGTTGCTGGAGCTGGCAAAAGATCCACGCGTACTGGCGGATCCGGCGGCGGCGGCCGTGGTGTCGACCCTGGGTGACAGCTCGATCACCGTGTCCCTGCGTTGCTGGACCAAGACCGCGGATTATTGGGACGTGGTGTTTATGCTTAATGAAATGGCACGCGACCGTTTGAAGGCGGCGAATATTGATATTCCGTTTCCACAGCGAGTTATTCGCGTGATGCAGGAAACGCCGACGAAGTAAGAGGGCGGGTTTAACTTGGCCGAAAGGTCAGGTTAAACGTGTCAGCGTAATCTCGTTAGTTAGCTTGCTAGTTATTTGGTCGCTGTAATTGAACTGAAATAAAAAAGCCGCTCCCTTGCAAAACAGGGGAGCGGCTTTTTTAGTTTAAGGCCGAAGCCTTAAGTCATCGTTGTAATTAAACCGACAATTACAAGATGTTCAGCGGGTATTGCGCGATCAGACGCAGTTCGTCGATCGAAGGCGAGCCGTAGTACACACCATCGCCGGAGCGATAAGTGGCTTGACGCAGACGCAAGCTCAGGTCTTTGGCTGGACCATTCTGGATCACGTATTTGGCTTCGATGTCGCGTTCCCACTCTTTGCCGTTCGAGGTGGTGGCGGTGTTGGCGCCGCTACCGGTTACGTAACGAGTCATGAAGCTCAGGCCAGGAATGCCGAAGGTTGCCATGTTGATGTCGTAACGCGCCTGGTAGGACTTCTCGCCTTCGGCGTTGAAGTCGGAACGAGCGATGGAGTTGGCCAGGAACACAGTACCGCCGCCATCTACGCCGTAGCCGTAGTCGCCGTCGCCGGTGACTTTCTGGGCTGCCAGGGTGAAGGTGTGTGCACCGATGGTGTACGCACCCTGCAGGCTGAACGCGCGGTTGTCGAGCTTGGTGCGTTCTGCGAACGGCAGGGCGCTGTCCTTGGAAGCACGTTGCAGGCCTTCGCCCTCGCTCTTGGTGTCGTAGATGTTGAAGTCCAAGGCGAACGATTGGTCGTTGCTCAGGGCGTGAGTCCAGTTCAGGTTGCTGTAGTACTTACGGAAGTAATCTTCGGTTTTCGCGTAGTACAGGCTACCGGTGAACTCAGGAGTGAAAGAGTACACGCCGCCGACGAAGTCGGTTTTGGTCAGGCCCAGGCTGTCATGGTAGGTCTGGTTCTGAGCGATGCTGGAAGTGAAGTGACCGCCTTCCAGCTTCAGGCCCTTGATTTCGTTGCTGGTGATCGAGATACCTTGTGGCAGCTCTGGCAGCAAGCGGCTGTCGTCAGACGCGAATACAGGGGCTGTGGTGTACTGGTCACCGATTTTCAGGACAGTATCGGAGATACGGAATTTAACCGCGCCGCCGCCTTTGGAGTAGTCGTCTTGCGAGCGACCATCGGAACCGGTTGGGAACAGACCAGTGCCTGCGCGGCCTTTGCCGCTGTCGAGCTTGACGCCCAACAGGCCAATCACGTCAACACCGACACCGATGGTGCCTTGGGTGAAGCCCGATTGGTACAGGGCATTGAAGCCCAGGCCGGATTCTTCAGCGCGGCTCTGGGAGCCTGGGCCCGACGGGTTGTTGCGGAAGTCACGGCTGAAATACAGCGCGCGAGTATTAATGCTGAAAGTGCTGTCTTCAACAAAACCCTTGGCGTCGTCCTGGGAAGAGGCCATTGCGAACTGCGAGGTGCCTGCTGAAACAGCCAGGGCGATCATGCTCCACTTCATCACGCGCATCGTGATTTGCTCCTTTGGTTTAGGAAGAGTACTGCCGTCCCACCTGTATTTTTATCTGGGCGGCTCTTTCTTTTTTGTGTCGGCGCAAAGTTATATCACGCAGACTCTATTGACGATACTTGCCCATCTATCCTTTCAGCTTCTTTACGAGGCTGTCGTAAATTGCTATCTCCGTGTCGCAAATTCACAGTCCACCTGTAACCGGACTGACAACTTCAATACTGTTTTCAAACCCGTTTCAAAGTTTGAAGTCTTCCTTGATGCGTATTGAAACGCTTGTGTTTTTATCGCGAAACACCTGCTTCCAAACGGGTGCCGTTGCCGACGATGTGGGTGTGAATGCAACAAGCGTGCACAAAGCGGTAACCGAATGTCATTTTTTCGTGAAAAACGTTACGGCCGTGTAAAAACCGCATAAGCACGGGCTTTTTACGTCGTTTTGTTTGGCCTTGACGCTTTGGTGTCACACCTGTGAGACGGCCCCAAAACACCCGGTCCGGGCAAAACGTTACCGGTTCACCCCCATGAGTGGGTAATCGGCGGATCCCTTTGATGCACAAGTGGGTCATTTTGGTGCATCCCGCTCAGGCCCGGATTAGCGTAGCTCAAATATCTGGCTGCCTCGAAAGGGTGCGTATTTTTCTCCACTTGCATCGCGGCTCGCCGCATTCGCCGTGAAGCCTTGAGCATTCGAAGGTATGCTGGGCGTCTGAAATCGACCTGCAAAAACGGAGTGCCCGCGTGTTCGCCTTAGATCAACGCCTGCAACAAGACACACTGGCCATTGGGGACTTCCCGCTCTGCCGCCTGCTGCTGTCCAATGATTCCAACTACCCGTGGTTCATCCTGGTGCCACGCATCAACGGTATCAGTGAAGTGTTTCAACTGGATGTCGCCGACCAGCAGCGTCTATGGCAGGAAACCACGGCGTTGGCGCAGTTGCTCAATGAGGGCTTGAACGCCGACAAGATGAACATCGGCGCCCTCGGCAATGTGGTCAGCCAGTTGCACGTGCATGTGATCGTGCGCAAACGCGATGATGCCGCCTGGCCTGCGCCGGTATGGGGCAAGCATCCGGCGCAGCCTTATACTGCAGAGCAGGTCGCTGCTATCCGCACCCGCCTGCGCGAGCTGTTGCCCGCCGACTTCATCTTTACCCAGGGCTGAACCATGGACCTGCAAGACCGCGTCACCGACCTGGAAAGCCGCCTGGCCTTCCAGGACGACACCATCGAGACCCTCAATGACATCCTCGTCACCCAGCAGCGGGCCGTCGAACGCCTGCAGTTGCAGATGACCGCGCTGCTCAAGCGCCAGGAAGAAATGGGCGGGCAGTTCGAAACCTCGGAAGAAGAAGCGCCGCCGCCTCACTACTAAATAGCCGGCAATAAAAAACCGCGATCCAGTCAACGCTGGATCGCGGTTTTTTTTGCTGCGAAGGCTGGAATCAGCGACGCGGCAGGGCAGCGATCACGTCTTCGGCTTGCAGGCCTTTATCGCGATTCATCACGGAGAACTCCACGCGCTGGCCTTCCACCAGGACGCGATGGCCTTCACCGCGAATAGCCCGGAAGTGGACGAAGATATCGTCGCCCGAATCGCGGGAAATAAAGCCGAAGCCTTTGGACGTGTTGAACCACTTGACGGTACCGGTATCCCGATTGGTCATGTCATAAGTTTGCGACGCGGCCGCCGGGGACGAACGGTAGAAGCTGATGGCCAGGTGAAGAACGATGGCGACCACAGCAATCACCAGGCTGAGCAGGATGGCCGGGTGGCCGCCCACTTCAGGCATAGGTGCCAGGAGGGTGAGGGTTTGTACGACAACGGTCAGAACCAGCAGCGCGCTGACCAGGTTTTGCAGTTGATGACGAGTGCCTTTGTTCCAGTAAGGGATCACCGGTGCCAGCGTCAGGTTAAGAAGGCCGAACAAGGCCAGGTACAGAGCGTCGTGTTGTTCCAGGTAGGGAGGGCTTCCCTGTTGCAAGCTCGGTATAAAGGACAGCAGCAAAGCTGCAACGCCCGTTAGCAGGTGGACGATTTTCAACATTTTGATTAACTCACGTTAAGACGGATCACAAGGAAGAGCTGACTGGCACGGTTCGCTTCTGAACAATGGGAGGCGTTGGGCACGTGCGCGGGTATCAGCCTATGCCGGCTGCCGCGGAAATTAACGGCAGCGACACGCCGCCTATTTAACAGCAAAGGCTGTGCCTACTCAAATCAAGCATTTCCGGGTGTTGCAAGGGGCACGGCATTTCTGCGTCAAACGCTTGTCCTAGACAGGTGCAGGGTTTTCGAGCGGCGTGCGGGGAAGTTTTCCCGATGCGTGCGAAGGCTTGCGCAGCACCGGCTGGCAGGTTACGCAGGGGCGATTTGCCGCACCTCACCTGGGCGTGTCGGGCTGCGCACCACCGGTACTCTTGCTAGAGTGGAGCTGCACCTGATCAATGAATGCATGTCAATTGAAGGGGATAAACATGGCAATCGATATCGGTATCAGTGAAGAAGATCGTAAATCCATCGTCGACGGGCTTTCGCGACTGCTTTCCGATACCTATGTACTGTACCTGAAGACCCACAACTTCCATTGGAACGTCACGGGGCCGATGTTCCGTACGCTGCACTTGATGTTCGAAGAGCAGTACAACGAGCTGGCGCTGGCGGTGGACTCCATTGCCGAGCGTATCCGTGCCCTGGGCTTCCCGGCGCCGGGCGCCTATTCGATCTACGCGCGCCTGTCTTCGATCAAGGAAGAAGAAGGTGTGCCCAGTGCCGAAGAGATGATCAAGCAGCTGGTGGCGGGTCAGGAAGCGGTCACGCGCACCGCGCGCGGTATCTTCCCGTTGCTGGACAAAGTCAGCGATGAACCGACTGCCGATCTGTTGACCCAGCGTATGCAGGTTCACGAAAAAACCGCGTGGATGCTGCGTTCCCTGCTCGAAAACCAATAAACACCGGCCTTGAGTGGCGCCGTACTGGCGCCGCTCGCTTGTTTCCGTGCATTTCCTGGCGTTGTCCTACGTCGATCAACTCCGCGTCTTCTGGCTGCCTGTCTCTGCCTGCTGTTTTATAGGGCCACTGCCCAATGGGAGAACCCGTGGGCTGCTGTTTGGCAATGGAGTGTCAGGTGTATGTCACGTGGAGTGGGTAACGGAGTAATGGAAACCGGTGGTTTTCACAGGATAACGGTCGACCCCTTTGCGAAGGGGTTTGATATGGGGCTGGCCAAGCCATTGTCCCGGTCGGTGCGCCTCAATGGGTTTTCCACTTGCCTGCGACTTGAGCAGGTGTATTGGAACATCCTGGCGGAAATAGCCAGGATCAACGCCTGCTCGGTCAGTGCGTTGCTGTCTTATGTCGATCGGGAAGTGCACTTGCGCCATGGCGGGGTGAAGAACTTCAGCGGGTTGGTCAGGGTGGTGTGTGTCGTTCACGCCTTGAAAGACCGGGTGAGTACGCCGAACCCTGAGTAATCGGCCGGCGCCGGGGCTGGCCTGCCGTCGAGGTGGGCAGGGCCCTGGTCAGAAAGCCGGCTGCGCTGCCTCGATTTACCAGATATAATCCCGCGCTTTGCTGCGCATGCCGGGGCTTTATCCCTGGGGCAGGCGTGGCGCAGTAACGTTCTGATCGCCGAGACATCTCCATGCCCATGTACGACTATCAATGTGCTTCCTGTGGTCATCAGTTGGAAGCCATTCAGAAGATCAGCGCCGCGCCGCTGGTCGATTGCCCGGCCTGCAAGGCGCCAGAGCTCAAGAAGATGTTGTCCATGCCGGGCTTCCGCCTGAGCGGCAGCGGCTGGTACGAGACTGATTTCAAGACCGGCTCGAAGAAGAATCTGGCCGGCGGCGACAAAGCAGACTGAGTTGAACTCCATGCGCAGGCTCCTGCATTATCCGTCCCCTGCTTAAATGTACGGTGACGAGGCAGGCCTCCACCGAATTTCGAATTACGAGAAGTGAAACCACTACCATGATGCGCAGCCACTATTGCGGCCAACTGAACGAGACCCTGGATGGTCAGGAAATCACCCTTTGCGGATGGGTTCACCGTCGCCGCGACCACGGCGGGGTGATCTTCCTCGATATCCGTGATCGTGATGGTCTGGCCCAGGTGGTGTTCGACCCGGACCGCGCCGAGAGCTTCGCCGCCGCCGACCGTGTGCGCAGCGAGTACGTCGTCAAGATCACTGGCAAGGTTCGCCTGCGTCCGGCCGGTGCCGTGAACGCGAACATGGCCTCCGGCGCAATCGAAGTGCTGGGTTACGAGCTGGAAGTGCTGAACGAGTCGGAAACCCCGCCGTTCCCACTCAACGAATACTCCGACGTCGGCGAAGAAACCCGCCTGCGCTACCGCTTCCTGGACCTGCGCCGTCCGGAAATGGCCGAGAAGCTGCGCCTGCGTTCGCGTATGACCACCAGCATCCGCCGCTTCCTCGACGAAAACGGCTTCCTTGACGTCGAAACGCCAATCCTGACCCGGGCTACCCCGGAAGGTGCGCGTGACTACCTGGTGCCGAGCCGTACCCACGCGGGTTCGTTCTTCGCCCTGCCGCAATCGCCACAGCTGTTCAAGCAACTGCTGATGGTCGCCGGCTTCGACCGCTACTACCAGATCGCCAAGTGCTTCCGTGACGAAGACCTGCGCGCCGACCGCCAGCCGGAATTCACCCAGATCGACATCGAGACCAGCTTCCTCGATGAAAAAGAGATCATGGACCTGACCGAGCAAATGATCCGCAACCTGTTCAAGGAAGTGCTGGACCTGGAGTTCGGCGAGTTCCCGCACATGACCTTCGAGGAAGCCATGCGCCGCTACGGTTCCGACAAGCCCGACCTGCGTATCCCGCTGGAGCTGGTGGACGTGGCCGACCAGCTCAAGGAAGTCGACTTCAAGGTGTTCAGCGGCCCGGCCAACGACCCTAAATGCCGTATCGCCGCCCTGCGCGTGCCTGGCGGCGCGAGCATGCCGCGCAAGCAGATCGACGACTACACCAAGTTCGTCGGCATCTACGGCGCCAAGGGCCTGGCTTACATCAAGGTCAACGAGCGCGCCAATGGCGTTGACGGCCTGCAATCGCCGATCGTGAAAAACATTCCACTGGACAACCTCAACGCGATCCTCGATCGCGTCGGCGCGGTCGACGGCGACATCGTGTTCTTCGGTGCCGACAAAGCCAAGATCGTCAGCGAAGCCCTGGGCGCGCTGCGGATCAAGCTGGGCCACGACCTGGACCTGCTGACCTGCAAGTGGGCACCGATGTGGGTTGTCGACTTCCCGATGTTCGAAGAGAACGACGACGGCAGCTTCAGCGCCTTGCACCACCCGTTCACTGCGCCGAAGTGCTCGCCTGAAGAGTTGGAGGCCAACCCGGCAGGCGCGTTGTCGCGCGCTTACGACATGGTGTTGAACGGCACCGAGCTGGGTGGCGGTTCGATCCGTATCCACCGCAAAGAGATGCAGCAAGCGGTGTTCCGCCTGTTGGGCATCAACGAAGCGGAACAGGAAGAGAAATTCGGCTTCCTGCTCGACGCCCTGAAATACGGCGCGCCGCCGCACGGTGGCCTGGCCTTCGGCCTGGACCGCCTGGTGATGCTGATGACCGGCGCCCAGTCGATCCGTGAAGTGATTGCCTTCCCGAAAACCCAGAGTGCTGCGGACGTCATGACACAGGCTCCAGGTGTGGTGGATGCCAAGGCTCTGCGCGAATTGCACATCCGTCTGCGTGAGACGCCGAAGGCTGAGTAAGGCCGCTGCGTGAAAGCGCACTGAGGTTTACGCAGTCTAAAAAGGCGCATCTTCGGATGCGCCTTTGCGTTACAAGGGTTGTATCCCACCTGGGGTGGGGTTGATAAGGTTTCTACAGAATTTCGGAGTTGTGTTATGGCTGGCCATTCCAAGTGGGCGAACATCAAGCACCGCAAAGAGCGTCAGGATGCCAAGAAAGGCAAGATCTTCACCAAGTGGATCCGCGAGCTGACCGTCGCTGCCCGCCAGGGCGGCGGTGACCCAGGTTCCAACCCGCGCCTGCGCCTGGCGCTGGACAAGGCGCTGGGCGCCAACATGAGCCGCGACATCATTGATCGTGCGGTGGCCCGTGGCGCCGGTGCAGCCGATACCGACGACATGGTCGAGCTGACATACGAAGGCTACGGCCCGGGCGGCGTGGCCGTCATGGTCGAGTGCATGACCGACAACCGCAACCGGACTGCTGCTGCCGTGCGCCATGCGTTCAGCAAGTGCGGCGGCAACCTGGGCACTGACGGCTCGGTGGCCTACCTGTTCGAGCGCAAGGGGCAGATCTCCTTCGCGCCAGGTGTGGACGAAGATGCGTTGATCGAGGCTGCCATGGAGGCGGATGCGGACGACGTGGTGAGCAACGAAGACGGCTCCATCGACGTGTTCACCTCCTTCGCTGGCTTCTATGCCGTGCGTAACGCGCTGGAAGCTGCTGGCTTCAAGGGCACCGACGCGGAAATCGTGATGTTGCCGACCACCAGCGCCGAGCTGGACCTGGACGGCGCGCAGAAAGTGTTGAAGCTGCTGGATATGCTCGAAGACCTGGATGACGTGCAGAACGTGTACTCCAACGCCGACATCCCTGAATCTGTAGCCGAACAGCTCTCTTAAGATCCATGGAAATCCAGTAGGCGCTGGCTTGCCTGCGAAAGCATCATCGCGGTGCCACTGACACACCGAGGCGCGCGCATCGCAGGCAAGCCAGCGCCCACAGGGTTCTATGCTGTTACACACGATGTGTGCCTGGCACATACCGCTGTAAATCCAACCCGCAGGCGTTATGACTTTAATCCTAGGTATCGACCCCGGCTCGCGCATCACCGGTTTTGGCGTGGTGCAGCAGACGCCACGTGGCTGCATCTACGTTGCATCGGGGTGCATTCGTACCGGTGCGGGCGAGCTGGCCGAGCGCTTGCAGATCGTCTATCGCGGCGTGCGTGAAGTGATCCAGACCTATGGGCCGGTGACCATGGGCATCGAAAAGGTCTTCATGGCCAAGAATGCCGACTCGGCCCTCAAGCTCGGCCAGGCCCGGGGCGCCGCCATCGTGGCCGGTGCGGAGGAGGGCATGGAAATCGCCGAATACACCGCGACCCAGGTCAAGCAGGCCGTGGTGGGGACCGGTGCAGCCAATAAAGAGCAGGTGCAGATGATGGTCATGCACATGCTCAAGCTCACCGCCAAGCCGCAGATCGACGCCTCGGACGCCCTGGCTATTGCGATTTGCCACGCGCATACCCGTTCCAGCCTGCTGCCCCACGGCCTCGGTACGGCACGCAGTCGTGGCGGGCGCCTGCGTCTCTGATAGCATCAGCGCAACCGTTGTTTCCGGTCAGGCCATGCTCTGACCCCAAGCTTTAAGGATCTGAACCGTGATTGGACGCTTGCGCGGCACCCTGGCTGAAAAACAGCCGCCGCACCTGATTCTGGATGTAAACGGGTTGGGGTATGAGCTGGAAGTGCCCATGACCACCCTGTATCGCCTACCGTCGGTCGGTGAGCCGCTGACGCTGCACACCCATCTGGTGGTGCGCGAAGACGCGCAACTACTCTATGGTTTCATCGGCAAGCGCGACCGCGATTTCTTCCGCGAGCTGATTCGCCTCAATGGCGTGGGGCCGAAACTGGCCCTGGCATTGATGTCGAGCCTGGAAGTGGATGAGCTGGTGCGTGCCGTTTCAGCCCAGGACACCTCGGCGCTGACCAAGGTCCCGGGGGTCGGCAAGAAGACGGCCGAGCGCCTGCTGGTAGAGCTCAAGGACCGCTTTAAAGCCTGGGAAGTGCTGCCGAGCATGTTTGCCCTGGTGCCGAACCAACCGGATATGCCGGCGGGCCAGGTCGCCAGCGCCGAAAGTGATGCGGTCAGCGCGCTGATTTCCCTGGGCTACAAGCCGCAGGAAGCCAGCAAGGCCGTATCGGCCATCAAGGACAAGAACCTGAGCAGTGAAGACATGATCCGCCGCGCCCTGAAGGGAATGATTTAAGTGATTGAAGCTGATCGTCTGATCGCGGCCACTGGCCCCCGTGACCGTGAAGAAATCCAGGACCGCGCCATCCGCCCCCTGAGCCTGGCCGACTATATCGGCCAGCCCACCGTGCGCGAGCAGATGGAGCTGTTCATCCAGGCTGCGCGCGGGCGCAGCGAGTCCCTGGACCACACCTTGATCTTCGGCCCGCCGGGGCTTGGCAAGACCACCCTGGCCAACATCATTGCCCAGGAAATGGGCGTGTCGATCAAGTCCACCTCCGGCCCGGTGCTGGAGCGCCCAGGCGACCTGGCGGCATTGCTGACCAATCTCGAGCCCCACGATGTGCTGTTCATCGACGAGATTCACCGGCTGTCGCCGATCGTCGAGGAAGTGCTGTACCCCGCGATGGAAGACTTCCAGCTCGACATCATGATCGGCGAAGGCCCGGCAGCTCGCTCGATCAAGCTCGACCTGCCGCCGTTCACACTGGTCGGCGCGACCACCCGTGCCGGGATGCTGACCAACCCGCTGCGAGACCGTTTCGGCATTGTTCAACGTCTGGAGTTCTATAGCACCGCAGACCTGGCGACCATTGTCAGTCGTTCGGCGAGCATTCTCGGCCTGCCGCTGGACCCGGAAGGCGCGTTTGAAATCGCCCGCAGGGCCCGCGGCACGCCACGGATCGCCAACCGCCTGCTGCGCCGCGTGCGTGACTTTGCCGAAGTGCGTGCCAAGGGGCATATCACCAAGGCCGTGGCCGACCTGGCCTTGAACCTGCTGGATGTGGACGAGCATGGCTTCGATCATCAGGACCGGCGTCTACTCTTGACCATGATCGAGAAGTTCGACGGTGGCCCGGTGGGGGTCGACAGCCTGGCGGCGGCCATCAGTGAAGAGCGCCACACCATCGAGGATGTGCTGGAGCCGTACCTGATCCAGCAGGGCTACATCATGCGTACGCCGAGGGGCCGGGTAGTGACGCGGCATGCGTATCTGCACTTCGGGTTAAACATTCCGTCACGATTGGGTGAGATGCCTGTGGTAGACGAATTCCTCGATGCAGTGGACGATTAAAAGCTTCACGCAAGTCGATTTATTCGATGTTTGTGCTGTCCTAGTGGCTGGCGTCGTCATTCAGTCACTGGAAATGTTTCGGTGGATGAAAAAACAGTTGCCCAGCCGGATTGGCAACCTGAGGAGTAAGCACTAGAGTATGCGCGCGCAAAACGGGGATCAGTCGTTCGCACATCGCTGTCGCGTTTATTACGAGGACACCGATGCTGGCGGCATCGTGTATTACGTCAATTACCTCAAGTTCATGGAGCGGGCTCGAACCGAGCGGCTACGGGAGCTGGGCTTTGCCCAATCCGAGCTGGCAGGGGAGGACCTGTTGTTCGTCGTGCATTCCAGCGAGGCGCGGTATCACGCGCCGGCGCGGTTGGACGATGAACTGCTGGTCAGCGCTGAAGTAATCGAATTGAACCGTGCCAGCCTGCGTTTCAAGCAACAGGTCAGGCGGGCAACGGATGCAACGCTGCTCTGTGAGGGGCAGTTCCTGGTGGCGTGTGTGCGCACCAACAGTTTGAAACCTCGGGCCATTCCCGAAACTCTACGTGCGGCCTTTGCCGCCGTGAGCGGCGCGGGTAAACAATCAAAGCAGGAGATTTAGCGTGGAACCTACCGTCGTCGACCATTCCTCCATGTGGAGCCTGGTCAGCAATGCCAGTGTTGTGGTTCAACTGGTCATGCTGACCCTGGTAGCCGCATCGGTTACCTCTTGGGTCATGATTTTTCAGCGCAGCAACCTGCTGCGCGCCGGTCGACGTGCCCTGGAGAGCTTCGAAGAGCGCTTCTGGTCGGGTATCGACCTGTCCAAGCTGTACCGCCAGGCCGGCAGCAACCCTGACCCGGATTCGGGCGTGGAGCAGATCTTCCGTGCCGGTTTCAAGGAGTTCTCGCGCCTGCGCCAGCAGCCGGGTGTTGATCCGGAAGCCGTGATGGAAGGCGTGGCACGTGCCATGCGCGTGGCCATCTCCCGTGAAGAAGAGAAGCTGGAGCAGAGCCTGCCGTTCCTCGCCACCGTTGGTTCGGTCAGCCCGTACATCGGCCTGTTCGGTACCGTGTGGGGGATCATGAACTCCTTCCGTGGCCTGGCCCAGGCCCAGCAAGCGACCCTGGCCACCGTGGCCCCAGGTATTGCCGAAGCCCTGATCGCCACCGCGATCGGCCTGTTCGCCGCTATCCCCGCAGTAATCGCCTACAACCGCTTTGCTGCCACCAGCGAAACGTTGATCGGCCGTTACTACACCTTCGCCGATGAATTCCAGGCGATCCTGCACCGTAAAGTGCACACCAGCGAAGAATAAGCAGGTAATTCCCAATGGCTTTAATCGCTCGAGCTCGCAAAAAGCGCAAGCCGGTCGCCGAGATGAACGTAGTGCCCTACATCGACGTGATGCTGGTGCTGCTGGTCATCTTCATGGTGACCGCGCCGATGCTCAACCAGGGCGTGAAGGTTGATCTGCCCAAGGTTTCCAGTGAAGCCTTGCCGCAAGACAACAACACACAGGTCCTGACCATTTCGATCAAGGCTGACAAGACCTATTACTGGAACCTTGGCAGCGAAGTCGACACTCAGAAACAGCAAGACAAGGCCTTGACCCTGCCGGCGATGACCGATGCGGTGACCAAGATCATTCGCTCCGGCAACGAAGGCGGCAAGCACACCCAGGTGTTCATCCGGGGTGACAAGTCGGTTGACTACGGCTCTGTCATGGGCGCCATGGGCGGGCTGCAGAAGGCCGGCGTCGGTAACGTTGGCTTGATTACCGAGGCGCCCTGATGCAGCAACAGCGAGAGCCGTCCGCCTCGGAAAGCTTCTTCTGGCCTAGCGTCTGGGCAATTGCCCTGCACGTCCTGGTGTTTGGCATGCTGTTCGTCAGCTTTGCCATGACCCCGGATCTGCCGCCAGCCAAGCCGATCGTGCAGGCGACCCTGTATCAGCTGAAATCGAAAAGCCAGGCCACCACCCAGACCAATCAGAAGATTGCGGGTGAGGCCCAGAAGTCGGCTGCGCGCCAGACTGAAGTCGAACAGATGGAACAGAAGAAGGTCGAGCAGGAAGCGGTGAAGGCTGCTGCGGAACAAAAGAAAGAAGAGGCGGCTCAAAAGGCCGAGGAATCGAAAAAGGCTGACGAAGCGAAGAAGGCCGACGAGGCGAAAAAGGCTGATGAAGCCAAGAAAGCCGAGAAAGCTGCCGACGCGAAAAAGGCCGAAGAGAAACAATTGGCTGATATAGCCAAGAAGAAAGCCGAAGACGAAGCGAAGAAAGCTGCCGAAGAAGAGGCCAAGAAAAAGGCCGCTGAAGACGCCAAGAAAAAGATAGTCGAAGACGCGAAGAAGAAAGCCGCCGAAGACGCCAAGAAAAAAGCTGAAGCAGACGAGGCGAAGAAGAAAATCGCCGACGACGCGAAGAAGAAAGCTGCCGCCGATGCCACCAAGAAAAAGGCCCAGGAAGCAGCGCGTAAATCCGCCGAAGAGAAAAAGGCCCAGGCCTTGGCAGATTTGCTCTCCGACACGCCGCAGCGTCAGCAAGCCTTGGCCGATGAGCGTGGCGATGAAGTCGCGGGCAGTTTCGACGACCTGATTCGGGCACGCGCAGCAGAAGGCTGGACCCGTCCACCTTCGGCACGCAAAGGCATGACAGTAGTGCTGCAGATCGGCATGTTGCCGGACGGTACGGTGACTTCGGTCAGCGTGGCCAAGTCCAGTGGTGACGGTTCGTTCGACAGTTCGGCGGTTGCCGCGGTCAAGAACATTGGCCGGTTGACCGAGATGCAGGGAATGAAACCAAGCGACTTCGCTCCCTATCGTTCATTCAAGATGACATTCACACCTGAGGATCTAGCCTTGTGAGAAACCTTCTTCGAGGAATGCTTGTCGTTATTTGCTGTATGGCAGGGATAGCGGCGGCGGATGAAAAGAACATCCTGGTCACCAGCGGTAGCGATCGGGCCACCCCGATCGCAGTTGTACCGTTCGGTTGGCAGGGCGGCAGCGTGCTGCCGGACGACATGGCCCAGATCGTCAGCGATGACCTGCGCAATTCCGGTTACTACGCGCCGATTCCTAAAGGCAACATGATCAGCCAGCCTACCCAGGCCAGCGAAGTCATCTTCCGTGACTGGAAAGCCGTCGGCGCCCAGTACCTGATGGTCGGCAACATCGTTCCGGCGGGTGGTCGCCTGCAGATCCAGTACACGTTGTTCAACGTGGCCACTGAGCAGCAGGTCTTGACCGGCAGCGTTTCGGGGACTGCCGAACAGCTGCGCGACATGGCCCACTACATCTCGGACCAGTCGTTTGAAAAACTCACCGGCATCAAGGGGGCGTTCTCGACGCGCCTGTTGTATGTCACGGCTGAGCGTTTCTCCGTAGACAACACTCGTTACACTTTGCAGCGCTCGGACTATGACGGTGCACGCGCCGTGACCCTGCTGCAATCGCGTGAGCCTATCCTGTCGCCGCGTTTCGCGCCGGATGGCAAGCGTATCGCCTACGTGTCTTTCGAGCAGAAGCGTCCGCGTATCTTCGTCCAGCACATTGATACTGGCCGTCGTGAGCAGATCACCAACTTCGAAGGCCTCAACGGTGCACCGGCCTGGTCGCCGGATGGTTCGCGCCTGGCGTTCGTGCTGTCCAAGGACGGCAACCCGGATATCTACGTGATGAACATGGCTTCGCGCCAGATCACTCGCGCAACCAGCGGCCCGGGTATCAATACCGAACCGTTCTGGGGCAAGGATGGTTCAACCATCTACTTCACCTCTGACCGCGGCGGCAAGCCACAGGTGTACAAGGCGAACGTGAATGGTGGTGGTGCAGAGCGTGTTACTTTTATCGGTAACTACAACGCCAATCCGAAGCTTTCGGCTGATGAAAAGACGTTGGTGATGATTCACCGTCAGGATGGTTTCACTAATTTCCGGGTTGCGGCCCAGGATTTGCAGCGTGGAACGGTAAAAATCCTCACGGATACCAACCTTGATGAGTCAGCTACTGTTGCGCCCAACGGCACCATGGTAATCTACGCCACCCGCCAGCAGGGCCGGGGAGTCTTGATGCTCGTGTCCATTAATGGACGCGTAAGGCTCCCGCTTCCTACCGCTCAAGGCGAAGTCAGAGAACCGTCCTGGTCCCCTTACCTGAACTGACGCGGCGCTACAAAAAGAAATACTTAACACACTGGGGTTCATTAGGAGTTTCACGATGGAAATGCTGAAGTTTGGTAAGTTTGCTGCTCTGGCTCTGGCTCTGTCCGTAGCCGTTGGTTGCTCGTCTAAAGGCGGCGACAATGCCGGTGAAGGCGCAGCTGTTGATCCAAACGCTGGTTACGGCGCTAACACTGGTGCAGTTGACGGCTCCCTGAGCGAAGAAGCTGCTCTGCGCGCTATCACCACTTTCTACTTCGAATACGACAGTTCGGACCTGAAGCCAGAAGCCATGCGCGCTCTGGACGTTCACGCGAAGGACCTGAAAGCTAACGGCGCTCGCGTTGTTCTGGAAGGTAACACCGACGAACGTGGTACTCGTGAGTACAACATGGCACTGGGCGAGCGTCGTGCGAAAGCCGTTCAGCGCTACCTGGTACTGCAAGGTGTTGCTCCAGGCCAACTGGAACTGGTTTCCTACGGTAAAGAGCGTCCAGTTGCTACTGGCCACGACGAGCAGTCCTGGGCTCAAAACCGTCGCGTCGAACTGCGTAAGTAATTCGTCATGCGAACGTGCCGTCGTGCTCTAACTGTATTGGCTCTCAGCCTCGCCCCGCTTGCGGTGTGGGCTGCGGTTCCTGTGGAAGATAGCAACTCTGGCTATAACAATAGCGGGAGCAGCTATCCGCCAGCAGGTTATGGCACGAACGGCGCCTATGCGGGGGGAGCGGCTACGTCCGCTCCCTCGGCACAGGGTGAACTGTTCAACCAGCTGCAACGCATGCAGGATCAATTGTCGCAGCAGCAAGGCACGATTGAAGTACTGCAAAATCAAGTGAACCAGCTGAAGCAAGAAGGCCTGGAGCGTTACCAGGATCTTGACCGACGTATAGGAGCCGGCGTTACACCTGCCGCTACTCCTGATAATTCTTCTACCGGTGGCGCGCCAAGCACTGCTGCCGGTGGTGCAGCAGCAGGGGCCGCGGCTGCCGCCCCTGCCGCCAGCAGCGAACCGGGTGATCCGGCCAAGGAAAAGCTGTATTACGATGCCGCTTTCGACCTGATCAAAGCCAAGGATTTCGATAAGGCCAGCCAGGCCTTTACCGCATTCCTGCGCAAGTATCCGAACAGCCAGTACGCGGGCAATGCCCAATACTGGTTGGGTGAGGTCAACCTGGCCAAGGGTGATCTGCAGGGCGCCGGCCAGGCATTTGCCAAGGTCAGCCAACTGTACCCCAAGCACGCCAAGGTGCCTGATTCGCTGTACAAACTCGCCGACGTAGAACGCCGCCTGGGTCATACCGACAAGGTCAAAGGCATTCTGCAGCAGGTTGTCGCCCAGTATCCGGGGACTTCCGCTGCCCAGTTGGCGCAACGGGATCTGCAACGCTTGTAAGCGATGCTGTCCGTTTAGAAGAAACCCGCGCCTGTCGCGGGTTTTTTCGTTAGAATCCACGCCCTTTTATGAAACACGCTTTTTGGGGTCTACGCGTTGGCGGGGTCCCTTGAAGTGCCTGACGGAGGCGGACAGCCTGTTTAGCTGTTACGCCCGTGGCGACTATGCAAGACACATTACGTATCACCGAAGTTTTTTACTCGTTGCAGGGTGAAACGCGCACCGCTGGCCTGCCCACAGTCTTTGTGCGGCTGACCGGTTGCCCGTTGCGTTGCCAATACTGTGACAGCGCCTACGCCTTCAGTGGCGGTACGGTGCGCACCCTCGAAGACATCCTTGAGCAGGTTGCCGGTTACCGGCCGCGCTACGTCTGCGTGACGGGCGGCGAGCCGCTGGCGCAACCCAATGCCATCCCGTTGCTCAAACACCTGTGTGATGCCGGTTACGAGGTGTCCCTGGAAACCAGTGGCGCCTTGGATATCTCTGCGGTGGACCCGCGCGTGAGCCGCGTGGTCGACCTGAAGACCCCAGGCTCCAAGGAAGCGCACCGCAACCGCTATGAGAACATCGACCTGCTGACGGCCAACGACCAGGTCAAGTTCGTCATCTGCTCCCGTGAAGATTACGACTGGGCGAACTCCAAGCTGATCCAGTATGGCCTGGACCGTCGCGCGGGCGAGGTGCTGTTCTCCCCCAGCCACCATGACTTGAATGCGCGTGACCTCGCCGATTGGGTGGTTGCGGACAATCTACCGGTGCGCCTGCAATTGCAGTTGCATAAATACCTTTGGAACGACGAGCCAGGACGCTGATATGACTGAACACACCATGGATCAAAAACGCGCGGTAATCCTGCTTTCCGGCGGCCTCGACTCCGCCACGGTGGTGGCAATGGCGCAGGCTGAAGGTTACACCTGCTACACCATGAGCTTTGACTACGGCCAGCGCCATCGCGCCGAGTTGAACGCCGCTGCGCGTGTCGCGCGGGACATGGGGGTTGCCGAGCACAAGGTGATCGGCCTGAACCTCAATGGCATCGGTGGCTCGGCCTTGACCGACAGCAGCATCGATGTGCCAGAAGCACCGAGCGAAGGCATCCCGGTGACTTATGTACCGGCACGCAATACCGTGTTCCTGTCCCTGGCCCTGGGTTGGGCTGAAGTGCTGAACGCCCGCGACATCTTTATCGGCGTCAACGCCGTGGATTATTCCGGCTACCCGGACTGTCGCCCAGAGTTCGTCGAGTCGTTCGAGCGCATGGCCAACCTGGCGACCAAAGCCGGGGTAGAAGGGCAGGGGTTCCGTATCCTCGCGCCGCTGCAAAACCTCAGCAAGGCCGATATTGTGAAGGCTGGTGTAGGACTTGGCGTCGATTATTCGCTGACTGTTTCCTGCTATCAGGCAGACGATGACGGCCGTGCTTGTGGGAAATGTGACAGCTGCCGACTGCGCGCAGAAGGCTTCCAAGCGGCCGGAATTGCGGACCCAACGCGTTATTTCTGATTTATTTCAAATAAGGTGTTGAATAATCCTTAGAAATCAGTATTATACGCGCCACCACACAGCGGGTCGTTAGCTCAGTTGGTAGAGCAGTTGGCTTTTAACCAATTGGTCGTAGGTTCGAATCCCACACGACCCACCATTTTTGGCGGTTTAGAAAATCCGGAAGGCCCACGCAAGTGAGGATTTCCGGGTTTTTTTTTGCCCGCAAGAAACCCATTCTCTCGCAGCCCACCTTATGAGCAGCCCTCGCCTGGCTATCAGGCGAGGGCCAACGCCTTAGAAGTTGTACTTCAGGCTGGTCATGACATTACGCGGCGCGCCATACATCCCTTCTGAATAAACGCGCGCGTAGTACTCGCGGTCGAACACGTTGTTCAGGTTGACGGTGGCACTGAGGTTTTTCGAGAGGTCGTAACGCGCCATCAGGTTGGCCACGGCGTAGCTGCCCTGCTGGTAATAGTGCAAATCTTCGCCGGTCTTGGTCTGCCAATTGAACCCGCCACCCACCGTCACTTTATCCAGCATGCCTGGCAAGCGATATGAGGTGAACGTCTTGAACATATGCCGAGGCAGGGTGGTGACGATGCGTTTGTCGTCCGCATCGGTGGTGACGCTGTAGGCATAGCCGGCAGATGCCTGCCAGCCTTCGGCCAATTCACCATTGATTTCCAACTCGACCCCTTGGGTCTTGGCGCTTTGCTCGATGCGGTAGGCCTGGGTATCCGATTGCCAGACAGCGAGGTTGTCCTGTTCGAGTTGGAACAGTGCCAGGCTGGCGTTCAACTGTTCGTCGTAGAAGCTGCCCTTGATCCCCACTTCATAGCCTTTGCCCTCCAGGGGCGGCAAGGCCTTGCGGTTGATGTCGCGCACGTAGGACGCCTGCGGATTGAAGATCTTGGTGTAGCTGGCATACAACGCCCAATTTTCATCCAGGTCGTAGACCACGCCGGCATAGGGAATGAACACACCTGTTTCGCGTTCCTTGACCGAGGAGGTGCCTTCGCCATACACGTTGGTGTCGGTGTCACGCTTCCAGTCGGTCAAGCGCCCACCGAGGATCAGGCTCAAGTCGTCAGTGATGTGCAGGCGTGAAGTCAGGTAGGCGGCATATTGCTTCTCGCGGATGCTGCCCTTGCCGAGTACCGGCGTCGCCGGCTTTGGCGAGTCGCCGTTCCAGGTGCGGTAGTCCGGCACCTGGAAGCCATAGTCGCGTAGCCAATCCCCGTAGTTGGGGGTGTGTTCTTCGTAATCCGTTGCGGTAATGCCGGTGATCAGCTCGTGTTCACGGCCGAATGCCGAGAACGGGCCGGTGAGGTAGGCGTCCAGGTTGTCCTGGCGTGGTGTGCCCGACCAACGTACTGGCAGCAGGGTGCCGCCCGAACCAGTGGCCTGGTCGAGGCTGCCGATGGTAAAGGAGAAAAATTCGTCGAACTTGTTCTCGGTGTGGCCGTACTCGATCTTGCCGCTCCAGCCGTTATCGAATTGATGCTCGATGGAGGTGAAGTAATTGGTCTGGTCGTGATCGTTGTAGGACCATTTCGGTGCGGTATTGAGCGAGCGTTGGGCATGGGTTTTCTCGCCGTTGCTGAACAGCGTCTGGTAGCCGCCGCGCAGGGGCGAATCAACTTGGGTCTTCTGGTAGCTGAAGCCTGCGGTCAACAGGGTTGAATCGCTGAGGTCGAACTCGGTGATGCCGTAGATCAATTGCGAGTCTTGCTTGAAGCGGTCGATCCAGGCCTGCTCGGTCTTGTAGTCCACCACCAGCCGGCCGCGAACAGTGCCGGTTTCAGTCAGTGGGCCGGAAACATCAACCCCCGTGCCATAGCGGTCCCAACTGCCGGCTTCTGCAGTGAGGCTGACCTGGGCTTGCGCTGTCGGGCGTTTACGGATCAGGTTGATCGTCGCCGAGGGGTTGCCCATCCCACTGATCAGGCCGGTAGCGCCGCGTACGATCTCTACCCGGTCGTACATCGCGGTGCTTTGGGTGTAATTGTCCATGCGCGTGGAGGTGGGCACGCCGTCAATCTCGAAGTTCTGGATCTGGAAACCCCGGGACCAGTAGCTGTCATTCTCGGTGCCCAGGCCCGCGCGAGTCACCGCGATGCCGGGGCTGGCTTCAAGCACGTCCGTCAGGTTGTTGAGTTTCTGGTCATCCAGGCGCTGGCGGGTCATCACTGTGACCGATTGCGGGGTTTGCTTCTGGGTCAGGTTAAGCCGGGTCGAGCTGCTGGAGGAGTAGGCGGTGTAGGAACCGGTGCCTTCAGTGGTCGAGCCGGGGGCCTTGCCGGAGATGGTCGTGCTGCTCAACTCAAGTCGTGAGGCCTCGCTGGGCGCTGCCTGCAATTGGTAGCGTTGGCCGCCCAACTGCACCGCAGTGAGGCCCGTGTTCAGCAGCAATATCTGCAAGGCCTGCTCGATGGAGTAGTTGCCGCTGAGGGCATGGCTGGTTTTTCCGGCCGTCAGTGCGGCATCGGCAGCCAGGTAAATACCAGCCTGGGCTGAGAGCAGGTTCAATTGGGTCGCCAATGGCCCGGCGGCGATTTCGTAATGTTGCTCCTCGGCCCAGGCGATGGGGCTGACGCTGGCCAGGGCGAGGGCGGCCGAGCAGGCGAAAAGATGCAGCGGAAGATGAGGGCTGAGTGACATCTTGAGGGTCCTTGTAGAGGTGGCTCGCGGCCATGTCACTAGCTAAATCGAATGAGAATTAAAATCAGGAAGTGGCGTCGGAAAAAATTAGCGAGGCTTCACCGTCGTCCAGCCCGCAAAGGTCTGTTCGATACGAACCGGCAACACGCCTTCGAGCATCGCCAGGGCCTGGTCGGTGTCGTGCAGGGGAAATGTGCCCATCACGCGTAACTGGGCGACACGCGGGTCGACGCCCAGGTGCCCACGGCGATAGTTGGCCAATTCGTGAATAAATTCCTCCAGCGGCATGTCTTCTGCCGGCAACACCCCGCGCGTCCAGGCTTGGCGTTCAAGCTGCGCCGGTGTTGTTTCGCTGATGCGCTGCGTATCGAACCACAGGCGTTCGCCAGCCGCGGCCACACGTACCTGGGGCGTGTCGATGCACCGCGCCTGCACCGCCCCTTCATACACATTGAGTTGAGTGCGTGATGCCTGCTCACGCACGCTGAATCGAGTGCCCAGTGGGGTAAGGCTGCCCTGGGCGGTCGTCACTACAAACGGGCGAGCGTCGGCCGCGGTCGCGATCATTACCTCACCCTGATATAAGCGGATGTTGCGTTGCCCTTTATTCATATCAACGTCCAGCGCGCTGGCGCTGTTGAGCCAGATACGCGAGCCATCGGCCAGGCGGCGTTCGAGGATTTGCCCGGTGACGGTGCGATAGCCGGCCTGCCAGGCCAGCAGTTGCTCGGTCAATGCGCCATGGCGCCAGGCCAGTCCTCCCAGCAGCAGCCCGCCGCTGATGATCGACAAGCTGCGCAGCACCTGGCGGCGGGACCGGGGCGAATGTTGCAGTGATTGCAAGGTGCGGCTGGCGGTATCGGCATCACCCTGCAGCGGCGCGAAGCGCTGGCTGACCCGCTCCACGTAGCGCCAGGCCTGCTGATGACTGTCACTGCGCGCCAACCAACGTTGCCAGGCTTCCAGCTGCGCAGCATCGTTGGGCGCGCTACTCAGCCGGGCGAACCAGTCGGCGGCTTCCTGCAGCGTGTGATGATCGGGCTTGGACACGGGCATGATTCAGCTCAGGGCCTCGTCCAGTTCTGCTTCGAGCAGCAGGCACTGGAACATGGCCTTGGCCATGTAATGGGTGACGGTCCGCGCGCTGACACCCAGTCGCTCACCGATGGCCTGGTAACTCAACCCCTGCAGTTGCGCGAGCAGGAATGCCTCGGCTACTTTCGGCGGCAAGCGTTCCAACATGGCCTGGACCTGTTGCAGGGCCTCGAGCACCATCGCACGGTGCTCTTCCGATGGCATGCAATGCTCCGGGCGACTGGACAGCACCTCCAGCCACGCGCGTTCAACCCGTTGGCGCCGCCAGAAGTCCACGCAGACATGCCGCGACATGGCGCTGAGGTAAGCACGTGCATGGCCTTCACTGTCAAACGCCTTGGGCTTGCTCAGCAATCGCACGAATACGTCATGCGCCAACTCGGCGGCATCACTCGAATTACCCAGCTTCTTGTTCAGCCAGGCGCGCACCCAACCATGATGCTCTTGGTAGAGCCAGCCGACATTGGAGAGATCTGGAGAGATGGGCATGACGCAAGCGCACTCCGTCGTCGGGTTCAGTACCCGAGCGGACTAATGGGAATTATTCTCAATATTAACCTTGGCGGCGCGCCTTCACAACCGCCAGGTACAAAGGCGCGCAGGCTCGCGCTGCACCCTCCGCGACTTCAGGGGCACGCTGTGGGTATCTGCTCGATAAAGTACTCGCAGATCAGCCGATCTTCGCGCAAGCACTGTTCTGTAGCCGGGCAGCCTGTCGCCTCGGAAAAGAAGCCCGCCATCGCCCGGCACACGCACTGCTCCTCGCGCACCACGCTGCCCACCGGGCAGGTGAAGTTGCGCACCATGAACCCACCGTCCTCGGCCGTGGCGTGGCGAAAGCTGATCCACGGTCCATGCAACCTATAAAAAGGCACACCCTGATGAGTTTGATACCGAACAATTCCCTGATCACCGCGACGCCTGAAGAAGGGCGCGAACTGGCCATCAAGATGTCCCGGCTGGTCATCAAGGCCACGCAGCCCGACGAGGCGGTACGTGGCCGCTTGCGCGATGTGTACGCCAATGACGCCGCCATGCTGATCAGCATTGGCCAGGTGGTAGCCACCGAATTTGCGACGATTGCGGCGGCGAACAGATACTGGAATCCATAAGGTTGCCGGGCAGCCAATGGCCCGCGTTGGCTGCTCGGAACCGGCGGGTCAGATTCGGGTCAGGAGGTCAGAAATAGACGCGAAAAATCGACCAAAGTCTTTGAAATACCTAGGATTGTCTGACAGTCCAGCAGATGAAAAACTCTTCATAAACCGCTCGCTCGAACGTTGGTAGCTTCCTCGTCGCTGCCCCATAATTCGAGTCCTAATAATGAATAACAAAACTCTTAAAGGCGCCTTGGCGCTCGCCGTTTCACTTGCCTCCACCCCGCTGTTCGCCGGTGGTTTCGCGCTCAACGAACAAAGCATCAGTTCAATGGGCACGGGCTACGCCGGTCGTTCCTCCTCTGCCGACGACGCCAGTACGGTGTTCGGCAACCCGGCCGGCATGTCCCGCCTCAAGCAGAATGAAGTGAGCATCGGGGCGACCTACCTCGATGCCAAGACGAACATCAAGGGTGCCAGCTCGACCCAAGGCGGTGCCGACAACCCGGGTACCAACAAAGGCGATATGGTCCCTGGGATTGCCGTGCCGATGGGCTATCTGGTCACGCCGATCGATGAACACTGGGCATTCGGCCTCGGGATCTACGCGCCGTTTGGCCTGGTAACCGATTACGAACACAGCTTCCAGGGCAACGCCTTCGGCAACAAGAGCAAGGTCCAGGTCATCACCGTACAGCCGACGGTCAGCTACGCATTCAATGACAAGGTCTCGGTGGGTTTCGGGCCGACCTTCAACAAAATCAACGGCGAACTCGACTCCAAAGTGCCAGCTTTTGGCCTGGGCACCGAGGCGGTCAAGATCAAGGGTGACGACACTGCGACAGGTTTCAACGCCGGTATCCTGGTGCAGGCGCTGGACTCTACCCGCGTTGGCGTGACCTACCACTCGCAAGTCGTCTACCACCTGAGTGGCCATACCAATGCCTCGGGCGTGCTCTCTGATCTGTTGGACGGCGGTTCGCAGCGTTATGACGCCAAGCTCAACGTCACCACACCGTCGTCCGTGGATTTCTCGGTCACTCATCAACTGACGGATGACTGGACCCTGTACGTGGGCAGCACCTACACCCGCTGGAGCCAGTTGAAGAAAATCACCGTCAATAATACCGGTGTATCGGACATCACCAGTGAGCTCGCCGGCCTGGACTCCATCACCGAACAGCAGCATTGGCACGACACCTGGTCCCATGCGATCGGCGCGGCGTATCGCGTCAACAAGCAACTGGTATTGCGCACCGGGTTCTCGGTTGACCAGACCCCGACCAACAACACCGACCGCTCCGTACGCATTCCTACAGGGGACCGCACGGTTTTCAGCCTGGGGGCCGGTTGGACGCCAGTCGACAACCTGACTTTCGATGTGGCGTATTCCTACTTGAAGGAAGAGCCGATCAAGGTTCGTCAGACCCAACCTGCACTGGGCCTGACCTACGACGCCAAGTATGAAAACAGCGCCAATGGGTTCGGCGGTTCAGTGACTTACCGCTTTTAATCCGCGCCAGACAGCAAAGAGCCAGATTAACGTCGTGGCTCTTTGCTACTAATTTCCCCGCTGTCCCTGTCAATCATCCTGCGTCTTTGCTTAAATCAGAGGGTAAACATTCGAAGACAGGGATCGTCATGAGTACGCTGTTACCTATCAGTTCCGCCAATTCGCTGCCTATTCGGCCAGTGGAACCGTCACCCGTCACGCCGCCGCAGAGCAGCGTTGTCAGCACACGGCCTTCGTCGGTGGTCAGCTTGGGCAACGTCGTGTCCGACACCCTTGCCGATACCTATTCCCGCCGCGGGCAATTGCCGGGCCAGGACATTGTGCGTGCCTGGGAAAGTGACAGCCAGGACACACTCAGCCGCGCGATCAATACCAACTTCAATTCGCCGTCCACTGCCAACCGTTTCAATGGCCTGGGCGCCAGCCTGGTTGAGCAGTTCGCCAAGAATGGCGCGGGCATTTCTCAGTCCGTGCTCTACGCGAGCGCCGATCGAGCGGACAGCGCCGGCGAGATCAAGACGGATCAAACTTTGCTGCATAGCAAAGCCGACAACCTGGTCAGCCTCAGCATCAAGACGGCCAGCGGCAAGACCGTGACCTTCAGCCTGTCCAGCCAGAAAGATGGCCTGGGTGTGCAGGCCAACGTCGAAGGCGGTGCTCTGAGCGCCGACGAACTCAAGGCGGTCGGCCAACTGGGCAGTGCCTTCCAGGCTGCGGTGGATGGGCTCACCGCTGTTCCGCCGAAACTCGACCTGGGCAACCTGACCCAATTTGACAGCAAAGTATTGGCGTCGGTGGACCTCAACACCACGCTCAAGACGCTGAACGGGCCTGACCTGAAACTGGCCTTTCACGCCGACAGCCAGAGCCGTACCACGCGCATGAGCAGCCTGAGCGGCGAGCTCAACCTGAGCGTCGACCTGAAAAACGCCTCGATCCTTGGCAATGCGCAGCAACAGGCCAAGGCGCTGAAAAGCTACCTGGCCCAGTTTGACCGTGCCCAGGAACGTGGCAGCGCCAAGGCCGAGCTGATGACCCAGTTCAAGGACGCCTTCAGCGCCCTGAACAGCAACTATCCACAGGGCGCGAGCCTCCCCGAGGCGCTGACCCGCAACCCGACGGACCAGGGCCTGTTGACGGGCCTGGCCGACTTCAAGGCGTCGATCAAACAGGCGGTCGATTCGTCTAACCCGATGCGCCCCTCTGAAGTCGACAGCTTCGCCTATGACGTGTCGCAGAAGACCCGCGTCGGCGGCAAAAGCGCGCTGGACCGCAGCGTGATCCAGGACCAGCAATCGAGTCTTTCCGCCAGCTTCCACAAGGGGCTCAAGGGGGGGAAGGCGCCTGAGCTGAGCGGCGATCCAAACTCGCAGAATTATCTCTATATACAGGTGGAGGATAAGGCCAGCAGCTCTGCCAACATCGGCTACAAGGATGGCCTGCTGACCAACGCCTCGGTCTCGCAAACGGCCAGCCAGAACACCCACACGCAGCAATACGTGATGGGCAAGCTCGTGGATGAGACCAACGTGCCGAAGGAAGCCGCTGTCCAGCGTGACTACCTGGTGCTGCTGGAGTACGCGGCCAAGGAAAGCAAAAAATCCAAGGACGCCCTGGAAGAGTCCACGTTAAAGGACGCCCTGCCCAACATGCAGGCGTCGGTTCTGCTGCAGAACGATCCTTCCGCCCTCGTTCGCTGATCCTTGTGCACGAGTCGGCTTGCCGGCTCGTGTGCTGGAGGTGAATCTCGTCGTCATTCCCGCCCCAGATTAGGCTTTTGAATCCATTCGATATTCTGTAGCCTTGCGCAGCTTCACCCGTGCTTGATGAACACAATCACTTCGTCCGGCGGCGCCCGTAGGGTTCCAGAGCCGGTGGTACACTCGACTTTCGCGCAACTGCGCCTGCAGGTCTTGCGAACATGACGCAAATTTCCGAACGCCTACTGGTTCAAGCCCACCTCGACGCCAAGCAGCCTAAAGCCCTCAGCGCCGATGAAGAGGCGAGCCTGCGTGCCGCCATCGCCGCCGAGCTCAAGGCTCAGGACGCGGTGCTGGTTGCCCACTTCTACTGCGACCCGGTGATTCAGGCCCTGGCCGAAGAAACCGGTGGCTGTGTCTCCGATTCCCTGGAAATGGCGCGCTTCGGCGCCGCTCACCCGGCCAAGACCGTATTGGTCGCCGGCGTGCGTTTCATGGGCGAGACCGCGAAAATCCTCACGCCGGAAAAACGCATCCTGATGCCGACCCTGGAAGCCACGTGCTCCCTGGACCTCGGTTGCCCGGTGGATGAGTTTTCGGCGTTCTGCGACCAGCACCCCGAGCGGACCGTGGTGGTGTATGCCAACACCTCGGCGGCGGTCAAGGCGCGTGCCGATTGGGTGGTGACGTCCAGCTGCGCGCTGGAAATCGTCGAGAGCCTGATGGACAACGGCGAAACCATTATCTGGGGCCCGGACAAACACCTGGGCACCTATATCCAGCGCCAGACCGGGGCCGACATGTTGCTGTGGGACGGTGCCTGCATCGTCCACGAAGAGTTCAAGTCCAAGCAATTGGAAGACATGAAGGCGCTGTACCCGGACGCAGCGATCCTGGTGCACCCGGAGTCGCCGACGTCGGTGATTGAGCTGGCTGATGCCGTGGGGTCCACCAGCCAGTTGATCGCGGCGGCCCAGCGTTTGCCGAACAAGACGTTTATCGTGGCGACCGATCGCGGCATCTTCTACAAGATGCAGCAGCTGTGCCCGGACAAGGTCTTTGTCGAAGCGCCAACCGCCGGTAATGGCGCGGCGTGCCGCAGCTGCGCGCACTGCCCCTGGATGGCGATGAACACGCTGGAGCGCACCCTGCAATGCCTGCGTGAGGGCAGTAACGAGATCTTCGTCGAGCCTTCGGTGATCCCCCACGCCGTGCGCCCGCTCAAGCGCATGCTGGACTTCACCCAGGCCGCGCGCCTCAAACTCGCCGGCAACGCCTGATCTTGAGCTGGCACGGTTAAAAATGTGGGAGCTGGCTTGCCTGCGATGCAAGCGCCTCGGTTTATCCAGCAGACCGAGGTGATGCTATCGCAGGCAAGCCAGCTCCCACCTTTGATTTTCGTCGTTGGGTATTACTTCTTTTTCTTCGGAATCTGCACCAGTTGGGTGTCGGAATAGATGTCATGCCAGCTGCGCTTGCGCTTGTCGAACAGCGACCAGATAAACCCCAGCCCCACGCACAACCACGACGCAATCGACACCACAAAGCGCAGCAGCGCCTGCCACAGGCTGATGCGTGAGCCGTCGGCGTTCTGCACGCGCACACCCCACACCTGCATGCCCAGCGTCTGCCCCGAATGGGTCCAGAACTTGGCAAAAAAACCGAACAGCACAAAAAACAGAATCGTCGACAGCAACGGATCCCCGTCCAGCGCGCCGGACTCGGTGAGGGTGCGCATCTTGGCTTCGCCGATAAACGCCATCCACACCAGCTTGTAGATGAACGCCGTGACGATCAGCAGCGCCGTGCACAACAGGAAGTCGTAGAACATCGCTGCCAGACGACGGCCCAGGCCAACGGCGGGGAATTCGCCTTGGGGGCTCAGCAAGGGTTTGGACATGGCAGGCTCTCTTGGGAAAAAAGCCATTTTACGAGCAAACGCACATAAAAAAGCCCCTGATGTCACCATCAGGGGCTTTTTGTCGCAGCAGGGATCAGGCTTCTGCTTGTACTTCGTCAGCCTGCATGCCTTTCTGGCCTTGCACGGCAACGAAGGTCACTTTCTGGCCTTCTTTCAGGCTCTTGAAGCCGTTGCCCTGAATAGCGCGGAAATGCACGAACAGATCCGGACCGCTTTCTGGAGTGATAAAACCAAACCCTTTCTCGTCGTTAAACCACTTGACGGTACCGCTCTGACGTTCAGCCATTTTCTTATTTCCTTGACGCTAAAAATTAATGACAGCCCCTTTCACATGAAAGAGTACTGGGCTGGGTTGCAGGAAAGTAAGAGACGTCGAACGGGTTGTAGCAAACTTTGGCTACTGCCCAGGTCCAGGTTCCAAGCGACCCATGCAAACACAGTGAACAAACTCTACGCCAACTACTGGAGAAAAAACAAGCCCCGGGCAAGCCCTTGGTTTTGCTTGGCTGTATGACACTTCGGTCAACATTTGGGATCTGACTTATTCGATAGAGTTGTTCACTTGTTATAGCCCGGTGCTGATAACGATGACTATCGTCAATGCACTGTTTTATGGCGGTTGCGTTACAGTTTAGTGCACGTTAACGCAACCGCGTTACTTATAGGAACAGTCAATCAGCCACGATAGTAACGCTGTGGCACAAATGGCATTTTGCTTACACGAAGTGGCACTTTTTTCCCACGCACCAGCGCGAATACTTGGGTGTCGAGTGCGACGAATGCACTGTCCAGGTAACCCATGGCCAGCGGGCCGCCCAGTGTCGGGCCAAAGCCACCGCTGCACACACTGCCAACCACGGTGCCGTGTTCGTCGACAATCTCGGCGCCTTCACGCACCGGTGTGCGCTCTTGTGGCAGCAGGCCAACGCGTTTGCGCGTCACTCCGGCCTGTTGCTGGCTGAAGATGCGGTCGGCGCCGGGGAAACCACCGGCACGCGGGCCGTCGGCACGACGGGCCTTGGAGATCGCCCACAGCAGGCTGGCTTCGATCGGCGTGGTCTCGGTGTTCATGTCGTGGCCGTAGAGGCACAGGCCGGCTTCCAGGCGCAGTGAGTCACGGGCGCCCAGGCCGATCGGCTGCACTTCGGTCTCGGCCAGCAGGCTGCGGGCCAGGCTTTCGGCGCTGGCGGCGGGCACGGAAATCTCGAAGCCGTCTTCACCGGTGTAGCCGGAGCGGCTGACGTAGCAGTCCACGCCCAACAAACGCAGGGAGGCGAACTGCATGAAGGTCATCCCGGTGACTTCCGGCGCCAGGCGCGCGAGCACCTTGACCGCCGCCGGGCCTTGCAGGGCGAGCAGGGCGCGCGCCTCGAACAGTGGCTCGATGCTGCACTGGTCGCCGATGTGCTGGCGCAGGTGGGCCAGATCCTGGTCCTTGCAGGCGGCGTTGACCACCAGGAACAGCTCGTCGTTACCCAGGTTGGCCACCATCAGGTCGTCGAGGATGCCGCCCTGCTCGTTGGTGAACATCGCGTAGCGCTGCATGCCCACCGGCAGGTCGATGATGTCGACTGGCACCAGGGTCTCCAGGGCCTTGGCGGCATTGGCGCCAGTAAGGCGGATCTGGCCCATGTGCGACACGTCGAACAGCCCGGCCTGGTCACGGGTGTGCAGGTGTTCCTTCATCACGCCGAGCGGGTATTGCACCGGCATGTCGTAGCCGGCGAACGGCACCATGCGGGCGCCCAGTTCGAGGTGCAGGGCATGCAACGGGGTTTTCAACAGGGTTTCGGTGGACATATTCAGCTCCTGAAAAACGTGCTGGCGCGCTTGTCGGCGTCAGCACTCGATAATGTTGACCGCCAAACCGCCACGGGCGGTTTCCTTGTATTTGCTTTTCATGTCGGCGCCGGTCTGGCGCATGGTGCGGATGACTTTGTCGAGGGAGACGAAGTGTTGCCCGTCACCGCGCAAGGCCATGCGCACCGCATTGATGGCCTTGACCGAGCCCATGGCGTTGCGTTCGATGCAGGGCACCTGCACCAGCCCGCCGATAGGGTCACAGGTCAGGCCGAGGTTGTGTTCCATGCCGATCTCGGCGGCGTTTTCGACTTGCGAGACGCTGCCGCCCAGCACTTCGCACAGCGCGCCGGCGGCCATCGAGCAGGCCACGCCGACTTCACCCTGGCAGCCGACTTCGGCGCCGGAGATCGAGGCGTTTTCCTTGTACAAAATGCCGATGGCGGCGGCGGTGAGCAGAAAGCGCACCACGCCATCCTCGTTCGCGCCGGGGATAAAGCGCATGTAGTAATGCAGCACCGCCGGCACGATCCCGGCCGCACCGTTGGTGGGCGCGGTGACCACACGCCCGCCGTTGGCGTTTTCTTCGTTGACTGCCAGGGCGTACAGGTTGACCCAGTCCAGCACCGACAACGGGTCGCGCAGCGCCGATTCAGGGTGCTTGCACAGTTGCCGATGCAGGGCCGCAGCGCGGCGCTTGACCTTCAAGCCGCCGGGCAGAATCCCCTCGTTGCGACAACCGGCGGCCACGCAGTCCTGCATCACTTGCCAGATCTTCAGCAAGCCGGCGCGGGTTTCCGCTTCCGGGCGCCAGGCGCTTTCATTGGTCAGCATCACCTGGCTGATGGACAACCCATAGGTGGTGCAATGGCCGAGCAAATCCTTGGCGTGCTTGAACGGGAAGGTCAGGGGGGTGGCGTCTTCGACGATCCGGTCGGCGCCGGCGGCGTCTTCATCCACGACAAAACCGCCGCCGACCGAATAGTACTCGCGGCTGCGAATCTGGATACCGGCCGCATCAAAGGCACGAAAGATCATGCCGTTGGGGTGGTAGGCCAGGGGTTTGCGAATCATCGCCAGGTGTTCTTTCTCGTTGAACGCGATGCTGTGTTCACCGAGCAGGTTCAAGCGACCGTCGCTGCGCATCTGCGCCAGGCGCGCGGCCACGGTTTCGGTATTCACAGTGTCCGGGTGTTCGCCTTCCAGGCCCAGCAACACGGCCTTGTCGCTGCCGTGGCCTTTGCCGGTGGCGCCGAGGGAGCCATAGAGTTCCACCTTGATGCCGGTGGTGGCGCCCAGCAGGTCGTCACGGCGCAGCCCTTCGACGAAACGGGCGGCGGCGCGCATCGGGCCGACGGTGTGGGAACTGGAGGGGCCGATGCCAATCTTGAACAGGTCGAACACGCTAAGGGACATGGTTGTTCTCCGGTTTCTTATTATTGATCGGATGTACGCGGCCCAATGTGGGAGCGGGCTTGCTCGCGAAAGCGGTGTGTCAGTCACCAGATGTATCAACTGACACTCCGCATTCGCGAGCAAGCCCGCTCCCACATTAGGTTACGCGTAGCTCTCGATCGACGGGCAAGCGCAGACCAGGTTGCGATCGCCAAACACGTTGTCAACGCGGCCAACCGGCGGCCAGTACTTGCCTTCGATCAGTGAAGCAACCGGGTACACCGCTTGTTCACGGCTGTATGGGTGGCTCCATTCGCCGACCAGTTCCGCTGCGGTGTGCGGGGCGTTTTTCAGCGGGTTGTCGTCCTTGTCCAGGGTGCCGTTTTCCACCGCGCGGATTTCTTCACGGATGGCGATCATCGCGTTGCAGAAGCGATCCAGTTCTTCCTTGGATTCGCTCTCGGTCGGCTCGATCATCAGCGTGCCGGCCACCGGGAACGACATGGTCGGTGCGTGGAAGCCGAAGTCGATCAGGCGCTTGGCCACGTCATCCACGCTGATGCCGCTGCTGTCCTTCAGTGGGCGCAGGTCGAGGATGCACTCGTGGGCCACCAGGCCATTGCTGCCGGTGTAGAGCACTGGGTAGTGCTCTTCGAGGCGACGGGAAATGTAGTTGGCATTCAGGATCGCCAGCTGCGAAGCGCGCTTGAGGCCCGCGCCGCCCATCATGCTGATGTACATCCAGGTGATCGGCAAAATGCTCGCGCTGCCGAACGGCGCCGCGCACACCGCGCCTTCCTTGCGTTCCATGGCCGCATGGCCAGGCAGGAATGGCGTGAGGTGCGACTTGACGCCAATCGGGCCGACGCCCGGGCCGCCACCGCCGTGTGGAATGCAGAAGGTCTTGTGCAGGTTCAGGTGGGACACGTCGCCACCGAACTTGCCCGGTGCGCACAGGCCGACCATTGCGTTCATGTTAGCGCCGTCGATGTACACCTGGCCGCCGTTGTCGTGAATGATCGCGCAGATTTCGCGGATGCCTTCTTCGAACACGCCGTGGGTCGACGGGTAGGTGATCATCAGCGCGGCGAGGTGCTCGCGGTGCTCGATGGCCTTGGCGCGCAGGTCTTCGATGTCGACGTTGCCACGTGCATCGCACGCGGTGACCACGACGCGCATACCGGCCATGTTGGCGGTAGCCGGGTTGGTGCCGTGGGCCGACGACGGGATCAGGCAGATGTCGCGACGTGCTTCGCCACGGCTCTGGTGATACGCACGAATCGCCAGCAGGCCGGCGTACTCGCCCTGGGAACCGGCGTTCGGTTGCAGCGAGATTGCGTCATAACCGGTGGCCGCGCAGAGCATGGCTTCCAGCTCGGACGTCAGCTGCAGGTAGCCGGCGCTTTGCGAGGCTGGGGCGAAGGGGTGCAGGGCACCGAACTCGGCCCAGGTCACCGGGATCATTTCGCTGGCGGCGTTGAGCTTCATGGTGCACGAGCCCAGCGGGATCATGGTGCGGTCCAGGGCCAGGTCCTTGTCGGCCAGCTTGCGCAGGTAGCGCATCAGCTCGGTTTCCGAGTGATAACGGTTGAACACCGGGTGGCTGAGGATTGGCGACTGGCGCAGTTGCGCGGCAGGCAGGCGGCTTTCCACCTTGGCGGCGAAGTCCGGCAGGGCCTTGCCATCGGCGAAGATCGACCACAGGGTCTCGATATCGGCCTGGGTGGTGGTTTCGTCGACCGACAGGCCGACACGCTCGGCATCCACCACCCGCAGGTTGATGCGCTGGGCGCGCGCCTTGTCGTGCAGGGCCGCGGTTTGGGCGCCGGTGTTGAGGGTCAGGGTGTCGAAGAAGTGTTCCTGCTCGACTTTCAGGCCCAGGGCGGTCAGGCCGCTGGCCAGGATCGCGGTGAGCTGGTGCACGCGCTGGGCAATCTGCGTCAGGCCTTTGGGGCCGTGGTACACGGCGTACATGCTGGCGATGTTGGCCAGCAGCACCTGGGCAGTACAGATGTTGCTCGTGGCCTTCTCGCGGCGGATATGTTGCTCGCGGGTCTGCATGGCCAGGCGCAGCGCCGGCTTGCCGAAACGGTCGACGGAGACACCGACCAGCCGGCCCGGCATGTCGCGCTTGAACGCATCCTTGGTGGAGAAGTACGCCGCGTGCGGGCCGCCGAAGCCCAGCGGCACGCCGAAGCGTTGTGCGCTGCCGATGGCCACGTCGGCACCGAACTCACCCGGCGGGGTCAGCAGGGTCAGGGCCAGCAGGTCGGCGGCCACCGCCACCAGGGCGTTGGCGGCGTGGAAGCGTTCGGTCAGCTCGCGGTAGTCGAACACGTCACCGTTGCTGGCCGGGTATTGCAGCAGGGCGCCAAAGAATGCGCTGACGTCGCTCAGTTCGCGCTCATCGCCGACCACCACGTCGATGCCCAGGGGCTCGGCACGGGTGCGCAGTACGTCGAGGGTCTGCGGGTGGCTGTGGATCGAGGCGAAGAAGGCATTGCTGCCCTTGTTCTTGCTCAGGCGCTTGCAGAAGGTCATGGCTTCGGCGGCGGCGGTGGCTTCGTCGAGCAACGACGCGTTGGCGATTGGCAGGCCGGTGAGGTCGCTGATCAGGGTCTGGAAGTTCAGCAGCGCTTCCAGGCGGCCCTGGGAAATCTCTGGCTGGTACGGGGTGTAGGCGGTGTACCAGGCCGGGTTTTCCAGCAGGTTGCGCAGGATCGGCGACGGCGTGTGGCAGTTGTAGTAGCCCTGGCCGATGTAGGTCTTGAACAGTTGGTTCTGGCCGGCGATGGTCTTGATCTTGGCCAGGGCCTCGGCTTCGCTGAGGCCGTCTTCCAGGCCGAGCACGCTGGTGCCCTTGATGCTTTCCGGGATCACGCTGGCGCTCAGGGCTTCCAGGGAGTCAAAGCCCAGGCTCGCCAGCATGAGCTGCTCGTCTTCCTGGCGCGGGCCGATGTGGCGGGCGATGAATTCGTTGGCGGTGCTCAAATTAACAGTCATGGCGCGCTCCTCAGGCTTGGGCGTTGGCTTTGATCAGACGGTCGTACGCGTCCTGATCCAACAGTTTAGCGACCGCCTCGGCATCGGCCGGTTTAAAGCGGAAGAACCAGCCTTCGCCCATCGGGTCTTCGTTGACCAATTCCGGGCTGGCGTCGAGCTTGTCGTTCACTTCGAGGACTTCACCGTCCAACGGCATGTACACGCCGCTGGCGGCCTTGACCGACTCAACGGTGGACGCTTCGGCGCCCTTGTCGTAGGACTGCAGCTCCGGCAGTTGCACGAAAACCACATCACCCAGCGCGTTCTGCGCAAAAGCGGTGATACCCACGGTGACGCTGCCATCGGCTTCGGCGCGCAGCCATTCGTGATCTTCAGTGAAACGCAACTCGCTCATGGAAACTCCTCGGGGCCAGATTCGTCTGGTGGACGGGATTGGAATAATGGGGAGTTGCTTAGCAATATCGCGGCCAACGTCATTAAGTCGTTATAAATCAATGAGTTAATAAAATTCATGATGACAATATAGAGATTGGCTGTAGCGATTTCGCTACAGTGCGACGCCAGAAAAAAAGCCTATGTGGATCAAAGCCTTGCATGGCGCGCAAAAAACAGGGTTGTAGCGATATCGTTACGCTGTAGCGCTTTCAGTACAGGTGGGAGTCGCTTTTGATATCAACGTTGGAATGCAATCAATGTGGGGCTTGCTTGCGATAGCGGTATTGACTGACCCCCCGCTATCGCAGGCAAGCCAGCTCCCATCGGTTGACCATGTTCAGTCAGGGCTTGTTGGGAATGCCGTACTTGCGCAGGCGATGGGCGATGGCGGTGTGCGAGGTTTGCAGGCGGCTGGCCAGCTGGCGCGTGGACGGATAGCTGGCATACAGCTTCTCCAGCAACCCGCGCTCGAAATCTTCCACCGCTTGCTCGAGGCTGTCGACCTCACCATCGTTCTGGCGCGCAACCGAGGTGCCGGCGATGTCCAGGTCGCCGATATCCACCAGGCTGCTTTCGCAGATGGCCGCGGCGCGGAAGATCACGTTCTGCAACTGGCGCACATTGCCCGGCCAGCGGTTGCCCAGCAGCGCGGGATAAGTGCCGGGTGCCAGGCGGCACACCGGGCGCTGGATCTGTGCGCAGGCCTGTTGCATGAAGTAGCGCGCCAGCAGCAGGATGTCCTGGCCGCGTTCGCGCAGCGGCGGCACTTCGACGTTGAGCACGTTGAGGCGGTAGAACAGGTCTTCGCGGAAGGTACCTTCGCTGACCATCTTTTCCAGGTCGCGGTGGGTCGCGCTGAGAATGCGCACATTGACCTTCACTTCGCGGTCGCCGCCGACCCGACGGAAGCTGCCGTCGTTGAGAAAACGCAGGAGCTTGGCCTGCAGGTATGGCGACATTTCGCCGATTTCATCCAGGAACACCGTGCCCTGGTTGGCCAGCTCCATCAGCCCCGGCTTGCCGCCGCGCTGCGCACCGGTGAACGCGCCGGGGGCGTAGCCGAACAGTTCACTCTCGGCGAGGTTCTCCGGCAGCGCCGCGCAGTTCAGCGCCAAAAACGGTGCACTGTGCCGCGCGCTGATGGCGTGGCAGGCCCGCGCCACCAGCTCCTTGCCGGTGCCGGTTTCGCCCTGGATCAGCAGCGGTGCATCCAGCGCCGCCACCCGCTGTGCGCGTGCCTTGAGCGTACGAATCACCGGGGACTCGCCCAGCAGAGCATCAAAGCCCTCGGCGTGGTCATGGTGCAGCGCCGACAGTTGTTCACCGATGCGGTTGGGCTGATAGAGGGTGAGCAGGGCGCCGGCGTCGGTGATCGGCGTGGCGTCGAGCAGCAAGGTCTGGCCGTTGACGCTGATCTCGCGCAGCGGCAGGCGGAAGCCGTGTTCCAGCAAGGTGTCGAGCAGCGGCGGGTCATTGAACAGCTCGGCGATGCTTTCCCCGGCCGGTTCGCGACCGTACAGCGCGATCAACGCCGGGTTGGCCAGCAGGATCTTGCCCGCGCTGTCCAGCGCCAGTACCGGGTCGGTCATGGCCGCCAGCAGGGCGTCGAGTTGCAAGTGGCGGCGTTGGCCGGGAAGGATGTCCACCACGGTCACTGCCTGCACGCCATGCACGCTGAATAGCGCGTCACGCAGCTCTTCGAGCACCTCGGCGCTGAGGGTCGGCGCATCGATGTACACGTTGGGCGGGACCATCTCCACGGCATCCAGGTTGAGGTTGCGCCCACCGAGCAAGGCCAGGACTTCCTGGGTGATACCGACGCGGTCGATGAAGCTGACGTGGATACGCATGGGGCGAATGTTGGTTCTGGCGTACTGAGGGTGGCCAGTATGCCTGACAGGTGATGGAGATCAAAAATGTGGGAGCGGGCTTGCTCGCGAATACGGTGCGTCAGTGAAAAAAATGCTGACTGATACACCGCATTCGCGAGCAAGCCCGCTCCCACATTTGAGTGTTGGTGCCGGGGGCGTCGGGTTATTCCAGGTGTTCAGGTTTGATCGGGTCCCCGGGCTTCACATCCAGCTGATGCCGCACGTCCTCGAACATCAAGTCGTACTGCTTGTGCATCGAGCCGTTCAACACCGCGATCTTCGGCATCCCGTATTTCTGCGCGATGTTCATCGCATGCCGGGCAAAATCAAACGCTTGATCCTTGGGCAGGAAGAACTCTTCCTTGAGGTCCTTGCCCTGCACCGAACCGTGCAGCTTGAAGAGCATTCCCTTGCCTTCCTTTGGGTCCTGGCTGACCTCGTAGTCGATGCACAGGTTGTAGCTGTAGTCGTCCTTGTTGAGCGCGTGGCGTTCGACATGCAAGTGACCGGGTTCAAAGGTGGCCATAGGCGTTTCTCCTCTACTTCACTGGTAGGTGATGCCAGGTGTTGCCGTGCTGATGCGCGTACCGGCGCTGCCCTGGACGATGGCTTCGATGTCCGAGAGTGAACCGATCACTGCGGTTTTGCCAGTCTGGCGGGCGAACTCGCAGGCGGCTTGCACCTTGGGTCCCATGGAGCCGGCGGCGAAGCCGAGCTTTTCCATGGCGTCAGGATGGGCCTGGCCGATGGCCTTCTGGCTGGGCTTGCCGAAGTCGATGAAGGCGGCGTTGACGTCGGTGGCGATCACCAGCAGATCGGCGTCCAGCTGCGAGGCCAGCAGTGAGGAACACAGGTCTTTGTCGATCACCGCTTCAATGCCGCGCAGCTTGCCGTCTTCGCCATACATCGTCGGGATACCGCCACCGCCGGCGCAGATCACGATGGCGCTTTTTTCCAGCAGCCACTTGATCGGGCGGATTTCAAAGATGCGTTTGGGGCGCGGGCTGGCGACCACGCGGCGGTATTTATCGCCGTCCGGGGCGATGGCCCAGCCTTTTTCGGCGGCCAGTTTTTCCGCTTCGGCCTTGGCGTATACCGGGCCGATGGGCTTGGTGGGGTTCTGGAAGGCCGGGTCCTTGGCGTCCACTTCGACCTGGGTGAGCAGAGTGGCGAACGGCACTTCGAAGTCCAGCAGGTTGCCCAGTTCCTGTTCGATGATGTAGCCGATCATGCCTTCAGTCTCGGCGCCCAGCACGTCCAGCGGGTACGGCGAAACGCTGGTGTAGGCGGCCGCCTGCAACGACAGCAGGCCGACCTGCGGGCCATTGCCGTGGGCGATCACCAGTTCGTTGCCGGGGTGGATCTTGGCGATCTGTTCGGTGGCGATGCGGATGTTGGCGCGTTGGTTGTCCGCCGTCATGGGTTCACCACGGCGGAGCAGGGCGTTGCCGCCCAGGGCTACGACGATGCGCATAAACAATGTCCTTCTAGAGTGCTATGTTGCGAACACAGGACCAAAGTGGGAGCGGGCTTGCTCGCGAAAGCGGTGGATCAGTGGATACATGTGCGGACTGACACACCGCATTCGCGAGCAAGCCCGCTCCCACAGTTTTGATCGCGTTTCAACAGTGGGAACGGTGTTGAGGGTTAGATATCCGCCAACGCCGACACCAGGATCGCCTTGATGGTGTGCATGCGGTTCTCCGCCTGCTCAAACGCGATGTTGGCCGGCGACTCGAACACTTCCTCGGTCACTTCCACGCCATTGGCCAGGTTCGGATAGCGCGCGGCGATGTCCTTGCCGACCTTGGTTTCGCTGTTGTGGAACGCCGGCAGGCAGTGCATGAACTTCACGCGCGGGTTGCCCGAGGCTTTCATCATCTTGGCATTGACCTGGTACGGCAACAGTTGCTCGATGCGCTCGTCCCACGCCTCCACCGGCTCACCCATCGACACCCAGATATCGGTGTGGATGAAGTCGACGCCCTTGACCGCCTCTTTCGGGTCTTCGGTGATGGTGATGCGCGCGCCGCTTTCCTCGGCGAATGCCTGGCACTGCTTGATGAAATCAGCGTGCGGCCACAGGGCTTTCGGCGCGCCAATGCGCACGTCCATGCCCAGCTTGGCGCCGATCATCAGCAGCGAGTTGCCCATGTTGTAGCGCGCGTCGCCCAGGTAGGCGTAGCTGATGTCATGCAGCGGCTTGTCGCTGTGCTCGCGCATGGTCAGGGTGTCGGCGATCATTTGGGTCGGGTGGAATTCGGCGGTCAGGCCGTTGAACACCGGCACACCGGCGAACTTGGCCAGCTCTTCGACGATTTCCTGTTCGAAGCCACGGTACTCGATGGCATCGAACATCCGCCCGAGCACGCGGGCGGTGTCCTTCATGCTTTCCTTGTGGCCGATCTGCGACGATACCGGGTCGATGTAGGTGACGTGCGCGCCCTGGTCATGGGCTGCGACTTCGAAGGCGCAACGGGTGCGCGTCGAGGTTTTCTCGAAGATCAGCGCGATGTTCTTGCCTTTCAGGTGCGGACGCTCGGTGCCGGTATATTTGGCGCGCTTGAGGTCGCGGGACAGGTCCAGCAGGTAGTGCAGCTCGCGGGTCGTGTGGTGCATCAGCGAGAGCAGGCTGCGGTTGCGCATATTAAAAGCCATGATGGATCTCCTTGGGTTTCGGTTATCCCCCTGGCCACTGCCGGATAAGCAGCGGCCAAGGCCAAAAATTAATAGTCGATAGGGTCGCGGATGATCGGGCAGGTCATGCAGTGGCCGCCGCCACGGCCACGGCCGAGTTCACCGGCGCTGATGGTGATGACTTCCACACCGGCCTTGCGCAGCAGGGTGTTGGTGTAGGTGTTGCGGTCGTAGCCGATCACCACGCCCGGCTCCACGGCCACCACGTTGTTGCCGTCGTCCCATTGCTCGCGCTCGGCGGCGAAGCTGTTGCCACCGGTCTCGACCACGCGCAGCGCCTTGAGATTGAGGGCCGCAGCGACGGTCTCGAGGAAGTTGGTTTTCTCGCGTTGGATATCGATACCGTGCGGCTTGCTTTCATCGGGACGCAGAGTGAACGGTACGATCTGGTTGACCACTTCAGGAAAGATGGTGACCAGGTCGCGGTCGCAGAAACTGAACACCGTGTCCAGGTGCATCGCCGCACGGGATTTCGGCAGGCCGGCAACGATCACGCGTTCCACGGCTTTGTTTTTGAACAGGTTGCGCGCCAGTTGGCCGATGGCCTGGTGGGACGAGCGCTCGCCCATGCCGATCAACACGACGCCGTTGCCAATCGGCATGACGTCGCCGCCTTCCAGGGTGGAGGCGCCGTGTTCCTGGTCGGGGTCACCGTACCAAATCTGGAAGTCGGCGTTGGTGAACTCCGGGTGGAATTTGTAGATAGCGCTGGCCAGCAGGGTTTCCTGGCGTCGCGCCGGCCAGTACATCGGGTTCAGCGTCACGCCGCCGTAGATCCAGCAGGTGGTGTCGCGGGTGAACTGGGTGTTGGGAAGCGGCGGCAGGATGAAGCTCGAGTGGCCGAGGAAGTCGCGGAACATTTCGATGGTCTTGCCGCCGAAGCTGCTCGGCAGGTCCTCGGCCGACACGCCACCGATCAGGAACTCACTGATTTTGCGCGGCTCCAGGCTGCGCAGCCACGAGCTGACTTCATCGACCAGGCCCAGGCCCACCGTATTGGCAGTGATCTTGCGCTCCAGGATCCAGTCCAGCGCTTCGGGGATGGCGACGATGTCGGTCAGCAGGTTGTGCATTTCCAGCACATCAATGTCGCGCTCGCGCATCTTGGTGACGAAGTCGAAATGGTCGCGCTTGGCCTGGGCAACCCACAGCACGTCATCGAACAGCAGTTCATCGCAGTTATTGGGGGTCAGCCGCTGGTGGGCCAAGCCTGGGGAGCACACCATGACTTTGCGCAGTTTGCCGGCTTCGGAATGTACGCCGTACTTCACTTTTTCCGTGGTCATTACAGATCCTCCAGTGAACAACAGTTACAGAGTCAGGAAGCCGTCGTAGAGGCCATAGGCAGCCACCAGGGCGCCAACGACTACCGCGGCGAAAATCAGCTTCTCGACATTGGTGAAAATCGGTTTGCCCAACTCATGCTTGGCCTTGGCGAACAGGATCACGCCGGGGGCATACAGCAGGGCGGACAGCAGCAGGTATTTGACGCCGCCGGCGTAGAGCAGCCAGACCGCGTAGATCAGCGCAACGGCACCGATGAACAGGTCTTTCTTGCGCTCGCGCAGGGCGTTTTCGTAGGTCTCGCCGCGCACCGCCAACAACAGCGCGTAGGCGGCCGACCACAGGTATGGCACCAGGATCATCGAGGTGGCGAGGTAGATCAGCGACAGGTAAGTGCTGGCGGAAAACAGCGTGATCACCAGGAAGATCTGGACCATGGCGTTGGTCAGCCACAGGGCGTTGGCCGGCACATGGTTGGCGTTTTCCTTACGCAGGAACTCCGGCATCGTGTGGTCCTTGGCGGCGGCGAACATGATCTCCGCACACAGCAGCACCCACGACAGCAGCGCGCCCAGCAGGGAAATGATCAAGCCGACGCTGATCAGCACGGCGCCCCAGTGGCCCACCACGTGTTCCAGCACGGCGGCCATCGACGGGTTTTGCAGCTTGGCCAGTTCCGGTTGGGTCATGATCCCCAGGGACAGCACATTCACCAGCATCAGGAACAGCAGCACGGTGATGAAACCAATCACCGTGGCCTTGCCGACGTCGGAGCGTTTTTCCGCACGGGACGAGAAGATGCTCGCGCCCTCGATGCCGATGAACACCCACACGGTGACCAGCATCATGTTGCGCACCTGGTTCATCACACTGCCGAGGTCAGGGTTTTTCACGCCCCAGATGTCAGCGGTGAAAATCTCCAGCTTGAACGCGAACAGCGCGATCAGCACAAACAGCAGCAGCGGCACCACCTTGGCAACGGTGGTCACCAGGTTGATGAACGCAGCTTCCTTGATCCCGCGCAGCACCAGGAAATGCACGGCCCACAACAGCACCGAGGCACCGATCACCGCTGCCGGGGTGTTGCCTTCGCCGAAGATCGGGAAGAAGTAACCCAGGGTGCTGAACAGCAACACGAAGTAACCGACGTTGCCCAGCCAGGCACTGATCCAATAACCCCAGGCCGACGAGAAACCCATGTAGTCGCCGAACCCGGCCTTGGCATAGGCGTACACGCCGCCGTCGAGGTCAGGTTTGCGGTTGGCGAGGGTCTGGAACACGAAGGCGAGGGTCAGCATGCCGATGGCGGTAATCACCCAACCGATCAACACCGCACCGACGTCGGCGCTGGCGGCCATGTTTTGCGGCAGTGAGAAGATCCCGCCGCCAATCATTGAGCCGACGACGAGTGCAACCAGTGCGCCCAATCGAAGTTTTCCGGGAGATTCAGACATTGCATGACTCCAATGCAGGAGAAGAGAGACCACAGAATAATTCCGTGCGCTAATCAAACAGCTGACTCAGATCACTTCATTGGCACATTCCATTGTGAATTAATGACTTAGGGGTAAAACGCCCGGGCAATACTTTTCCTCGCAAAGGCGCTTTCCAGAGCGGTCTCTGCGTTGTGGTTAATCATTTAGTCAGGGGTATGGACGTTTGAAGCTAGTCCGTATTCCTGAATGTGCAAACTTTTCCCGACGCGGGGCGAAGTAGCACGGCAAACGTTAAGTGCCAGCGGTATTTAAATTCTAAATAAGCCTGAACGTTATAAATTGTCATGCGATTGCGTTATGAGCGTGGCGGTTTTATCGCGGTCTTTAATAAACGCTACACTCGCTGAGATAATTAGTTGAGTGCACGGTTGTCAGCTCAATTTAATAATTATCCAGGAGTATTCATGTCTCAACCGGCCCAGAAACTTAGGCTTGGCGCCCTGATTGCCCTGGTGGTGGGCTCGATGATCGGCGGCGGGATTTTCTCCTTGCCGCAGAACATGGCCGCGCGCGCCGAGGTCGGCGCGATATTGATCGGTTGGGCGATCACCGCCGTCGGCATGCTGACCCTCGCCTTCGTGTTCCAGACCCTGGCCAACCGCAAGCCGGAGCTGGATTCCGGGGTGTACGCCTACGCCAAGGCCGGGTTCGGCGACTACATGGGGTTCTCGTCGGCCTGGGGATACTGGATCAGTGCGTGGATGGGCAACGTGGGTTACTTCGTGTTGCTCTTCAGCACGCTCGGCTACTTCTTCCCGGTGTTTGGCCATGGCAACACGCCGGTGGCCATCGGCTGCGCGTCCTTGCTGCTGTGGGCCTTGCATTTTCTGGTGATGCGCGGGATCAAGGAGGCGGCGTTCATCAACCAGATCACCACGGTGGCGAAGATCGTGCCGTTGCTGATGTTTATCGTGATCGCCGGCCTGGCGTTCAAGGCCGATATCTTCACCCGCGATATCTGGGGCCTGGGCAACCCGCAGTTCGGCAGCGTGGTCGACCAGGTGCGCAACATGATGCTGGTCACCGTGTTCGTGTTTATCGGCATCGAGGGCGCCAGCGTGTATTCGGCGCGGGCCGAGAAACGCGCGGACGTGGGCCGCGCCACGGTGATCGGCTTTCTCGGCGTGCTGGCACTGCTGGTGCTGGTGAATGTGTTGTCCCTGGGGATCATGAGCCAGCCGCAGTTGGCGCAATTGCAAAATCCGTCCCTGGCCGGTGTGCTGGAGCACATCGTCGGGCCCTGGGGTGCGATGGCCATCAGCATCGGCCTGGCCGTGTCGTTGCTCGGCGCCTTGCTGTCGTGGGCGCTGCTGTGCGCGGAAATCCTCTACGCCACCGCCCATGACAAGACCATGCCGGCCTTCCTGAAAAAGGAAAACGCCAACCAGGTGCCGGTCAATGCGCTGTGGCTGACCAACGTGATGATCCAGGTTTTCCTGGTCATCACGCTGTTTTCCCACAGCACCTACACCACCCTGATCTACCTGGCTTCCTCGATGATCCTGGTGCCGTACCTGTGGTCGGCGGCCTATGCGGTGTTGTTGAGCGGGCGCGGCGAAACCTATGAGGGCGCCCAGCGCCAGCGTTTCAAGGATTTGCTGGTGGGCCTGGTCGCCCTCGGCTACGCGGTGTGGCTGCTGTACGCCGGTGGCTTGAAATACCTGCTGCTGTCGGCGCTGCTGTACGCGCCCGGTGTGGTGCTGTTTGCACTGGCCAAGCGCGAGCAGGCCCAACCCTTGTTCACCCACGTGGAAAAAGGCATCTTCAGCTGCGTGATCGCCGGCGCCAGCCTGGCGGCGTACGGGCTGTACAGCGGGGTGTTGTCGTTGTGAAAATGGCGTATCAGCCGCCCTATGACTGGGCGGCAATGCTGGGTTTTTTGTCGGCGCGGGCGATCACCGGGCTCGAGACGGTGGTGGCTGGCGTGTACCGGCGCAGTATCAGCGTGGATGGGCGACACGGCTGGATCAGTGTCGCGCCGGGTGACGGCGATTGGCTGGAGGTGAGCGTCGATTTTCCCGAGCCGGCGGCGTTTCCCGAGATCGAGCGGCGCTTGCGCCGGATGTTTGACCTGGACGCCCAACCGGCCTTGATCAACCGGCAATTGGCGAAGGACCCGTTGATGGCGCAGTTGGTTGCCGCGCGGCCCGGGCTGCGGGTGCCGGGCACTTGGGATGGCCTGGAACTGGCGGTCCGTGCCGTGCTCGGTCAGCAGATCACAGTAGTCGCGGCGATCCGCCTCGCGGGCAAGTTGGTTGCACAATATGGCCAGCTCCTGGATACGCCGCACGTCGGCATCACCCACGCGTTCCCAACGCCGCAGGTGTTGGCGGCGGCGGACCTGGCTGCGCTGGGCATGCCCAAGGCGCGCGGTCGCACTTTGTCCGGCATGGCCCAGGCATTACTGGATGATCCGCAGGTGTTCGAGCCCAAGGCCAGCCTCAAGGACGGGGTGGCGCGGCTGGTCGCGCTGCCGGGGATTGGTGACTGGACGGCGCAGTACATTGCCATGCGCCAACTGCGCGAGGCGGATGCGTTTGCGTCGGGGGACATCGGCTTGATCAATGCGCTGGCGGCGCTGGAAGGCGGGCCGGTCTCGGCGCGGCAGCTGTTGGCGCGGGCCGAGGCGTGGCGACCGTTGAGGGCGTACGCGGCGCAGCATTTGTGGACGTCGCTGCAGCGGGCGGATTGAGGGGGCGGGCAGGGCCTCTTCGCAGGCAAGCCAGCACCCACATTTGAGGGGGCTACCACTCAAATTGTGCAAGCTGGCCTGTCTGCGATAACGCTCGAAAGGCTACCACTGCGGCCGATGTGAGCCCAATTCCCCGGCCGGCAAATCCCACTGCAACGGCGTACCGCTGATGGTCACCGGTGCCAGCAGCCGATGGGCCTGACCCCAGGCGGTCTGTTCCACCACCAGCCCTTGATCGCCGGGTTCCTCGGCCCGCAACGCCACCTGTTCCGGCACCTGACCGGCCTCCACCAGCAACTTGGCCGTACGCGCCAACGACAACTGCGCCGATCCGCCACGCCCGGATTTCAACCGCTCACTCAAGGCTTGAATCGCGCTGGCCGCCATCAGATAGCCGGTCGCATGGTCGAGCGCCTGCAACGGCAGTGGCACCGGTTTATCCGCGTGTTTCCAGGCCATGCCCGCGTCGGCAATCCCGCTGCTCATCTGCACCAGGCTGTCGAAGCCGCGTCGATTGCGCCACGGGCCGCTCCAGCCATAAGCGTTGAGGCTCACGTCGATCAGGCCGGGCGCGATGCTTTGCAGCTCGGCGGCGCTATAGCCCAGCTGTTCCAGGGCGTCGGCACGGTAACCGTGGAACAGGATGTCAGCGTCCTTGAGCAATGCTTCGAATACCTGCCGGCCTTCGGGCGCTTTCAAGTCAAGTCTCGCGCAGCGTTTGCCGAGGGTCATTTCCGGCACCACGCCCGGCTCGTTCCAGGTCGGTGAGTCGATGCGCAGTACATCGGCGCCCAGCCCGGCGAGAAAACGACTGGCGACGGGACCGGCCAATACGCGGGTCAGGTCCAGCACCTTGATACCCGCCAGCGGGCGCGCTACCGAGCCTGTCCAGGTTTTTGCGGTGGTGGTGGCGAAGGTCTGGCGCTGCACCAGCGGCTCGGCATTCACCGCCAGCCCCTGCGGATGTTGCTGCCAGGCTTGCCACGAACGCATCTGTGCCGCACAGCCGCCGGCGTCGACAATCGCCTGTTCCAGCTCGGCGGCGCTCCATGCGGCGACCTTGCTGGCCATTTCGGCGCGGTCGGCGACCTTGCCCAGCACTTGCTCGGCGGCGGCCCGGTGGTGGGGCGCATTGGTGTGCAGGCGAATCCAGCCGTCGGCACTGGCGTAGTCGCCGGCCACCGGGTCCCACAGCGGTGGCGTTTGCCAACCCACCGGACGCAGGGACGACGAGAACCAGAAGGAGGCGAGGCGTCGGTCCACGCTCACGGCGGGCAAGCGGCCGGTCATTGCCAGCACCAGTTGGGCCACGGCCTGGCCGGCGGCACCGATACTGGCACTGGCCAGGTCGGTGACGGCGAAGGTCGAGGGCAGGGCGCCGGCCTCGGTCACGGTCAATGGAGTAGGCGGTAGATCGAGTGCGGCTTGGATGGGGGTCAGCAGGTCAGTCATCAAAGGCCCTCCTTAAGAGAAGGGCCACTATAGAAGATCATCAGGCCGATGTGGCAACCCCGGGCTCCAATGGCAGGTCGATGCTGGCGATAAACCCGCCCTCAGGATGGTTGGCCAGGATCAGGCTGCCACCATGGCGTTCCGCCGCACGCCGCGCAATCGCCAGGCCCAGGCCGTGACCCTGGGCGGTCTGGCCGGGGGCGCGGTAGAACGGCTCGCCCAATTGGCTGAGGTGTTCAGCATCCACGCCGGGGCCGTGGTCGCGCACGCTGATAAGGATGTGCTCGCCGTGGAGATGGGCGTGCAATTCGATCGGCTGGCCCTTCGGGTTGAAGCGCTGCGCGTTGCGCAGCAGGTTGTCCACCGCGCGTTCGATCATGGTCGGCCAGCCTTTGAGGCGCAGGTCGGGTTGGGCGGTGAGTTCCACCACCTGCTCCGGCGCGCTGAGCTGGGCGTCTTTTTGCAGGGTCTTGAGCAGGCTGTTGAGGTCGACGTCTTCGGCGCTGGCGTTATCGGCATCGACGCGCGCCAGCACCAGGATTTCACTGATCAACGCTTCCAGGCGATCGCATTCGCGGGTCAGGCGCGGCCAGAGTTTTTCGCGTTCTTCGGGGCTGGCGCGTTCAGCCAGGGCCAGGGCGATGCGCAGGCGGGCCAGCGGCGAGCGCAGCTCGTGGGAGACGTCGCGCAGCAACTGGCGCTGGCTGCCGATCAGGCTTTGCAGGCGGGCGCCCATGCGGTTGAAGTCAGTGGCCAGCACGCCGAACTCATCGCGGCGGTTGGCCAGGCGCGCCAGGCTGTTCTGCTGGTACGTGGCCTGGCCGAGGTCATGCACCGCGCCACGTAGACGGCTGAGGGGGCGGGTGATGGACAGCGTCACCAGCAGGCTGAACAGGGTCAGCACCACCAGGGCGATGGCCAATGCGCTCAACGGCCACAGCAGGCTGCTGCGGTGCCAGGCGTCCAGCTCGGGATGGGGGATGCGATAGATCAGCAGGTAGGTGTCGCCGGTTTTTTCGCTGGTGTACTCGGCGGTCAGGCGTCGCCAGGGCAGGTGACCGTCCTGGCTGTCATTCTGGCGGGCTTCGAACGCGGCGGCGCGGCGCGGAAAGGTGCCCCGCACGACCGGCTCGCCGCTTTCGTTAAGCACTTGCACGTCGATGTGGTACTGGCGCTTGCGCTGCTGCAGCAAGTCCTGGGCGGCGTCCTCGCCTTGGGTCTCGTAGAGTTGAGTCCACTCTTCGGCGAGGTTATTGAGGCCGGGGTGGCGGCTGAGAATCCAGGCATCTTGATTGAGCATGTGCCCAAGCAGGATCGACAACCCGGCAACCAGGGCGATGGCCAGCCAGAAACTGGCCAGGATGCGCCAGAACAATGAACGCACAGGAAACCCTCAAACAGGAAAAGCCCAGCGGCGCGAGCCACTGGGCTGGGGGAGTGAAGCTAGAACATTATTGCGCTTTTTGCGGCTGTTGCGCTTTCCAGGCCTGGAATTCCTTCCACTCGGCGCGGCGCTCGGCTTGCTTCTTGACGATCTCGTCGAACTTCTTCTGCTGGTCAGGCTTGAGGACTGCACGGATATCCGCCTGGGTTTTCTGCTTGCCGGCGGCGATTTCATCCTGCATGGCTTTCTGGTCGGCCGCCGGGAGTTTGTCCAGGTACTTTTTGACCAGGTCTTTGCGAGCGTGCCATTGGTCGCCCATCAGCTTGCCGATCTGCTGGCGCTGTTCCTTGCTCAGGTCCAGTTGGCTGAAAGGGCCACCTTTGCCACGCGGACCGTGTTCACCGCCGTGGCCTGGGCCACCCATCATGTGGCCGGAAGGTTCACCCATCGGGCCTGGGCCGTCTGGCATGGCGGCCATGGCAACGGTCGGCAGGGCAGCGGCGAACATCAAAGCGATAAGGGTCTTGCGCATGGTGATTCTCCTGTCTCTATTCCGGTGAGTCCGGATGTGAGTAGATTACGGAGATCAAGGTCAGCGGCGGTCAGGTGTGGGTAAAGCTTGGGTAAAGAGGGTTTTGTTGCGAACTGACAAAACTGTGGGGGTTTGGGTATTCAAATGTGGGAGCGGGCTTGCTCGCGAATGCGGTGCGCCAGTCGATGCATGTGCTGACTGATACACCGCATTCGCGAGCAAGCCCGCTCCCACAGGAGAGTGCGTGAAACTCAGAGGCTGTAGTAATAGCCGCGGCTGCGCAACGCGACGATCCGTGGCCGGCCGTCCGGGTGCGGGCCGATCTTTTTGCGCAGGTTGCTGACGTGCATGTCCAGGCTGCGATCGTAAAGGGTCAGCTTGCGGCCCAGCGCGATCTGCGCCAGTTCCTGTTTGTCCAGTGGTTCGCCGGGCTGGCGCAGCAAGGCTTCGAGCAGGCGGCTTTCGGAAACGGTGAGGGCGAATTCCTGTTCGTCGATACTGACCACGCCGCGCACCGGGCTGAAGCACAGGTCGCCGAGTTCCAGCTGGGTGGACACGGCGGCCGGATGGCTGCGGCGCAGCACGGCGCGCAGGCGTGCGGTCAGCTCGCGCGGGTCGCAGGGCTTGGCCAGGTAGTCGTCGGCACCGAGTTCCAGGCCGAGGATGCGATCCAGCGGTTCGCCGCGGGCCGAGAGCATCAGCACCGGCAGCTCCGGGTGGTCGTTGCGCAGTTGCTTGAGCAGTTCCAGGCCGCTTCCGTCGGGCAGCATCACGTCCAGCACCACCGCTGCCGGGGCGCTGTCGGCCAAGGCTTTGCGGGCGCTCAAGCCATCGTGGCAGGCGCGCACCTGGAAACCTTCCTGGCTCAACCAACTGGTCAGCAGCTCGCAGAGCTCCTGGTCATCATCTATCAGTAACAGCTCGCTCATGACTCACTCAATTTAGCCATTGTCGACGGCGACGGTGCCCACCGCTGGCGAAGATCCCGCACAGCAAGGCGATCAGGGCGACGGCCCCGCCGGTGACAAACCATTGCTGTTGCTCGGTCAGCCATCGGGTCAAGGCACCGCCTTGTGTCTCTTTGAGTTGCTGGGCCAGGCGTTGGTTCTCTTGGCGAAGACGACTCAATTGGGCGCTTTCGCGCGTCGCATCCGCACCCTGCAGTTGCTTGCTCAGTTCTTCACGCAGCCGTTCGCTTTCTTTCAAGCGTTGCTGCAACTCGGTGATCTGGGCGCCGGCACTCAAGGACAGGGGCGTGGAACTGCCGGTGTTCGAGGTTTCTTCAGCGTGGGCCGTAGCCCCGATCATTACCACTGCCAACAGACACAACTGACGTAAGCGCATCGGAACTCCTGATTCCACACGAATATTCAGAACGTTGTCGGCAGGTTACCGAGAATAATGAGCAATTAGGAGTGTGCCGCACGTATTAGGTTCGACACACGCCTGGGTCAAGGCAGGACTTGCTTGAATGGCTTGATCACGACGTCGGCGTAGACGCCTGCCGCAACATACGGGTCAGCCTTGGCCCAGGCCTGTGCATCGGCCAGGGAGGCGAACTCGGCAACCACCAGGCTACCGGTGAAACCGGCGGCGCCCGGGTCGTTGCTGTCGACGGCCGGGTGCGGGCCGGCGAGTACCAGGCGACCTGCGGCTTGCAGCTCGTTCAGGCGCTCCAGGTGTGCCGGGCGCACGGACAGGCGTTTTTCCAGCGAGTTGGCAACATCGGTGGCAATGATGGCGTAGAGCATGTCAGTCCTCGGTTTTTGGCGTAGTAGGGTCGGTGTCATGCAGGTGGCGCGACAGGTAGATACCCTGGCCGATCAGGAACAGCACGGTCATGCCCAGGCTGCCGAAGACTTTGAAGTCGACCCAGTAGTCCTGGAAGGTAAAGGCCACGAACAGGTTGGCAGCGCCGCAGAACAGGAAGAACACGATCCAGGCCACGTTCAAACGTGTCCAGACCGGCTCCGGCAGGGTCAGTGCGTGGCCCATGATCCGCTTGATCAGCAGGCGATCGCCGATGAAGTGGCTGCCGATGAAGGCCAGGGCAAACAGCCAGTTCACCACCGGGGCTTTCCATTTGAGGAAGGTCTCGCTGTGGAAGGCCAGGGTCAGGCTGCCGAATACCAGGCAGGCGACCAGGGTCAGCCATTGGCTTTTTTCCAGTTTGCGCTGGGAGATGAAGAGGGCGCCGTAGACCACGATGGAGCTGATGATCAGCACGGCGGTGGCGCTGTAGATGCCCCCGACGGTCAGTTCATGGCCGGCAATATCGATGACCCTGGGGTCGAGTTTGTAAACGATGAAAAACAGCAACAGCGGGATGAAGTCGATGAATTGTTTCACAGTAAGAGCCAGAAGCTGGATGTGGCGGCATAATAACAAACATCCTTGGTAGCGAAAGCGCCAGCTGACTTGAGGTTACACACTCCCGTGAATGTTGATTTGCACTGCCACAGCACGGCCTCCGACGGCGCCCTGGCGCCCGCGGTACTGGTTGCGCGTGCGTTTGAAAAAGGCGTGCGAGTCCTGGCGTTGACCGACCACGACACCCTCGAAGGCCTGGATGAAGCCCGCGCAACCGCGCATGCCCTGGGCATGCAGCTGGTCAACGGGGTGGAATTATCCTGTACCTGGGGTGGCGCCACCATTCATGTGCTGGGCTATGGATTCGATCAAAACGCCCCGCCCCTGGTCGAGGCCATCGCCCAATTGCACGATGGCCGCTGGCTGCGGTCCGAAGAAATAAGCCGAAAACTTGCCCTCAAGGGCATGCCCAACGCGCTCGACGGCGCCCGCGCCATCCAGCAGGAACTGGGCGACAGCGGCAATGCACCGGCCCGTCCGCACTTTGCCGACTGGATGGTGCGCGAAGGTTTGGTCAAGGACCGCGCCGAAGCCTTTCGCAAATGGCTGGGCGCCGGCAAGTTGGGCGACGTCAAGCAACACTGGCCGACCCTGGAGGACACCGTCGAGACCCTGCGGGCATCCGGGGCCTGGGTCAGCCTGGCGCATCCCTGGCATTACGATTTCACCCGCAGCAAGCGCCGCAAGCTGATTGGCGACTATATTGGAGCGGGCGGCCACGCGATTGAGGTGGTCAACGGCTATCAACCCGCCGAACAGGTGGGCAGCTTGGCGATTCTTGCCCGCGAATTTGGTCTGCTGGTCAGTGCCGGCAGTGATTTTCATGGCCCAGGCGGCTGGTCCGAGATCGGCGAGTATCGACCCGTCCCGGAAGACTTGCCGCTCTTGTGGGGGCGATTCAAGCATGACCCCATTATTGCCACCGTCTGAACAGGTAGAACACGTGAGTCAATTCTTCCAGATTCATCCGGAAAACCCCCAGGCGCGCCTGATCAAACAGGCCGTGGAGATCATTCGCGCCGGTGGCGTGGTGATCTATCCCACCGATTCGTCCTACGCCATCGGTTGCCAGATCGGCGACAAAGGCGCGGTCGAGCGTGTAAGACGCCTGCGCCAACTGGATGACAAGCACAATTTCGCGCTGATCTGCAGCGACCTGTCCCAGCTGGGCCTGTTCGCCAAAGTCGACACCGGCACCTTCCGCCTGCTCAAGGCTCACACGCCGGGGCCCTACACCTTTATTCTCAACGCCACCCGCGAAGTGCCGCGCCTGTTGCTGCACCCGAAGAAACGCACCATCGGCCTGCGCGTGCCCGAGCATCCCATCGCCCTCGCGCTGTTGGCCGAGCTGGGCGAACCGCTGATGAGCGTGTCGCTGATCATGCCCGGCGACGCCGAGCCCCTGGAAGACCCGTACGAAATGCGCCAACTCCTGGAAAAACAGGTGGACCTGATCATCGACGGCGGCTTCGGCGGCGGCAAGGCCTCCACCGTGATCAACCTGGCGGACGGCGAACCCGAAGTGATCCGCGTGGGTTGCGGCGACCCGGCCCCCTTCATGGCCGAGGCCTGAATGTCGGCCGTGGAAACCGTCGACAGCCAGGCGGGCGCCCAGCAGGAACTGCCGTTTGCCATGGTGTATGGCCAGGCGGTCATGGAAATGCCGCTGGACCTGTACATCCCGCCGGACGCGCTGGAAGTCTTCCTTGAAGCCTTCGAAGGCCCGCTGGACTTGCTGCTGTACCTGATCCGCAAGCAAAACATCAACATCCTCGACATCCCGGTGGCGGAAATCACCCGTCAGTACATGGGGTATGTCGAGTTGATGCAGTCGGTGCGCCTGGAGTTGGCCGCCGAGTACCTGGTGATGGCCGCCATGCTGGCCGAGATCAAGTCGCGCATGCTGCTGCCGCGCTCGGAGACGATTGAGGCCGAAGAGGACGACCCGCGCGCCGAACTGATCCGCCGCCTGCAGGAATACGAGCGCTTCAAGGCCGCCGCCGAAGGCATAGACGGCTTGAGCCGCGTGGGCCGCGATGTGGTGGTGCCCAAGCTCGATGCCCCCGAGGCCCGGGCGCGCAAATTGTTGCCGGACGTGAGCCTGGAAGAATTGCTGATGTCCATGGCCGAGGTGCTGCGCCGTGGCGATATGTTTGAAAGCCACCAGGTCAGCCGCGAGGCCTTGTCGACCCGTGAACGCATGAGCGATGTACTCGAACGCCTCAAGGGCGGCGGGTTTGTGCCGTTTGTCGAGCTGTTCACTGCCGAAGAAGGGCGCCTGGGCGTCGTGGTGACCTTTATGGCGATCCTCGAACTGGTCAAGGAATCCTTGGTCGAGCTGGTCCAGAATGAGCCTTTTGCGGCTATCCACGTGCGGGCGCGAGCCGAATAAAGAGCTGAATCGATGAATCTGACTGAACCCCGCGAACTGGCGCCGCTGCTGGAAGCCTTTCTCCTGGCCTCGGGTAAACCGCAATCCCTGGAGCGCCTGTTCGAACTGTTCGAAGAAGCCGAGCGCCCGGAGCCGCCAGTCTTCAAGAAAGCCCTGGAGATCTTGCGCAAGTCCTGCGATGGCCGCGCCTTCGAGCTGCGCGAAGTGGCGTCGGGTTATCGCCTGCAGATTCGTGAGAAATTTTCCCCGTGGGTGGGCCGACTGTGGGAAGAGCGCCCGCAGCGTTATTCACGGGCGATGCTCGAGACGATGGCGCTGATCGCCTATCGCCAGCCGATCACCCGCGGCGAAATCGAGGATGTGCGTGGCGTGGCGGTCAACAGCCATATCGTCAAGACCTTGCTGGAGCGCGAGTGGATCCGCATCGTCGGCTACCGCGATGTGCCCGGCAAACCGGCGATGTTCGCTACCACCAAGGTGTTTCTCGACCACTTCAACCTGAAGAACCTCGACGACCTGCCGCCCCTGGCCGAGCTGCGCGAAATGGAAGCCGAGCCGGTGCTCGACTTCGACGACGCGCCGGTCCCGGCGAGCCTGCAGGAACTGGCCGACGCCAGCGCCGAGCCGGAAGAACCCAAGGACGAAACCAGTTTCCACACGCTGTTGCTGGAACTGGACGACATGGAGCAGGGCATCAAGACTGACTTCGACGACTTGCTGCGTGATGGTGCTGCCGAGCCGCAAGCCCAAGCGGACGTTGATGTAGAGGCTGAAGCCCAAGTGAACGTTGAAGTTGAGGCTGAAGTCGAAGCAGAAGCTGAGCCTGAACCCGAAGAAGACATCCTCGGTGTCGCCGAAGCTCGCGAGAAGCTCCTGGCCGCCGTCGCCGCCCTCGAGCAACCGTCGCTGAGCGACGAAGAAGCCGAAGCCCAGGCGCTGGCCGAAGCCATCGAAAACGAGCGCCGCCAATTCGAAGACTGACGCCGCTTCAAAATGTGGGAGCTGGCTTGCCTGCGATGCAGGCGACTCGGTCTTTCTGCTATGCGAGGTGATGCCATCGCAGGCAAGCCAGCTCCCACAGAAAACCAGTGCCTGGGAGGATTTCAATGAGTTCCACCAAAGACCCGTGCATCAGCATCTGCAAATTCAACGACGACATCTGTGTCGGCTGTGGTCGCAGCAAGCGCGAGATCCGTGCCTGGAAGAAACTCGACAAAGCCGACAAGCGCACGGTGGTTGCCGAAGCCGAGCTGCGCCTGCTGGCGCTGGGGGCCACCGGTCGGCGGAAAAGCAAATGATGGCGGCCCAATCGACTAGTCTCTGATGCGCAACGCGCGCCATGCGCGTATGATTCGCGACCCTTTGGCGCGCTATTGCCCCAAAGCCCCGCTTTCAACACTCTTCAGGCCACGCCTGAATCGACCCACCGGGAGGTGCTTAAGATGAACGACCAAGACCAGAACGACAGCCAGGAAATCGGCCCAGCAGGCGAAAAACTGCAAAAGGTGCTGGCGCGTATCGGCGTGGGCTCGCGCCGCGACGTCGAAGCCTGGATCACCCAGAAGCGCATCAAGGTCAACGGCGTCGAGGCCACCCTCGGCCAGCGCGTCGACCTGCACGATGCAATCACCATTGATGGCAAGGTCATCAAGCGTGAAGAGGCCGCCGAATCGGTGCGCCGCGTGATCATGTACAACAAGCCCGATGGCGAGATCTGCACCCGTGACGACCCGGAAGGCCGTCCGACCGTGTTCGACAAGATGCCCAAGCCCAAGGAAGGCCGCTGGATCAACATCGGTCGCCTGGACATCAACACCACCGGCTTGCTGATGTTCACCACCGACGGTGAACTGGCCAACCGCCTGATGCACCCGTCCTACGAGATGGACCGTGAATACGCCGTGCGTGTACGCGGCGAAGTCGACGACGAGATGATCGAACGCCTCAAGGCCGGCGTGGTGCTGGAAGACGGCCCGGCCAAGTTCACCGACATCAAGCAGGCACCGGGTGGCGAAGGTTTCAACCACTGGTACCACTGCGTGGTGATGGAAGGCCGTAACCGTGAAGTGCGTCGCCTGTGGGAATCCCAGGGCCTGGTGGTCAGCCGCCTGAAGCGCGTGCGTTTCGGTCCGGTGTTCCTCAACTCCGACCTGCCGATGGGCCGCTGGCGCGAAATGAGCCAGTACGAAGTCGACATCCTCAGCGCCGAGGTCGGCCTGACGCCGGTCGCGATGCCGCAGATGAACGCCAAGAGCAAAGACAAGCTTGAGCGTATGCAGCGTAAATCCTCGCGTCCTGTTGCGCGTACCGAGCGCGTGGCGCGCACCTTGCGCCCTGCGCTGAACGCGCCTGCCACCGGTGGGCGCATCTCGCGTGAGCCGCACATCGAAGGCGAGCGTCGCCCGACGGCGCCGTCGCGTCAGGAAGGCGAGCGTGCTCCACGTGCGCCGCGTCCGGCCCGTGGTGAAACGCCGAGCGGCGGTCGCAGCAACCGTGGTGAAACCGATCGCCCAGCGGATAACGCCAGCACCAAGCGTCCAGCCAAGCCGGCGGCAAACAAGCGCCCCGGGCCGAAACTGGTCGCGGACGAGCCGTCTGGCAAGCGCCGTGGCGCCCCGGCCGGTTCGGGTCAGCGTCCAGGTTTTGGTCGCAAGAAGCCGCAGTGATGCGCTAAGCGCTGCACACAAACGCCAACCCTAGGGTTGGCGTTTTTTTTTGGTCTGGATTTGCTGACCCGCTCCCACATTTGGTATGTATTTCAAGGTTGGATCCGAGTTGTACCGTCCGCTCAAATGCCGGTGCAGCACGCCGAATCCCAAGCCCAACAGCAATCAAAACTGTGGGAGCGGGCTTGCTCGCGAAGGCGGTGGGTCAATCAACCATGATTTAGCTGACCCACCGCCATCGCAGGCAAGCCAGCTCCCACACTGATTTGTGTCTGGACTGAATGCTGTGCCTGGCTCAACTCCCATATTTGGGGTGTATTTCAAGGTTGGAACCGAGTTGTACCGTCCGCTCAAATGCCGGTGCAGCACGCCGAAGCCCAAGCCCAACAGCAATCAAAACTGTGGGAGCGGGCTTGCCCGCGAAGCGGTGGGTCAGTCAACCATGATGTAGCTGATCCACCGCCATCGCAGGCAAGCCAGCTCCCACACTGATTGGTGTCTGGATTGAATGCTGTGCCTGGCTCAACTCCCACATTTGAATCTCCAGTGTGTCTGGATTTTGTGATCAGAACGCAAACCGTCCATCAAACACCGGCTTGTCATCCAGCGCCAAGACCCCGCTGGCGAAAATCAGGTCCAGGTGATGACTGCCTTTCTGCCCGCCGCCAAGGCCCAGGTGCAGCCCGCAATGGCGCTCTTCAAACCCGGCGTTGCGCGCGTACAGGTCCTTCACGCCTTCATTGGTGCCGATCCCCAACTCCTCCACCCGCCGGTTGGACGGGTTGGCGTTCAGGTACTTGTTGAAGTCATCCGCCAGCCCCGGCACGTCGCTGGCCACGCTACAGATGGTCGAGTTCTCGATCCACAGCTCCAGCGGCGACTGCAGCACGCCGTACTTGCGCGCAAATGGGATGGTGCTCAGGAAGGTGCCGACAAAGCGCACCTGGCCACTGATGGCCTCGCTGTGGGTGGCGATCTCGCCGGGTGCCAGGTCGTGGTTGCCGATGCCGTTGATATTGGTCCACTTCTTGATGCTGCTCAGCGGCGCCTGCAGGCGTGAGCCGTGCTTGTCGGTGAAACTTAGCACGTTGGCCTGGGACATGCGCCGGATCAGCGTGGCGTTGAGGTCGGCGATGCGCTGCGGCTCGACGCTGAAGGTGTCGTAGAAGTAGTCGCCGTAGTCCTTGAACAGCAGGGACTTCTGCCAGTGTTCGGCCATCACGCCGTGCAGTGCGCGGATAAAGTCCGGGCCTTCGGCGCGTGGGTTGGGCAGCGTGGAGGAATCGTAGAGGAACAGGTACAGGTCGCAGGCCTCAATGGCCTGGGCCAGGGTGTCACTGGCGGCCAGGTCGAGGCGCTGCACCTGGAAATTGAAACGGGCGGCGCTGCTGTGGGTGATCGCCTGGGCAATGGCGTCGTAGCGCTCGGTATGGCCCAGCAGCACGGTAGGCTGGCTCAGCCCGCCGAGGGCCGGGTGGTGGGCGAGGTAGTAGAGAAAGTGTTCGACGGCGCGGGCCTTGTCCATGACGGGTGTCCTTCTGTGCCTTGGGTAAGGGAGCAGGTGCCGTGCACAGCACCTGCCGGTTGCCTGCCGGGTGTCAGAATGGCCACATCGCCGTGCCGAAGGGTACGACGGCGTCGGCTTGCATCATCTCTACGGCGGCCTCGTGGGTCGGCGCTTCAAACCAATCGTCGAGTTGCAGTTCGGTTTCCAGGTCGTTTTCCAGTGCTTGCATGGTGTATCTCCTAGAGGACGTTGTTTGAGGACGGCTTGCCAACGGGCTTCGCTGGGCAAGTGGGATGAACCTAGGAAAGAGTGTTTCAGAACGCAAAATATTTATTGACACCGTTGCATTTGGATTTTTTCTTCTGTTTTTCCGGGCTGGTTTTTTCTTGAGCAAATACAAGCAGCTGGCGATGCTGATGATGGAGAATTTTCCTATCGACAATTTTTCTTCACCGAACAGCTGTAACGCGAATTTTCCATGCTGTAACGATTAATTTACGACAATGTCGCGGCATTATTGGACCCTTTCTCGCTGTAAGGATTACCTGACAGATCGTCGCACGCCGGCTGGAGGGGCGGCCCCAAGCGGTCGAGCGGTGTACAATGCGCCGCGTTTTACTGTGACCCCCCTTGCGTAACCACGCAAAAGGCCAAGACCTCGGGGTTTACCTACCCTGATCACTCCGCCTGGCCACGAGCCGGACGGGTTCGATTTCGTCACAGATAAAAACAAACAGGTGACGCATGACCGTTAGAAAGACGCTGTACTCCTGGTGCCTGCGCTGGGGTTTGAGCGGCGCTGCTTGAGTCGGTAATTCAAGGCAGCAACCTGCAATCAACATCATCAAACCTTGCGTGAGACCTTTTTCATGAGTGGACCCCATTCCTCTTCAGGCGAGCTGAAACGCGGCCTGAAAAATCGGCATATCCAGTTGATCGCCCTCGGTGGCGCCATCGGCACCGGCCTGTTCCTCGGCTCGGCCGGGGTGCTCAAGTCCGCCGGCCCGTCGATGATCCTCGGCTACGCCATTTGCGGCTTCATTGCCTTCATGATCATGCGCCAGCTCGGCGAAATGATCGTCGAAGAGCCGGTCGCCGGCTCCTTCAGCCACTTTGCCCACAAGTACTGGGGCGGTTTCGCCGGCTTCCTGTCGGGCTGGAACTGCTGGATCCTGTACATCCTGGTGGGCATGTCGGAGCTGACCGCCGTCGGCAAATACGTGCACTACTGGTGGCCGGAGATCCCGACCTGGGTCTCGGCAGCGGCGTTCTTCGTGCTGATCAACCTGATCAACCTGGCCAACGTCAAAGTCTTCGGTGAAGCCGAGTTCTGGTTCGCCATCATCAAGGTCGTGGCCATCGTCGGCATGATCGCCCTGGGCAGCTACCTGCTGGTCAGCGGCAGCGGCGGACCGCAAGCCTCGGTGAGCAACCTGTGGGACCACGGCGGGTTCTTCCCCCATGGTGTCAGCGGTTTGGTGATGGCCATGGCAATCATCATGTTCTCCTTCGGCGGCTTGGAAATGCTCGGCTTCACCGCCGCCGAAGCCGACCAGCCACGCACCGTGATCCCCAAGGCAATCAATCAGGTGATCTACCGCATCCTGATCTTCTACATCGGTGCGCTGGTCGTGCTGTTGTCGCTGACGCCATGGGACAGCCTGCTGGCGACCCTCAACGCCTCTGGCGATGCCTACAGCGGCAGCCCGTTCGTCCAGGTGTTCTCCATGCTGGGCAGCAACACTGCCGCGCACATCCTCAACTTCGTGGTGCTGACCGCTGCGCTGTCGGTGTACAACAGCGGCACCTACTGCAACAGCCGCATGCTGCTGGGCATGGCCGAGCAGGGCGATGCGCCGAAGGCATTGGCCAAGATCGACAAGCGCGGCGTGCCGGTGCGCTCGATCCTCGCATCGGCGGCGATCACCCTGGTGGCGGTGCTGATGAACTACCTGATCCCGCAGCATGCGCTGGAACTGCTGATGTCGCTGGTGGTGGCCACGCTGGTGATCAACTGGGCGATGATCAGCTTCTCGCACTTCAAGTTCCGCCAGCACATGAACCGCACCGGCCAGGTGCCGTTGTTCAAGGCGCTGTGGTACCCCTACGGCAACTACATTTGCCTGGCGTTCGTGGCGTTTATCCTGGTGATCATGCTGATGATTCCAGGGATCCAAGTGTCGGTGTACGCGATCCCGGTGTGGGTGGCGTTCATGGCGGTGTGCTACTGGATCAAGAACAAGCGCAGTGCCGAAGCGGCGCTGGGTACGGCGAGTGCGGCGTTGAAGTAAGCCGTCCCGCCCAAACGGAAAACCCGGCTGCGTGCCGGGTTTTTTGTGGGCGCCGACGGGGTAGACTCGCGCGTCGTGTTTAAACGTTCCAGGAGCGCAGACCCCATGCAACTCACTGATATCGACGGCGGCGCCTTGCAGCGTGACGCGCTGGAAGACCTGATCGACCAGCACGGCGGGCCTCTGCGCCTGATTGGCGTCGACCTGAGTGGCGCTGACCTCTCGCGCATGTCGCTGGATCACTGGGTATTCGAACGCTGCATCCTGGTCCAGACGTCTTTCCTTGGTGCGCGCCTGGAAGGCACGCAGTGGAAAAACTGCCGGGCCGGCCACGCGATTTTCGAGGCGGCAAACCTGTTGGAGGCGCAGTTCCACAGCTGTGACCTGAACAACACCCGCTGGCAGCGCAGCAAGCTGTCCCAGGCGAATTTTGAACACTGCAAATTGACCGGCGCCAACTTCACCCATTGCGCCTCCCTGGGGCTGAGCTTCAGTGAAACCCGCCTGAACAGCGCGTTTCTGTCCGGGTTATCGTTTGCGCGCACCGTGCTGAATAACCTGGACTTCTCCGACAGCGATTTGTCGGACGCTGATTTTCGCAAGGCCGAACTGATCGACTGCAGCCTCGCCCACGCCCGTATCCACGGCGCCAATTTTGCCGGTGCCGACTTGCGCGGTGCGGATTTGAGCGGGTTTCGCCTCAATGATGCCAAACTGTTCAAAGGCGCCGTGATTTCCAAAGCCCAGGCGTCGATGCTGTTATCCGAGTTGGGCTTGTCCGTTGCCTAAGGTTTTTGAGTGATGCTGGTAATTTCCAACAACGTGCACCTGCCCGATGCCGAAATCGAGCTGACCGCCATCCGCGCCCAGGGCGCCGGTGGGCAGAACGTCAACAAGGTGTCGAGCGCGGTGCATTTGCGCTTTGATATTCCGGCCTCGTCGCTGCCGGAGTTCTACAAGGAGCGGCTGCTGGCGCTGCGCGACAGCCGTATCACCAGCGAAGGCGTGTTGATTCTCAAGGCCCAGCAATACCGGACCCAGGAGCAGAATCGCGCGGATGCGCTGGAGCGTTTGGTGGAGCTGATCCTCAGTGCCACCAAAGTCGAGAAGAAGCGCCGCCCGACCAAGCCGACCCTCGGCTCGAAAAAGCGTCGACTCGAATCCAAGACCAAGCGCGGCAGTATCAAGGCCGGGCGTGGCAAGGTCGACTTCTAGGCGTCGCGCGCTTCGCGGGCCTTCGGCGCCTGGCGGTACAGGTACACGCTGAGCAGCAAGCCACCGAGGGCGGCGAGGGCGGCGAACAGGAAGATCGATGCAAAGCCGAAACCTGCCGCCACCGCCCCGGCCAGCGGCCCGGTGATGCCCAGCGACAGGTCGATGAACAGCGAGTAAGCCCCCACCGCCGACCCGCGGCTGGACGCCGGCACCAGATTGACCGCCTCGACTCCCAGCGCCGGAAACACCAGGGAAAAACCGAAGCCGCTCAACGCCGCGCCGGCCAGGGCCAAGTTCGCATCCGGTGCCAGCCACAGCAGCAGCAACCCGAGGATTTCCACCGACAGGCACGCAATCGCCACGCGAAAGCCGCCAATCCGGTTGATCAAGTTGCCGAACAGCAGGCGCGCACCGATAAAACTGGCGCCGAACAGGCTCAGGGCCCACACCGCGTTATCCCAATGCTGGGTGGTGTAATACAGGGTGATAAAGGTGGCGATGGTGCCAAAGCCGATCGAGCCCAAGGCCAGCGCGCAGCCGTGCGGCAGGACCCGGCCCAGCACATTCATGAACGGCAGGCGCACGCCGGCCACGATCGGCGCCGCTTCCTTGTTCCAGGCCAGCAGCAGGCCGATTACCGCCAGCAGGATGATACTGACGCCCATGCTCCACAGCCCCAGGTGGCTGACCAGCAGCACCCCCAGTGGTGCGCCAACCGCCAGTGCGCCGTAGCTGGCGATGCCGTTCCAGGAAATCACCTTGGCCGTGTTCGCCGCCCCCACGCGGCCGATGCCCCAGCCGATGGCGCCCGAGCCGACCAGGCTTTCCGCGCTGCCCAGCACCAGGCGGCCGATCAGCAGGCTGCCCAGGCTCACGGCCGGCAAGCTGGAGAACCACGCCGCGAGCAGCATGAACACGCCGCTCAGGCCGCAGCCCACCAGGCCGATCAGCACGGCGCGCTTGCTGCCCAGGTTGTCGATGATTTTGCCTGCGTACGGACGGCTCAGCAGCGTGGCCAGGTATTGCACACTGATCACCAGGCCGGCGATGACCGCGCCGTAGCCCAGCTCACTGTGGACATAGCCAGGCAATACGGCCAGCGGGATGCCGATATTCAGGTAGCCGATAAAGGTGAACAACACGATGGAAACGACTTGCAGCGTGACCGCCATGGGGCGCTGGGTATCTGGCATGGGAGAGGTCCACTGTCGCAGCAGGTAAAGATAGGCGGCTAATGATACCGGGCTTGGGCCGGCGCAGGGCGCTAAAACGCAAAAACGTCAGGTCGGCACTGCGTCAGGCTTGGGAAGGGGCCAGCAATTGCGTGGTGACCAGGGCCGCCAACGCGTTTTCCTGGGTGCCAAAACGCTTGAGCAGCTTGGCTTGCTTGTCCGCGCTGAGGCGGTTCCACACTTCGACCATCTGCAAGGCAGCGTCGAGTACGGCGGCGTCCGGGGTGTCGGGGAGGGTATCGGTCATGGCAGGTATCTCGGGTGATTCAGGCAGTGTGGAAAGCGCTCAAAGGTGCGCTTTCCACACGGTCTGGTACGGCGTCAGTCCTGGCTTTCGCTGTCGACTGGTGGTGCTTCTTTGGCCTCAGGCTGCTGGTCGCTGGCCTGCTGCGGTGTTGGCTGCTCAGTAGGGTGCAGGCTTGGGAAGGGGAGATTAGGTATCTCGTGCATCGTCGTCGCTCCTCGCAAAGTCTGTTTTTTCAATCGCAGGTGATTCCGCGCTCTCAAAAAGCCTTGGCAGGATACAGCACTGAAAATGACAAAAAGAATTTAATCTCGACCAATGAACGAACTTTCATTGTTTTACGCAAGTGACACGGGGTCACACCTCAGAAGGGCACCTTGCCGAGAATCATGTCGCGGTACATCACAAAATCCCCCAGCAAGCTGTAGAACGGGTGCTGGAAGGTCGCCGGGCGATTCTTTTCAAAGAAGAAGTGACCGACCCAGGCAAAGCTGTAGCCGGCAATCGGCACGGCCAGCAGCAAGCCCAACGAGCCTCTGCCGATGGCATACGCGAGGATGCCGATCACCAGGGTGGTGCCGATAAAGTGCAGGCGCCGGCAGGTGCTGTCGGCGTGCTCAGTCAGGTAATACGGGTAAAACTCGGCAAAGCTGTTGAATCGCTTGACGTTTTCCACGGTGACCGGCCCTTTGATTGTTGTGCCGCCCAACAGATGTTCGGCGGGGAGCTTATTTGAGTCTAGAGTGATCAGTGGTAACAGCCAGTGACAATGGATGCCACTTTAGTATCCTTGGCTTCCTGGCTGCCGTTTGAGCCTGCTTTATTAAGAAGACGCCATGAGCGAACGAACAACTTCTGCAAGCTGGGCGATGGGGATAGTCAAGGCGTTGGAAATCGACGGCCTGGATTGCCGCGCCTTGTTCAAGCAACTCGGCCTGGACTACGCCGCGCTCAGCGACCCCGATGCACGCTTCCCACAAGATTCCATGACCCGGCTGTGGCAGCGGGCGGTGGAGGTCTCGGGCAACCCGGCGATTGGCCTGAACATGGGCAAGGTGGTGCGTCCGGCATCGTTTCATGTGGCCGGGTATGCGTTGATGTCCAGCAACACCCTCGCCGAGGGGTTTATGCGCCTGGTGCGCTACCAGCGGATCATCGCCGAAAGCGCCGACCTCAGTTTCCGCCTGCTCCCCGAAGGTTACGCGCTGATCCTCACCGTGCATGGCGATCACCTGCCGCCCACCCGGCAAAGCGCCGAAGCCTCGCTGGCGAGTGCCCTGGCGCTGTGTGGCTGGCTGACCGGGCGCACCCTGCAACCGCGCAAGGTGCTGCTGCAAGGCGATCAACCGGTGGACCTGGCGCCCTACAAACAAGCGTTCCATGCCCCGCTGGAATTCAATGCGCCGTATGACGCGCTGATCTTCGAACGCGCCGACATGGACGCGCCGCTGCCCACGGCCAACGAGGCCATGGCGCTGCTGCACGATCGGTTTGCCGGTGAGTACCTGGCGCGTTTCTCGGAAAGCCGTGTGACGCACAAGGCGCGTCAGGTGCTGTGCCGCCTGTTGCCACAGGGCGAGCCCAAGCGTGAAGTGGTGGCCCAGACCCTGCACCTGTCCCAGCGCACGTTGCAGCGGCGCTTGCAGGAAGAGGGCACCAGTTTCCAGACCCTGCTCGATGACACCCGTCGCGAATTGGCCGAGCAGTACCTCGCACAGCCGAGCATGACCCTGCTGGAAATCGCCTACCTGCTGGGGTTTGCCGACCCGAGCAACTTCTTTCGCGCGTTTCGCCGCTGGTTCGATGCCACGCCCGGCGAATACCGGGCGCGGTTGCAGGATGCGTCGACGGTCAGTGACGCCAAAATGCCGGAATGCACAGAACAAAGACTGTAATGATCTCCAGTCGGCCCAGCAGCATGCCCAGCGACAGGATCCACTTGGCCGCATCCGGCAGGCTGGCGAAATTGCCCGCCGGCCCGATGGTCTCGCCCAGCCCCGGGCCGACGCCGGACACGGTGCTGGCCGCGCCGGTCAGCGCCGTCATCCAGTCCAGGCCCAGCAGCGACAAGGCCAGGGCGATGGCGCAGATGGTGATAGCGAAGAAAAACGAGAACGTCAGGATCGAACGCACGATTTCTTCGTCGAGGCGGTGGCCGTTGTACTTCTGCTTGATCACCGCCCGTGGGTGAATCAGCTGGTTCAAGTTGGCCTTGAGCAGGATGTAGGCGACCTGGAAGCGGAAGATCTTGATCCCGCCCGCCGTGGAGCCGGAGCAGCCGCCGACAAATCCCAGGTAGAAGAACAGCATCAGCGAGAAGTTGCCCCAAATGCTGTAGTCCCCCAGTGCAAAGCCGGTGGTGGTGACCACCGAGGTGACGTTCACCGCCACATGGCGCAGTGCATCAAGCCAATGCAAGTCGGTGGTCCACCAGTACCAGGTGCCGAGCACCAGCCAGGTCACCACCAGCAAACCGAGCAGGCCTTGCACCTGCTGGTCCTTGATCAACGCACGGCGGTTGCCGCGCAGGGTCGCCACGTACAGGGTGAACGGCAGGCTGCCGAGGATCATCACCACCACCGCGACCCAGTGCACCGCGGGCTGTTTCCAGTGGGCCAGGGATTCGTCGGAGGTGGAGAATCCACCGGTGGAAATCGCCGACATCGCATGGTTGATCGCGTCGAACAGGCCCATGCCGGCCCACCAGAACGCCAGGCTGCCAAGGATGGTGATGCCCACATACGCCGCCACGATCAGCCGCGCCACCATGTGCGAGCGGGGCATGACTTTTTCCGAGCGGTCCGAGGATTCGGTCTGGAACAGGCGCATGCCGCCGATACGCAGCAGCGGCAGGATCGCCACCGCCATGCCGATAAAGCCGATGCCGCCGAGCCAGTGCAGCAGTGAGCGCCACATCAGGATGCCCGGTGACATGGTGTCCAGCCCGCTCAGCACGGTGGAACCGGTGGCGGTGATGCCGGACATGCTTTCGAAGAACGAGTCGGTGTAGCTGATGTGCTGGGTCAGCAGAAACGGCAGCGCGGCGAACACGCACACCACCACCCAACTGCTGACCGTGAGCAAGTACATGTCGCGCGGGCGCAGGTGCACATGTTCGGGGCGGCCGGGAATCACCAGGGCCAAACCGGCAATAAAGGTGATCAGGCTGGCCCAGAGGAACGAGGGCAGGTCACTGGTGCGTTCGAAGATCACCAGGGTGGCCATTGGCACGACCATGGCGATCGCGAGGGTGATCAGGAAGATGCCGATGATGAAACCGATGATGCGTAGGGTCGGCAACGCCATGAAGTTCGCTCGGGGGTTGAGGGTGGCGCCATTCTACCTGCGGTGCAGTGCATGTAAACCGGGGTACGCGCCGCAACGCGGTTCAGCGGTGGGCGCTGGCTTGCCTGCGATAGTGGTGTATCAGTTGATAAGGTAGGACTGATCCACCGCTATCGCAGGCAAGCCAGCTCCCACACGGGTATAAAAAAGGCGACCCGAAGGTCGCCTTTTTCACCGCCGCACTGATCAGAACTCGTGATCAGCGTTATCCGGGTTCAGGTCGCTGATACCCAGCTTGCCTGCGGCTGCTTCAATCGAACCGGTCTGCTTGACCAGTGCGGCGATCGCTTCACGCACGATCTTGTTGCCGGCTTCGTTGCCAGCGGCGATCAGTTGGTCGTAGTGCTCGCCGTTTTTGGCGTGGTCAACCATGACCTGGATCTTCGCTTCGGTCGCCGCCAGGTCAGCCTTCAGGGCGGTGTCGGCAGCTGGATCAGCCTTGGCCACCAGGGACGACAGGCTGGCGCCGGTCAGCTTGGTGCCATCGACGCGGGTGTACTCGCCCAGGTAGACGTTGCGGATGCCCTTGGCGTCGTAGAAATGCGAGTTGTGGGTGTTATCGCTGAAGCAATCTTGCTCGTCTTCCGGCGAGTTGGCTTCCAGCGAAACCTTCATGCGTTCACCGGCCAGCTCGCCCAGGGACAGGCTGCCCATGCCGAACAACATTTTGCGCAGGCCGTCGGTGGCAGGTTCTGCCTCCAGGGTGGCGCGGTAGTTGTCTTCGATGTTGGGTTTCCAGTTGCCGACCATTTCTTCCAGGTCGCTCACCAGCAGTTGGGTCACGGCGCTCAGGTAGGCGCGGCGACGCTCGTTGTGGCCGCCGGTGGCGCCGTCACCTGTCAGGTAGTCCGAGGCAGGACGGTTGCCGGCGCCAGGGCCGGTGCCGTTCAGGTCCTGTCCCCAGAGCAGGAATTCGATGGCGTGGTAGCCGGTGGCGACGTTGGCTTCGGAACCGCCCAGCTCATTGAGGCTGGCGAGTTTTTCCGGAGTGATGTCCTTCACGTCGACCTTGTCTTCGCCGACCTGGATCTCGGTGTTGGCGATGATGTTGGCAGTCGCACCCGGGTTACCCAGGGCGTGTTCGTAGGATTTGTCGACGTAGTCGATCAGGCCTTCGTCCAGCGGCCATGCGTTCACCTGGCCTTCCCAGTCATCAATGATGGTGTTGCCGAAGCGGAACACTTCGCTCTGCAGGTACGGCACGCGGGCGGCGATCCAGGCGTCGCGCGCGGCTTTCAGCGTGTCGGCGTTCGGCTTGGCGAGGAAGGCGTCGATGGCGGTTTGCAGGGTTTTCGCAGTGGACTCGGCATCGCTGTAGACCGCGAACACCATGTCTGCGTAATGCGCGACCACGGCCTTGGCGGCCGCTTCATCGACCTGGCCGGCAGGGGTGGCAGCCGCTGGAGCGGTAGTGCTGGCAGCCGGGGTCGGCGCCTGGGGCGCTGCGGCCTTGTCTTTACCTTCGCCGCAACCGGCGAGAGAAATGGCAATGGCCAGCAGACTGGCGGTGGCCAGGGGCATACGAATCATGGCGAACATCCTGCTTCGGTTGTTGATAGGGCGCGCGGGGGAGCGCAAAAAAGCTGCGACATAATGCGAAAGATTTGCATTTTGTGTAAAGGGTTATACGAGGGAAATATTTAGTATCGATTCGAGCGCTCAGAGAATCACTTCGCTATTACGCTCGGACTGCTTCAAAAAAGCCGCCAACTCCCGGGCCTGCAAGGGTTTGCTGTAGTGATAGCCCTGACCTTCATGACAGCCTTCGGAGATGATGTAGGCCTCCTGCTCAGCGGTTTCCACGCCTTCGGCGATCACTTGCATGCCCAGGCTTTTGCCCAACTGGATGATGGCCCGCACGATGGTGGCATCGTCGTCATCGTCCAGCAGGTCCTGGACGAAGCTCTTGTCGATCTTGATTTTATCCAGCGGCAGGCTCTTGAGGTAGCTCAGGGATGAATAGCCGGTGCCGAAGTCATCGATCGCAATCAACGCCCCGGAACGGCGCAGGCTCAGCAAGTGCTGGGCGGCAGTGCTGATGTCTTCCATCAGGCCGGTCTCGGTGACTTCCAGTTCCAGGCTGCGCGGCGGAAGGCGGTAGATCTGCATCAGGTTGTTGACCACCCGTGGCAGCTCGGCGTGGTGCAACTGCACGGTGGACAGGTTGACCGCCATGCGCAGGCCGACAAAGCCCAGGTCGTGCCATTCGCGCAACTGGCGGCAGGCCTGGTCCAGCACCCATTCACCAATCGGGATGATGGTGCCGTTCTGCTCCGCCAGCGGGATAAACAGGTCGGGCGGGACCAGGCCGTGTTCCGGGTGTTGCCAGCGGATCAGTGCTTCCACGCCGACCACGCGGTGGTCGCGGTAGCTGATCTGCGGCTGGTACACCAGGTGAAACTGGTCGCGACTGAGGGCGTCGCGCAGGTCTTTCTCCAGCTCGCGGCGGCGGCGCATTTCACTGTCGACGCTGGCGATATAGAACTGATAGCGGTTGCGCGAACGGCTCTTGGCCAGGGTCATGGTCTGTTCGGCTTTCTGCAGTAACTTCTCGGTGCTGTCGCCATCTTCCGGGAACAACGTGATACCGATGGTGGCGCGCAGGCGGATTTCCTCGTGATCGAGGGCGAATTCCGCCTCCAGGTCATCGAGGATACTTTGCGCCAGCTCCGCGGCTTCGTAGGGCTGGTCGATATCGGCCTGCACCAGTGCGAACTGGTCGCCACCCAGGCGGGCCAGGGCACCGAGTCGGCCGCTGTGGGCGCGCAGGCGGTCGGCCAGGGCCAGCAGCAATTTGTCGCCGGCCTGATAGGTGAACTGTTCGTTGATGCTTTTGAAGTCATCGAGGCCCACGCACAACACCGCCACGCGGCGTTGGCGACGACCGGCGTCGATCAGGATTTTGTCCAGTTGCTCCTGCAGTTTCTGGCGATTCGGCAGGCCGGTGAGGAAGTCGTACTGGGCCATGCGCAGCAGGCTGCTTTCCGCTTCATGGCGCAGGTGGGTATTGCGTTCGATGGATTCGAGCAATTGGTTGGCGGTATTGATCCACAGCCCCAGTTCGTTGCGCTCATGGCCCTTGAGCTGGGGGATCTTGTGCTCGCTGGGCCGGTCGGGGTTGATCGAGGTCAGGTGTTCGATAATCCGCGACAACGGCTTGGTCAGCAGCCAGTGATAGACCAGGTACAGCACCAGGCCCATGGCCAGGGCGCGCAGCACCCCGGAAATGAAGATGATCACCGAGTTGACGATAAACCCCTGGCCATAGGTGGCGGTGTCGAGGGTGATACTGAGGTCGCCGTAATACTCGCTGTAGGGGCCTTTGCCGACCAGGGGCGTGGTGAAGGTGCGTTCCTGGCCCAGGATCAGGTCGGTCAGCCAGCGGCTGGGGGCCTGCTGCAGGGCGCGGCTCTTTTCCGCCAGCATGGTTTCGTTGGGGTGGCCGATGGAGGCCATGCGCACCGCGTCGTCCTGGAACAGCCCCTCGATGACCTGCATGCCCATCTCGCGGTCCAGGCTGTAGACGGCCTGCGTCGAGGGGTCGCGAAACATGTCGAGGATGCGCTGGGCATCGCCGGCCACGGCCTGGCGCGTCTTGTAGGCATCGAAAACGATCTGCGCCACGCTCAGCGCCACGCCCACGATCAATGCCGACAGCAGCACAACCCGTAGCAACTTCACCGACAAGCTGTTCTTGAGTTCCAGCTTCAAAGGGTCATTCCTTGTTCCATGCGGGTGGCCTCAATATGCCATGAGTATTGGCAATCCCGTGAGGGCAGTCAAAGGGACATTGCGGCTGACGGTACTTTGCGGCGTTGAGGGAGCCAGGGGCGGGGGATGTTGGCGGGTGCGAGGGGAAATGGAAGGCGGTCAATCAGGCGAGTGACGGGGACGGGGAGGGGCTGCGTTTTTCGCCTCCCTGGAAGCCCAGGGAAGCGAGCGCTGCGGCCTTTACCCGGCTGGTACCTGGTTTGGGTTGTCTCTCTGGGCGTTTGACATGGATTGAGACAGCGACGCGATTACGCTCGTTGCCACTCCTATAGCTTGCATCCCACCTCCTATCACCACCGGGGCGAGGGTTGTGGCCAGGGGGATAACTGCAGCTGCTGCACCTACTCCTGCGATTGCCATGATTACACTCTCCAACATCAATCAAGAGGGACATTCCTCCTGCCGCCTGGGTGGTCACTGCGTGTCGTTGAGTTCCATGGAGCTTTGCCTGCCCTTGCGCTTGAACCAACGGCCACAAAAAAGCCCGGCACAGGGCCGGGCTTTTTCTACTGCAAGGGTTGCTTAGGCAGTGAAGGTCTTGCCTTCGAACTGCTCAGCCACGAACTTCCAGTTGACCAGGTTCCAGAACGCTTCCACATACTTTGGACGCACGTTGCGGTAGTCGATGTAGTAGGCGTGTTCCCAGACGTCGCAGGTCAGCAGCGGGGTGTCGCCGTTGGTCAGCGGGTTGCCGGCGCCGATGGTGCTGGCCAGGGCCAGGGAACCGTCAGCCTTTTTCACCAGCCAGCCCCAACCGGAACCGAAGGTGCCGACGGACGTCTTGGTGAACTCTTCCTTGAACTTGTCGAACGAACCGAAGGCTGCGTTGATGGCTTCAGCCAGTGCGCCGGTCGGTTGGCCACCGGCGTTTGGCGCCAGGCAGTTCCAGTAGAAGGTGTGGTTCCAGACCTGAGCGGCGTTGTTGAAGATGCCGCCCGAAGAGGATTTGACGATCTCTTCCAGGGTCTTGCCTTCGAACTCGGTGCCAGGCACCAGGTTGTTCAGGTTCACGACATAGGTGTTGTGGTGCTTGTCGTGGTGGTATTCCAAGGTTTCCTTGGAGATGTGCGGCTGCAGGGCATCGTGTGCGTAGGGCAGCGGCGGCAATTCGAAAGCCATGATGATTCTCCTAATCAGGTCAGTTGCGGTGAGCGCAAGGCCGATCACGGGCGGCCAAACAAGCGCCGGGGAGTTTGTACTCTTTGCGGCGCAGGGTCCGGATCATAGCACCGGGGGTGCGGCAAAACCACGCAACAACTGTGTGGGATAGAGGTTCCAGAGCGTTTTGGAATATTCCTCAAGCGCTGATCAATTGGTAGGCCACGCTGAACATCATCACCGCCACCAACAGGTCCAGCAGACGCCACGTCGCCGGGCGTGCCAGCCATGGCGCCAACCAGGCCGCGCCGAGTGCCAGCGTGGCGAACCACAGGAATGAAGCACTGGCGGCGCCGGCCACGTAGGCGCCCGGTTCGGTTTGTTGAGCGCCCAATGAGCCGATCAGCAGCACCGTGTCCAGGTACACGTGGGGGTTGAGCAATGTCACGGCCAGGGCGCTGAGCAATACCGCGCGTAACGAGCGCATCTTGACGTGATTGCCTTGCTCCAGGCTTTGCCTGGAAAACGCCCGACGCAGCGCCAATGTGCCGTACCACAACAGGAATGCCGCGCCGCCCCAGCGGGCGATGGCCAGCAGCAGCGGGTTTTGCGCGAGCACCGTGGCCAGGCCGAAGACACCGGCCGCAACCAGGATGGCATCGCACACGATGCAGAGCGCTGCTACGGGCAGGTGATGTTCGCGGCGCAGGCTTTGCGCGAGGACAAAGGCGTTCTGCGTCCCGATCGCCATGATCAGGCCGAGCGCCACCAACAGGCCATTCAGATAGCTTTGCCACATACGCTTTACTCCGCGTCCGTCGCCAACTGGCGCAGTACATTCATGGCGCGCTCGGCATCCGCGCGGCCGACAAACAGGTGATCGTGGTAGTAGCCGGCGATCACGTTGCAACTGATCCCGGCCTTGCCCAGGGCGCTGGCAAACGCGGCAGTCAGGCCCACGGCTTCGAGCGCCGAGTGCACATTCAAGGTGATCCACGCCGCCACATAGTCGAAGGCCAATCCAGCCGTTTCGGCCTGCTGGCGTTCCAGGATCAGCGTCAGGCCTTCCTGCTCGCGGAAGCTGCCGATCACCTCGCAACCCGCGGGGATGCGGTGATCGGGCAAGGTGCAGAACACGTAGTCACCCTCGTTCAGGTGCGGGCTCATGCTGCGCAACAGTGTTGCCAGGGCGGTTTCGCCGGCCATGGGAGGTTTCCTTATAAAGAGGGAAGCGATGCTGGCTATTCTCATGGCGCAGGCTGTATAAGAAAAACCAATATTGCTGATCGCTCATTAGAGAAACTGATGTTCGACTATAAATTGCTCTCCGCCCTGGCGGCGGTGGTGGAACAGGCCGGCTTCGAGCGCGGCGCACAAGTGCTGGGGCTGTCGCAGTCAGCGATTTCCCAGCGGATCAAATTGCTTGAGGCACGCATCGGCCAGCCGGTGCTGGTACGGGCCACGCCGCCGACGCCCACGGATGTCGGGCGGCGGCTGCTCAACCATGTGCAGCAGGTGCGGCTGCTGGAGCGCGATCTGCAGAGCCAGGTGCCGGCGCTGGACGAGGAGGGCATGCCCGAACGTCTGCGCATCGCGCTGAATGCCGACAGCCTGGCGACCTGGTGGGCCGAGGCGGTCAGCGGGTTTTGTGCCGAGCAGCACTTGTTGCTGGACCTGGTGGTGGAAGACCAGACCGTCGGCCTCAAGCGCATGCGTGCCGGCGAAGTGGCCGCCTGCATCTGCGCCAGCGAGCGCCCGGTGGCCGGTGCGCGCAGCCTGTTGCTCGGTGCCATGCGCTATCGGGCGTTGGCCAGCCCGGCATTTATTGCGCGGCATTTTCCTGCGGGCGTACGCGCCGACCAGTTGGCGCGCACGCCCGCGCTGGTGTTTGGCCCGGATGATTTTTTGCAGCATCGCTACCTGGCGTCCCTCGGTGTGGACGGCGGTTTCGAACACCATTTATGCCCCTCGTCCGAAGGCTTTATCCGCCTCACTGAAGCCGGGCTTGGCTGGGGCCTGGTGCCGGAATTGCAGGTGCGCGACCAGTTGGAACGGGGCGTGCTGGTGGAGTTATTGCCAGATAAGCCCATTGATGTGCCGTTGTACTGGCATCATTGGCGCAGTGGCGGGCAGCTGTTGGGCCTGCTGACTGACCATCTGGCCCAGGCATGTGGGCAATGGTTGGTGCCCTATCAGCAGTAGCTGGCGTCAAGTTGCAAGCTGCAAGAGAAAAGCTTGCAGATCGTATTTAATTTGCAACTGATAGCTTGAAGCTTGCAGTTGCATCCGTAGGAGGCTCCATGAAAGTTCTGGTCACCGGCGCAAGCGGCTTCATCGGCGGGCGCTTTGCGCGTTTCGCCCTGGAGCAGGGCCTGGACGTGCGGGTCAACGGGCGACGCGCCGAGGGTGTGGAACACCTGGTCAGGCGCGGCGCCGAGTTTATCCAGGGTGATTTGAATGATGCCGACCTGGTGCGCGACCTGTGCCGCGATGTCGAAGCCGTGGTGCATTGCGCCGGCGCCGTCGGGCTGTGGGGCAAATATCAGGATTTTCACCAGGGCAATGTGCTGGTCACGGAAAACGTGGTCGAGGCGTGCCTCAAGCAACAGGTCGGGCGCCTGGTGCACCTGTCCTCGCCGTCGATCTACTTCGATGGGCGCGACCATCTCGGGCTGACCGAAGAGCAAGTGCCCAAGCGCTTCAAGCATCCGTATGCCGCGACCAAATACCTGGCGGAGCAAAAAGTCTTCGGTGCCCAAGAATTCGGCCTCGAAGTCATCGCGCTGCGCCCGCGTTTTGTGACCGGCGCCGGCGACATGAGCATTTTCCCGCGCCTGCTGAAAATGCAGCGCAAGAACCGCCTGGCCATCGTCGGCGACGGCCTCAACAAGGTCGATTTCACCAGCGTACACAACCTCAACGAAGCGCTGCTTGGCAGTTTGCTCGCGCCCGGTTCGGCGTTGGGCAGGGCCTACAACATCAGCAACGGCACTCCGGTGCCGGTGTGGGATGTGGTGAATTACGTCATGCGCCAAATGCAGTTGCCCCAAGTGACGCGTTATCGCTCCTACGGCCTGTCCTACAGCGTCGCCGCGCTCAATGAAGCCTTCTGCGCGATGTGGCCGGGTCGACCGGAACCGGCGTTGTCGCGCTTGGGCATGCAGGTCATGAACAAAGATTTCACCCTCGACATCAGCCGCGCCAGGCATTATCTGGACTACGAGCCCAAGGTCAGCCTGTGGACTGCCCTCGACGAGTTCTGCAGCTGGTGGAAGGCCCAGGAACCGGGGTTGAAGTAAGCTCACAACCAGCAACACATCGGGAACCGAATTCGTGGTTCCGGGTCGATCAGTGCGGCGGGCCTGCGGTTTATACTCCCCACGCTCGGCTCCCCCGCTAGCCACCTCACCGATTCAGGGTTGATTCATGCGCAACGATGCCAACGACGACTTCGACAACGTTCCCAGCCTGCGGGCCGATCACGGGGATGACGATGATTTCGAACCGACTCCCGCCACTTCGGTGCGCTCGCGCAACACGCCCGTGGTCAAGGTCAAGAGCGCCAGCACCGGCCCGTTGTGGGCATTGATCGGCGCCCTGCTGATCGCCTTCGCCGGCCTGGCGTGGTGGAGCTTCCAGCAGATCTCATTGATGGGCCAGCAACTGGTAGCCACCCAGGAAAGCTTTGCGCGCATCAGCGAAGAAGCCGCAGGGCGGCTGCAGGATATTTCCGGCAAGGTCGTGGCCAGCGAGGCCAGCGTGAACAACGGCAGCGAAGCGCTCAAATTGCAGATCAAGCAGCTGGAAACCCAGTTGCTGGAGCAGGGCAAGCAGCAAGTGGGCGTGGCCGGCCAGGCCACCGAGCTGGACAAACGCCTGGCACAGATGACCGCGAGCACCACCGACCTGTCCAACGCCAACACCCGGCTGCAAGGCCAGGTGCAAGCGCTGACCGACGCAGTGGCGACGCTCAAGGCGGCGCAGGGCGATGCCGGCAAGCGTGATGCCGAAATCAAGGAGCTCGCTGCGGACGTCGCGGCGCTGAAAAAGCAGGGCAACCCGAGCGCCGCCATCGCGCGTATCGAGCAGGACCTGGTGGTGCTCAAGAGTGCCCAGGACAATCAGCCGGCCAACAGCGATGCGCCGACCAATAAAGAGTTCGACGTGTTCCGCATCCAGACCACGCGCAACATCACCACCCTGCAGAGCCAGGTGCAGAACCTGAACCAGCGCCTCAACGCGCCGGCGACTGCCACACCGCTCGGCCAGTAAAGACCACCAGGGCTGGTCGGTTGTGAAGCGGTTAAAACTGTAGGAACGGGCTTGCCAGCGATGGCGGTGCACCAGGGACCCGCCACCCTGCAGGCTACCCGGTCCCCACCGTCCATGCATGGGCTGATGGCTACCTCCGTAAATGTCACCACTTGGTGACATTTCCCTTCCCCTTCGTTACTTGCCCGTCCTTCACCCTTGTTTAGACTCCGGTCATCCCACAAAAAACAATAAGGGCCACCCATGACCACGCAACCACTGCCTGCCAGCAGTTGGCTGAATGCACCTGCCCATCACGCCTGGCTTGCCGCTGAAGGCCAGCGCCTGCTGACATTCGCCAAGGCCTCTCGCCTGCCCGAGGGTTTTGGCAACCTGGACGACAACGGCCAACTGCCGGCCAACGCCCACGCCGAAACCATGAACACCGCGCGCATGACCCACAGCTTCGCCATGGCCCATGCCCAGGGCCTGCCGGGCTATGCCGAACTCGTCGAGCACGGTGTCGCGGCCCTGAGCGGCCCGCTGCGCGACAGCGAGCACGGTGGCTGGTTCGCAGCGCCCGGTGCCCTCGATGGCAACCGTGGCAAGGCCGCCTACCTGCATGCGTTTGTCGCCCTGGCCGCCAGCTCGGCGGTGGTGGCCGGTGCTCCGGGTGCACAGACCTTGTTGAACGACGCGATCCACATCATCGAGCAGTTTTTCTGGAGCGAAGAAGAGGGCGTGATGCTCGAGTCCTTCGCCCAGGACTGGAGCGGTGTCGAAGCCTACCGCGGCGCCAACAGCAACATGCACGCCACCGAGGCCTTTCTCGCCCTGGCCGATGTCACCGGCGACACCCGCTGGCTTGACCGCGCCTTGCGCATCGTCGAGCGGGTTATCCACACCCACGCCGCCGGCAACCAGTTCATGGTCATCGAGCATTTCGACGCGCATTGGCAAGCGTTGCTCGGCTACAACGAAGACAACCCCGCCGATGGCTTCCGCCCCTACGGCATCACTCCCGGCCATGGTTTTGAATGGGCGCGGCTGGTGCTGCACCTGGAAGCTGCACGCCTGTTGGCCGGGCTGGCCACGCCGGACTGGCTGGTGAGCGATGCCAGGGGGCTGTTCGCCAGCGCCTGCGAATATGCCTGGGCCGTGGATGGCGCGCCGGGCATCGTCTACACCCTGGACTGGAACCTGCGCCCGGTGGTGCGCGAACGCCTGCACTGGACCCACGCCGAAGCCAGCGCGGCCGCCCAGGCCTTGCTCAAGCGCACGGGCGAACTGCATTTCGAAATCTGGTACCGACGTTTCTGGGAATTTTGCGAAACCCACTTCATCGACCGTGTCCACGGCAGTTGGCACCACGAACTCAACCCGCATAACCAACCCAGCAGCACGATCTGGGGCGGCAAGCCGGACCTGTACCATGCCTGGCAAGCGGTATTGCTGCCTGCGCTCCCGTTGGCGCCAAGCATGGCCAGTGCCATCGGGGCTGGGCGCTATGTCACCAAGTGGTGACATTTGTCCATCCCTTTGTTACCTGCGTTTAAAACATCCATGTTTAAACTCCGTGCAGCGCAAGCTCTAGACTTGCATGCATAACAACAAGAAAAGGTACTCAGATGAACGCGATTAATCGCCTCGCCGTAGCTATTTCCGTTGCCTCGTTGTTTCCCCTCAGTGCTTTTGCCGCCGACTCGAAAGGGACGGTTGAAGTTGTGCATTGGTGGACCTCGGGCGGTGAGAAAGCGGCTGTAGATGTCCTGAAGGCCCAAGTCGAGAAAGACGGTTTCACCTGGAAAGACGGTGCCGTTGCAGGTGGCGGTGGCGCCACGGCCATGACCGTGCTGAAAAGCCGCGCGGTTGCCGGCAACCCTCCAGGCGTCGCCCAGATCAAAGGTCCGGATATCCAGGAATGGGCCTCCACCGGTCTGCTCGACACCGACGTGCTCAAAGACGTCGCCAAAGAAGAGAAGTGGGACTCGCTGCTCGACAAGAAAGTCTCGGATACCGTGAAGTACGAAGGTGACTACGTCGCCGTCCCGGTCAACATCCACCGCGTGAACTGGCTGTGGATCAACCCGGAAGTCTTCAAGAAAGCCGGTATCACCAAAAACCCGACCACCCTCGAAGAATTCTATGCCGCCGGCGACAAGCTGAAGAAAGCCGGCTTCATTCCGCTCGCCCACGGTGGCCAACCGTGGCAGGACAGCACCGTGTTCGAAGCGGTAGTCCTGTCGGTGATGGGCGCCGATGGCTACAAGAAAGCCCTGGTTGACCTCGACAACGGCGCCCTGACCGGCCCGGAAATGGTCAAGGCCCTGACCGAGCTGAAGAAAGTCGCGACCTACATGGACGTCGACGGCAAAGGCCAGGACTGGAACCTGGAGGCGGGCAAGGTCATCAACGGCAAGGCCGGCATGCAGATCATGGGTGACTGGGCCAAGTCCGAATGGACCGCGGCCAAGAAAGTCGCCGGCAAGGACTATGAGTGCGTAGCCTTCCCAGGCACCGACAAGGCCTTCACCTACAACATCGACTCCCTGGCGGTGTTCAAGCAGAAAGACAAAGGCACTGCTGCCGGCCAGCAGGACATCGCCAAAGTCGTGCTGGGTGAAAACTTCCAGAAAGTCTTCAGCATCAACAAGGGCTCGATCCCTGTTCGTACCGACATGCTCAATGAAATGGACAAGCTCGGCTTCGACTCCTGCGCCCAGACCGCTGCCAAGGACTTCCTGGCAGACGCCAAGACCGGCGGCCTGCAGCCAAGCATGGCGCACAACATGGCCACTACCCTGGCCGTGCAAGGCGCGTTCTTTGATGTCGTGACCAACTACATCAACGACCCGAAAGCCGACCCGGCCGACACCGCCAAGAAGTTGGGTGCTGCGATCAAGTCAGCCAAGTAAGGCCTGGGAGCGGTTTTGTGGGAGTCGGGCTTGCCCGCGATGCAGGCAACTCGGTGTATCGGTTACACCGAGGTGATGCTATCGCAGGCAAGCCAGCTCCCACACAAACCGCGCTCGACAAGAGACTCACCCTGTAGTCCTTTTTCCCTGTATTGGATTTCCCCATGAGTTCTGTTGCTGTGTTCAGCAAAGCCTCGCCGTTCGATGCACTGCAGCGCTGGCTACCCAAACTGGTGCTGGCGCCCAGCATGTTCATCGTGCTGGTGGGCTTCTACGGCTACATCCTGTGGACGTTTGTACTCTCGTTCACCAATTCCACGTTCCTGCCGAGCTACAAATGGGCGGGCCTTGCGCAGTACGCGCGGTTGTTCGACAACGACCGCTGGTGGGTAGCGAGCAAGAACCTGGCTGTTTTCGGCGGGATGTTTATCGGCATCACCCTGGTGATCGGCGTGACCCTGGCGATTTTCCTCGACCAGAAGATCCGTCGCGAAGGCTTTATCCGCACCATCTACCTGTACCCGATGGCGCTCTCGATGATCGTCACCGGTACCGCCTGGAAATGGCTGCTCAACCCGGGCATGGGCCTGGACAAACTCCTGCGTGACTGGGGCTGGGAAGGTTTCCGCCTGGACTGGCTGATCGACCCGGACCGCGTGGTCTATTGCCTGGTCATCGCGGCCGTGTGGCAAGCCTCCGGTTTCATCATGGCGATGTTCCTCGCCGGCCTGCGCGGCGTTGATCAATCGATCATCCGTGCCGCGCAGATCGACGGCGCGAGCCTGCCGCGCATCTACTGGAGCGTGGTGCTGCCCAGCCTGCGTCCGGTGTTCTTCAGTGCGGTGATGATCCTGGCGCACATTGCGATCAAGAGCTTCGACCTGGTGGCGGCCATGACGGCCGGCGGCCCGGGCTACTCGTCCGACCTGCCGGCGATGTTCATGTACTCGTTCACCTTCAGCCGCGGCCAGATGGGCATGGGCTCGGCCAGTGCAATCCTGATGCTCGGTGCGATCCTCGCGATCATCGTGCCTTACCTCTACTCCGAGCTGAGGACCAAGCGTAATGACTAGTCTCGCTTCCAAACCTGCCATCAGCCTGAGCCGCATCGCGATCTACGCGGTGCTGATCTTCGCCGTGCTGCTGTACCTGGTACCGCTGGTGGTGATGCTGCTGACCAGCTTCAAGACCCCGGAAGACATCAGCACCGGCAACCTGCTGAGCTGGCCGACCGTGGTCACCGGTATCGGCTGGGTCAAGGCCTGGGCCACGGTGGACGGTTACTTCTGGAACTCGATCAAGATCACCGTGCCTGCCGTGCTGATCTCCACCGCCATCGGTGCGTTGAACGGCTACGTGCTGTCCTTCTGGCGGTTCAAGGGGTCGCAGCTGTTCTTCGGCCTGCTGTTGTTCGGCTGCTTCCTGCCGTTCCAGACCGTGCTGCTGCCGGCGTCGTTCACCCTCGGCAAGATGGGCCTGGCCAGCACCACCACCGGCCTGGTGTTTGTCCACGTGGTCTACGGATTGGCGTTTACTACACTGTTCTTCCGTAACTACTACGTGAGCATTCCGGATGCGCTGATCAAGGCCGCACGCCTGGATGGTGCGGGATTCTTCACCATCTTCCGTCAGATCATTCTGCCGATGTCGACCCCGATCATCATGGTCTGCCTGATCTGGCAGTTCACCCAGATCTGGAACGACTTCCTGTTCGGTGTGGTGTTCTCCAGCGGCGACTCCCAGCCCATCACGGTGGCGCTGAACAACCTGGTCAACACCAGCACCGGGGCCAAGGAATATAACGTGGATATGGCGGCGGCGATGATCGCCGGGCTGCCGACCCTGCTGGTCTATGTGATCGCAGGCAAGTATTTCGTGCGCGGCCTCACGGCCGGCGCGGTCAAGGGGTAATCATGGCTACGCTTGAACTTCGCAATGTAAACAAGACCTATGGCGCCGGCCTGCCCGACACCTTGAAGAACATCGAACTGTCGATCAAGGAAGGCGAATTCCTGATCCTGGTCGGCCCTTCGGGTTGCGGCAAATCCACGCTGATGAACTGCATCGCCGGCCTTGAGACCATCACCGGCGGCGCGATCATGATCGGCGACCAGGATGTGAGTGGCATGAGCCCCAAGGATCGCGACATCGCCATGGTGTTCCAGTCCTACGCGCTGTACCCGACCATGAGCGTGCGCGAGAACATCGAGTTCGGCCTGAAAATCCGCAAGATGCCCCAGGCGGATATCGACGCTGAAGTGGCGCGCGTGGCCAAGCTGCTGCAGATCGAACACTTGCTCAACCGCAAGCCGGGCCAACTGTCCGGCGGCCAGCAACAGCGCGTGGCGATGGGCCGTGCCCTGGCGCGTCGGCCGAAGATCTACCTGTTCGACGAACCGCTGTCCAACCTCGACGCCAAGCTGCGCGTCGAGATGCGCACCGAAATGAAACTGATGCACCAGCGCCTCAAGACCACCACGGTCTACGTGACCCACGACCAGATCGAAGCAATGACCCTGGGCGACAAGGTCGCGGTGATGAAGGACGGCATCATCCAGCAGTTCGGCACGCCGAAAGAGATCTACAACAACCCGGCCAACCAGTTCGTGGCGAGCTTCATCGGTTCACCGCCGATGAACTTCGTGCCCCTGCGCCTGCAACGCAAGGACGGTCGCCTGGTAGCCCTGCTCGACAGCGGCCAGGCCCGTTGCGAGCTGGCGCTCAACGTGACGGATGCCGGCCTGGAAGACCGCGACGTGATCCTGGGCTTGCGTCCGGAGCAGATCATGTTGGCGGCGGGCGAGGGCGACGCTGCCTCGAGCATTCGTGCCGAAGTCCAGGTGACCGAGCCGACCGGCCCGGACACCCTGGTGTTCGTGCAACTCAATGACACCAAGGTCTGCTGCCGCCTGGCGCCCGACGTGGCGCCGCAGGTGGGCGAGACCCTGACCCTGCAATTCGATCCGGCCAAGGTATTGCTGTTCGATGCCAAGACGGGCGAGCGCCTGGGCACTGCTGCTGCGTTGCCAGCACAGGGGCATGCCGACAACGTGGCCCAGTTCAAGGGTCGATGAAAAATATAAGTTGTTGTTTTTGTTAAAAAAAGTAAACCGCGTTAGATAAAAACAGTTTAATAACAATAAAGACGAGGATGTAGGGATGAAAAAGCAGCACAACAACACTCGGCTGATCTGCCAACTGTCAGCAGCAGCAGCCCTTGTATTGTCCGCCAATGCGATGGCGGCCGATGCATTCAGCGCCGATTCCAAGTGGATGACCGGTGATTGGGGCGGTGAACGTACCAAGCTGATCGAGCAAGGTATCGACATCAAGGCGGATTACGTAGGGGAAGTCGGTGGCAACCTGCACGGTGGCTACAACAACGACAAAACTGCCCGTTACGCTGACCAGTTCGGTCTGGGCGTAGCACTGGATCTGCAAAAGCTGTGGGGCTGGGATAACACCCAGGCCAAGATCCAACTGACCAATCGTAATGGCTACAACATCTCCAATGACCGCATTGGCGATCCGCGTGCCGGCACCTTGAGTTCGTCTCAAGAAGTGTATGGCCGTGGCCACATGGTGCGTCTGACCCAGTTCTGGATCCAGCACCAGATGTTCGACAACAAGCTGGATGTGAAGCTCGGTTACTTCGGTGAAGGCGAAGACTTCAACACCTTCCCATGCGACTTCCAGAACCTGTCGTTCTGTGGCTCCCAGGTCGGTAACTATGTGAACACCTGGTACAACTGGCCCGTCAGCCAGGCTGCGATCCGCGTGAAGTACAACATCACGCCTGAGCTGTATGCACAAATCGGTGCCTACAACCAGAACCCATCGCAGCTGGACCACGGCAACGGCTTCAAACTCAGCGGCAGCGGCACCAAGGGCACCGTGATTCCGGTGGAATTGGTCTGGTCGCCTAAGGTCAATAACCTGCCGGGCGAATACCGTGTGGGTTACTACAAAAGCGCCGCCGATGCGCCGGATGTCCGTGAAGACATCAATGGCAACGACGCTGCAACTACTGGCCAGCCGTACCGTACCCGCAGCAGCAAGAAAGGCTACTGGTTCGTTGCGCAACAGCAACTCACCACCCATAACGGCGACGCCTCCCGTGGCCTGAACATCGCGGCCAACGCGACCTTCCACGACAAGGAAACCAACCTGGTCGATAACTACCAGTCGATCATGCTGGTGTACAAGGGCCCATTCGACGCGCGTCCAAAAGATGACGTCGGCATTGGCGCTGCGCGTCTGCACGTCAACAGTGACGTGAAGAAAAACGCCGAGCTGCTGAACGAAGACGGTGGTTTCACCGACTACAGCCAGGCCGGTTACTCGCCACTGCGGACCACCGAGTACAACTACGAAATCAACTACGGCTTCCACGTGACCAACTGGCTGACCGTGCGTCCCAACCTGCAATACGTTGCCCACCCGGGTGGCGTGGACAAAGTCGACAACGCGTTGGTAGCCGGCCTGAAAATCCAGTCTACGTTCTAACGCTGTTGCGATAAGCTCCTTCTCTCTGTGCGCATTTTGCGGGTAGCCATGGCTATCCGCTTTTTTTTGGGAGATGGCACCTGTAGGCGCCGGCAAGCCAGCGCCTACAGGCAAGGGCGCATTTCAGACATGATTTTCAGGACCGTGGCACATGCATGAGCATCCGCTGCAACGTTTTTTCAAATCCCTGCGCGAACGTCCGGTGTTCGCCTGGGAGCGCTTTCAGATGCGCGACGTGTTGGTGATCGACCATCCGCTGTGCCAGGCGGTGTTCAGTCGCCAGGGCGCGCAGCTGTTGCATTTTCAGCCGCGCGGGCAGAAGCCCTGGCTGTGGTGCGCGGCCAAGTGGCCGCAAGTCGGTGCCATCCGTGGTGGTGTGCCGGTGTGCTGGCCCTGGTATGGCCGGCATCCCAGTGAGAACGCGTGGCCGTCCCATGGCTGGGCGCGGTTGATCGACTGGAAACTGCTCGACAGCAGCACCGACGACGACGGCGTGCGCCTGCACTGGCAATTGCAGTTGTGCGACTGGCAGGTCGACCTGCACGCGCACCTGGGCGACACCCTGGAACTGCGCCTGAGCACCGAGCATCAGGACGAACTGCCGTGCCAGCTGAGCCATGCTTTGCATGCTTACTGGCGTATTGGTCACGTCGACGAGATAGCGCTGTCTGGGCTCGACGGTGCGCACGGTTACGACCAACTCAATCGCCAGGTGTGCCAGCAGGAGGGCGAGTTGCGCGTGGAGGGCGGATGCCAACGGGTGTTTCAGCACGAGGGCGAATTGCACCTCAAGGACCACGCCTGGCAGCGCGAACTGTGCATCGACACCGGCGACAGCGCCGACACCGTGGTCTGGCACCCAGGCAGCCGGCCGCTGCTGGGGGTGAGCTTCAATGAGGCGGCGGGGTTTGTGTGTGTGGAGTCGGCAATGGCCGGGGCCAGCCTGGCGCCGGGGGAGCGGGCGCATTTGAGCCTGCAGGCCAGGGCTGGGGCCTGAAGTGAGTGCGGGTGTGTTTGTGGTGAGCTGACTAATTGTGGTGAACAGGTTTTTTAAGGTGAGCGTGCCTGTAGTGGTGAACAGGCTTCTTGTGGTGAGCGCGCTTGTTGTGGTGAGCGGGCTTGCACCCGCGTTGGGGCGCGAAGCGGCCCTAAAACCTGAGAACCTGATCTACCTGAAGGATCGCGGTGGTCTTGCTGGGGCTGCTGCGCAGCCCAACGCGGGGCAAGCCCGCTCGCCACAAGGAGCCCACATGCCACAGCAGTCCCACATGCCACAAGAAGCTCACATGCCACAGCAGTCCCACATGGCACAAGAAGCTCACATGCCACAGCGGTCCCACATGGCACAAGAAGCCCGCATGCCACAACAATCCCGCTGGTGCAGGCCTTAGTTGAACTCATCCCCCACCGGATACCGGCTGTCATTCAAGCTTTCTTTGATCTTGCGCAGGTGCGGTTGGAAATCCACCCCGCGACGCAAGGTCATGCCAGTAGCCAGCACATCCAGCACGGTCAACTGAATGATGCGCGACGTCATCGGCATGTAGATGTCGGTGTCTTCCGGCAGGGGAATGTTCAGGCTCACCGTACTGGCCTTGGCCAGGGGCGAGTTCTCGGCCGTCACGCCCAGCACCGAAGCGCCGTTTTCGCGGGCGATACGCGCCACTTCCACCAGCTCGCGGGTGCGCCCGGTGTAGGAAATGATCACGAACAGCTCGCCTGTGTGCGCCACCGAGGCGATCATGCGTTGCATCAGCACGTCGGCATGGGCGGTAACGGCCAGGTTGAAGCGGAAAAACTTGTGCAGCGCATCCATGGCCACCGGCGCCGAAGCGCCCAGGCCGAAGAAGTGGATCTGCCGCGCCTGGATCAACAAATCCACGGCCTTGCTGATCAGGGCCGGGTCCAGCGCCTGGCAGGCGCTGTCCAGGGACGCAATGGCACTGCCAAAGATCTTCTGGGTGTAGGCCTCAGGGTTATCATCGGCCTCCACGGCGCGGCTGACGTAGGCCGCGCCGCTGGCCAGGCTTTGCGCCAGTTGCAATTTAAGTTCAGGGTAACCACTGACGCCGAATGAACGGCAGAAGCGGTTGACCGTCGGTTCACTGACCGAGGCGGCCTGGGCGAGGGCTGCGATCGAGAAGCGGGTGGCCTGCTGCGGGTTGAGCAGGATGACTTCAGCGACTTTACGCTCGGCCTTGTTCAATTCTTCGAGGCGGTTCCGGATCTGTTCCAGAAGATTTCGCACGCGGTCCATTCAGTCTTTCCTTCGGGCGACGATGCAAATAAAGGGTGGCAACCAATCGACGAGTGGCCCTTTGCGGTGGCCTATCCTACTGAGGGTAGCTGAACACCACCACTCGGAATGCGTATTTCGGGAAAATGTTGTGGTTATTACTACATTTTTCCTTGAGTGATGCCTTGAAAAAAGGTATTTGTAGCTTAACTTGATAAAAGAACAAACATCATGCCTTCGATAACCGTAGAACCCTGCACCTTTGCCCTGTTTGGCGCCTTGGGTGATCTGGCGCTGCGCAAGTTATTTCCTGCCCTCTATCAACTCGATGGCGCCGCGCTCCTGCACGACGATACGCGCATCCTGGCCCTGGCCCGTGAAGCCGGTTCCGAGCAGCAGCACCTGGCCCACATCGAAAAAGAATTGCGTAAATATGTCGGCAAGGAACTGGACGAGAGCATCGCCCAGCGTTTCCTGGCGCGCCTGACCTATGTCCACGTCGACTTCATGAAGGCCGACGACTACGTGGCCCTGGCTGAAATCGCCGGCACCGAGCAGCGCCTGATTGCCTACTTCGCCACCCCGGCAGCGGTGTATGGCGCGATCTGCGAGAACCTGTCCAAGGTCGGCCTGGCGGAAAACACCCGCGTGGTGCTGGAAAAGCCGATCGGGTCGGACCTGGAGTCTTCGCGCAAGGTCAACGATGCCGTGGCGCAGTTTTTCCCGGAAAACCGCACCTATCGCATCGACCATTACCTGGGCAAGGAAACCGTCCAGAACCTGATCGCCCTGCGTTTCGCCAACAGCCTGTTCGAAACCCAGTGGAACCAGAACTACATCTCCCACGTGGAAATCACCGTGGCCGAGCAGGTCGGTATCGAAGGCCGTTGGGGTTACTTCGACAAGGCCGGCCAGCTGCGTGACATGATCCAGAACCACTTGCTGCAGCTGCTGTGCCTGATCGCCATGGATCCGCCGGCCGACCTGTCTGCCGACAGCATCCGTGACGAGAAGGTCAAGGTGCTCAAGGCCCTCGCGCCGATCAGCCCGGATGGCCTGACGACTCAGGTGGTACGTGGCCAGTACATCGCCGGCTACAGCGCGGGCAAAGCAGTGCCGGGTTACCTGGAAGAAGAGAATTCCAACACCCAGAGCGACACCGAGACCTTCGTCGCCCTGCGTGCCGATATACGCAACTGGCGTTGGGCCGGCGTGCCGTTCTACCTGCGCACCGGCAAACGCATGCCGCAGAAGCTGTCGCAGATCGTCATCCACTTCAAGGAACCGTCCCACTACATCTTCGCCCCCGAGCAGCGCCTGCAGATCAGCAACAAACTGATCATCCGCCTGCAGCCGGACGAAGGTATTTCCTTGCGTGTGATGACCAAGGAGCAGGGCCTGGACAAGGGCATGCAACTGCGCAGCGGCCCGCTGCAATTGAATTTTTCCGACACCTATCGCAGCGCCCGGATTCCGGATGCCTACGAGCGGTTGTTGCTGGAAGTGATGCGCGGCAATCAGAACCTGTTTGTCCGCAAAGATGAAATCGAAGCCGCGTGGAAGTGGTGTGACCAGTTGATCGCCGGGTGGAAAAAATCCGGCGATGCGCCCAAGCCGTACGCGGCTGGGTCCTGGGGGCCGATGAGCTCGATTGCACTGATCACGCGGGACGGGAGGTCGTGGTATGGCGATATCTGAATTGAAACTGCCTCAGGGCGTGACACCCCATGAGTTCCGCACCCCAGTGCTGCTGGCCGAAGGCCTGGCGCTGGACGTGGCCGAGCAACTGCGCGCGGCCATCAGTGCACGTGGCGCGGCGACCCTGGTGGTCTCCGGTGGCCGCAGCCCGGTGGCATTTTTCCAGTACCTGGCCAAGCAGGGACTGGACTGGTCCAAGGTCACCATCACCCTCGCCGATGAGCGCTGGGTGCCGGTGGAGCACGCCGACAGCAATGCCGGCCTGTTGAAGCAGCACCTGCTGCAAGGCCCGGCGGCCAAGGCCAGGTTCCTCAGCCTGTACAGCGCCGCCGCCAACCTCGAAGACGCTGCCGAGCAGGCCGATCGCCTGCTGGCCGAATTGCCAGCGATTGATGTGCTGGTACTGGGCATGGGCGATGACGGCCACACCGCATCGCTGTTTCCCAACAGCCCGAACCTCAGCGAGGCCCTGCAGGCCAACGGTACCCGCCGTTGCTGGCCGATGCTCGCGCCGACCGTGCCGCACCAGCGCCTGACCATGAGTCGCGCGTTGCTGGCCACGGCCCACTACACCGTACTGTCGATTTCCGGCAGTTCGAAATTGACCACCTTGAGCGCCGCGCTGGCCAGTGACGACGTTGCTGCCATGCCGATTCGCGCGTTTTTGCAACCTACATTAGAGATTTACTGGTGCCCATGAGCCAAGGATCAGCCGCTATGAAAAGCCCTCAACCGACCGTGTCCATGGCGGATAAAGTTGCCCTGATCGACAGTCTCTGCGCCAAGGCGCGGATCCTGCCGGTGATCACCATCGCCCGCGAACAGGACATCCTCCCGCTGGCCGATGCCTTGGCAGCCGGTGGTTTGACCGCATTGGAAGTGACCCTGCGTTCCGAGTTCGGCCTCAAGGCCATCCAGGTACTGCGCGAGCAACGTCCTGAGTTGTGCACCGGTGCTGGCACCGTGCTCGACCGCCATATGCTCGAAGCGGCCGAAGTGGCCGGCTCGCAATTCATCGTCACTCCCGGCATCACCCGTGACCTGCTGGAAGCCTCGGTGCACAGCCCGATCCCGCTGCTGCCGGGCATCAGCAATGCCTCCGGGATCATGGAAGGCTATGGCCTGGGCTATCGCCGCTTCAAGCTGTTCCCGGCCGAAGTGAGCGGCGGTGTGGCTGCCATCAAGGCCTTGGGCGGCCCGTTCGGCGAAGTGAAATTCTGCCCGACCGGCGGCGTCGGCCCGGCCAACATCAAAAACTACATGGCGTTGAAAAACGTGATGTGCGTGGGCGGTAGCTGGATGCTCGACCCGGAGTGGGTCAAGAACGGCGACTGGGCGCGTATCCAGGAAGTCACCGCGCAGGCGCTGGCGCTGCTGGATTGATCTGATTCATCGAATCGTTGTTGCTGTGCTTAACGGCATTTTTGCGGTGCACTTGGTCGGTGTACCGCTTTTTTTTGCCTGCAGATTGGCTCCTACAGTGTGTCCAGCTCGGTAATGGCGTTGACCAGCACATTGATGTCCGCCGCCGACGTCACCAGCCCCGGCGTGACCCGGATGCAGGTACCAAACGCCGCGCCCGTGCGAGTGGTGGTAAACAGGCCGTAGTCCTGGAGCAATCGATCCGCCATCACCTGCTGGTCCCGCCCGACAAACTTGAAGGCCGTGATCCCGCAATACAGCCGTGGATCATCCGGTGTCAGCACCTCGATTCCCGGCAATGGCCGCACCTGGCTCACCCATAAATCCCGCAGGTAATTGACCCGCGCGCCCTTGGCCGCCGAGCCGCCGAGGGCCTGATGTTCCTGCAGCACCAGCGGCAGGGTCATCAGCGCCGGAAAGTTCGGCGTGCTGTAGGGCGTACGCGCGCGAATGTCGGTGGCGGGGTAGTGGAATTCGCCCATGTCCGGGTCGATATCGGCCAGGCGCTCGGGGGCGATGTAGAGGAAGCCCAGCGTCAGTGGCGCACCGATCCATTTATGCAGGTTGAAGCCGGCGAACTGGATGCCCAGTTGGGCGAGGTTGAACTCGATCTGGCCCAGGGCATGGGCGCCATCGAGGATCACATCGACCGCATGCTCGCGCGCCGCCTTGGCAATGGCTTCGACCGGCATCACCAGGCCGGTGCGGTGGGTGACGTGGGTGAGCGCCATCAGTTTGAGGCGCGGATACTGCTCGAACGCTTGGCGATACGTCTGCAGCAGACTGTCGAAACTGGCCGGATGGGTGTGGGAAAGCTCGATTACCTCCACGCCGCGGTAGCCGGCCAACCAGCGCATCGCGCCTTTGACCGTGTCGTACTCCAGGTCACTGATCAGGACCTGGTCGCCCGGTTGCAGGCGGTTGTAGTTGCGGATCAACGACTGCAAGGCTTCGGTGGCGTTGCGGGTGAAGGCGATTGCCTCCGGGGCGGCGTCAATCAACCCGGCCAGTTGGCGCCGGATCTCGTCGTTCTCACCGCGCTCGAAGCGTTGGCGCACATGCAGCGAATTGCTGCGATTGATAAACGCCACGTGCTCCAGGTACTGCCCCCGCACCTCGCGGCTCATGCGCCCGAAGTAGCCGTTTTCCAGGTTGATCGGACCGGGCTCCAGCTCGTAGCGCTGGGCGATGGTGTGCCAATGGTGTTCGTTGTCGGCATTCCTTGGCATGGCGAGGCTCTTAGTGGCGAGGGGCGGGTTTGCCGTGTTTGGCGCGCAGCGGTTCGAGCAATTCGGACAGGCCGTTGTGGTCGATTTCCTGCATCAAGGCCAGCAGCCCGCCCAGTTCGCCGTGGGGAAAGCCTTCACGGGCGAACCAATTCAGGTAGGGGCCTGGCAGGTCGGCGATGATCCGGCCCTTGTATTTGCCGAAGGGCATTTCGCGGGTGATCAGCAGTTCGAGTTTTTCGGGATTCATGGGATCGGCGCGGCGTAAGTCGAGACCTTGGAAAATACAGGCATTCTGCATGAAGGCCAAATGACAGATCATGCAAATAACGTACATACAGATGGTTCAATAATTTTCAACTTATTGAAAATAAAGGGAAAAGTTATTTTTCATAACCTGGCACGGGCGCTGCAATCATTTATGCAACCTTCTTAAACCCGCACAAGGAAATGGAAAATGACTGACATCAATAAAGAATCGATCTCCGTACTCAACGACCTGATCGAGACCAGCAAAGACGGCCAGAAAGGTTTCGCAACTTGTGCCGAAGACATCAAGCACCCAGAACTCAAAGCGCTGTTCGTCAAGCGCTCCGCTGATTGCGCTGCTGCTGCTGCAGAACTGCAGACTGCAGTGAAAGCCCTGGGCGGCGATCCGGAAAAATCCGGCAGCGTTGCCGGCGCCCTGCACCGTGGCTGGGTCGACGTGAAGTCGCTGGTCACCGGCAAAGACGAAGAAGCCGTGCTGAACGAAGCCGAGCGCGGTGAAGACCACGCACTGAAGGCTTACAAGGAAGCGATCGAGAAGATCAACAAGCACAACCTGCTGGGTATTCGTGACCTGGTAGAGCGTCAGTTCCACGGCGCACAGCGCAACCACGACCAGGTGAAAGCCCTGCGTAACCAGGCTCGCGCTCAGTCGTAAGCCCTGCGCTGTACAGGCTGTAAAAAAATGTGGGAGGGGGCTTTTGCCCCCTCCCACATTTGCATTGTGTCGACGTTGTAACGGCTATCAGCCAATGCTGATCGGCGGCAACTCAGTCAAGGTCACGACCTGCTGCTTGCGTGGCGCGAGGATCTCCGCCTCACCGTCCACCACCAACTCATCGCGCTGGTTGAACACACGGGTGGCGATGCGCACGCGAAACTTTGGCAGCTTCTCGAGAATTTCCAGACGCACGGTCAGGGTGTCGCCGATTTTCACCGGCTTCTGAAAGCTCATCTGCTGGCCGATGTAGATCGTGCCGGGCCCAGGCAGCTCGCAGGCCACCGCCGCGCTGATCAGCGCGCCACTGAACATACCGTGGGCAATGCGCTCCTTGAACATGGTCGCCTTGGCGTACTCGGCATCCAGGTGCACCGGGTTGTGGTCGCCGGACATCGCGGCGAACAGCTGGATATCGCGCTCTTCGACGGTCTTGCTGTAGCTGGCGGTCTGGCCGACTTCGAGGGCTTCGTACGGGGTGTTGGTTACCTGGGTCATCTAAAGGTGCATCCTGTGGCTAATCGGTAATTTAACTTTCTGATTTTAAACGAAAAATTATTCGCAGCGGGTCGGTCGACGCAAGGTCAGGGCCTGGTCGAGCCACGTCAGCACATCCGCGGTGACTTGGTCGCGGTTGGTTTCGTTGAACACTTCGTGTCGCGCCTGCGGGTAAATGATCAGGTGCAGGTTCTGGCTGCCGGCCTCTCGCAGGGCTTGGGCCAGGCTGTTGAGACGCTTGCCCTCACTCACCGGATCACATTCGCCGCCGATCACCAGGATCGGCAGGCCCGGATCGATCTGCGCGAGATTGGACGCTTTGCTGATTTGCTGCAAGCCGCCGAGCAGGTCGATCCACAGCTGGTTGGTGCAGCGGAAGCCGCAGAGCGGGTCGTTGATGTAGAGGTCGACTTCAGCCGGGTCGCGGCTGAGCCAGTCAAATGCAGTGCGATTGGGTTTGAACGCCTTGTTGAACGATCCAAACGAGAGGAAATCGATCAGCGCACTGCGACCGCGCAACCCCTGGCGCAGGCGTTCGATGCGGGCGATCACCCGGGCGGCGCGGTACAGCGCCACCGGTTGGAAATTTGAACCGCTGAGAATCACCCCATTCAGGCTGGCGCTGTGATGCAGCAAGTAGGCCTGGGCGATGTAGCTGCCCATGCTGTGGCCCAGCAGGAGGATCGGCAGCCCCGGCTGCTGCTGGCCGATGTGCTGGTTGAGGCTGGCCAGGTCGCCGACCACTTTGTTCCAGCCATCGCGCTCGGCGAACAGCCCCAGGGTGCCTGCGTCGGCGGTGCGGCCGTGGCCACGCTGGTCCAGCGCATACAGGCCGTAGCCGGCGGCGCACAAGGCTGCGGCCAGGCGCGCATAACGACCGCTGTGCTCGGCCATGCCATGGGACAGCATCACCAGGGCCTTGGGCGGGCCTTCGGGCATCCATTGATTGACGTACAGGCGGCTGCGGTCATTCGCGGTCAGCCAGAAGGTGCTGTGGTTCATGGCGATTCCTTTGCTCAGGGTCGTTGCAGTGTATAGCTCATCCTCGAGGTTGCGTCTGATCAGTGCAGGCCCTTGTAGGAAGATTCACGCAATTAATGACGCTCTTTCCCTTATTTGCCTGTTTAGCCATAGCTGCTAACGTCCCCAAAGCTCCGCTTTCTATCGCAACACGAAAGTGGCCGGACACACTCAGGTAAGAGGACAAGAATAATGCAACCTGATTTCTGGAATGACAAACGCGCGGCGGGCGTCCCCAATGACATCGACCTGACGGCCTACAAGTCGGTGATCGAAGTCTTCGAGCGTTCCTGCAAGGCCTTTGCCGACCGTCCGGCATTCAGCAACATGGGCATCACCCTGACCTACGCCGAGCTTGAGCGCCAGAGTGCGGCGTTCGCCGGCTACCTGCAACAGCACACCGATCTCAAGCCGGGCGAGCGCATCGCGGTACAGATGCCCAACGTGCTGCATTATCCGATTGCCGTGTTCGGTGCGTTGCGCGCCGGGCTGATCGTGGTCAACACCAACCCGCTGTATACCCCGCGCGAGATGCGCCACCAGTTCAAGGACGCCGGCGTGCGCGCGCTGGTCTACCTCAACCTGTTCGGTTCGCGCGTGCAGGAAGTGTGCAGCGACACCGAGATCGACTACCTGATCGAAGCCCGGATGGGCGACTTCATGCCCGCCGCCAAGGGCTGGCTGGTCAACACCGTGGTCGACAAGGTGAAGAAGATGGTCCCGGCCTACAGCCTGCCACGCGCGGTGTCGTTCAAGCGCGCGTTGCGCCTGGGTGCCGGCCTGGGGGTGACCCGGCATCCGGTGACCCTCGATGACATCGCCGTGCTGCAGTACACCGGTGGCACCACCGGGTTGGCCAAGGGCGCGATGCTCACCCATGGCAACCTGGTGGCGAACATGCAGCAGGTGCGCGCCTGCATGTCGCAGACCGGCGAGGACGGCCATCCGCTGATCAAGGAAGGGCAGGAGGTGATGATCGCGCCGCTGCCGCTGTACCACATCTATGCCTTCACCGCGAATTGCATGTGCATGATGGTGTCGGGCAACCATAACGTGCTGATCACCAACCCGCGCGACATCGGCGGCTTTATCAAGGAACTGAAGAACTGGCGCTTTACCGGGCTGCTGGGGCTGAACACGCTGTTCGTGGCGTTGATGGACCACCCGGACTTCAAGAGCCTGGACTTTTCCCATCTCAAGCTCACCAACTCCGGCGGCACCGCGTTGATCAAGGCGACGGCCGAGCGCTGGCAGCAGCTCACCGGTTGCGCCATCGGCGAGGGCTACGGGCTCACGGAAACCTCACCGGTGGCCAGCACCAACCCGTATGGCAATAAATCCCGCCTGGGCACCGTGGGCATCCCGGTGCCGGCCACGGCAATGAAAGTGATCGATGACCAGGGCGTCGAATTGCCGCTGGGCGAGCGCGGCGAGCTGTGCATCAAGGGCCCGCAGGTGATGAAGGGCTATTGGCAGCAACCGGCCGCCACCGCCGAGGCGCTGGACGCCGAGGGTTGGCTCAAGACCGGCGACATTGCGGTGATCGATGACGACGGCTTTGTGCGCATTGTCGATCGCAAGAAAGACCTGATCATCGTCTCGGGTTTCAACGTGTACCCCAACGAGATCGAAGACGTGGTCATGGCCCACCCGGCGGTGGCCAACTGTGCCGTGATCGGCGTGCCGGACGAACGCACGGGCGAGGCGGTGAAGCTGTTCGTGGTGGCGCGTGCCGAAGGGGTGAGCCTCGAGGAGTTGAAGGCGTACTGCAAGACCAACTTCACCGGCTACAAGGTGCCCAAGCACATTGTGCTGCGGGAGTCGTTGCCGATGACGCCGGTGGGCAAGATCCTGCGGCGGGAGCTGCGCGACATCGCCTGACGATGAATTGAAATGCAATCAAAAATGTGGGAGCGGGCTTGCTCGCGAAAGCGGTGTAACAGTCGAAGTATCAAGTGACTGTAACACCGCTTTCGCGAGCAAGCCCGCTCCCACATTTGCAGTGTATTGTTCTGAAAGCCTTATTCCAGAGCCTTTGGCGCGATAGTTTTAGCTTCGTTTAAACCGTGACCAATTATTGTAGGACAGTCGTGATTATGACCGCGGGGCCCTCTTTTGGCTCTAGGCGGCCCTTGGCAAAGCTGCTACTCTCGGCGCGCTTTGTGACGTCTAGGCCTGCTTGAAAGCGCCAGATTCACCTAAAAAAACATACACCAATAATAATCGCATCAAATGCGATGATGAATTCGCGTCGCTGAGGAGTGGGCTTCCATGAACGAAGACTTTTGGAAGGATAAGTACCCCGCCGGGATTGCTGCAGAAATCAATCCAGACGAGTATCCGAATATTCAGGCGGTATTGAAGCAGTCCTGCCAGCGCTTCGCCAACAAACCGGCTTTCAGCAACCTGGGCAAGACAATCACCTACGGTGAACTGTACGAATTGTCCGGCGCCTTCGCCGCGTACCTGCAACAGCATACCGACTTGAAGCCGGGCGATCGAATCGCCGTGCAACTGCCCAACGTCCTGCAATACCCGGTCGCCGTGTTCGGCGCCATCCGTGCTGGCCTGATCGTGGTCAACACCAACCCGCTGTACACCGCGCGGGAAATGGAACACCAATTCAACGACTCCGGCGCCAAGGCGCTGGTCTGCCTGGCCAACATGGCCCACCTGGCGGAAAAGGTCGTGCCCAAGACCGCCGTCAGGCATGTCATCGTCACTGAAGTCGCCGACCTGCTGCCGCCACTCAAGCGCCTGCTGATCAACAGCGTCATCAAGTACGTGAAGAAAATGGTCCCGGCCTATCACTTGCCCAAGGCGATCAAGTTCAACGACGTGCTGGCCAAGGGGCACGGCCAACCGGTCAGCGACGCCAGCCCGGACAGTGGCGATGTGGCCGTGCTGCAATACACCGGCGGCACCACCGGCGTGGCCAAGGGCGCGATGCTCACCCACCGCAACCTGGTGGCCAACATGCTGCAGTGCAAGGCCCTGATGGGCTCCAACCTCAATGAAGGTTGCGAGATCCTGATCACGCCGCTGCCGCTGTACCACATCTACGCGTTCACCTTTCATTGCATGGCGATGATGCTGATCGGCAACCACAACATCCTGATCAGCAACCCGCGCGACTTGCCGGCGATGGTCAAGGAGCTGTCGAAGTGGAAGTTCAGCGGCTTTGTCGGCCTCAACACCCTGTTCGTGGCGCTGTGCAACAACGAGGCGTTCCGCAAGCTGGATTTCTCCGCGTTGAAAGTCACCCTGTCGGGCGGCATGGCCCTGCAACTGGCCGCTGCCGAGCGCTGGAAGGCCGTGACCGGCTGTGGCATCTGTGAAGGCTACGGCATGACCGAGACCAGCCCGGTGGCCACGGTGAACCCGATCCAGCATATCCAGATCGGTACCATCGGCATTCCGGTGCCGTCCACCGTGTGCAAGGTCATTGCCGATGACGGCACCGAGCTGGCGCTGGGCGAGACTGGTGAGCTGTGCGTCAAGGGCCCGCAAGTGATGAAAGGCTACTGGCAGCGCGAAGACGCCACTGCCGAGATGCTCGACAGCGAAGGCTGGCTGAAGACCGGTGACATCGCGATCATCCAGCCTGACGGCTATATGCGCATTGTCGACCGCAAGAAGGACATGATCCTGGTTTCCGGTTTCAACGTGTATCCCAACGAGCTGGAAGACGTGCTGGCAGGCCTGCCGGGCGTGTTGCAGTGCGCGGCCATCGGTGTGCCGGATGAAAAGTCCGGGGAGCACATCAAGCTCTTTATCGTGGTCAAGCCGGGCGCGACCCTGACCAAGGAGCAGGTGATGGAGCATATGCGCGCCAACGTCACCGGCTACAAAGTGCCCAAGGCCGTGGAATTCCGTGACGCGTTGCCGACTACCAACGTGGGCAAGATCCTGCGCCGTGAACTGCGCGATGAAGAGCTGAAGAAGCTAGGCCTGAAAAAGTAACCCTAAAAAACCCCGCGAATGCGGGGTTTTTTAATGCTTGCTGATTAGCAGGGGTGAAATGCAATCCAAAGTGTGGGAGCGATCTTGCTCGCGAATGCGGTGTATCAGCGACTGATCATGCGACTGACACTCTGCATTCGCGAGCAAGCCCGCTCCCACATTTTAAAGCGGATTCCTACAGTGCGAATTGCGCAAAGCTGACGCCGGCCCCGGCTGGACGTACATCCTTGAGGAACGAATCCTTGTCCGCGCTCAGCTCCAGGGTGATCTCCGGCTTGCGCTTGCCGGCATTGCGCACCACCAGCCCTTCGAGTTTTTCACGCAGGAACACCGTTGGCACCTTCAGGTGCAGCAACTGGTCGGTGTCGGCGTTATGCATCAACAGGTGAATCCACTCGTACTGGCCCACGGCAATCCGACCCACTGGCAGGTCGAACCACCAGATGTTGCGTTTGCGGTCCAGGTCAGTGAAGTGGCAGTTGTTGACGCCGAGTACGGCACCGCCCAGTTCCTGGTTTCTGCGGGCGATGGCCTGTGCTTTATTGAGTTTCATAACCTTCCTACGGGATCTGTTATTCAGCGTTATAGCCTGAATGTGCCGGGCATTCTCGTGGGTTGGCCGCAAAACATAAAGCCAAACCTGCGGCTGGCGATGAAATGCTCGCGCAAAAATAATTGAAACTCTGCCGAACCGCCTCGGGTCAATCTTTACGTAATGACCAAAACCCTTTGATTGTTCTTTCGGAGAAATACCATGGGCAGCACAGCGGATAAGGCAAAAGGTTTGAAAGACGAAGCCGTCGGCAACATCAAGCAAGGCGTCGGCAAAGTCACCGGCAACGACAAACTGCGCGCTGAAGGCGTGGTGCAGGAAAAGAAAGGCCAAGTCGAGAAAGCCGTCGGCGACACCAAGGACGCAGTCAAGAAAGCGACCAAGTAATACGGCGCTCGCGCAGCCTGACGGCCATCCACGGATGGCCGTTTTTATGTCACACCCCGTGATTAAAGTTTCGAAATTGTTTCGAGGTCGCCAAATAGGCTACCTTGATGTAGAAAACGGCCCCTGAGTCGCCCACGAACTCAACCTTTTGCGGCGAAAGGAGACGCTATGATTTTTCCGGTACTGCAAGGCCTCAAGCTTCATAAAGTGCTGGTGCGCACCGTCAAGGAATTCGTTGATGACGAGATGCCCACCTACGCCTCGGCACTGGCCTACCAGATGCTGTTTTCGTTGTTTCCCTTCCTGCTGTTCCTCATTGCCCTGATCGGTTTCCTGCACCTGCCGGACTTTTTCACCTGGCTGCGCATGCAGTCGGAGCTGGTGTTGCCGCCCCAGGCGCTGGAGCAGGTCAACCCGGTGATCGACCAGTTGCAGCAATCCAAGGGTGGCCTGCTCTCGGTGGGTATCGTGATCGCGCTGTGGACGGCTTCCGCCGGCGTGCGCCTGATGATGAGCGCGATGAATGCCGCCTACGACGTGGTCGAAGGCCGTCCGATCTGGAAGCGCTTCCCGCTGTCGATTTTCTACACTGTCGGCATTGCCGGCATGCTCCTGGCCGCCGCCGCGCTGATGGTGCTCGGCCCGCAGGTGATGGAGTGGCTGGCCGGGCAGATCGGCATGCAGGAATTCGTGGTCACCCTGTGGACCATCCTGCGCTGGCCGTTGATTGTGATCTTGCTGATGTTCGCCGTGGCCCTCATGTACTACGTGATGCCTGACGTCGAGCAGAAATTCCGCTTCATCACACCTGGCTCGGTGCTGGCGGTGGTGGTGTGGATCGTCGCCTCACTGGGGTTTGGCTACTACGTCAAAACCTTCGCCGACTACAACGCCATGTATGGCAGCATCGGTGCGATCATTGTGCTGCTCCTCTACTTCTACATTTCCGCCGCCGTGCTGTTGCTGGGTGCGGAGATGAATGCGGTGATCGAGCACATGTCCGCCGAAGGCAAGGACCCAGGCGAAAAGGAGTTCGACGAAGCGGGCGCCACCGATGAAAAACAGCATGTCTCCGGCCTTGGCCGGGACCACTCCAAGCCCACTAACGACGAAGTCTGATCGATGATCCGTGAAATCCTGAAAATGGGCGACGAGCGCCTGCTGCGTATCGCGCCCCCGGTGCCGCCGGAAATGTTCGACAGCCCCGAGCTGTGGCAGTTGATCGATGACATGTTCCAGACCATGGAGCATGTGGGAGGCGTCGGCCTGGCCGCGCCGCAGATTGGCGTCGACCTGCAACTGGTGATCTTCGGGTTCGAGGCCAGTGAGCGCTATCCCGACGCGCCGCCAGTGCCGCAGACCATTCTGATCAATCCGTTGATCACACCGCTGAGCCCGGTGCTGGAAGAGGGCTATGAGGGCTGCCTGTCCGTGCCCGGCCTGCGCGGCGCCGTGGACCGTTACCAGCAGATTCGCTACGAAGGTTTCGATCCCAAGGGCGAGCCGATCGTGCGTTTTGCCGATGGCTTCCATGCGCGCGTGGTGCAGCATGAGTGCGATCACCTGATCGGCCGGCTGTACCCGTCGCGGATTACGGATTTCAGCAAGTTCGGGTTTATCGAAGTGATGTTCCCGGACATGGATCCTGCGGCTGACGAGTAAACCCCTGACACAACCCATCAAAACGGTGGGAGCGGGCTTGCTCGCGAAGGCAGTGTATCAGTCACGCATGTATCGACTGATAAAACGCATTCGCGAGCAAGCCCGCTCCCACAGGTTGATGGCATTTCACGTCAGGTTATTGCGCGGGTTTGACGAACCGCAGGGTCATCCGATCCGACTCGCCAATCGCCACGTACCTGGCCTTATCCTGTTCTCCCAGCTTCAACGTCGGCGGCAAGGTCCACACTCCGCCGGGATAGTCCTTGGTGTCCTTCGCATTGGCATTCACCTCACTTTGTCCCGCCAGCTTGAAGCCTGCATCGGTCGCCAGCTTCACCACTTGCGCAGTGGTCAGGTAACCGCTGTCCTTGATCGCTTCCAGGTCCGCGCCATCCTTGGCCCGGTGATCTTCCACGCCCAGCACGCCGCCCGGTTTCAGCACCGTGTAGAACGCACGGAAAGTGGCGTTGGCAGTGTCGGCCGCCACCCAGTTATGCACATTGCGGAAGGTCAGCACGGCGTCGGCTGAACCGGGTTTGCCCAACACCGGCGCCTTGGGGTCGAACTCGACCACTTCAGCCTTGGCATAGCGCGCCGGGTCGGCGGCGAATTTCTTCTTCAGGTTCTCTTCCGAGGTCCGCGCATAGGCACTGCTGCTCGCCGCCTGCACGGCGGCAATGTAATGCCCGTGATCCTTGAGCAGCGGCGCCAGCAGTTCGCTGTACCAACCGCCACCCGGGGTGATTTCGATCACGGTTTGCCTGGCGCCCAGGCCAAAGAACTCCAGCGTCTGCTGCGGATGACGATAGCCGTCACGCGCACTGTTGGCAGGGTCGCGCCAACTGCCGGCGAGTACACTGGCGTACTGCTTGGCGCTGATGGGTGCGTCGGCGGCCTGGCTGAAGGTGGGGGCGAGGAGGGCGGTGAGGGACAGCGCTGCAAGCGTCGTTTTCATGATCATCCTGTAGAGGGCTAGGGTGCCCCCGAGGCTAGCATGGGCCCTCTGCCGGCCGATCACACATTATCTGCGGTGAACCGCACCAAAGGTTCTAAGCACCGATGTTCAAGCCCATGGCGATCATCGGCTTGTTGCGTTTGTACCGCACCAGTCGTTCGCTGAGGGACTGCGGCAGCCGCGTGTCCTGGGTGAAGCCGATGCGCTGATACAGCCCTTCCAGGTCCGGATGGCACAGCAACCAGACCGTGCCGTCCACATCTGCCACGGCCTGCTCAATCAAGCGCGCCGCCAGCCCCTGGCCGCGATACGCCGGGTCGACAAACACCCCCGTCAGCCACTGCCCGCCGACCACCGGCGTGAGGCACAGGCCGGCGACAATCTCGCCATCGCGCGCCACCCACAAACGCCCGCCCTTGAGCGCCTTCATCGACGAATCGTGGCGGCGGTAAAACTTGTTCAGCAGCGGCCACAGCGGCTCTGCCAGCGGTTCGAGGTGCAGTTCGGGCATGGTGTTCGCGCAACATAATCCAGGGCCGGAGATTATAAGCGCCTTCTGTGGGGCAATAGGTGGTATACCCAGTGTTACATCCCCTGTAAGTGGAGCATGCATCATGGCCAAAGGTATGGATTCAAAGAAAGCCGCGAAGAAAAAACCGGCAAAGACCGCCGATGAAAAACGCGCTGACAAGAAAGCCAAGAAGTCCGAGACCGGCCTGTTCGGTCACTGAGTTACAAGCTTAGAACCAAACGATCTGCAAGATTTTTGCGCCTCATTGCACAGAGCAGGAAACACCTGCTCTGAGCTGCCGATGGCCAACTACCTTGATGAGACCCAACGCCGGGAAATCGAAGCCCTGGCGAACAGTTTTACCGCCCGCACCGAATGGCCGACCTGGCTGTTGTTGATCGGCGTCTACGCCGGCTGGTTCGCCGTGGTCCTCGCCAGCCACTGGCTGGGTGTGGGGCTGAGTACCGTACTGCTGATTCCCATCGTGACGCTGTGGCTGTCCGTGCAACACGAACTGCTGCATGGCCATCCCACCCGCTCGCGCCGGCTCAACAAACTCCTCGGTTATGCCCCGTTCGCCGTGTGGTACCCCTACACGCTGTACCGCGACAGCCATCTGCTGCACCACAATGATGACGACCTGACCCTGCCCGGCATCGACCCGGAAAGCCGCTACCTCAACCAGCAGCAATGGGACAACAGCTCACTGTTCGAACGTGGCGTGCATTGGCTGACCAAAACCGTGCTCGGTCGTTTTCTGCTGGCCGCGCCCTTGGCGATCACCCGCCTGGCGCGCCATGAATGGCAGCGCCTGCCACAGGTCTGGCTGATGTGGCTGGCCCACGGCGCGGTGACGCTGCTGATGTTGAGTTTCATCGCCCACTACAGCGCACTTTCAGTCGTGCAGTACCTGCTGCTGGTCAGCGTGCCGGCCTTGTCGCTGGCGTCGATCCGTTCCTACTATGAGCACCGTCCGCATCCGCAACCGGAGCAGCGCACGGTGCTCAACGAGGCATCGTGGCCGTGGACCTGGCTGTTTTTGAACAACAACCTGCACCTGGTGCACCACGACTTGCCGCAATTGCCCTGGTATTTGCTGCCCACCGTCTACCGCGCCCGTCGCGAGCAGTGGGTGGCGCGCAGCGGCGGGTTCCTGGTGCAGGGCTACGGCCAGTTGATCAGCCGCCACGGGCTCAAGGCCATCGACAGCCCGCGCCATCCCTTTGCCTGAGAGACCCGCATGAGTGATCACTACGCCGAGCTGCTGATGTATGTCGCGCCGGACCCCATCCAACAGGCCAACCAACAGTGGTTGACGCGAATCCTGGAGCGCCTGGGCCTGGGCCGGCGCGACGCCGCGCATCTGGACCTGCTCGGCTTGTGGCTGGCCCCTGAACTACTCGTTACCCAGACCTGCGGCTACCCGCTGATGACCCAGCTGCGCGGTCAGGTGCGCGTCATCGGCCGGCCACGTTATGAGTTGCCGCACAGCAGCAACGGCGCCCATCGCAGCCTGCTGCTGGCCCGCGCGGACAACCCGCACACCGACCTGGCGCAGTTCTACCAAAGCCGTGGCGTGATCAATGGCCACGACTCCAACAGCGGCATGAACCTGCTGCGCGAACGCTTGGCGCCGTTGCAGCAGGACGGTCGGTTTTTTTCCAGCGTCGGCATCAGTGGTGCCCATCGCGAGAGCCTGCGCTGGTTGCGCGAGGACCGTGCCGACCTGGCCGCCATCGACAGCGTCACTTACGACTACCTGGCCCGTTTCGCCCCGCAGGAAGTCGCGGGGCTGCGCGTGGTGAGCCACAGCGCGCCGAGCCCGACCTTGCCCTACATCGGCCCGCACAGCTTGAGTGAGGCGCAGGTTGCAACGATTCGTGCGGCCATGAACCTGGCGTTGCAGGACTTGCCGCACGTGGTTGAAACCCTCGGCTTGCATGCAGTGCTGCCGGCCAGCGAAGACGACTATCAGGTACTCCTCGACTACCAGCAGCACGCCGCCAGCCTTGGCTACCCGGTGCTTGAATAAGGTTATATAAAAATACCTTTTAAATATTATTAAAGAATAAGCAGCCTTGCTAGGATCGCCCCACCGGAACACCGGACATAACGCGCAACCTACTCAGATGGAGCCACTATGTCCGGCGCCGACACTTCTCACAGCGATTACGTGGGCGGATTATTCCGCAGTCATTACGACTGGCTGTGCGGCCGTTTGCACCGCCACCTCGATTCGCGCGCGCACGCCGAAGACATCGCCGCCGACACCTTCGTCCAGCTCCTGAGTTCGCCGTCGGTGGAGCCGATCCGCCAGCCCCGCGCCTTGCTCACCACCATCGCCCAGCGTCTGATGTACCAGCTGTGGCGCCGTCGTGACCTGGAGCGCGCCTACCTCGACGCCCTCGATACCGACGACACCTGCACCGCGCCGTCGCCCGAAGACCTGGCGCAAATGCTCGAAGCCCTGCAAGCCATCGACCAGTTGCTCGACGGCTTGCCGGCGAAGGTCAAGGCGACCTTTCTGCTGTCGCAACTCAATGGCCTGACCTACCCGCAAATCGCCGCCGAGCTGGGCATTTCCCAGCGTTCGGTCAGCGACTACATGACCCGCGCCTTCAATCGATGCCTGCGGCTGTGCCTGGAATGAACGACGAACTGATCGACAGCGCCACGCAGTGGTACGTACTGCTGCGCTCCGGCCAGGCCACGACGCAGGATTGGCAGCGTTATCACCAATGGCGCGCGGCCGACCCCCGCCATGATGCCTTGTGCCGGCAGTTGGAAACCCGCCTCGGGGTGTTCCAGGTGCCGCAGGCGCAAGGCGTCAGCGGCAAAGTCGTGCAGCAGGCGTTGGAGGCGCCGTCCAGTCGCCGCCAGGTATTGCAGATCGCCCTGGCCGGCGCCGGCGTGGCCGTCGGCGCCGTGCTGCTGGCCAAACCCATGGGGCTGTCGGAACTCACGGCGGATGTGCGCACCGGCACCGGCGAGCGGCGCACCGTGACCCTGGATGACGGCAGCGAATTGCTGCTCAACGCCCAGAGCGCGGCCGACATTCAGTTCGACCCGCAACGGCGCCTGGTGCGCCTGCGCGAAGGTGAGCTGCTGGCCAAGGTCGCCAGTGATCGCCTGCGGCCGTTTCTGATCCAGACCGACCAGGCGTGCCTGCGCGCCTACGGCAACCGCTTTCTGGTGCGTGAGCGTGAAGGGCAGGGCCAGGTCGTCGCGCTCAACGGCGCCGTCGAAATCGATGGGCAGAACGGCGAGCGCCTGCAACTGGCCGCCGGCCATGAAGTGCATTACGACCGCACGGGCTTCGGCCCGATGCAGGCCAGTTCTTCCGGCGCCACTGCCTGGGTGGACGGCTTCCTGCAAGTGCGCGACCGCCCGCTGGCTGAGGTCATCGACGCGCTGCGCCCCTACCACCAGGGCGTGCTGCGCCTGGATCCGGCCGTGGCCGAGTTGCGCGTGAGCGGCCTCTACCGCCTGGACAACCCCCAGCAGATCCTCGACACCCTGGCGCGCACTTTGCCGATCCACATCACCCGCCGCACCGGCCTGTGGGTGACCGTTAGTGCGGCCTGATTTGCTGTGGGCGTTGGCTTGCTTGCGATGCCTGCCCGTTACATCGCGTCGATGCCATCGCAGGCACGCCAGCGCCTACAGGGTTTGCGCTTCGAAAGTGGGTTCTAAGGACATAACCAAACGATCTGCAAGTTTTCCCGCGGCCGTCCCACATCACTCCCGTAAGCGCTGCGGGGAGCAGCGTTCTCGAGTTTCCTTGGGGGGAGCCAAAGTGAATCAGTTCAACCGTGTGCCGCTGCGAACCTTTGCCCTGGTGCCGTTGGCCAGTCTGTTTTTTTCGTTTGCCGCCAGTGCCGAAGAGGTGCGCCAGGTCTACCACATCGCGCCCGGCCCGCTGGATGAGGTGCTGCTGGACATCAGTCGCCAAAGCGGCCAGGTAATTTCGTTTACGCCGCAACTGGGCAATTATTCCTCGGCCCGTGTCGACGGTTCGCTGTCGGCGCAACAGGCGGTCGACGCCGCGCTCAAGGGCACCGGCCTGCACGTGCAGGTCAGCCCGGACGGCGCCTTTGTGATCAAGGAAGGCGCGGCCAAAAGTGCCCAGGCCACCAGCAGCGTCAAGGCCCAGACCAGCGCCGCCCAGGCACCGACCCTGGACCGCGTGGTGGCCATCGGCACCCGCCGCAGCGACGCCACCGCCCTGACCAGCGCGGCCCCGGTGGACGTGATCAACGCCGCAGAACTCAAGCAAACCGGCGCGACCAGCCTTAACCAGGCACTGTTCCAGTTGCTGCCCTCGTTCAACTTTCCGCAGAACAACAGCGCCACGCGCGGGCAGGATCCCAAGGGGGCCTCGCTGCGTGGCCTGTCACCCGACCAGACCCTGGTGCTGATCAACGGCAAGCGCCGGCACACCTCGGCGGTGGTGAATATCTCCGGTGGCGTGCCGTTCATTGGCGCGCAGCCGGTGGACCTGGACATGATCCCCATCAGCGCCATCGACCATGTCGAAGTGCTGCGTGATGGCGCCTCGGCGCAGTACGGCTCGGATGCGGTGGCCGGGGTGGTCAACATCGTGCTCAAGGAGCGTGACAGCGGCGGTGGCATCAACACGCAATTGGGCAAGTACGCCCAGGGCGATGGCTTCAGCAAGACCACCGACGGCTGGTACGGCATCGGTTTGCCGGGGGATGGTTTCCTCACGCTGAGCTTCAACACCCTGAACAACAAGCCCGACGATATCGGCGACAAGTACGTCGCCGACGGCCAGTTGCAAGACCCGCGTTGGGGCGGGGCCGGGCGCGACAAATACAACCTGGCGGCGAATGCCGAGATTGGCCTGAACGATCAATGGCGGCTCTACAGCTTCGCCACCTTCGGCCAGGACACCTCGGTCAACAACACGCCGCCGCTGTTGGCCAGCAGCCCGAACAACGTCGCGTCGATCTACCCCGGCGGCACGATTCCCAAGTACCGCTACCGCTATGAAGACGGCGCCGTCACCGTGGGCACGCGCTATGAAGACGAATCCATCGGCCGCTTCGACCTGAGCGCGACGTATGGCCGTGACGAGCACGACGAGTTGGCGTTCAACACCGTCAACCCGAGCTATGGCGCCAACAGCCCGACCAAATTCAACGTCGCGACGCTGGTCAACGATCAGACCAACATCACCCTCGACTATGCCAAGGACCTCGACGTGAACTGGTCCAGCCATCCGCTGACCGTCTCCGCTGGCGTGGCCTACCGGCACGAGCAATATCGCCTCGAGGCCGGGGACTACGACTCCTACTCCTACGGCGGTATCGACAACGTGCAGGTGGGCGCGGTGCAAGCGTCGGGCTTGACCCCGGACGATGCCGGCACCTTCAAGCGCGATGTCGGCGGCGTGTATTTCGGCCTGGAAAACCAGGTCACCGACAAGCTGCAAGTCGGCGTCGCCGGGCGCACCGAGCACTACTCGGACTTCGGTTCCGCCACCACCGGCAAGCTCTCGGCGCGCTATGACTTCACCCCGCAAGTGGGGCTGCGCGGCACGATCAACAATGCCTATCACGCGCCAAGCCTGGGCCAGATCGGCACGTCCTGGACCACCACCACCAACCTCGATGCCAATGGCAACCCGGTGCTGACCCGCATGCTGCCGGCCGACAACCCGGCAGCGCGGGCCCTCGGCGCACAGCCGCTCAAGCCGGAGAAGTCCACCAACTACTCGCTGGGATTGGTACTGCGTCCTACCGAGCATGCCTCGCTGACCATCGACGCCTACCAGATTTCGATTCGCGATCGCTTGTTGTTCAGCGGCGGTATCTCGGGACCGTTGGCTGAGCAGATCCTCACCAATGCCGGCTACGGCCAGTACTCCTGGGCGCAGTTCATGACCAACGCCGCCGACACCCGCACCCGGGGCGTCGACATCGTCGGCAAGTACAACCTGGACCTGGCGCAGTTCGGTGACCTGAACCTGTCGGCCGGCTATACCAAGGCGCGCACCACCATCGAGAAAGTCCACGAGAACCCCAACGGTTTCGAGGTGCTGACCCGCGAAGCCCGGGGCTTTATCGAGCACGGCTACCCCGAAGACAAGCTGGTGTTCGGCGCGGTGCACACACTCAACCAATGGACCATTGCCCTCAACCAGACCCGCTACGGCAAGTACCGCAAATACGCGGCCGCCGAAGCCAACGCCCAGTACGACCAGGTGTTCAGTGCGCAATGGACCACTGACCTGGACGTGAACTACGCGTTCACCAAGCAGCTGCGGGTGTCGGTCGGTGTGAACAACCTGTTCGACAGCAAGCCCGATGACTTCAACAGCCGCCTGCGTCAGACGCCGGGGCAGCAATACAGCTACCTGTCGCCGACCGCGCCGGAAGGGGCGTTCTACTACACGCGGCTCAGTTATGACTTTTAAACCCTGATCTTGAAGGGGGTGGAGATCAACTGTGGGAGCTGGCTTGCCGGCGATTGCATCACCTCGGTCTTCCTGAAAAACCGAGGTGTCTGCATCGCAGGCAAGCAAGCTCCCACACTGCCCACTCTGGATCTGTTTTGAATCTCCAAGAGGCTACTCATGAGAACACTAAAAAACCTGCTCGGTGGCTCGCTGCTGGCGCTGGCCGTCCTGGCCCAGCAAGCGCCTGCCGCCGAAGCCGTCAAACCCATCCACTTCGGTGACATCACCTGGGAAAGCGGCAGCCTGATCACCGAGGTCCTGCGCCTGATTGTCGAGAAAGGCTACGGCCTGCCCACCGACACCTTGCCCGGCAGCACCGTGAGCCTGGAAGCGGCCCTGGCCAAGGACGATATCCAGGTGATTGGCGAAGAGTGGGCCGGGCGCAGTCCGGCGTGGGTCAAGGCCGAAAGCGAAGGCAAAGTGTTCGGCCTGGGCGACACGGTCAAGGGCGCGACCGAAGGGTGGTGGGTGCCGGAATACGTGATCAAGGGCGACGCGGCACGCGGCATCAAACCGTTGGCGCCGGACCTCAAGTCGGTGGCCGACCTGGCGCGCTACAAGGATGTGTTCCGCGATCCCGAAGACCCGACGCGTGGGCGTTTCCTCAACAGCCCAACCGGCTGGACCTCGGAGATCGTCAACAGCCAGAAACTCAAGGCCTACAAGCTTACTGACAGCTTCGTCAACTTCCGCACCGGCTCCGGCGCGGCGCTGGATGCCGAGGTGGCGTCGTCGATCCGGCGTGGCAAGCCGGTGTTGTTCTACTACTGGTCGCCGACCCCGCTGCTGGGGCGTTTCAAGCTGATCAAGCTGGAAGAACCGCCGTTCAGCGCCGAAGCCTGGAAGACGTTGTCCGACGCGAAAAACCCCAACCCGATCGGCACCCGTTCGATGCCGGCGCGCCTGGCGATTGGCGTGTCCGCGCCGTTCAAGGCGCAGTACCCGCAACTGGTGAGCGTGTTTGAGAAGGTCGACCTGCCGATTGATCTGCTCAACGGCATCCTCGGGGACATGAGTGAGAAACGCACCCCGCCCCGCCAGGTGGCTGAAGCCTTCCTCAAGGACCATCCGCAGGTCTGGCAGCAGTGGGTTCCGGCGGATGTCGCCGCCAAGGTCAAGGAGGCGCTGTGATGCTGAAGATGTTTGCTGGCGTCGTCCTCTCGTTGATCGCCGGCCAGGTGTTGGCCGCCGAACCCGCCACCTTGCGCATCGGCTACCAGAAAAGCTCGGTGAGCATGGTCCTCGCCCGTGAGCACAAACTCTTCGAAGCGGCGTTGCCCGGCACCCAGGTGCAGTGGATTGAATTCCTCGGCGGCCCGCCGCTGATCGAAGCCCTCAACGGCGGCAGCCTGGACATCGGCAATATCGGCGACATCCCGCCGATCTTCGCCCAGGCCGCCGGCATCGAGTTGCAGTACTTTGCCGTCGAGCCCAACGAGGGCAAATCCGAAGCCGTGCTGGTGCCCAAGAACAGCAACGTGCAAAGCGTGGCCGAACTCAAGGGCAAGCGCGTGGCGTTGCTCAAGGGCTCCAGCGCGCACAACCTGTTCCTCAAGAGCCTGCTGCGCGCCGGCTTGCAATGGAAGGACGTCGACGTGGTGTACCTGTCGCCCTCGGATGGGCGCGCCGCCTTTGAACAGGGCAAGGTCGACGCCTGGGTGGTGTGGGATCCGTACTATCCGGCGGCGGTGGTCGACGGCTCCGCCCGCGTGCTCGGCGATGGCCAGGGCCTCAATCCTGCGGGCACGTTCTTCGTCGCCAGCAGCGCGTTTGTGCAACAGCACCCGCAAGCCATCGGCCCGATTATCCAGACCCTGGCCAAGGCGCAGCGCCTGTCCCTCGACCAGCCCGAGGAAAGCATCGCGCTGATGGCCAAGACCCTCGGCCTGCCACCGGCGGTGGTCAAGAGCTACTTCGAACACCGTTCGTCGACCGCGATCCGCCCGCTGCAAGCCAGCGACATCGCCACTCAGCAACGCACCGCCGACCTGTTCTTCGCCAACGGCCTGATCCCGAAAAAGGTCGATGTGCAGCAAGTCGTCTTCAAGGCCCCATGACCTTGCAGGGGCCCGGAAAGCCAGGCTCCTACGCAGGCGGGCAGGCGCTATTCCATTATCAGTGAGCAGACCATGCAACCGATCTACATCGACTTTCTCAACGGCCTCGACATCGACGAGCTGCGCCTCACTAACGATGAAATCCTCGCCGCCATCGAAGCCAGCCTGGGTATCCAGGGCCGGGGCGAGGCGGTGATCGAGCCGCGTACCCACCTGATTCCCGGCGGCGGTATCAACGGCCACTTCAACGTACTGCGCGGTGTACTCGGCGGTGATATCGGCTACGCCGGCGTCAAGGTGGTAGGCGATTTTGTCGACAACTACCGCAAGGGCCTGCCCTCGGAATTGGCGATTCTCAACCTGCTGGACCCGGCCACGGGCATCCCCAGGGCGATCCTCGACGCTTCGGCGATCACCGACATGCGCACCGGCGCAGTCACCGCCATTGGCGCCAAATACCTGGCCCGGCCCGACAGCAAAGTGCTGGCGCATATCGGCGCGCGCGGCACCGCGTACTGGAACGTGCGGCTGCTCGATCACCTGTTCGACTTCGAGGAAATCCGCGTGCATTCGCGCCGCAGCGAAAGCCGCGAAGCCTTCGCCGAGCGCCTGCGCCGCGACCTCGGCAAACCGGTGATTGTCACCGACGACTGGGAGTCCACCGTGCGCGGCGCCGACATCGTGGTCGAAGCTTCGCGCCTGGAGCAACCCGAGCCGTTGCTGCGCACCGACTGGATCAAGCCCGGCGCCTTTGTCGTGCCCTACGGCACCATGAGCGCGGTGGAACTGTCGCTCACCGACATCATGAGCAAGCTGGTGGTGGATGATTGGGGCCAGTGCAAGGGCGGCATGTTTGGCGCGTTGCGTGCGCATGTGGACGCCGGAAAACTCAGCGCCGAGACCTTGTACGCCGAGTTGGGGCAGATCGTCGCCGGCTTGAAAAGCGGCCGTGACAACCCCGAGGAAACCATCCTGTTCTGGCACCGCGGCTTGAGCCTCAGCGACATCGCCCTGGGCCATGCGTTGCTGGAAAAAGCCAAGCGCCTGGGGATTGGCCAGCGGCTGCGCTGGGCATGATTCACTTCGATCCCCAAGGGTTGGTGCTCGCCGATTTGCTGGCGATTGCCCGGCAGGATGCCCCGGCGGATTTCACCGTCCAGGCGCGACAACGTATCGACGCAGGCCATCGGTTGCTGCTCGAGTTGGCGGCCGCAGGCACACCGATCTATGGCGTGACCACCGGCCTCGGTGCGGCCGTGGATACGCAGGTGGCACCGCTGCAGGCGAACATTCCCCTGGGGCGTGCGGTGGGCGTCGGGCGCCTGGCCAATCGACAGGAAGTGCGCGCGATCACGGCGGCGCGCCTGGCTGGGTTGGCCCAGGGCCGCGCGGGGATTTCACCGGCGGCAGCGGACGCCTTGCTGGCGTTGCTCAACTCGGGTGTCGAGCCCGAAGTGCCACTGCTCGGATCGCTGGGCGAAAGCGACCTGGCGCCCCTGGCACACTTGAGCCTGGCGCTGGACGTGCCGTTGACCGGCAAGGATGGCCTGGCGCTGGTGTCGGCGAATGCGGCGAGTGTCGGGCTGGGCGCCTTGCTGGTCTTCGAGGCGCGGCAGGCGTTGGAGGCCTTGATGGCGGCGCTGGCGTTGGCGTGCGAAGGCTACCGCGCCAACCTCAGCCCGTTCCAGTCGTGGGCGTCACGCCTGCGCCCGGCGCCGGGGCAGACTGAACAGTCGGCCGCGTTGTTGCAGTTGCTGGCCGGCGGCGAGCTGGCAGACCAGCCCCGCCGCCTGCAGGACCCGCTGAGCTTTCGCTGTGCCACGGTGGTCCAGGGCGCGGCGCAGCAGGCGTTGCAGCAACTGCATGCACTGGTCGAACTGGAACTGCGCAGTGGTGCGGATAACCCGGCGTTGATCAGCGAAGACGCGTTGGTCTTGGCCACCGCCAATTTCGACAGCACTCATCTGGCGCTGGCCGCCGAAGGCTTGGGCCTGGCGCTGAGTCGCGTCGCCGCGTGCAGCGCCGAACGGATTGCCAAGCTGCTTTCGCCGACGTCCAGCGATTTACCGCGTTTTCTGATCACCCAGCCAGGGCATGTGGGGATGGCGGCGTTGCAGCGCACCAGCTCGGCACTGGTCGCCGAGATCGGGCATTTGGCCAATCCGTTGCCCGCTGTGAGCGTGCCGGTGGCGGACCGCGTGGAAGACTACGCCGGGCAGGCGCTGGCTGTGGTCGACAAGACCCGCCGCCTGACCGAGCGCGTGTTGTGGCTGGCAAGTATCGAGCTGATCGTGGCGGCACAGGCGGTGGACCTGCGCGGCCCCATGCAACTGGGGCAGGGCGTGCGGCAGATTCATGCCGCGGTGCGCAGCCGTGTGGCGCACCTGGATCAGGATCGCTCGGGCTCGGTGGATGTACTGGCGCTTGCCACCTTCCTCGAATCCAGCCCCTTCCCCCTGTAGGCGCCGGCAAGCCGGCTGCTACAGGGGTCGTGTGTGTTTATGGATTCTCGGCGGCCAGGGCGGCAATCACCGCTGGCCGCTCACCCACGCGCTGTTGAAACGCCGCCAACGCCGGCCATTCGCCCAGGTCGATAGCGTGAAATGCCGCCCAACGCAGCACGACGAACAGGTACGCATCCGCCACCGAGTACTCGCCCAGCAGGTAATCCTTGTGCTCCAAGGTCTTTACCAGCACCGCGAAACGCTTGAACAGGGTGGCCTGGAACAGGCTACGCACCTCGCCCTGGATCGCGCTGTTGAAAAACACCGCCAGCCCGCCATGAATTTCGGTGGCGATAAAATTCAGCCATTCCTGCAGACGCACACGCTCCCAGCTGCCGTTGGCGGGGGCGAGGTGGGCGGCGGGCTTCAGGTCGGCCAGGTACTGCAGGATCGCGCTGGCTTCGGTCAGTACCTGGCCGTTGTCCAACTGCAGCGCGGCGACGTAGCCCTTGGGGTTGATCTGCAGGAAACCCTCGCCGTCGGCGGTGGTTTTGGCCTGGTTGTCGACCTGCACCAGCTCGAACGGCAGCGCCAATTCGCGCAACACGATATGCGGGGCGAGTGAACAGGCGTTGGGGAAGAAATACAGTTTCATCTGCGGCAGCTCCGTTGAATTTGCGCCAGTCTCACGGGCATGGCACCGTGCGTAAAATTAAACCTTCAGACCCCTGCCATAAGGACAGCTACTGCCATGATGAACCTGATGCACTGGCGCCTGCTGGTGGCCGTGGCTGATCGCGGCAGCATCACCGCCGCCGCCGAAGCGGTGGGCATGACGCAATCGGCCGCCAGCCAGGCCATGGCCAGCATGGAGGCGACCCTGGGTGCGCAGCTGTTTACCCGTGAACCGCGCAAGACTTTGCCCACTGCCTTGGGCCTGAGTGTGATCGAGCAGGCGCGGGTGATGCTCGGCGCCTTGCAGACGATTCGCAGCACCGTGGATGAAGCACGCCCGATGCTGCGTGGGACGATTCGCATCGCCAGTTTCCCGATGGTGCTCGCGACCTTTCTGACACCGCTGCTGCAACGCTTCGCGCAGTTGTACCCGGGCATCGAGGTCACCACCCTGGATGTCACCGACAACGAAGTGCTGACCCTGCTCGATGCCAACCTGATCGACCTTGGCGTGGTGCTCAACCCCAAGCCCGAGCGCAATGCCACGGTGCTGGGGCGCGATTTGTGGATGGCGGTGCTGCCGGTCAACCATGCACTGGCGCAGCGCCCGGCCGACGCCAGCGTGTCGCTGGCGGAGCTGCTCGAACAACCGTTCGTGCTCGCCACCGGCGGTTGCACCGCCAACGCCCGCAGCCTGGGTGCCGCCGCGGGGCTGACGGTCAGCGATATCCGCGTGGAAGTGCGCGAATGGAACAGTGCCTTCAGCCTGGTGCGTGAAGGCGTCGGTGTGACGCTGGTGCCGGAAATGGCCCTGCCGGCCCAGCGCACCGGCCTGCGCGTCATGCCGCTGACGGTGCCGCTGCACCGCGAATTCGCGTTGGTGGGTTCCTCTGCCCGCGTGCCTTCGGCCGCTACCAGCGCATTGTTGAAAATGCTTGCTGACTAGTGGCCTTGCATAGCGCCAAGCCCTGTCTATGCTCACCCAGAACCGTTGATGACGCTTGGCATATAAAGCGTTTCGGATGGTTATTTCCCCATGAAGGTGTGGCTGCACTGTCCAACAAATGAATGGAATGCGCCTTCGAGGCGCCGGGAATCCAGGGTGATCTGACCATGTTCAACCGCCATCACAAATCCGACCTGCTTGAAATCCAGCGTTTCTCCTGCGCACTCACCGAATCCAACGCCAAACTCGCCGCCATCAGCCGCTCCATGGCGATGATCGAGTTCGACCGCGACGGTGTGATCCTCGATGCCAACGACAACTTCTGCAAAACCATGGGCTACAGCGCCGAGGAAATACGCGGCAAACATCACCGCATCTTTTGCGACGAGGCCTACACCCACACCGACGCGTACGCCAAGCTGTGGCGCGACCTGGCGCGGGGCGAGGCCCTCAGTGGCACCTTCATGCGCTTGAACAAGCATGGCCAGGAGGTGTGGCTGGAAGCCAGCTATATGCCGGTGCTGGGCCCGGACAACCACGTACAGAGCGTGATCAAAGTCGCGTCGGATATCTCCGCTCGGGTGCACCACGAGCATGAAAACCAGAGCCTGATCGACGCCATCGGCCGCTCGATGGCGGTGATCGAGTTCACCCCGCAGGGGCAGATCATCAATGCCAATGAAAACTTCCTGAAGACGGTGCAGTACTCCCTGGATGAGATCGTCGGCCAGCACCACAGCATGTTCTGCCATCGCAGCGAGGTGGAGTCGCCGGCCTACAAGGCGTTCTGGGCTTCGCTCAATCGCGGCGAATACCACTCGCACCGCTTCGAGCGCAGGAATAAATACGGCAAGACGCTGTTCCTGGAGGCGTCCTACAACCCGATCTTCGACGCCAGCGGGCGGCTGTACAAAGTGGTCAAGTTTGCCAGCGACATCACCGACCAGGTCACCACCCTGCGCACCGCCGCCGACTCGGCCCACGCCACTTCGGTACAGAACGACGCCTGCGCACGCAAGGGCTCGGAGGTGGTGCAGCAGACCGTGCAGATCATCGAGGAGATTTCCCACGACCTGAACCAGGCGGCGCAGAGCATCGACGCGGTGAGCAAACAGTCGGACATCATCGGCGCCATCGTGCAGACCATCCGCAGCATTGCCGAGCAGACCAATATGCTCGCGCTGAACGCGGCCATCGAAGCGGCGCGGGCCGGCGAGCATGGGCGCGGTTTTGCGGTGGTGGCCGACGAGGTGCGCAGCCTTGCGGCGCGGACCAGCCAGGCGACGGTGGAGATTGTCGAGGTGGTGCGCAAAAACCACGACCTGTCGCTGAGCGCGGTGTCGAGCATGCAGTCGAGCTTGAGCCGCACAGGGCTGGGGGTGGAATTGGCGAACGAGGCGGGGCAGGTGATCCTGGAGATTCAGGAAGGCTCACGGCATGTGGTGGATGCGATCAGTCAGTTCAATTCGACGCTGCAACTGCAATAACGCATGAAGGAGCTGGCTTGCCGGCGATAGCATCACCTCGGTCTGGATTCACCGAGGCGCCTGCATCGCCGGCAAGCCGGCGCCTACCGTTGATCAGGGTGGCCTGTTAGATGGCGGCCAGGGTTTCTTTCACCGCCTGTGCCTGCGGGTCAGCGGTTTTCGCCGCTACCTGCTGCTCTTGCTGCTGCTTCAGGCGCTCGGCCACTTGCTTGGAAATGGCGTCCTGCTTTTCCTGCGACATGTTCTGCACATCCGCCTCGGTCAATCCTTGCTCCTTGAGCAGTTGCTCACGGATGCGTTCGGCCGGGGATTTGCTCATGTAGTCAGTGAAATCGGCCCGCGCGGTGCTGGTGCTGCTGCCCGCTGCCGGCACATCGGTGGTTGCGGTGGTCGCCGCCGTGGTGGCCTGCAACTGCACGCGGGTCTTGGCAAAGGCTTCGTCGATGCGATCGTTGGCCTTGTCCAGTTCCTTCTGCGCGGCCGGTACGGTCACGCTTTGCTGCGCCGCTTGCACGGCACCGCTGTACAGCGCGCTGGCGGCAGCATTGGCGGGGTCCATGTCGGGCCGCTTGATCTGTTGAATGGTCGACACCGCTTGGGTGTTGTTGTTAACCAGCATGATCGGTCACCTGGGAAAATGGTCGGTGCCAGTGCTGGAGCAATTAGCATGCCGGGTCGCATCACCCCGGTTTTATTGGGGATGGCCTGGCCGCCGCGGCAAACATTGTCCCGCCGGCGGCCAACCGTTGCCGTCAGTGGGCGATGTTTTCCAACGCCAGGTTGCGCGTGCGCGGGCCGAACCAACTGATGGTGATCATCACGATCAGCATACTGCTGGCAATAAACGCGAGGACGCCCGGCGTGCCCAGGTGCTCGAGGATAAACCCGATCAACAGGCTGCTGAACACCGTGGACAAGCGGCTGAACGAGTAGCAGAACCCCACCGCCCGCGCGCGGATGTTGGTGGGGAACAGTTCGCTCTGGTACGAGTGATAACTGAAACTCAGCCAGGCGTTGCAGAAGGTGATCATCACCCCGCAGATCACCAGCCCCACCGCCGTGGTCTGCAGGGCGAACAGGCTGCCGAAGATCATCGCGCCCATGGCTGAGCCGACGATCTGCCACTTGTTTTCAAAGCGGTTGGCCACCTTCACAAACAGCAACGGCCCCAACGGGTAGGCGAGCGTGATGATAAAGGCGTACAGCAAGCTGTGGGTCACGCTCACGCCCTGGCCCGACAACAGCGCCGGCAACCAATTGCCGAAGCCGAAAAAGCCGATGGCCTGGAACACGTGGAACACAATCAGCATCAACGCGCGGCGCCGGTACGGCGGTTGCCAGATATCCGCAAATCGGCCGTTGCCCTGCACGCTGACGGCTTCGGGTTCCGGTGCATCCAGCGGTTTGCCGTGATCCTTCTGGCAGCGCGCCTCCAGGCTGTCCATGATCTGGCCGGCTTCATCAAAGCGGCCTTTTTGCGCGAGCCAGCGCGGTGACTCCGGCAAGCGCTTGCGCAGTTGCCAGATAAACAGCGCAAACACTGCACTGCTCAGCACCACCCAACGCCAGCCCGAGACCCCGAACGGCGCCTGGGGCACCAGCCACCACGACATCAGCGCCACTGCTGGCACCGACAGGAACTGAATAAAAAACGCAAAGGCGAACGCCGAGCTGCGCATGCGCTTGGGCACCAGTTCCGAGAGGTAGGCGTCGATCGTCACCAGCTCGATGCCCAGGCCGATGCCGACCAGAAAGCGCATGCAGATGATGCCCAGGGCTGAGGTCTGGATGCCCATGAGCACGGTGGCCACGGTGTACCAGATCAACGCAAAGGTGAAGATCGCCCGGCGCCCGAAACGGTCGGCGATGGGGCTGAGCAGGCTGGCGCCCAGGAACAGCCCGAGGAAGGTCGCCGAGGCGAACGCCGCCTGATCCGAGAAGCCAAACACGCCCTCGCTGCCGATGTGGAAAATCCCGTCCGTGATCAGGCCGGGGCTGATGTAGGCGGTCTGGAACAGGTCATACAGCTCGAAAAAGCCGCCGATAGACAGCAACGCCACCAGGCGCCAGACGGTGGCGACGGCGGGCAGGCGGTCAATGCGCGCGCTGATGTGGGCGGCGCGGACTGGGTCGATGCCGTCTGTAGCGGGGAGTGCAGGCATGGTGCGGGAAACTCAGTAAGTGATCGGAATCTCGAAGTTTTCCTGGAAGGCATCATCGACCGGATGGTAACCCAACACCCGCGTGGTTTCGCTCAGGTCCAGGCGCTTGAAACGGTTATTGGAGATGCCGTGGGCGATCAGGTGCTTGACGCCCTCGGCCTCCACCGACCGTTGCAGCAGTTGCACCGCGTCACGTGGGCTGAGCCAGGCGCTGAGGTCGCGCGCGTTGTTCAGGTCGTGGGTCGCGGGGAACTCGAAGGCGCCGATGCGCAGGGCAATCGTCGACAGGGGCGTCTTGGCCGCGTAATAGCCACAGAGTGCCTCGCCGTAGCATTTGCTCACGCCGTACAGGTTGGCGGGCATGACTTGCATGCCGGGCGTGATCTGGCGATCCACCGGGTAGCCTTCGATGGTTTGCGCGCTGCTGGCAAACACCAGGCGCTGCACACCGGCGGCCACGGCGGCTTCGAACAGGTGGGTGGTGGCGAGGATGTTGTTGGGCAGCAGTTCGTCGAACGTGGCGCTGGCATGGGGGATGCCGGAAAGGTGCACGATCACGTCGATGCCGTCGAGCAGGGCGGCGAGGCTGGATTTGTCGCTGAGGTCGGCCTGCACGAAGCGGTGCTCGCCGAGGTTGAAGTCCGGGGCGATGCGGTCAGTGAGGGTGAAGCGGTAGCGGTCTTTCGAGGCTTCGAAAAACGTTTTGCCGATGCGACCGCAGGCGCCGGTGAGCAGTACATTGATTCCTTTCACGTGCAATTCCTTAGTTGTGACCGGCAAGGGCAAAGGTCTGGAAGCCCTGATGCTGGCCGAGGCGTTGATAGTAAGCGGCAATGGCGGGGTAGGGCGGCCGCGTCATGGGGGTCATCTGCCAGCGGTGCACCGAGAGGCCGATGAGGATATCGGCGAGGGTGAACTCATCCCCGGCCACGTAGGCATTGGTGCGAGCAAGTTGTTGTTCGAGGAGGCCCATCTTGTCGTTCCAGCGCTGCACGGCGGCGGCAATCTGCGCTGCGTCGAGGCCGTCCGGGTTGTTGCGCACCAGCGCGGTGAAGGCATCGCCCCAGGCGCGGTTGAGTTCGATGGCTTGCCAGTCGATCCACTGCTCGACACGCGCCCGCGGCGCAGGCTCGGCGGGCAGCAGGTCGGTGCGTTGGTAGAGGCTGACGAGGTAACGGCAGATGGTGTTGGATTCCCACAACACACCGTGATCGTCAATCAGCACCGGCACCTGGGCGTTGGGGTTCAGCTCAAGGAATTCGGCGGACTGGGTCGGCTTGAAGCCGATGCCCCAGTCTTCGCGCACGTAGTCGATGCCCAGTTCCTGGCAGGTCCACAGTACTTTTCGCACGTTGATGGAAGACGTGCGACCCAAGATTTTCAGTGAGTGTCCCATGGTGCTTCCCTGGCAGTGGAGAGCAGCCAATCTAGCAGGCGACGCCGAGGACAGCGAGTGCCTGGCGCGACCACCGATGATTTCGGGCTCAGGTACTCTCGCGCACCTGCAGCTCAAACCCCATGTCCACCACGGGTTTGGCGATCTTGTTGCCGGCCATGATCGTCAACAAATGCTCCGCCGCCCGCCGGCCGATGGCTTCACGCGGGGTGCTGATGCTGCTCAGGCGCGGCACCATGAAGGAGGAGGCCGGCAAGTCGTTGAAGCCCAGCACCGCGACGCGCTCGGGTACTTTGATGCCATGGCGCATGGCCTCCAGCAGCGCGCCCTGGGCCAGGTCGTCGTTGCCGAAGAAGATCGCGTCCACCTCCGGATGGGCCGCCAGCAATTGCAGGAACAGCTCCCCACCCAGGCCGACCGAGGACGGGCGTGGCGTCAGCAGTTCCAGCGCGGGGTCGTACATCCCCGCCTGTTGCAGCGCACGGCGGAAACCTTCGCCGCGCAGCAACGTGCGTTGGTCCAGTTGCGCGCCGATATAGGCCAGGCGCTTGCGTCCACGGGACAGCAAGTGCGCGGCAGCGGTTTCTCCGGCCGCCACCTGCGAGAAGCCCACGCAGTTCACGCCGGCGTTGGGGTCCAGGTCCATCATGTAGACGCACGGCACGTTGCTGGCCTCGACCATCCGTCGGGCACTTTCGGTGCGGTCGAAGCCGGTCAGCAGCAAACCCCGCGGCTGGTAAGCCATGTAGTTGCGCAGCAGGTTTTCTTCTTCATCGCGCGAATAATGCGAGTTGCCGATCAGCACTTCAAAGCCCTTGGGCCGCAGCACCTGGTGGATGGCCTCGAGGGTTTCGATAAATAAAAGGTTGGACAGCGACGGCACCAGCACCACCACCGAATGGCTCTGCGCAGAGGCCAGCGCACGGGCGGCAGGGTTGACCACGTAGTTGAGTTCGGCGGCGGCGTGCTGCACTTTTTCCACCAGTTCGGTGGCAACGGTGCTGATGCCACGCAGGGCGCGGGACGCGGTAATGGGGCTGACGCCGGCCAGGCGTGCGACTTCGTTGAGGGTAGGGCGGCCCGTCGTGCGGGTATTTTTATCGTTCTTGGAGGTCATCAGGCGGCTTGCCAAACAAAAATCGAGGCACTAAGGTAGCGCTGTCTCCAAAGGCCTGCAAATTCTTGAAGAAAGGGTTGCCTGATCCTGTTCAAAACCATTGGAGCGGATGCACGCGTCACTCCATAAAAAAAGACAAGACGGCGCGGGAAAAGCCTGTTTTTGCACTAGCCTTAGAGCGTGCAAAGGTAGCGCTATCTGCGTCCTGAGGTGTTTCATGAGTCAACCTGTTACCGCCCTGGTCATCATGGGTGTTTCCGGCTGTGGCAAGTCCAGCGTCAGCGAGGCCCTGTGCCGCCTGAACGGTGCCACCGCCATCGAAGGCGACAGCTTTCACCCCGCCGCGAACATCGAGAAGATGAGCGCCGGCCACCCCCTCAACGACGACGACCGTGCCGGCTGGCTCGACATCCTGTGCGATGAGCTGCGCCGTTCGCTCAAGGCCGGTGAGCATCCGGTGCTGACGTGTTCGGCGCTGAAAAAGAAATACCGCGACCACCTGCGCGAAGCCGCGCCGGGCCTGGGGTTTGTCTTCCTGGAGCTGACCCGTGCCGTGGCCGCCGACCGCGTGTCCCATCGCCCCGGCCATTTCATGCCGGCCAGCCTGATCGACAGCCAGTTCGCCACCCTTGAATCGCCCGTCGGCGAACCGCTGACCCTGGCCCTCAATGCCAGCGAAGACAGCGTCGAGGCATTGGCCGAACAAACCAATGCCTGGTGGCTGAAACACGGTTTTGAACCATCCAAATAATTTTTTGCCGGAAAAGATAGCGCTATCCCCGGCGACAAATTGAATACCGGCTTTAATAACAACAACAAACAGGAGAGACCCCCCATGTTTGGCATGTCCCACGAGTCCTACCTGCTGCTTGATGCAGTGGTCACTATCATCGGTCTGATCTTTCTGATCACCAAGTTCAAGGTGCACCCGTTCATTGCACTGATCATCGCGGCCGGCTTCCTTGGCCTGACCTCGGGCATGCCCGTGGACAAGATCATCAAGGCATTCCAGGACGGCTTCGGCGGGGTGCTCGGCTTTGTCGGCATCATCCTTGCGCTGGGCACCATGCTCGGCAAGATGATGGCCGAATCCGGCGGCGCCGATCAGATCGCCCAGACCCTGATCCGCGCCTTCGGCAAGGAAAAGGTCCAGTGGGCGATGATGTTCGCCGCGTTCCTGGTGGGCATCCCGCTGTTCTTCGAGATTGGTTTTGTATTGCTGATCCCGCTGGTGTTCATCGTCGCGCGCCGCACCGGCGTGTCGCTGATCAAGATCGGCATCCCGCTGCTGGCCGGCCTCTCGGCGGTGCACGGGCTGGTGCCACCGCACCCGGGCCCGCTGCTGGCCATCGGCGTGTTTGGCGCGGACATCGGCAAGACCATCCTGTATGGCCTGATCGTCGCACTGCCGACCGCCATCATTGCCGGTCCGATCTTCGGTACGTTTATCGCCAAGTACATCCCGGGCAATCCGTCCCAGGAGTTGGTGGATCAACTGGCCCGCGAACCTGAGTCGAAAACCCTGCCGAGCTTCAGCATCACCCTGATCACTGTGCTGCTGCCGGTGTTCCTGATGCTGCTGAAAACCTTCGCTGACATCGCCCTGGTCGAAGGCCACGTGGTGCGCAACTGGATGGACATGATCGGCCACCCGATCACTGCGCTGCTGCTGGCGTTGCTGCTGTCGCTGTACACCTTTGGCCATCGCCAGGGCATCCATTCCAAGCAGATCCTCAAGCTGCTCGACGCCAGCCTTGCGCCGACCGCCGCGATCATCCTGATCATCGGCGCCGGTGGCGGTTTCAAGCAGATGCTGGTGACCAGCGGCGTGGGTGACGTGATCGGCCACATGGCGGTGAACGCGCAGATCAACCCGATCCTGCTGGCCTGGCTGGTGGCGGCGGTGATTCGTGTGGCAACCGGTTCGGCGACCGTGGCGACCATTACCGGCGCCGGCATCGTGGTACCGGTGGTGGGCATGATTCCAGGGGTCAACCGTGAGTTGCTGGTGTTGGCGACGGGCGCAGGTTCGTTGATCCTGTCGCACGTCAATGATGCGGGGTTCTGGCTGGTGAAGCAGTACTTCAACATGACCGTGGCCGAGACCTTCAAGACCTGGACGGCGATGGAGACCATCCTGTCGGTGGTGGCGCTGATCTTTATCATGCTGCTGTCGTTGGTGGTCTGACAGGCAGGCCAGGATGCCGGGGTGAAAACCCCCTCCAAATGTGGGAGCGGGCTTGCTCGCGAGTGCGGTAGATCAGTCGCCAGATACATGACTGATACTGCGCATTCGCGAGCAAGCCCGCTCCCACATGTGTGACCGCGTTGCGGGATCAGGCCTTGGTGATCAAGCCATCCGCCCGGAACATCCCGCGAATGCCGCGCACCGCCTGGCGAATCCGGTCCTGGTTTTCGATCAGCGCAAAGCGCACATGATCGTCGCCGTACTCACCAAAGCCGATCCCCGGTGATACACACACCTTGGCTTCGAGCAGCAGCTTCTTGGCAAATTCCAGCGAGCCCATGGCGGCATACGCCTCGGGAATCTTCGCCCAGACGTACATCGACGCCTTCGGGTTTTCCACCATCCAGCCCAACTCATGCAGACCCTTGACCAGCACATTGCGGCGCTGGCGGTACTGTTCGGCGATGTCTTTGACGCACTGTTGGTCGCCTTCCAGCGCAGCGATCGCCGCCACCTGCAGCGGGGTGAAGGTGCCGTAGTCGTGGTAGCTCTTGATACGGGCCAGGGCGTTGACCAGTTCCGGGTTGCCGACCATGAAGCCGATGCGCCAGCCGGCCATGTTGTAGCTTTTGGACAGGGTGAAAAACTCCACCGCAATGTCCTTGGCGCCCGGCACCTGCATGATCGACGGGGCTTTCCAGCCGTCGTAGACGATGTCGGCGTAGGCCAGGTCATGCACCACCAGTACGTCGTACTGCTTGGCCAACGCAATCACGCGCTCGAAGAAGTCCAGCTCCACGCACTGCGCGGTCGGGTTGGACGGGAAACCGAGGATCATCATCTTCGGCTTGGGAATCGAGCCGCGAATCGCGCGTTCCAGCTCGGCGAAGAAGTCCACGCCAGGCACCAGCGGTACCGAACGCACCTGGGCGCCGGCAATCACGGCACCGTAGATGTGAATCGGGTAGCTGGGGTTCGGCACCAGCACGGTATCGCCCTGGTCCAGGGTGGCCAGCATCAAGTGCGCCAGGCCTTCCTTGGAGCCGATGGTCACGATGGCTTCCGACTCGGGGTCGATGTCCACTTCATAGCGGTCCTTGTACCAGCGCGAAATGGCGCGGCGCAGGCGCGGAATGCCCTTGGAAGTGGAGTAGCCGTGGGTGTCTTCGCGCTGGGCGACGGTGACCATCTTCTCCACGATATGTGGTGGCGTGGCGCCGTCAGGGTTACCCATGCTCAAGTCGATGATGTCTTCGCCGCGCCGACGCGCAGCCATCTTCAGCTCGGCAGTGATATTGAAAACATACGGGGGGAGTCGATCAATGCGCGCAAAGCGGCGCGGCGAACCTTGGTCTGCCATTGTTGCCTCGAGAGTACGTAAGCGCCCGGAACCGTCCGAGCGACGTCGGCCACTGCGGTGGCCTGCGGGGCAGACAATACGGTCGATGATGGCCAGTTGTCCAGATGCGTAGGAAAATTTTCTGCATGGAGTCCAGCGCGGATATGCCCCTATACTCGATGCGGGTTTGTTCCCTCATAAGAAGGAGACTGTTCGTATGGATCAGCAGACAAGACAACCGTTGGAGCCACGCATGGAAGCCGGTAAAGCCCTGGTGATCGCCGGGGTGCAAGGGCGTTATTCGAAGGCCACCGTGGGCGATATCCCCAAGCTGTGGGAGTTGTTCGACACCTGCGTCAAGGACATCAAGAAGCGCGTTGGCGGCGTGACCTATGGGGTGTGCCACAACCCCAGACATGACGAATTCGACTACATGGCCGGGGTTGAAGTCCCCACCAAGGGCGACGTACCGAGCAACTTCGAGTCCATCGAAATTCCACCGCTCAACTACGCCGTGTTCCCGCACTACGGTCCGGTGCAGGCGCTGGAGCAGACCTACGAACGCATCATGTTCGAATGGTTGCCGCACTCGGGCTACAAGGTGATGGGCGCGGATTTCGAGCGTTACAGCGCGGATTTTGATGCGCGCAAGGGCATCGGGACGGTGGAGATCTGGCTGCCGGTTCAAGCCAAGGCCTGATGCAACGCGATTGAGCTGCCTGGGCAGCTCAATCGATACCGTCACTCGCTGAGCAGGCGCCCGATGAAGGACTGGCGACCCGCGTGAATGCCGCTGCTTTGCAGTGTGCTGTTGAACGTTACCCACTCCACCAGGCTGATTTGGCCGTGCTCGGGACGTCCGTTGGGGTCTCGCCATGCATTGGCGATGCCGTCCACACCAAAGGTGGCGTCCGGTTGACTGTCCGGGTTGAACCGGAGCAACTGGATGACGCTGCCATTGCCATTGCGGGCCAGTGCCACGATTTTCTGATCAGGCTGGACCACCACGCTGGTATAACGGAAACCGTCGGCGTTTTTTTCCAGCGGCTTGCCGGCATTAAAGGCGGGATCGGGTTGGCCGTTGGCCAGCAGGATGGCCACGAAGTTCTTGTCCCCCGGGGTGGTATAGCTACTTCCGGCAATCGCTATTCTGCCTTCCGGGCCCTTGGCCAGTGCAGTGACTTGTCTGTTTTGCTTATTGTCGAAGGGCAACGCGGCGACGCCATTTGTACCGAAGCTACGGTCAGTTTCACCTTTATCCGTCAGGCCGACGATGTAGGCCTCGCGTCTGTCTTCCAGTTTGGTCGTACCGGCAATTACGAAACCTTCCTGGGTAATCAGCACACTGTCGAGTTGGGAATTACGCCAAATATTCGGTTCGTTGTTTCCGAAGTTGAGGACCTCGCCGTTGACACCGAGTTGGTAGATAAAGGTGTCACTGCCGTCACTGAATACGGCGACAATCTTGTTGTCGGCCTGCACGGCTAAACCGCCTTTGATGCTCACGGGAAAGACCGCTTTATCCAGTTCCCTTATGCCGTTTACGCCAAACTGCAGGTCCGCGTTGCCATCCTCCGCATTGAATCGAGTAATAAATGCGCGATGCGCATTTCCCAGTGCAGCCAGCAAAACGGGCTTTCCATCAGGTTGAATGATCAGGTCCGTGAGGACGGCGGATTCTGCAAGGCGCGTGTATCCGGTCCCGAATTGGGTGTCGAGCTCACCTGCAGGCGTATGTTTGGTGACGGCTAATCGATTTGTGTCGCCTTCTCTCGTCAATCCCACCGTCAGGGTGGAACCGTCACTGAGCACGCGTGACAGGCCTGCGGAGGATGAGGCGATGACCGTGCCGTCCTTTGGGGATTGGTTCCCGAAGGACAGGTCCGGGCCGCCGGCGGTGTTTGCCGTAGTGTGATTCGACGGAATACTCATGAGTGTTCTCCGGATGGGACGTTGAGAGTTTCCACGCCTGCTCGTTCCAAACCTTGAGCGACAACTTCGGGCATTCCAGTACAAAGCATAGGGCGACCGCTGTATAGCTGTGAAATCTGACAGTAGACACGACCGTTCAGAGGGGCCGGTCAAACACCCAGCTCAAACGGCGCTCATACCCAATGCGGCCCCTGTACGCCTCCCCGCTGTCCACCCAGCCGGCGCTCAGGTACATCGTCATCGCCGCCACATTGTCCGCGTCCACGGACAACTCCAGGCCCTTGATCTGCGGCCACGCCTGCAGTGCCGCTGCGGGCAGCGCCTGTAGACACGCCTTGCCGAACCCGCGCCCTTGCTGCTGGCGATCCACCTGCAGCGCGTGCAGCGTCGCGCTGTGCTCGTCGGCCCAGTGGGGCAGGCAGGGTGGGCGTTTGAGCAACAGGAAAGCCACGGGATGCTCGTCGGCAAGCAGGGCGAAGCCCTTGATCGCAGCGGGGTTGGGATTGACCAGCAGGCTGTTCAGCGCGCAATCGATATCGCCGGAATACGCCAGTTGCTCGGGATGCACTTGCAGGGTGTTGAGCTGCTGTTTCTGCACAAGGCTCAGCGTCTCATAGGGGACGAGGCGGGTTTCCATCAGGGACGCATCCGAATTCCTACAAAGAGCCGTGGATTCTAGCGGGTTTGCCGGGGGTGAAATTATTTTTCAAGCGGCTGTCGATTCGGCGTCGGCGCGTTCGACTAAGGGTGTCTTCCGTGAATCACACCCCGCAGGAGTATCGCCATGAGCACCACCATCAATCGCCTCATCGATGCCTGGAAACACGCCGTCGTCGCCCGGGATATCGACAAGATTGTCAGCTTTTACGCCGACGATATCGTCGCGTTCGACGCCGTGACCGCGTTGCAATTCAAGGGCAAGGCCGCTTATCGCGCGCACTGGGAGGAATGCATGAAGCACTGCCCCGGCCCGGGGATTTTCGAGTTCCACGAACTGCGCATCGTCGAGTCCCAGGACAGCGCATTTGCCCACTGGCTGGCCCATTGCGGCGGCGCCGGGCCGGACGGCGAGGTCAAGGCCTGCTGGATGCGCGTGACTGCCGGCTATCAACAGATCAATGGTCAATGGCGCGTGGTGCATGAGCACTGGTCGGCGCCGTTCGACATGGACAGCGGCACCGCACTGTTCGACCTGAAACCTTGAGCGCCGCGAACTATAGTCAGTAGTCCGAAAACGGAGACGCACATGAAATACCTCTGCCTGATCTACAGCAACGAACAGGTCCTGCACACCTCGCCCGACAGTCCCGCAGACCCGGAGTGTCTTGCCTATGCGCAGTCCATCGAGGCCAGCGGCCGCATGCTCGCTGCCGAACCGCTGGAATCGGTAAGCACCGCCACCACTGTGCGCATGCGCAACGGCAAGCTGTCGATCACCGACGGGCCGTTTGCCGAAACCAAAGAGCAGCTCGCCGGGTTTTACCTGATCGAGGCACGCGACTTGAATGAGGCGATCCAGGTGGCCGGTGGCATTCCGGCCGCCCGGGTCGGCAGTGTGGAAGTGCGCCCCGTGCGCGAGTTGAATCTCTGAACACAACAATCACAAGACTTGAGGAGGTTTACCATGACAACCCAACCCGCCGAATTCGAACTGTCCATCAGCCGCTTGATCGACGCGCCGCGCAGCAAAGTCTTTCGCGCCTGGACCACGCCCGTCCTGTTGCAACAATGGTGGGGCCCCCACGGCATGACCACCCCCGTGTGCGAAATGGACCTGTGGGTCGGTGGCCTGTTTCGCACCCTGATGCGTGCGCCGGATGGCAGCGAGTACCCGACCCAGGGCGTGTTCCTGGAGATTGAGGCGCCCAGTCGCCTGGTGTTTACCGACGCCTTCAAGCCGGGTTGGATCCCCTCGGGAAAACCGTTCATGAGCGCCGAAGTGACCTTCGAAGATGTCGACGGTAAGACCCGCTACACCGCCCGCGCCATGCACTGGAGCGCTGAAGACAAACAGGCCCACGAAGCCATGGGCTTTCACGACGGCTGGGGCCAGAGCCTGGACCGGCTGGTGACATTGGTGACCCAGGGCATGCCCGATTGACGCCGGCGATCGAGGCGATCTACCGCAGCGAATCGCGGCGCGTCCTCGCTACCCTGATCCGCTTGCTGGGGGATTTCGACCTCGCCGAAGAAGCCTTGCACGAGGCGTTCTTCGTCGCGGTCGAGCGCTGGCCGCAGGACGGTGTGCCACAAAATCCCAGGGCGTGGCTGGTCTCCACCGGTCGCTTCAAAGCCATCGACCGCTTGCGCCGCCAGGCGCGGTTCACCCCGTTGCTGCAGGCTCAGGCCGACGCGCTGCAAGCGCAGGACTGGAGCGAGGAAGACGTGGAAGATGACCGCCTGCGCCTGATTTTTACCTGCTGTCACCCGGCACTGGCACCTGACGCACAGGCGGCGCTGACCCTGCGTGAGATCTGTGACCTCACCACCGAGGAAATCGCCCGCGCCTTCCTGGCCACGCCGACCACCATTGCCCAGCGCATCGTGCGCGCCAAGGGCAAGATCCGCGAAGCGAAAATCCCTTATCAGGTGCCGTCGCTGGCCGAACTGCCCGAGCGCCTCGACAGCGTGCTGCGCGTGGTTTACCTGGTGTTCAACGAAGGCTATTCGGCCTCCATGGGCGCCGACCTCACCCGGGAGGAGCTGACCCGCGAAGCCATTCGTCTCGGTCGCCTGTTGCTGGAATTGCTGCCGGAGCCGGAAGTGATGGGCTTGCTGGCGCTGATGCTGTTGCACGAATCCCGCCGTGCAGCACGGACCTCGGCCAGTGGCGAACTGGTGCTGTTGAATGAACAGGACCGTGCGCTGTGGGATGCGTCCTTGATGGCTGAAGGCTGCGCCTTGGTGGAACGCGCACTGGCCTTGCGCGGCTACGGGCCCTATTGCCTGCAGGCGGCGATAGCCGCGGTGCATGCCGAAGCACTGGACGCGGGGCAAACCGACTGGCTGCAGATCGTCGGGCTCTACGATGTATTGCTCAGGCAGGTGCCATCGCCGGTGATCGAGCTGAACCGCGCCGTGGCGGTGGCCATGTGGCAAGGCCCGCTGGCGGGCCTTGATCTGGTGGAAGGCATTTTGCAACGAGGCGACTTGCTCGATTACCACTTGGCGTATTCAGCGCGCGGGGAGTTTTGCCGGCAATTGGGGCGGGTAGAAGCGGCTCGTACAGCTTATGAAAAAGCCCTGTCGCTGACCCAGCAAGCGCCTGAAAAGCGCTTCCTCGAGCAGCGCCTGGCCGAACTCAAGCACTAGGAGCTGGCTCCTGAAAGGGGCCGCTCAGGGCTGCTGGCGAGTCGCGGCCAACACGATCTCGCGGATGCACACATGCTGCGGTTGCTGGTAGGCATAGGCAATCGCCGAGGCCACATCGTCGGCACTCAGCACGGTGCCGCCCATGTCCTGTTTCCAGGCTTGGTAGCCGCTCTTGATCGCCTCATCGGTGGTGTGGCTGAGCAATTCGGTTTCCACTGCGCCCGGAGCGATGGTGATCACGCGGACATTGCTCGGCGACAATTCCTCGCGCAGGTTCTCTGAAATCCCATGCACGGCAAACTTGGTGCCGACGTACGCCACGTGGTTCGGGAAGGTCTTGCGCCCGGCCACCGAGCTGACGTTGATGATCGTGCCGCGCTTGCGCGCGACCATGCTCGCGGCCACCGCGTGAATGCCATTGAGCAGGCCCTTCACGTTGACGTCGAGCATCTGCTCCCACTGCGCCGGGTCTTGCTCGCTGACTGCGCCCAGCAGCATCACGCCGGCATTGTTGATCAACGCATCGGCCGGGCCGAATTGCGCTTCAGCTTCCTTCACGGCAGCGACGAGGGCGGCGCGGTCGGTGATGTCGACCCCACGGTTCAGGGTGTTCGGCAGGTTGAGGTCGTTGAGGCGATCAATACGGCGTGCCAGCAGCAACAGCGGGTGACCGGCGGCGGACAATCGGCGGGCGGTAGCTTCGCCGATACCCGAACTGGCGCCTGTGATGATGATCAGTGGCTGGCTCATGTGTGCACTCCTGGAATAAGAAAAATCGATAACTGAAACGTGCGCGCAGTATATTTACCCGGTTAAAGGCTGAAAAATGCCTTATTCCTCTGTCTGTCATCGGATCTGGCTATGGATGTACGTCACCTCAAGGCGTTTCTCGCGGTGTTTGAAGAACGCAATATCACCGCTGCAGCGCAGCGTTTATTCATCAGTCAGCCGACGTTGTCGGTGACCATCAAGCAGTTGGAAGATGAGCTGGGCGTGGCGCTGTTCGTGCGTCAGCCTCGCGGGGTCGAGGTCAGTGCCGAAGCACGGGTGCTGTATCCCCAGGCGCGGCGCATGGTGGCCGAAGCGGAGGCGCTGAGCCGGTTGTTTCGCGGCCGCGAGAATCGCATTGCGCTGGAGTTGGGGGTCGAGGGCGATATTGCCGACAGCCAGATCGAAACCTTCCTGCGCATGGCACACCAAGGTCTGCCCGGTTTGCTGCTGACCCTGCAGGAAGGCTGTGAAGGGGAAGGGCGCCTTGCGGTGGAGGAAATGTGCTGCGAGGACGAACTGTTCCTGCCGATTTGGGAAGAGTCCTACGTGATGGCGTTACCGGCCGCACATCCCATGGCGCAGGCTGGCACAGAGCAGGCCTGGGCGCCAATCGAGGACTGGATCACCTGCCCGCAACACGATTCCCATCAGCGCCTGATGGCCTTGTATGGGCGCTCGCCGCAGGCGGTGGCCGGGCATGCCGGCTCATTGACCCAGGCCCTGCATATGGTGGCCGCCGGTGTAGGCGTGGCGATGTTGCCGCAGTCGCTGGCGGCCGAGCGCGCCGGGGTGGTGAGCCGTGAATGGCACCTGCCGGCGCCGACGCGGCGGGTCGGGCTGTGCTTCGCCGCGCAAGCGTTGGAATCACCCGCGCTGCGCGCCCTGCACGAATATTTCCAGAACAACCGACCGCCGCAACGCTAGGCGTCAATCGACCATCAGCCCCAGCATCCAACTCCCCGCCGGGCCTGGCGGGTATTGCCGCGACCACAGCGCATCCACGGCCACCGAGCGCGGCCAACTGCGTACCTTGAGTTCGACCAGCCCGGCATTGCCGAAGCGTTCCACCAGCCAGCGAGGCAGCTCGGCCCAGCCGAAACCGAGCTGGGCCATTTCCATCAGCATCAGAAAACTCGGCGCCGACCACACACGGCCCGTGGGGCGTGTTTCATTCGGGTTGATGATGCTCGCCAGGCGCAGTTCACGGTGTTGCTGCAGGGCTTGCAGGTCGATGGTGTCCAGGCTCGCCAAGGGATGATCCGGGGCGACGAACAGCGCGATTTCCGTGTGTTCCTCCACCGGGGCGCGGCTCAGGTCGGGCGGATACACCGCCTGGGCCTCGACGAACGCAATCTGCGCCCGGCCGCTTTGCACCAGGGCGATCAGGTCTTCGCACTCGGCGATCAGCCATTCCAGTTCCAGGTCCGGGTAACGTTGCTCGAAAGCCTTGAGCGCCAGTTCGAAGCGCTCCGACTGGTAGGTGTCGGACATGGCGATGGTCACTTTCGGCTCCAGGCCCTGGGCCAACTGGCTCGCCGCCAGCTCCAGGCGGCTGCTGGCTTCCAGCACCTGTTCGGCACGTTGCAGCAACACGTGGCCGGCCGGTGTGAGCGTCGGCTTGCGGCTGCTGCGATCGAACAGCACCACGTCGAGATCAATCTCCAGGCTGGCCACCGCTGCGCTGACGGTGGACTGGCTCTTGCCCAGCTTGCGTGCCGCCGCCGAAAACGAACCCTGGGTGGCGGCCTGGACAAACGCCTGCAGCACTTCATGAGAGGCCATGACTATCGCCTTGGTCGATGGTTATTAGTTATGAAGTATCGACTTGAAGGGTAATGATAGCAACCATCGTCACTCACGGAGCCGGGTCATGCACCCTACCAAGTCGATTACTGAACGCGTTTGCCAAGCCCTGGGTTTTGAAGGCCTGGCCTTATTGATCTGTACCCCGTTGCTGGTCTGGATCACTGGCCGGCCGGCCCTGGAGATGGGCGCGGTAACCCTGGGCCTCAGCGTGCTGGCGCTGACCTGGAACATCATTTTCAACAGCCTGTTCGACCGCCTCAAGGTGCGCCTGCAACTCGCCGGTGGCGTGTGGACGCGCATGCTGCATGCCGTGCTGTTCGAGGGAGGGCTGATCATCGTGGCTGTCCCGCTGATTGCCGCGTGGCTGAAGATCAGCCTGGTGCAGGCGTTTTGGCTGGACATTGGCGTGCTGCTGTTTTTCCTGCCGTACACCTATGTGTATCACTGGGGGTATGACGTATTGCGGGAAAGATTCGTACGCCAGCGCGTGCCTAGTCGGGCTTGAGCGTCGCGACAAAATCCAGGAACGCCCGCACCTTGGCCGCCGGCAAATGCCGCGAGGGGTAGTAGGCGTACAGCGGAAAACGCTCGTCCGGCCAGTCCGGGAACAACTCCACCAGGCTGCCGGCCTTGAGCGCTGGCGCCAGGCCTAGGTCGAGCATCTGCGCCACCGCATGGCCGTGCTCGCACACGCTGTACAGGGTGCTGGCATCGTTGACCACCAGGCGGCCGTCGGTGCGCACGATCAATTGCTCACCGGGGCGGTGAAATTCCCAGGCAAACGGGCGACCGGTTTGCGAGTCGCGAAAATCCAGGCACATGTGCCCGTTTTCCAGATCCTGCGGGGTGGCCGGTCGGCCATGGCGTTCCAGGTAGGCGGGGGAGGCCAGGGTGAGCACGCGCACTTGCATCAACTTGCGCGCGATCAGTGAAGAGGATTGCGGGATGCCAAAGCGGATCGCCAGGTCGAAGCCATCGGCGACCAGGTCGCCCAGTTGGTCGCGGGTGTGCAGGTCCAACTGCAATTGCGGGTAGCGGCGCATGAAATCGCCCAGCACCGGGCCGAGGACCAGCCGCGAGAAGTACGGGTCGATATTCACCCGCAGGCGCCCGCGTACGGTGTGAGCGCTGTCGGCCGCCGAGTTGGCCGCCTCTTCGAGACCGGCCAGCAGCGGGGCAATTTCCTGATAGAAACGCCGACCCTCGTCGGTCAGTTGCACCGAGCGCGTGGTGCGGTCGAACAGGCGAATCCCCAAGCGTTTTTCCAGGCGTGAAATCGCCCGGCTGACGCCCGAAGGCGTCATCTCCAGGCTGACGGCGGCGCGGGCAAAACTGCCGCTGTCGACCACGGCCGCCAATACTCCCATGCCGCCGGCCAAGCCTGGATCAAAACTCATCGGTGATTGCCTGTCAGTGATCTGAGGGCATTGATGCTAGCGCAGAACGTCTACAGAAACATGCCGCCCGAGGCCTCGATGCGCTGCCCGGTGATCCAGTGGCTGCCGTCGGCCAGCAGCGTCGAGATCGCCCCGCCGATATCTTCCGGCAATCCTGCGCGGCCTAGGGCTGTGTTGTTGGCGACCATCGCGTTCACGTTGGGGTTATCGCGCACCGCGCCGCCGCTGAAGTCGGTGGCTATCGCGCCGGGGGCCAGGGTGTTCACACTGATACCGCGCGGGCCCAGCTCCTTGGCCTGATAGCGCGACAACACTTCCACCGCACCTTTCATCGACGCATACGCCGAGTACCCCGGCAGGCTGAACCGCGCCAGGCCGCTGGAGATGTTAATGATGCGCCCGCCATCGCTGATCAGCGACAGCAGTTTTTGCGTGAGGAAAAACGGCGCCTTGAAGTGGATTGCCACCAGGCGGTCGAACTGCTCTTCAGTGGTTTCGGCAAACGTGGCGTTGACGCCAATGCCGGCGTTGTTGATCAGGAAATTGAACTGCTGCTGGGCGAAAACCTCCTTGAGCACACCGCCGACCTGGCCGACGAAGTCGTTGAAGGACGCGCTCTGGCTCACATCCAGTTGCAGCATGGCGGCGCGGCCACCCAGGGCCTCTATCTGTGCCACCACCGCCTGGGCTTCGTCGGCGGCGCTGTGGTAGGTGCCGATGATGTCGACGCCCTGTGCCGCCAAGTGCAGCGCGGTGCTTTTGCCCAGGCCGCGGCTGGCGCCGGTGATCAGTGCGATTTTACGGGTCATGGTGCAGTCCTCTCAGGTGATCAGTGGGACTGAGTGTATTTGTCCGGCTGTAACGTGATAAACAGGGGTATATCGGAATCACTGGTCGGATAAGGCGAACAATCCCATGAATAAGCTGGAACTGCTGCGCACCTTTGTGCGGGTCACCGAACTGTCGAGTTTCACCGGCGCCGGCGAGAGCCTGGGCCTGCCGCGCTCCAGCGTGTCCGAGCATGTCCAGGCGCTGGAAGAGCTGCTCGGCACACGCCTGCTGCAGCGCACCACGCGCAAGGTGCAGGCGACCCAGGACGGGCGTGTGCTGTATGAGCGCAGCAAGGATCTGCTGGCCCACATGGACGAACTCGAAGGCCTGTTTCGCCAGGATGAGGCGCAACTCAGCGGGCGTATCCGCGTGGACTTGCCCAACGTGATGGCGCGGGACCTGATCCTGCCGCGCCTGCCCGAGTTCATGGACGCCCACCCATTGATCGAGCTGGAAATCAGCACCACCGACCGCCAGGTCGACCTGCTGGCCGAAGGGTTCGACTGTGTGCTGCGGGTCGGCGCACAGCCCGACCAGACGGTGGTCGCGCGGTGGTTGTGCAGCATGCCGATGATCAACTGTGTCAGTGCCGGCTACCGCCAGCGCCATGGCGTACCCGAGACCCTCGAGGACCTGGCGCACCATCAACTGGTGCATTACGTGCGCCCCTTGGGGTCACGTTCGACGGGGTTCGAATACCAGCAGGGCGATAAAGTGCACCGCGTGCCGATGGCCGGGAGGGTTACGGTCAACAGCACCGACGCGTACAAATCCGCCTGCCTGGGCGGCTTCGGCATCACTCAGGTGCCGGTCCTGGGCATCCGCGATCTACTCGCCAGTGGCGAACTGGTCGCCGTGCTGCCCGACTATCCGGCACCGGCGCTCGATGTGTCGCTGCTCTACGCCGGGCAACGGCATTTGCCGCAGCGTGTGCGGGTGTTCATGGACTGGCTGGCCGCGACGCTGCAAGCCCGACTCTAACGGCGAGCCGACAACTGCTGCGGCGCCAGGAAGGCGTCATGGAAATAATCGCGCACGGCCTGCATCGCCGGGGTAAACGCACGCTCGCGATGCCAGGCCAGCCCGACACTCATGGGCGTGACCGGGTCGGTCACGGTGAGGGTTTCGATGCGCTTGCCTTCCAGTGACCAGGGCCGATGCACCAGGTCCGACAGGATCGCCACGCCGCTGCCATTGGCGACCATGCTGCGTACTGCTTCCACCGAGCTGGTGCGCAGCCGCACCTGGGGCGTTTGCCCGGCCTGTTCCCAATAGCGCATGGCGCTGTGTTCGGCTTCATCGACGGTGAGCAGGATGTACGGTTCGCGGGCCACATCCGCCAGGCTCACGGCGCCGCGTTCGCACAACGGGTGATGGCTGGGCAGCCACAGGCGGCGTTCGGAGTTGAACAGGATTTCGGAGACGATATCCGCATGAGTCAGGTTAGCGGTGAGCACCACTGCCATGTCGAATTGGCCGTCGAGCAGGCCTTGCTCGATGGCCTGGCGCTCCTGCTCGAACACCTCGATGGTCACATCCGGGTGCCAGTGTTCCATGCGCTGCAAGTGGTGCGGCAGGAAGTAACCGAGCACCGTGTAGCTGGCGGCCAGGCGCAGCACGCCACTGGCGCGGTAGTCCGGCAATGGGCTGTTGAGGGCGTCGTCGACGCTGCGCACAATCACATAGGCACGGTTGAGAAAATGCCGGCCGGCGTCGGTCAGGTTCATGCCCTGGGCCGAACGCACGAACAACTGCACGCCGAGCATCGCCTCAAGTTCCTTGATCGCCGTGGTCACCGCCGACTGGGAAATGTTGAGGTGGATGGCGGCCTGGGAAATCTGGCCGATTTCGGCGGTGGCGACGAAATAACGCACTTGGCGCAAGGTCAATGACACGCTGCATTCCTCGTAGGGCCCGGCCTATCTGATTTTCAGAAGATGGGCTATCTGATAATAGATCTTCCCAAGGGGTCAAGACGCGGCCTACTTTTCCGCCATCACCTTTGCGGAGCGACCTCGATGCAGGCAGTGGATTTCAACTCGGACATGGGCGAAGGCTTCGGCCCCTGGACCATCGGCGATGGCGTCGACGCGCAGCTGATGGCCTATATCAGCTCGGCCAACATCGCCACCGGCTTCCACGCCGGCGACCCCGGCACCATGCGCCGCACCGTCGAGCGCGCCAAACAACTGGGAGTGGCCATCGGTGCACATCCGGGGTTTCGCGACTTGGTCGGCTTCGGGCGTCGGCATATCAACGCCCCGGCCCAGGAGCTGGTCGACGACATTCTCTACCAGCTCGGCGCCCTGCGCGAAATCGCCCGCGCCCAAGGCGTGACGCTGCAACATATCAAGCCCCACGGCGCGCTCTACATGCACTTGGCCCGCGACGAAGAAGCCGCGCGGCTGCTGGTGCAGAACCTGCAGGTCATCGAACCGACACTGCTGTTGTACTGCATGCCCAACTCGGTGATCTGGCGCGTGGCCAAGGAACTCGGGCAACCGGTGGTGCGCGAGTTCTACGCCGACCGTGAGTACGATCTGAGCGGCTCCATCGTGTTTACCCGCACAGTGCGCGCGCTGGATCCTGCCACCGTAGCGGCGCGAGTCCTACGCGCCTGTCAGACCGGGTTGGTGCGCACGGTGGAAGGCGAAGACCTGTTTATCGAATTCGATTCCATCTGCCTGCACAGCGACACCCCCGGCGCCCTGGAATTGGTGGAAGCCACCCGCGAAGCCCTCGACCAGGCAGGAATCGTGGTGGCCAATGGGCTGCCTGCGGCCAACGGGGCTTGATGTGGTGAGCGGGCGTTATGTGGCAAGCAGGATTCCTGTGGTGAGCGCGCTTGCCCCGCGTTGGGGCGCGTAGCGGCCCTAAAATCAGACGGCCGAGTTCTACCTGGAAGTACACAGGGGGCTTTACTGGGGCTGCTGCGCAGCCCAACGCGGGGCAAGCCCGCTCACCACATAAAGCCCGCTAGCCACAGGACGCCCGCTCACCACAAAAAGACCGCCCAGCACAATAAATCCACTCACCCCTATTCATTTTTTGCCTGCCTTTCTATAACGATTCCAAGAGGAACAGACATGGCTCAAACACCCCCCATCCGCTACAGCTTCGGCGGTGATGAACACCTGTTTGCCGAGGTCAGCGAGAGCATGTCGCTGGAGGCCTTTTTCACGGGCATGGCCGTGACCCGGGCCGTGGAGCGCCTGGCCCTGGAAGGTGTGCTGGATGTGTGCCTGGCCAATGCGTCGTTCCAGATTCGCTTCGACCCCGACCGCATCGCGCCACACGTGCTGCTCGACGCGGTGCAGACCGCCGAAGCCCAGGCCGTGGCCGAACGCACCCTGCACACGCGCATCATCGAAATCCCGGTGCTCTACAACGACCCCTGGACCCATGAAACGCTGATGCGTTTTCGCGACCGCCACCAGGACCCCAGCGCGACCGACCTGGAATACGCCGCGCGCATCAACGGCCTGGCCGATGTCGACGCGTTTATCGCCGCCCACAGTGGCGCGCCGTGGTTTGTGTCGATGGTCGGCTTTGTCGCGGGCCTGCCGTTCATGTTCCAGATGGTCGAGCGCGAGCGGCAGTTGCAGGTGCCCAAGTACCTGCGCCCGCGTACCGACACCCCCAAGTTGACCCTCGGCCATGGCGGCTGCTTCGGCTGCATCTACTCGGTGCGCGGGGCCGGCGGTTACCAGATGTTCGGCGTGACCCCGGCGCCGATCTACGACCCGGCGCAGCAATTGGCCTACCTCAAGGAACACATGGTGTTCTTCCGGCCCGGTGACATCGTGCAATTCAAACCCATCGACCGCGACGCCTACGACCAGGCCGTTGCCGAAGTGGACGCAGGACGTTTCGACTTGCGCATCCGTACGGTGGAATTTTCCCTCGATGCGTTTCTCGCCGACCCCATCGGCTACCCGAAAACCCTGCAGGAGGCGCTGGCATGATCAAGGTCCTCAAACCCGGCCTCGCCACCTCCGTGCAAGACCTTGGCCGCGAAGGCTATTACCACCTGGGCATTCCGCCCTCGGGGGCGTTGGACCAGTACGCCTTGAGCGCGGCCAACCACCTGGTGGGCAATCCCATTGGCGCAGCGGGCCTGGAATGCACGTTGATTGGCCCCGAGCTGGCGTTTCAACAGGACGCCCTGGTAGCCCTCAGCGGCGCGTTGATGTCACCGCGCCTGGACGGTGAAGTGGTGCACCAGGACACCGCCTTCCACGTGCGTGCCGGGCAGGTGCTGCGCTTCGAGTTTCCCAAGGCGGGCGCGCGCACTTATCTTGCGGTCGCCGGTGGCATCGACGTGCCTTTGGTGCTCGGCAGTCGTTCCACTTACACCCTCGGTGCGCTCGGTGGTTTTCACGGGCGACGCTTGCAGGCGGGGGATGAGCTGCCCATCGGTACCGCCAGCGGACAGGGGCGCGCGGGCAACAGCCTGCCGATGGCGCTGCGCCGATCGGTCGGTGGCGATGTGACGTTGCGCGTGGTGCCGGGGCTGTACTACGAGCGCTTGACGGCCGGTGCGAAGAGCAGCTTTTTTGCCGAGCCCTGGACCGTCGGCTCCGAGGCCGACCGCATCGGCTATCGCTTCAAGGGCGGCAGCGCGCTGAGCTTCCAGCCACGCGAGCAGCCGTTCGGCGCGGGCTCGGATCCGTCGAATATCGTCGACAGTTGCTACCCCATCGGTTCGATCCAGGTCCCGGCCGGGCTGGAGCCTATCGTGCTGCATCGGGATGCGGTGTCGGGCGGCGGCTACGCGATGATTGGCACGGTGATCAGCGCCGACCTGGACCTGATCGGGCAGATGCAGCCGAACCAGCGCGCGGGGTTTGTGGCGGTGACGCTGGAAGAGGCGCTGGAGGCGCGGCGGGTGTACAAAAAACGCCTGAAAATAATGGGCGGGTTATTCAGTAGCTGAAAACCCATAAAGCCACTGTAGAGCGGGCTTGCTCACGCCTGCGGTGTGTCAGTCGCCAGGTATCCTGACTGACAGACGGCTTTCGCGCGCAAGCCCGCTCCCTCACGGTTAAACGGTGCTGTTTCAGAACAATTGGGTGAACAGCCAGTAGAGGCTGCCTGACAGCAGAATCGCCGCCGGCAGCGTCAGCACCCAGGCCATCAGCAGATTGCGGATGGTCTTCATCTGCAAGCCACCGCCATTGGCCACCATGGTCCCCGCCACACCCGACGACAACACATGGGTGGTCGACACCGGCAAGCCATACATATCCGCCGCGCCGATGGTCAGCATGGCCACCATTTCGGCCGATGCGCCCTGGGCGTAAGTCAGGTGGGTCTTGCCGATCTTCTCGCCGACGGTCACCACGATGCGTTTCCAGCCGACCATGGTCCCGAGGCCCAAGGCGATGGCCACGGCGATCTTCACCCACAGCGGGATAAAGCGCGTGGAGTTGTCGATCTGATCCTTGAACAGCTTGAGCTTGCCCTGGGTGTCGGCGTCGAAATTGCCGACCTTGCCCTTGTCCATCAGGCGAATGGTTTCGCTGGTCAGGTACATGTCGTTACGCACGTTGCCTACGGCTTCGGCGGGGACTTTGGCCAGCGAGCCGTAGCCTTTGACTTCATCACCGATCTGGCCGGCGAGGGCGGCAAGCGCCGGTACCAGTTCCGGCGTGGCTTCCTTGGTGCGCACATAGGTCGACAGGATCGGCCGCGGGTCGCCCGTCAGCGCCTGCGGTGCGCTTTTCACCAGGGCCACCTGGGTCACTTCAGCCACGGCGGCGAACTGCAGCGATTGCTCGGCCGGCATGGTGCGGTTCAGCGCGTAGGCCATCGGCAGGGTGCCCACCAGGATCAGCATGATCAGACCCATGCCCTTCTGGCCATCGTTGGAACCGTGGGCAAACGACACGCCGGTGCAGGTGGCGATCAGCATGCCGCGAATCCACCACGGCGGCGGGGTGTCGCCCTTGGGCGCCTTGTACAGCGCGCGGTTTTTGACAAAGGCGCGCAGGGCCAGCAATAGCAGGGCGGCAAAGGCGAAGCCGATCAATGGCGACAGCAACAGCGCATAGCCGATCTTGAGCGCCTGGCTCCAATCCACCCCGCTGGTGCCGTCACGCCCGTGCATCAGCGCATTGGCCACGCCGACGCCGATGATCGAACCAATCAGCGTGTGCGAAGAAGACGCCGGCAACCCCAGCCACCAGGTGCCTAGGTTCCACAGGATCGCAGCGATCAGCAGGGCGAAGATCATCGCGAAACCGGCCGAGGAACCGACCTGCAAAATCAGCTCGACCGGCAGCAGGGCAATGATGCCGAACGCCACGGCACCGCTGGAAAGCAGCACCCCGAGGAAGTTGAAAAACCCCGACCACACCACCGCAAAATGCGGCGGCAGCGAGTTGGTGTAGATCACCGTCGCGACCGCGTTGGCGGTGTCGTGGAAGCCGTTGACGAACTCGAAACCCAGGGCGATCAATAGCGCCACGCCCAGCAGCAGGAACGGCGTCCAGGTGGTGACCACCGCGCCCATTTCGTGCATGTCGTGCATCAGGCTGTAGGCGGTGAACAACAGGCCCATGGCGAGCACGGCGAAGAAAATGATCACCGTCACCAGGCCGGGTTTCTTGTCCAGCCTGGGTTTGGGCTCGCTGTGCGAGGAGCGGGTGGAGGCAGTCAGGGAAGGGGTGGCCATGCCGGAGCATCCAGTGTGGGGAGGATGGCATCCATATTCATTGCAGAATGTTACAGAGATACTGCGGCAGGTCAGTGTTTAATCAATCGGCCATGCCGCCGGTCTATAACTCCCCCCTGGTAGGCGCCGGCAAGCCGGCTCCCACCGTCGAGGGCATTTCAGTAATCCTTGCGCTTGCGAAAGGCCCAGCGCCCGGCAATCAAGGTGAACGTCGCCACCAACGCCACCAGGATCCAGAAGCCTTCCGGGTCCTGGGAAAGCGGTACACCGCCCACGTTCATGCCGAAGAAGCCGGCAATGATATTGATCGGCAGTGCCAGCACCGTCACCACGGTGAGGGTGAACAGCGTGCGGTTGCTTTGCTCGTTGAGGTTGGCGGCGATTTCTTCCTGTAACAACTTGATCCGCTCACCGAGGGCCATCAGGTCATTGATGATCAGCGCAAACTCTTCGGTGGATTTGCGCAGCTCCTTCACGTCTTCCTTCTGCAGCCATTGCGGCGGGCGGTTGAGCAGACGCAGCAGCGAGCCGGGTTCCAGCGCGAGCAGGCGTTGCAGGCGCACCAGCACCCGGCGCGCCGCCCCTAGTTCCGCCCGGTTGGTGGACAGGCGCGAGGACAGCAGCTGGTCTTCGATATGGTCGACGCTGATGCTGGTCTTGCGCACGATCTGGGTCAGGACTTCGCCCTGGTCGCGCAGCAGGTGCACCAGCAGCTCCAGCGGCGAGCGAAAGGTTTCACCGGCTTTCACCGACGAGCGCAGCTTGTCCACCGAGTGCAGCGGTTGCAGGCGCGCGCTGATCAGCAAGCGGCTGCGCGCACACACCCACAGCGTGGAAATATCCGACGAAACCATGCTGCTGAAGTTGAACACCACGTCGTTGACCACCGCGAGCAAGGCCGAGTCGACATGTTCGATGCGCGTGGAGCGCGAGCCTTCATGCAGGGCCTCGAAGAATTCCTCGGGCAAATCCAGGTGCGCCTGCATCCAGCGCTCGCACGCGGCGTGGGCCAGGTTCAGGTGCAGCCAGAGGAATTCTTCGGGGTCGCCGGGTTGCTGCAAGGCCTGCAGGGCGGTGGCCGAGTCAATCTGCTCAGCCTTTTCACCAGGGCGAAAACGGAAACCGTAAAGCAAGCCGAACAGGTCGGAATCCTGATGGCTGTAGTCGAGGCTGTGGTTCATGGAGGCTCGCAGAGAAAGCGCCTGTAGGACGTTTCACAGGTTCGCGTGAGCGATCATTGCAAGGGAATTTGACAGTTTTGTGACCGTTCGCGACTTATTGCGTTGCGATGACACTTTATTGACCGCCTGTCAGCAACCGTTCAAGAAGCCTCTCTCACCAGGCATCAAGAACCGCTGCTGACAGGGACGCTTTGGCCCCTGATCAGGGGGTGGGCAGGCTGAACGTGAACACGGTGCCGTGCTCGGCGGTGGTCGACACGTTCAGCTCGCCGCCATGCGCTTCGGCGATCTGCTTGACGATATACAACCCCAGACCCAGGCCGGCCTGGGGGGTATCGGTGGTCGGACGCGAATAGGGCTGGAACAACCGGGGCAAGGCTTGCGCACTGATCTGCCCGGGGTTCTTGACGGTCAGGTTGAAATGGCCTTGCTCGATCTTTGCCGTGACCTCCACCGGTCCCTCGTGGCTGCCATGGTGAATGGCATTGGCCACCAGGTTGGAGAGCAGCTGCGCGAGGCGATCGCGGTCGCCACTCACGCCTTGCAGGTCGTCGATATCGGCCTGGATCACGCGCTGCGGGTGCACGCTCTGCACTTCCGACACCACATGCTGCAGCGCCTCCTGCAGACCCTGGCAATCGCCGATGTTCAACGGAATGCCATTGCCCAGGCGGCCACGGGCGAAGTCCAGCACGTCTTCGACCAACTGCGCGGCGCGGCGGCCGCTGGTGAGGATATGTCGCAGCAACGTGTCCGTGGCCGGATCCGGGTGCTTGCGCAGCAGCCGTTCAGCAGCGAAGTTGATCGCGAACAGCGGGTTGCGCAGATCATGGCCAAGCACGGCGATGAATTGCTCACGCAGTTCGGCGGTATCGCGTTCTTCCTGCAATTGCGCGTGGGTGAACTGCGCGGCTTCTTCAGCTTCGATTTGCAGCGACAGCACCCGGGCGAATGACTCCATGGTCGACTGGATCGTGCTGCTGCGCAGCTCTGCAGGGTTAGGGTCGAGGGCGCAGATGGTGCCGAAGAAGTGCCCGTCGGTGCGAAACACCGGCACTGAGATGTAGCTTTCGAAGTGGTACAGGCGCGGCGTGTGGTGGTCGTGGTAGAGCGGGTCTTCGCTGGCTTTGTCGATGACCACGGACACGTGGGAGCCGCGAATCTCGTGGCAAATCGTGGTCGTCAGGTCCAGTTCGCCGCCGACGCCAAGGCCGAAGTCCAACTGATCGAGCACGGCGCACGCGGTCCAGGTGTCATCGGTCACCCGCGCGACCGCTGCGAAGCGCAGGCCGGTCATGTCGCTGATGACTTTGAGCATCGCGGGGACGGCACTGATGCGGCCAATGGTGGCGATGTCGGCGGCTTTTTGCCCCATGCAGCAATCTCTATCCCAACGTGCTGAGCGTTATGCCCCGGCCAATGGGTGGGATTTTAGCGACCTTGTGCCATGTGGGTGTAATTTCATTCGCAAAATCGAGGATTTTCTTACGCCCGCTGACGCGCGGGCATAAAAAAACCGCGCCACCCGGAGGTGGCGCGGTTGCTTGAGGGGGCGACTCAAGTGTCTTGCTTGTTTTCCAGCACGGCGCCGGTCTTGGCGTCGAGCTTCACTTCAAAGCGTTTGCCGGCTGTGTCGGTCAGGTCGACTTCGTAGACCAGCACGCCGTTTTTGTGGTCCAGCTCGGTGTCGGTGATGCTGGCACCGGCGTGGGTGGCTACGGCAGCGGCGTTGAGTTTGTCGAACTGCATCACGGCGCCGGACTTGACCAGGCCTTCAATGTGATCCGGGCGAACATCGGCCTGGGCCAGGCCGGCAGTCAGGGTCAGGGCGGTGGCGGCGAACAGTGCGGTCAGGGTTTTCATGGTGTGTGTCCTTCTTCGGTGAGCTGTTTGAGTGGGATCAGGTTATCCAGCGCAACTTAATTCACGCTTAATTATTTCAAGCGGTTGCGCAGTTTGTTCAATCCGCCAAGGGCGCGGGATTTCATGCTGAGGGCTCACTTAAAGGGAGACTCGGATGAAACGGTTGGTCAGTTGGCTTTATGCGCCTGTCTTTTTTGCAGGGTTTATCGGGTGGGCACTCGCGTATGTGCAGGCCAGGCAACCGCAAGGGTTGCTGCTGGTGTTTGCAAGCGCGGTGGCGGTGTCATTTCTGGTCGAGCAATGGCTGCCCTATGAGCGGCAATGGAACCGCAGCCTGGGTGATCGTCGACGCGACACCTTGCATGCGTTGGTCAATGAAAGCCTGAATGCCGCGGGGTTGCTGATCCTGCCCGGACTGACCGCGCTGTTGGCGTTCGAAGGCCTCTGGCCACGAGGCTGGCCGTTGTGGGAGCAATTGTTGCTGGCCATTGTCGTGGCCGACGCCGGGATTACCTTGATGCATTACGCCAGCCACCGTGTTGCGCCGTTGTGGCGCCTGCATGCGGTGCATCACAGCGTGCAGCGGCTCTATGGCTTCAATGGCTTAATGAAGCACCCCTTGCACCAGATGCTCGAAGCGACGGCAGGCCTGCTGCCGCTGATCCTTTTGGGCATACCGCTGGACGTGGCGCAGTTGCTGGCATTGGCCATCGCCGTTCAATTGCTACTGCAGCACTCGAATGTGGCCATGCGCCTGGGGCCGTTGCGCTGGGTGTTCGCCTGGGCGCCGGTGCATCGGTTTCACCACATGAAATACGGGCGTGCGGGGGATGTGAATTTCGGGCTGTTTTTCAATCTGTGGGACTGGCTGCTGGGCACTGCGTTTGATCGCCCGCGCTATCGCATGGGGCCGGGGGACCTGGGGATTGGCAGCCGGCCGGATTTTCCGCGGGACTATGTGGCGCAGTTGCGTGACCCGTTCGCGACGGTGAAGTCGGGCAAGGAGCCGCCGTTGCCGCAGGATTTACGTTAGGAACTGCACCTCGAGCTGGCGCAGGGACGCCCCGGCGGTGACGCCAAACAATTGCTTCATGGTCCGCGAGAAATGCGCCGAATCGGCAAAGCCCGCGCCGTGGGCGGCCTCGGTCAGCGTGCCGCCCGCGAGGGCCAGTTGCAGGGCCACACGCAACCGTCGCCACAGCACCAGGCGGCGCACCGGCACACCGAGCTGATCACTGAACAGGCGCTCCAGTTGGCTGAGTGAAAGGTGCGCCGCCTCGGCCAGGGCCAGGGCCGACACTTTGCCGCCCAGATGTTGATCGAGGCTGGCGAGTGCGCGCTCGATGCGTGGATCGTCGAGGCGCCGCCGGGGCAACTGGTGCAGCGTCTCGATAAACCCTGCGCCGCCCAGCAGCAGGGCCTGCAACGGCTCGGCAGCAAAGACGATGGGTTCGGCATACAGCACCTGCACCTCACCCTCGGTCTGGAGGATGGCGTGGAGGTGTCGCGAAGGAATGAACAGGCGATCGGCCGTGATCACGCGGCCTTCAAGGCTGACCGTGATGGGCCGGCCTGGGGAGAACATCAATTGATGGGCGTAGTGCGCATGGGGCGCGGTGCGCCCCAGCTCGCCGTGGATCAGGCCGTAATCACGGCCCAACCACAGGCGACCCGACCATTCGGGTTTCACTCAGTACTTATAGTCGTTCAGCAGGTCCTGCACGCTGGACGACGGCCAGCGCTTGTAGAACTTCAGCAGTTCGGCGGCACGGTTGGTGAAGATGCCGTCGACACCGGCCTTCATCACCTTGTCGAAATCCACCGGCTCATCGACGGTATAGACGTGCACCAGCAGGCCTTTGTCGTGGGTCAGTTGGTTCATTTCCGGCTTCACCAGGTCGGTGTAGCTCTGGTCGCCATGGGCGGTCAGCTCGGCCGAAGGGCCGGTGCCGATGGCGCCGAGGCTCTTGGCTTCGTCGACCCATTTTTCGAACTCGGCGGCGTCTTTCGGCTCTTGCTTGGCGTAGTAGGCGGCCTTGGTGGTTTCGCCGGACTCAGCGAAGGTCTGTGTCGATTTCGGCTCGATGCTGCCAGGGCCGACCCACAGCAGCAGGATCTTCGGCGTGTTCGGCATTTCTTTCTGCAGTTCTTTCAGGCTGGCCGTCTCGAAGGTTTGCAGGACCACGCGCCCCTTGCCCTGGCCGACACCGGTGTTGCTCTTGCCCAGCTTGGAGCCGGCGGAGCTCAGCCAGCCTTTATCCAGCAACTTGTTTTTCAGGTCGGCTTCGATGCCCGGGAATTGCTTGGGCTCCTTGGTCTCGATGTACAGGCCGGGTTTGTGCTGCGGATTGCCTTCGGCGATCTTGATGATGTCGTCCAGGCTCTGGATTTTCAGGCCGACGAAGCCCGGACGTGCGCGGTCGGGGTAGGCTGCGTTGAACCAGCTGCCGGCGTCGAGGGTTTGCAGTTCTTTCCAGGTGAATTCGTTGGCCGGGGCGTCCTTGCGCTCGGGGAACTTGGTGGCCACGTCGGTGGTGCGCTGCAGGTTGTTGTCGTGGAGGGCGAACAGTACGCCGTCCTTGCTGCGCTGCAGGTCCATCTCCAGGTAGTCGGCACCCAGGTCGCGGGCGACCTTGTAGGCGGCGGCGGTGGATTCCGGGGCATCGTAGGACGCGCCACGGTGAGCGATCACGGCAGGGTAGGGAATGCCTTCGTTTGTCGCCAATTCAGCCGGGCTGATCGGGTCGGCAGCCTGTGCCTGGCCGAGGCCAAGCGCCAGGGCGAGCAGCAGGGCGCTCTTGGAAAACGTGACAGGCATATGCGAAGTCCTTTCGTGGAGGTAGCTTTGAGAAGGCCTCCTTTTTAACAATTGATTGCGAAAGGCGCTATCACCAAACCGACATTAACGTGCGTACCCGCCAATTTTCTCGGTTTTTTTGCCGTGCATTGCAGTACTCTTGCCCGAAGCTGCTCCGTTAGAGGGCAGTACTTTCTGCCACGCGTGTAAACCATCTTTCCAGTCCCTGTGGGACTTTTCAGTGAGGTTTACCATGCGCATCACTTCCGAGCTTATCTGCCAGGCCGCCGACCAACTCCGTGGTTTTGTCGGCCTCAACCGCAAGACCGGCCAGTACATCGTGCGTTTCAGCGAAGACTCCTTCGGCATGGACGTGGCTGATGACGGCATCATTCCCACCGCCGAATTCGTCTGGCTGCCCGCCGCCGAGCAGACCATGACCCTGTCGCGCGAACGAATCCAACTGCTGCTCGACCAGAACATCGACGACCGCATCAACATCACCGAGCCATTGCGGGCGTACATGCGCCGGGTGGAGATTCCGCAGATCAGTGCGTTGCGTAGCCTGGTGAGCTAGGTCGGCAGGTTTTCAGTCTTATGAAGAGCAACATGTGGAAGCTGTGCCTGGCACAGGATCAAGGCCTACTACTGATAAATGTGGGAGCTGGCTTGCCTGCGAAGGCGGTGGGTCAGTTGGCTTAGCTTTTACTGATACACCGCCTTCGCGGGCAAGCCCGCACACACATTGGAGCTGTGTTGGGCTCGGGATTCAGGGCTGTCACAAACAAGATTGGGAGCTGTGTCGGGCACAGGATTCAGGCCTGGCACCAGTAAGATTGGGAGCTGTGTCGGGCTCGGGATTCAGGCCTGGCACCAATAAGATTGGGAGCTGTGCCTGGCACAGGATCAAGGCCTACCACATGATAAATGTGGGAGCTGGCTTGCCTGCGAAGGCGGTGGGTCAGTTGGCTTAGCTTTTACTGATACACCGCTTTCGCGAGCAAGCCCGCTCCCACATTGGAGCTGTGTTGGGCTCGGGATTCAGGGCTGGCATAAATAAGATTGGGAGCTGTGTTGGGCACAGGATTCAGGCCAGGCACAAATAAGGTTGGGAGCTGTGTCGGGCTCGGGATTCAGGCCAGGCACAAATAAGATTGGGAGCTGTGCCTGGCACAGGATCAAGGCCTACCACTGATAAATGTGGGAGCTGGCTTGCCTGCGAAGGCGGTGGGTCAGCCACTGCATGAATTGGCTGAAAAAATGCCATCGCAGGCAAGCCAGCCCCCACCGTCACACCGCTCCAAAGGCGTAGGCGCGCTCCACCTTGCACACCCGCGCCTGAAACGCCGAGTACCAGGTGGAGCGCCCTTGCTCACGTACCGCGCGATGTTCTGCCTGCTGCTTCCACGCCAGGATCGCCGCCTCGCTGCTCCAGTACGAGACGGTAATCCCCAGGCCATTTTCACGCGCCGATTCCACGCCGAGAAACCCCGGCTGTTCGCGTGCCAGTTCCAGCATGCGGTTGGCGGCCTCGCCGTAGCCGTGATCACCTTCGGTGCGCAGTGAGCTGAAAATCACTGCGTAATACGGCGGGGGCGGTGTGGTCGCGATCATGCCACTGTCTCCTGGCATGCCTTGAGCAGGGCGATCGCCAACGGTGGCGTGATCCCCCTGAGGGCGGCGCGTTCTGGCTGAAACAACGTAGCGACAAAGAACGGATGGTCGAGCAACTCCACGGCGCGCAGGTCGCCCGCCGAGTCGTGCCCGCTGGGAATCAACTCGCGTTCCAGCAACGCCTGGGCAAATTCGGGGTTCATGCCGTAGCGGCAGCGATAGCCTTCCTCGATGTCGAGGGTGCCATAAGCGTCGGCGATGCGCGTGTAGGGGGTCAAACGCACGGTGTCAGCGGCCTCTACCAGCGAGCAGCTCAGCGGTGTGATCACCGCGCGTTGGGCCTGTGGCGCCAGTTCACCATGTTCCGCGTCGGCCCAGCCCAGTGCGTTGCGGGCATATTCCAGCACCGCATGTTGAAAGCCGCCGCAGGTGCCGAGGAAAGGTCGCCGTTGTTCGCGGGCAAACCGGATGGCGCGCAGGGCACCGTCAGTGTCGCGGTAAGGGCTGGCAGGCACGCACCAGAAACCATCGAAACCGTGCAATGGGGTGGCGGGCGTGAGCGTGTCGGTGTCGATCCATTGCAGGTGAACCTTCAGCCCAAGGCTGTCGGCGGCCAGCTGCAACGCAACGGGAATGGCCTGGTGCGCGGGGACATCGGGGTTGTGGTCGCCGATCAGGGCGAGGTGCAGAGCAGTAGCTTTCATCGTGTGCGTCCCATGGCTTGTGGTGTCCTGGTGCGCACTATAGATTGGCGTTCACGCAATCAATATTGGCGTTTATCCACATGCTCATTGCAGCCACGCACTATCAAATTGACTACGCCGACTTGTCATTGATCCTCGCCCTGGTGCGCGGCGGCAGTCTGGCCCGGGCGGCGGCGTTGTTGCGGGTGGATGTGTCCACGGTATTTCGCGCGGTGCGCCGGCTGGAGGCCGCGTTAGGCCAGACGCTGTTTGAAAAGAGCCGCGCCGGTTACTTGCCCACCAGCTTGGCGAGCAACCTTGCGCAACAGGCCGAGCGCGCCGAGCAAGCGCTGGAGGCAGCGCGGGTTGGCGTGGAGCAGGGCGGTGAAGTGATCAGTGGCACGGTGCGCCTCACCTGCACTGACTCGGTGCTGCAAGGCCTGTTGCTGCCGGCGCTGGCGCAGTTCATGCCGCAGTTCCCGGCGCTGACCCTGGAGCTGAGTACCTCGAATGACTTTGCCAACCTCAGTCGCCGCGATGCCGACATCGCCCTGCGCCTGACCAGGACGCCACCTGAGCATCTGGTTGGTCGATGCCTGGGCTCCGTGGCTTATCAGGTGTGTGCCAGTGCAGCCTACGCGCGCCAGCATCAAGGTCGGGCGCTGGCCGATCTGGCATGGATCGCGCCGGATGATTTCCTGCCCGACCATCCCACCGTGGTCTGGCGTCGCGAACATTTGCCGGGTGTACGCCCCAGTTATCGCTGCAACAGCATGTTGTCGGTCACCGAGCTGGTACGCGCGGGGCTGGGTGTGGCGGCGTTGCCGGATTTCCTTCTTGATGATGCCCTGCATCCGCTGGGCCCGGCATTGGCAGGGCACGACACGGCGCTATGGCTGCTGACGCGTCCCGATTGCCGCGCCTTGCGCTCAGTGGTGACGCTGTTTGATGAGTTGGGCCGACACGTGCAGGTCAAGCCGTCCCACACTGCATAGGCGCGGTTACTTGGGTTTTCGCACAAACTGCTCATGCATTTCGCACGTCAGTGTTTCGATTCGCTCAGTCAGCTGTTTGGTCATTTCTGTCAGCCGGGTGTTCTGCTCCAGCAGTTCCAGCAACTGCTTGGTGGTCTGCGCGGCCTGGGCCTGGCGTTCGGTATTGGCCACGGCCAGCGCTTCACGGTGCTGCGCATCGGCGTCCGACTGGGCTTTGTCGCGGGCGGCCTGGCGTGTCTGGGCCAGCAGGATCAACGGCGCGGCGTAGGCAGACTGCAAGCTGAAGGCCAGGTTGAGCAGGATGAACGGGTACACGTCGAAGTGGGTGATGCCGGTGATGTTCAGCACCACCCACAGGATCACGATCGCGGTTTGCGCGCCGAGAAAGGTCGGCGTACCGAAGAAGCGCGCAAACGCCTCGGCCTTGAGCGCGAAGGTGTCGTTGCCGAAGGTCGGCGCCAGGTGGGCGTGGACACGATGGAAACGCAGGTGGTCGACGGGGGCGGTTGCAGGCTTGTCTGGGGTCATGGCGGGCTCGAATCTTCTGCTTGGAGACAATCAAGCACTATAGACCGAGCCCTCGGCCGCACACATGAAGATCGGGTCAGCCGTTGCCACGCTCATTGGCAAACGCACTGACAGCCTGCACCGCCTCGCTGGTGCCTTCACGAATCTGCAGGATCACCGTGCCGGCCTGATTGGCCAATTCCACGCCCTGGGCGGCGCGGTCGCGGGTGGCGTCCATGCTGTCGATGGCCTGGCGGGTTTCTGCCTGAATCATCGCGATCATGCTGGATATTTCCGTGGTCGAGCCGCTGGTGCGCGCCGCCAGCTGGCGCACTTCATCGGCCACCACGGCAAACCCCCGGCCCTGTTCACCGGCGCGCGCGGCTTCGATGGCGGCGTTGAGGGCGAGCAGGTTGGTCTGGTCGGCGATGCCACGGATGGTGTTGACGATGGTGGTGATCTGCTGCGAGCGCTCACCGAGCTTGGCGATCAGTTGCGACGAATCGTCGATATCTGCAGAAATATCACGCATGCCAGAGGCAGTTTTCTGAATCACTTCAGCGCCTTTTTCTGCCATGTCCTGGGTATGCAGGGACAGGTGATAGGCCTGGGCCGCACTCTGTGCATCGGCAGCATGTTGCTGCACGCGTGCGGTGACATCCGAAGCGAACTTCACCACTTTGCACAGGCGCCCGCTGGCGTCGTACACCGGGTTGTAGTTGGCTTCAAGCCAGACGGGCTGGCCATTTCTATCCACGCGCTCGAACTGGCCGCTGAACATTTCACCCTGGTTCAGGCGTCGCCAGAAATCACTGTATTGCGAGCTGGCGGCGGTCTGGGGTGTGCAAAACAGGCGGTGATGCTTGCCCTGGATCTGCGCCAGGCTGTAGCCCATGCGCTGCAGGAAATTGGCATTGGCGGTGAGGATGGTGCCGTCGAGGTTGAACTCGATCACGGCCATCGCCCGGCCGATGGCGTCCAGCTTGGCATTGGCTTCACTTTCAGCCTGCAGGCGCGGGGTGACGTCCATGGCGTACTTGACCACGCGAACCACTTGGCCGGCGTCATCGCGCACGGGGTTGTAGCTGGCCTCCAGCCACACCGACTGACCGTTGCCGGCTACCCGTTCGAAGGTGCCGGACTGGAATTGACCACTGCGCAGGTTCGACCACCACTGGCCATACTCGGCGCTGCGGGCGAAGCCGGGGGTGCAGAACATGCGGTGGGGCTGGCCCGCGACCTGCTCGGCGCGGTAGCCCATGGTCTTGAGGAAATTGTCATTGGCACGCAGCACGTTGCCGTGCAGGTCGAATTCGATCACGGCCATGGAGCGCTCGATGGCGTCCAGCAGGCTGGCTTGGTGGGTGACGGTGTGCTGCAGGGCACTGATGGTTTTCTTGTGGGCGTTGAATAGCATGTTCGGGGGCTCGGGCAAGCAAGCTGCAGGGAGTATCCATGTATATGCGCCTGCCCCCGTAAGGCCTATGCCGTACGGTTGACGTGCTCATTGTCAGCCTCCTTGTGCTGACAGCGGGGGTGGAACAACGGGTTAAGAGTGACCAGCCTGGCAAGAAGTTCGCCCGATGGGCAGGACCTTTCTTGGGTAGTCGACGAGTGGTGGCATTATGATTTCATTCGCGCTGTTACGCGGAAGATTCAGACGAGGTGTTGTAGGACAAACTCAGGCGGAATGGGCGATCTTTTCCTCGCTGATGTTGACGCGGTTGCGCCCGGTGTCCTTGGCGGCATACAGCGCCCGGTCCGCGGCATTCAGCCACATGGCTGCATCGGTGAAGTACGGCTGGAAATCCGCCAGGCCGATACTCAGGCTCACACGCAGTTCGGGGATTTGCGGGTTGCGGTAATTACTGAAGGTTTCGCGCATGCGTTCCATCAGTTGCGCGGCTTGTTCCAAGGGCATTTGCGGAAGAATCACACAGAACTCATCGCCCCCGTAACGTCCGGCCAGATCGTTTTCCCGCAGGTTACGCCGCAGCTCGACGCTCAGTTGGCGCAATACTGCATCGCCGATGATATGGCCGTGGCTGTCGTTGATCTGCTTGAAGTGGTCGATATCGATCAAGGCGATGGTGGCGTGGCTTTGTTGTTGCTGGCACTTGTGGAACTTGAGTTGGAGCAGGTCTTTCCAGGAACCGTGATTGAGCAGGCCGGTGAGACTGTCGGTGCGGCTCAGGGCACTGAGGGCGCGTTTGTGTTCCGACAGCTTGATTGCCAACTGGTAGCAGACCATGCCGATGGCCATCGGGTAGAGGGTCAGCATGGGCAGGCAGGTATAGACCTGCAGCAGGCTGACGTCAGGATTGAACTGGAAGCCGAACAGCGTGCCTGCCACGCCGATCCCGAGGGCTTGTGCGAGCAGGCCGCGCAGGAACAGGCGCTTGCCGCCGGCGGCGACGTTGTTCATGGTCATCATCGACAGGATGGTCACGGCCGTCAGCGGGGTGAACTGCGTGGCGGCGGCCCAGAAACCGCCGAACAACGAGTCGTACAGCAGGTTGCGCTGCTCGGCCTTGTAGGGATACTGCGAGCGAGTCGACAGCTGATACGCCACGTGCGCCCAGGCGAACCCATTGAACAACAGCAACGCCCAGACCCAGCCGGGCATCGCGAGCGGGTAGAGGGCACCGATGACACTGATGCAGCCAATGCCCAGGCCGATGATCCTTGGCTTGTAGATACGTTTGGCAAATGAAAGCCCTTTGCCTTGTCTGTTTTCCATAAATTCCCGGATCAACTCTGTTGCAGATACGACGACACACGTTCGCAGGATTAACCGTTGATCGGATAATGCCTGTGAATATTGTCAGTTATTCCCGTGGGAATAATCAGTGTCCTTCCAGGCCATTTGCGCAAAACAGAGGGCTAATACGTCAAAAACGACCTGGAATGTCGCACACGCAACAGGTTTTACGGCTGGCGGGGCGCAGTGACTTCATAGCCGGCCAGGAACAGATCAATGGCGGACTCGATGACGCTGGCCTGGTTGGCCGCATCCAGGGTGGGTTGGCCGAGGGTGATCTGTGGCCAGAAGGCGAAGGCCTTGAGCAGGCTCTGGATCTGGTGGGCGGCAAAGGCCGGGTCGCTGCAATTGAGCCGTCCATCTTCCTGCGCGGCGCGTACCCATTGGGTAAAGCCTTCTTCACGCTTGCTCAGACGGTTGACCATGTCTTGCGCGCGTTCCGGCGAATGAATGGTGGCGGCGATGGCCACGCGGGCCAGGTCGAGGAAGTTGACGTCCGACATCATTTTCATCTTCGCCTCCAGCAACCCACGCAATTGTTCACGCAATGGGCGGTCACTGGTATAGCTGACGTCGAGTTGGGCGACGCTGCTGGCCCAGAGTTGGTGGAGAATTTCGGCGAACAGCTCTTCCTTGCTGGGGAAGTGGTTGTACACCGTGCGCTTGGATACGCCGGCGGTGGCGGCGATCTTGTCCATGCTGGTGACCTCGAAACCGTTGGCGCGAAACTCGGCAATAGCCGCAGCCACGATGGCTTCGCGTTTACGGTCAGTGAGGCGTAGAGGGGCAGTCATGGGCGGCGCTCGGCTCGTCAGGGTAAATTACACTCAGTAGTTTACTTGCTCGGGGTTTTGTTGCAATCTAGAAACTACACTGTGCAGTGTAATTTTATGCGCGATCGGTAGGAGTCACTCAGTTATGGCCACGATTTCAAGCCGTCTCAAGCCTTCGCCTGCGGCGCCCAAGCCTGCCGAGCAGGACCAGGGGCATTTCAGCAACGACGCCCCGGTGCAGCACGGCGGCTTTGGCAAAACCTTGCGTATCTTTTGGAACATGCTGTTCAACAAACCGCGCAGCACGCGGCCGGTGGGGCAGATCCCGGTGCAGCCGCTGACTCGCGAGCAGTTGCTGGCGGCGCCGGATCACAGTGTGTACCGCCTGGGGCATTCAACGGTGCTGCTGAAAATGCGCGGCAAATTCTGGCTGACCGACCCGGTGTTCGCCGAGCGTGCCTCGCCGTTCAGTTGGGCCGGCCCCAAGCGTTTTCATCAGCCGCCCATCAGTCTTGAAGAGTTGCCGCCGCTTGAGGCAGTGATTCTTTCCCACAACCACTACGACCACCTTGATCACAAGGCTGTCATCCAATTGGCCGACAAGACCCGGCACTTTCTTGCGCCGCTGGGCGTGGGCGATCTGCTGATCAAGTGGGGCGTGGATGCCAGCAAGGTGCGGCAACTGGATTGGTGGCAAGGCACTGAGGTGGATGGCCTGCGTTTTGTCGCCACGCCGGCGCAGCACTTTTCCGGACGCGGCCTGTTCGATGCCAACCAGACTTTGTGGTGTTCCTGGGTGATGATCGACGGCGCACGGCGGATCTTTTTCAGCGGTGACACCGGCTACTTCGATGGCTTCAAGCGCATCGGCGAGCAGTACGGTCCGTTTGACCTGACCTTGATGGAAACCGGCGCTTACAACGTCGACTGGCCGCACGTGCATATGCAGCCGGAGCAAACCCTGCAAGCGCATATCGACCTCAAGGGCCGCTGGTTGCTGCCGATCCACAACGGCACCTTCGACCTGGCATTCCATGCCTGGCACGAACCGTTCGATCGCATCATGGCCCTGGCCTGGGAACGCAATGTCTCGATTACAACGCCGGCGATGGGGCAGGCGTTCAGTTTGAACCAGCCGGAACGTGGCATCGTGTGGTGGCTGGACGTGGAAACCCAAGGTGCCAAGGAGCGCCTGTTGAGCTGAGCTGTGGGAAAAGGAGTTTTCAAGCTGTTTCAGGGCTGCGACAGACGCCAGCCAAGGGTGCGATGATCCCCGGAAGTCGGTTTTTCGGGGGTACTTCTTATGGAAGGCAAAGGTAGGACATCTTGGCATGGGGGCACGTGCCCGACCGGGCACGCGGTGTCAGCGCTACTCGAGTCGGCAGTCTCGGCGCCCCTCCTCAAACAGCTGCTGAACGAACCTGGGAGTGCGCACGGTATCGCTTTTGGCAGCGACCCGCAGTCTCATGCCCACCCTGAAGGTCGCATTCCGATCCCTGGCTACACCTCTCCGGCTCTTCCGCTGAAACCGGTGCGTGATCCGTCGTTATCGTTGATTGCCTTGAGTGGCGTTGACCCTTCGGGGCCAGTCATGGTGGAGGTGCCCCTGGTGCAGAACAACAACGTCTTGGCGGTCAGCCAGGCATTGGCGGGCAGGCGCATCGGCTTCGCCGAGCGGTTTGTACAGGGCGAGCCGCTGGAGCACACCGCCGCCTTCCTGAACGCGCTGGACGTGCTTCGCCGGGCCGGGGCGCAACTGGTGCCAGTGCTTGCACAGCGTAGCGATGACAGCCTGCTGTTCGACCTGCAGACCCGCAACGAAATCGACGCGCATGTGAGTGAAAATCGACTGGACGCTTTGGTGTCGGACAGCCGCAGCGCGGCGTTTCATGCGGCCTGCTGGACCGGCTACCCGGTGCATGGCGAGCCGCTCGAAGAGGGCGCGACGGTGTGGTTCTACGGTGCGCGTTGGTCGAAGGATGCGCTGCAGGCGCTGGTTCAGGAATACCGCAGCGCGCAAGGCCTGATGCCGGCACCGGTGCAATTACAGTGACCGGTTGTGTTGACTAATCCTACGCCGTGAACGCCTTGGGTCGGGCTGCCTGGGGCGCGAGGCCTTCTTAGACTGGTGATGGATCAACGTCGATCCCTCGTCATTTCTTAATCCTGAAGAGGTCTTATGATCGGTCTTGTATACGGTGTAGGGGCTGTCGTTCGGCAAGTCGCGCAGTCCTGGGTTGTCGACCCTGTGCCCGCAGTTTCAAAATCCGTAGCCCCAGGTACCGAGTACCTCAGTGTCAGCGAGCTCGGCGCGCACATGGCCAGGCCCGGCGGACTCACATCGGTGAGCCTGGTCAACTACCTGCAACAGCGCATTCTCAAGCTCGATCCGCAATTGAACGCCGTGATTGAGCTTAATCCGGATGCGCTGCGCACTGCTCGCGAGTTGGATCAGGAGCGCGCCAGTGGCAAGGTGCGCGGGCCGCTGCATGGTATTCCCATCCTGCTCAAGGACACCCTCGAAACCACCGGCATGCAAACCAGTGCGGGAGCATTCGGCCTGGTGGGTGAGGCCGTCGGCAAGAACGCCCCGCTGGTGGATAACCTGATCAAGCAGGGCGTGGTGATCCTGGGGAAAACCAATATGACGGAGCTGGCGGGCTTTCGTGGCGCGCCCGATGGCTGGAGCAGCCGGGGCGGGCAAACTCTTAACCCGCATCAGGCAGATGCTGACGTGGGGGGCTCCAGTTCCGGTTCGGCGGCCGCGCTCGCCGCCGGGCTGGCCCCCTTGGCAGTCGGGGCGGAGACGAATGGTTCGATCATCGTACCGGCGGCACTCAACGGCGTGGTCGGGCTCAAGCCCAGTGTCGGTTTGCTGGACCGTAACGGCATCATTCCGGCCAGCCGGCGACAGGACACGCCGGGCCCGATGGCACGCTCGGTGTATGACGTGGCGCTGATGCTCAATGCCATGTCAGGCCGCGACCCTGATGACCCGCATAGCGTGGGCGCTCCCGAGGGCGTGGACTACACGCGGTTGCTGGTACCCGGCGCGTTGACGGGCAAGCGCATTGGTTATCCGACGACGTTCAGTGCAAACGGCGAAATCCTGCCTGTGGTCAACAGTGCGTCATTTACGCGGACACTTGAGGTGCTGCGTGATCAAGGCGCGGTCCTTGTGCCCGTCGACATGCGCCTGGCCGACGCATCACGCTATGAGGAGTTGCTGCTCTCGGATGTGAAGGAGGAAATGAATGCTTACCTGGCCAAACGCCGCGGATTGCCAGTCAAGTCGTTGACGGAGCTGATCAAGTTCAATGAAGACCGCGACGGCACCGAGACCGATCACCAGCCGATGCTCAAGGAAATCGCTGCCTCCACTTTGACGCCGGACCAACGAGAACCGCTGTGGGACGAACTGATCGAGGATTTTCGCAGCACCGTGGATGATCCGATCAAGGCAGAAAACCTTGATGCCATGGCGACCGACTTCGAGACCAACGCTTATTTCGGCGTGGCCGCGGCGGGTTACCCGGGGATCACGGTGCCTTCCGGATCGAACGAGGACGGCCTGCCCACCAGTGCCTACTTTTTCGGCACCCGCTGGGCTGAACCGACCTTGCTGGCGGTGGCCCATGGGTATGAGCAGGCGGCCCAGGCGATGGTCAACCCCAGGCTCTGAAGCTACACACCGCCGCGCGCGGCCGGGTTGTGGTGGTCCGGCTGGACCCTACGCGCCATTCGGTTGGGGCGTGGCTGAGTCAATGGATGCCGCAGTTGGGCCCATCAGCCGCGAAAGGATGGTGGGTGCGGCGGGCTCGGTCGGGTGGGTATCGAACCTGCGCACGCTCATGCCCCATCCCGGCGCAAACCCCGGGAAAAACACCAGCCCTTCGGCCTCCAGGCGGAACGCCACGGCCAGGCGGGTTTCATCACCCACGTCGCCCAGGCTTTCGAATTGTTGGATGGCCTCTACCGTCACGTCGGCCTGGCGCGCCAGGTCTTCGCGGCTCCAGCCCAGCATCGCGCGGGCCTGTACGCTGTGTTTGGCGGTGAATTGATGCAGGACGATCTGCTGATCGACGAAAGAGCGCATTGCCAGAGAGGACATGGAATTTCTCCAGGGTTCGACGGGGAGGACAAACTATACTGTGTTTTTGTACAGTTGTTTTGACCGCTCATCAACTGGATTTTGTTGATGGCTTTCAGCCCCCGGTTATTCCAGCCCCGACGCCTCGCGAATAAGCAGGTGATCGAGGTTTTCGATATTCGCGCTGAACACCCCGAAGGTCTGCTCGGGGTTTTTCTTGCTCGGTACCTGTTTCAGCTCCGGCGTCACGCCGTAGAAGAAGCAGTACAACGCCCGGTCACTGTCTGCCGCCGCCCTGATCTGCTCCAGGAACACTGAGCGCTTGCGGTAGTTCTCGATGAGCTTTTTGCTCAGGTAGACGTTGACCGAGTAGGGCTTCTTGTCGAGCCACACCTTCTTGTCGAAGTCGATGCGAAAGCTGCTGGTGTAGTCCTTGATCGCCTTGATCTTGCCCCAGTAGATCAGGCCCTTGTTGTCCTGCAGGTATTCGATCTTCTTGAAGAACGTCGAGTAGGTCGCGGTGTGGTCGCCGATCTTCAGCGGCATGCTTTTGAGCTTGTCCTTGTCGTCGATATTCGACACGAAGCATTCCACCGGGTGGGCAAACACGCTGGTTTTGTCCGGGGTGGTGTCGTGGGAACTGCCGGACGGGCTGGTGCGGCTTGACGGCGTTTTCTCAGGACCCTGTGGGAGTTGTCCTTGAGGGCTGGTAACCGGGGTTTTAGGCGCGTACGTACGCCGTGTCAGGACAAATTCGGATGGGAAGTTTTCCTCGCGCTCGTCGTCATTTTCGCCGGTCGCGGTCTTGTGGGTACTGGCGTAACGGCAGCCGTCGATATGCCGGGTGCTCGGGGTGTTCTTGAAGTGCGGGGTGCGCAGGTAGTTGACGTTCTTTGCGTTGAACGTGCTCAACACATTGCCTGCCTCGAAGGCTGCACGGCAGTCATCGTTGGGGCAGAGGAAACTGTCCTGGTCGGAATCGAAGGCGACGGTTTCGTCGAAATTCAGGTCACGTACGTCGTAGATCGACAGCTTGTCATCGAGACTCAGGCTGTAGGCCGTGTCGAATTTCATGGGGCTCGGGTCCGTGAGAAGTTTCGCTATTAATAGCCGGATCCTGCGTAAATATCAGCAAGGAACTGCGACCCGCCGCCCGCTCAAGAAGCACAGCGTGCCGCCCATGGCCGTCAGTGCTCCCAGCGCATAAAACATGCTGGTCGGCGCTGCATTGATCAGCAGGTAGCCGCAAATCACCGGGCTCATCGCGCCGCCAAATGCCGCCAGGTTCTGCGCGCCGTAGTAACTGCCGCGCAGTGCATCCGGGGCGATGGTGTCGATGAACAGGAACTCCGACGGGTAGATGATCATTTCGCCCAGGGTGAACACAAACATCGCCAGGCACCAGGTGAGCAGGCTGTCGGCCAGGCTGAAACCGATCAACCCGAGGATGAACAGCAAGGTGCCGAGCACGATCCAGTAGCGCAGTTGTTCACGCTTGAGAAAACGCCCGATCTGGTACTGCATCAAAATCACGGTAATGGCGTTGCAGGCCAGCACCGCCGACAAAATCTTCAGCGCCTCGGCAGGTTTGTAGGCAACCAGCAGAAATTGCGACAGATAAAGCGTATAGCGCCCGTGGACAATGGTGCTCAGCAGGCTGCCGCTGGTAAACAGGATCAACGTGCGATCACTGCGCAAGGTGCGCAGGGTGCTGAGGAAACTCAGGGGTTTGTTGCTGTCGTCGCGCTGGGTCGGCGGGATGCCGATCATCAGGAATACGCTGCCAAACGCGATGGCGCTGGCGATCAGGAACGGCGCCAGCTGCATGTGTCCGGCGATCACCACGCCGACCATCGGGCCGGTGGCGTAGCCGACGTTGGTCAGGGTGTAGCGCAGGGAAAACACCTTGGCGCGGTCGCCCACCGGCAGGTTCTCGCTGATGATCGCCTTGGAGCCGATCAGGAACAGCGCCGACGCGGCTTCGGTGATCACCAGGGTCAGGGTGGTGAGGTAGAGGTTGCTGGCAAAGGTCAGCAACAGAAAACCGATGGCGCTGGAGAGCATGGCCAGGATCAGCAGCTTGCGCTTTTCCAGGCGGTCGATGATGTAGCCGCCATATAGGCCCAGCAGGGTCGCGATGAAGACGGCAATACCCATCAGCAGGCCGATGTCCTGTTGGTTGAGGCCCAGGCGGGTGCTCAGCAGCAGGGCCAGCAAAGGGCTGGTCATGGCGCGGCTGACCACGATGGTCACCGAGCAGATCATCAGGCGGCGGATTACCAGGGAGTAGGTGGCCACGGTGGGGCGGATGTCCTTGTTATAAATACGCGGCCGAGCCGAGCACTGTTCTGAATCCAATGAAAATCAACTGTGGGAGCCGGGCTTGCCCGCGATGGCGGTGTGTCAGGCAATGCCGATGCAAGCTGGCCCGCCGCTATCGCAGGCAAGCCAGCTCCCACAAGGCCTTGCTGTTTTTACTGGCCGGAATTGATAGTGATCTTCTCGACCGCACCTTGCTCCAGATCCCACTTCTTGAGGATCTTGCCGTAGGTCCCATCATCGAGCATGCCCTGCAACGCCTCACTGATCGCGCTGACCAACTCGGTATTGCTCTTCTCGATCCCCAGCCCAGTGAATTGCTTGGAAATCGCCAGGCCTACCGGCTTGTACTTGCCCTTGTCCAACGACATCAAATAAGGAATCGTCTCGCTGCCCTGCATCGCCGCATCCAAACGGTTTTGCTGCAACTGGGCACGCGCGTCCGCCGAGCCTTCAGTGCCGATCACCACGATCGCGGGCTTACCTGCTGCTTCGCAGTTTTCCTTGCTCCACGCGGCAATTTCCGACGGCCAGGTCGTACGGCGGCTGGTGCCGACTTTTTTACCGCACAGGTCAGTCAATTCCTTGAGGTCTTCGCGCTTGGCCAGGGTGTACAGCTGTGGGCCACTGGTGAAGTAGTCGATAAACGTCACGGCTTTCTGGCGCTCGGCGGTGTCGCTCATGCCGGACAGCACGATGTCGACGCGCTTGGTGGTCAGCCCGCTGAGCATCTGCTCGAAGCCGGTTTCCTGCCATTTGATCTTCACGCCCAGGCGCTCGGCGAGGGCGTTGCCCAAGTCGAAGTCCAGGCCCGTGAGCTTGTTGGTGGCGGTGTCCTTGAAGTCCATCGGCGGGTAGTTCGGCACGATGGCCGCGCTGATCTCACCCTTGTCCTTGATTGCCGCCGGCAATGCCGCGAATACACACGAGGAGGCCATCAGGCCTGCGAGCAACGTTGGGATAAACAATGTTTTCATGGGGGCGTTCTCGTTAGTTTTCTAGTTAAGTGCGAACGGCAGAAATAAAGCTTTGGGTACGCGGGTTTTGTGGGCTTATTAGAATTTCTTCCGGGCTGCCGGCTTCCACAATCTGGCCGGCGTCCATAAACACCATGCGGTTGGAGACTTCACGGGCGAAGCCCAACTCATGGGTGACCACGATCATGGTCATGCCGGTGGTGGCCAAATCGCGCATCACCGACAGCACTTCTCCTACCAGCTCCGGGTCGAGGGCTGACGTGGGTTCGTCAAACAACATCAGCTTGGGGCGCATCGCCAGCGCGCGGGCAATCGCCACACGCTGTTGCTGGCCACCGGACAATTCCACCGGGTAGGCATTGCGCTTGTCCGCCAGGCCGACGCGGGCCAGCAATTCCAGCGCGTCCTCGGTGGCCTCCTTGGGCGAGCGTTTGAGCACCTGGCACGGGCCTTCGATGATGTTCTGCAGCACGGTCATGTGCGGGAACAAATTGAAGCGCTGGAACACCATGCCGGTGGCCAGGCGCTGGCGCGCGATCTGCGCTTCATTCATCTCGTGCAACTTGTTGCCGACGACGCGGTAACCCACCAGTTCGCCGTCGACCCAGAGGCCGCCCTTGTCGATTTTTTCCAGCTGGTTGACGCAGCGCAGCAGCGTGCTTTTACCCGAGCCGGACGGGCCGATGATGCACATGACTTCGCCTTGCTCGACCTCGATATTGATGTCGCGCAGCGCGTGATACTGGTCGTAATACTTGTTCAGGTTGACGGCCTTGACGATGCTTCTCATGGGGCAAATCTCCTCAACCCAGACTTACGAACGCTTGCCGGCGCCGCGGGCAAAACGACGCTCGAGGCGGCTTTGACCAAATGAAAGAACAGTCACCACCGCCAGGTACCAGATGCCGGCAACAATCAGCAGCTCCATGACCCGCGCGTTGGCGTAGTAGATGTTTTGCGCGTTGTGCAGCAGCTCCGAATACTGGATCACGCTGGCCAGGCTGGTCATTTTCACCATGCTGATGAACTCGTTGCCTACAGGCGGAATGATCACTCGCATCGCCTGCGGCAGAATTACCCTACGCAGCGCTTGCAGGCTCGGCATGCCGATGGACTTGGCGGCTTCGTACTGGCCGGTGTCCACCGACAGCAGGCCGGCGCGCACCACTTCAGCGGTGTAGGCGCCCTGGTTGATACTCAGGCCAAGCAAGGCGGCTACGAATGGCGTCATCAGGTCGACGGTGTCGATGCTGAACAGGCCGGGGATCGCGATCACCGGGAAAATCAGCGCCAGGTTGAACCACAGCAGCAGCTGCAGAATCAGCGGCGTGCCGCGAAACAGCCAGGTATAGGTGATGGCCACGTAACGCAGGATCGGGTTGGCCGACATGCGCATGATCGCCGTGATGACCCCGATCACCACCCCCAGCGCCATTGCCAGGATCGACATGACGATGGTGTTGACCAGGCCCCAGAGGATGGCTTCAGACGTGAGGAACTGGCCGATGTAGGACCATTCGATCTGGCCATTGGCGAAGGCGCGCAACAGCGCGGCCAGTGCGATCACGATCAACGTGGCAAAAAACATCCGTCCGTAATAACGACGCGGCACGTGCTCGTACTGCGTGATATCGAACTGGTTCTCGGACAACTTGCGCTCGGCTTCCAAGCGCTCCGCCGGGGTTTGGTTCATGGTGCTACTCCACTGCTGTACTCGATCCAACGGTTAAAACACGGTCCAAATGTGGGAGCTGGCTTGCCTGCGAAGCGCCAGCAAACTCACCACAAAGGCCCAGGTTTAAATCCGAAACCCCTGATAACTTTCAGCCCACTGCTGCTGAGCCGCCAACGCCACCTTCAACCGCCCAATCTGCTCCCGAACCCGCTCCGGCGCCGTCCCGCCCCAGCCACTGCGCGCCGCAATCGCCGCCTCCAGGGTCAAGCAGTCGCGCACTTCCGGCAGCAACCGAGCATCCACCTCCGCCAACATCGCCGGCGAGGCTTCCCACAATTCAATCTCATGCTTCTCACAGGCCTGCACCAAGGCGCCGGTAATCTCATGCGCCTCCTTGAACGGCACACTGCGCGTTGCCAACCAATCCGCCACCTCAGTCGCCAGGGTGAAGCCCATCGGCGCCTGACGCCGCAGCTCTTGCACCTGCACTTTCATGGTCGCAACCATCCCGGCCATCGCCGGCAGCACCAGCAGCAAGGTGTCCACGCTGTCCAGCACGCTGTGCTTGTCTTCACTCAAATCGCGGTTGTACGACAGCGGCAGCGACTTGAGCGTCGACATCAGCCCGGTCAGGTTACCGATCAAGCGCCCAGCCTTGCCCCGGGCCAATTCGGCAATGTCCGGGTTCTTCTTCTGCGGCATGATCGAGCTGCCGGTGGCGTAGGCATCGTCCAGCACCACCCAGCGAAATTGGCGCGAAGACCACAGGCAAAACTCTTCCGACAGGCGCGAAATATTCACCCCGAGCATGCCGGCCACGAACAGGAATTCCGCCACATGGTCACGGCTGGCGACCGCATCAATGGAGTTTTCGCACGGTCCGGTGTAGCCCATTTCCTTGGCCGAATGCTCCGGCTGGCGCGCAATCGCCGACCCGGCCATGGCGGCCGCGCCCAACGGCGACAACGCCGTACGCGCATCCCAATCGACCAGACGCTGCACATCGCGCAGCATCGACTGGGCATGCGCCAACAGGTGATGGGCAAACACAATCGGTTGCGCTTGCTGCAAGTGGGTAAAGCCCGGGCAGATGCTCTCCACATGCTGCTCAGCCTGCTCCACCAACGCCTGCTGCAACGCGAGTACCTCGGTGGTGATGGTGCGTGCATGGTCGCGTAGGAAAAGGCGCAGGTCGTTGGCCGTCTGGTCGTTACGCGAACGCCCGGCGCGCAACTTGCCGCCCAGGGCGCCCAGCCGCTCGGTCAATACGCGTTCGATGAAGGTGTGCACATCCTCGTCATCCAGCGTCGGATGCAGGCGGCCGGCGGCGAAGTCCTCGCCGATCCGGTCCAGTGCCTCCAGGGTGCGCAGGGTCTCCGACTCATCCAGCAAACCGGCGCGCTGCAACTCACGGGCATGGGCACGGGAGCCGGCCAGGTCGTAGGGCGTCAGGCGGAAATAGCGCTCAGGGCAACGTGACAACGCGGCCAATGCTGCAGACGGACCGGTCTTGAAACGAGCGCCCCAAAGGCGGTCGGTGGGCTGGGACATGGGTATTCCTCACGCTTGTTTTTAGAAGAGTCGGAGGCAGTAAAAATAAGTTTTCAACTAGACTGAATCAGCGTCTGACGCGCCGTATTCAAGGTTGCCAAGGGCGGATGTTTATGTTCATTATCGCCGCCTGGCTGTGTTCAAGGACTGGGTCAAAGCCTGTTGAATATGGCACTTGAGGTCAACGCGTATTATGGAAACTCCACTTTCCACTTCTGGAAACCTGCCACCCAAACCCGGCACAAGACCGCCCCTGCAATTGAGCGGACTGGACTTCAAATTGCTCCGGGTATTTATGGCTGTGGTCGAGGCTGGCGGCTTCAGCGCTGCACAAAACGAGCTGAACGTGGGCCTGGCAGCGATCAGCAAGCAGATCTCCGACCTCGAAATCCGCATCGGTATGCGCCTGTGTACGCGGGGCCGGGAGGGCTTTGGACTGACCGAAGAAGGCAAGTTGGTGTATCAGGCGTCCATCGAGTTATTTACCTCGGTCGACAGTTTTCGCGACAAGCTTAGTTCGGCGCAAAATGAACTGATCGGCGACCTTAGTGTGGGCGTTATTGATACTACCGTCTCCGATATCAACTCGCCGCTCATTGCCGCGTTGAGGAAGTTGCACAGCGAATCGCCAAAAATAAGATTGCGCCTACAGGCCTCGCAACTTGACGAAGTTGAGCGTGGCGTCGTGGAAGGGCGGCTGATCGTCGGCATCGTGCCGGTGTACCAGCGCCGTGAGGAATTCGACTATTTCCCGCTGTATGAAGAAAAAGCCCACGCTTACTGCGCCGTAGGACATCCACTGTTCAATGCGAGCGACATCACACCGGAGGTGTTGCGCCAATACGAAGTGGTCAACCACCGGTACGCGATTCACCGCGACAAGGCCAACTTCGTCACCTACGACAGCCAGTCCGCCTCGGCCTCACAAGTCGAAGCCGTCGCCATCCTGATCCTGACCGGCCGCTTCCTGGGCTTCCTGCCAGAACACTACGCTGCGCCGCTGGTAAGGGAAGGGCGCCTACGCGCACTGTGCCCGGACCACGTGCACCTGAGCACCGCCGTCAACCTGATCCTGCGCCACAACGCCCCGCGCAGCCCCATGGTAAAAGCCTTCGCCACCGCCCTGGGCGTAGACCTCAAGGCCGCAACATAACGCTAACGCCAAGCGCCGATCCCAGCACGACATCAATCAACTGTGGGAGTTGTCGAGCCCCAGCGAGGCTACGAAGGGATCACCTCGGTCTACCTGCCGCTCCGCCCCATCTGCATCGACCCCAGCACCTCATGCGAGTGCTCCACCCAGCCCAGCACCGATCAAAATGTGGGAACCCTCGAGCCCCGGCGAGGCAGCGATGGGATCGCCTCGGTCACCCGCCGACCCCACCCACCCGCATCACCGCTGCAACTTGCCCTGCTTCTTCTTCGAATGAAAATGCCGAAAATGCGCATCCTGCGCCGCCGCCAGCAACTCCCGATCCCCGCGCGTATCGCCCCAGGCCCGCAGCCGATACTCCCCCAGGTCCCCATACACCGCTTCAAGGCGCAGCACCTTATTCTCACAGCGGCAGTTATTCCCGGTGAGCTTGCCGGTCAACACCCCATCCACCACTTCAAGCTCAGTCCCAATCAATTTGATCCCGAGCCGATCAGCAAACGGCTGCAACACCAACGCCGGCGACGCCGAACACAGCGTCACCACCGCCCCCGAGCCCAACTCCTGCTCCACTGACAGCACGCCCGCCGGGCGCATCAACCGCGCCCAATTGCGCTGGCAATACTCCTCGGCCTTCTGCTGCACCCACGACTTCTCGACCCCGGTCATAAAGGTGCGAATCAACTGCGCTTTCAACTCATCCCGGCTGATCAGCCGCAGCAAAAAACGCAGCCCAGGCACCGCCAGCTTGACCATCCGGCCATAGAACTCGCCAGGGCCAAAGGCAAACTTGAGGAACGGCACAAAACTGTCGTGATGGGTCAGGGTGCCGTCGAAGTCAAAGACGGAAAGTACTTTGGCATCCACAGGGCCGGCTTCGAGCATGTCTGGGTTCACGGGTTGGCCTCGGTCCTATCTAGTGTTTTTTGAGTGTGCATCAGGTGTGACAGCAGGAGTTTACTCCCGTGCCAATCTTCCAACTTTGCTGTAAAGCGCTGCAGTGAAAGCGTTCCGATCACTCGACCGGTGACAACGCTGATGGCAATTGGGGCACAAGGCTACAGCATTGGTGATGCGATCCGAACCCTTCTGGGCGAGGTGGCCGGCCTGATGTGCTTCAAGAAGTAGCAATTCACTGGGCATAAAAAAGCCCTGAACATGTCAGGGCTTCATGGGGTTGCTTGGCTAAGGAATCAATCCCAGCTCAACGCACCACCAGTTTGATACTCAATCACACGGGTCTCAAAGAAGTTCTTCTCTTTCTTCAAGTCCATGATCTCGCTCATCCACGGGAACGGGTTGGTCGTGCCTGGATACTCTTCCTTCAAGCCAATCTGCGACAGGCGACGGTTGGCGATGAACTTGAGGTAGTCCTCCATCATCGCCGCGTTCATGCCCAACACGCCGCGCGGCATGGTGTCACGCGCGTATTCGATTTCCAGCTGAGTCCCCTGCAGGATCATCTGGGTCGCTTCTTCTTTCATCTCGGCATCCCACAAGTGTGGGTTTTCGATTTTGATCTGGTTGATCACGTCGATACCGAAGTTCAGGTGCATCGACTCGTCGCGCAGGATGTACTGGAACTGCTCGGCGACGCCGGTCATTTTGTTGCGGCGGCCCATCGACAGGATTTGGGTGAAGCCGCAGTAGAAGAAGATGCCTTCCAGGACGCAGTAGTAGGCGACCAGGTTGCGCAGCAATTCTTTATCAGTCTCGACGGTGCCGGTTTCGAATTTCGGATCGGAGATCGAGCGGGTGTACTTCAGGCCCCAGGCGGCCTTTTTGGCGACCGATGGAATCTCGTGGTACATGTTGAAGATCTCGCCCTCATCCATGGCCAGCGATTCGATGCAGTACTGGTAGGCGTGGGTGTGGATCGCTTCTTCGAAGGCCTGGCGCAGGATGTACTGGCGGCACTCCGGGTTGGTGATCAGACGGTACACGGCCAGCACCAGGTTGTTGGCAACCAGCGAGTCGGCGGTGGAGAAGAAGCCGAGGTTGCGCATGACGATGCGACGTTCGTCGTCGGTCAGGCCTTCAGGGTTTTTCCACAGCGCGATGTCGGCGGTCATGTTGACCTCTTGCGGCATCCAGTGGTTGGCGCAGCCGTCGAGGTACTTCTGCCAGGCCCAGTCGTACTTGAAGGGCACGAGTTGGTTGAGGTCGGCGCGGCAGTTGATCATGCGCTTTTCGTCAACGGCGACGCGGGCGGCGGAGCCTTCCAGCTCGGCGAGGCCTTCGGCGACGTCGAGTTTGTCGAGGGCGGCCTTGGCGCGCACGATGGCGGCGGAGTCACTGGCGGTGACGGCGCGCGCTTCGATGGCGGCAGCGGCGCCTGCGCCATCGAGGCGGTCCATGTTGGCTTCGGTGGCGTGGCCGGCGTTGGCGCCTTTAGCGGCTACTTCGCCTTCTTCTTCTTTGTCGAATTCGTCCCAGCTCAGCATGACGTGTCGTCTCCTGCGTGAGGGCGCAAAGGGGCCCGTGTGAAACCGGATGGTTGGGTGTTCACACGGCCCTGAGGCCGCGGTGGATCTTAAGGAATCGTTTGTTGCAGCTAGCGCACGCATTAAACGGAATAGGCTAACGGGTGCTCTGCGTGAGGCTTGAGGGGCGGAGCGACAGGTACATGCTCCAGCGCAGGCTCAAGGTCTGGCTCTTCATCCCGGTGTAAAGGGATATTGCAGGCCCGATTTACCCGCGCATTATAGGGAAAAATTCGGCTTTGTGTTGCGGCGGATGGCCTCAGCGGTCGGCCAAAATGCGTGGGGTTACGGCCAGAGTGTTGGTTTGTAAGGGTTTGCTGCTTGAGGATTTTTTTAGCGGCGAGTGGTGGTGTCCAATCGTCGGGAAATCGCCTTGTGGCTTGTATGCGGCTGTTGTGGCGAGCGGGCTTGACGGTTGTTTAGATNCAAGGCGCTGAGGTTTTCCTGAGAGAACTCAGCGCCTGATTTTGGGGCCGCTTCGCTGCCCGACGCGGGGCAAGCCCGCTCGCCACGGGGGAGTGTGGCGGCCTTGACGGTTGTTTAGATCGCGGATTACTGGGCCGCCGCTTTAATGCTGGCAAACATCTGCTTACCCGCCTTGGCCGGGTCCGCATCTTTATTGCTCATGAAGTTGCTCACCACATCAAACACCGCGCCCTGCACGGCTTGGGACGTTGACATGTTGAACGCCATGCTCGGCGCCAGCGTGCCGGCCTTTTCCGCCTCGGCGAAATCCTTGGCGGAAGCTTGGGCGCAGCTGTCGAATGGGCTCATGTCGAGGCCCTTGATGACCGGGATCGAGCCTTTGTTCTGGTTGAACACCGTTTGGAATTGCGGCTCCAGGGCGATCTTGGCCAGGTCGTCGCGGGCGGCGTTGTTACCGGGCGTGTCGTTTTTGCTCGACAGCTTGAACATCGCCAGTGAGTCGATGGTGTAGCTATAGATGCCTTGAGTGCCGGGGAAGGGCGCGCATTCATAGTCGACGCCGGCCTTTTTGCCGACGGCGCTCCATTCGCTCTTGGCCCAGTCGCCCATGAGTTGCATGCCAGCCTGGCCGTTGATGACCTTGGCGGTTTCCATGTTCCAGTCCTGGCCGGCGCCGTTGGGGTCCATGTAGGTCTTCAGTTTGCGCAGGGCGACGAACACTTCGGTCATTTTCGGACCGGTGAAGGTGGCTTCGTCGTTGTCGATAAAGGCCTTTTTGAAGCCATCGGCGCCGAGGATGCTCAGTACCAGGCCTTCGAATACGGTGGTGTCCTGCCATGGCTGGCCGCCGTGGGCGATCGCGATAAAACCGGCGGCCTTGAGCTTGTCGCCGGCGGCGTAGAGTTCTTCCAGAGTGGTCGGGGCATGGGCGACCCCGGCTTTGCGCAGCACGTCGGGGTTGGTCCAGAGCCAGTTGATGCGGTGGATATTCAGCGGCACGGCAACGTAGTGGCCGTCGAATTTCATCAGCTCGGCAATGCTCGGCGGCAGCAGGGTGTCCCAGTGGTTGGCCTGGGCGACGTTGTCGATGCTGGTCAGCAGGCCCAGCTTGCCCCATTCCTGGATGTCCGGCCCTTTGATTTGCGCGGCGGAGGGTGGGTTGCCGGACACTGCGCGAGTCTTGAGCACGGTCATGGCCGCCGCGCCACCGCCACCGGCGACGGCGCTGTTTTGCCAGGTGAAGCCGTCTTTTTCGATCAGTTGCTTGAGCACGTCGGCTGATTTGGCTTCGCCGCCCGACGTCCAGTAGTGGACGACTTCGACACTGCCTTTACTCTCAGCCGCCTGGGCGGTGAGCGTACAGAGGCTGGCGAAAGAGACTGCAAGGGCAAGGCGATTGACGAGGTTCATAGGGGATACCTTTTTTTGTTGTTATGGACAGCGGTGTTTATTCCAATCCCAGGCCTTTGCGGCCCAGGCTGTTGAGTTGTCGAGGGGTGAAGCGGTCTTGCCACTGTTGCTCGTAGTCTTCCCGGGGGAAGTCGTCCGGCGAGACACCTTGCTCGAATGCCCTGAACACGTCCTTGGCGTAACGCAGATTTTTCGGACACATGGGCGCGGCGGGGACGTACATCACATTGCCCCAGCCCTGCTGGTTTTCCACCGGGGCGACGCTGTGGATTACGTCGCAGTGCCACCACACCGAATCGCCGGCGTGCACGTCCGGAATGGGTGTCATGCCCTGTACCAGCAACGGATGCCATTTCTCTGAGATGGGCAGCACTTTGCCGGGCGCCACGCCGCACAATTCATCCTCGGGCACGTCGTCCAGCAGCGGGCGCAGCAGCATATAAGCCATGGCCTTGGGGATCGGCAGCGTATGCAGCACACCCTGGTCGGCACGCATATCGCACAGTGCCGTCCAGCCCTGGAAGGTGCGGAAGGCCGAGCATTTCACCGTGTCCTTGTAGGCATATTCGTCGACCTCGGTGCGATGCGCGGCATCCCATGGGTCGTACGCCTGGAAGTCATTGCGGTAGATCTTGTCGAAGACCTTCAGGTAGGCCGGATGCAGCCAGCGTTCCAGCGCCCCGGAGTCGGTATGCGGGCCAAGGCCTTTGGATGTGGTGCCCGGTGGGCGCCGGCGGACGCGGTCCGGGTACAGCGCGTTGATGTCCGGATCGAACCATTGCTGGCCTTGGGAATGGGTGGTCCACAACCGGTTGAGGAAGGATTGCGCAGCGCCCATGCGCGGGTGCTGACGCACTTGCATCTGGGCGTCTGACCAGTAGATCGGAAATATCTCCGGGCGGGAGGCGTCGAGGTTGCCGAAAAAGGTGTCAGCCGGGCCGCGATATACCGTGTCGAAATGGTTGTTGTCGAGGTAGTCCAGCAGGCTCTTGTCCCACCCCAGCACTTGCTCACGCGCGAAGTGATTGCGGATCACCAGGCAGCCCCTGCGCTTGATCAGGGCGCGTTGCGCGTCCGTCACCTGGCCGTTGGCGATCGTGTCGAAATCCAGTTCCGGCCAAGCCGAACCGCTCAGCGCCTGCTGGGCTTTGATCGAGGCGATTTCATCGGCAATGAACGCGCTGACCTCGGCAAACAAAGCGTTCACATCGCCGATCTGCGCGCGCAGGGTTTTCTTCATGTTGACGATGTTGCGCCGGTAGTCGTCCGGCAACTCGGGACTTTCGAAGGCGTGATAATTACTCATGGGGTGACCTGTATTGTTGTTATGCATACAGGTATGGAATCACCGGGACTGCCTGGGCAGCAGTCCGGTTAGACGCGTTGAGCAGTACGATTGTGGCGTTTGTTGCATCGAGAATGGAAGAATCGGCTTGGTTACTGGAAGTGATGCCCGTGCTGCGCGCGAAATTGCGAAGGCGTGAGGCCTTTTAGCGCTTTGAACTGGCGATTGAACAACGCCTGGGAGACATAGCCGACCTGCTCGGCGATGGCACTGACCGCCAGGTTGCCCTGCATCAGCAGTGCACAGGCATGTCCGATGCGCAGGCGCACGATGTAGTCCAACGCCGTGCAGCGTGTGTGTTTGCGAAACATGCGATGGAGGGCCGACACGCTGACGCATGCCATCTGCGCCAATTGCGGAATGCCCACGGGCTGGGCGTAGTGGGCATGCAGATAATCCAGCACGCGACGTATGCGCGGGTCTTCGATTACCTGAGGCGCGGCGTTTTCCACCGCAATACGCTGCGCGGCGACGTCTCGCGACAACAGGTTGAGCACGGTCAGCAAAGAGATCAGCCGCTGCGATGCATCCTGCTCGACCATGGCTTCGATCACCGGGCGCAGGACCCTTGAGGTGCTGTCACTGAAACTCAGCGCCTGCTGGGCTGCGGCCAGCAACGCGCGGGTCGGGGCCATTTCGGGAAACAGGCGCACCAGCGATTCCGCCCAGGCTTCGGAAAACCAGATGACCAGGGCGACGTGCGGTTGGGTCGGGTCAATGCGTTCGGCGGACGACCAGCTGTGTGGCACGTTCGGACCCACCAGAACCAGGTCGCCGTCGTCGTAGAGCGCCACATCGTTGCTGATATAGCGATGCCCGCGGCTATTGAGGGTGAGGGTCAGTTCGTATTCGGGATGGTGATGCCACTCAAACGGGATCGCCTCCGGCAACCTGCGGTTCAGCAGGGTCCAGGAGGTATTGGCCTCGGTGGGGATCTTCTCGAAACTGGCTCGCATGAATGCATCCTGCCGTACAGGGAAGGCGGCGACGCCACAATCGTAGCATTCGATTCAAGCGAGGGGGGAGGGGGCCTCGCCGCAAGAACGATTTCTTGCGGCAAATAAGATCACGCGCAGATCACACTAACTAAGTTGTTATCCGTTCGAACAACCATTGCCCATTACATGGTAGTTAAGAATATGACGCTGACCTTGTGAGTCTTCATATTCCATCTTGACCGGCACAACTTCGCAAACTTCCGGGATTGTGCTCATGGACAATACTTTGGCCACATCCAGCTTGGTGCTATAGGTGTAGTCTTCGACAATCGGGGCGTTCTGGCCGGCCAGCTCGGTCGGGGCCTCATCGGCCAGGGCGGCGGTGGCGCACAAGCTGCTGAGGGCCATAACTACGAGAGCTTTCATTTGTACAATTACCTTCTTTAGGTCGAATGGGGTCACGGGGCCCTTGTGAGGCCACGTGTGTAACTTAAGAGTTGGGAAGTTCGGATTAACGTTGCCTTCGTGGGGGCTGTTACGGTGTTAATCACAGTGCCGTGTTGGCGGAGTTGATTTTAGGCCTGCGCGTTATATTCATATACCCGTACTTTTGATAAACACTATTGGCGGTTTTTGTAACAATCGTGTGGTAAAGGTTTTTTCATACAGCTGCAAAGCCCCGCAGGCCACGGGCCAGAGCGGCAAACGGGGATAGCAGGGCAATTTGTAGGGGCTTGTTACTACCATCGTCGAATGGTTCTATGGGGCAGCCCCGGCTACAACAGGGGCCATACAACAACAACTATGTCACCGAGGTAAGAAAGATGAGTGCGGCTTCCCTGTACCCCGTTCGCCCCGAAGTAGCAGCCAACACGCTGACCGACGAGGCGACCTACAAGGCCATGTACCAGCAGTCGGTGGTCAACCCCGATGGCTTCTGGCGCGAGCAAGCCAAGCGCCTCGACTGGATCAAGCCTTTCACCACGGTGAAGCAGACCTCGTTCGACGATCACCATGTCGACATCAAGTGGTTCGCCGATGGCACCCTGAACGTTTCCTACAACTGCCTGGACCGTCACCTCGCCGAGCGCGGTGACCAGGCGGCGATCATCTGGGAGGGCGATGACCCTGCCGAGAGCCGCACCATCACCTACCGCGAGCTGCATGAAGAAGTCTGCAAGTTCGCCAACGCCCTGCGTGGCCAGGACGTACACCGCGGCGACGTGGTGACTATCTATATGCCGATGATCCCCGAAGCCGTGGTCGCCATGCTGGCGTGTACCCGCATCGGTGCGATTCACTCGGTGGTGTTTGGCGGTTTTTCCCCGGAAGCCCTGGCCGGTCGCATCATCGACTGTAAGTCGAAGGTAGTGATCACCGCCGACGAAGGCATCCGTGCCGGTAAGAAAATTCCGTTGAAGGCCAACGTCGACGACGCCCTGACCAACCCGGAAACCAGCAGCATCCAGAAAGTCATTGTGTGCAAGCGCACCAATGGCAACATCAAGTGGAACCAGCATCGCGACATCTGGTACGAAGACCTGATGAAAGTGGCGGGCACCGTGTGTGCGCCAAAAGAGATGGGCGCCGAAGAGGCGCTGTTTATCCTCTACACCTCCGGTTCCACCGGCAAGCCCAAGGGCGTGCAGCACACCACCGGCGGCTACCTGTTGTACGCGGCCCTGACCCATGAGCGCGTGTTCGATTACCGCCCGGGTGAAATCTACTGGTGCACCGCCGACGTCGGCTGGGTCACCGGCCACACCTATATCGTCTATGGCCCGCTGGCTAACGGCGCCACCACCTTGCTGTTCGAAGGCGTGCCGAACTACCCGGACATCACGCGGGTGGCGAAGATCGTCGACAAGCACAAGGTCAATATCCTCTACACCGCACCGACCGCGATCCGCGCGATGATGGCCTCGGGCACCGCCGCCTGCGAAGGTGCCGATGGCAGCAGCCTGCGCCTGCTCGGTTCGGTGGGCGAGCCGATCAACCCGGAAGCCTGGGATTGGTACTACAAGAACGTCGGCCAATCGCGTTGCCCGATTGTCGACACCTGGTGGCAGACCGAAACCGGCGGCAACATGATGAGCCCGCTGCCGGGCGCCCATGCGCTCAAGCCGGGTTCGGCGGCACGCCCGTTCTTTGGCGTGGTGCCGGCGCTGGTGGATAACCTCGGCAACCTGATCGAGGGGGCTGCCGAAGGCAACCTGGTGATCCTTGATTCGTGGCCGGGCCAGGCGCGCACGCTGTACGGCGACCATGACCGTTTCGTCGACACCTACTTCAAGACCTTCCGTGGCATGTACTTCACCGGTGACGGTGCGCGTCGTGACGAGGACGGCTACTACTGGATCACCGGTCGCGTGGACGACGTGCTGAACGTGTCCGGCCACCGCATGGGCACCGCCGAGATTGAAAGCGCCATGGTCGCCCACCCGAAAGTCGCCGAAGCGGCGGTGGTCGGTGTACCGCATGACATCAAGGGCCAGGGCATCTATGTCTACGTGACGCTGAAGAACGGCGAGGAGCCGAACGAAGCGCTGCGCCTGGAACTGAAAAACTGGGTGCGCAAGGAGATCGGGCCGATCGCTTCGCCGGACGTGATCCAGTGGGCGCCAGGCTTGCCGAAGACGCGTTCGGGCAAGATCATGCGGCGTATCCTGCGCAAGATTGCCACGGCTGAGTATGACGGGCTGGGGGATATCTCCACCCTGGCGGACCCGGGTGTGGTGGCGCATTTGATCGAGACGCACAAGACCATGAACGTCGCGTAAGGCGGGGTAGGTGGGACAGGGCCCCATTTGGCGTGAGCTGGATGGGGCTTTTTTGTTGACTGGCTATTACTGGCGAAACCAGCTCCCACATTTGGAATGTATTTCATGCCGGGAGTGCTGATCGTTCCCACGCTCCGCGTGGGAATGCCGCCCTGGACGCTCCGCGTCTGCTCTTGAGGCGTGACGCAGAGCGTCACAGGGTGTATTCCCACGCAGAGCGTGGGAACGATCTATGCGCAGGCCAATAAATATCGACTTCGTGCGTAGGACGTTTCTGAATGTTACCGAGAGCCCTAAATGTGTAACCCATCGCCCAAACCTGAGGCAAAGTGCTACAACATTGCCCCGAAAAAGCGCGTTTTAGACACCCCAAGAAATAAGATTAAACGCCAGACTTGCCGTGCTAGAAGGGTTTGCGAATAATAGGCCCGCAATTTGCAGCATCAACAGGTTTAATATCTTTTGTCTCTGCATAAAATTCAGAGGCTGTCAATGTGCTGGAACGGCTTTCTCGGTGCTTCTGTAAATTGTTGTCGCATTGAGGAAATATCGGCTTCCGGCCTGTCGTTAGAATGCCGATCACTCGCTCGTCGTCGCAGGTCGTTACCTGCGTAGGACGCAGCACCGCAATTCGGTTTCCCTTAAGTCGCATCGTGGGCCATGGCTCATACTGCTGTTTTGCCCTATACCGATGGAGTCCCAAGATGAAGAAACTCGTGCTGTTGGGCGCCCTGGCGCTGTCCGTGCTGTCCATGCAGGCTTTCGCTGAAGGCAAGCCACTGAAGATTGGTATCGAAGCGGCTTACCCTCCGTTTGCCTCCAAAGCTCCCGATGGCAGCATCGTCGGTTTTGACTACGACATCGGCAACGCCCTGTGCAAGCAGATGGACGTCAAGTGCACGTGGGTCGAGCAGGAGTTCGATGGCCTGATCCCGGCGCTCAAAGTGCGCAAGATCGACGCGATCCTTTCGTCGATGTCCATCACTGAAGACCGCAAGAAGTCCGTGGACTTCACCAACCGCTACTACCTGAGCCCAGCGCAGCTGGTGATGAAGGAAGGCACCAAGGTCAGCGACAGCCTGGATGAATTGAAAGGCAAGAAAATCGGCGTGCAGCGCGGTTCGATCCACGATCGCTTCGCCAAGGAAGTCCTGGCCCCTAAAGGCGCCACGGTTGTGCCTTACAGCTCGCAGAACGAAATCTACCTGGACGTGGAAGCCGGTCGCCTCGATGGCACCGTGGCTGACGCTACCCTGCTGCAGGACGGTTTCCTGAAGACTCCAGCCGGCAAAGGCTACGCGTTCGTCGGCCCACAGTTCACCGACGCCAAATACTTCGGCGACGGCATCGGCATTGCCGTCCGTAAAGGCGACAAGGAAAACCTGGACCGCATCAACGCTGCCATTGCCGCGATCCGTGCCAACGGCGAATACAAGAAAATCCAGGACAAGTATTTCGACTTCGATATTTACGGCGCTGACCCTAAGTAACTCGTCGCAGCTGTCTGTCCAGAATGGCGCAAGCAACAGAATTCCTGAGGTTTGCGCCATTTTTTCATCCCCCTTTTCGAGGACCTGAATCATGTTGAAAGGCTACGGGGCCGTCATCCTCGATGGCGCATGGTTGACGCTTCAGCTCGCCTTGTCGTCCATGGCCTTGGCCATTGTTCTGGGTCTGATCGGGGTCGCGTTACGCCTGTCGCCGGTGCGCTGGTTGGCCTGGCTGGGTGACTTGTACTCCACGGTGATCCGCGGGATCCCCGACCTGGTGCTGATCCTGCTGATTTTCTACGGCGGCCAGGACCTGCTGAACCGCGTCGCGCCGATGCTCGGCTATGACGACTATATCGACTTGAACCCCTTGGCCGCCGGTATCGGCACCCTGGGTTTCATCTTTGGCGCCTACCTCTCGGAGACATTCCGGGGCGCCTTCATGGCCATTCCCAAGGGCCAGGCCGAGGCCGGCCTTGCGTATGGCATGAGCAGTTTCCAAGTGTTTTTCCGGGTGATGGTGCCGCAGATGATTCGGCTGGCGATCCCCGGGTTCACCAACAACTGGCTGGTACTGACCAAGGCCACCGCGCTGATTTCGGTGGTGGGCCTGCAAGACATGATGTTCAAGGCCAAGCAGGCGGCAGATGCCACCCGCGAGCCTTTTACCTTCTTCCTCGCAGTGGCGGCGATGTACCTGGTGATCACCAGCGTCTCGTTGCTGGCCTTGCGTTATCTTGAGAAGCGCTACTCGGTAGGCGTAAGGGCGGCTGATCTATGATCTTCGACTACAACGTCATCTGGGATGCCATGCCGCTGTACCTCGGCGGCTTGGTGACCACCTTGAAACTGCTGGCCTTTTCGCTGTTCTTCGGCCTGCTTGCCGCCTTGCCCCTGGGCTTGATGCGCGTGTCCAAGCAGCCGATCGTCAATGGCGCAGCCTGGCTCTACACCTACGTGATCCGTGGCACGCCGATGCTGGTGCAGCTGTTCCTGATCTACTACGGCCTGGCCCAGTTCGATGCGGTGCGCGAGAGCTTCCTGTGGCCGCTGCTGTCCAGCGCCACGTTCTGTGCGTGCCTGGCCTTTGCGATCAACACCAGTGCCTACACCGCTGAAATCATTGCCGGCAGCCTCAAGGCCACCCCCAATGGCGAGATCGAAGCGGCCAAGGCCATGGGCATGTCGCGCTACAAGCTGTATCGCCGCATCCTGCTGCCGTCGGCCCTGCGCCGCGCGCTGCCGCAGTACAGCAACGAAGTGATCATGATGCTGCAGACCACCAGCCTGGCGTCCATTGTCACCCTGATCGACATCACCGGTGCCGCACGCACGGTGAACGCCCAGTTCTACCTGCCGTTCGAAGCCTATATCACCGCCGGCGCGTTCTACCTGTGCCTGACCTTCATCCTGGTGCGCCTGTTCAAGTTGGCCGAGCGCCGCTGGCTGAGCTACCTGGCTCCACGGAAGCACTGATATGGAACGTATTGATCACCGGCTGCCCTGGGGTCACCTGGGGTGCGAGCGGCAGTTGAGCGTGTTCCGATTCGGCAAAGGCGAGCGCAAGGCCTATATCCAGGCCAGCCTGCACGCCGACGAATTGCCCGGCATGCGCGCCGCCTGGGAGCTGAAGAAACGTCTCACCGAGCTGGAACAGCAAGGCGCGCTCAATGGCGTGATCGAGCTGGTGCCGGTGGCCAACCCGATGGGCCTGGGCCAACTGCTGCAAGGCAGTCACCAGGGGCGATTCGAAATCGGCAGCGGCAAGAACTTCAACCGCGATTTCGTCGAGTTGAGCGCGCCGGTGGCCGAGTTGCTCCAGGGCAAGTTGGGTGATGACCCTCACGCCAACGTGCGCATGATCCGCCAGGCGATGACCGATACGCTGAACGCACTGCCGGCGCCGAGCAGCCAGTTGCAAGGCATGCAGCGCCTGTTGCTGAGCCATGCCTGCACTGCCGACATCGTCCTCGATCTGCATTGCGATGCCGAGGCCGCGTTGCATATGTACGCGCTGCCCCAGCACTGGCCGCAGTGGCGCTCATTGTCGGCGCACTTGAATGTGAAAGTCGGCCTGCTGGCGGAAGACTCCGGCGGCAGCTCGTTCGATGAAGCCTGTTCATTGCCATGGTTGCGCTTGTCCCAGGCGTTCCCCGAGGCCCAGGTGCCGCTGGCATGCCTGGCGACCACCCTGGAACTGGGCGGCCAGGCCGACACCGGCCGCGACGAGGCGATCTTCCACGCCGAAGGCATCCTCGCGTTTCTGGCCGAGCAGGGCCTGATCAAGGGCGAATGGCCGGCGCCGCAGTACGAGCCGTGTGAAGGCCTGCCTTTTGAAGGCACCGAATTGCTCTTCGCGCCCCACGCCGGGGTGATCAGTTACCTGCGTAAGGCCGGTGACTGGGTCGAGAAGGGCGAACCGATTTTTGAAGTGATTGACCCCCTGGAAGACCGCGTCAGCACGCTTTGCGCGGGCACCTCGGGGGTGCTGTTTGCCGTTGAACGGCTACGTTATGCCCAAGCGGGTTTCTGGCTGGCCAAGGTGGCGGGGCGCGAAGCGCTGCGTCACGGGCGCTTGCTCAACGACTGACCACCTGTTTTTGTGAGAACCGACCGCATGTACAAACTTGAAGTCCAAGACCTGCATAAACGCTATGGCAGTCATGAAGTGCTCAAAGGTGTGTCCCTGGCCGCCGCGGCCGGTGATGTGATCAGCATCATCGGCTCCAGTGGTTCGGGCAAAAGTACCTTCTTGCGCTGCATCAACCTGCTCGAGCAACCCCACGCCGGCAAGATTCTGCTCAACAACGAAGAGCTGAAACTGGTGGCCAACAAGGACGGCGCCATGAAGGCCGCCGACCCTAAACAGCTGCAGCGCATGCGCTCGCGCCTGTCGATGGTGTTCCAGCATTTCAACCTGTGGTCGCACATGACCGCGATTGAAAACGTGATGGAAGCGCCGGTGCATGTGCTGGGCGTGTCGAAGAAAGAAGCGCGTGAAAAGGCCGAGCACTACCTGGCCAAGGTCGGCGTGGGCCATCGCAAGGATGCGTTCCCCGGCCATATGTCCGGTGGCGAGCAGCAGCGCGTGGCGATTGCCCGTGCCCTGGCGATGGAGCCTGAGGTGATGCTGTTCGACGAGCCGACCTCGGCGCTGGACCCGGAGCTGGTCGGCGAAGTGCTCAAGGTCATGCAGGACCTGGCCCAGGAAGGCCGCACCATGGTGGTGGTGACCCACGAAATGGGCTTTGCCCGTGAAGTGTCGAACCAGTTGGTGTTCTTGCACAAAGGCATTGTCGAAGAGCGCGGCAACCCGCGCGAAGTGCTGGTGAACCCGCAATCGGAACGGTTGCAGCAGTTCCTCTCCGGTAGCTTGAAATAGTCAAGACTGCTTTTGTGCACCGGTTTAGTGCATGCTTCGCAGTCTTAAGTGAGTCCCCATCTAGTGTGGGAGCGGGCTTGCTCGCGAAAGCGGTGGGTCAGTGAGTAGATGTGTATCTGACCCACCGCATTCGCGAGCAAGCCCGCTCCCACATTTAGATCTTCACCCGCTTTTGAGATTTGTGTTGGTTTCCGGGCTAGCATTGGCCCTTGTCTTCATTACTGTTACTCGCTTCGGATAGCCCTCCATGACCGCCCATCGAATTGGTTTCCTGATTTGGCCCAGCACGAAAGCACTGACGCTTGCGCTGGCTGAGGAGGCCTTGCGCGTTGCTCAGCGGGTGCATCCGGATGTGGTGTATGAGCTGTCGTTCCTGCTCGCCGAGCCTGCGACCGATGGCGCCTGGCAGCTGCCGGGCGAGCCGTGGGCGGGCAAGCTCGAAGGCTTCCAGAAGCTGTTCCTGCTGGCGGACGAACCGCCGACCGTGATCGCCTCCCAACTGAGCACCGCGCTCAAGCAACTGGTGCGCGCCGGGTGTGTGATCGGTGGCCTGTCGGCGGGTGTCTACCCGTTGGCCCAGCTCGGCCTGCTCGACGGCTACCGCGCCGCCGTGCACTGGCGCTGGCAGGATGATTTTGCCGAGCGCTTCCCCAAGGTCATCGCTACCAGCCACCTGTTCGACTGGGACCGTGATCGCCTGACCGCCTGCGGTGGCATGTCGGTGCTCGACCTGCTGCTGGCGGTACTGGCCCGTGACCACGGCGCCGAACTGGCCGGTGCAGTCTCCGAGGAACTGGTGGTGGAGCGCATCCGCGAAGGCGGCGAGCGCCAGCGTATTCCTTTGCAAAACCGCCTGGGTTCCAGCCATCCGAAGCTGACCCAGGCGGTGTTGCTGATGGAGGCCAACATCGAAGAGCCGTTGACCACCGACGAAATCGCCCAGCACGTGTGCGTGTCGCGGCGACAGCTCGAAAGGATCTTCAAGCAATACCTCAACCGCGTTCCCAGCCAGTACTACCTCGAGTTGCGCCTGAACAAGGCGCGCCAGATGCTCATGCAAACCAGCAAGTCGATCATCCAGATCGGCCTGTCCTGCGGCTTCTCCTCGGGGCCGCACTTCTCCAGCGCCTACCGCAACTTCTTTGGCGCCACCCCGCGCGAAGACCGCAACCAGCGGCGCAGCAGCAGCCCGTTCGAGCTGTCGTCGGTACCGTCCGAACGCGGCTGAGGGTTACTCCTCCATGTCTACCGGTGTGTCAGGTGGCGCCAGCGGGAACCCCTGTTCGTCCTCCATGGCTTCTTCCACGCCCAGTTCGTAGCCCGTCTGTTGATAATAGCGGCGCAACAACGCAAGGCTCTGCGCCGACAGCGGGTTGTCACTCAGGTCGGAGTCGTCGTTGAGTGGCAGGGGCATTTCCAGCAAATCACTGGGCAGGTGCTGGATCAGGTTGCTGCTCAGGTCGAGCGCTTGCAGGCGCCCCAGCCCGAAAACGCTCTCGGGCACTTCACTCAGCCCGCAGTTATGCAGGTACAGCGCCTTCAAGCGCGACAGGTTGCGCACATCCGGCGTCATGCCGAGCATGTTATCGCTCATGTCCAGATGCTCGAGTCCCCCCATGCCCGCCAGTAGCGCCTTGCTGCGAGGGGTCAGTTGTATGCGGTTGTCGGAGAGCGAGAGTTGGCGCAGGTGCTGCAGGCTGAAGATGGGCTCGGGAATATCCCCCAGGGCATAACGCTCGACGGTCAGGTGCGTGAGGTTGGGCAGGCACCTCAGCAGCTCGTCAATGCTCTGGTTGGACCGCTCGCCGATCAGCTCCAGCAGTGTAACGTGAGGAAGCTGCGCATTCAGTTGCGGCAGATCCCCCAGCAGCTGGGCATGAAAGACCAGCTTGTAGCTGTGTCGAGGCGGGAGTTCGCCGCCTTCGTCCAGCTCGGTTTCCCGGCGCCAGCAACGTTCCAGCAGGTCCTTGAAGTGGGCGCGTCGCAACTGCTCCTCGGCGCGGGTGCCCATGTCCAGCACGGTATCCAGAATCGGGTCACGCTCGGGGACATTGAGCACCCATTCCTGAAGCCGGGTGCTCATCTGGTGGTATTCGGCCTTCAGTCGTGCCATGGCCGGTAGCGCCGCGTCGATATCGCCTGGCAGTTGAAAGAAGATGCGCCCCAGCTCGGTATCCGTGAGGCTGGGGTAAAGCGTCTTGAGCTGACGCAATACGGTGTAGGGCGGGCTGATTTTCCAGGCGTTATCGGTGCCCTGGAAGTGGATTTTGACCTGTTGCAGGGTTTGGGCTGACAACGGGTTGTTGGACAGGTCGAAGGCGGCCGACAGGTCGGCGCGCAACGTGAACAGCTGTGCCGGCACTTGGGTGATCTGGTTGTGGCTCAAGTCGATAGCCGTCCTCGGCGTGGCGGGCGATAGCAGGCTCGCCGGGATGTGGGTCAGCCCCGTGTTGCTCAAGGATACCTGGCCGAGCCTGTTCAAGCGGCGCACATCCGGCACCTCGCCGAGTGGGTTGTGGCTCAAGTCGAGGGATTCCAGCTGGCTCATCGCAGCCAGTGCATTGGCGGTGGTGGGTGACAGCCGTAGGCCGTTGCGGCGCAGGCGCAGGTACGTGAGCTGGCGCAGTGACGCGATGCCGAGGGGAAACTCTGCCAGCGCATATCGATCGAGGGTCAGGCGTTTCAGGCCTGGAAATGCCTGCAGGAATGACCCCGGTTGCAGGGGCGCGCCACTGCCCTCCAGCACCAGCGCCGTCACATGTGGAAGTGTGATGCGCAGCGTTGCAAGTGTGCCGCTGACGGGCATGGCGAGGGTCAATGCATAACCGGGGGCAATCCCGTGATGCTGGGGATCCAGCGGCACTTCCCGACGCCACCCCGCTTCAATGGCCTCGATGAAGCGCGCGCGGTTGATGCGTTCTGCATGACTGGCCAGGGGGTCGTTTGCCCAGGGCGTCATATCGGTGCGAATGGCCTGGTATTCGATTTGGAAGCGCATCAAGGCGAGCCTGCCGGCCTCCAGGTCACCTGGCAGGGCAAACACGAAATGATTGATTTCGTCGTTGCTGAAGCTTGGGTAGAGCTGTTTAGCCAGCGCGAGGTCGGCCAGGGGCGCGTCGATTTCCCAGCGTTTGCCAGTGCGATGGTAATAGGCTTTGACGCGCTCCATCGATGCCTGTGTCAGCGGATTCGCAGACAGGTCGAATTTATCGCTGCTGGCGGCCGGCAGGTTGAACAGCGCGTCTGGCAGTTCGCGGAGCTGATTCTGCGAGAGCAGGGCCAGCTCCAGGCTCGGACGGTTGAGGAGGCCGCGCGGCAGTGCGCTGATGCCGGTCCTGCTCAGGTCCAGGTAGCGCAGATCCGGCATGCGCTCGACGCTGGGGACCTGATTCAAGGGGTTTTTGTACAGGTCCAGCGTAACCAGGCGGTTCATGGCGCTAAGTGCCGTCTGCTGTTCGGCGGTCAGGGTCAGCTGGCAGTCGCTGAGGATCAGCTCGTTCAAGTGGGGCATCGAAAACACGGGGGCGGGAAGCTGCTCCAGCCCGACGTGGCGGATCGTCAAGTGACGCAGCCTGGGGAACAAACGCAGAAAACCTTCGACCTGCTGCGTGGTGTGGTTGCCTTGCAACTCCAGCAGAGAAACATGGCTGAAGCGCGCGCGCAGTTGCGGCAGCGGGCCCTGCAGCGGGACCGGCAGGCTGAGCCGATGGCCATTGCGCGCGGGCGTTTCGAAGTGATCGTCGATCTCGGTTTCGCGGCGCCAGGCCCGCTGGATTTCGTGGGCCCACAGACGGCGATCACGTCGTGCGTAGTCGTACTCCTCGGCACTCAGCGGGGCGCCTGTCTGTGGGTGCAGACGAGGTGTACTTCCTACCCAGCGCGCCAGGTCGTGGGTCATCCTCAGGTATTCGGTTTGCAGCGAAAGCAGGGTGGCCAACGCGCCACCGGGTTGGCTTTCGAGGCTTTGCACCAGCTCGCGGATCTGCGCGGTGGACAGCGCCGGCAGCAGGTCATGGGCAAGCTCTTCAGCGGACACCACGCGGTTTTCGTCCAGCCCCAGAGGGGCGACCGCGCGGTAACCCGCATCGCCGCCACGCAGGCGCATGAACTTTGGGTCGTATTCAGGTTTTTGCGCGGGGTCGGTGTCGAGTAGTCGACGCAGGGCGTCGCGCCCCAATGCATGTTCGGCGAGTGTCTGTTTGAGCCGCTCGCCTTGGCCGATATGGAGGTTCAGTGCAGTGCGCCGGCTGTCTGGCAGGGCCTGGAGAATCGCGGTGTAAACGTCGCTTTGGCCAAACAGTTCGGTCTGGTCCGCATACGGGATGTATTGGCCGTCCGCCGTGACGACCAAGGTCCGGCTGATTTGCGCGTCAGGCGGGCCGATGGCGTCCAGCAAGGCGCCATCGATCCGGTATTGGCGGACTTCAAGGCGCGTGCCCGGCTGCCATCCCGGTAGATTTTCCAGTGAGTGCAGGGCCAGCGTGGCGGTGTCCGGGCTTTCGACGGTCTCCAGGTACAAACCTTCATACGCGCGGGTGGTCCTGACTTCCTGTTGGCCCCAATGCGCCAGGTCGCGCAGGCGCTTGGGGAGTGTTCCGGCATCGATTGCCCGCAGTTCCTCGCCACTGGCACTGGCAAGGATTTCTTCGCCGACGCTGGTAGGCAGCCCGGCCTCGGGCGCCGCGTCGAGGATCTTTTGCACGCGGGCATGGCGGGCGCGGTCTTCACCGCGATAGCGCGAATCGAACAGCGAGAAGCGCTTTTCGTAAGCCAGGCGCGCGAGCTTTTTGCGTAACACCTTTGCCCGGGTTTGCGCCGAGGCGGGCGGTGTGCCGAAAGGCTCTTCCAGCAGGGTCTTGCGCTCCTGTTCATCCAGGCTTTCCAGAAGGATCTGCAGCAGGTCGCCGTTTTTCATCTGGGCCTGATGGACTTGCACCACGCTGGCCCCGTCGGCCCTGGCGAATTCCCAAAGTGTGTGGCCCTGGGCGTCGAGGAAACGCAGGGTTTTGGTCTGCGGCCATAACCCATAGCTGACCAGCAGTTGCAGCTGGGTTTGCGCGTCGGCCTGGTGAGAAATGGCCGGGTCGTCGCTGTTCATCTGCGTAATGAAATCCTGCAGGTCCTGGTCGATCCTGAAACGCTTGAGGGTGTCGGCCAGCAGCGGTGGCGCCGGCTGCTGGTTGAGGTGCAGGTGGCGCAAGCCGTTGTCGTGGGTGTCGCTGACCCGGCGCGCCTGTTGCAGGCGGCTGTCGCTGAGGCCTTCGGTCCGGTAGCCGAGGCGGCGCATCAGGGTGGGGCTGTCCCAGCTCAATGGGCGTTCAAGCTCCGTTACCCAGGCGCCTTCGCCGTTGGTCATGACCTGTGGGCGGTAGGCGCTGGCGCGCTCGGGGTGCTTGAGGGTGTAGCGGGCAGATTCGGCCTCATGGTGCACTGCATAGTGCTCCTCGCCCAGGCGCAGGATCGATTCGCCGTGGTGCTGATACAGCCCCTGCTCATCGGGCCGCGCGCCCTTGGGCAGTTTTATTGCCCTGCGATAGGGGGCAAGATCCGGCTGCCACAGGCGCGTTGAGCCATCGGGCCGTGTCACGGGTTTCAGGCGCTCGAAAAATCTGCTCAGTTCGGCAGGTAGCGCGGCGCGCAGCAGGTCCTGGGCAATGGGTATGCCGATGGCAAACATCCCCAGTTGCACCAGTTGCTCAACCAGCGCCAAGGTATGCCCCAGGGCTTCGCGCTGCAGGCCTTCGACCCAGTCGAAGGCACCTTCGAAGGCATCGTCCAGCACCTGGTAGGCGGTGTAGCCGAGCATCAGCGCGCCCAGTGGCGGCACGAACGGCACGGCGATAAAGGCGATGATCTGCAACAGCGTGCTGCCGACTTTTTCAATCAAGGCCCAGCGTTCCCAGCGGGCTTTGCGGTCGGTGCTGGCAGTGGAGATGGCGCGGCTGCGGGCGTCATCGAGCAGTTTGCTGAGTTTCATCTGGTAGAGGTGTTCAAACAGGTCGCGCTCGATCTTTGCCGCGCGAAATTGCAGGTTGGGTCCGGCTACCGGGGTCTGGCGCCAGCTGGGCAGCGGGTCGCCGGGGATATGGGCATGCCAGGTCACCTGGGTGAGGCGCTGATTGAGGTCGGCGAAAAACAGGCTCAGGTCTGCGGCGCCGATAAAACGACTGAAGAAGCGCTGGTAGTCGGGCGTGCGCAGCTTTTCGCAGAGGGCGAGCATCAAGGCGCGGGTGCTGGGGTACTGCTTGATCGGGTGTTCAGGGTCGTCGGGGATCCAGGCGATGACTGGCACCACCTGCGGGCTGGCGTCCAGGTCTTCGGCAAACAGCACGATGCCGGTGAGGCGCGTCGACATGATCATCAACTCGTAACACAGCAGGGGCTTGCAGCCGTTGGCACTGCTCGGCTGGCCCTGCAGCAGGCCCATGAGTGTGTCGTGGCTGGCCTGGGGCAGGTCTTGTTTAAGCACGGCCATGTACAGCGCCAGTTCGAGGCTCGCCAGGTGGCTGCGCTTGATCGTGTGCTGCAGGCTGGCCTGGGCTACCGGGTTGTCCAGCCCGAGGTAGTCGCTGAGATAGCGCTGGTAGCGCTCGCCGATGTCCAATGTCCTGCAGAGGGTGGTGAACTGCGCAATCGAGAGCTTCGCGCCGATGGCCGGCAGTGGCTGGAACTGCCCGCCAGCGCCAGGACGCGTGGTGAAGCCGGAGTTGGCGTCATAGCCGTCGACCGCGGTTTCGGACTCTTCGAAGTTATGCAGGGCGGCATCCAGCAGCGACACGCTCCAGGTGCGCGCGGCCCCGGGTTTGAGCGTAAACCCGGCGAGCGTCAGGGGAATGTAGAGCTGCAGGTAGGTGTTGCGCACGTCTGGATCGAGGCCGTACTGATCCTTGAGTGCCGTTTGCAGGATTTCGGCGGCAAAAACCTCGGGGCTTTTGAGGCGCTCCATGGCCTGGTCCACACGGTTTTGTGCGCTCCAGGCCTGGCTGTTGAGGCGTTTAAGTGCCTGGTGCTGTTGCTCACTGGCATTTTTTAAGCCGGCGGCGAGGATCAACGCCGGCTGGGCCAGGGCATTGCGTTTAAGGGCCGAGGCGGCGCCCAGCCAGTCGGGCAGGGCATGTTTGAGGATTTCGTAATGCGGTACGGTGCTGCTGGGCTGTTCGGCCATGGGTCGTTCCTTGACGATCGCTGGGAGGTTGCAGCAAAACAGCTGGCAGGGTGGGCAGGGTGGTAGACAGTTAGCGCCGCAGGGATTTGCACGCATCCACCGATCAGCCTGCCCACGGAGGGCGTGCACGGTTTAAACTGCGCCATTGCGACGCTATTTGTCGCATTGGCGTAAACCCGCGTAAAACCGGGGTTGGCGCTATAAGAAGTTGTCGCTTGGCGACAAGGTCGCGCTGAAAACTGTCCTTACAATCCCTGCATCGCCCGCCAGTTCCAGGCAGGCGTTCCTCTTCAGGAGACTCCGATGTCCGTTGAGCAAGCCCCGGTGCAACGTGCCGATTTCGACCAGGTCATGGTTCCCAACTATGCACCTGCTGCCTTTATTCCCGTGCGTGGCGAAGGCTCCCGCGTCTGGGACCAGGCGGGTCGCGAGCTGATCGATTTTGCCGGCGGCATCGCGGTCAACGTATTGGGCCACGCCCACCCGGCGCTGGTCGGTGCACTGACCGAACAGGCCAGCAAGTTGTGGCATGTCTCCAACGTCTTCACCAACGAGCCGGCCCTGCGCCTGGCCCACAAGCTGATCGACGCCACCTTTGCCGAGCGCGTGTTCTTCTGCAACTCCGGCGCCGAAGCCAACGAGGCCGCCTTCAAGCTGGCCCGTCGCGTCGCGTTCGACCGTTTCGGCACCGAGAAGTACGAGATCATCGCCGCACTGAACAGCTTCCACGGCCGTACCCTGTTTACCGTCAACGTCGGTGGCCAGTCGAAGTATTCCGATGGGTTCGGTCCGAAAATCACCGGCATCACCCACGTGCCTTACAACGACCTGGACGCGCTGAAAGCCGCTGTCTCGGACAAGACCTGCGCCGTGGTGCTGGAACCGATCCAGGGCGAAGGCGGCGTACTGCCGGCCGAACTGGCCTACCTGCAAGGCGCCCGCGAGTTGTGCGACGCCAGCAATGCGCTGCTGGTGTTCGACGAAGTGCAAACCGGCATGGGCCGCAGCGGCCACCTGTTCGCCTACCAGCACTACGGTGTGGTGCCGGACATCCTCACCAGCGCCAAGAGCCTGGGCGGCGGCTTCCCGATTGCGGCGATGCTCACCCGTGAAGACCTCGCCAAGCACCTGGTGGTCGGCACCCACGGCACCACCTACGGCGGCAACCCGCTGGCCTGCGCGGTCGCCGAGGCGGTGATCGATGTGATCAACACGCCCGAGGTGCTGGCCGGTGTCAACGCCAAGCACGACCTGTTCAAGGCGCGCCTGGAGCAGATCGGCAAGCAGTACGGCATCTTCACCGAAGTGCGCGGCATGGGCCTGCTGATCGGTTGTGTGCTGAGCGATGCCTTCAAAGGCAAGGCCAAGGACGTGTTCAACGCCGCCGAGAAAGAAAACCTGATGATCCTGCAAGCCGGCCCCGACGTGGTGCGTTTCGCCCCGAGCCTGGTGGTGGAAGACGCGGACATCCAGGAAGGCCTGGACCGTTTTGAACGTGCCGTGAAGACGCTGACACACGCTTGATGGACCGTTCGGTGCCCAAACGATTGGGCATCGAACCTAAATTTTTGTGCCGGGCCTCTTAATTGGAGCGGTGTAGATCCAATGTGGGAGCGGGCAAGCCCGCTCCCACACTTGACCTCACTGGTTTCAAGGCCGTGCCTGGCATTTTTTCCTGTGAGTTTTTCGAGTTAAGGAGTGACACCATGCTGGTGATGCGCCCCGCGCAAATGGCTGATCTGGGCGAGGTACAGCGTCTGGCTGCGGACAGCCCGATTGGTGTCACCTCCTTGCCGGATGATGTCGAACGCCTCAGCGACAAGATCGCCGCCAGCGAAGCGTCCTTCGCTGCCGAGGTGAGTTTCAACGGTGAAGAAAGCTATTTCTTCGTGCTCGAAGACACCGAGACCGGCAAGCTCGCTGGCTGCTCGGCCATCGTCGCCTCGGCCGGTTACTCGGAGCCGTTCTACAGCTTCCGTAACGAAACCTTCGTGCACGCTTCCCGCGAGTTGAAGATCCACAACAAGATCCACGTGCTTTCCCAATGCCACGACCTCACCGGCAACAGCCTGCTCACCAGTTTCTACGTGGTGCCGGAACTGGTCGGTTCGCCGTGGTCGGAACTCAATTCCCGTGGCCGCCTGTTGTTCGTCGCCAGCCACCCCGAGCGCTTTGCCGATTCGGTGGTGACCGAGATTGTCGGCTACAGCGACGAGAACGGTGATTCGCCGTTCTGGGACGCCATCGGCCGCAACTTCTTCGACCTCAACTACGCCGCCGCCGAGCGCCTGTGCGGGCTGAAAAGCCGCACCTTCCTCGCCGAGCTGATGCCGCATTACCCGATCTATGTGCCGCTGTTGCCGGACGAAGCCCAGGAAGCCATGGGCCAGGTCCACCCGCGAGCGCAGATCACCTTCGACATCCTGATGCGCGAAGGCTTCGAGACCGACCACTACATCGACATCTTCGACGGCGGCCCGACGCTGCACGCGCGGGTGTCGGGGATTCGCTCGATTGCCCAGAGCCGCGTGGTGCCGGTGAAGATCGGTGAGATGGTCAAGGGCGTCGGTCGCCAGTATCTGGTGAGCAACGCGCAATTGCAGGATTACCGCGCGGTGATGCTGGAGCTGGACTACGCGCCCGGCAAACCGGTGACCCTGGACTTGGCAGCGGCCGAAGCCCTGGGCGTCGGCGAAGGCGCGAGTGTGCGCCTGGTAGCGGTTTAAATAGAGTTTCGCGGGTGGCTGACAACAGCGGCCCGTTCGAGGAGATAGCATGATCGTTCGTCCCGTACGCAGCAGCGATTTACCGGCCCTGATTGATCTGGCGCGCAGCACCGGCACCGGCCTCACCACCTTGCCGGCCAACGAAGAGCGCCTGACCCACCGGGTTGGCTGGGCGGAAAAAACCTTTCGCGGCGACGCCGGGCGCGGCGATGCCGACTACCTGTTCGTGCTCGAAAACGACGAAGGCCGCGTGGTGGGTATTTCCGCCATCGCCGGCGCGGTCGGCCTGCGCGAGCCCTGGTACAACTTCCGGGTCGGCCTGACCGTCAGTGCATCCCAGGAACTGAATATCTACCGTGAGATTCCGACGCTGTTTCTGGCCAACGACCTCACCGGCAACTCCGAGCTGTGCTCGTTGTTCCTGCACGCCGATTACCGCAACGGCCTCAACGGCCGCATGCTGGCCAAGGCGCGCCTGCTGTTTATCGCCGAATTCCCACAGCTGTTCGGCAACAAGATCATTGCCGAGATGCGCGGCGTGTCCAACGATGCCGGGCGTTCGCCGTTCTGGGAGAGTCTGGGCCGGCACTTCTTCAAGATGGAGTTCAGCCAGGCCGACTACCTTACCGGTGTGGGCAACAAGGCCTTTATCGCCGAGCTGATGCCGAAGTTTCCGCTGTACAGCTGCTTCCTTTCCGAGGACGCACGCAATGTGATCGGTAAGGTTCACCCCGATACCGAACCGGCGTTGAGCATGCTCAAGAGCGAGGGCTTCAGCTACCAGGGCTATGTCGATATCTTCGACGCCGGCCCGGCGGTGGAGTGTGAGACCACCAAGATCCGTGCCGTGCGCGACAGCCAGTCGCTGGTGTTGGCCATCGGCACGCCAGGTGACGACGCTACGCCGTTCCTGATTCATAACCGCAAGCGCGAGGAGTGCCGCATCACCGCCGCTCCAGCCCGTCTGGCGGCAGGTACGCTGGTGGTCGATCCGCAGACCGCCAAGCGCCTGCAACTGGTGGTGGGTGATCAAGTGCGTGCTGTTCCGTTGTCTGCTGCCCGGGAGTCCAAGTAATGAATTCGCTGTATATCGCAGGTAGCTGGCTGGCCGGCCAGGGTGAACTGTTTGAATCGCGCAACCCGGTGACCCAGCAAGTGCTGTGGGCCGGCAATGGCGCCACCGCCGAGCAGGTCGAGTCTGCCGTGCAGGCTGCGCGCCAGGCATTTCCGGGCTGGGCCCGGCGTCCGCTGGAAGAACGCATCAGCGTGCTCGAGGCCTTCGCCGCGACCCTGAAAAGCCGCGCCGACGAAATCGCCCGCTGTATCGGTGAGGAAACCGGCAAGCCGTTGTGGGAATCGGCCACTGAAGTCACCAGCATGGCCAACAAGATCGCGATCTCGGTGCAAAGCTACCGCGAGCGTACCGGCGAGAAGAGCGGCCCGCTGGGCGACGCCACCGCTGTGCTGCGACACAAGCCGCATGGCGTGGTGGCGGTGTTTGGCCCCTACAACTTCCCGGGGCACTTGCCGAACGGGCATATCGTCCCGGCGCTGCTGGCGGGCAATACCGTGCTGTTCAAGCCGAGCGAGCTGACCCCGAAAGTCGCCGAGCTGACGGTGCAATGCTGGATCGACGCCGGCCTGCCGGCAGGCGTATTGAACCTGCTGCAGGGCGCACGCGAAACCGGGATCGCCTTGGCGGCCAACCCGGGGATCGACGGCCTGTTCTTTACCGGTTCCAGCCGCACCGGCAATCACCTGCACCAGCAGTTCTCCGGGCGCCCGGACAAGATCTTGGCGCTGGAAATGGGCGGCAACAACCCGCTGGTGGTCGACGAAGTGGCCGACGTCGATGCGGCGGTCTACACCATTATCCAGTCGGCGTTCATCTCGGCCGGCCAGCGCTGCACCTGTGCGCGTCGCCTGCTGGTGCCGGAAGGTGCCTGGGGCGATGCCCTGTTGGCACGGTTGGTGGCCGTCAGCTCGACGATTGCGGTCGGCGCGTTCGACCAGCAGCCGGCGCCGTTCATGGGCTCGGTCATCTCCCTGGGCGCGGCGAAAGCCTTGATGGACGCCCAGGAACTGATGTTGGCCAATGGCGCCGTGGCGCTGCTGGAGATGACTCAGCCCCAGGATCAGGCTGCACTGCTGACGCCGGGCATCATCGACGTGACAGGCGTGACCGAACGCGAGGATGAAGAACTGTTCGGCCCGCTGTTGCAGGTGATCCGCTACGCTGATTTTGCTGGCGCGATCGCCGAGGCCAACAACACCCAGTACGGCCTGGCCGCTGGTCTGTTGTCGGATTCCGAAGCGCGCTACCAGCAGTTCTGGCTGGAAAGCCGCGCCGGTATCGTCAACTGGAACAAACAACTGACCGGCGCCGCCAGCACCGCGCCGTTCGGCGGGGTAGGGGCGTCGGGCAACCACCGCGCGAGTGCGTATTACGCGGCAGATTATTGCGCGTATCCGGTGGCCTCCCTTGAGACCCCGAGCCTGGTGTTGCCTGCGTCGCTGACCCCAGGCGTAACGCTTAAGTGAAAGTGACACCGATCTAATGTGGGAGCTGGCTTGCCTGCGAAGGCATCACCTCGGTGTATCTGCATGACCGAGTTGCCCGCATCGCAGGCAAGCCAGCTCCGACACTTGATCGGGTTAACAGATACAGATCTGCACTTGATGCCTATAAAAATACAGATGTTCGTGGAGCCTCGCCGATGAAATCCTATGAAGTCAATTTTGACGGTCTAGTGGGGCCGACCCATAACTACGGCGGTTTGTCCTACGGCAACGTCGCGTCCCAGAGCAACAGCCAGCAGTCTTCGAACCCGAAGGAAGCGGCGTTGCAGGGCCTGCAGAAAATGAAGGCCCTGATGGACATGGGCTTTGTGCAAGGGGTGCTGGCGCCGCAGGAACGTCCTGACGTGGCCGCCTTGCGCAACCTGGGGTTCAGCGGTACCGACGCCCAGGTTATCCAGCAGGCCGCCAAGCACGCGATGCCGCTGCTGGTCGCCAGTTGCTCGGCGTCGAGCATGTGGGTGGCCAACGCCGCCACCGTCAGCCCGAGCGCCGACACGGCGGATGGCCGCGTGCATTTCACCGCCGCCAACCTCAACTGCAAGTACCACCGCAGCATCGAACACCCGACCACCAGCCGCGTGCTGGGGGCGATGTTTGCCGATGCGCAACACTTCGCCCATCACGCCGCGCTGCCGGCGGTGGCGCAGTTCGGCGACGAAGGCGCGGCCAACCACACGCGTTTCTGCCGTGAGTATGGCGAAGCCGGCGTGGAGTTCTTCGTGTTCGGCCGCAGTGCGTTCGACACCCGTTACCCGGCCCCGCAGAAGTACCCGGCGCGCCAGACCCTCGAAGCCTCCCAGGCGGTTGCACGCCTGCACGGCCTGAAGGATGAAGGCGTGGTCTACGCCCAGCAGAACCCGGCGGTGATCGATGCCGGCGTGTTCCACAACGACGTGATCGCGGTGGGTAACGGCGAGGTGCTGTTCTATCACGAGGATGCCTTCCTCAATACCGAGCAGATGCTTGGCGAACTGCAAGGCAAGTTGGGCAAATTGGGCGGCAACTTCCAGTCGGTCTGCGTGCCGCGCGCCCAGGTCAGCGTCGAGGACGCGGTGCGTTCCTACCTGTTCAACAGCCAGTTGCTGACCCGCGCCGACGGTTCGATGCTGCTGATCGTGCCGGAAGAGTGCCGTGCCAACGAACGCGTGTGGCAGTACCTGCAAAACCTCACGGCGTCAGGCGGGCTGATCCGCGAAGTGAAGGTCTTCGACCTCAAGCAGAGCATGCAGAACGGCGGTGGCCCGGCCTGCCTGCGCTTGCGCGTGGCGTTGAACGAAACCGAGCTGGCGGCGGTGAACCCAGGCGTTATCATGACCGCGCCGTTGTACGACACCCTGACCCAATGGGTGAACAAGCACTACCGCGACAGCCTGCGCGAAACCGACCTGGCTGACCCGCAATTGTTGCTGGAGTGCCGGACGGCATTGGATGAACTGACGCAAATCCTTAAACTGGGCGCGGTTTATCCTTTCCAGATCAATTAACGCCACCTTCTTTTACGCCCAATGCCGAGAGCTACTTTATGACCACCGACACCCTGAAACTGATTCTTGAAGACACCGACGGCACCCAGCTGGAAACCTCCTGCACCCGCGTCGCCGTGGTCTGGCAGGGCAAGGAAATCTGGATCCAGCACGACGGCCGTGGCCAACTGCTGATCGGTGTGGACGTGGAAGAAGGCGACGCCGAGTACGCCAACCTGCTGATGCGTCCGCTGGCCACCAACCTGATGAGCCTGCAACTGGAAATGGAACCGGCCGACGTTGAAGGTGATGACGACGATCACGTCCACGGTCCTGGCTGCAACCACTAAGGAAGCTGCGTATGCTCGCCCTCGGCAAACTGCTTGAACTGACCCTCGCCGGTCGTGAACCGGCGCAAAAAATTCAACTGACTGTCGACGGCGTGCAGATGCGCTGGCTCAGCGAGGGCGCGCTCGAAGTGCGCCCACCGCAAGCGAAGGACAACGGCAGCGACCTGCTGCTGTCGTCCGGCATCCATGGCAACGAAACCGCGCCGATCGAACTGCTCGACCGCCTGTTGCATGGCATAGCCCGTGGGGAGATCAAGCCCCGCACCCGTATTCTGTTCCTGTTCGGCAACCCCGAGGCCATGCGTCGCGGTGAGCGTTACCTCGAACTGGACGTCAACCGGCTGTTCAACGGCCGCCATGAGCAAAACATCGGCCCGGAAGCCATGCGTGCTGCCGAGCTTGAGCAACTGGCCCGCAGCTTCTTCAACCAGCCCGGTCGTTCGCGCCTGCATTACGACCTGCACACCGCCATTCGCGGCTCGAAGATCGAGCAGTTTGCCCTGTACCCGTGGAAGGACGGGCGCCAGCATTCACGTCACGAGCTGGCGCGCCTCAACGCTGCCGGCATGCAGGCGGTGCTGCTGCAGAACAAGACTTCGATCACTTTCACTGCATTTACCTACGAGCAGCTGGACGCCGAAGCCTTCACCCTGGAATTGGGCAAGGCGCGGCCGTTCGGGCAGAACCAGGGCGTGGACGTGTCCCGCCTGGAGACGCGCCTGAAGCAGATCATCGAGGGCAATGAGCCCGAGACCGACAGCCTCGACGGCCTGCAGCTGTTCGCGGTGTCGCGCGAAGTGATCAAGCACAGCGATGCCTTCCTGCTGCACTTGCCGGCGGACGTGGAGAACTTTTCGCCGTTGGCGAAGGGGTATCTGCTGGCCGAGGACGTGGCCAAGACTCGTTGGGTCATCGAGGAGGAGGGCGCGCGTATCATCTTCCCCAATCCGAAGGTGAAGAATGGTTTGCGGGCAGGGATATTGATTGTGCCGACCACGGATGCGGGCCTGGCCTGAAGCCCGAGGCTTGCCGGGATCCAATTGTAGGAGCTGGCTTGCCTGCGATCGGGTTAACTGGGTCCAACTGTTAGACCGAGTTGATCCTATCGCAGGCAAGCCAGCTCCCACACAAGCCAGCTCCTACACAAGCCCAGCGCTGAGGCTGGGCTGGGGTGTGACTTAGACGGCTACAGCACGCGGCTCGCTGCGACGGATCGCGCGTACTTTGTGCAGGGTGTCGGCGCAGGTACGTGCAGCTTCCTGGCCCTTGTGCACGAAGTGCTCGTAGAAGAAGGTGTGGTGCTCGCTGCCCGCGTGGAAGTGGTGCGGGGTCAGGGAGACCGAGAACACCGGCACTTCGGTTTCCAGCTGCACTTGCATCAGGCCGCTGACCACTGACTGGGCGACGAACTCGTGACGGTAGATGCCGCCGTCCACCACCAGCGCAGCGGCAACGATACCGGCGTATCGGCCGGTCTTGGCCAGCAGCTTGGCGTGCAGGGGCATTTCAAAGGCGCCGCCGACTTCGAAGAAATCGATATCCGATTCCTGGTAGCCCTGGGCGATCATTTCGGCGAGGAAGCCTTTGCGCGATTGGTCGACAATATCCTTGTGCCAGCAGGCCTGGATAAACGCGACGCGCTCGCCGTGATGGTTTTTGCTTTTGCTGTCGATTGCGGTGGGTTGCATGTTCTGACTCCTGTTTAAGAAAAAAACAGGGCGTTATGAATCGAATGGGATTTAAGGGTACTCACGGCTGTGGCATGCAAGCATGCGGTCAGCGTTCGGCCCTCAGGTGCCAATCCCGTTCTCTCTTCATCCGGACTATGACCGTCGGCCCCGGGATCACACCGGGTCTGCTGACCTTGTCGCCGTCCTGCGTGAGCAGTTCGAGGCGCCAAGCGCTCGCGGGCTATGCACATTGCGTGCAATTACCGCCGGTGGGGAATTGCACCCCGCCCTGAGAACGTTGCCGCCAGAACCCTGGCGGCGGAGAGTTTTTAACATGGTTTTTCAGAAACTGCACGATTGCCGTGTCGATAAGCTATATCGGTTTGTTTGGTTGGTATTCGATTGAAGATGCATGGGGCTTGATATTCCGCGGCTTTGCCCGCAGTAATCATCCACAAAAGGAACTTACTCAACCCTTGAGAGGCGTGCTTCATGTCTGTGATCGACCTGCGCAGCGACACCGTGACCCAACCCACCCCCGGCATGCTCGACGCGATGGCCCATGCCGTCAGTGGCGACGACGTCTACGGTGAAGACCCCAGCGTCAATCGCCTGGAAGCCGAACTGGCCAAGCGCCTGGGGTTTTCCGCGGCGTTGTTCGTGCCCACCGGCACCATGAGCAACCTGCTGGCGTTGATGGCCCACTGTGAACGCGGCGAGGAATACATCGTCGGTCAGCAGGCTCACACCTACAAATACGAGGGCGGTGGCGCCGCCGTGCTCGGTTCGATCCAGCCACAGCCGCTGGAAGTGCAGGCGGACGGCTCGCTGGACCTTGCCCAGGTGCTGGAAGCGATCAAGCCCGACGATTTCCACTTCGCGCGCACCCGGCTGTTGGCCTTGGAAAACACCATGCAAGGCAAGGTGCTGCCGCTGGCGTACCTGGCGAAGGCGCGGGCGTTTACCCGCGAACACGGCCTGGCGCTGCATCTGGACGGCGCGCGCCTGTACAACGCGGCCGTCAAGCTTGGGGTGGATGCGCGCGAGATCGCCCAGCATTTCGATTCGGTGTCGGTGTGCCTGTCCAAGGGCCTTGGCGCGCCGATCGGCTCGGTGTTGTGCGGTTCCACGGCGCTGATCGCCAAGGCCCGGCGCCTGCGCAAGATGGTCGGCGGCGGCATGCGCCAGGCCGGCTCACTGGCGGCGGCAGGGCTGTATGCCCTGGATCACCAGGTCGCGCGCCTGGCCGACGACCACGCCAATGCCGAGTGGCTGGGAGAGGCGTTGCGCAACGCCGGTTACGCAGTGGAGCCGGTGCAGACCAACATGGTCTACGTGCAGATCGGCGATCGCGCCCAGGCCTTGAAGGCGTTTGCCGCCGAGCGCGGGATCAAATTGAGCGCCGCACCGCGCTTGCGCATGGTCACGCACCTGGACGTCAGCCGGGCGCAGATCGAGCAAGTGCTGGAGACATTCGTCGAATTCTCACGCAAATGACCGTGCAGACCGTCTAATTGAGCCGCTCTATCGCATAAACACGCTGTACCACCGGCAAAGGGCCGATATAATGCGGCCCTTTGCCGTCGCTTCGTCTGATGATGTTGCGCACTGGCCTTTGGCCGCAGCCTCCGTGGAAGAACCTAATGAAAAGCGCAGAAATCCGTGAAGCCTTCCTTCGCTTCTTCGAAGAGCAAGGTCACACCCGTGTCGCCTCCAGCTCCTTGATCCCAGGCAATGACCCCACCCTGCTGTTCACTAACGCGGGGATGAACCAGTTCAAGGACTGCTTCCTGGGCCAGGAAAAGCGCGCCTACACCCGCGCCGTCAGCAGCCAGAAGTGCGTGCGCGCCGGTGGTAAGCACAACGACCTGGAAAACGTCGGCTATACCGCCCGTCACCACACCTTTTTCGAAATGCTCGGCAACTTCAGCTTTGGCGATTATTTCAAGCAAGACGCGATCAACTTCGCCTGGACCTTCCTCACCGGCGTGCTGAAACTGCCGAAGGAAAAGCTCTGGGTCACCGTCTACGCCAGCGATGACGAAGCCTACGACATCTGGACCAAGGAAGTCGGCGTGCCGCCCGAGCGCATGGTGCGTATCGGCGACAACAAAGGCGCACCGTACGCCTCCGACAACTTCTGGACCATGGGCGATACCGGCCCGTGCGGCCCCTGCACCGAGATCTTCTACGACCACGGCGCCGACATCTGGGGTGGCCCACCGGGCTCGCCAGAAGAAGATGGCGACCGTTACATCGAGATCTGGAACAACGTGTTCATGCAGTTCAACCGCACCGCCGACGGCGTGTTGCATCCGCTGCCAGCGCCGTCGGTAGACACCGGCATGGGCCTGGAGCGGATCAGTGCGGTGATGCAGCACGTTCATTCCAACTACGAAATCGACCTGTTCCAGAGCCTGCTGGCGGCTGCCGCCAAGGCGATCGGTTGCGCCAATGAAGAGCAGGCATCGCTCAAAGTGGTGGCTGACCATATCCGTTCCTGCGGCTTCCTGATTGCCGACGGCGTGCTGCCGTCCAACGAAGGCCGTGGCTACGTGCTGCGTCGCATCATTCGTCGCGCCTGCCGTCACGGCAACAAGTTGGGCGCCAGCGGCAGCTTCTTCTATCAGATCGTCGCGGCCCTGGTCGCCGAGATGGGCGATGCGTTCCCGGAACTCAAGCAGAACCAGGCGCACATCGAGCGCGTGCTCAAGGCCGAAGAAGAGCAATTCGCCAAGACCCTGGAGCAGGGCCTGAAAATCCTCGAGCAAGACCTCGCCAACCTGCAGGGCAGCGTGGTGCCGGGCGACGTGGTGTTCAAGCTCTACGACACCTACGGTTTCCCGATGGACCTGACCGGCGACATCGCCCGTGAGCGCAACCTGACCCTCGACGAGGCAGGTTTCGAGCGCGAGATGGAAGCCCAGCGTGTGCGTGCACGTTCCGCCAGCTCGTTCGGCATGGACTACAACAGCCTGGTCAAGGTTGACGTGGCCACCGAATTCACCGGCTACAAGGCCACCAGTGGCGCGGCCAAAGTGGTTGCCCTGTATAAGGAAGGCCAGTCGGTCGACGTGTTGAATGAAGGTGACGAGGGCGTGGTCGTGCTCGACCAGACGCCGTTCTACGCCGAATCCGGCGGCCAGATTGGCGACTGCGGTTTCCTCAATGCGGCGAACGGCCGTTTTGACGTGCGTGACACCACCAAGACTGGCGGTGCCTTCCTGCACCACGGTGTGCTGGCCTCGGGCAACCTGACCGTCGGTGCGCCAGTGGAAGCCCAGGTGGACGCCGACGTGCGCCACGCGACTTCGTTGAACCACTCGGCGACCCACCTGCTGCACGCCGCGCTGCGCCAGGTATTGGGCGAGCACGTTCAGCAGAAGGGTTCGCTGGTCGACAGTCAGCGCCTGCGCTTCGACTTCAGCCACTTTGAAGCGATCAAGCCTGAGCAGATCAAGGCCCTGGAAGACATCGTCAACGCCGAGATTCGCAAGAACAGCCCGGTGGAAACCGAAGAAACCGACATCGAGACCGCCAAGGCCAAGGGCGCCATGGCGCTGTTTGGCGAGAAGTACGGCGACAACGTGCGCGTGCTGAGCATGGGCGGCAGTTTCTCGGTGGAACTGTGTGGCGGTATCCACGCCAACCGTACCGGCGACATCGGCCTGCTGAAAATCATCAGCGAAGGCGGCGTGGCCTCGGGCGTGCGCCGCATCGAGGCGGTAACCGGTGCTGCGGCCCTGGCCTACCTCAATGCGGCTGAAGAACAACTCAAGGAAGCGGCCACCCTGGTCAAGGGCAGCCGCGACAACCTGATCGACAAGCTGTCCGCCGTGCTGGAGCGCAACCGTGCGCTGGAGAAACAGCTGGAGCAGTTGCAGGCCAAGGCCGCCAGTGCTGCGGGCGACGATCTGTCGGCCGCTGCCGTGGACGTCAAGGATGTGAAAGTGCTGGCCGCACGCCTGGACGGTCAGGACGGCAAGGCGCTGTTGGCGCTGGTCGATCAGTTGAAGAACAAGCTCGGCCGCGCAGTGATCCTACTCGGCAGTGTCCATGAGGATAAGGTCGTTCTGGTTGCCGGTGTAACCAAGGACCTGACTGGCCAACTCAAGGCCGGTGATTTGATGAAGCAAGCCGCCGCGGCAGTGGGCGGGAAGGGCGGTGGTCGTCCGGACATGGCGCAAGGCGGTGGTGTAGACGCCGGTGCCCTGGACGCGGCCCTGGCCTTGACCGTGCCGTTTGTCGAGGCAGGTATTTAAGGCGCTGTTAACCCGCCCGTGGTCTAGTCGCGGGCGGGTGCAGTGCGGATGGATTGGATAATAGGCGCCCCTTTACGGGCTGAGGCGGCTTGGAAATGGCTTTGATCGTACAGAAATTTGGAGGCACCTCGGTCGGCTCTGTCGAAAGAATCGAGCAGGTGGCCGACAAGGTTAAGAAATTCCGCGACGCCGGCGATGACCTGGTGGTGGTGCTGTCGGCCATGAGCGGCGAGACCAATCGCCTGATCGATCTGGCCAAGGCAATCAGCGGCGACCAGCAACCGCTGCCGCGTGAGCTGGATGTGATCGTGTCCACCGGCGAGCAGGTGACCATTGCCCTGTTGGCCATGGCGCTGAACAAGCGTGGCGTGCCAGCGGTGTCCTACACGGGCAGCCAGGTGCGCATCCTCACCGACAGCGCGCACACCAAGGCGCGCATCCTGCAGATTGACGATCAGAAAATCCGCAGTGATCTGAAAGCCGGCCGCGTGGTAGTTGTAGCGGGCTTCCAGGGTGTGGACGAGCAGGGCAACATCACCACCCTCGGGCGTGGCGGTTCGGACACCACCGGCGTGGCGCTGGCAGCGGCCCTGAAGGCCGATGAGTGCCAGATCTACACCGATGTGGACGGCGTCTATACCACCGACCCGCGTGTGGTGTCCGTGGCCCAGCGCCTGGACAAGATTACCTTCGAAGAGATGCTGGAAATGGCCAGCCTCGGTTCCAAGGTGCTGCAGATCCGTGCGGTGGAATTCGCCGGCAAGTACAACGTTCCGCTGCGCGTATTGCACAGCTTCAAAGAGGGTCCGGGCACCCTCATTACTATTGATGAAGAGGAATCCATGGAACAGCCGATCATTTCCGGCATCGCTTTCAACCGCGATGAAGCCAAGCTGACGATCCGTGGCGTGCCAGACACCCCGGGCGTGGCATTCAAGATCCTGGGCCCTATCAGCGGCGCGAACATTGAAGTCGACATGATCGTGCAGAACGTTTCGCACGATAACACCACCGATTTCACGTTCACCGTGCACCGCAACGAGTACGATGCGGCGGAGCGGATCCTGCAGAACACGGCCAAAGAGATTGGCGCTCGCGAAGTGGTTGGCGATACCAAGATTGCCAAGGTGTCGATCGTGGGCGTGGGCATGCGTTCCCATGCCGGCGTTGCCAGCCGCATGTTCGAGGCCCTGGCCAAGGAAAGCATCAACATCCAGATGATCTCCACCTCGGAAATCAAAGTCTCGGTGGTGATCGAAGAGAAGTACCTGGAACTGGCTGTACGCGCGCTGCACACCGCTTTTGAGCTGGATGCTCCGGCCCGACAGGGCGAGTGATGCAATGCCAGGAAGGCGCGGTTACCGCGCCTTTCATTTTTTTGTAGGGCGCATGGTCTTTTGTGTGCGCTCGACAATACTTAGGTCGTTAGGGCTATGACTGTCAGGTCGTAGGTCGAACGCCTTTTTTTTGCAGACTGTTGTTCCTGAACTGAAATGCGTGAGGAGAAAGGTATGCTGATTCTGACTCGTCGGTGCGCAGAAAGCCTGATTATCGGTGATGGCGAAATCACCGTGACCGTGCTCGGCGTCAAAGGCAATCAAGTGCGTATCGGGGTTAACGCTCCGAAAGAGGTAGCGGTACACCGCGAGGAAATTTACCTGCGGATCAAGAAAGAGAAGGACGAAGAACCAAGCCTTTAATTTTTATCGTTTTTTATGTTTGCAAACGGGGATGAACGTGGTTAATATACGCCCCGTGTTGCGGAGAGCTGGCCGAGTGGCCGAAGGCGCTCCCCTGCTAAGGGAGTACACCTCAAAAGGGTGTCGGGGGTTCGAATCCCCCGTTCTCCGCCATTATTTGCTTAGTACGTTGCAATCTGGTTTTTTCGCTAAGTTGTTGAAACTAAACGAAAAAATAGCTTTACATAGAGATTGAACGGCCTATAATGCGCGGCAACAAATGCACTCGTAGCTCAGCTGGATAGAGTACTCGGCTACGAACCGAGCGGTCACAGGTTCGAATCCTGTCGAGTGCACCATTTAAGAGTTAGTTGCAGCAATGCAGGTAGCTCGGCTTCAACCAGTTGTGATCTGGTCTAAAAACACAATCTGCACTCGTAGCTCAGCTGGATAGAGTACTCGGCTACGAACCGAGCGGTCACAGGTTCGAATCCTGTCGAGTGCACCATACAAACAAAAAGCCCGCCTAGTGCGGGCTTTTTGCCGTCTGGGATTTGTGTCGGATTTTATCTTTTTCTGCTGCTTCCTGTGTTTTCCTTCCGGGCTGCGTCGTCGCAGTTCATAGATGCGGACAATGCTCAGCTTTGGCTCGCAAGCGCTTGTTCTTTCCAGTTTTTTAACGTTAAAAGCGAGCGCACGGTGTATCATTGCGCCCGTCAGCCCCGCCGGGGCTTGTGGAATACCTCCATGGACTTACCCAGTAGTTACTCAGTACCCCGTTTTACCAATCATGAATTGACTGATTGATCCTTCCGGCGTGCCCCGCTGCTGGGAGTGGAGTTCGCCTATGACCGAAGTAGAAGTAAAGAAAACTCAAGAAAGCCTGCAGGATCGCCTGGCTCAAGTCATCGAGCTGCTGCAGCGCCAGCGTGTGGTCGAAGAACTCACGCACCGCCAGGATGGCCCGAATCACGACCGCGTTGAAAACCTGGTCCACCGGCAAAACCTCGTCGAGCTGCAACGCAAGCTCGATGACCTGCACTCCGCCGACGTCGCCTATATTCTCGAAGCCTTGCCGCTGGATGATCGACTGACCCTCTGGCAGTTGGTCAAGGCCGACCGCGACGGCGACATCCTGCTTGAAGTCTCCGACTCGGTCCGTGAAACCCTGATCGCCGACATGGACGATCACGAGCTCCTGGCTGCGGCCAAGGAGATGGACGCTGATGAGTTGGCCGACCTGGCCCCTGAGCTGCCCCGTGATGTTGTCCATGAGCTGATGGAAGCCCTCGATGGCCAGCAGCGTGAGCGTGTGCGCTCCGCGTTGTCCTATGACGAGGATCAGGTCGGCGCCCTGATGGACTTCGAGATGGTCACCATCCGCGAAGACGTCAGCCTGGAAGTGGTCCTGCGCTACCTGCGCCGGTTGAAAGAGTTGCCTGGCCATACCGACAAATTGTTTGTGGTCGACTACGAAGGCATCCTCAAGGGCGTGTTGCCGATCAAGCGCCTGCTGGTCAACGACCCCGAGAAGAAAGTTGCCGATGTGATGGCCAGCGACCCGGTGAGCTTTCACCCGGACGAAGACGCCTATGACGCCGCGCAGGCGTTCGAGCGTTATGACTTGATCTCCGCTCCAGTGGTCGACAAGAACGGCAAGCTGATCGGCCGTCTGACCATCGATGAAATGGTCGACCTGATTCGTGAAGAGAGCGAAACCGAAGTCCTCAACATGGCGGGTCTGCGTGAAGAGGAAGATATTTTTGCGTCAGTCTGGCGTTCATTGCGCAACCGCTGGGCCTGGCTGGCTGTCAACCTGATCACGGCCTTCATCGCGTCGCGGGTGATCGGGCTGTTTGAGGGCTCTATCGAGAAGCTGGTGGCTTTGGCGGCATTGATGCCGATCGTGGCGGGGATTGGTGGCAACTCCGGCAACCAGACCATCACCATGATCGTACGCGCCATGGCGCTCGACCAGGTCAATACCGGTAACACCTCGCGGCTGATGCGCAAGGAGCTGGCCGTGGCGCTGATCAACGGCGTGGTGTGGGGCGGCGTGATCGGTATCGTCGCTTACTTGCTGTATGGCAGTTGGTCACTGGGCGTGGTGATGACTGCTGCCATGACTCTCAACCTGCTGCTGGCTGCGTTGATGGGGGTGTTGATCCCCATGACCCTGGCGCGCCTGGGGCGCGACCCTGCGATGGGTGCCAGCGTGATGATTACCGCCATGACTGACAGTGGTGGCTTCTTCATCTTCCTGGGCCTGGCAACCATCTTCCTGCTCTGATCCTCCAAGGCAAGCCAGTTCCTCTTTAGGAGCTGACTTGCCAGCGTTGCCTTCACAGGCCGCCTCGCCTGGATCGCCACCAAGCGGGCTCCTGCACAAATTCCAGGCAAAAAAAAGCCAGCACATGGCTGGCTTCGGCTTTCATTTGTAACTTAATTGGCTTCTGCGGCCGCCTCAACGTCGTGCGCGATAAGCGAGACGAGAGCATTTTGCTGGCGGTGGGAGAGCTGACGAAAACGCTGCAGCAGTTCGCGTTCGTGCAGCGACAGCTCGGGGCTGTCCAGGCGCATGCTCAACTCGTCGCCCAACGCACCTTCCTGAATGAGGCTCTGTTCCAGGCGCGCGATGATTTCGGAGTTCATGCTGCGGTGATGATTGCGAGCCACCTCGGCAATGCGTTCCCGCATTCCGTCTGGCAGACGTACGACGAACTTGTCAGCCGTACGGCTGGAATAAATTGCCTGTTTCAATGGGCGCATATATTTAACCGGTTAGTTCAGGGGAGCGGTTTTTGGAATTGGCCGCAAGATGAGTGTTAAGACAAGACTCACGACCAAAGTTCAACCCTAATTGCAAAGAGGCCGCATCATGCCTCAGATTTGACATTTCCTTGGCGTCAATTCTGTGACAAATATTGAACTGCCTAAAGGCTTTATGCCAGCACTCATTTGCATTTTTGCGGACTGGTTGGAAAACTTCTGCACGAGTGATCCCGCCAGGGAACTTCCCGTAAGTCCAGGCCACCACAGGGTTTAAGGCCGCACATCGTATAGCAAAGTGGCCTTTTGCCCTTATCTTTAAGGCTAGTGGCAATTTGCCGATTTACTAGGACGAGGCGACATAAGGTAGGCGGGGGGTGATGCGAGAGGGGGTCAGCGTAGCACCGGGTCAAACTTGATTTTGCGGCCGACGATGAGCGTCAGCAGCAGCAGGCTTGCGCAGATGCCAGCCGCAATAAAGGCGGTGGTTTGCCCGTCCTGGGACTCGGCACCCAGACCCAGGATGCCAGTGGCGACGGTCAAGCACAGGAACAGCCAGGCAGATTTGGTCATCAGTTGTTTCCTCAGAAAACCCAGTGTTCGGAGGCGGGCGCCGCTTGGGTGCCTTGGGTCAGGCGCACTGGCGATTGCGCGTTGGGTGTCATCACCGCCAATTGCGGACGTTGCTGCAGATGGTGTGGCACCGCCTGGCTGATCTGGGCCGGGTCGTTGCTGCCGGTCGATTGAAAATGAAACATCACCAGTGCAGCCAGGGCTACGGTGTTGAGGGCTAACAGAAGGGCACTGTTCATGGTCATGTTCTCCGCTTAACGCCGTGGCTGAAGGGGGTTGTAGGAGAAGTATTGCAGGTCTCGTGCCAATCTATTATTTCAATAAAATCAATGGCTTGAGTCTACTTTAAAACGCTGAAAGGTTGCAATTTGCAATGCTGGCATTTTGAGGGAGTGCATTTTGCACGATGGCGCCCAAGTGCCCGTGTTTACGGGCCGAAACTGCATTGCGCCAGGCAAGGATTGGCCTACATTCAAAAAGCCAACGGACGACATGACAAAACCTACCTCGGCCGTTAACATGCACGCCGTCCGTCGCAGCGCCCCTGGCCCGATGGATGTCATTGGTCCCAGTAGCTCAATTGGATAGAGCATCCCCCTCCTAAGGGGAAGGTTGGCCGTTCGAACCGGCCCTGGGACACCAGATTCGCAGTTCACAAACAAGCCCCGTACAGCACCTGCTGGCGGGGCTTTTTTGTGCGCGCCGGGGCTTTTCACACTTGAGTCGAACCTTGCCGCCGATCGAGGTTCACAGCAGGTGCCGCCGGCTATTTTTCGCAACGCTGTACCTTGCATACCCTCCGGCAGCGTCTGAACCGTGAAGCAAAATAATCCCCGGAAACAGCGCCTTTCGCCTGTCCGGAACCTGCAACCCCGGACTATCATGCCGATAGCCCTGTCTCTTACCGCAAGGAGCCGCTCGGAACGCCGATGCGCCAGATCTGGAAATCTTTTCGAGCCCTTTATTTCGCCTCCTTGATGATGCTGATCGGCTCCGGCCTGCTCAGTACTTACCTGGCCCTGCGCCTGGCGGCCGACCATGTCGACAGCCTGTGGGTGGGTGCGTTGATGGCAGCCAACTACTTTGGCCTGGTGCTGGGCGGCAAGATCGGGCATCGCCTGATTGGCCGGGTCGGGCATATCCGTGCCTATGCCACCTGTGCCGGGATCGTCGGGGCGGCGGTGCTGGGCCATGGCCTGATCGATTGGCTGCCGGCCTGGATCGTGCTGCGTACGATCGTGGGCCTGGGGATGATGTGCCAGTACATGGTCATCGAGAGCTGGCTCAACGAGCAGGCGGACGCCAAGCAGCGTGGCGTGGTGTTCAGCGGCTATATGATTGCGTCCTACCTGGGGCTGGTCCTCGGTCAACTGATCCTGGTCATGCACCCCCAGCTCGGCCTCGAGTTGCTGATGCTGGTCGCGCTGTGTTTTGCCTTGTGCCTGGTGCCGGTGGCCATGACTCGCCGCATTCACCCGGCGCCCCTGCATCCGGCGCCGATGGAGCCGCGCTTCTTTATCAAGCGCGTGCCGCAGTCGCTGAGTACCGTGCTCGGCGCCGGGTTGATCGTCGGTTCGTTCTACGGCCTGGCACCGCTCTATGCCTCTCAGCAAGGGCTGACGACAGAGCAGGTGGGCCTGTTCATGGGTAGCTGCATTTTTGCCGGCCTGGTGGTGCAGTGGCCGCTGGGTTGGCTGTCGGACCGCTACGACCGCGCGCTGTTGATCCGTTGCTTTGCGTTGTGCCTGGCGGTGGCGGCGTTGCCCTTGGCGGTAATGACCCAGGTGCCGCTGGAAGTGCTGTTCGTGGCAGGCTTCGTGTGTTCCCTGGTGCAGTTCTGCCTGTACCCGCTGGCCGTGGCGTTCTCCAATGACCATGTGGAAGGCGATCGTCGCGTATCGCTCACCGCCATGTTGCTGGTGACCTACGGCGTCGGCGCCAGTGTCGGGCCGCTGCTGGCGGGTGTGGTGATGAAGATGTTCGGCAGCCACATGCTGTACGCGTTTTTCAGCCTGTGTGCGTTGATCCTGGTATGGCGTATCCGGCCAAAAGCCGTGACCAACCTGCACCAGGTGGACGACGCACCCTTGCACCACGTGGCGATGCCCGACAGCATGTCCAGCTCGCCATTGGTGGCTGCCCTTGATCCGCGGGTGGATGAGCAAGTGGTGCAGGAGCAGATGCAGGTATCCGTACCTGAACCAGAGCCTGAAATCGAGCCCGAGTCTACCGCTGATGAGCCGGTGGTCGAGGCACCAGTCGATCCGCTCGACCCGGACGAGCATCCCCATGATTTGAGCAGGGCACGCCCCTGAAAACAAAAACGGGCAGATCCCATCAGGATCTGCCCGTTTTTTTATGACGCCAAGCTTTAAAAATCGTCATCTTTATCGAAGCGGCGTGCTTCGCGTTGCAACTGGTAGACGAAACGCTCGACCTGGCGCTGCACCAGGCCACTCATGTTGTGGAAGCGCACGCCGGCGAAGGTGGTGTTGATCTTCTCTTCGAAGTGCAGGTAACGCAGCTCGACCGAGGTGGTCATGCTGCCAAAGGGCAGGGCGGCGATGAAGCGGTCGTAGACCTGGCCCAGTTGCAGGCGCTCGGAAATATCGCCTTCAAAGCGCAGTTTGCAGCCGGTGGCGGAAATATCCAGCAATTTGCCACTGATCGGCGCCTTGAGTTTCTCGCCGCCCAGTTCGATGTTGACCAGTTGGGCCAGCTTCAAGGCGGCCCGGAAAGCATTGCGACGCTGATGGTAAACCACCTCGTCGGGCAAGCTGCCGGTGTAGATGCGGTGGCCGTCCTTTTCGCTGATGTTCATGGCGCCGTTGCTTTCCCACGCAACGCGCACGCCGTCGTGGAAGCCTTCGATGCGGAACGGCTCACCGTTTTCCAGGTGGCGTTCGCCGTCACGCGGGATCATTTCGTCCAGGGCCAGGGTGCCGCCCTCGCGGTCGACATCCACCAGGTAACTCTGGAAGCGTTGGCTGCGTTCGTGGAAGGTGATGATCAGCGGGTCATGGCTTTCTTGCAGCATCCGCAAGGTGCCGGCGATTTCCAGAGGCGTGGTGAGGACCTTGGGTGGCTGCGGGGCATCTTCCGCATTAAGGGCGTTGAACACGGTTCTTCCATCTCCAGACAAAATACGACTACACGCAAGAGCAGGCATTTTGCCAGTATGTGGCGCGACTTGGATAGGCCGCGCGGTAAACGGGCATCAGGCTTGGCTGCGGGTGCTTGGCTTGACCAGGCGCGAGGTGGATCCCTGGGCGTTGTAAAGCGCCGGAGGCTCACCGCCGTGAAGTATACGCAACTGGTTGGCGGTCGTAGCTTGCTGAAGCTGGATCGACTGACCGTTGAGCAGGTTGGCTTCCTGGCACTGGGCGAGCAATTGATTGAGTTCTTTGCTCTGGGCCAGCAATTGATCGCCGACCGAGGAGTGGCTGGCCAATTGTGCCAGGCCATCATGGTCTGCCGGCAGGCCAAGGCTGATGAGGATTTCGCTGCGTTTTTTGCCGTGCTGTTCCAGCAGGACAATCAGCGATTGTTTGCGCGCCAGAATTTCTTCCAGCAAGGGCATGTCCCGGCCGAAGAGTGCCAGGGATTCTTCTTTCAGCAGCTCGAGCAAGTGTTGCGTCGGCGCTAGATCATCAATGATCAGTTGAAGCAAATGTTCGTCGTGATGCATGGCTGGCCTTGGGGTTTAAGCGTCCAAAAGCCCGGCGCAGGCCTGTGCCTAGCGCTCGGCTTCGAAATTAAGCAGCTTGCTGGCTACACGGTTGCTGTCGACTTTATAGCTGCCATCGGCGATTGCCTGTTTCAATTCGGCCACACGGGCTTTATTGACTACCGGTTGATCGCGCAGCGAGTCAGTGACCTTCTGCAACTGTTGAGCCTCATTGCTCAGGTGTACGGATTCCCCGCTCTGGCTGGCGCTCGCCTGTTCTGCCTTCGCGGGCAGTGGCTGGGCCTTGGCTTCTACGCTGTCCTTGGTACCGCTGGTACGCGTAGGGCCTGACGTTGCCGGGGTGTTATTCAAACGACTGAAATCGATGACCATGATAAAAAACCTCTGGGTATTTGGACGCTTGCCATGTTTTCGGCCATACCCGGACAAACTTTAGGCGCAATTGACAATAAACTGCACAGGCCGGCACCCAACCCACAGTGTAGGAAAAGCCGGCGTCCGATACCAGCGGTCTATAAAGCCACCTCCACTTGGCCGGGTGCCGTCACCCGCGCCTTGATCACCCGGTTCGAGTTGAGGTTCTTCACCCGGATCTGCTCGCTCATGCCGCCATTGGACAGCGCCTCGCCTGGCATCTTTACCTGCAGCGCGCCGCTGCTGGCGGAAATCACCACCTGATCGCCCTTGCGGATCACCTCCGCCTGCTCCAGGTGCACCAGGGTAATGACCTGGTCGGTGACCACTGGTCGGGTCAATTTCTGTCCGACGGCCTGGTCGAGGGAGGTCAGGTAGCCTTGATTGATCATGCTGATGTCGCGTTCGCGCAGGACAACGTCCTCGAAACCGATGATGCCGGTGCGTTTCAGCGGGCGGGCCACCACCACCACATCGCGGAACAATTTGACCTGCGCCGGCACGAACACGGTCCAGGGCGAGGCGCCTTCGCAGCGAACTTTCACCGTCACGCGGCCGATGGGCTGGGCGGGACTTTCCAGGGTGGCTGTCAATTCCTTGTCGCACATTGGCATGCGCAGGCGCGGATCGAGCTGGCTGACCTGGATTTCATAACGCCCGGGTGTCTGGGTGGTCGCCAGATAATCTTCTACAGTGAACTCAAGAAAGCCCTGAGTGACGCCGATAAGTAGATCAGGCAAGGTGACGTTATCGGCGCGGGCCGTGGTTCCCAGGCTCAAGGCGAGCAATGCCATCGAGACGCAGAGCAATCTGCAGTACCGTGGGAAGCCGGGGCGTCGGGAAACTGTCGTTTTAATATCCATGATCTGTAAATTGCAAAGCCCGTGCCGTTTAGTGTTGGGTGCGCGTCTGCCCTTTAGGGAACAGGCCAAAGGTTTTAGCGTAGGAGTAAAGGCATGGCAGGAGTAATGGATTCAGTAAACCAGCGGACACAGCTGGTAGGGCAGAATCGCCTGGAGTTGTTGCTTTTTCGCCTGGATGGCAAACAGTTGTATGGCATCAACGTGTTCAAGGTGCGGGAAGTGTTGCAGTGCCCCAAACTGACGATCATGCCCAAGTCCAGTCCCGTGGTGTGCGGCGTCGCCAACATCCGCGGCGCGACCATCCCGATTCTCGACCTGGCGCTGGCCACCGGTTCGCCGGCCCTGCAGGATCGCGAGAATCCGTTCGTGATCATTACCGAGTACAACACCAAGACCCAGGGTTTCCTGGTGCGCTCGGTGGAGCGCATCGTCAATATGAACTGGGAAGAGATCCATCCGCCGCCCAAGGGCACCGGCCGCGATCACTACCTCACGGCGGTGACGCGGGTCGATAACCAGTTTGTGGAAATCATTGACGTGGAGAAGATCCTCGCCGAAGTGGCGCCGACCTCGGAATCGATTTCCGTGGGCGTGGTGGACGCCGAGACGGCACACAAGGCGATTTCCTTGCGTGTGCTGACGGTGGACGACTCCTCGGTGGCGCGCAAGCAGGTGACCCGTTGCCTGCAGACCGTCGGTGTGGAGGTGGTGGCGCTCAATGATGGTCGCCAGGCGCTGGATTACCTGCGCAAGCTGGTGGACGAAGGCAAGAAGCCGGAAGAAGAATTCTTGATGATGATCTCTGACATCGAGATGCCGGAAATGGACGGCTACACCCTCACGGCCGAGATACGCAATGACCCACGCATGCAAAAATTGCATATCATCCTGCATACTTCGTTGTCGGGTGTATTCAATCAGGCGATGGTCAAGAAGGTCGGTGCCGATGACTTCCTGGCCAAATTCCGCCCTGATGACCTGGCAGCCCGGGTAGTCGACCGGATCAAGGCAGCAGATCACGGCTAGGGGATGTCCCCTGGCGGTCACACGATTTAAGAGGCGGTATCATTGTCTACGGGTAATTTGGATTTCGAACAGTTCCGGGTCTTCCTGGAAAAAGCCTGTGGCATATTGCTCGGTGAGAACAAGCAGTACCTGGTATCCAGCCGTCTCAACAAACTGATGGAACAGCAGGGCATCAAGTCGCTGGGCGAGTTGGTCCAGCGCATCCAGGGCCAGCCGCGCAGCGGGCTCAAGGAAATGGTGGTCGATGCCATGACCACCAACGAAACCTTGTGGTTTCGCGACACCTATCCGTTTGAAGTGCTCAAGAGCAAGGTGCTGCCGGAAGCCATCAAGGCCAGCCCGGGCCAGCGCCTGCGCATCTGGTCGGCGGCCTGCTCCTCGGGGCAGGAACCGTACTCGATCTCGATGTCCATCGATGAGTTCGAGCGGACCAACATGGGCCAGCTCAAGGCCGGTGCGCAAATTGTCGCCACTGACCTGTCCGGCACCATGCTCACCAACTGCAAGACCGGCGAGTACGACAGCCTGGCCCTGGGCCGTGGTTTGTCCCAGGAGCGCCTGCAACGTTACTTCGACCCGAAAGGGGCCGGGCGTTGGGCGGTCAAGGCGCCGATCAAGAGCCGCGTGGAGTTTCGCTCGTTCAACCTGCTCGACAGCTACGCCAGCCTGGGCAAGTTCGACATGGTGTTCTGCCGCAACGTGCTGATCTACTTCTCGGCCGAAGTGAAGAAAGACATCCTGTTGCGCATCCACGGCACGCTCAAGCGCGGTGGCTATCTGTTCCTCGGCGCATCCGAAGCGCTGAACGGCCTGCCCGATCATTACCAGATGGTGCAGTGCAGTCCTGGGATCATCTACCAGGCCAAGTAAGATCAATGTGGGAGCCTGGCTTGTGTGGGAGCTGGCTTGCCTGCGATAGCAGCACCTCGTTGTGACTGAAAAAACCGAGGAGCCTGCATTGCGGGCAAGCCCTGCTCCCACACAAGCCCGCACCCACCATTGTTATGCGGCAAATCTCCTGAAAGCGGCAACCTCGATTGCCGCTTTACTGGCGCCACGCGGAAACCGCTTGCCGCTTTTCTGGCATTGCCGTCGGCAACCACCCTCCGAAACCCTTGATATACGGGCCTTGCCCGGATTGGCATGAGCCTTGCTATAACCCTGTTAACGAACAGCAGGTCAGCCTAAAGGTTTCCGCCATGAGCATCAGCTTCGATAAAGCGCTCGGTATCCACGAACAAGCCCTGGGCTTCCGCGCCCAGCGTGCCGAAGTCCTGGCCAACAACATTGCCAACGCCGACACCCCGAACTACAAGGCTCGGGACCTGGACTTCTCCGCCGTGCTCGCCGCACAGCAGGAGAAGACCAAGAACGGCACCTTCGCCTTGAACATGACCAACAGCCGTCATATCGAAGCGCAAGGCCTGGGCAATGGTGACGAGTCGCTGCTGTATCGCACGCCGATGCAGCCATCGATCGACCAGAACACCGTCGACGCCCAGCTGGAGCAATCGGCCTACGCCGAGAACTCGGTGAACTTCCAGGCCAGCTTCACCCTGCTCAACAGTAAATTCAAAGGGCTGATGTCAGCCCTGCGTGGAGAGTAAGCCATGTCCCTGTCCAGTGTTTTCAATATTGCCGGCAGTGGCATGAGCGCGCAGACCACGCGTTTGAACACCGTCGCCAGTAACATCGCCAACGCCGAGACCGTGTCGTCGAGCATTGACCAGACCTACCGCGCCCGTCACCCGGTGTTCGCCACCATGTTCCAGGGCGGCCAGAGCGGCGGCAGCGATTCGCTGTTCCAGGACCAGGGCGCTGCAGGTTCCGGCGTGCAGGTGCTCGGTGTGGTGGAAGACCAGAGCAACCTGGAGGCCCGCTACGAGCCGAATCACCCGGCGGCGAACGAAAAAGGCTACGTCTACTACCCGAACGTCAATGTGGTCGAGGAAATGGCAGACATGATCTCCGCCAGCCGCTCGTTCCAGACCAACGCGGAAATGATGAACACCGCCAAAACCATGATGCAGAAGGTCCTGACCCTGGGTCAGTGATAAGGGGCGCCACTAATGGCCATCGTTGATACGACAAACAACACGGCAGTCCAGGACCTTTTCAACTCCAAGGTCAAGACCGCCACAGATAACAGCAGCGTCGGTGACGCCTCCAAGGCGGCGACGGGCAACCAGTCGCTGGGCAAGGATGCATTCCTGCAACTGCTGGTGACCCAGCTGAAAAACCAGAACCCGCTGTCGCCCCAGGACAACGGCGCGTTCGTGGCCCAGTTGGCGCAGTTCAGCAGCCTGGAAGGCATCAACACCCTGAACGACTCGGTGAATGCGATCTCGAGCAACTTCAGCTCCTCGCAAGCGCTGCAGGCATCGTCGCTGGTCGGGCGCTCGATCATCACCCAGACCGACAAGGCCCTGGTGGACACAAGCAAGAGCATGACCGGTTCGGTCGCGGTGACCTCTGCGGTGGGTAACGTCTCCATCAAGATCACTGACAAAGATGGCAACGTGGTGCGCACCATCGACATGGGCGCCCAGAGCGCGGGTAACTCCGACTTCATCTGGGACGGCAAGAACGACAAAGGTGAAGTGGCCCCCGCAGGTACCTACACCTTCGCGGCCACCACCAAAAATGACAAGGGCGACTCGGTAGCCCTGGCGACCTCGCTGCCCGCGACGGTGACCAGCGTGACGTTGAGCAAGACCGGCGGCGAAATGCTGTTGAACCTTGCAGGTGGCATGGGCAGCGTCAAGCTGTCGCAAATTCAGACTATCGGTACATAGAGCCGGCTAAATACGGCAGAGGGAGAGAAACATGTCTTTTAATATCGGCCTTAGCGGCCTCTATGCGGCCAACAAACAACTGGACGTGACCGGCAACAACATCGCCAACGTCGCGACCACTGGCTTCAAGTCGTCCCGTGCGGAATTCGCGGACATCTACGCCGCCTCCAAACTGGGCACCGGCCAGAACAGCATCGGCAATGGTGTGAACCTGGCGGCTGTGTCGCAGCAGTTCACCCAGGGTGACGTCAACAACAGCGGCGGTATCCTGGACATGGCGATCCAGGGTGGCGGCTTCTTCGTGCAGAAGGGCAGCGACGGCTCGCTGGAATACACCCGCAGCGGTGCGTTCCGTGCCGACAAAGATGGCTACATCACTAACAACACCGGTACTTCGCGCCTGCAAGGCTACGCAGCGGACGCCGATGGCAAAATCGTCAAGGGTGGCCTGGTCGATCTGCAACTGAACCTGGCGAACCTGCCGCCGAAGGCGTCCACCAAAGTGGACTCCACCAGTAACCTGAATTCTTCGGACCTGCCGATCAATCAGACGGACCACCCGTTCGATCCGACCAAGACCGACAGCTTCAACACCCAGTACTCCACCACGCTCTACGATACCCAGGGCAACGCCCACTCGATGGTGCAGTACATGGTTAAAACCGATGGCAACGTCTGGCAGTCCTACACGCTGATTGACGGCCGTAACCCGGATGGCACGCCGATCAGCGGTACCGGTGCCGTTGCCCCAGTGCCGTCTACGCTGACCTTTGATACCTCTGGCAAGCTCGAAAAAATTGTCGGCGCCAACGTCAAGGACACTACCATGACCATTGACGACTGGAAGCCGGGCGGCCTGGTCGATGGCGTTTGGAAGGACAACGGTGCTGCTGCCAACACCGGCGGTATTGCCGTCAACATGGGTAACATCACCCAGTACAACTCCGCCAGCTACCGCAACCCGCCGGTCACCGATGGCTACGCCACCGGCCAGATCACCGGCCTGAAAATCGACGGCAGCGGTGTACTGTTCGCCACGTTCAGCAACCAGCAGAGCAAGGCTATCGGCCAGATCTCCCTGGCCAGCTTCAACAACGAACAGGGCCTGCAGCCCTCCGGCGGCACCACCTGGAGAGAGACCTTCGCCTCGGGCCAGCCGGGTTATGACAGCCCGCAAGCCGGGACCTTGGGTTCGATCGTGGCCAACTCGCTGGAGAACTCCAACGTCAACCTGACCAACGAGCTGGTGGACCTGATCAAGGCCCAGAGCAACTACCAGGCGAACGCCAAGACCATCTCCACCCAGAGCACCATCATGCAGACCATCATTCAGATGACCTGATGCAAAAGCGCTCGACAAGAAGCCCCTCGTAAGAGGGGCTTTTTTGTGGGCGTAGGAAAATAACCCATGACATTACAGGTTACGCGTTGAATTTCTGGGGAAGGAACACTCCATTTCTGTCTTGCCACTGATGGTCAAGAGCCTTGTCGGCTCACCAATCAGTGGGAGTGCCGAAGATGGGAAGTTCAGGAGTATCCGCCTCGGGGGCGCGGCGTACCGCCTCTGTGGCTGGGGTTGCGCGAGGTGATTCGCCGCCAGTTAAACCTGTGGACCACGCATCGACGGTCAAGTCGTTCCTCCAACAGTTGTTCGACGCCGAGAAAGACGGCAAAACCCAGTCGGTCCAGGACTTGCGCAACAAATTGAGTGAACTGCGTGAGAATTTGGGTGATGAAAAATTCAAGGAGATCCTCAAGAAGCTCATCCAAGAATCCGATAGCAAGTACCTTGAGCTTCTCAAGCGGCTGCTGAAGGAGTGGTTTCCCGATGCGGATGATGTCCCACCACCGAACACGCCACCGCCGGGAGGTGGCGGAGGGGGGGGTAGGGGCGGCGGTAGAGTGGACCCTGCGGGGTTTGGTCCTGCCGAGAAAATGGGCAATCGGCCTTACACAAAAGGGCAGAATTATTTCAACTACAAGCCTGATAACAGTAACCCCGGGCAAAAGCCGGGAACTGGAAAAGAACAGGGCAATATCTGGACGGGTTTCAAGCAAGGGCCTGACGGCAATTGTGTGACGGTTTCCGCAATCAAGGCCGCCATGATGCGGTATGGCAAGGAGCCTACAGATGTATTCAAGGAGGTAAAAGAGGCGGGCGATGGCTATGACGTGACGATGCGCGATGGATACAAGGTTCATCTTTCCAAGGAAGAATTCAAGCTGGCGGCAAAGGAGGCCCGATTCGAGGGCGATGATCCTTCGATGATAACGTCTGCCAACTTCATATTTGCCGCGAGCGCCAAGCGGGCCCAGATGGAAAACAACGACGGTAAGGGCGCGCGCAGTTTCGAGCAAGCCATCCAGACCCTCAACGATGGAGAGTATTCGCGAGAAGGTTTGGACCGCATAGGACTGAAGGGGCTTTACAGGCAGGCGACCGATGCCGACTTGAGAAACAGCAAGGTCGGGACGGTGGAGTACGGCGGCCATTCGATGGCAGTGATTAACGGCCGCATTGAGCTGTGGGGGCAGCGAGGCGGTGTGCCGGCAGTCGGTATCGCCACCGTATTGATCTAGTCTTGCACGAGGGTTTTACCGGGCAAAAGAAAGCCCCCGATACACGTTAAGTGTATCGGGGGCTTTTCAGCCTTGGGGGGTTAGCCCCAGGGCGGGCTCAGCTTATTGGCAAGCTTCGCAATCCGGCTCGTCAATCGCGCAGGCTTTTGGCACTGGCGCCGGGCCGGCCGGGGCGGCGAGCACCGAATCATCACCGTGGTTACCGCTGGACACAGCGTTCAGCTTGCCGGTGTTGATGGTCGACTTCTCGGTGCTGGTCGCGGCCAGGGCACGGAGGTAGTAAGTGGTTTTCAGGCCACGATACCAAGCCATGCGGTAGGTCACGTCGAGCTTCTTGCCCGATGCGCCGGCGATGTACAGGTTCAGCGACTGAGCCTGGTCGATCCACTTCTGGCGACGGCTGGCGGCATCCACGATCCACTTTGTGTCCACTTCGAAGGCGGTCGCGTAGAGCTCTTTGAGTTCTTGCGGGATGCGCTCGATCTGCTGCACCGAACCGTCGTAGTACTTCAGGTCGTTGATCATGACCGAGTCCCACAGGCCGCGGGCCTTGAGGTCGCGAACCAGGTACGGGTTGATCACGGTGAATTCGCCCGACAGGTTCGATTTCACATACAGGTTCTGGTAGGTCGGTTCGATCGACTGCGATACGCCGGTGATGTTGGCGATGGTCGCGGTCGGTGCGATGGCCATGATGTTGGAGTTACGAATGCCTTTCTGCACACGGGCACGTACCGGCGCCCAGTCCAGGGATTCGTTCAGGTCGACATCGATGTACTTCTGGCCACGGGCTTCGATCAGGATCTGTTGCGAGTCCAGCGGCAGGATGCCTTTGGACCACAGCGAACCCTGGAATGTCTCGTAGGCACCGCGCTCGTCGGCCAGGTCGCAGGAGGCCTGGATCGCGTAGTAGCTGACCGCTTCCATGGACTTGTCGGCGAACTCGACCGCAGCATCCGAACCGTAAGGAATGTGCTGCAGGTACAGCGCATCCTGGAAGCCCATGATGCCCAGGCCAACCGGACGGTGCTTGAAGTTGGAGTTCTGCGCCTGTGGCACCGAGTAGTAGTTGATGTCGATCACGTTATCGAGCATGCGTACAGCGGTGTTGACGGTGCGTTCCAGCTTGGCGGTGTCCAGCTTGCCGTTGACGATGTGGTTCGGCAGGTTGATCGAGCCCAGGTTGCAAACGGCGATCTCGTCCTTGTTGGTGTTCAAGGTGATCTCGGTGCACAGGTTCGAGCTGTGGACCACGCCGACGTGCTGCTGCGGGCTGCGCAGGTTGCACGGGTCTTTGAAGGTCAGCCATGGGTGGCCGGTTTCAAACAGCATGGAGAGCATTTTGCGCCACAGGTCTTTGGCCTGGATGGTCTTGAACAGCTTGACCTTGCCTGGGTACTCGGTGAGGGCTTCGTAGTACTCGTAGCGCTCTTCGAAGGCCTTGCCGGTCAGGTCGTGCAGGTCCGGGACTTCGGAGGGCGAGAACAGGGTCCACTTGCCGTCATCGAAGACGCGCTTCATGAACAGGTCAGGGATCCAGTTGGCGGTGTTCATGTCGTGGGTACGACGACGGTCATCACCGGTGTTCTTGCGCAGCTCGATGAACTCTTCAATGTCCATGTGCCAGGTTTCCAGGTAGGCACACACAGCGCCTTTGCGCTTGCCACCCTGGTTCACGGCGACGGCGGTGTCGTTCACCACTTTCAGGAACGGTACAACGCCCTGGGACTTGCCGTTGGTGCCCTTGATGTACGAACCCAGTGCGCGCACCGGGGTCCAGTCGTTGCCCAGGCCGCCGGCGAATTTGGACAACATGGCGTTGTCGTGGATCGCGTGGTAGATGCCCGACAGGTCATCCGGCACGGTGGTCAGGTAGCAGCTGGACAGCTGTGGACGCAGGGTGCCGGCGTTGAACAGGGTCGGGGTCGACGACATGTAGTCGAAGGATGACAGCAGGTTGTAGAACTCGATGGCGCGGTCTTCTTTCTGCTTCTCTTCAATCGCCAGGCCCATGGCCACGCGCATGAAGAACACTTGCGGCAGTTCGAAGCGGATACCGTCCTTGTGGATGAAGTAACGGTCGTACAGGGTTTGCAGGCCCAGGTAGGTGAACTGCTGGTCGCGCTCGTGGTTGATCGCCTTGCCGAGTTTTTCCAGGTCGAAGGTGGCCAGGACCGGGTTCAGCAATTCGAATTCAATACCCTTGGCGATGTAGGCCGGCAGGGCCTTGGCGTACAGGTCGGCCATCTCGTGGTGGGTGGCGCTGTCGGCGACTTTCAGGAAGCCCAGGCCTTCGGCACGCAGGGTGTCCATCAGCAGGCGCGCGGTCACGAACGAGTAGTTCGGCTCGCGTTCAACCAGGGTACGGGCGGTCATCACCAGGGCGGTGTTGACGTCGGTCAGGGCCACGCCGTCGTACAGGTTCTTCAGGGTTTCGCGCTGGATCAGGTCACCGTCGACTTCTTCCAGGCCTTCGCAGGCCTCGGTGATGATGGTGTTCAGGCGGCCCAGGTCGAGTGGGGCAAAGCTGCCGTCGGCCAGGGTGATGCGGATTGACGGGTGCGCTTGCACGGCAGCTTCTTCAGCCGGGGAACGTACGGCACGTTCCTTGGCGCGCGAGTCACGGTAGATCACGTAGTCGCGGGCGACTTTCTGCTCGCCGGCACGCATCAGGGCCAGTTCGACCTGGTCCTGGATTTCTTCGATGTGGATGGTGCCGCCCGATGGCATGCGACGCTTGAAGGTCGCGGTGACTTGTTCGGTCAGGCGGGCAACGGTGTCGTGGATGCGCGACGAAGCGGCAGCGGTGCCGCCTTCAACTGCAAGAAACGCTTTGGTGATGGCGACGGTGATTTTGTCATCGGTATAAGGAACGACAGTGCCGTTACGCTTGATCACACGCAATTGGCCGGGCGCGGTGGCGGACAGATCCAGGTTCGAATCAGCGGCCTGCGGCACGGAGCCTTGCGGGTTCTCGCGAGTTGTGTCGGTTTGCATGGGGGGTTGTCTCCACATTCTATATTTATTTGGGCACCATCTCGGTGCCCACCGTTCCGTCCTGAAGCACTTACAACAGGCCTTTGGCCTGGCATAACAACTTCGGGACAGGAGGAAGGGAGCTATTCGCGCCGCTTCCATGCCGAAGTCTTCGGTTCAAGGCGTAAAAGCCTCTGGCCGTATTCCTGTTGGGTGACAGTCGCCCGGTTCAAGCGCTGCAACACCCGTACCGTTTTGCGCTGTTGAAGCGTGAAACGGTTGCCATCCGCGTGCGCGGTGTGGGCTTTCAAAAAATGCTTTGGTTAGACCAAACAGGAGCAAGAAAGGGCTTGAGTTTCTTGTCTGATTTGTGTTGGGTCTTTTCGCTCAAAACCCTACATGTAGGGTTTTTTTAGCGCCGAGCTACAAGATAATGCGTTTTGGGGGGCTTAGCAACGCACTACCTGTGGATAACGCTGTGGGTAAAATGTGTATGAAACGTGGAACAGCCGTGTAGGCCGCAGTACTGCTGGATTCAGCCGTTTGTCACCGAATATTCCAAGATAAAAACAGCCGATTGGATTTTTGAGGGCGCGAACCCTATCACAAAAAAATGCGATCACCGAATGGATTTCCCGGCTTGTGCTTGAGGGTTGGGGCATGGCTACAATCGGGGTTTGTTATGCCCTCAAAACATTACAAATAAGGTATGCCGGGCGCAGATCAAACAGGCGGAGCGGGCAATCTCGCTCCCCCTTTGACCGCACTGGCTGACGAATCCCTTGATAAAAACGAGGATCACGCATGGAGCAGGAAGCCTGGCAGGTATTGATTGTCGAGGACGACGAGCGATTGGCCGAGTTGACCCGTGATTACCTGGAGAGCAATGGCCTGCGGGTTTCGGTCGAGAGTGACGGCGCCCTGGCTGCGGCACGCATCATCGCCGAACAACCCGACCTGGTGATTCTCGACCTGATGTTGCCTGGGGAAGATGGCCTGAGCATCTGCCGCAAGGTCCGCGAGCACTACGATGGCGTGATCCTGATGCTCACCGCGCGTACCGACGACATGGACCAGGTGCTCGGCCTGGACATGGGCGCCGACGACTATGTGTGCAAGCCGGTGCGGCCGCGCCTGTTGCTGGCCCGCATCCAGGCCCTGCTGCGGCGCAGCGAACCGGCGGAACCTGCCGCCGTGGAGAACCAGCGCCGCCTGCAGTTCGGCCCGCTGGTGGTCGACAACGCCCTGCGCGAAGCCTGGTTGCACGCGGGCGAAATCGAACTGACCAGCGCCGAATTCGACCTACTGTGGCTGTTGGTGGCGAATGCCGGGCGCATCCTGTCCCGCGAAGAAATCTTTATCGCCCTGCGCGGCGTCGGCTATGACGGCCAGGACCGCTCCATCGACGTGCGCATCTCGCGGATCCGCCCGAAAATCGGCGACGATCCGATCCACCCGCGCCTGATCAAGACCATTCGCAGCAAAGGCTACCTGTTCGTCCCCGAAGCCGCCGTTGATCTGCCGCTGTGAACTCGATCTTCCTGCGCATCTATGGCGGCATGTGTGCGGCGCTGATCCTGGTGGCGTTGCTCGGCGTGCTGGCCTTGCACCTGCTCAACGAGGTGCGCAGCGGCCAATACCGCGAGCGCCTGGCCCATGGCACCTTCGCGCTGATGGGCGACAACCTGCAGCCGATGAGCGCCATCGAGCGTCAGCGCGCCCTGGCGGTGTGGGAGCGCCTGCTCGGTATCCCGCTGCAATTGCGCACCCTCAGCGACGCCCAGTTGGACCTCAGCCAGCGCAATCGCCTGCAACGCGGTCAGGTCCTGGTAGAACAGACCGGCCCCCATGCGGCACGCGTGCTGCGCCTGGTCAGTGAGCGGGAGCAACTGGTGTTGACCGGCGAAGTGCAGCAGATCAGCGAGCAACTGGCCCGTGCGACGATTTACCTCTTGGCCGACGAACTGGTGCGCTTCCCGGTGGCCGAACAGCCGCAACGCCTGGCCGCTATAAAAGAAGCCAAGGGTTTTGGCTTCGAGATGCACCTGGTGGCCCTCGACCAGGCCGACATGGACGAAGACCAGCGTCGCCGCGTGTCGGAAGGCGATACGGTGATGGCCCTGGGCAAGGGCGGCGATTCGATCCGCGTCTTCGCCGGCATGGTCGGCACGCCCTGGGTGCTGGAAATCGGCCCACTGTTTCAAATGAACCCTTACCCGGCGCAATGGCTGATCCTGATCGCCTTGATCGGCCTGAGCCTGATTGGCCTGATCGTCTATCTATTGGTGCGTCAGCTGGAGCGGCGCCTCAAAGGCCTGGAAGCGGCCGCGACGCGTATCGCCAAGGGCAACCTGGAGGTGCGCGTACCAGCCCGGGGGGCTGACTCGGTAGGGCGCCTGGCCGCGGCGTTCAATGGCATGGCCGAGCACTTGCAGCAATTGCTCGCCATCCAGCGCGAACTGGTGCGCGCGGTGTCCCACGAGCTGCGCACCCCGGTAGCGCGCCTGCGCTTTGGCCTGGAGATGCTCGGCGACGCGACCACCGCTGACGCCCGGCGCAAATACCTGGAAGGCATGGACAGCGATATCCAGGACCTCGATGGCCTGGTGGATGAGATGCTCACGTATGCGCGCCTGGAGCAGGGCGCGCCGGAGCTGAATTTCCAACGGGTCGACCTCGATGCGCTGCTCGATCAGGTCATCGGCGAATTATCGCCACTGCGCCCTCAAGTCGTGGTGAGTCGGGGCATTTGCCTGTCTTCGGCGCATTGGGATGACGCCTGGGTCGACGCCGAACCGCGCTATCTGCACCGCGCCCTGCAAAACCTGGTGAGCAATGCCATGCGCCACGCCCAGGGCCAGGTCTTGATCAGTTACCAGGTGGGGCAGGTGCGCTGCCGTATCGATGTGGAAGATGATGGCCCCGGTGTGCCGGAGAGTGCCTGGGAGCGCATTTTCACGCCGTTCCTACGCCTGGATGACAGCCGCACCCGCGCCTCTGGCGGGCATGGGTTGGGGTTGTCGATTGTGCGGCGGATCATTTATTGGCACGGCGGGCGGGCGTTGATCAGCAAGAGCAACAACTTGGGTGGGGCTTGCTTTAGCCTGAGTTGGCCGCGAGACCAGGATAAGCCTTGATAGTGCTCTCGCCGGCAAGCCGGCTCGTGCATTTGCAGTGCATTCCCTTGCCGGCGCCAGCGCCCTATCAGGCGCCTACCGCCACCAGGCTCAACAGCTGTCCGTCATCCAGCGCAAACTGCCCCGTCAATTCCTTGCCATGGCACCACTCTTCGGACAAATCCGTCAGCAGTCGCAGCCGCAGGTGACCGGCCTCTGACCACTCCACCACCTCGGCATGCTCGAAATAGAAGCGCTTCTGCACGATCGGATAAAGCGCCTTGAACAGACTCTCCTTGGCCGAAAACGTCAGCGTCACCAGCAAGGCGACCTGTTCGCGAGGGAGGGCGGCCATGCGCTGCAGTTCATCGGCGGTCAGGATTTCCCCGGCCAGGCGTTCCGCGCGTTCCAGGCTCAGGAGGTTCTCCAGGTCCATGCCCAGCCCGCGCCATTGCGCCTTGTGCCCGACAATCGCGGCGGCATGCCCGGTGCTGTGGGTGATCGAGCCACTGATATGCGCCGGCCACACCGGTGCGCGGTCGTCGCCAATCGCCGGCACACAATCCAGGTGATCCAGCCTTTGCAGGGCGGCGCGTGCACACAGTCGACCGGCAAGAAACTCGGCCTGGCGCTTGGCCACCGAGCGCTGGATGCTCGGCGGTGGCGGCACGGCGCTGCGCTGGAAATCCCCGTCCGCCAGCAAGGCCGGGTCAAACCGGGTGCTGAGAAATACCGTGCCCGGCAACGGGGCGGGCAGCGGCCAGTGGGCATCGAGTGGGGTGCAGCAAGCGGGTAGGGGATTCATGGGCGGTATTTTGCCGAGTTGCTGCGCCGCCGGATAGCCCGCAACGGTTCAGGCGAGGTTCAGAGCCTGTTCAGGGGGAGTTCAGGGGCGTTTGCGTAGGCTGGTCTCAACACACCACAGCCCTGCGCGTATGAGGTAACACCATGACTGCGATCAAAAAGCTGATGTTGGCGTTGACCATGCTGAGTGCCACTGCCGGGGTCCAGGCCTCCGATGGCGCCTTTGCAGGATTCGGTCGTGAGAAAACCAAGAAAACCAGCACGCTGATCCAGCGTGTGAGTTTCGAAGAGGCGGGCAGCCAGCCCACGCCCTGGGGCCAGTCCCTGGGCCTTGCGACCCCGCAGCAGGGCTATCGCGCCGGTTATCAACACCTGACCGGCCAGTACAATGGCATTAAAATGCGCCAGCAAGACTTGCAGGGCCGCTATGATATCCCCCTGTCGGACAGTTGATTTGCTTTGGAGAGCCTTATGAAATTGCTGGTGGTGGAAGATGAGGCGCTGCTGCGTCATCACCTGTTTACCCGCCTGACCGACAGTGGGCATGTGGTCGAGGCCGTGGCCAACGCCGAAGAGGCCCTGTACCAGACCGGCCAATTCAATCATGACCTGGCGATCATTGACCTCGGCCTGCCCGGCATGGGCGGCCTGGACCTGATCCGCCAATTGCGCGCCCAGGCCAAGACCTTCCCGATCCTGATCCTCACCGCGCGTGGCAACTGGCAGGACAAGGTCGAAGGCCTGGCGGCGGGCGCCGACGACTACGTGGTCAAGCCGTTCCAGTTCGAAGAGCTGGAGGCGCGGATGAATGCCTTGTTGCGCCGCTCCAGCGGCTTTACCCAATCGACCATCGTCGCCGGGCCGTTGCTGCTGGACCTCAATCGCAAGCAGGCGTCCCTCGACGAACAGCCGCTGGCACTGACCGCCTACGAATACCGGATCCTCGAATACCTGATGCGCCATCACCAGCAAGTGGTGGCCAAGGACCGTTTGATGGAGCAGCTCTACCCCGATGACGACGAGCGCGATCCAAACGTGATCGAAGTGCTGGTCGGCCGCCTGCGCCGCAAACTCGAAGGCCCGGCGGGGTTCAAGCCGATCGACACCGTGCGCGGCCTGGGCTACCTGTTCAATGAGCGCTGCCGTTGATTCGCTCGCTACGCGTGCGCTTGATGCTGGCGGCCGCCACCCTGGCCGTGCTGTTCATGCTGGGTTTGTTGCCGGCCATGCAGGGGGCGTTCAGCCTGGCGTTGCAGGATTCCATCGAGCAGCGCCTGGCGTCGGATGTCACTACCCTGATTTCGGCGGCACGCGTCGAAAACAACCGGCTGCTGATGCCGGCGCAGTTGCCTGACGAACGTTTCAACCTGACTGACAGCCGCCTGTTGGGCTACATCTATGACCGTGAGGGCCACCTGGTGTGGCGCTCGCGGGCGACCAAAGAAGAAAACATCAACTACAAGCCGCGCTATGACGGACGCGGCAATGAATTTGCGCGAATTCGCGAAGCCAACGGCCAGGAATTCTTCGTCTATGACGTCGAGGTCAAGCTGCTCGGCGGCAAGAGCGCGGCGTTCAGTATCGTCGCCCTGCAGCCGGTGCGCGAATATCAGCTGACCCTCGAAGGCCTGCGCGAAAACCTGTACCTGGGCTTCGGCGCAGCCTTGCTGGTGCTGCTGACGTTGCTATGGCTGGGCCTGACCTGGGGCCTGCAAGCCTTGCGGCGCCTGAGCCAGGAACTCGACCAGATCGAAGGCGGCACCCGCGAAAGCCTCAGCGAAGAACATCCCCGCGAACTGCTGCGCCTGACCGGCTCGCTCAACCGTTTGCTGCACAGCGAGCGCGAGCAGCGGGCACGCTATCGCGACTCCCTCGACGACTTGGCCCACAGCCTGAAAACCCCGCTGGCAGTATTGCAGGGCGTAAGCGAGGACATGGCCCAGCGTCCGGAAGACCGCGACCAGGCCTGGGTCCTGCAATCGCAGATCGAGCGCATGAGCCAGCAGATCAGCTACCAGTTGCAGCGCGCGAGCCTGCGCAAAAGCGGCCTGGTGCGCCACCAGGTGCGCCTGGAGCCGGTGCTGCAAAGCCTGTGCGACACGCTGGACAAGGTCTACCGCGACAAACGCGTGACCGTGTCTTTTGATCTGCCGGAAGAGTGCGACGTACCGATCGAGAAGGGCGCCTTGCTCGAATTGCTCGGTAACCTGCTGGAAAACGCCTACCGGCTGTGCCTGAGTGAAGTGCGCATCAGCCTGGTGGAAAGCCTGGAAGGCACCGAGCTGTGCATTGAAGACGACGGGCCCGGGGTGCCACCGGATCAGCGTGCACGGATCCTGCAGCGGGGCGAGCGGCTGGACCGCCAGCATCCGGGGCAGGGCATTGGCCTGGCGGTGGTCAAGGACATCATTGAAAGCTACAGCGCGCGCCTGACCCTGGGTGATTCACCATTGGGTGGGGCGGCGTTCAAGATTCACTTTCCAGCGGTGTGAGCTTTATCGGCGGTGATGGCTTCATCGCCGGCAACACACCTCTAACTTTCCTGCGCCCGGTACGCCCCGGGCGTCAGCCCCGTCCACTTCTTGAACGCCCGATGAAACGCCGATGGTTCGGAAAATCCCAACTGCTCGGCGATCTCCTGCAATGACAGATCCGCCCGCCCCAGGTGATAGATGGCGATGTCCCGCCGCAGCTCATCCTTGAGTGCCTGGAAACTGGTGCCTTCCTCTCGCAGATGCCGGCGCAGGGTTTGCGGGCTGATGTGCAGGTGCTGGGCGACGGCTTCCAGGTCCGGCCAGGGCGTGCGGTCGCGGCTCAGCAGGCGCCGCAGTTGGCTGCTCAGGCTGTCGCCCTCATCGGGGCGCGACAGCAAATCCGCCGGCGAGCGTTCCAGGAAGTGCTTGAGCGTACGCTCGTCCTGCAGCAACGGCAGGCTCAGGTAGCGGCTGGGAAATACCAGGCTGCTGCTCGAGGCGCCGAACACCAGGGTGCACGGAAACAGCAGGTCGTATTCAGTGGCATGGGCCGGCATCGGGTAGCTGAACGTGGCCTGGTGCAGCCGAATCCGTTGGCCGATCAGCCAACTGCCCAGGCGATGCCAGATCACCAGCAGGCATTCGCTGAGGAAATGGTCCGGGTCCCACAGTTGCGAGTCGTCGAGGCTCAAGCGGGCCATGTCGCCTTCGCGGGTCAGCTGCCAGCGCGGACCTTGTGGGAATAGGCTATAAAATAATAAGCCGCGTTCCAGCGCTTTCTCCAGGGTGCGGCAGTGGATCAGCGCGTGGCACATCATGGCGAAAGTGCCGCGTTTGCTTGGGCCGTCGGCAAAGCCCAGGTATTCGTCGTCCAGCGCCAGCCAGAGCATTTGCAGCAGTCGGGTAAATTGCTCCGGTGCAATACGGGCGCGAGGTTCGCTCAGTAATTGCGGGGTAATACCGACCTGCAACAACAGGCCCGAATAATCATAGCCGGCTCGGCGTGCACCGCCGAGGGCCGCCCGGGCGTAATGACTGGCGATGGTACGTTCACGCATGCGAAGGCCTCGTCCATGGAGTGGCCGATGGTAGCCACCCCCTGGGAGAGGGACAAGGCGGATATCCGCCAAATTGTAGGACGGGATTGGGCGAGTGGGCGGAAATCCGCCACCTGTTTACCTGCGTTAGAAGGGGTCGAAAATCCCCCAGCCCTGATGTCTAAAGGCCTGTAGGATTTTTACCAAAGCTGGCACGCCGTTTGCGATACATACAACAGCGCAGGCCTGGTCCTACAAGCCTCGCAAACAACAAATCCCTCCAGTGCAGGAGGGTTCGCAATTCAAGTGTCGTGGGCAATGGCGGATATTTGCCACACGGGACGATTGAGGAACTTTGCAATGACGACTCGTCAGCCAATCTACAAATCCCTGTATTTCCAGGTGATCGTTGCAATCGTTATCGGTATTTTGCTCGGTCACTTCTACCCACAGACCGGCGTGGCCCTCAAGCCACTGGGTGACGGCTTTATCAAGCTGATCAAAATGGTCATCGCCCCGATCATCTTCTGCACCGTTGTCAGCGGCATCGCTGGCATGCAAAGCATGAAATCGGTCGGCAAAACCGGCGGCTACGCGCTGCTGTACTTCGAAATCGTTTCCACCATCGCCCTGCTGATCGGCCTGATCGTCGTCAACGTTGTGCAACCGGGCGCCGGCATGCACATCGACGTGGCGACCCTGGACGCCTCCAAAGTCGCGGCCTACGTGACTGCCGGTGCAGACCAGAGCGTGGTTGGCTTTATCCTCAATGTGATCCCGAACACTATCGTCGGTGCGTTCGCCAACGGCGACATCCTGCAAGTGCTGATGTTCTCGGTGATCTTCGGTTTCGCCCTGCATCGCCTGGGTGCCTACGGCAAGCCGGTCCTGGACTTCATCGATCGCTTCGCGCACGTGATGTTCAACATCATCAACATGATCATGAAGCTCGCCCCAATCGGTGCCCTCGGCGCCATGGCGTTCACCATCGGTGCCTACGGTGTCGGTTCGCTGGTGCAACTGGGCCAGCTGATGATCTGCTTCTACATCACCTGCATCCTGTTCGTGGTCGTGGTGCTGGGCGCCATCTGCCGCGCGCACGGTTTCAGCGTGCTGAAGCTGGTTCGCTATATCCGTGAAGAACTGCTGATCGTGCTGGGTACTTCCTCCTCCGAATCCGCACTGCCACGCATGCTGATCAAGATGGAGCGCCTGGGCGCGAAGAAGTCCGTAGTAGGCCTGGTGATCCCGACTGGCTACTCGTTCAACCTCGACGGTACTTCGATCTACCTGACCATGGCTGCCGTGTTCATCGCCCAGGCGACTGACACCCACATGGACATCACCCACCAGATCACCCTGCTGCTGGTGCTGCTGCTGTCCTCCAAAGGCGCTGCAGGCGTGACCGGTAGCGGCTTCATCGTACTGGCTGCAACCCTGTCGGCCGTGGGCCACCTGCCGGTTGCCGGCCTGGCGCTGATCCTGGGTATCGACCGCTTCATGTCCGAAGCCCGCGCGCTGACCAACCTGGTCGGTAACGCCGTTGCCACCATCGTCGTGGCCAAGTGGGTCAAGGAACTGGACACCGACAAGCTGCACAGCGAGTTGGCTTCCGGCGGTACTGGCATCTCCGACACCCGTGTGGAAGATGACCTGGGCGTCGCCGAAGGTCCTGCTCCTGCTTCGGTGAAGTAAGCGCTTCCCGGTGTGAATTGACACCGACGCTTCGCACAAACGCCCCGACTTGTTCGGGGCGTTTGCGTTTCGGGTGGATCACTTTTTCATTTTTTTGATTTACATTAAGTAAACACTTCATCAGATTGCGGTGAAGCCCGTCTTTATGGGGCTGCCGTTCACCCGGGTCGGTCTACGCTGATGAAACTCGCGCAGGGTTGCCCGTTCTAAAATCCATTGGCCAGCCGCTTGGCTGCGCTGCACGCTTGCAGGAGTGTTGATGGACAGTGTGGATCTGAATGTCTTGCGCAGCGTGCTCGAATGGCGTCGCGCCGGTCAGCCGGTGGTGTTGTACAGCGTGGTCCAGACCTGGGGCAGTGCACCACGGCCGCCGGGCGCCATGTTGGCGCTGCGTGGCGACGGCGTGGTGATCGGCTCGGTGTCCGGCGGTTGCATCGAGGATGACCTGATTGCGCGCTTGCAGGACGGCCGCCTGGCCGGTGACGGGCCGCCGGTGCAGTTGGTCACCTACGGCGTCACCCGCGATGAAGCGGCGCGCTTCGGCCTGCCTTGCGGCGGCACGCTGCGCCTGACCGAGGAGCGTGTGCAGGATTGGGACTGGGTCGCGCAATTGCTGGCGCGCTGCGAAGCGCATGAAATTGTCGCCCGCGAGTTGGACCTGGCCACTGGCGCCGTGACCCTGAGCAGCGCGAGCAAGACCGACATCGTCAGCTTTGATGGCGAGCGCTTGCGGGCCATCTACGGCCCGCGCTGGCGCCTGCTGTTGATCGGTGCCGGGCAGCTGTCACGCTACGTGGCGGAAATGGCGCGCTTGCTGGATTTCGAAGTCCTTATCTGCGACCCACGCGACGAATTTGTCTACGGCTGGGAAGAGCAGCATGGCCGCTTTGTGCCGGGCATGCCGGATGAGGCTGTGTTGAATATCCAGACCGATGAGCGCACCGCTATCGTCTGCCTGACCCACGACCCGCGGCTGGACGACATGGCCTTGCTGACGGCGTTGAATTCCAGCGCGTTCTACATCGGCGCGCTGGGGTCACGGGTCAACAGCCAGAAGCGCCGGGAAAACCTCGCGGCGCTGGGCTTGTCTGCCGAGGCAATCGCGCGTTTGCACGGGCCGATTGGTTTGCATATCGGCAGCCATACGCCGTCGGAGATCGCGTTGTCGCTGATGGCGGAAATTGTCGCGATCAAGAATGGCGTAGCGCCAATGCAGAAAAAGCCGCTGCCGGTGGTGGCGGAGTGACGATTACCGCGATTGTTTTGGCGGCCGGCCAGGGCCGTCGTTTTCGTGCCGAGGCCGGCGCCGATCAAGACAAGTTGCTCGCCGATTGCGTCGGCCTGGATGGCGTGACGCGGCCGGTGATCGAACAGGTGCTTTTGGCGCTGCCGCCGCGGGTGGTAAAACGCTGGGTGGTGACTTCGCCGGAGCGCCTTGAGGTGATTCGCTTGGCGCAAGCCTACGGCTGCGAAGTGTTGCTGCTGGATTCAGCGGGGATGGGCGACAGCATTGCGGCGGCCGTCGCGGCCAGTGGCACCGCTGAAGGTTGGCTGGTGGTGCTGGGGGATATGCCGTTTGTGCAGTCGTCGAGCATCGAGCGGGTGATCGCTGCGCTGGAGGAGGGCGGTATCAGTGTGCCGGTTCAGGATGCGCAGTATGGGCATCCCGTGGCGTTTGACCGGGCGCTGGGGCCGGGCCTGATGGCGCTGACCGGTGACCGAGGGGCCAGGCCGCTGTTTGCACAGGAGACCGTCAGCGAGGTGTCGGTAGATGATCCGGGCGTACTCTGGGACGTCGACCTGCCGCAGAGTTTGAATTTCTCCCCCATCCAGCTGTAGGAGCCGGCCAGCCAGCGCCTGCAGGCGAATGTATCCCAGGGATAAAGCTTGGTTTCTTGCGTCAATAAAAAGCCCCGCCTGATCACTCAGGCGGGGCTTTTTAGTGGCGGTTGGAATCAGACGAGAGGTTTAGGCTCGTGCTCTTCTTCCAGGGCCTTTGGGTGGTGCTCTGCCACTTCTTCGACGGCGCGCGGGGCTTCGTCGACGATCGGTGCAGTGTGTTCAACCACGGCTTCAGCGGCCGGGGCCGGTGCTTCGGCGGCAGCAGCTGCTGCAGCGGCGGCTGCCTCGGCTTCTTTGCGACGACGGCGCACTTCACGTGGATCGTTCGGCGCACGACCATTTTCGGTCAGGGCGCTGGCAGGTGCTGCTTCAACCACCGGAGCGGCGACTTCGGCAACCACTGGCGCTTCAACCACTGGCTGAGGCTCGACCACCGGCGCAGGCTCGGCAACCACGGCTTCGACCACCGGCGCTGGCGCTTGCTCTACCACAGGGGCAGGTGCTGGCGCTTCAACCGGGGCGGCTGGCTCAGGGGCCGTCCACTGGAAGGCGGTCTGTTCTTCGCGAACTTCACGCACTGCCGGGGCAGCTTCTTCGACAACCGGGGCTTCAGCTGGTGCTTCAACCACAGGCTGAGACTCAACCACCGGTGCTGGCTCGACAGCGGCCAATTCGGCTTCCGGCTGGGCTTCGCGAACTTCGCGAACCACTGGGGCCACTTCCACTTCCGGCACCACTGGGGCTTCGATCGGGGTGGTGGCTTCTACGACCGGTGCTTCAACAGCTGGCGCTTCTTCCACCGGGGTGTGCGCGACAGGTGCTTCAACCACAACGGTTTCTTCGACAGCCGCGGTAGCGCGCTCAGCTTGCTCGTGCGCCTGGGCTTCAGCGGGGGCGCTGATCACCGAGCTGGCCACGGCGGCGGTAACGGCCAGACCTGCAGCCAGTTCGGCGCCGGTCGGTTCGCTGGTCGCGGCTTCTGCGTTTTCGCCGGCTTCTTCCGAGCCTTCGATCACATTGCCGTTGGCATCACGCTGACGCTCACGACGGTTGCTGCGACGACGCTGGCCACGGGAGCGGCGGCGTGGACGATCGCCTTCGGCGTTGTCCTGACCGTCGTCCTGCAGTTGCTCTTCGCCGGTCAGCACTTCTTCTTCGCTGGCAGCAGCGGCTTGCTCGGCACGTGGCTGGCGCTCTTCACGCGGTGGGCGCGGCTGGCGCTCTTCGCGAGGGGCGCGCTCTTCGCGTGGCTGGCGAGCTGGACGCTCTTCAGCAGCGACAGCGCCGGCAGCAGCGGCAACGGCAGGTGCAGCATCCAGCGGCTCGCGCAGTTCACGCACGCGCTCTTCACGCTCGCCACGTGGCTTGCGATCTTCACGCGGTGCACGTGGAGTACGCGGTGCGCGCTCTTCACGCGGTGCACGTTCTTCACGGGCTACGGCTGGCGTGTCTTCACGGGCTTCGCGTGGCGCGCGCTCTTCGCGGGGTGCGCGTTCTTCACGTGGAGCACGTTCTTCGCGAGGCTTGCGCTCTTCGTCACGGCGACCGTTGCGGTTACGGCTTTGCTGGCGACCGTTGCGACGCTCTTCGTTACGGGCTGGACGCTCAGCGGCAGGTTTTTCAACCACCACCGGCGCGGCCGGCTCTTCCTTGGTGGCGAACAGGCTGACCAGCGACTTCACCAGGCCCTTGAACAGGCTTGGCTCAGGCAGGGCGGCCGGCGCGGCAACCGGGGCGGCAACTTCAGTCGGTACCGGTGCGTTGGCACGCGCCGGTGCCGTCTTCACGGCCGCTTCCTGGCGAACCAGGGTGCGGGTCGCAGCGGCTGGCTGGACTTCTTCCACTTCGGCAGCAGCAGCGGCGATTTCGTAGCTGGACTGGCCGCTGTGGGCTTCCGGGCTGTCGTCGCGCAGGCGCTGCACTTCGAAGTGCGGGGTCTCGAGGTGATCGTTCGGCAGGATCACGATACGGGCACGGGTGCGCAGTTCGATCTTGGTGATCGAGTTGCGTTTTTCGTTGAGCAGGAAAGCGGCAACCGGGATCGGCACTTGTGCGCGGACTTCGGCGGTGCGGTCTTTCAGGGCTTCTTCTTCGATCAGGCGCAGGATCGCCAGGGACAGCGATTCAACGTCACGGATGATGCCGGTGCCGTTGCAGCGTGGGCAGACGATGCCGCTGCTCTCGCCCAGGGATGGACGCAGGCGCTGACGGGACATTTCCAGCAGGCCGAAGCGCGAGATGCGGCCGACCTGTACGCGGGCACGGTCAGCTTCCAGGCATTCGCGGACTTTCTCTTCCACGGCGCGCTGGTTCTTGGCGGGGGTCATGTCGATGAAGTCGATCACGATCAGGCCGCCGATGTCACGCAGGCGCAGTTGGCGGGCGATTTCTTCAGCCGCTTCCAGGTTGGTCTGCAGGGCGGTTTCTTCGATGTCGCTACCCTTCGTGGCGCGCGCCGAGTTGATGTCGATGGACACCAGGGCTTCGGTCGGGTCGATCACGATGGAGCCACCGGAAGGCAGTTCGACGACACGCTGGAAAGCGGTCTCGATCTGGCTTTCGATCTGGAAACGGTTGAACAGCGGCACGCTGTCTTCGTACAGCTTGATCTTGCTGGCGTACTGCGGCATCACCTGGCGGATGAAGGTCAGGGCTTCGTCCTGGGCTTCAACGCTGTCGATCAGCACTTCGCCGATGTCCTGGCGCAGGTAATCGCGGATGGCGCGGATGATCACGTTGCTTTCCTGGTAGATCAGGAACGGCGCGGAACGATCCAGGGACGCTTCTTTGATGGCGGTCCACAGTTGCAGCAGGTAGTCGAGGTCCCACTGCATTTCTTCGCTGCTGCGGCCCAGGCCGGCAGTGCGCACGATCAGGCCCATGTCGGCCGGTGCGATCAAACCGTTCAGCGCTTCACGCAGTTCGTTGCGCTCTTCGCCTTCGATGCGACGGGAAATACCGCCGGCACGCGGGTTGTTCGGCATCAGTACCAGGTAACGACCGGCCAGGCTGATGAAGGTGGTCAGGGCGGCGCCCTTGTTGCCACGTTCTTCTTTTTCGACCTGGACGATGACTTCCTGGCCTTCGCTCAGGACGTCCTTGATGTTCACGCGGCCTTCAGGGGCTTTCTTGAAGTATTCGCGGGAGATTTCTTTGAGGGGCAGGAAGCCGTGGCGCTCGGAGCCGAAATCGACAAAGGCAGCCTCAAGGCTTGGTTCGATGCGAGTAATACGGCCTTTATAGATGTTGGCCTTCTTTTGCTCGCGTGCACCGGATTCGATGTCCAGGTCGTAGAGGCGTTGGCCATCTACCAGTGCAACACGCAACTCTTCGGGTTGAGTTGCGTTAATCAGCATTCTTTTCATGTTGTACCGTCGGTTTCCGGGCTGCCGGAAACGGCGTTCGGCACACACGACTTCTCACGGTCGGTGTCAGGTGCGTCAAGAGTGGTTGGCCACTCCAGTGTCCAGCAAAACCTGCCAATTGGGCCGGTATCGCGACGGACGCGTCCTGCTTGTTAGCGGTGGTGACAAAGGCACCACTTCAACAAAAGCTAAGGTCAGGAGGAGGAATCAACCGGCGACTGTGGACGAGATGAAGCGTCTAAATATAAGCCTAGTGCTACACGGTCCGACGGTTGTGCATCTCCACCCTACACGTATCCCTGATAATTCGGGTGCTGCCGCGCGCAGAATCCGCAGCGGGTTGGCATTTACCGTGTTCTCCAATGGGGAGTCCACGCTCATGGCTAAACAAGACTAGGTGTGGGCGACTGCGCTCTCACTCAGCTCTTAACAGGCGTTGTTTCCGAAACATTCGCCATGGTCTGGCCCAAGACTGACTGCACTTTGTGAACTGGCCGTAAATATCGGCGCAGAATGCGAGTATTCACTCTGCTTTCTGCACTCGCTTCAGGCCTCATGTCACCTGCGCTTGTTACAATCTCGAGCCTTCCAGGGTGGCGAAAGCCCCGTAGGACGGCCTCGCGTCCTGATGAATTGCGATGGTCAGGGCCGGCAGTTTGCCGCAAGTCCTCTGTCCAGGCCGCTTTTGGCGGCGTTCGCGACTATAGCAGCAATGATTAAGTGCTTCAATTCCATAAAAAATTGTTATCATCGCCGCCATGACGACTACCGCCCCCCAGACCCCCAGCGTCCAGCTGCTCGAGGTCTCGCCGGAATATGCCGGCCAACGCATCGACAATTTTCTCCTGGCCAGGCTCAAAGGCGTGCCCAAGACCTTGATTTACCGCATCTTGCGTAAAGGCGAAGTGCGCGTGAACAAGGGCCGCATCAAGCCCGAGTACAAGTTGCAGGCGGGCGATATCGTCCGTGTGCCGCCGGTGCGCGTGCCGGAACGCGACGAGCCTGTGCCGTTGGCCCAGGGCCTGTTGCAGCGTCTTGAAGCCTCGATTGTCTTCGAAGACAACAAGCTGATCGTGATCAACAAGCCCTGCGGCATTGCGGTTCACGGCGGCAGCGGCCTGAATTTCGGCGTGATCGAAGCCTTTCGTCAGTTGCGCCCGGATGCCAAGGAGCTGGAGCTGGTCCATCGCCTGGACCGTGACACCTCCGGCCTGCTGATGATTGCCAAAAAGCGCAGCATGTTGCGCCACCTGCACACCGCCCTGCGTGGCGATGGCGTGGACAAGCGCTACATGGCGCTGGTGCGCGGCAACTGGGCCAGTTCGATCAAGAGCGTTCGTGCGCCGTTGCAGAAGAGCAACCTGCGTTCCGGCGAGCGCATGGTTGAAGTGGACGAGGAGGGCAAAGAAGCCCTGACCCTGTTCAAGGTGCTGCGCCGTTTCGGCGATTTCGCCACCCTGGTCGAGGCCAAGCCGGTCACCGGGCGTACCCATCAGATTCGCGTCCACACGCTGCACGCAGGCCACTGCATTGCCGGTGACACCAAGTACGGCGATGAGGATTTCTCCAAGGAGATCCGCGACCTGGGCGGCAAGCGCCTGTTCCTGCACGCCTACATGCTCACTGTGCCGCTGCCCGACGGCGGCGAGCTGAAGCTGCAGGCGCCGGTCGATGAGATGTGGGCCAAGACCGTGGAGCGTTTGAGTGTCGCACCTTGATTACAAACTGCTGATTTTCGATTGGGACGGCACTCTGTGTAATTCCATTGGCCGGATTGTCGAGTCGATGCACGCCGCTTCGACCCGTTCCGGCTACGCACTGTGCAGCGACCTGGCGGTCAAGGGCATCATCGGCCTGGGCTTGCCGGAGGCGATTCGCACCCTGTACCCGCAGATCAGCGACGCTGAGCTAGTTGCGTTCCGCGACCATTACGCCGATCACTACATTGCGCTGGAGGCCACGCCTTCGCCGTTGTTCGAGGGCGTGATGCAGTCGTTGGAAGCGTTTCGCGCCGAGGGTTACCACCTCGCTGTTGCCACCGGCAAGGTCCGTCGCGGGCTGGATCGGGTGCTCAAGGCGCATGGTTTTGAAGACTTCTTCGATATCACCCGCGCCGCGGATGAAACTGCCAGCAAACCTCACCCTCTGATGCTTGAGCAGATCCTGGCGCATTGCGGTGTAGCGCCGCGCCAGGCACTGATGGTGGGCGATGCTTCTTTCGACCTGATGATGGCGCGCAATGCTGGCATGGACAGCGTGGCGGTCAGCTACGGTGCCCAGGCAGCTGAAGCCTTGCAGCAATACGAGCCCAGGCTGACGATTGATCATTTTTCTGAACTGCAGGCCTGGCTCAGCCAGGCCCGATAAGTCTTTGCTGGGGTTAATGGCATGAGTGACGAGTGGAAAGCGCCCGAAAAGGCCGATAGCAGTGATGACAAGAGCTGGAAGCTGCTGGAGAAAACCCTCCTGGCCAGTGTCCAGGAGCAGCGCCGGGCACGGCGTTGGGGGATTTTCTTCAAGTTGCTGACCTTTGTCTGGCTTATTGCCATGCTCGCGTTGTTCAGCCCGTTGATGGACATGGAAAAAAGCGCAACCCGCGGCGCCAACTACACCGCCCTGATTGAAGTGCGCGGGGTGATTGCCGACAAGGAGTCGGCCAGCGCCGACAATATTGTCAGCAGCCTGCGTGCCGCGTTCGAAGACCCCAAGGTCAAGGGTGTGATCCTGCGCATCAACAGTCCTGGCGGCAGCCCGGTGCAATCAGGTTATGTGTATGACGAGATTCGTCGTCTGCGCGGCCTGCACCCGGATATCAAGCTGTACGCGGTGATTTCCGACCTGGGTGCCTCGGGCGCCTATTACATCGCCAGCGCTGCTGATCAGATCTATGCCGACAAGGCCAGCCTGGTCGGTTCCATCGGTGTAACGGCGGCCGGTTACGGCTTTGTCGGCACCATGGAGAAGCTCGGCGTGGAGCGTCGCACCTACACCTCGGGCGAGCACAAGGCCTTCCTCGACCCGTTCCAGCCGCAAAAGGCCGATGAAACCCAGTTCTGGCAGGGCGTGCTCGACACCACCCACCGTCAATTCATCGCCAGCGTGAAGCAGGGGCGCGGTGATCGCCTCAAGGACAAAGACCATCCGGAGCTGTTCTCCGGGCTGGTGTGGTCGGGCGAGCAGGCGTTGCCGCTGGGCTTGATCGATGGCCTGGGCAGTGCCAGTTCGGTGGCGCGCGATGTGATTGGCGAGAAAGAGCTGGTGGATTTCACGGTTGAGGAATCGCCGTTTGATCGCTTCTCCAAGCGGCTGGGTGCCAGCGTGGCCGAGAAGCTGGCGTTCTACATGGGCTTCCAAGGCCCGAGCCTGCGCTGATCCAGCAGGCGCATCGATTCACGTGTGGGAGCGGGCTTGTCCGCGATAGCGGTTGGCCAGTCGACATTTATAGTGGCAGGACCAGCGCTATCGCAGGCAAGCCAGCTCCCACAGTAGTTCGGTGGTGGGCTTAAGGGATCTGCACGCCTTCAGCCAGCAGCATGTCGACCAGTCGTATCAGTGGTAGGCCCACTAAGCTGGTCGAGTCCGGCCCTTCGGTGCTCTGGAACAGGCTCACACCCAAGCCTTCAGCCTTGAAGCTCCCTGCGCAGTCATACGGCTGCTCGATCCGCAGATAGCGCTCAACACGCTCAACGTCCAGCTCACGCATGTGCACGGTAAACGGCACACAGTCGACCTGGCAGTGCCCTGTCTCGCTGTTCAGGAGCGCCAGGCCCGTCAGAAAGCTCACACGCTTGCCGCTGGCTGCCAGCAATTGTTCGCGGGCGTTCTCGAAGGTGTGGGGCTTGCCGATGATCCGGCCGTCGAGCGCGGCCACTTGGTCGGAGCCGATGATCAAATGGCCTGGATGACTCGCGGCGAGGGCGCGGGCTTTCCCTTCGGCCAGGCGCTTGACCAGGTCGACGGCGGATTCATTTGCACGGTGGCTTTCGTCGATATCCGGCGAGCTGCAGATGAACGGCACGTGCAGGCGGCTGAGCAATTCCCGGCGATAAACCGAGCTGGATGCGAGTAATAAAGGCAGCATGGGCGTCTCCTCAAGGCAGCCGGGGATTCTAGCGGGGCGACCGGCTGACGCACAGGGCTGAATTTCCTTTGACATGGCCGGGTGCATCCCTATAATGCTGCGCCTATGTTGAATGACCCGATTCCACCTCACGTTGACCCGCGCAAATTGGCTGATCGTGGCACCTCCCTTCAAGGTGAGTTGCTGCTGGCCGATTTGGAGAGACTCTGCGACCCGCTTTCCGACACTGTCGGTACGGTGCAGGCCAAATTCGTTTTTGAACGAGATGAACGTAAATCTGTGGTAATTCACAGCTTTATCGACACCGAAGTCAAAATGGTTTGCCAGCGTTGTCTTGAGCTGGTCACCCTGCCGATCCACAGCGAGTGCAGTTATGCTGTGGTGAAGGAGGGTGCGAATACCCAGTCGTTGCCGAAAGGTTATGACGTGCTGGAACTGGGCGAAGATCCTTTGGATCTGCATGCACTGATCGAGGAGGAGCTTTTGCTCGCCTTGCCCATTGTGCCTGCTCATCATCCGGAAGAATGCCAGCAGCCGGCGGGCCTCGATGACGAGCCCGAACCGAGCGAGGACGAGGTAACGCGGTCCAACCCGTTCAGTGTATTGGCGCAGTTAAAGCGTGACCCAAACGTTTAGGAGTTAATCAATTATGGCTGTTCAGCAGAACAAAAAATCCCGCTCCGCCCGTGACATGCGCCGTTCGCACGACGCTCTCGAGGCTAGCACCCTGTCCGTAGAAAAGACCACCGGTGAAGTTCACCTGCGTCACCACGTATCGCCAGAAGGCGTATACCGTGGCCGTAAAGTGATCGACAAGGGCGCTGACGAGTAATCACTTGTCTGCCCTAGTCATCGCGATTGACGCAATGGGCGGGGACTTCGGTCCCCGCAGCATTGTTCAGGCCTGCATTGCCAGCCTGTCTGCCACACCCTCGCTGCACCTGACCCTTGTCGGTCAACCCTCCCTTCTTGAAGAACTGATTGCCAGCCATCCGGCGGTGGATCGCGCGCGCCTGACGATTACGCCAGCCAGCGAAACCATCAGCATGGATGACAAGCCGGCGGCAGCCCTGCGCGGCAAGCCCGACTCTTCGATGCGGGTGGCCCTTGAGTTGCTGCGTGATGGCAAGGTGCAAGCCTGTGTCAGTGCCGGCAATACCGGGGCGTTGATGGCGCTGTCCCGACACGTGCTCAAGACCCTGCCGGGGATTGACCGCCCGGCGATGGTGGCCGCGATTCCGACGCAGAAAGGCTATTGCCAACTGCTGGACCTGGGTGCAAATGTCGATTGCAGTGCCGAGCACCTGTTCCAGTTCGCAGTGATGGGCTCGGTGGCTGCCGAAGCATTGGGCGTGGCGCGTCCGCGCGTGGCCTTGCTGAATATCGGTACCGAAGACATCAAGGGCAACCAGCAGGTCAAGCTGGCCGCCACCTTGCTGCAGGGTGCGCGGGGTTTGAACTACGTAGGCTTCGTCGAAGGTGATGGCCTGTACCGTGGCGAAGCGGATGTGGTGGTGTGCGACGGGTTTGTCGGCAATATCCTGCTCAAATCCAGCGAAGGCCTGGCGACCATGATTGCTGCGCGTATCGAGGCCTTGTTCAAGCAGAATCTGGCGTCGCGCCTGGTGGGTGCCCTGGCACTGCCATTGATGCGGCGCCTGCAGGCTGACCTGGCGCCGGCGCGGCATAACGGTGCGAGTTTTCTCGGCCTGCAGGGCATTGTGGTGAAGAGCCACGGTTCTGCCGGTGTGGAAGGCTTTCAGAGCGCGATTGCACGGGCCTTGATCGAGATCCAGGAAAACCTGCCGCAACGCTTGCACGGCCGTCTCGAGGACCTGTTGCCTTAGGCGAATCGGCCCGGGAATGCTTAAATGTGACCGGCCAGTTCAATTGACCATCCAATCTGTCAGTTTCGTGCGCTCCCACCGTAGGGGCGTCGATTTCCGACGACCAGATCATTAGGGGCTTGTTACATGTCTACATCCCTCGCATTCGTCTTTCCAGGGCAGGGTTCGCAGTCCCTCGGCATGCTGGCCGAGCTGGGCGCGCAATATCCGCAGGTCCTGGATACCTTCAAGGAAGCTTCCGATGCCCTGGGTTACGACCTGTGGGCACTGACCCAGCAGGGGCCGGAAGAACAACTCAATCAAACCGACAAGACCCAGCCGGCCATCCTGACCGCTTCGATCGCCCTGTGGCGTTTGTGGCTGGCACAAGGTGGCGCGCGTCCGGCATTCGTTGCCGGTCACAGCCTGGGTGAGTACAGCGCCCTGGTGGCGGCGGGCAGCCTGACCCTGGGTGAGGCGGTCAAGCTGGTTGAGCGTCGTGGCCAGTTGATGCAAGAGGCCGTTCCGGCCGGGCAGGGCGGCATGGCCGCTATCCTGGGTCTGGACGATGCCGTGGTGATCGAAGCCTGCGCCGAAGCGGCCCAGGGCGAAGTGGTCAACGCGGTGAACTTCAACTCCCCTGGCCAGGTGGTGATCGCCGGTGCCAAGGCGGCTGTCGAACGCGCCATTGAAGGCTGCAAGGCACGCGGTGCCAAACGCGCCCTGCCGTTGCCGGTCAGCGTGCCGTCGCACTGTGAGCTGATGCGCCCGGCGGCCGAGCGTTTTGCCGAGTCCATCGCTGCCATCAACTGGCAGGCGCCGCAGATTCCGCTGGTGCAGAACGTCAGCGCAGCCGTGGCTGCAGACCTCGACACCCTCAAGCGCGACCTGCTGGAGCAGCTCTACAAACCCGTGCGTTGGGTAGAATCGGTGCAGACCCTGGCTGCCAATGGCGCCACTGAACTGGTCGAGTGCGGCCCGGGCAAAGTCCTGGCCGGCCTGAACAAGCGCTGCGCCGACGGCGTGTCGACTGCCAACCTCAATACCCCGGATGCCTTCGCTGCCGCGCTTGCGGCACAGGCCTGAAACCTGATCCCCGAACTTAGGAGAAGCCTGCATGAGTCTGCAAGGTAAAGTTGCACTGGTTACCGGCGCAAGCCGTGGCATTGGCCAGGCGATCGCCCTGGAACTGGGCCGTCAGGGCGCCGTTGTGATCGGCACCGCCACTTCCGCCTCGGGTGCCGAGCGTATCGCCGCGACCTTGAAGGAAAACGGCGTACAGGGCACCGGCCTTGAGCTGAACGTGACCAGCGATGAATCCGTGGCTGCCGTACTGGCCGAGATCACCGCACAGTTCGGCGCGCCGGCGATTCTGGTGAACAATGCCGGGATTACCCGCGATAACCTGATGATGCGCATGAAAGACGACGAGTGGTACGACGTGGTCGATACCAACTTGAACAGTCTGTTTCGCCTGTCCAAGGGTGTTTTGCGCGGCATGACCAAGGCGCGTTGGGGCCGAATTATCAATATTGGCTCCGTAGTGGGTGCCATGGGCAACGCAGGCCAAGTAAACTACGCGTCCGCCAAGGCCGGTCTGGAAGGTTTCAGCCGTGCATTGGCACGTGAAGTCGGTTCGCGGTCGATTACGGTCAACTCGGTGGCCCCAGGGTTCATCGACACCGATATGACCCGCGAGCTGCCGGAAGCACAGCGTGAAGGCTTGCTGACGCAGATTCCGCTGGGCCGTCTGGGCCAGGCTCAAGAGATCGCGAATGTGGTCGCTTTCCTGGCATCCGACGGTGCGGCATACGTGACTGGGGCTACAATCCCGGTGAACGGCGGGATGTACATGAGTTAAATTGTGACGGATCGCTTCAAAAAAATGTCATACGAGCTGTCTAAAATCCGTTATAAAGCTGCAACTTAATTTATAGGCAGGTGGCCGACCGGGTACAGGGTGAAGCTTTCAGTTGAAAAGCTGAAAAGGCTTTCTATACACTTACCCACTGGCCAGCTGCCTGAATTTGTCCATTAGGAGTTAAACAAGGTATGAGCACCATCGAAGAGCGCGTCAAGAAAATCGTCGCCGAGCAACTGGGCGTTAAAGAAGAAGAAGTGGTCAACACTGCTTCCTTCGTAGAAGACCTGGGTGCCGATTCCCTTGACACCGTTGAGCTGGTGATGGCTCTGGAAGAGGAATTCGAGACCGAAATCCCGGACGAAGAAGCTGAAAAAATCACTACTGTTCAAGCTGCTATCGACTACGTTACTAGCCACCAGGCGTAATAGTTTGTAGTCGTCGCTTGCTGTTAGGGAAAAACCGCACTGCTGTAACGGCGTGCGGTTTTTTCTTTAGCCCTGATGAAAAGTGAGCGTCGAAGCAAAGTGTCGTCATCAAGAAAAAGGAGAGTGCTGTGTCGCGTAGACGCGTCGTAGTCACCGGTATGGGTATGTTGTCGCCACTGGGCACGGATGTGCCGAGCAGTTGGCAGGGCATTCTGGCTGGCCACAGTGGTATTGGTCTGATCGAACACACGGACCTTTCTGCCTATTCCACCCGTTTTGGCGGCTCGGTAAAGGGCTTCAATGTCGAGGACTATCTCTCGGTCAAGGAGTCCCGCAAACTCGACCTGTTCATTCAATACGGCCTGGCAGCCGGTTTTCAGGCAGTGCGTAACGCCGGCCTGGAAGTCACCGACGCCAACCGTGACCGCATCGGCGTGGCCATGGGTTCGGGTATTGGCGGTTTGACCAATATCGAAGAAACCAGCCGCACGCTGCATGATTCCGGCCCCCGTCGAATTTCACCGTTCTTCGTCCCGGGCTCGATCATCAATATGATTTCCGGTTTCCTGTCCATCCACCTGGGCGCACAGGGACCTAACTACGCGATCGCCACGGCGTGCACCACCGGTACGCATTGCATCGGCATGGCCGCGCGCAACATCGCCTACGACGAAGCTGACGTGATGATCGCCGGCGGCGCCGAAATGGCCGCCTGTGGCCTTGGTATGGGCGGCTTCGGTGCTTCCCGTGCGCTGTCGACCCGCAACGACGAGCCGACCCGCGCCAGCCGTCCCTGGGACAAGGGCCGCGACGGTTTCGTCCTGTCCGACGGTGCCGGTGCGCTGGTACTCGAAGAGTTGGAGCACGCCAAGGCGCGTGGTGCGACCATCTACGCCGAGCTGATCGGGTTTGGCATGAGTGGCGACGCCTACCACATGACCTCGCCACCGTCCGACGGTGCCGGCGCTGCGCGTTGCATCACCAATGCGCTGCGCGATGCCAAGGTCAATCCGCAGCAAGTGCAGTACATCAACGCCCACGGCACCTCGACACCGACGGGCGATTTGGCGGAAGCCGAAGCCATCAAGTCGGTGTTCGGCGAGCACGCCTACCAGTTGGCAGTCAGCTCCACCAAGTCCATGACCGGCCACTTGCTGGGCGCGGCGGGCGCGGTCGAGGCGATCTTCAGCGTGATGGCCATCAAGGATCAGGTCGCTCCGCCGACCATCAACTTGGATGAGCCCGACGAAGGCTGCGACCTGAACTTCGTGCCGCACGAAGCGCAGCCGATGCCGATCGACGTGGTGATCTCCAACTCCTTTGGCTTTGGCGGCACCAACGGTTCCCTGGTGTTCCGCCGGTTCGCCGAGTGATGCACAGCTGGGTCGACGGTCAGCCAGCGGACAGCGTGCCCCTGAAAGATCGCGGCCTGGCGTATGGCGATGGTCTGTTCGAGACCCTCGCCGTCAGGGCCGGGCAACCTGTGTTGCTCGACCGCCACTTGCAGCGCCTCGAAGAGGGCTGCAAGCGCCTCGCTTTAGCGGCGGATCACGCGTTGATCCGCAGCGAAGTGCTGGCTTATGCCGCCGCCCTCGGCGACGGTGTCCTCAAGTTGATCCTCACCCGCGGCGACAGCCTGCGCGGTTATGGTTTCAACCCTGGTGCACCGGTGCGCCGTCTCCTGCAGGGCAATGCGCCTGCTCATTATCCCCAAGCCCATGGAACTGATGGTATCCGCCTGTTTCCGTGCGCCACCCGCTTGTCCGAGCAGCCCTTGCTGGCCGGTCTCAAGCACCTCAACCGCCTGGAGCAAGTGATTGCCCGTGCCGAGTGGCAAGATGCCGAACATGCCGAAGGCTTGATGCTGGATATGTCCGGGCGGGTCATCGAAGGCGTTTTCAGCAACCTGTTCCTGGTGCGTAATGGCTTGTTACTAACCGCCGATCTGAATCGTTGCGGGGTTGCCGGGGTCATGCGCGCCGAGATCCTGGCCCAGGCACAAGCCCTGGGCGTCCCGGTAGCCGTGGCTGACGTGAGTCTTGAGCAGTTGCAACAGGCTGACGAAGTCTTTGTGTGCAACAGCGTGTATGGCATTTGGCCGGTGCGTGGCTGCGCTGCGATGAGCTGGCCGGTTGGGCCGCTCACCCGTAAACTGCAGGGCATTGTTCGCGCGCTATTGGATGCTTGAGTTGATACGAAAACTGGTTGTACTGCTGCTGATCGGTCTGTTCTCGGCGGCGTTGCTGTTGGGGTTTTCCGCCTGGAAACTCGATTCCACCCTGAAGCAGCCCTTGAACCTGACCCAGGAGCAATTGCTTGATGTGCCGGCCGGGGCGACGCCCACCGGTACGTTCAATCGCCTGGAAGCCGACGGCGTGCTCGACGGCGCCTTCTGGTTGCGCCTGTACTGGCGCTTTAACCTTGATGGTCAGCCCTTGCACAGTGGCGAATACCGCATGACCCCGGGCATGACCGCACAGGGCCTGATCGGCCTGTGGCAGCGTGGCGAAGTCGTGCAATACAGCCTGACCCTGGTCGAAGGCTGGAATTTCCGCCAGGTACGCCTCGCCCTGGCCAAGCATGAAAAGATCGTGCAGACCCTCGCGGGCCTGACTGACAGTGAGGTGATGGAGAAGCTCGGTCACCCTGGCGTGTTCCCTGAGGGGCGGTTCTTCCCGGACACCTACCGCTTCGTGCGCGGCATGACCGATGTCGAATTCCTGAAAAAAGCCTACAACCGCCTCGACGATGTACTCGCCCAGGAGTGGAGCAAACGCGCCGCCGATGCGCCGTACACTGACCCTTATCAAGCGCTGATCATGGCCTCCCTGGTGGAGAAAGAGACCGGCGTGCCCGAGGAGCGCGGCCAGATTGCCGGCGTGTTCGTGCGGCGCATGAAGATCGGCATGCTGCTGCAGACCGACCCCACCGTGATCTACGGCCTGGGCGAGCGCTACAACGGCAAGTTGACCCGTGCGCACCTCAAGGAAGCCAACCCCTACAACACCTACATGGTGGCTGGCCTGCCGCCGACACCGATCGCCATGGTCGGCCGCGAAGCGATCCATGCGGCGCTGAACCCGGTGCCGGGCAGCAGCCTGTATTTCGTCGCCCGGGGTGATGGCAGTCATGTTTTCTCCGACAACCTAGATGCGCATAATGCCGCCGTGCGCGAGTTCCAGCTCAAGCGCCGGGCCGATTACCGCTCCAGCCCGGCACCGGTCGTGAACCCTGCGCAAGACGCAGCACCATCGGCCGAAGCCCCGGCTGAAAAGCCAGCTGAGCCTGCGCCGGACACCTCCGCACCGCAAAGCCCGCAATGACTCTGACTAAGGACTGCCCGTGACTGGCTTGTTTATTACCCTGGAAGGCCCCGAAGGCGCCGGCAAAAGCACCAACCGCGATTACCTGGCCGAGCGTTTGCGCGCTGAGGGCATCGAGGTGGTGTTGACCCGCGAGCCCGGTGGCACGCCGCTGGCAGAGCGCATCCGTGAAGTGTTGCTGGCCCCGGGCGAGGAACAGATGAATGCGGATACCGAGTTGCTGCTGGTGTTTGCTGCGCGCGCGCAGCACCTGTCTGAAGTGATCCGCCCGGCCCTGGCGCGCGGTGCCGTGGTGATTTGCGACCGCTTCACCGACTCCACTTATGCCTACCAGGGCGGTGGTCGCGGCTTGTCCCTGGAGCGCATCGCCACCCTGGAAACCTTCGTTCAAGGCGACTTGCGCCCTGACCTGACGCTGGTCTTCGACCTGCCGGTGGAAGTCGGCCTGGCCCGCGCCAGTGCGCGCGGTCGCCTGGACCGCTTTGAGCTCGAAGGCCAAGCCTTCTTCGACGCCGTACGCACGGCGTTCCTCAAACGCGCCAAGGCTGAGCCTGCGCGTTACTACCTGCTGGATGCTGCGCAGCCGCTGGCCCAGGTGCAGCAAGCCATCGATGCCCTGTTGCCGAACCTGCTGGAGCGCGCCCGTGGCTGAAGCCTATCCGTGGCAGGACAGCCTCTGGCAACAACTGGCCGGCCGTGCCCAGCACGCCCACGCCTACCTGCTGCACGGGCCGGCGGGGATCGGTAAGCGTGATTTGGCCGAGCGACTCATGGCCAGCCTGCTGTGCCAGCGTCCGGTCAACCTGCAGGCTTGCGGTGAGTGCAAGTCCTGCCTGTTGCTCAAGGCCGGCAGCCACCCGGATAACTACCTGCTCGAACCCGAGGAAGCCGACAAGGCGATCAAGGTCGACCAGGTGCGTGACCTCGTCAGCTTCGTGGTGCAAACCGCGCAGATGGGCGGGCGCAAGGTGGTGCTGATCGAGCCGGTGGAGGCGATGAACATCAACGCCGCCAACGCCTTGCTCAAGAGCCTCGAAGAACCTTCCGGCGACACTGTGTTGCTGCTGGTCAGTCACCAGTCCAGCCGCTTGTTGCCGACTATCCGCAGCCGTTGCGTGCAGCAGGCGTGCCCGTTGCCGAGCGAGGCCATGAGCCTGCAGTGGCTGGCCAAGGCGCTGCCGGAGTGCTCCGAGGAGGAGCGGGTCGAATTGCTCACCCTGGCGGCCGGCTCACCGCTGGCGGCTGTGAAGCTGCAGGCCCAGGGCGTGCGTGAGCAACGCGCGCTGGTGGTCGACGGCGTGAAGAAGCTGCTCAAGCAAGAGCTGTCTGCCACGCAGCTGGCCGAAAGCGCCTGGAAGGATATCCCCCTGCTTTTGCTGTTCGACTGGTTCTGCGATTGGTCGAGCCTGATCCTGCGCTATCAGCTGACCCAGGATGAAAGCGGCCTGGGCCTGCCGGACATGCGCAAGGTGGTGCAGTACCTCGCGCAGAAAAGTGCGCAGGACAAGGTGCTGAACATCCAGGATTGGATCCTCGCCCAGCGCCAGAAAGTGCTCGGCAAGGCCAACCTCAACCGTGTCCTGCTGCTCGAAGCGCTGCTGGTGCAGTGGGTCGGCTTGCTGGGCCGGCGTTAATTTCGGTGGCCGACGGGTGTATCGTTGGCCAGACACTTTCCGTGACTCAAGTTGTAGATTCCTATGCTCGTAGACTCCCATTGCCACCTCGATCGCCTCGACCTTGCCCAGCACGGTGGCTCCCTTGATGCTGCCCTTGAAGCGGCTCGCCAGCGTGGGGTAGGGCACTTCCTGTGCATCGGCGTCAGCGCCGAAAATGCCGCCGACGTCAAAGCCCTGGCCGAGCGCTACGCCGATGTGGACTGCTCGGTGGGTATCCACCCGCTGGACTTAAAGCCCGGCGAAGCCCCGGCCCTCGACTGGCTGCTGGGCGAACTCAACCACCCGCGTGTGGTAGCGATTGGCGAAACCGGCCTGGACTACCACTACGAGCCCGAAGCCGCCGACCTGCAGCAGGCCTCCTTTCGCCTGCACCTGCAAGCTGCCCAGCAGACCGGCAAACCGGTAATCGTCCACACGCGTGGCGCGCGTGCCGACACCCTGGCGTTGCTGCGCGAGGCCGCGTTGCCCCAGGCCGGCGTGCTGCATTGCTTTACCGAAGATTGGGACATGGCCAAGGCGGCCCTGGACCTGGGCTTCTACATTTCCCTGTCGGGCATCGTCACCTTCCGCAATGCCGACGCCCTGCGCGACGTGGCACGCCAGGTGCCGGCCGACCGCCTGCTGGTGGAAACCGATTCGCCATACCTGGCGCCCATTCCTCATCGCGGCAAACCGAACCTGCCGGAATACGTACGGGATGTGGCGGATTACCTGGCCATGCTGCGGGGTGAGTCTTACGAGCGCTTTGCACAGCAGACCACCGACAACTTCAAGCGCCTGTTCCCGTTGGCCCACGTCGCCGGCTGACAGGCTCAAATCGCAGGCAAAAAAAACCCGGGTTCTGGGGGGTGAATCCGGGTTAAGACCATTAGGAGTAAAACAAGGGCACACAGTCCGTCGGTACCCAGGTCGGCGCGTCACTTGGGGGAGATGTCACGCCGACAGTTCAAGTATTGATCAGTATCCCATTCAGTCCAGTCGCATCTGATCGTTTTTTAAACAGATTTGGAATACGCGCGCTTCGCTTGAGTTCTCATTGGCTGGGTGCACATGGATAGTTGTTGCGTATTATTTCTGACTGAAATCAAGGGAAACGTTGGCGCGCCGAAACTAAAGTGTGCGGCGGGTTCACATAGACGTTGCCCAACGACCGTTCAGTCGGGATAATCCCTCGCACTGGGTAAATCGTATCGCCGCGTATCCGTGGCCCTACGCAACCCTCCCTATTCCGACCTCTGCAGACCTCTTCCTCATGCACAAAGAACCCCGTAAGGTCCGAGAGTTTCGCCGCCGTGAGCAGGAAATTCTCGACACCGCACTCAAGTTGTTCCTCGAACAGGGTGAAGACAGCGTCACCGTCGAGATGATCGCGGATGCCGTCGGTATCGGCAAAGGCACGATCTACAAGCACTTCAAGTCCAAGGCCGAGATCTACCTGCGCCTGATGCTCGACTACGAGCGTGATTTGAACGAGCTGCTGCATTCGGCCGATGTCGACAAGGACAAGGAGGCGCTGTCCCGTGCCTACTTCGAGTTCCGCATGCGTGACCCGCAGCGCTATCGCCTGTTCGATCGCCTGGAAGAGAAAGTGGTCAAGGGCCATCAGGTGCCGGAGATGGTCGAGGAACTGCACAAGATCCGTGCCTCGAACTTCGAACGCCTGACCCTGCTGATCAAGGGCCGCATCAGCGAAGGCAAGCTGGAAGACGTACCGCCGTATTTCCACTACTGCGCGGCCTGGGCCCTGGTGCACGGCGCCGTGGCGCTGTATCACTCGCCGTTCTGGAGTAATGTGCTGGAAGATCAGGAAGGCTTCTTCCAGTTCCTGATGGACATTGGCGTGCGCATGGGCAACAAACGCAAGCACAGCGCCGAGCTGCCACAGGCGCCTGCCGAAACGCCTGCCACCTGATAGTTGCTGTCGGGCGCAGTACCCCAGGAATATACTCAGGCAAGGACCTTGCTAAAAGCTGATTTATAGGTCAGCTTTTAGCACGCCCGATTCATCCTCTGCCGGAGTGATCCATGATCGTTGATCGTCAAGGCAGGCGTTTTCGCAATTTGCGGATCAGCCTGACCTCAGCCTGCAATTACGCGTGTACCTACTGCGTGCCAAACGGCAAGCGGCTGGTGGCTGCCCAGGACGAACTCTCGGCCGAGGCCATGGCCCGTGGCGTGGCCTATCTGATCGAGGCGGCAGGGATCGAACGCCTTCGCATCACCGGCGGCGAGCCGTTGGTCAGCCCCAAGCTGGAAGCCTTCATGGGCGCTGTCGGCGGGATGGGGCTCAGTGATATCAGCCTGACCACCAATGGCCAGTTGCTCGCGCGCAAACTGCCGCTGCTGGTGGATGCCGGAATTCGGCGTATCAACGTCTCCCTCGATACCCTGGATGCCGATGCTTTTCGCAGCATCGCGCGTGGCGGTGACCTGGCCACTGTGCTTGATGGCATGGACCAGGCCCGCGCCGCCGGGATCAAGATCAAGGTCAATATGGTGCCCCTGCGCGGCCAGAACCTCGATCAGGTGATGCCGTTGCTCGACTACTGCCTGGAGCGAGGCTACGAGTTGCGCTTTATCGAATTGATGCGCATGGGCCACCTGGCCAAGGACTCGAATGCATTCCTGCAGCAATTCGTCAGCCTGCAGCAATTGCTCAGCCTGATCGGCGAGCAGTATGAATACCTGCAAGCCAACGCGCCGGTCGATGCCACGGCAGTGCGCTACGAAGTGCCGGGCAAAGGCTTCTTTGGCGTCATCGCAAATGAAAGCGTGCCGTTCTGCCGCACGTGTTCGCGGCTGCGGCTGTCGTCCACTGGCTGGCTGCATGGTTGCCTGTCCTCGAGCAACCGTCACTACGTCGGCGACCTGTTGGATCAACCCCGCCACCAGGCGCTGCCGGCCTTGCAGGGCCTGTTGATGAAGGCGTTGGGTGACAAACAGGAAGTCGCGTTCTCTGGCGGTGCCACCATCATGAAGATCATCGGCGGCTAGCCCAGGCTGGCGCAGAACCCTGTGGGCGCGGGCTTGCTCGCGCATATGGTGTGCCGGTCAAAGGAAATACCGACTGATCCGCCGCATTTGCGAGCAAGCCGCTCCCCATTTGCTTTGCGCCGCTTGCGAGTGGCCTGGATTCTGCATCTCGTGCCCATTCGCCGGTTTTCCGTCACCGGCTTCTGGAGGATTAGGATGCGTAACCTGGTTTTGTTGCTGGCGTCGTTGACGCTGAGTGGTTGCATGACCGTCAGCGATATGGCCGAAGGCACCCGCTATCAGATGAGCGACGCCGGGTTGCTCGACCACAGCGATACCCGCCGGACCGCCTCGGTTCGCATACAGCCGGATTCCTTTGTGTTTATCGCCCAGGGTGCCTTCGTCCCACCGGGCAGCGCGTACCCGCGACCTAACGTGGTCGCCGAGGAAGCCTTCAACGGCTTCGTCGAATACTTCCCCATGGTGCGTCGTGCACGTCAGCCCGAAGGCCTCGAACAAGCCATGGCCGAAGCCCGTGCGGCCGGCGCGCACTACCTGTTGTACTGCCGGTTTGCCGCGGCGGATGACCGTATCGGCAATGCCGATGAGTGGACCGACCAGCAGGCCCTCGACCGCGTAGGCTTGGACAGCGGCGTAATCCAGATCATGTTGATCGAGACCAGCACCCAGTATTTGATTGATACTGCACGCATTCGCAGTCGTGGCGGTTTACTGACGTTCCACGACAACAAGCCAGAAGACCTGATTGCCCGCCCCCTGGCGCAGTACGCCCGCGGCCTGCTGGGAATGAGCGATCAGTAAGACACAGGAGATCCCCATGACCGATTCCGCCAAGGCCAATGATCTGTTGGCCCAACTGCCCAAGGGCAAGGGACCGGCGCCGGTGCATCTGTGGAACCCGGATTTCTGCGGCGACATCGATATGCGCATCGCCCGCGATGGCACCTGGTTCTACCAGGGCACACCTATCGGGCGTAAGCCAATGGTCAAGTTGTTCTCCAACATCATCCGCCGCGATGGCGATGATTATTTCCTGGTCACCCCGGTGGAAAAGGTCGGCATCCGTGTCGATGACGCGCCGTTTGTGGCGGTGACCCTGGACGTGCAGGGGCAGGGCGACAGCCAGGTGCTGCGCTTTACCACCAATGTCGATGAACTGATCGACGCCGGGCTTGAGCACCCTCTGCGGGTGGTCATCGACCCCGTCACCCAGGAACCTGCGCCGTATGTGCGGGTGCGCACCAACCTCGAAGCCCTGGTGCATCGCAACGTGTTCTACCAACTGGTGGAGCTGGCGGTGAGCCGTCCGATCAACGGTCAGAACTGGCTGGGCGTGTGGAGCGACGGGGTGTTTTTCCCGATTGGCCTGGAGCCCTGAGGGCGTTTTTCCCTTCCCCCTGAAATAATTCGCTTGCTGTGATCGGGCGGTTTCGGTTATCAATTTGTACATGATTAGACATGTTCGATTTGATAAGAAAAAACGCGTCGTCGACGAGCTCATCCGCCGTATCGAGGGTGGGGTGATGGCCGACGGTTTCCTGCTGCCGGGCGAGCATCAATTGGCCGAGGAGTTTGCGGTCAGCCGAGGCACCCTGCGCGAAGCCCTGGCCGAACTCAAGCGGCGCAATTACATCGCCACCCAGAGCGGCGTCGGCTCCATCGTCACCTTTGACGGCATGGTGCTCGACCAGCGCAGCGGTTGGGCCCAGGCGTTGGCTGACACCGGCGCGCTGGTGACCACCGACATTTTGCGCCTGGAAGCGGTCACCCGCCCGGACCTGCTCAGCCGTTTCGGCACTGACCAATTCATCGCCCTCGACCGCCGCCGGCGTACCACCGATGGCACAGCCGTGTCGCTGGAGCGCTCGCTGATGCCTGCTGCCGGTGGCCTCGACAGCCTGCCGCGTGTGGGGCTGATCGACAACTCCCTGACCATCACCCTGGCCGCCTACGGCTATGTGGGCGCCGAAGGTGACCAGTGGATCGGCGCCGAGCCCTTGAGCGATGAAGACGCCGAGTTGCTCGGCCGTCCAGCCGGCAGCGTGTTTCTCAAGGCCTCGCGTACCACTTATGACCGTCGCGAACGTTTCATGGAGTACGTCGAAAGTTTGCTCGACCCTGTGCACTTTCGCCTGCACCTGCAGTTCGGAGCGTCGAAATGACCCGGCAAAATCGCGCCCTCGGCGCTTTCTACGGCCTGGCGTTGGGCGATGCCCTGGGCATGCCCACTCAATCCTTGAGCCGCGAGCAGGTCCGTGCGCGTTTCGGTGCCATTACCGGCCTGGAAGACGCCGACGCCGATCAGCCCATCGCCCCCAACATGCCGGCCGGCTCCATCACCGATGACACCGAGCAGGCGATCCTGGTCGGCGATTTGCTGGTCGAAGGGCAGGGCAGCATCGAGCCGACCGTGCTCGCCCAACGCCTGATCGACTGGGAAGCGGTGATGCGTGCCAAGGGTTCGCAGGATCTGCTCGGGCCGTCCACCAAGCGCGCCATCGACATGATCCTCGCCGGCCACACCCCGGAAGAATCCGGGCGCTATGGCACCACCAACGGCGCAGCGATGCGCATCACGCCGGTGGGCATTGCCGCCGACGTCAGTGATCCGCTGCAGTTCATCCAGGCGGTGATCCAGGCTTGCCAGGTGACCCATAACACCACGCTGGGCATCTCCAGCGCGGCGGCAGTCGCGGCGGTAGTCTCGGCAGGCATCAATGGCGTGGACCTCGGTGAAGCGCTGAACATCGGCACGCAGATCGCCCAGCAGGCGGAAAGCCATGGTCACTGGGTGGCCGGCGGACGGATTTCTACGCGCATCAGTTGGGCGCGAACCCTGAGCGTCGGCAGCGGCGACAAGGCCCTGTTTGCCGAGCTGCTGTATGAATTGATCGGCACCTCCGTGGCTTCCCAGGAGTCCGTGGTGGTGTCGTTTGCCCTCGCCCAGCAAGTGGCGGTGGGTGAGTTGGATGCCTTCGAGGCGCTGTGCCTGGCCGCCAGCCTTGGCGGAGACACCGACACCATCGCCGCAATCCTCGGCGCCATGCTCGGCGCCTGCCTGGGCCTGCAGTGCTGGCCTGAAGCGATGATCGAACAGGTCAAGCAGGTCAATGGCCTGGATTTGCAGCCGTTGGTCGCGGGGCTGCTTACATTGCGCTGAACCCTGTAGGCGTGCCCCCCGGCTCCTACACAGGTCGCGTCGAGTCAGGATGACCGGTTAAAGCTTTGATTCTCTGCCACAACCACAACAATACAGGCACCAGGAGCACCCCTCATGAGCAGCACTTCTTCCGGCCAAAGTGCCGGGCAATTGGAAACACGCGGTATCGAACCGGTCCCTGAAGGCGAGTGCAACGGCCATCCGCTGCAACTGTTCTGGGTGTGGTTTGCGGCCAATATCAGCATCCTCGGCTTGCCGCTGGGCGCGACCCTGGTAGCGTTTCGCGGCCTGGCGATCTGGCAGGCGATCATCGTCGCGATCCTCGGCGCCGCCGGCTCTTTCGCGGTGGTGGGCATCATCTCGATTGCCGGCCGACGTGGCCGTGCGCCGAGCCTGACGCTGTCCCGCGCAATCTTCGGGGTACGCGGCAACATCGGGCCGACGCTGGTCTCGCTGATGTCGCGCCTGGGCTGGGAAACCGTCAACACCACCACCGCCGCCTTCGTGTTGCTGTCGTTGTGTTCGATCCTGTTCGGCTCGCCGGTCGAGGCCAAGAGCGCGCCGCTGCTGACGCTGATCTTCATCGCCATTTTCGTGCTGCTGACCCTGTCCGTTTCCGGCCTCGGCCACGCGACCTTGCTGGTGATCCAGAAATGGTCGACCTACGTGTTCGGCGCATTGAACATCCTGGTCGGCGGTTTCCTCTGCGCCACCATCGACTGGAGCGCGGTGTTCAACGCCACCCCGGCGCCGTTGAGCGCGATGATCATCGGTATCGGCACCATGGCGGCGGGTACCGGGATCGGTTGGGCCAACGCCGGTGCGGACATGTCGCGCTACCAGCACCGCAGCGTCAAGGCCGTGCGCCTGGTGGCGTCCGCCGCGTTCGGTGCGGGCATTCCGCTGGTGCTGCTGATCACCCTCGGCGGCCTGCTGTCGGTGGGCAACAACGACCTGGCGTCGGCGACTGACCCGATCATCGCGATCCGCGACATGCTGCCGACCTGGATGGCCGTGCCGTACCTGATCACCGCCTTCGGTGGGCTGCTGCTGTCGAACAACTTGTCGGTGTACTCGGCCGGCCTCACCACCTTGACCCTCGGCTTGAAGGTCAAACGTGTGCACGCGGTGATCGTCGATATCGTGGCAATCTTCGCCGGTTCCATCTACTTCATGCTGATCGCCGACAGTTTCTACGGCCCGTTCATCACCTTCATCTCGTTGCTCGCGGTACCGATCACCGCGTGGGTCGGGATCTTCGTGGTCGACCTGATCCACCGTCACTACTACAGCCCCAAGGACCTGCTCGACGTCAGCCCCAGCAGCGCCTATTGGTACCGTGGCGGGGTTGAGTGGCGCGCGTTTGGCGCCTGGGCCGTGGCGATCGTGCTCGGCTTCAGCTTCACCACCATCGGCACCACTGCCGAAAACATCTGGTTCGCCGGGCCGTTGTCCGACTCCTGGCTGGGCCACAACGGCCTGGGCTGGATTGTCACCTTCCTGGTGGCCGGCGGGATTTATGCGCTGCTGGGTGGCGCGGCTGACCGTCGTCCGGCTTTAGTCGAGAGTCACAATGTCTAGATTGCTGCACACCGGCCAGGTCATCGTTGACCTGGTCATGGCCCTCGACACCCTGCCCGCGACCGGCGGCGACGTGCTGGCGCAGTCGGCCAGCTTCGAAGCCGGCGGTGGTTTCAACGTGATGGCCGCCGCGCGCCGCAATGGGTTGCCGGTGGTGTACCTCGGGCGCCATGGCCGCGGGCGCTTCGGTGACCTGGCTCGTGCGGCCATGCAGGCCGAAGGCGTGGAAATCGCCCAGGCGGCCAGTGACGACAAGGACACCGGCCTGTGTGTGTCGCTGACCGAAGCCACCACCGAGCGCACCTTCATTTCCCACATCGGCGCAGAAGGCGACTTGACGGCCGAGGACTTGGCAGGCGTCGTGCCACGGGCAGACGACTATGTGTACGTCAGCGGCTACAGCCTGTTGCTCGAGGGCAAGGCGCAGGCGTTACTCGATTGGCTGCTGGCGCTGCCGCGCGCTATACCCGTGGTGTTCGACCCGGGCCCCTTGGTCAAGGCGCCGGACTCGGCGTTGATGGTTGCCTTGCTGCCGCGTATCGATATCTGGACCAGCAACGGCCCGGAGGCGCTCGCGTTTACCGGTGCCACGACGCTCGCCGATGCGCTGCTCGCACTCACTCGACATTTGCCTGCCGAGGCCTTGTTGGTGGTGCGCGACGGTCCGCAGGGTTGCTGGGTCAGTCGTCGGGGCAAGGCTGAGCATGTGCCGGGTTTCAAGGTCCAGGCGGTCGACAGCAACGGTGCGGGCGATGCCCATGCCGGGGTATTCCTGGCCGGTTTGGCCAGCGGCTTGCAACCGGCCCAGGCAGCCCGTCGCGCCAACGCCGCCGCTGCCCTGGCGGTCACGCGCTGGGGCCCGGCGACTTCGCCAGGGGCTGCCGAAGTGGACGCGTTGTTGGCAGAATAGGGGCACTCAGTACGGAGCCGTCCCATGACCCAGAACATCTACGACACGCCGGCCTTCTTCGAGGGCTACAGCAAAATGAGCCGCTCGGTGGAGGGCCTCGCCGGCGCGCCCGAGTGGCCCGCCTTGCAGGCCTTGCTGCCGCCGATGTCCGGTTTGAACGTGGTTGACCTGGGCTGCGGTTATGGCTGGTTCAGTCGCTGGGCCCAGGAGCAGGGCGCCGCACAGGTGCTCGGCCTGGATGTGTCGCACAAGATGCTGGCGCGGGCCCGGGCGATGACCTCGGCGCCGACCGTCACCTACGCCATCGCCGACCTGGAACAACTCGACCTGCCGGCGGGCACATTCGAGTTGGCCTACAGCTCCTTGGCGTTCCATTACATCGTCGACCTCAAGCGATTGTTCCAGACCCTCCATCAAGCGCTGGTGTCGGGTGGGCGGCTGGTGTTTTCCATCGAGCACCCGATCTTCATGGCGCCGCGCAACCCAGGCTGGCAGGTCGATGCTCAGGGTCGCAAAAGCTGGCCGGTGGACAGTTACCAATTAGAGGGGCCACGGGTGACGAATTGGTTGGCCGAGGGCGTGATCAAGCAGCACCGTACCTTGGGCACGTTGCTCAATATGCTGATCCAGACGGGGTTCACGCTGAGCCATGTGCAGGAGTGGGGGCCGAGCGAAGCCGACCTCAAGGCCCTGCCAGCGTTGGCAGAAGAGCAAGAGCGTCCGATGATGCTGCTGGTCTCGGCGCATCGCTGATTGGCGACATCGCGAAAAAAAATATGTGGGCGAGTGGTGGCGAGGGAGCTTGCTACGGTTCGACAGCGCAGCCGGAGCAAACTCCCTCACCACAGCCCGGAATGGGTTTTGAAATGTGGGGAAGACTGGCGTCAGCCAGCCTTTCGCAGCGCTTCAATCAGTTGATCCTTGCGCATGTTCGAGCGGCCCGGAATGGCCCTGGCCCGCGCTTCCTGCAGCAAGCTCTGCTTGGTTTGCGTCGCCAATGAGGCCCGGCTGTTGCGCGCATGGCCGTCACGGCTGGCCACGGCACGCTTGGCCGAGTCGCTGCGGGCCTGGGACTTTTCCTGCGGGGCTTTACGCTGACCCGAGCCACCGGCCTTTTCGCCACCGCCAGACTGCTTGTTGACGGTAGCCCAGGCGCGGGCCTCAGCTTCATCCTTGGGTACGCCCTGGTGCTCGTAACTCTGTTCGATACGGGCAGCCTTGCGCTTCTGTGCGGCGGTGTATTTGGCTTTGCTTCCTAGAGGCATTGCGATACTCCCACTGGCCCTGTCGCCAGGGCCAGACCAGACAAAATGGATTACTGAGGGCTTTCACTTTCAAGCTTGCGGGCCTCGTCGACACCGGAGGCGGTCAGCTTGATCGGCAGGTTCAACGAGTATTCACCGGCGTCGTCGGTGGTCACATGCCCATCCTTGATCAGCCCGCGGTCCTGGAGGAACGCCAAGACACTGGCCACCACCTTTTCGCCGCGGTAGTTATCCAGCACCTCCTTGCCCAGGCCGTTCGGGTGGGCGTGCAACAGGCGGGTGAGGACTTCTTTTTCAAGGTTTCTATCGACGTTCATGCGTACCTCTTCACTGGGAAATGATCGGGTGTTGGTGTTGCTATCGATCCATCAAGGCGCAGGCTGTTTCGGCGCGCCAGGCACGTTCGAGTCGTCGCCTTTGTTGATGTTGGGTTGATTGATCGCGGGGCCCATCTTGCCATTGCCGACGGCGGCCGGAGCCTGGCGTTGGGTGTCGTTGCCCTGGGTGCGCGGGTCTGCGCCTGGCTGGATGATCGCGCCGCCGTTGGTGTCCATGCCGGTGCCCATCGAGTCCTGGGACTCCTGGGTGGCAGGGTTTGGCGAGCTACCGGCCGGGTCAGTCTTGCCGGTGGACGAGGTGGCAGCGAAGGCGCCCAGCGATGTGGCAGACAACAGGCCGGTGAGGGCGAGGGCGGCAAACTTGGAATTCTTCATGAGGGTGTCTCCATATGATTAATGTCCTTACCCTCTATTGGTCCGCCCGGCTTCGGCGTTCGTGCCTTGATGGCGACGAACGGTATTAGCCCACCTGTAAGATTTTGTGTGTCGAGAGCCTGCGCGCGATCAGGCGGGCCACGGTGATCATCCAGTTCAGTGCGGCGATGGCCAGCACGCAGAGCATCAGGGTCGACAGGCCGTACTCGACGATGATCTTGCCCGCCAGCAGCGGAAAGCCAAACACGCCGACGAAGTACCCGAGGCTGAACAACAGCAGGGCCTGGGACGTGGTGCCGGGTGGTGCTTCATTGGCCACCAGCCCGTTGATCACCGAGTACGTCAGGCCGTAACCCACGCCCAACGTGGCAGCCGCGAGCAGGTAGCTGAGGTTGCCGTTCACCCCAAAAGCAAACAGGGCGATCGACCCGAGCATCAACCCGGACAACACGCAGGCGGCACGGTAGGCGTCGCGCTTGACCACGAAGCCGGCGATCAACAGCCGGCTGGTAATGGCGGCACTCAGGAACCCGCCGAAGAACAGCGAATAGTCCAGGCCATGCGCGGCTGCGTAGCTGGTCTGGAACGATGAAAGCCCACCAAATACGCACCCTCCCAAGCCGACCATCAGGATGGCGAACGCCGCCCTGGAAGACAGCACTCTGCGGCTGGCAGCCCAGGAAATACGGGCGGCCGGCACGTTCGTGTGATGCTTGAGCCGAGCGCCCATACGCCAGAACATCACCACACCGGCGAGGCTGGCCAGCCCGGCAATATAGAACGCGCTGGTCAGGGGCAGGTCCAGCGCGCTGGCGGCCCGCCCGAGCAGGGGGCCGGAGCCGATCCCACTCAGCATGCTGCCCGACAGCAGCGCAAAGTACTTGGCTCGCTGGCGTGGTTCTACCAGCAAGGTCACGATGATCGGCCCCAGTGTGTAGAACACGCCCCAACCCAATCCCAGGGCCAGCCCGCACACCATCAAGCCTTGGCCAAACCCGGGCACCAGGGCAAAACCCAGGCACGCCACCACCAGCAACACGCCCATCCCGGCAATCGCCCGGGCCGCGCCCAGCGCATCGGCCAAATGCCCGGAGAGCACCACGGCCACGAAGGTGCTGAGCATCGCCATGGAAATCACGCTGCCGGCATCATGGTCGTTGCCGCCACGCGCGTGAATCAGCAGCGACAGCAAAAACGTTGAACCGTAGGACAGGGACAGCAGGAAGCTGGCAAGGCAGAACAGCGCGAAAGTCTTCGCGCCCACCGGCGGAGTGGCGTGCATGGGCAAGTCTCGAATCGTTGGCGTTATGCCGACTGTTTACCATGGGCGGCCACGGCGATTGTTCTGTGGTTGGTGGTGCTCGGATCACTGCGCGACGGAGTAAAGCACCCGCACCCTCTCGAAATTGCACTGCAACTCGTCATGAAAGCGTCTTAGTATGTGTGCTTTGAAATTGCCCAAGGCTCGCCCATGACCATCGAGATTCGCCCCGCCGTGCCCAGCGATGCTGCGCAGATCCTGACTTTCATCACCGAGCTTGCCGAGTACGAGAAGGCCCGGCATGAAGTGATCGCCAGTGTCGCGGACATCGAGCGCAGCCTGTTCAGCGAGGGCGCGACCGCCCATGGCCTGATCTGCTTGCGGGACGGCTTGCCGATCGGTTTTGCCGTGTTCTTTTTCAGTTACTCCACGTGGCTGGGCAGCAACTGCCTGTACCTCGAAGACCTGTACATCAACCCCGAGCAACGCGGCGGTGGCGCCGGCAAGAAGCTCTTGCGGCATTTGGCCAAGATCGCTTGTGACAACGGCTGCGGCCGTTTCGAGTGGAGCGTGCTGGACTGGAATGAGCCGGCGATTGCCTTCTACAAATCCATCGGCGCCCAGCCGCAGGAAGAGTGGGTTCGCTACCGCATGGAAGGCGATGCGCTGCGCGACTTTGCCCTCGGCTAGTCCCCCAGCCTGTAGACACTGAAGATCAACAGGTGGGAGCGGGCTTGCTCGCGAATGCGCTGGATCAGTCAACTCATGTGTGACTGGCCACGGCATTCGCAAGCAAGCCTGCTCCCACATTTTTTTGATTTTTGCTCACTATATGGGATGCAAATTTATATATTGAGATATTTCAAAAGATGGGTTTATAGTCGCCTGCATCAGCACTCACTACCAAAAATAAAACAGGTGAAGCGATGCAGCCCCAACCGTTGTCGTTACCCGCTGTGCCCGAGCCCACCTATGGTGAACGGCTGAAGAACAAAGTGGTGATCATCACGGGCGCCGCCCAGGGCATTGGCGAGGCGATCGTCGCCTGTTTCCAGGCCCAGCAGGCACGCCTGGTGATTGCCGATATCCAGGGCGACAAGGTCGAGAAAGTCGCCGCCCATTGGCGCGAACGTGGCGCCGAGATCGTCGCGCAACCCGTCGATATCACCTCCAAGACGCAGTGGCAGGCGTTGGTCAATGTCGCCATCGAACGCTTCGGTCGCGTCGATGTGCTGGTCAACTGCGCCGGGGTCAACGTGTTCCGCGACCCGCTGGAGATGACCGACGAGGACTGGCGCCGCTGCTTCGCCATCGACCTCGACGGCGCCTGGTACGGCTGCCGTACGGTGCTGCCGCACATGATCGAGCAGGGCATCGGCAACATCATCAACATCGCCTCCACCCATTCCAGCCACATCATTCCCGGTTGCTTCCCATACCCGGTGGCCAAGCATGGCCTGCTCGGCCTCACTCGCGCGCTCGGCATCGAATACGCGCCCAAGGGCATCCGCGTGAATGCCATCGCGCCGGGCTACATCGAAACCCAGCTCAACGTCGACTACTGGAACGGTTTCCCCGACCCCCACGCCGAACGCCAGCGTGCGTTCGACCTGCACCCGCCCAAGCGCATCGGCCAGCCGATCGAAGTGGCGATGACTGCATTGTTCCTGGCGACTGACGAGGCGCCCTTCATCAATGCGACCTGCCTGATGATCGATGGCGGGCGCTCCGTGATGTACCACGACTAGAACTTGTAACGCTCAATAACAACAAGAGGTGGCTCATGTTCAAGAAGACACTAGGCACTCTGGCGCTCGCGATGGCGTTCAGCAGCGTGGCACTCGCCGAAGAAGTGAAGATCGGCTTCCTGGTCAAGCAGGCCGAAGAACCCTGGTTCCAGACCGAATGGGCCTTCGCCGAAAAGGCCGGCAAGGACCAGGGTTTCACCGTGATCAAGATCGCGGTGCCCGACGGTGAGAAGACCCTGTCGGCCATCGACACCCTCGCGGCCAACGGCGCCAAGGGCTTTGTGATCTGCCCGCCGGACGTGTCCCTTGGCCCGGCGATCATGGCCAAGGCCAAGCTCAATAACCTCAAGGTGCTGGCGGTCGACGACCGTTTCGTCGACGCCAAGGGCAAGCCTATGGAAGACGTGCCCTACGTCGGCCTGGACGCTTACAAGATCGGCCAGAAACAAGGCGAAGCCATGGCCACCGAAGCGAAAAAGCGTGGCTGGGACTGGAAAGAAACCTACGCCGTGATCAACACCTTCGACGAGCTGGAAACCGGCAAGAAACGCACCGACGGCTCGGTGGAAGGCCTCAAGGCGGCGGGCCTGCCGGCTGACCATATCCTCTTCAGCGCGCAGAAAACCCTCGACGTCCCCGGCAGCATGGACGCCACCAACTCGGCGCTGGTGAAGCTGCCCAGTGGTGCGAAAAACCTGCTGATCGGCGGCATGAACGACAGCACCGTGCTGGGCGGCGTACGCGCCACGGAAAGCGCCGGCTTCAAGGCGGCCAACGTGATCGGCGTCGGCATCAACGGTACCGATGCAATCGAGGAATTGAAGAAATCCAATACCGGTTTCTACGGCTCGATGCTGCTGAGCCCGGATGCCTCGGGTTACAAAACCGCCAGCGCGATGTTCGAGTGGGTCACCAAAGGCACCGAGCCTGCCAAGTTCACCGCCCTGGACAATGTCACCCTGATCACCCGCGACAATTTCAAGCAAGAGTTGAGCAAAATCGGGCTGTGGAAATGAGCGGCGCGGCCCTGCGTTTCAATGGCATCGGCAAGGAGTTTCCCGGTGTGAAAGCCCTGGCGCAGATCAGCTTTGAAGCGCGGCCGCATTCGGTACATGCGCTGATGGGCGAGAACGGCGCCGGCAAGTCGACCCTGCTGAAGATTCTCGGCGGCGCCTACCTGCCGAGCAGCGGCACGCTGCAGATCGGCGAGCAGACCATGGACTTCAAATCCGCCGCCGACAGCATCGCCAACGGCGTCGCGGTGATCCACCAGGAGTTGCACCTGGTGCCGGAAATGACGGTGGCGGAGAACCTGTTCCTCGGGCATTTGCCGACGCGTTTTGGCGTGGTCAATCGCGGGCTGTTGCGCCAGCAGGCGCTGGCCTGCCTCAAGGGCCTGGCCGATGAGATCGACCCCGACGAAAAGCTCGGGCGGCTGTCCCTCGGGCAGCGCCAACTGGTGGAAATCGCCAAGGCGCTGTCGCGGGGTGCGCATGTGATTGCTTTCGACGAGCCGACCAGCAGCCTGTCCGCCCGCGAGATCGACCGCTTGATGGCGATCATCACGCGGCTGCGCGACGAGGGCAAAGTGGTGCTCTACGTGTCCCATCGCATGGAAGAAGTGTTCCGCATCTGCAACGCCGTCACGGTGTTCAAGGATGGCCGCTACGTGCGCACCTTCGAGGACATGAGCACGCTGACCCACGATCAACTGGTGACCTGCATGGTCGGCCGCGACATCCAGGACATCTATGACTATCGCCCGCGCGAGCAGGGCGAGGTGGCGCTGAAGGTCGAGGGGCTGCTTGGCCCGGGCCTGCGTGAGGCGGTCAGCCTGCAAGTGCACAAGGGCGAGATCCTCGGGCTGTTTGGCCTGGTCGGTGCCGGGCGGACCGAGCTGTTCCGGTTGCTCAGCGGGTTGGAGCGCGCGACCGCCGGCCACCTGGAATTGAACGGGCAGGCGCTGCTCTTGCGCTCGCCCCGCGATGCCATCGCCGCTGGCGTGTTGCTGTGTCCGGAGGACCGCAAGAAGGAGGGCATCATTCCGCTGTCCAGCGTCGCCGAGAACATCAACATCAGTGCGCGGGGTGCGCATGCCACGTTTGGCTGGCTGCTGCGCGACGGCTGGGAGAAGGGCAACGCCGATAAGCAGATCAAGGCGATGAAGGTCAAGACGCCGAACGCCGAGCAGAAAATCATGTACCTGTCGGGGGGCAACCAGCAGAAGGCCATTCTCGGCCGCTGGCTGTCGATGCCGATGAAAGTACTGCTGCTGGACGAGCCGACGCGTGGCATCGATATCGGCGCCAAGTCGGAGATCTACCAGATCATCCACAACCTCGCCGCCAGCGGCATCGCGGTGATCGTGGTGTCCAGCGACCTGATGGAGGTGATGGGCATCTCCGACCGCATCCTGGTGATGAGCGAAGGCGCCCTGACCGGCGAATTGACCCGCGATCAAGCGGATGAAGCACGGCTGCTGCAACTGGCGCTCCCGCGTTCGCGGGCTTGAAGAATAAGAGGGTTTGGCTATGTCTGAGGTAAAAACTGCAAAGGGCTTCTGGCCGGGTTTCAACCAGCGCAAGTTTCTCGATGACTGGGTGATGCTGCTGGCGGCACTCAGCATCTTTGTGCTCAGCGCGTTGTTTATCGACAACTTCCTCTCGCCGCTGAACATGCGCGGCCTGGGCCTGGCGATTTCCACCGTGGGCATCGCGGCGTGCACCATGTTGTTCTGCCTGGCGTCGGGGCACTTCGACTTGTCGGTGGGCTCGGTGATCGCCTGCGCCGGCGTGGTGGCGGGGATCGTGATCCGCGACACCGACAGCGTGGTGCTCGGTGTGTCCGCCGCCTTGGCCATGGGCCTGGTGGTGGGGCTGATCAACGGTATCGTCATCGCCAAGCTGCGCATCAACGCGTTGATCGCGACCCTGGCGACCATGCAGATTGTGCGCGGCCTGGCCTACATCTTCTCCAACGGCAAGGCCGTCGGGGTGATGGACGAAGGCTTCTTCGTGTTCGGCAACGGCCAACTGATGGGCGTGCCGGTGCCGATCATCATCACCGTGCTGTGCTTTGTGTTCTTCGGCTGGCTGCTCAACTACACCACCTACGGGCGCAACACCATGGCGATTGGTGGCAACCAGGAAGCGGCGCTGCTGGCCGGGGTAAACGTCGACCGCACCAAGATCATCATCTTTGCCGTGCACGGTTTGATCGGCGCGCTGGCCGGTGTGATCCTGGCCTCGCGCATGACCTCGGGCCAACCGATGATCGGCCAGGGTTTCGAGCTGACGGTGATCTCTGCCTGCGTCCTGGGCGGGGTCTCGTTGAGCGGTGGTATCGGCATGATCCGTCATGTGATTGCCGGGGTGCTGATCCTGGCGATCATCGAGAACGCGATGAACCTGAAGAACATCGACACCTTCTACCAGTATGTGATCCGTGGTTCGATCCTGTTGCTGGCGGTGATTATCGACCGCATGAAGCAACGCTAATCAAAATGTGGGAGCTGGCTTGCCTGCGATAGCGGTGTGTCAGCCTGCACATTTACTGGCTGACACGCCCTCATCGCAGGCAAGCCAGCTCCCACAGTGGATCTCCTCTGTTCAGGAGGGCTGCATTTGCCATAATGGCGCCGTTTTCGTACCACCACATAGGCCCGATATGCAGGAAAACGCCCACACTCCCGTCAAAGACGCTGCGCCTACCGGCACCCAGACCCTGCTGCGTGGCCTGGGCGTGGTGCAGGCGGTTGCGGCCGGTGCGCGGGATCTGAAAGAGATCGCCAAGCGCATCGGCACCACCCGCAGTACCACGCATCGCCTGGCCAGTTGCCTGGTGGAAGAGCGCTACCTGCGCGTGGTGCCGCAGGTCGGTTACCTGCTGGGGCCGAAGTTGATCGAGCTGGGCTTCCAGGCCCGCGAAGAGTTGCCGCTGGTGACCCTGGCCATCCCGTATCTGGATGAGCTGTCGGCGCTGACCGGCGACACCATCCACCTGGCCATTCGCGAATACGATGACGTGCTCTACCTGCACAAAAATCCAGGCCGCAACGGTCCGGAAATGCGCTCGCGGGTGGGCCATCGCATGCCATTGGCGCGTACCGGAGTGGGCAAGGCGATGCTGCTGGATGATACCGCGCAGGAATGGCAGCGGCTGTACGAAGCCAGCCTGCCGGCGGGAGGCAAGAGCCTGCAATGGCCGCAGCACCCGGAACAGACCTGGGCGCAGTTCGAGCAGCGCATGCATGAATACGTGGTGGGGGGCTACGCGTTCGATCTGGAAGACAACGAACCGTCGATCCGTTGCGTGGCGGCACCGGTGCGCGATGCCAGCCGGCGAATCGTCGCCGGCATCAGCATCGCCAGTACCGTGCCCTACATGCCGCTGGAGAAAATGGCCGAGCTGATCCCTGTGATCAAACAGGTCGCGGCCCGGCTTTCCGCGGAGTTGGGCGCGAAGGCCTGATCAGGCCTTCAGGGTCGCCATGTCGATGACAAAGCGGTACTTCACATCACCGGCGATCATGCGGGCGTAAGCCTCGTTGATCTGGCGGATGTCGAGCCTTTCGATGTCGCAGGTGATGCCATGCTCGGCACAGAAATCCAGGACTTCCTGGGTTTCGGCAATGCCACCAATCAACGAGCCGGCCAGCACTTTGCGGCCCATCACCAGCTTGGCCGCATTCACCGGCGGGTCTACCGGCTCGATCAGGCCTACCAGGATGTGCACGCCGTCAAAGCGCAGTACATCGAGGTAGGGGTTGAGATCGTGTTGTACCGGGATGGTGTCCAGCAGGAAGTCGAAGCTGCCGGCGGCGGCCTTCATCTGCTCGGCATCGGTGGACACGATCACGTGATCGGCGCCCTGGCGACGGCCTTCTTCAGCCTTGCTCGCCGAACGGGTGAACAAGGTCACTTCCGCGCCCATGGCCTTGGCAAACTTGATGCCCATGTGGCCCAGGCCACCCATGCCCAGCACGCCGACTTTATCGCCGGCCTTGACGCCGTAGTGCTTGAGCGGCGAGTAGGTGGTGATGCCGGCGCAGAGGATCGGCGCGGCGCTGGCGAGGTCGAGCTTGGCTGGAATCTTGACCACGAAGTGCTCGCTGACCACGATGCTGTCGGAGTAGCCGCCCATGGTGTTGCTGCCGTCGACGCGGTCGGGGGTGGCGTAGGTCATGGTCGGGCCTTCGAGGCAATATTGCTCCAGGTCCGACTTGCACGCGTCGCAGTGGCGGCAGGAGTCGACCATGCAGCCTACGCCGACCAGGTCGCCGACTTTGTGTGCGGTGACGCTGGCGCCGACGGCGGTGACTTTGCCGACGATCTCGTGGCCCGGCATCAGTGGGTACACGGCGATGCCCCACTCGTTGCGTGCCTGGTGGATGTCGGAGTGGCAGACGCCGCAGTAGAGAATCTCGATGGCCACGTCATCGGCACGTGGGCTGCGACGTTCAAACGACATGGGGGCGAGGGGAGTGGTGGCCGACTGGGCGGCATAACCGATAGCGGTGTACATGGATAAACCTCGCAAAAGCTTGGACTGGGGAGGTGGCGCATTCTGCGCGCCGACCCCGGGTGCGACCATGGCAAATGCTCCGAGTCTCATGCCTAAAGCTCCGGAGGAGCAGCTAAAAGCGGCAAGCTGCAAGCGGCACGCTATAAACTGCGGACATTCTTGCAGCCTGTGGCTTGAAGCCAGCTGGCCTGCACCAAGACGTATCTTTGCGAGAACTGCTTTTATGTTGTTGACCCGCCATCTCGATGCCAACGCCACGCTGGTTTCCTTGATTGAGGGGCTCACGCCCTGCGACGGTTTCTCCCCGACCCACTTGCCCGGCGTGCAGGTCTTGCGCGCCAGTTGCGACGTGGCGCGCGGGCCGCAGATCTATGAGCCGAGCCTGATGTTCGTGGCGCAGGGCAGCAAGGTCGCCTACCTGGGCCCGCGCACGCTGGAGTACGGCGCCGGTCACTACCTGATCCAGGCGATGCCGGTACCGTTCGAATGCGAGACCTTTGCCATGGCGCCCGACGCCCCGTTGTACGGGGTGACAGTGGGCATCGATCGGGTGGTATTGGGTGAGTTGGTCATGGCCATGGGCATGCAGGCCGGGCCGCCGCCGACGGCGCAGACCCTGGAATCGATGAGCTCGGTGGTGCTCGACGATGCGATGCGCGGCTGCGTCGAGCGGCTGTTGCAGTGCCTGCACGATCCGCTGGAAAGCCGGATCATGGGCCCGGCGCGGGTGCGCGAATTATTGTTCACCGCCTTGCGCGGGCCCCAGGCCGATGTACTGCGCGCACTGGTGGAACAGCAGGGGCAGTTTTCGCGGATCGCTACCTCGTTGAATCACCTGCATGCCCATTACGCCGAGCCGCTGAATATCGAGACGTTGGCGGGGTATGCGCACATGAGTGCGTCGACGTTCCATGAGCATTTCAAGCGCTGCACCTTGTTGTCGCCGGTGCAATATCTGAAACGGCTGCGCCTGCTCAAGGCCCAGCAGTTGCTGCTGGTCGAAGGCATGGGCGTGGCGCAGGCGGCGCATAACGTGGGATACCAGAGCACGTCGCAGTTCAGTCGCGAGTACAAGCGCTACTTTTTGCGCAACCCCGGTGAAGAGCGGGCTGCATAATTCCATCAGGCACAACAGCGTAAATGTGGGAGCGGGCTTGCTCGCGAATACGCTGGGTCAGTTAACACATTCCTCAACAGACAGACCGCCTTCGCGAGCAAGCCCGCTCCCACATTTGACCGAGGTGACTGGTTTTTTTTCGGGCCACAAAAAAAGGCTCCCATTTGGGAGCCTTGTTTGTTCAAGCGACGGACTTACATGTTCGGGTAAGTCGGCCCGCCTGCGCCTTCCGGCGTGACCCAGGTGATGTTCTGCGAAGGGTCCTTGATGTCACAGGTCTTGCAGTGCACGCAGTTCTGGGCGTTGATCTGGAAGCGTTTTTCGCCGTCTTCCTTGGTCACCACTTCATACACGCCGGCCGGGCAGTAACGCTGTGCCGGTTCATCGTAGAGCGGCAGGTTGGTGCCGATCGGGATGCTCGCGTCTTTGAGCTTCAAGTGGCACGGCTGTTCTTCTTCGTGGTTGGTCCCGGAGATGAACACCGAGCTCAACTTGTCGAAGCTCAGCTTGCCGTCGGGTTTCGGGTAGTCGATCTTCTTGCTGTCCTTCGCGAGCTTGAGGCAGGCGTAGTCCGGCTTGGTGTCGTGCAGGGTGAACGGCATCTTGCCGCCGAGGATGTTCTGGTCGAACCAGTTGAAGCCGGCGCCGATGATCGGACCGAACTTATGCATCGCCGGGCCGAAATTGCGGCTGGCGAACAGCTCTTCGTAGAGCCAGCTGGACTTGAAGCTGTCGACGTAAGCGGTCAGTTCATCACCGCCTTCGGATTCTGCAAACAGGCGGTCGGCCACGGCGTCGGCGGCGAGCATGCCGGACTTCATCGCCGTGTGGCTGCCTTTGATCTTGGCGAAGTTCAGGGTGCCGAGGTCGCAACCGATCAGCGCGCCACCTTTGAAGACCATCTTCGGCAGCGAGTTCAGGCCGCCTTTGCAGATGGCGCGGGCGCCGTAGCTGATGCGCTTGCCGCCTTCCAGGTACTGCGCCAGCACCGGGTGATGCTTGAGGCGCTGGAACTCGTCGAACGGCGACAGGAAGGTGTTGCTGTAGGACAGGTCGACGATCAGGCCGACGACCACCTGGTTGTTTTCCAGGTGATAAAGGAACGAGCCACCGGTGTTCTCGGCGCTCATGATGTCCAGTGGCCAACCGGCGGTGTGCACCACCAGGCCTGGCTGATGCTTGGCCGGGTCGATTTCCCAGATTTCCTTCAGGCCGATGCCGTAGTGCTGGGCGTCGGCGTCGCTGTCCAGGTTGAAACGCTGGATCAGTTGCTTGCCGATGTGGCCACGGCAACCTTCGGCGAACAGCGTGTACTTGCCACGCAGTTCCATGCCGGGGGTGTACAGGCCTTCTTTCGGATTGCCTTCGCGGTCGACGCCGAGGTCACCGGTGATGATCCCGCGGACCACGCCGTTTTCGTCGAACAGTGCTTCCTGGGCGGCGAAGCCTGGGTAGATTTCCACGCCCAGGTTCTCGGCTTGCTGGGCCAGCCAGCGGCACAGGTTGCCCAGGGAGATGATGTAGTTGCCTTCGTTGTGCATGGTCTTGGGCACGAAGAAGTCAGGCACCTTGGTGGAGGCGTCGGGGCTGCGCAGTACATAGATGTCATCGCGCACCACCGGGGTGTTGAGCGGGGCGCCGAGGGCTTTCCAGTCCGGGAACAGTTCGTTCAGGGCGCGGGGTTCAAACACGGCACCGGAGAGGATGTGGGCGCCGACTTCGGAGCCTTTCTCGACCACGCAGACGCTGATTTCCTTACCGGCTTCGGCGGCCTTCTGCTTCAGTCGGCAGGCGGCAGACAGTCCCGCCGGGCCAGCGCCGACGATGACCACGTCGAATTCCATGTATTCGCGTTCCACAGGCTATCTCCTACTCAAGGCTCAACAGGCTTTTTTTCTAATGGGTGGAGGTTCGGTGTCGTATCCATCATCACTGTGCCAAATGGCAGGGGATGACCCACCTTTCTCTCTAGGTGGCGCATTATATCTACACCACTGTCAGCGTCCAATACAAACGTTTGTTTGAATTGCCCGCAGGCTAGGTAAATCAAAGAGGCGCGGCTTATGACTGGCTATTTTGCCGTATTGACCAGAATAGGTGTTCCGGTCAATATACGGTCGGTTTTGCGCTTACCGTAGGCAGACTGCAGGTTTCAAGAGCACGTCCAAAAGCAAGACAGGTGACGCGCGTCCAAACAATGGCGCGCAGTTTACACGCTGCGATAAAGAATGACCTCTCAGTCACCACTGACGAACGGTCGTCACTTCCCGTGAGCAAGGTCACTCGCCGAGGTTTTTGGAGGTGCCCTTGTGTGCCGATGAGCATCAACCGCCAGGTTCGCCTAGGCGACTTTCTTTTCACCGGAGAGTAACGAGGAATCCATGAAGGTTCTTGTAGCTGTCAAACGCGTTGTCGATTACAACGTGAAAGTTCGCGTCAAGGCGGACAATTCCGGCGTCGACCTCGCTAACGTCAAGATGTCGATGAACCCTTTCTGCGAAATCGCCGTGGAAGAAGCCGTACGCCTGAAAGAGAAAGGCGTGGCGACTGAAATCGTCGTGGTTTCCATCGGCCCTACCACTGCTCAAGAGCAGCTGCGTACCGCACTGGCACTGGGCGCCGACCGCGCCATCCTGGTTGAATCCGCTGAAGAGCTGACCTCCCTGGCCGTGGCCAAGTTGCTCAAAGCCGTTGTCGACAAGGAACAGCCTCAGCTGGTGATCCTTGGCAAACAGGCCATCGACAGCGACAACAACCAGACTGGCCAGATGCTGGCTGCCCTGACCGGTTACGGCCAGGGCACCTTCGCCTCCAAAGTCGAAGTGAGCGGCGACAGCGTGGCTGTGACCCGTGAAATCGACGGCGGCGCACAGACCGTTTCGTTGAAACTGCCGGCCATCGTCACCACCGACCTGCGTTTGAACGAGCCGCGCTACGCGTCCCTGCCAAACATCATGAAAGCCAAGAAGAAGCCGCTTGAGTCGGTGACTCCAGACGCTTTGGGCGTTTCCACCGCCTCCACCAACAAGACCGTCAAAGTCGAAGCGCCTGCTGCACGCAGCGCGGGTATCAAGGTCAAGTCGGTGGCTGAACTGGTCGAGAAACTGAAAAACGAAGCGAAGGTAATCTAAACATGACTATCTTGGTAATCGCTGAACACGACAACAAGGTGCTGGCCCCGGCTACCCTGAACACTGTGGCGGCCGCTGCGAAAATCGGTGGCGACATTCACGTATTGGTAGCAGGTCAAGGCGCTGGCGCCGTGGCTGACGCCGCTGCGAAAGTGGCTGGCGTGAGCAAAGTACTGCTGGCCGACAACGCCGCCTACGCGCATCAACTGCCGGAAAACGTTGCCCCGCTGGTCGCGGAACTGGGTGCTGGCTACAGCCACATCCTGGCTGCGGCTACGTCCAACGGCAAAAACATCCTGCCACGCGTTGCTGCGCAGCTGGACGTTGACCAGATCTCCGAGATCATCTCGGTAGAAAGCGCTGATACCTTCAAGCGCCCGATCTACGCCGGTAACGCCATTGCCACCGTGCAATCGACCGCTGCCATTAAAGTGATCACCGTACGCGCCACCGGTTTCGATCCGGTTGCTGCTGAAGGGGGTTCGGCTGCGGTTGAAGCTGTTGCTGCTGCCCACGACGCTGGCACTTCCAGCTTCGTTGGCGAAGAGCTGGCCAAGTCCGATCGTCCTGAGCTGACCGCTGCCAAGATCGTCGTTTCCGGCGGCCGTGGCATGCAGAACGGTGACAACTTCAAACACCTGTACGCCCTGGCCGACAAGCTGGGCGCCGCGGTCGGCGCTTCCCGCGCGGCCGTCGACGCAGGTTTCGTACCCAACGACATGCAGGTCGGCCAGACCGGTAAAATCGTTGCGCCACAGCTGTACATCGCGGTCGGTATCTCCGGCGCGATCCAGCACTTGGCCGGTATGAAAGACTCCAAAGTGATCGTCGCGATCAACAAGGATGAAGAAGCACCGATCTTCCAGGTGGCTGATTACGGCCTGGTGGCGGACTTGTTCGAAGCCGTTCCCGAGTTGGAGAAGCTGGTCTAATCCAGTCGCTTCACTTATAAAGAGCCCGGTCCTTGTGACCGGGTTTTTTTTGCCTTGGTAGGTGCCGACTTGCCGGCTCCTACAAGGGATGCGTTTTGTGATGGGGAGAGTCTGTGATGGAATTGCGTCGTTGGGTGGTGCTGTTGCTGGGTGTGTCACTGCTTCCGAGCCTGACGCTGGCGGCGGGCAAATGTGAGCGCCTGGTCATCACCGGCAGCCCGGACGCACCGCCGTTGCTCTGGCGTGATCCCCAGGACCCCACGCACCTGATCGGCGCCACCGCCGATGTGTTGCAGCAAGTCGCCAAGGACCTCGGCTTGAAGGTCGACCTGCTCTACGGCGGCAAACGTTCCCTGGCCCTGGATGAAGTGCGCAGCGGGCGCATGGACATCCTCGCCGACGCACCGCTGAACCTGGGCGAGCTGGAGACCCTCGACTACATCCACCCGGCGCTGGTGCAGACCGACTATCTGGTGTGGACACGCAAGGACTCGGCACTGGTCTACAACACGGCCGCCGATTTGCACGGCCACAAGGGCGCAGTGTCGGAGCGGGCACGCTTGAGCCGTGAGTTCGAAACCCTCGCCGATCAGCAACTCACCCTGCAACGTCTACCGAGCCTGACGCCGGCTTTCCAGAAACTGTTGCTGGGCGAGGTGGATTACGTGCTGGCCGGGCGTTACTCGGGCATGGCCATGGCCCAGACATTGGGCATGAGCAACGACCTGCTCGCCCGCGAAACCCCGATCGATCAGCCCGGCCTGTACCTGGCGATTTCCCACAACTCGGCCTGCAATGATCCGTGGTTGCGCGGACAGCTCGCCAAAAAGATGACAGAATTGCCCGGGTCTGGTGTGGCGGAAGCCGCGCTGCAGCGCAATCTCGAGCGTTGGAAAGCGCAATTGCAACAACCCGTCGGCACCCCAACAAAGTAGGGATTTTCAGTGACTCTTCGACCTCTTTTCGCGGCCCTCGCCGTTGTCGCTCTGGCGGGATGTGCAGCCGATCCTGCGCCGAATGAACAAATACGCCTCACCCAACAAGCCTTGGAACAAGCCAGCGCCGTGGGCGCCAGTACTGATGACTCGCCCGAATTGAAACTGGCCGAAGACAAGTTTGCGCAGGCCAAGGCCGACATGGCCGATGAATCCTACAAAGACGCGCGCATGCAGGCCGAACAGGCCGAGCTGGACGCGCGCCTGGCTGAAGCCCGGATACTGACCCGCAAGAGCCAGGAACAACTCAACGTGCTCAACACCCGCATCACGCGTCTGCGCAAGCAATTGCAGTTGGGGGAAGCCCAATGAGCCCGATGATCCGTGCCGTGAGCTGTGTGTTGCTGCTGGGCAGCGCCGTGTTGGGCGGTTGTGCCAGCCATCCCAATGGCGAGCAGGCGCTGCAACAGGCCGGCAACGACTTCCAGAAGGTCAAGGAAGACGCCAATGTGCTGCGCTTCGCCCCCAAGGACGTGATTCGCGCCGGTGAGTCCCTCGCGCGTGCCGATCGCTTGTCCAGCTACTGGGGCAGCGGCGCCGACGTGGTGCATTACGCCTACCTGAGCCAGCGCTACAGTGCCATCGCTCGCGAGCACACTGAGCAGGCGCTCAACCAGGAGCGTGGCGCCAAGCTTGAATTGGAGCGCCAGCGCCTGCAGTTGGCCCTGCGTGAAAACAAGCTGATCAGCGTGCAGCAGCAGGGCAAATGGCTCGAAGAGCAGATCGCCAGCCTGGCCACCACCCAGACCGATCGCGGCCTGGTGATGACCCTGGGCGACGTGCTGTTCGATACCGGTGACGCCGAGCTGAAAAACTCGGCCAACCGCACAGTGCTGAAGATCGTGCAGTTCCTGCAACTGAACCCCAAGCGCGTGGTGCGCATCGAGGGCTACGCCGACAACACCGGCGGCGAGCAGGAAAACCTCAAGCTGTCGCGTGACCGTGCGCAATCGGTGGCCGATGTGCTGGTCGACCTCGGCATCGATGAAAAACGTATCCAGGTCGAAGGCTACGGCGACCAGTATCCGGTCGAGGCCAACGCCTCCGAGCGCGGCCGCGCGCAGAACCGTCGAGTGGAAATTGTATTCTCCGATGAGAAGGGCCAACTGGGCGCTGCCCGATAGGCCGCCAGCGCAGATCAAAATGTGGGAGCGGGCTTGCTCGCGAAGGCGGCGTATCAGTCNTTTAAGTGGCTGATGCACCGCCTTCGCGAGCAAGCCCGCTCCCACATTTCGTTTCGGTGCAGAGCTGGAATTCCATTCCCCCACCCCTACAGTTTTTACTGTCACTCCCGCCCGCGCTCGACTATTGTGGCAACTGTCCCCGTACACTTCTAAACTGTGCCGGTATGTTTCACACAAAAATAAAATACCCGTGAAATCGAGTGCTGCGTCATGACCAATCTGTTGCTTTATCAACGTATCGCCCAGCAACTGGCTGAGGATATCCGGCGCGGTGTCTATCAACCGGGTGAGCGCGTGCCTTCGGTGCGCAAGATGAGCTCCCAGCTCAACGTCAGCCATGCCACGGTGTTGCAGGCCTACGCCAACCTGGAAGACCAGGGGCTGATCCGGGCGCGGCCGCAATCGGGCTACTACGTGCACCAGACGCCGGCGCTGACGGCGCCAACGCCGGACATTGCCCGTGTCGAGCGTCCCGGGTTGGTCACCCGCAGCAGCATTATCCAGCAGGTATTGGGCGAGTCGCGCCGTGAAGGCGTGTTCCCGCTGGGCGCCGCCGTGCCGAGTGTCGACTACTTGCCGGTCCGCGCGCTGCACCAGCAGTTGGCCAAAGTCACCCGCTTCCAGAGCCCGCGTGCGTTCAGCTACATGTTCAGCCCGGGTTTCGAGCCGTTGCGCCGCCAAGTGGCGATTCGCATGCGCGACGCCGGTGTGGTGGTGGACCCTTCCGAGGTGGTGATCACCCACGGTTGCGTGGATGCGTTGCAGATGTCGCTGCGCGTGCTCACACGCCCAGGCGACCTGATTGCCGCCGAATCACCGACCTACTATGGCTTGCTGCAACTGGCCGACCTGCTCGGCCTCAAGGTCATCGAGATCCCCAGCGACCCGTCCACCGGCATGAGCCTTGAAGCCCTGCAACTGGCGGCCAACCAATGGTCGATCAAGGCCCTGGTGTTGACCACGCGCCTGAGCAATCCCCTGGGCGGCACCATGCCCGAGGAGCGACAGAAACAATTGCTGCGGCTGGCCTCGGACTTCGATATCCAGATTGTCGAGGACGATATCTACGGCGAGCTGATGTTCGAACTCGGTCGCACCAAGGCCCTCAAGGCCTATGACCGCCTGGACCGGGTCATCTACTGCTCGAGCTTTTCCAAGACGTTGTCGCCGGGGGTGCGCATTGGTTGGATGATCGCCGGCAAGTACCAGCAGGAAATCCAGCGCCTGCAGATGTTCAGTACCCATTCCGCCTGCAGCGTGACCCAGATGGGGGTGGCGGCGTACCTCGAGAACGGTGGCTACGACCGCCACCTGCGCTACATCCGCCAGGAATATCGCAAGAACCTCAGCGCTTTCCAGCTGGCGGTGCAGCAGTATTTCCCGGAAGGCACCCAGATGACCCGCCCGACCGGCGGCTTCATCCTGTGGGTCAGTTTGCCCGGACGGGTCAATACCCAGGAACTGCACGTGCGTGCCCTGCAACAGGGCATCAGCATTGCGCCGGGGTTGATCTTCAGCAATACCGAGCAGTTCAACCACTGCATCCGCCTCAATTGCGGCACGCCGTGGAACCGCGAGGCAGAGCGGGCGCTGATGACGTTGGGGATGTTGGCCAGCCAGTTGTGCCAGGAGACGGCAGCCGGCTTTTGAGCGGTGTATTGGGGACAACTCCGATAGCTGGCTAATCACCGCGCTTGTCATGCCGCGCACAACAAGCGAGCATATGGCCCTCTGCCGTTAATGCTGTAGGCGATATGACCTCATTTGTTCGTGCTGCTTTGGTGATTGGCCTGTTAAGCCTGTGTAACGTCAGCCCGGTGCTGGCGGCAACGCCTGTGACTGACGCCCAGCCCGCCGCCAGCAACCAGCAGAAAACGCCTGCGAAAAAACCGGCACCGGCGCAAAAAGCCGCCGCGACCAAGAAAAAAGCCGCCACGGTGAAAAAACGTGCACCGGTAGCGAGCAAGTCAAAATCGGCCCGCGAAGTCGCCCAAACCCAACTGGCACCGGCACAGTTGGACCTGACACTGCCTACGGACATGGTCCGGCACCTGCAGCCCCTGGGCACCATGCCCAAGCCCAAAAGCGTACCGCTGCTGCCGCCGATGTTTGGTGACAAGCCCACTGACAACAGTGCCTTCCAGATCAACGGGCGCCTGCTCAGCAATGAAATGAAACTGCAACTGCGCAACGAAGAGCGCCGCGATGTTGAAGGCGCGGCGTTGGAGTTCGAGTTCAAGCAATAAACTTTTCGCCTTAACGTGACGTCACCTCTCGACCATCTGTCGCAGACTGGTCAGTCACTTTTGTTTTCTGCGAAAAACCCCTGTTAGACCATTTTAAAACGGCTGTTTAAGGGCGTACTCTAGCCCGGCCATCCACATTGAGTCGTCGAGGACCTTTTGGTCATGAAATGCCGTGAAGGCTGTGGCGCGTGCTGCATCGCCCCCTCCATCAGTTCGCCATTACCGGGCATGCCACATGGCAAACCGGCCGGCGAACGCTGCCTGCACCTGTCGGTCGAACAGCTATGCCAGCTGTTCGGCCGGCCGGAACGCCCGGCGGTGTGCAGTGATTTCAAGGCCGATATCGAGGTCTGCGGCACCGACCAGGCCGATGCAATCCGGTTGATCGGCTGGTGGGAGCAGATGACGGCGGCTTGATGGGCTTTACTATCGGAACTTCAACAATAAGGAATACAACAATGGGTTCGCTGAAACGAATGGCTGTGTTGTGCGGTTTTACGCTGGTGTTTGCTGCCACTGCCCAGGCTGAGGATTGGCAAGTCGCCAAGGACGAAGACGGTATCAAAGTGTCCCTGAGCGAAATTGCCGGCTCCAAGTACAAGGCCTATCGCGGTGTGACCGTGATCAAGGCACCCGTGGCCAAAATCGTCGCCCTGCAGGAAGACGTGGCCGGTGCCTGTGCCTGGATCCACGAGTGCAAGTCCCAGAAGCTGGTCGACAAGAAAGGCGACGAGAGCTGGACCTACACCCAATTCAAGGCCCCGTTCCCCGTGACGGACCGGGATTCCTACCTGCATATCACCACGACCAAGGCGGCCGACGGCACGCTGACCCGTAAGCTCGAGGGCGTCCCGACTTACAAGCCTGAAGAAAAAGGCTACGTACGGGTTGCCCAGGTCGATGGCTTCTGGAAACTCGTGCCAAAAGGCGACAACCAGACCGAAGTCACTTACCAGGTGCACACCGAGCCAGGTGGCAGCGTGCCGTCGTGGTTGGCCAACAAGTTTGTGGTGGACGCGCCGTTCAACACCTTGAAAGCCTTGAAAGAACACGCTGAAAAATAAGCGCAGTTGATCCGGTGCCTCCTGACTTGAGTGGAACGTTTGGCGAACCCTCAAGGTCCAGATAGTGGTAAGCCCACACACGGGTTTTATCGAGGAGGCACCGATGCAAAAGTGGCAGATTACCTTCGTTGATGATCACGGCGTTCAGTCCGTCGAGCAGTTCACCTGCGATCAGAAGCCCAGCCTCGAAGATGCGGCACACATGATTCGCAACAAACTGGTGCCCATCGCCGCTGAACTGGACCTCAATGACCTGGAGGGCCGCAAGCCTGAGCCTACGGTCAAGATCCTCAAAGACCAGAACAGTATCCAGATCCTCGACATCTCTCCCGCCGCCTGAATATTCCCTGTACACACTTAAAGCGCCTCTGGTGGAGGTGATAGCTTCGCGCTACTCTGCAAGTGAGATCAGCGAACGAATCGCTAAGGTCTGGTCTTGTCAGCTACATGCTTGTTTTCCAGCGGTGATGTTTTTGCCGTAGCTCCCACGCCAGTACGGCGTGGGCTTCGGGAAGCACGGAAAGTCTATCCATCAATTCGAGGAGCACTTTTCATGAGCACAGCCTATCAAGAAGACATCAGCACCAACGTTCTGCGCCGCATGAAAGAAGGCGGCTTCGACTTCTCGCGTTTCCACCCCATTGAGTTCTACGCCATATTCCCGGATGAGGAACGGGCGCGCAGGGCTGCGGGTGAGTTTCGTGGGGAATCCCTGAATGCCCAGGTCAGCGCGCGCGACGATGGCGCCTGGTACCTGGAACTGAGCAAAATCATGTTTGCAACCTACGACGGCATAGGAGACTTCGAGCAGGACTTCGAGGCGGTGGTCGAGCCTCTGGGCGGCATTATCGAGGGATGGGGCGTCAAGCAGGAGGTGCGTGGGTTACCCATGTAGCAGTATGAGAAACACAGCGTATCGGCTGACCTTCGGGTCGGCCGATTTTGTTTGTGGCCAGCCCTAATCGCTGTCCGGTTCGGCATCGACGCCAACCTCACTATCACCCCACCTACACAGCATTTCTCCAGCCAAAAAAAAGCCACCCGAGCAGGGTGGCCTAAAGGGAAGAGCGTTGCGCTGAAGCGGTAGGACGCATCCTGTTCAGCAGATGGTTGCGATTATCCGCAAGCGCGACCGGGCAGTGAAATCAACTCTGACTATGCTGTTGATAGCCAAAGCGCGCATTGCGATGAAGCGTGCGCCTGTGCGCGGGGCATTCTGCGCACCAGGACGGTGCGAGCAGATCCCTTTGGTTATTCAACGCACTGATTTTTAAGTGTTTATGCCGCTGGCATGGGCCTTGCGAAGGTTCAAGCGTCCGGGTGACAAGGAGTTCGGCATGATCCGCACTTATTACGACGAAATGTACGACGGGGCAGGGCAGGTTCGCCCCCATTACCGCGAGTTCGCCCGCTGGTTGGCTGAAACCCCTGTTGAACTGCTGGCCCAACGCCGGCGCGAAGCCGATTTGCTGTTTCACCGCGCCGGGATCACCTTCACCCTGTACGGCGACGAGCAGGGCACCGAGCGCCTGATTCCCTTCGACACCATCCCGCGCAGTATTCCCGCCAGCGAATGGCGGATGGTCGAGCGCGGCTGCATCCAGCGGGTCAAGGCGCTGAACATGTTTCTCGCCGACCTGTACCACGAGCAACGCATCATCAAGGCCGGCATCATCCCCGCCGAGCAGGTGCTGGCCAACGAGCAATATCAACTGGCGATGCAGGGGCTGAACCTGCACCGCGACCTGTATTCCCACATCTCCGGGGTCGACCTCGTACGCGATGGCGACGGCACTTACTACGTTCTCGAAGACAACTTGCGGACACCGAGCGGCGTCAGCTACATGCTCGAAGACCGCAAGATGATGATGCGCCTGTTCCCCGAACTGTTCGCCGCCCAGCGTATCGCGCCCATCGATCATTACCCCAACCTGCTGCTCGATACCCTGAAAAGCTCAAGCCCCCTGGATAACCCCAGTGTGGTGGTGCTGACCCCGGGCCGCTTCAACAGCGCGTTCTTTGAACACGCTTTCCTGGCCCGCGAAATGGGGGTGGAGCTGGTGGAGGGCGCCGACCTGTTCGTGCGTGATGACCGGGTGTTCATGCGCACCACCGACGGCCCCAAGGCCGTCGATGTGATCTATCGCCGCCTCGACGATGCGTTCCTCGACCCGCTGGCGTTCAACCCGGACTCCATGCTCGGCGTGCCCGGTCTGCTCGCCGCGTATCGCTTGGGCAATGTGGTGCTGGCCAACGCGATTGGCACCGGAGTGGCGGATGACAAGTCGGTGTATCCCTTCGTCCCCGAGATGATCCGTTTTTACCTGGATGAGGAACCCATCCTGCAGAACGTGCCTACCTTCCAATGCCGTAAGCCCGACGAATTATCCCACGTGCTGGCCAACCTGCCGGACCTGGTAGTCAAGGAAACCCAAGGTTCCGGCGGCTACGGCATGCTGGTCGGCCCGGCCTCGACGGCGGCTGAAATCGAAGCCTTTCGCGCACGCATCAAGGCCAAGCCCCACGCCTATATCGCCCAGCCGACCCTGTGTTTGTCCACCTGCCCGACCTTCGTCGACAACGGCATCGCCCCGCGTCATATCGACCTGCGCCCATTCGTGCTGTCCGGCAAGGAAACCCGCGTGGTGCCTGGCGGGCTGACCCGCGTGGCGTTGCGCGAAGGGTCGCTGGTGGTCAACTCGTCCCAGGGCGGCGGCACCAAAGACACCTGGGTGGTCGAGGATTGAATTATGTTGAGTAGAACTGCCTCGGATTTGTACTGGATGTCGCGCTACCTGGAGCGTGCGGAAAACCTCGCGCGCATGCTCGATGTCAGCTATTCGCTGTCGTTGATGCCCCAGGATGGGCGCGGCGATGGCCTGCATGAATTGGCCATGCCGCTGTTGATCACCGGCACGCTGGAAGATTACCGCGAGCGTCATGGTGAACTGCACGCTGAACACCTGCTGCATTTCTTCGCCCTCGACGCGGCCAACCCGGCGAGCATCTACAGTTGCCTGGGCGCTGCGCGGGCCAGCGCCCATGCCGTGCGTGGGCGAATTACTGCGGACATGTGGGAAAACATCAACGCGACCTGGCTGGATATTCGCGATATCGCCCAGCAGGGCTTGAGTCGCTACGGCATGAGCCGGTTCTGCGAATGGGTCAAGGAGCGCTCCCACCTGTTTCGCGGGGCGACCTACGGCACCATCATGCGCAACGATGCCTTCCGGTTTATTCGCCTGGGGACGTTTATCGAGCGTGCCGACAACACCCTGCGCCTGCTCGATGCACGTTATGAAATGGCCGGCGACCGCGCCGAAGCTGTCACCGACGGCACGGCCCACGCCTACTATCAATGGAGTGCCTTGCTGCGCGCGTTGTCGTCGTTCGAGGCCTACACCGAGATTTACCGCGACGCCCCCGGCGCCCGGCAAGTCGCGGAACTGTTGCTGTTGCGCGCCGATGTCCCGCGTTCGCTGCGCGCCTGCAGCGAAGAGATCGACCAGATCCTCGCCAGCCTGCCCGGCCTCAACGGCCGCCCGGCCCAGCGCCTGGCCGCCGAAATGGACGCGCGCCTGCGCTTTACCGCTATCGATGAGATTCTCGAGGAAGGCCTGCACGCCTGGCTGACCGACTTTATTCCCCTGGTCCGCCAACTCGGCGACGCCATCTACAGTTCCTACCTGGAGGCCGCATGAGACTCTCCATCAGCCACGAAACCACCTACCGCTATGAAGACCAGGTGCGCAACAGCATCCAGTATCTGCGCCTCACGCCCCACGACAGCGAGCGCCAGCATGTGCTCAGCTGGCAGTTGGACCTGCCACGCCCGGTGCGTGCGCAGGTGGACCCGTTTGGCAACATCCTGCATGTGCTGACCCTGGACGAACCCCACGACGCCATCATCATCGGCGCCCGTGGCCAGGTGGATATCGACGAACTGCGCGAGGCCGAACACGAGAGCCAGTCGGCTTTCCCATTCCTGCGTTGCACACGCCTGACCGAGCCCGACGAGGCCTTGCGCGGTTTTGCGCAACAGCATTGCCATCAGCGCCGCGATCGCACGGCGCTGATCGACCTGATGCACGCCCTGCACCAGTCGATGGTCTACACGCCGGGCTCCACCGAAGTCGACACCTGCGCCGCTCAGGCCTTTGCAGGGCATGCGGGTGTGTGTCAGGACCACACCCACGCGTTCCTGGCCTGCGCGCGCAGCCTGGGGATTCCTGCGCGTTATGTGTCGGGATATTTGTACACCGAAGACACCGCGCACCTGGCCAGCCACGCCTGGGCCGAAGCCTGGCTGGATGACGCCTGGTACAGCTTTGATGTGACCAACCAACTGGCCCGGCCGGAGCGGCACTTGAAACTCGCCGTGGGCCTGGACTACCTCGACGCCTGCCCGGTACGCGGCATGCGCCGTGGCGGCGGGCATGAGCAGATGCATGCCAAGGTGTTCGTTGCGCCGACGCCGGTGATCTCGGTGCAGCAGCAGTAAGAGACTGCCCGAAGCTCTGCTGCTGATGTTTGTGGTAAGTGGACTTGTTGTGGCAAGCGGGCTTGCCCCGCGTTGGGCTGCGCAGCAGCCCTAAAACCCTGCACTGAGGAGTGCCTGACACAGTGCATTCTGCTTTATCAGGGCGGCTGCGCAGCCCAACGCGGGGCAAGCCCGCTCGCCACAACAAGCCCGGTAGACAAAACAATCTCAGTTGCCAGAACAAGCCCACCTACCCATCACCCAGCATTCACGGCTGCTGCTTACGCCCCGCCATATGCTTCAAATAACCCACCAATAAATCCAACTCGCTGTCTGGCAACACGCTGGCGGCGAATGCTGGCATTTTTGCCTGTGGCCAATGCCGCAGGCTCTGCGGGTCGCGGATATAACGCTTGAGGAAGTCGGCGCCGAAATACTCGGTGGGGTTGTAGGGAATATTCAGGTCCGGCCCCACCTGCGCATCGCCGGCGCCATTGAGGCGATGGCAGGCCAGGCAGTTTTTCTGGAACAACGCGAAGCCCTGATTGACCGGGTCATTGGCGGCCAGCGCCGGGTCGGGCAACAGCGCGGGGAAGCGCTCGGCCACCGTCTTCAACTGTTTGATCGTGGAGATCTGGAACGGCCACTGCTCAGGGCTGATATGCCCGGCTTGCGGATCGGTCCACACCAGGTAGAACGGCCCTGCACTCGGCTTGCCGTCGGCCAGCGCGGGCCAGGGGTGAGCCGGGTCCTCCACGGCCAGCCAGGCGCGGGCGCCGCGGGTTTGCAGCAACGGCGCCGCCGCCAGTTCGGCGGCAAATCCATCCAGGGCGACGGCTTGCAGATGAGCTTCGGGCGTGAGACCCGGTAGGAGCACGGCCAGCGGTACCGCGCGATAAGTCATATTGCGCTTGTAGGAAACGTCATCGACGATCTGCACGGTCTGCGCGTCCGGATGCTTGAGCAGGTCGGCGGTCTGCCAGGTCTTGCGCGTGTGGTCGAGTTCGATGCTCAACGAGGCTGCCGTGGCAGGTACGGCAATGAACAAGGCGAGAAGGGCGAGGATGAGTTTCAACGGATAAGCCCGATGCGAGGGGACGATGGGGCTCACGATAGCGCAAATTCGCACGCAAAACGGCAGCGCCTGCAACAGGACCGCTATACGCAATGTCCCGGCAGGTGCTGCCAAAAACTGCAGTCCTGGTGCTGTGTGTGCACGGAATGTGGCGAGTGAGTGGTCACCCAATGACCTTGGTCAAGTTGGGCAGGATCAGAATCAGTGTGGTGGCGAAAAGAATAAGTCCCGCCTGACGTACTTTCGAATGTTTGAACATGGCTGACTGCCTTTTGTTGTTATTCCTGAGCGTCAAATGCGTGCCGGTAAAATCTACTATGCCGTTATGACGTGTCGCTTTTCTTACAGTTGCTCCAGCAAAACCCGGCAGCAACTTCCTACTGATTGAACCTTAGAGCCCTCGTTCTGCGTGGCTTAGATCCATTTAATATCAGCTAATCAGGATTTCAGCTTAAAACGCTATGAGGCCTATCGCCATCTTGGCGCCAATGCCTTGGCTAGACAGCTAAAACGATTAATCAAGCAATACGCGCGTAAGCCTACCGTTCGTCCGAGCGTGGTGGTCAAAAGCAATGAGCGCATCCGTCATTGAAACCGTGTCAATCGGGCCTAAGGTAGGGGCACACATGCACAGCGGTTCGAGGATGTCATGACCCAAGCTTTGATCTTTGATGCGATACGCACGCCCCGGGGCAAAGGCAAGGCCGATGGTGCCTTGCACAGTGTCAAACCGGTCGACCTGGTGGCCGGTCTGCTGACAGCGCTGGCGCAACGCAGCGACCTCGACACGCACCAGGTGGATGACATCGTGCTCGGCTGCGTCACGCCCGTGGGGGACCAGGGCGCGGACATCGCCAAAACCGCCGCGCTCGTTGCGGACTGGGCCGTCAGCGTCGCCGGCGTGCAGGTCAACCGCTTCTGCGCCTCGGGCCTGGAAGCGGTCAACCTCGGCGCGATGAAAGTGCGTTCCGGCTTTGAGGACCTGGTGGTGGTCGGCGGCGTCGAGTCCATGTCCCGTGTGCCGATGGGCAGTGATGGCGGCGCCTGGGTACTCGATCCGCACACCAATATGCACAGCCACTTCACGCCCCAGGGCATCGGCGCCGACCTGATCGCCACCCTCGAAGGCTTCACGCGCGAGGACGTCGATACCTTCGCCCTGCAGTCCCAGCAGAAAGCAGCCAGGGCGCGCGCCGACGGTTCCTTCAGCAAGTCGCTGATCGCAGTGCAGGACCAGAACGGCATTGTGCTGCTCGACCAGGATGAATTTATCCGCGGTGACTCCACCCTCGAAGGCCTCGGCAAGCTCAAGCCCAGCTTCGAAATGATGGGCCAGATGGGCTTCGACGCCACCGCGCTGCGGGTCTACAGCCATGTAGAACGCATTCACCATGTGCACACGCCGGGCAATAGCTCCGGGATTGTCGACGGCGCTGCGCTGATGTTGATCGGCTCCGAGGCCAAGGGGCGCGAGCTGGGCCTGCAACCGCGGGCGCGAATCGTCGCCACGGCGGTGACCAGCACCGATCCGACCATCATGCTCACCGGCCCGGCGCCGGCTACCCGCAAGGCCCTGGCCAAGGCGGGTTTGCGCGTTGAAGACATCGACCTGTTTGAAGTCAACGAAGCGTTTGCGTCTGTCGTGCTCAAGTTCATCAAGGACATGCGCATCGACGCCGCGCGGGTCAACGTCAACGGCGGCTCCATCGCCATGGGCCATCCGCTGGGCGCCACCGGTTGCGCGATCCTCGGCACCCTGCTCGACGAACTGGAGGCGCGCCAGCAACGTTACGGCCTGGCCACCCTGTGCGTGGGCGGTGGCATGGGCATCGCCACCATTATCGAACGCCTCTGAGCCGAAGGAATTTGTCATGACCGAAGCCATTCGTTACGAAAAAGGCCAGGACCAGATCGTGGTGCTGACCCTCGACATGCCCGGCCAGAGTGCCAACACCATGAACGGCGTGTATCGCGAGGCCATGGCGGCCACCGTCACGCGCCTGGAAGCGGAAAAGGAGCAGATTGCCGGTGTGATCATCACCTCGGCGAAGAAAACCTTTTTTGCCGGCGGTGACCTCAATGAACTGATCAAGGTCGACAAGGCCCACGCCAAGGATTTCTACGACGGCGTGCGGGTGCTGAAGGCGCAACTGCGACGCCTGGAAACCCTGGGCAAACCGCTGGTCGCCGCGATCAATGGCGCCGCGTTGGGCGGCGGCTGGGAGATTTGCCTGGCGTGCCACTACCGCGTCGCGCTGGATGACAAATCGGTGCAGCTCGGCTTGCCGGAGGTGACCCTCGGCCTGCTGCCGGGCGGCGGCGGGGTGGTGCGCATGGTGCGCATGCTCGGCCTGGAAAAAGCCCTGCCGTATCTGCTGGAAGGCAAGAAAGTCCGCCCACAACAGGCGTTGCAGGCTGGTTTGATCCAGGCGCTGGCGCTGAACCGCGATGAGCTGCTGGCCAAATCCCGCGCGTGGATTCTGGCTAATCCAGAGGCCAGGCAGCCGTGGGACACCAAGGGTTATCAGCTTCCAGGCGGCACGCCGTCGAACCCCAAGGTTGCGCAGATGCTGGCAATAGCGCCGTCGATTTTGCGCAGCAAGACCCAGGGCTGCTTCCCGGCGCCGGAGAAAATCCTCTGCGCCGCCGTCGAGGGCGCCCAGGTGGATTTCGACACCGCGCACCTGATCGAAACCCGCTATTTCACCGAGCTGGTCACCGGGCAGGTGGCGAAAAACATGATCGGTACCTTCTGGTTCCAGCTCAATGAGATCAACGCCGGCCGTTCCCGACCCGAGGGCTTTGCGCCTTATGTGACGCGCAAAGTCGGCGTGCTCGGCGCCGGGATGATGGGCGCCGGCATCGCCTATGTCAGTGCTTGCGCCGGCATTGAGGTGGTGCTCAAGGACATCAACCAGGCGGCGGCCGACAAGGGCAAGGCGCACTCGGCGGCGTTGTTGGACAAGAAGGTCAGCCGTGGGCAACTGACCCCGGATCAGCGCGAAAGCACCCTCGCGCGCATTCATCCTACGCAGGATGACGCCGACCTGGCCGGTTGCGACCTGATTATCGAAGCCGTGTTCGAAGACCGCGAACTCAAGGCCAGGGTCTCTGCGGCTGCTCAACAGGTGGTCGGTGTCGAAGCGGTGATCGCCTCCAACACCTCGACCTTGCCCATCAGCGGCCTGGCCACGGCGGTGCCCGACCCAGGCAAGTTTGTCGGCCTGCATTTCTTCAGCCCGGTGGACAAGATGCCCCTGGTAGAAATCATCAAGGGCGCGCACACCTCGGACGAAACCCTGGCCCGGGGGTTCGATTTCGTACTGCAGATCAAGAAGACCCCGATTGTGGTCAACGACAGTCGCGGCTTTTTCACCTCGCGGGTGTTCGGCACTTTCACGAATGAAGGCATTGCCATGCTCGGCGAAGGGGTGGCCGCCGCCATGATCGAGACCGAGGCGCGCAAGGCGGGGATGCCGGTGGGGCCGTTGGCGGTATCTGACGAAGTGTCTCTCAGCTTGATGAGCCATATCCGACAGCAGGCGGCCAAGGATCTGCAGGCGGAAGGTAAAAGCGTGCCGAGCCATCCGGCGACGGTGGTGATTGACCTGTTGGTGAACGAGTACAAGCGCGTGGGCAAAGCGGCGGGGGGCGGTTTTTACGAGTACCCGGCGGGCGGGCAGAAGTATCTCTGGCCGGAATTGAAAAGCCGCTTTGAACAGCCCGGGCAACGGATTTCGGCACAGGATGTACGCGACCGTTTGCTGTTTATCCAGGCTATCGAAACCGTGCGCTGCGTGGAGGAGGGCGTGTTGCTGTCCACCGCCGACGCCAACATCGGATCGATTTTCGGCATCGGCTTTGCGGCCTGGAGCGGTGGCGCGTTGCAGTTTATCAACCAGTACGGCCTGAACGACTTTGTCGCCCGCGCCCGTTATCTGGCCGAGCAATATGGCGAGCGGTTCTCGCCGCCGGCGTTGTTGCTGGAGAAAGCGGCACAGAACGCGACGTTCTGACGGTTTTGGGTATGCGCGGGGCTTGCCTTGTCAGGGTATTTCAAGGCAGGCTCTGGGGTGTGCATTATTCCCATCACCGTGTCAGGTATTTTTTATGTCGCTACGCGTCTGTATCCTGGAAACCGATATCCTGCGTCCAGGCTTGATCGATCAATACCAAGGGTACGGGCAGATGTTCAAGCGCCTGTTCTCCAAGCAGCCGATTCCCGCCGAGTTCGTCGTGTACAACGTGGTGCAGGGCGAATACCCCGCGGACGATGAAGTGTTTGACGCCTATCTGGTGACCGGCAGCAAGGCCGACTCCTTCGGTACCGACCCGTGGATCCAGACCCTCAAGACGTACCTGCTCGAACGCTACGAGCGTGGCGACAAGTTGCTTGGCATTTGCTTCGGCCACCAATTGCTGGCGCTGCTGCTGGGCGGCAAGACCGAGCGTGCCGGCCAGGGCTGGGGCATGGGCATCCATGACTACAAACTCGATGCCAAGGCGCCGTGGATGAGCCCTGAAGTGGAAGAGCTGACGCTATTGATCAGCCACCAGGACCAGGTCACCACGCTGCCGGACAACGCCACGGTGATTGCCTCCAGCGATTTTTGCCCGTTCGCCGCGTACCACATTGGCGACCAGGTGCTGTGCTTCCAAGGCCACCCGGAGTTTATCCACGACTATTCCCGCGAATTGCTCGAGATTCTTCAGACGACCTTGGGCGAAAAGGTCTACACCAACGGTGTGTCCAGCCTGGAGCGTGACCACCACGGCGTGACCGTGGCGGAGTGGATGATGCGCTTTGTGGCGCACAAGCCCGAGGCCCGGGTTTAAAGCCAGCCCGAGCGCTTGAAACTGGCCCACAGGCTGGTGCAGCCCACCGCGATAAACCCGAGCACGGCAAAATAGCCGTAGTGCCATTGCAGCTCGGGCATGTTCTGGAAGTTCATCCCGTAAATCCCCGCCACCGCGGTGGGGAACGCGAGGATCGCCGCCCACGCGGCGAACTTGCGCTGCACCACGCTCTGGCGCGACGCCTCCAGCAACACCCCGATTTCAATGGTCTGGCTGGCGATGTCGCGCAGGGTGGTGAGGTCTTCCATCTGCCGCGTCACGTGAATTTGCACATCACGAAAATACGGGCGCATGTTCTTGTCGATAAACGGGAAGCTCAGCTTCTGCAGCTCCTGGCTGATCTCCACCATCGGCGCCACGTAGCGCTTGAGCCGCAGCACGTCGCGGCGCAGGCCGTGGAGGTTCTGGATATCGACTTCACTGAGGGAGTTGCACAGCACATTGCGCTCCAGCTCATCGATCTCGGCATGGATCGCCTCGCTCACGGGCTGGTAGTTCTCGGTGACGAAATCGAGCAGCGCATAGAGGACGAAATCTTCGCCATGCTCCAGCAACAGCGGCCGCGCCTCACAGCGCTGGCGCACATAGCCGTAGGACGCCGAGTGGCCGTTGCGTGCGGTAATGATGTAGCCGTTGCCGGCAAAAATATGTGTCTCGATAAACTCCAGCTTGCCGTTGTCGCGCACCGGTGAATAAGTGACGATAAACAGCGCATCGCCGAAGGTTTCCAGCTTGGGGCGGCTGTGTTTTTCCAGGGCGTCTTCGATGGCCAATTCATGCAGGTTGAACTGGCGTTGCAGGTTGGCCAGCTCCTGTGCGCTGGGTTCTTCCAGGCCGATCCACACAAAGTGGTCGGGTTTGGCGGCCCAGGCCGCGCCTTCGTCGAGAGTGATGTCAGTGACTTTCTTTCCGGCGCTGTAGACAGCGGCCGCAACAACTCTACCCATGATACTGATCACTTCTTATTGGGAGGACAGGTGTTGGGCAGCTTAGCCTGAATGGCGTTCCCTTGTGGCCGTTGGCGCAGCGTGCATTTTTATCCGCAGCATAGGGGAATTACAGAGGCGCGGGTGTCCAGGCGGTTTGCAGTTCGCGGTCCATCCCTGCAATGCATTCATCCATCTGCGCCTGGCAGGCCTGCATCAACTGCGGGATGTCGTCTGCAGTCAGGCCTGTCGTAGGAATCGGCGGCAGCGAGCGTATGAGCACATCACCGCTGTTCCAGCGATTGAGCTGCATATGGGTGACGTAATTGCTCACGCACACCTGCACGATCGGTACACCGGCGGCAATCGCCATATGGAACGCACCTTTCTTGAACGGCAACAGGCCTTTGCCCAGGTTGCGCGTGCCTTCCGGAAACACCCAGATCGACGTGTCCTCATGCTGCAAGGTGTGTGTAGTGGTAAGCATCGCGCGGCGCGCCTTGTGCGCGTTGCCGCGATCAATCAGCACATTGCCCGCCAGCCAGAACAGCTGGCCGAACAGCGGCACCCACTTGAGGCTTTTCTTGGCGATACACACCGTGCGGTGCGGCACCACGGTGCCGAACACAAACAGGTCGTAGTTGGACTGGTGGTTGGCAATGATCACGCATGTACCGGGCTTGTTGCGCAGCGAGTCCACGTCGGCCTTCACATTCAGGCGCAGGATCCACATGGCTGGCAGCGCGTAGAGGCGAGCACATAAACGGCTGTTATCCGGGTTGAACGGCCGACAGACACCGATCAGCAAGCCCAGCACGCCGGCGACCATAAAGTGCAGGCCCATCAACAACATACGCAACAGAAAAAGCATCGAAACAGCCCATCGGGACAAAAGGTGGCGCAGTGTACGGTTGTGCACTGTATTCGGCAATTACCCCTGTAGAGGGAGGAGATAGGCGATGTTTAAGTACATGTTTCAACATCTGCTGACATCGGCAGGCTAGAGCGGCTGAGGATGATTCGAATTTATCCGTAAGAAAAAGCCCGACTCAAGGTCGGGCTTTTTTATGCGGCTGCAGGCTTTAGCTGAGGATATGGCCCTGGTCCTGGATGATCGCATCGTCCAGCGCTTCCAGCAGCGCTTTACGCACCTTCAACTTGGTGTGTTTGTGGGCGTTCATATTCAGCTTCTTCAACTGGCGGGCCGCTTCCAGCGCTGCAGCCTGCAGCTCTTGCGGTGCGACCACCTTGTCGAGGAAGCCTGCGCCCAAGGCGCCTTGCGGGTCGAACATCTCGGCATTGATCACCGAACGGTGAAACGCGGATTTGCGCAGGCGATCCCGCGCCAACTCGATCCCGGCGTGGTGCATGGTCATGCCAATCGCCACTTCATTCAGGCCAATGCTGAACGGGCCTTCCACACCAATCCGATAATCCGCCGACAACAACAGGAACGCGCCCTTGGCGACGGCATGCCCTGGGCACGCCACAATCACCGGAAACGGGTGCGACAACAGGCGACGGGCCAACGTCGAGCCCGACGTCACCAGGCCGATCGCCTCTTTAGGGCCGGCCGTCATCACTTTCAAATCATAACCACCCGACAAAATCCCCGGCGTCCCGGTGATGATCACCACCGCGCGGTCCTTTTCGGCCTGGTCCAGCGCTGTATTAAACGCACTGACCACATCGGGAGAAATGGCATTCACCTTGCCGTTGCTCAAGGTCAGGGTCGCGATACCGTCTTCGAGGTGGTAAGCAATCAACTCACTCATGACGCGGTTCCTTGTAGGACTTGTTATAGATAGGCTGTTTATAGAAGCGTATGCACAGACGTTACCCACCACGCCCGTCCCGGTAAAGCGCCGTGACTGACTACCCAGTCAGACTTTTCCCGCATGCCGGTCGCCCAATAGCCTAGGGCAGGGCGCAATCGCCGTTCCAGACGCGTGCTGCCCATGCCCAAGAATGGCAGAATCACCACCCCTTGCCGGGCACCTCTCGGTATAGTGGTCTAACCGCATGAAAATTCTGAAAAAAACCTTTGCCATCAGAAAGGCTTTCGACTACATTAGCGCGCCTCGACAGACTGAACTGGTTTGACGAGATACGGTGAAGTGTCCGAGTGGCTTAAGGAGCACGCCTGGAAAGTGTGTATACAAGAAATTGTATCGAGAGTTCGAATCTCTCCTTCACCGCCACATTCTGAAAACGCAAACCCCTGATTATCTTAGAGAAAGTCGGGGGTTTGTGGTTTTTGGCGTCTGAAAAATGGCTATATGGGACAGATTTGGGACAGATAGCGGCTTTAGCAGTGAAAGTAGCGGCTGAATTCGTGATTGGTTTATCATCGATTTCAACAGCGCAACTATCAGCAACTGAACCGTTGAGTTAACGTTTTAATTGACGGATTCGTCATTTCTGAGTATCGTTTGGTTGTCAGCACGGACCGGAACCCGAAAGGGGGTGCTGATATCGGAGGTTTTTAGACCTCTCCTAGCCAGTGAGCGGGATAAGCAAGAAATTGCTAAAGATTAGGCCGATATTGAGATTCACAAAAAGCCCCGACGCGAAAGCTTCGGGGCTTTTTGCTGTCTGTCTTAAACGGTTTTTCCAGCGTTTCGCATTTCTAGAATGTATCTCACATTGTGTGGTTTGCCTTTCGGTAGCGTTCCTCGGCCCCATTCGTCGACCTCGTAGGCGGAGATGATCCTTATCTTCAGAACGTTAACGGTTCCGCCCGGCTTGCTGATGGAAAAGAAAATCGCATAGTCGTGCAAATCCATACAGAAATAGCGCTGATTGTTCTCGACGTAATACGGAACCACGATTCCGGCAAAAAATCGCTTGTGGATGTATTCAATAATTTGCGTGCTGCAGTGGTAGCGTTCAGCGCAAAAATATCTTGTATCTCCGCGAAAGGTCAGCTTTTTTCCATTGCCTTTGTCGTCAGTGAAGCAATGAAAGCCAAAATCGAACTTCACAGTTAATGCTTGTCCGTCTACCTCATACACCTGCTCAAATGGATGCAGGTGAGTCATTGAAAGCGTACGTCCGTTAATTTCAAGGTCCCACCACTTCATGTGACGCTTCCGACTGTTCTACGAAAAGCCAAGAGTATCTGCATAGGGAGCTGCCGACCAGCAGTGGGCCATTTATGGGTGCAGACGCGACCCGGACAGCAATCCTGTGATGAGCTCTGCTCTCGGGCGGGGCAAGCAGGCTAGAGAGAATGTCTACTTCGACCCAGACGTATTAACCGAATATTTAGAGTTTTAATGCTAATTGCAACATCCCTACCACATCCGGCCCATCCTCATTGATCCACGTCCCATAATGCTGACGGATCATGTTCCCATTGGTATGCCCCATCTGTTCCGCGATCCAGTCGATCGACGCTATCCCTGTGGTCAGCAACTGACTGGCGTACGTGTGCCGGCACTGGCCTGGCCCACGATAGCGAACCCCGGCCGCGAGCAAGTGAGCCTTGAAAAACCTATCTCTGACCACGAAGTCGCTGACGTGCGGCAAACCGCTTTTCGTATTCAAGAAGACAAAGTGCAGCTTGTGCTGTCGTACGGTCTTGTTGTCCCGCTCGACAATATCGACGGTTTCGGCCTTTCTTTTCCGATTCAGTGCGTCGATCTTCTGCAGCGCATCCCAGGCCGGAGCGAGTAGGCGGACCTTACGCGTTGAACGCCGGGTTTTCGTCACCCGGTAAGCCCCGCGCACCTTGGATCTGCGGAACGTCACCGTGCCTTGCTCCAGGTCGACATCTTCCCAGGCCAGGGCGATGGTCTCGGAAACCCGGGGACCGGCCCATATCATGAACTGAACCATCAACAGCTCTTGTGTGCGGTTGGTGTGGGTTTCCAGGATCTGTTTGATTTCCGCCCTGGTGAACGGGTCGGGTGCTTCGGGATCTGGCAGTCGCACCATTAGACCCTCGGTCGGGTCGTGCGCCACTTTCATCCTAGTGCGATAGAGCCGGAACACTTGGCGGACGTTGCTGATGATGTCGCGGATGGTCTTGTTTTTTAGAGTTTTCGACAGGGTTACCTGTATCCACTCCTGCAGGTCGAGGTGATCGATATTGTGGATCTGTACCTTACCCCAGCGTGGCCGTACGTGAACCTCTGCCTTATTTGCGTAGCCCCGATAGCTCGACGCGGCCACGCTGTTGGCCTTGATCTTTAACCACAGGTCCAGGTAATGGCCGAATGTGTTTTCCACCAACTTGACCGAGTTGGGAAAGTGCCGTGCGTAATCGAAGGTGCCGGCCTGAATCTCGTATTCGATGATTTCAACCATGCGCTTAGCCTGGGCCACGTTGGCCGGTGTGTTACCGCCCGGGATCGCTTCCCGGCATTTCTCCCCGTTGTATTGAAAATAGATTCTCACGGATTTCCCGCGAGCTTCGACCCCACTCATGTAAACCCCTAACGCTGTGCTTGTGTATCGACAGTCTGACGATCGGAAACAAAAAGGCCCGTTTCCGGGCCAAGTATCTGGTAGCGCATCTTCTGGTGGACGCTGCTTACCGTTTAGGCTTGTGGCTACGTAGATGGGCGTTCTGCAGCTGGCGCAACCGGCTGCATTTCAAGTGATTGCCCTGGACGCGCCAATTGCCGCATTGGTCGCAAACACTGGTGTAGTCAATGTTCCATGGGAAGCGCCGTAATGGTGTCGCTGCAGGACTGTCAGACATTGCGCGCTTCACCCCGGGTTTCTGGGGTTGCGAGCAGTTGGGCAACCACTGCCGCATCCGTTTCGCTCAGTTCACCAAGGGTGTTGGCCATCTGGCTGAGACTTTCGAGGCGGATTCGTGATTCGGGGGTTTTGTGTACCAGGTAACCAATGACGGCCGCGCCAATGATCGCGGTGGCCACCAGGTGGCGTGCCGGTGTGGTAGCCTTCGCGCCGCTGCTGCTTAGGTTCTGTGCTTGCATGGTATTGCCCTCTGTTGCGGTTAGGTGTCGGGGAGCTGCAACTCCTCGACACTGCTTCTTTTAAGGTCAGTCCTTACGGGCCAGGTGGATCACCAGGCCGTCAAGATCCGGCTCATGCTCAACGCATGACTGCCACTCCAACACCCTCAAAATCTGTTGCCTGCTGCAGTCGTCCACCAGGATTTCGCGCTGGCCACCGGCTGCCCGAACTTCCAGGATCTTCAACAAGCCATCCTCCCCATATGCACCGGCCTGGATGATCGGCGCGCTCTCGCCGGTAAATTCCAGGCGGTCCTGCACGGACTGCAGCTTGCTTGTTTTGCCGTCGCCGGCATTGCCCATAAACACTTGGATCTGCATCGGTCTTGATCTCCTTTACGCCTTGAATGTCCAGCACTTCACTGTGGTCGGCCGGGGTTGTGAGCACGGATTACGGCCGTTGAACGCAGCACGTACAGCGCTGTGTACGGCCTTGTTGCTGTCCAGAAACTTGCGGGAACGGGACTCTTTGAGCAGGTCGCGCAACGTGGCTACGTCGGCCAGCTTCTGTTTGTGTTCGGCGGCGCGCTCGCAGAATTCGTTGAGGTTGATAGCGATCACGGTGGGGTCGCTGCTGTGGTCGACCACAGGGTCTTCGCTCAAGGATTCGAGGTAGTCGTAGACCTCCCAAAACTCGGCCACGGCCGCATGGTCGGAGCTGATCGACGCCTGGCGCTCGATGGCCATCCGCACGATCTGGCGCTGGGTGGCAGCGACCTGGGGGTCACTCAATTTCAGTACCAGGCGAATGCCGTCCAGCAGCGAGAGCATTTGCGCGTGGTTTTTGCTGATGCGCTCCACGCGTATGTAGCCGCGCAGGTCATAGCCGCAACTAGTGCAATTGCCCTGGTCGCTGGTATAGGCCGTGCTGCAGGCGAAGCAATGGGTGTGCAAACGGCGCAGCTTCGATTCGTGTTCGGGCATACGCTGGGCGAACAGCTCAAGCACCGCGGATTCCTTGCCCACGGCCCGCAACAGGAAGTGGCTGAGGGTGCCGCCGTCCAGGGCGTTGAGTTGATCAGCAGCAGCACGGCTTTCCGGCGTGACGGTCGGGCGTACAAAGTGCAACTTCACAATCCGCGTCATGATTGCTTCATGGGCGACCACAGCCGCGTTCTGGCTGATCGCGATCGTTCCCCTGAATGGAGGCTCATACGTTTCGTTGCCGGCCGTCTTGACGCCTTTGGTGGCCAAGGTGCCGCCGCCGTAGAAGTCTTTCAGCTCGTCCCATTCGAAGGTTTTAGCGTGTGCCCGATCATCGCCGTGGCGATCCGCTTCCAGGAACACCACTGGCATGCCGGAGACCTGGCCCATCAGGCGAGAGCGCCCAGCTTTGGTGGATTTCATAGGGTCAAACCCTTCATAGCCTTCGCGGCCGAGTAGCTTCCAAAGGACGTTCAAGAGGGTGGTTTTGCCGGCGCCGGCCTCGCCTGTGGCTTCCAGAAAAGGGAAGGACTGATAGCGGGCGCGGATCTGCTCGCAGAACAGCGAGCCAAAGAAGAACACCAGCGCGACGAAGCCCTGGGCGCCGAAGCATGTCCACAGCAACTGCACCCACTTCTCGTCAAAGCCCTTTGCTTCGCGCTGCAGCTTGATAGGGACGCCTTTCTGCAGGGTCTTCAGGCGCAGCTTTCCGAACTCGAAATAGTCTTCGCTGTTGACCTTGTAGGTGGTGCCGTCCTTGATCGCGATGTCACCGTAGACGTAGCAGGCGTATTCCTTGCTGTAGCCTACGTAGTCGATCGTTGAGACGGTTTTGATGCCGAACAGTTGGTCCTTCATGAGCTTGTCGAGCTGCTGGCCACTGCCTGTGAACATGGCACCTGCCGCCATGCCGAGCAGTCGCTTTTTGAACTCGCTCGCGGCCGACAACTGGCCGCTGGTGAAGGTGTTTTTCACACTTTCGGAATCGTGGGGGAAGTCCACACGCATGTAGTACCAGGACTCGTCTGTTACCTCGTTTCGCTGGAAATACAGCGCCTGGGGGTAGCAGTTGGCGATCTCCACGACACTGCCGGACTGCTGCAGCGCTTTTTCTCGTTGTTGCGCCTGGTTCAGCAACTGGTCGTCGTGATTCTCGCTGTCCTCGATGTCGGACATGGCTCGGTTGAATTTCTCCATGTCCAACTTGAACCAGTACAGGCGGCTCCCGAAGCCCAGGTGAAATTCCCCGCGCTTGCTCCAGTCGTACATGAGCAAAGCCTTTTCCGCCGCGCTCTCGGCCAGCAGCAGGGCGCCCTGGTGGCGGGCCTGCTTGAGGTCGGTCGCGATCTGTTCGGCGCGTTTGGTTTCGTCCTTGATGAAGCTCCAGCGCTGATGAAGGTCGTTCCAATCTGACTTGCGACCGTCGCGTTGCGGGATCTGCGCTGACTCGCAGACGAAGCCCAGGGCGCGTGCTTCGCGGACCCAGCGCCGGGTGTAGGCGTTTGCGCTCGGTTCGTTGTCCAGAGCCCAAACCAGTTTGGGCAGCTTCCCGCCTTCCTGGGTTTTAATCAGTGCCTTGAGCGAGTCCCCAGGGAATGCGTTGGAGGACATTGCAGACACGGCCACGATGTCGTTGTGCACCAGGGCGATGGCGTCGAAGATCCCTTCGACAATCCAGATCTCCTTGGCTTCCAGCAGGTCGACGCAGGGCGGGCACCACCAGACGCCGCGATAGCTGTCCTTGGATTTGAAGCGGGCCTTCATCTTGCCGAAGCGGTGCGGCTGATCGATCAGGCGTTCCCACCAGCCACCTTTATCGAGGGCGAACCGCACAGTGGCGCTGCCGGCGTTGTGTTCAACGGAATAGAACGTTTCCTGGGTGAACCATCCCTGGATCAGCTCAAACCGAAAGCCTCGGGCGAACTCCAGATAAGCGCGTGCGGTGGCGTTGGGATGTTGGTCTGTCGCCGGTGCACGTTTGCTCCAATCTTCAAACAGATCGTCGTACAGCTCTTTCACGTGCAGGGTGTGGCCACACTTTTCAGGGCGACCACAAATCACCATCCATGGCGTGTCAAAACGGGAGTACAGCTCTTTCTTTTTGCACTTCGGGCAGGTGCCTCCGCGCATGTAATCGGTGCCCGTGCGGTGCTTTAGCCCGAAGTCGGACTGGAGGCGTTGCAACACCTCGTGGCGAAGATCTTCTTTCATGGGGTTACTTCACTGCTTTGAGGCTGTGGGACAGGGCTGCCATAAGGCGTTTTTGCGCAGCCATTACCGGGACGTGGGCGAGGATTGCGCCGTGGCGCAGACCGTCCGCAACAAAGCGGAACTGGTCGTCATACCAGTGCTCGTTGAGGCTCAAGCGATACTGTTCGCGCAGGTTGGCCAGCAACGCTTCGGCCTCGGCCGGTGGCAGTTGGGTGGTGACAATTACGGCGTTTGTCATCGTTAAACCTCGATTTCGGGCGCAGCTCACCCAAACCCACGGGACGTGGGGCCTGCGATTGGTTGGATTGGGTGTTACGAGTTGGCGGAGCGTAAACGCACGTTGTCAGGGGCGTTCAGGATGCGTTCATAGATGAGGCTGACGGGTACGGACCAGCAAAATCCTTTGATTGGATCCTTGATCACCACAACGGTGTTGCTGCTGTAATCCAGATCGAGGCGCTGTCGGGAGGCGATTTCCCCCAACTTGATATGGGCAAGGGAGACCAGTTTGATTGCAACCGATTCCGTCACGTCGAGGCTGGTAACCAGGTGTTGAATGGTTCTGTTGAGAAGCGTCGACAGGTCGCCCAGGTGTTCGGCTTGATGGCGCTCAAGGAATGCCAGTGCGGCGTTCTGCATACATTCCTGATAGTCCAGGGTGTTGGTTTGAGCATTCATTTTGCTTTCCCAGATTTGGCACGGTACAGATCGATTGCGGCATAGACTTCGGCAGTCCGTGCAGCCATGTGCAAGGTGTGGGCGTTCTGTATCAGCTCCGCCTCTGCGTCGGTGATGACACCGTCATCAAGAGCCTGGGCAATGGCTTGATCGACCGTCCCCTGCTTGGCTGAACTCTGCATAGCCCGCGCATACATCTCCACGTTGTCCAGGTTTTCGGGGTGGGTCACGGGCACGAACATGCCGCCGTACATCGCCGCCACGTAGTTGGGAAAGTGTTGGGTACCGGTGACTTGCTCCAGCAGGAAGATCTGCGTATCCGTCAAAGGACGGCAGTTGTTGTTCTCGTAGGCGTGGTTATCAAACTTCTTAAGTGGCAATCCGATCCGGGCAGCAGCGCATTCGCGGCCACCTGCGAAGGTGCAGATAATTGCACTGACAACTTCGCGACGTGTTTTTAGAACTTGGCTTTCCATCTTCTGCTGTTCCCTCAGTGCACTGGCCATTACTGTGCGATTACGCCGTCTTTGATGCCGAGCAGTACGGCGGCGCGATGGGCCTCCCCACGGCGACACTGGCTTTGGCCATTCAGTACCGCATAGACGGTGCTGGGGTTGAGGTTATGTAGAGCAGCAAAATTTTTCGCGGTCTGACCACGCTTCTCCAAGGACGCACGCGCTTGCTGGCGCGCTTGCTCGGTGACGGTTGAGTTGGGCATAGTGCAATTCCTTGCGTTTTCGTGTGATGACAAGCGCAGGATGTGGCAAAAAACTGCCATTGTAAATATGCGGATGGAAAAATATTGACTCTCTCTGAAGAGATTGGCGCAAGGCTGCGCCAACAACGTGCCCAGGCTGGGCTGACACAAGATCAAATTGCGGAGCAGCTTGGCGTCTCGAAACGAACTCAAGGAAATTACGAGTCCGGTTCCAGCGATGCCCCAGCTTCCTACCTGAGCATGGCTGCAAGCGTGCTGGGTTTTGACGTGCTTTACATCGTGAGCGGAACACGCACCACGTTGAAGGCCGATGCTTTGTCGGAGGTTGAGGACAGCATTGTTCAGCAGTACCGCAGTATCCCTCCAGACGATCAACGAGCCATTCGGCGATTTGTAAAAGCCATGGCGGATGAGGCGGTGAAAGGGTCGTCTTGAATACGCTCTTTCAGCCATACGTTTGGTTCGCCCCCATATCAATGCATCAGCAATGCATTTTATGGAGTGGTAAGCATGTTGGATCGCACAAACGCCGAAGCCGGTTACGTTGAAATTGCAGCTTCTGCGTGTCATGAGCTTTCGCATATCGAACGTCGCCTGATCGGCTTCTATCGCCAGTTGAGCCCTCGTGACCAGGAACAATTGCGCCGGCTGACCGAAGCGCTGATAAGCAACCCGGACCAGTCCGACGACGATTGATTTCTCGGCCGCCGGCATAGTGTTGTCGGCGGTTTGCATCATGCGACTGCCTGCGATCCAAGCTTTTCAAACAGCTCCCGCTGTTGTGCCCTGGGCATGTCTCGAAGCCGATCAATCAGCAGCCTGTCGAACGTCTGTGCTGACGGGCTGAGCGTGTGTGAGAACGTGAGATTTGCCACCCAGCTGTGCCCACACTTTGCGTCGAGGCACTGGCAATAGAGTTTCGCGAAATCGGCAGATAGCACCTCACGTGATGCAATTCGGCCTTTGTGTCCGCATTTACAAGTAACTCTCATGTTCCCTCCCCAGGGTGCAGCAAATTGCCATTATGTTCGCATGTGGTGCAGTATTTTTCTCTATTTTTGAAATGTCAGTTAGCGCTTGCCGCTGCTAAGGTTGGCTCTCTCCAGTTGATGCGCCTGTCTCTCCGAAGGGCGTCATTCACCTGGTTGAACAACTGGCAAATCGGCCTGATCTCGTTGCTGGTGTACACGCGATCGATCTTCTCGATGTCGCCAAACCCCCCGTTGTTTTCCGGGATTATCCCGGCCAGGGCAGGGTTCATCCGCCAGGCGGCGATCACATCGTTGCGCGTGATGTTCTTCACCTTCTCCAGCTCGTCCTTGGCCTGAAAATCCCCCACGGGGATGATCTGGATCGCGTTTTCCTTGCCGTTGGGAATGTTGACGAACATCGAGCGGAAGTTGCCCACGCCCTTGCTGGCGCTGATTTGGGCACGCAGGTTGTCTTCGTCCTCCTCGGTCAGGTCCGGGTCGTTGGTGTAGAAGATGTAACCCGCGTGTGCACCGTTGCTGTAGTAGCGCCGGCGGAACAGGGTCGCCGCTTCGTTGAGCAGTAGTGCCTGCAGTCCGCCCAGGTAGTCGGGCACGCCGTAGATGTTCTGTTCCACGTCGTAGTCCAGGACGTGTTCGATTTCGCCCTGGTCGAAGTCCATGTACTTGCTGTCGGGCAACAGCATCCTGAATCCGCCGTCGACCTTCACGCGCATGTTGATCGCAGGCAGGTGCTGCATCTCCAGCACTTCGCCGAAGGCGTTGGTGTCGCGGTAGAAATACGCCTCGCCAAATACCATGTAGTCCAGGCTCGCCCGGCCCATGGTCTGCGTGCTGCAGCCTTCGGACGGGATGAATTCACGCAGCAGCAAGTTGCGCTTGAACTTCGGAATGGCGCCATGGTGCGCGTTGGCGCGTAGCAGCTTTGCCAGGCCCGCCCGCGACACTGGCGGCTTGTAGATCTCGCCGTCGTCGCTGAGAAACACCCCCAGGTACTCGCCGATGTTGCCGGACAGCACCTGTTCGGGTTCCCCGAAGGTGAACGCTCGCATGGGCTGCGGTTGTCGCGCTTGTTGGCTGATTGGGGGCTTTTTGTGTCGTGGCTTGGGCATTGGTTCCGCTCGTGACGTAGCGGCTACGGCGCCGCTTGTTGGTGTTGAGGGGTTCATTGAACAGGGCGTGCATGATCGACCAGGCAACATCGGCGTGACCGGTGGCGTCGGTGCGCGAAGCGCTGTAGGTCACTTGGCCGCTGGTGGTGGTGCCGCGCTTGATGGTCAGGAACGCCTGGGCGATGTCGGTCCAGCCGGCGTCCCATTCGATGCGACTTCCCTGGATCGTGTCCTGGGCCTTGAGGACCAGTAGGTTTTTGGTCTCAAGGCTGTAATGGATCGGCGTGGCTTTCGGGTAAAAGTCGCGCACCAGGTCGAACACGCCATAGCCCACGCCGGTGATGTCGATACCGATGTGCTGGACGTTGAAACGCTCGGTGAGCTTCTTGACCTGGGCGGCCTGGTAGTTGAACGAATGCCCCCGCCAGCTGTGCTTTTCCAGGATGCGGAATTTCGCCCCGGGTTCCAGCGGCGGGGCGATCACCACGCACGTGGCGTCGTCGCGGGTACGGCTCGGATCGTAGCCAAGCCACACCGGGCTGTTGCCGAAAGGCCGGTCCAGTTCGGGGTTGTAGTCCTCCCACAACGACAGGTCGGAGTAGCAGCGCTCCAGGTCCTTGAGGCCGAATGCACTTTGGCTGCTGTCGATGAACTTGCAGTAAAACAGCTGCTGGAATTTGTCTTCGTCGTACTCCAGCTGCAGCTGCTCGAGGTCGAACAGATCACAGCCGCCATCGATCGCATCCTGGATGGTGATGGTCTTGCGCCATTGGCCATCGGGACACAGGGCGCCCTGGGTGTAGGACGCCTCGGTAGGCCAGGTACCGCTGGCTTTCTTGCCACGTTTGCTGTTGCGGAATTCCTCGCCCGACCAGAACGGGTACGCCTGGTGCGACACCGCGCTGGGTGTCGAGAAGTAGGTTTTGCGCCACTTCTTGTGGGTGCCCATGGCGCTGGCCACGGTGCTGAGTTTTTCGAAGTCGCGGATCCAGAAGTACTCATCCACATACACATGGCCATGGTAGCCCTGGGCGGTGCTGCTGTTGGTCGACAGGAAGCGCAGTTCGGCGCCGTTGCTGAGTGTGATCGGGTTGCCGGTCAGCTCGATGTCGAACCACTGTTTGGCAAACTGGATGATGTAGCTGCGGAAGATCTCCGATTGCGAGCGGCTGGCCGACAGGAACACCTGGTTATCGCCAGTCAGTACCGCGTCCATGAACGCTTCGCCGGCGAAGTAGTAGGTCAGACCGACCTGGCGGCTTTTGAGGATGTTGCGGATCCGGCTAGTCAGCGGGTTTTGCTTGGCCGCGAACAGTTCCTGCTGATAGCGGTACATCTTGCTGATGAACTTATCCAGGAAGTCGACTTCGGTCAGCCCGCTGATGTCGTTCTTGGCCTTCTTTTCCTTCTTCCTGTCACCGCCTTCGCCACGGCTGGAGCGTTCGCCACGCGAGCGTTTGCGCGGTTCCTGGGGCTCGCCCAGGTCGTCGCCGTTCGATGTGGCCACAGGTGCGGGCTTGGCCGCTTGTTTCAGCAGGCGTTCGCGAACAACGGTCAGCCGATCCAGTTCGTTGAGGTCGTCTTTGGACAGGCTGCCCACTTTGTCCAGGAGCAGGGTGATTCGCCGTCCGACAGCAGTCAGCGGTTCCTCGTCCGACAGCATGTCTTCCCACCCGCCCTGGCGGATCCAGTAGTAGACGATTCGGATGTTGGGCAGGTTGAGCTGCGCCTGAATTTCCTTGGCCTTACAGCGGCGCAGAAACAGGCGTTTGGCGGCTTCTTTAACTTCGGTCGAGTAGTACATGGGCCGCAGTCTATGCGGCGAAAACGCTGGAAACGCGGGGTTAAATTCCGTGATCCGCCTATATCGTGAATATAGGAGAAACGCGCATTTGAACCGTTTGTTCGAGGGCTGACGGCTCCCTATCTTGGCGGCTCATTCAGCGATTGAGCGCAGTTAAACCCATGCCCCGTTCCCTTGTTTCGTTCTGGAAACGTGTCGCCACCAGCGGAGCTACCGTTGATGGGCGCGTAATCCTTCCCCAGGAACTGCGCGACATCGCTGAAACCTACAAACCGTCCTTTTACACGGCGGTGATCTGGTGCGACCACGAACGATGGCCAGGCTCCCACGGCACCGTCTACGCGGTGCGTCTGGTGGAAGAAGCCGAAGACCTGGAGCCCGGCGAAGTGGCGTTGGAAGCGCAATTGAAGCCCAACGACCGCCTGCTGTATCTGAATGACCAGGGCCAGAAGCTGTTCAGCAGCATCGAAATTACCCCGGACTTCCGTGGCAAGGGCAAAGCCTACCTGACTGGTTTGGGCGTTACCGACCAGCCTGCCAGCGTGGGCACTCAGGAACTCTACTTCTCCCACAAGAACAACCGCGCCTCCTACTACGCCGCGTCGGTCGAGCTCGGCCGCCTGCAGGACGACAGCCCAAACACCGCCGAAACCGGACTGATTGATGCCCTGACCGGCTTCTTCAAGCGTTTCGCTGCAGGTGCGCTGCCCACCGAAACCATTCCACCCAACACAGAGAGCAAACCCCCAATGGATGAAGCTACAGCAACGGCTTTGACGGCCCTGGTGGAGCAGCTGCTGGTTGTCGCTGCCGGCCTTCAAGCCGTCATTGAGCCCGCCGCCGCCGATGCGCCTGAACCCGATCAAGACCTGATCGATGACGTCAGCACGGCCGTGGACGAGATCGTGGCCACCGCCGAGCAAGAGCGCGAATTCCGCCGCCAAAGCAAGGGCAACCAGTCCGTACTTGCCAAGCTGGATGCGCTGCAGAAGCAGTTCAGCGCCCTGCAGAACAACTCCACCGGTCGCCAGTTGCCGCGCAATCCTGGCCCGGTAACCACCGTCAAAAAGCGGGTGCTCTAACATGGCCTATTCACTGAGCGCCTTTGGCGCCCAAATGTTCGCGGAGCTACAACTCGCCATCGCGGAAAGCTATGGCGTCGACCTGGCTACCAAGATGTTCAGCGTCGACCCGACCATTGCCCAGGAGCTGAACGACGCCATCACGGCTAAGTCGGACTTCCTGGAGCGGATCAACGTCATTCCGGTGACCGAGATCAAAGGCCAGAAGGTCTTCATTGGCGTGTCGGGTCCGGTCACAGGCCGCACCAACACCAAGACCACCGATCGCGAAGCCAAAGATGCGTCGTCGCTGGATCAGGACACCTACGAGCTGTCGTCGACCGAGTCCGATGTGGGCCTGCCTTACGCCAAGATCGATGCCTGGGCCAAGTTCCCGGACTTCCATCAGCGTTACTCCGCAGCGGTGCAGAAACAGATCGCGCTGGACCGCATTATGGTCGGCTTCCATGGCACCCATGCTGCCGTGCAGACCGACATCGAAAAATACCCGATGCTGCAGGACGTCAACAAAGGCTGGCTGCAACAGGCTCGTGAGCAGATCCCTGCCCAGGTCCTCAAGGAAGGCAAGGTCGCCGGCAAGGTAACCCTCGGCGCCGGTGGCGACTATGCCAACCTCGATGCCCTGGTGCACGACACCAAACAGCTGGTGGACGAACGCCTGCGCGATGCCGGCGACCTGATCGCGATCATCGGCACAGACCTGCTGGCTGCTGACAAGGCCAAGCTGTATTCGAAGCAGGGGGACACCCCGACCGAAAAAGAGCGCATCGAAGAAGCCCAGGTGATCGCCACCTACGGCGGCCTGCCGAGCTTTAGCGTGCCGTTCTTCCCGGTCAACGGCGTGGTCGTCACCAGTTGGGACAACCTTTCGATCTACTTCCAGGACTCCAGCTGGCGCAAGCAGACCGTCGACAATCCAAAGCGCTCCCGCGTTGAGGACTACAACAGCCGCAATGAAGGTTATGTGATCGAGCAGTTGGAAAAGTTCGCCATGACCGAAAACGTGGAGCTTGTGGCGTGAGTCTGGCCCTTGCGCACAAGCGCCGCACTATCGCGCTGGGAGGCGCCGCCATTACGGCGGCTGCCGTCTCCGCAGCGCTTCCTTACTCGCCGGCTGAAGCCCTGAGCAGCCCCGCCAATGCACGCAAGCACCTGCTGCTGCAGGAAGCGGCATTGGACCAGGACCTGGCGCGCATCAGCGCAATCAATGGCCTGGCTGGGCGCCAGGCGCTTAAGCGCGACGAGCTGCTGCCCAAGTACCAGGAATACGTCCAGCGCTATTGCGAGTCGGGTTTGGTCTTCCCAAATCGCGTTGCGGTGCAGGTGTTGGTCTGGCTGTTCGATACCGCCCAGTTCGAAGACGCCCTGGAGCTGGCCGACGTCTTGATCGAGCAGGGCCAGCAGATGCCGGAGCGCTTCAAGCGCCGCGACATCCAGACCTTTGTCGCTGACGCCGTGTGTGAGTGGGCCTACGCCGAATACAAAGCCAACCGCAGCCCAGAGCCTTACCTCTCCGACCTGCTGCCCCTGGTTGACGGTGAATGGCAGCTGACGGAGCAGATCCCGAGCAAGTACCACAAGTTGATCGGCATACGCGCCATGGAGGCCGAGCAGTGGGAAACCGCGCTGAACCACCTGGAGCGCTCGACGGAGCTGTACGCCCAAGCCGGTAACGACACCCGTATCAAAAGGGTTCGCAAGGCCCTGGAAAAACAAGCGGCTGATACCCCGGCCACCGAATAACCGACTACCCCCCCAGCGGGACCTGTGGAAGTGAGCCGCCCATTTATGGACCGTCCCACTGAAAACAGGCTCCCCGCCCTATTTGAGCGGTCAGCATGAGCTTTTCAGGTAAACCCACCACCCTTGTGGAGCTGGCGATCGAGAATGACGGCTTCTGGCCGAACCTCGATGTGGCCGAGTTTCAGAAGGGCTATCGCCTGCCGGCGGAATACCTGGTGGAACTGCTGACGGCTGAATTGACCACGGCGATGACCGAGGTCAACAGCGACTTGGCCACGTGCAAAGCGCGTTGGCAGAACCAAGGTGTCACCACCTTGGAATCTGCTGACCCTATGGTGCTGCCCGAGCGCACATTTCAAGCAGCGACGTACAAACGCGCCGTTTACTGCAGGGCCAAAGCCAGCCTTTTGCCCCAGTTCGTGACCATCATCCGCCGCGACAGCGCTGAAAACCTTGGCAAGGAATTGCCCGATCGCCCGGAAACCTTCCTGGCATTCAGCCAACAGGCTGTGCGCTCGCTGCAGGGCCGTGGCCGCATCACGGCGGCGTTGCTATGAACAAGCTCCGCGCCCTGACCACCTACCTGATCGGCCTCGACCTGGTGCTGCCCGAGCAGATCGACAGTTGGGCCGAGCAGGTCAACCTGGACCTGATCTGGAAAGGCACCACCCAGGGCCTGCACATGGGCGATATGCGTTATCGCGCCGTAGTCGTGATCGAGCGATTTGCCGGCAACCCGGCCTTGTTGATGGCGCTCCTGGGCGGCTGGTTGGAATCCAACGATCCCGATCGGGACGACGACCTGCCAGCGCCGACGTTCGCTGTCGACCAGGTCACCCCGGACGAAGCAGATCTGGAACTGACCCTGGAGTTTGTCGAGGCACAGCACCTGGCAGAAGACCCCAACGGCAAGGTCGAGGCCTTCGGCAAAACGTGGGGCCTGGTCGACTTCGACCTGTGGATTGCTGAGCACGGGGAGGTGCGCGGCGGTGGCGCGTAGCACTTTTGAACTGGACGTTCGCGGCCACCTGGGCGTTCGCGAACAACTGGCCCTGTTGAGCCTGCCCCCGCAGTTGCGCCGGCGTTTGCTCAACAACGTCACCAAGCGCGTGCGGACCATGAGCCGTAAGCGGATCCGCGAGCAGCGAAACTTGGACGGCTCGGCTTTCGAGGCCCGCAAGGGCGACGGCAAGGGCAAGAAGAAGATGGAAGCCGGCCTGGGCAAGTTGCTCCAGGTCACCAAAGTGAGCGAGGACTCCGCAACCCTGGGATGGCGTAACGGCCTGACTGGCTGGGTCGCCGCGCAGCAGCACCACGGCGCGACCGAGCGCCGTACAGCCGCGCAGATGCGCCGCTGGAACAAGGTGCCGGATGGCCTGGCCGCGACGGACAAACAGGCAAAACGTCTGCGCCGCTTGGGCTTCAAGGTTCGCCAGAAGGGCAAGAAGAGCCTGTCCCGGCCATCCGTGGCATGGATTCAAGAACACGTGAACTACGCCAAGGCAGGCCTGCTGATACGCATCCTGTCCGACGAAAAGGCCGAGGGCAACGGCGCGCAAAGCTGGGAAATCACCCTGCCGAAACGCCAGTTCCTGGGCGTCAGTACCGACCGGGATACCAGCCTGCTGGTTAACCAGGTGCTGGCACAAATCCTCAACTCCCCTAAATAACGAGGCCCTGCATGGCACTTGGCAAAGTCAGCGTCAACAATCTCAACCTCGGCCAGGGTGCCGTGACTGAGATCGAGCGCTATTTCCTGTTCATCGGCCCCGGCGCAAAGAACGTCGGTAGCCTGATCGCCCTGAACACCGACAGCGACCTGGAAGCGGTCCTGGGCCAGCCCATCAGCGACCTGAAAACCCAAGTCGCGGCGGCCAAGGCCAATGGCGGCGACCGCTGGGCGTGCCTGGCGGCTCCGATTGCTGCCGATGGTGACTGGCTTGTCGCCCTGGAAAAGGCCCAGCAGCAGGGCTTTTCTGTGGAAGCCGTGGTGATCACCAAGCCGGTGGCCGCTGCTGCTGAACTCTCGGCCATGCATGACGCCGCGATCGCCGTCAGCAACACCTACGGCCGTCGTGTGTTCGTGATGGCCAGCACCGCCGGCATCACTGCAGAACAGACCTGGTCGGACTACCTGGCCCAGCAAAAGGCGATCACCAAAGACCTGGCTGCACCGCGTGTCCTGGTCGTGCCCCAATTGCACGGCAATGACCTGGGCGTCCTGGCTGGGCGCCTGGCGAACGCCGCCGTCAGCATTGCTGACAGCCCGATGCGCGTGGCCAGCGGCGCGGTATTGGCCCTGGGCAGCGTTCCCAAAGACAAAGACGGCCTACCCCTGCCATCGGCCATCCGATCGGAACTCGACAAGGCGCGTTTCTCAGTCTCGCAAACCTACCCCGACTACCCGGGCGTGTTCTGGGGCGACGGCAACATGCTCGATGCGCCGGCGAGCGACTTCCAGGTGGTTGAGTACCTGCGGTTGGCCGACAAGGCTGCTCGCCAGGTGCGCCCGTTGCTGATCCTGCGCGTTGCTGATCGGCGCCTGAACAACACGGCCAACAGCATGGCGGCCGCAATCAGCGCGTTTATGAAGCCGCTGCGCGTGATGGCCAAGTCCACGACCTTCGCCGGCCAGGTGTTCCCGGGCGAGATCGAATTGCCCAAAGACGGCGACATCCAATTGGTCTGGCACACCAAAACCAAGGTGGAGGTGTACATCAAGATCAAGCCCCTCAATTGCCCGAAAGACCTCACGGCGAACATCGCCCTGGACCTTTCCAACGACGATTCGGAGTAATCCCGTATGTCCCGTATTGGCGGTAAAAACTTCGACATCAACCTGGGCGACCTGCAGATCCATGTTGAAAGCTGCACCCTGGACATCACCGATAACACTGCCGTGGCGCAATCCCGGGGTGTGCCCAACGGGCACGTCGACGGCGATGTGTCGTGCAGCGGTGAATTCGAATTCGACACCAGCAACTTCAACTTGCTGATCGAGGCCGCCCGTACTGCCGGCAGCTTCCGCCAGTTGGAGCCCTTCGACTCGGTGTTCTTTGCCAAGGCCGGCGACGAAGAGCTGCGCATCGAGGCCTTCGGCTGCAAGTTGAAGGTATCCAGCCTGCTGAGCGTCGACCCTAAGGGCGGCGAGAAGTCCAAGCACAAGGTGCCTTTTGACGTCACCAGCCCCGACTTTATCCGCGTCAACGGCGTGCCGTACCTGGCTGCAGCCGAGATCGAGGGGCTTCGCTGATGGGCGATTGGCTCGACGACGCAAAGAAGATCGAGGAGTTGGAGCGCGAACGGTCGATTCAGGCCCAGCTCGCTCGGCCACGCCCTTCAGGGCCCAGCCTGATCGACTGCATTGACTGCGACTACGAAATACCTGCAGCGCGCCGAGCGTTGGAAGGCATTACCCGTTGCGTCCCGTGCCAATCCGTTTTTGAGAAAGGACAGCGCCGATGACCGCACGCGCCAAGCCCAAAGGCACCCTGGAAAGCCGCTTCGCTGTGCTTGAACACCGCGTCAGCGACCTGGAAGAACGCCACGAAACCGTGCCAACCCGAGTCACGCGGTTGGAAGGTGAGTTCGAACACATGGCTGTGCAGCTCTCGGATCTGAACGATGGCCAGCGAGAGCTGACCGCCACCGTGTCCGACATCGGTACCAAGGTCACGCGCATGTTGGCGGTACTGACCGTGCTGGGCGTGGTCGCGCAGATGGTCGGGCCGGCGCTGTTGCGGATCCTGTTCCCATGAGCCTGCGCGGCAAGATCGCCGCCGGTGGCATCACGCTCTGCAGCTCTGCATTGGTCGTGTTCTTGGGCACTTGGGAAGGTAACGGCCAGAACACCGTGTACGCGGACAAGTTGGCCCGTGGCCTGCCGACCGTGTGCAAGGGCATCACCCGTTACACCAGTCCGTACCCTCTGATTGTGGGTGACTACTGGTCGCCGGCGCGCTGCGCCGAGGTGGAGCAACTGGTGGTCGAGAAAGGCCAACTGGCGTTGGCCGACTGCCTGACCAATCCGGCGATCGGGCAGAAGACCTTCGACGCTCTGAGCAGTCACGGCCACAACTTTGGTACGCCCAGCACCTGTGCCAGTCGCGCCGTGGGCCTGATCAATGCCGGCAAGATCGCTGAAGGCTGCAAGGCGCTTGCCTGGGGGCCGGATGGTAAGAGTCCGGTTTGGGCTTCGGTCACCGACGCCCAGGGCCGTAAACGGTTTGTGCCAGGCCTGCACGCTCGCCGGCGTGCCGAAGCGGCGATGTGCGCGGAGGGCTTGTGATGCTGCGCGAAATCCTTTTTCCCCTGGTGCTGTGCCTGGTGGCGTTTGTGGCCTTCGACATCCTGGAGGGACAGCGCGACACCGCCCGCCAGGAACGTGACAACGCCCTGTTCGAAGTGTCGGGGCTGCGCGAAGCCGCTCGCATCAGCGGCGAGATGCTGGCCGACCGTGACGCGATCGATCTTAAACGAACCCTGGAGCTGGACCATGAACGCGCTTCAAACCTTGAGCTGCAGCGCGCTGTTGACGATCGCCGTCAGCGGCTGCGCGTCAACGCCACCTGCAGCGCCGCCGGCACCGAAAAAGCCAGCGCCGGCAGCGTGGCTGATGCAGCCACCGCCGAACTCGCAGCAGACGCTCGACCGGATTATTTCACCCTCAGAGATCAGCTCGCCCTCAGTAAGCAAATGATCCTGGGCCTGCAGGACTACGTGCACCAGGTGTGCCTGCGCTGACCTGAAACACCCTTAAACCAACCATCGAAACGGACACAAACATGAGCCAGATCCAAGCCCGCGAAATCACCCTGGAAGTCGGCGACAAGGAATTCACCTTCACCCTGACGCCCCAGGACGTGACCAAGTACTTCAACGCCATGACAGCCAACAACAAGGTGGCGCCATCTTTCAACCTGCTGAGCAGCACCGTGCTGCCCGCCGAGAAGGCCGGCTTGCGCGAGATCCTGGCCAACCCGGTGATGACCATGCAAATCGCCGGCGCGCTCCTCGAGGAGTACGCACCTGACGTCGAGATCATCGTAAAAAAGCCCTTGAGCACGCTGACCGCCTGACCGAAGACGGCCTGGGCCAGTTGTTGGCCCTGACCACCCGATGGCTACCAGGTGCCGAGCCCAGCATTGAAAACATGGGCATGGCCAAGTGGCTGGAAGACGAACACTGGAAGCGCATGGAGTTCGCCGTGGCAAACGGTATAGCCCATGCGTTGAACGGATAGAAACTACATGGCCGATCGTAGCGCCCGCCTGGACTTCATCCTGGCCCTGACCGACAAGGTCACCGCGCCCCTGGGCAAGGTGAAGATGGGTTTTTCCGAGCTGACCGAGCAAAGCGAAAAGAACATCAAGACCATGGGCATGGGGCTGGCCGGTGTGACGGGCGCTTTCGTCGGTATCAACCAATCGCTGCAGCCGGCGCTGGAGATGAACCGCGCCCTGGGCGAGGTCAAATCATTGGGCGTGGCCGAAGACGCGCTGACCGCGCTGAATCAGAAGGCTCTGGAATTCTCGGTGAACTATGGCGAGAACGCCCGGGATTTTGTGGCGTCGGCCTACAGCATCGAGGGCGCTATCAAGGGCCTGACCGGCAGCCAGTTGGCCACCTTCACCAACACCAGCAATCTGTTGGCTAAGGCCACCAAATCTGACGCCGAGACCATGGGCGCCTACGTGGGCACCATGTACAACCTGTTCAAAGGCCAGGCCGACGCCATGGGCAAAGGCGAATGGGTTGAAAAACTCGGTGGCCAAACCGCCCTGGCAGTGCAGCTGTTCCGCACCGACGGCGCCCAACTCAAGGACGCCTTCAAGGAAGTGGGTTCAATTGCCACCGCTGCCGGCGTCGATATCGCCGAGCAGTTCGCGGTGATCGGCTCGCTGAGCAGCACCATGGAGGGCGGCGACGCCGGCGGGCGCTACAAGGCGTTTTTCGAGAACCTGGGCGCAGCGTCCGAAAAGATGGGCCTGAAGTTCACCGACTCCAACGGTAAAGCGCTGCCCATGCTGCAGATTATGGACAAGCTTCAGGGCAAACTGGGCGATCTGACCAGCGCGTCGGCCAGCGCCAAGCTGATGGAAGCGTTCGGCGGGGAGGGCGCTCAGGTGATCAGCTCCCTGGCCAAGGACACCGATCGCCTGCGCAACGGCATGGACAAGCTGGGCAAGGTGCGCGGCCTTGAGGACGCGAAGAACATGGCCATGGCCATGGTCGACCCGTGGCAGCAGTTTGGCGCAGCAGTTGAGGCGCTGCGCATTGCCTTCGGCCAGGCGCTGATTCCGATCCTGACCCCGTTGATGGCCAAGCTGTCGGGCATCGCGGGCACCATGACCCGCTGGACCCAGATGTTCCCCAACATCACCCGGGTGATCGGCATCGTCACGCTGACGATCTTGGCGCTAATCGCTGTTATGTCCCTGCTGACCTTTGCTGTAGGTGCCGGCCGCATGGCGTGGCTTGCCATGGTCACTGTCTGGAAAGTGGTGCAGATGATCAGCCTTCGGACCACGGCCGTGTTCCTGCTGCAGAAGCTGATGATGCTGACCTATATCACGGTGGTATATGGCCTGACGGCGGTTCTAACCCTGATTCGCGGGGCCATGCTCATGTGGCAGGGCGCGATCTGGCTGGTCAACGCCGCTTTGCTGGCCAACCCGATCGTGTGGATCGTGGTCGGCGTCATGGCCCTGGTCGCGGCGGTGATCGCTGCTGTCGTGTACTGGGACGAATGGACGGCCGCGCTGATGAACAGTGAGGCGTTCAAGTGGGTCAGCGACCAACTGACCGCGCTGTCGGACTGGTTCGCGTCGATGGGAGGTTGGGCCGGGATGGCCAAGGCCGCGTGGGACGGCATCGTCGCGATCTTTCACACGGCAATCAACGGCCTGATCGAGATGCTGAACAAGATCCCCGGCGTCGACATTGAAACCCGCTTCGGCGCCATGCCCGAGGTGCCCGGTACTGACATCGGCGTCAACACCCTGGACAGCGCTGCAGCAGCGCAGCGGGCTCAACAGACCATCAACGCGGCCATTCCAAGCCTGTCGCCGGCGCGGCCTAACGCCGTGCCCCAGGGCGGGCTGTTGACCAGCATCCAGAACAACAACAGCAGCCAGAACAAGGGCATGCACGTGGAGAAAGTCGAGATCCACAACAGCAAGCCTATGACCTCCCTGGAGATGGAAAACATGGTTGCCATGTCGGTGGGCGGATGAGCGAGTACATCGACCTGCTGATTGTCGGCAACGACCTGGTGCTGGACCCGTCGCGTCAGCCGCTGCTGATCGATGACCGGGCCAGTATTGCCCAGGACATCGCCCACATGATCCGCGACAGCGGCCTGCTGGTCACCCTAGTGGCCGAGCGCGACCGGCTCAAACAACGCGACTGCATCCAACAGCTGGAATTGCTGGTGGAGGCCGACGAGCGCCTGGTACCGGGCACGGCGCAGATCACCCAGCTGCAGCCCGGCCAGTACCTGGTCACGGCGACAACCCTGAAATTCGGCAGTATCGAGGTGACTTTGTGAGTGACGTAGATTTCAAGCAGGCGCTGGCCGACGCCGGCGTTCCCACGACAGAAGCGGGCCTCCTGCAGGCGTGGGAAAAGGAAGTGGCCGCCCAGGGCAGCAAGTTGAGCAATACCAGCGCCTATTCGCCATTCTGGCGCGTGGTGCGTGCCCTGGTGACCAAGCCGGTGTTGTGGATCCTCGATTTCTTCGTGGCCACGGTGCTGCCAAACTTTTTCGTCAAAACAGCTGCAGACGCCTGGCTCGATATGCTGGCCTGGGCCGTTAACGTCGAACGTAAGGGCGCGACCAAGGCCGTGGGCTTTCTGCTGTTCACCCGCGAAGCCGCCGGCGGCGCGCTGGAAGTGCCGGCCGGTACATTGGTGCAGTCCGCGTCGATCAACGGACATATCTATCAAGTGGTGACCACGGCGGTGGGTATTTTCGCCGATGGGCTGATGCAGCTGCAGATTCCCGTCGAGGCGGTCGACACCGGCGCCGGTTTCAACTTGGCCCCGGGTTATTACGCGATCTTGCCGGTTCCGGTACCGGGCATTGCCCAGGTGGTGAACAGCGACGGTTGGTTGACCACACCAGGTGCAGATCCTGAGCCCAACGACGAACTGCGTTTGCGCACCCGCAACCAGTTCTCTGCGGTCAACCAGTGGCACACCGACGCGGTGTACCGCGCCATGATCTCGGCCTACCCAGGCGTTCGTCCTGATGGCGTGTACTTCGAACACGGCGCGCCACGGGGCCCCGGTAGCGCAAATGCCTATGTGTTGTTTGAAGCGGACGTGCCGGCGGCGACTTACCTGGAGCAAATCAACGCGCATATCCGCGACCAGGGCAACCATGGCCACGGCGATGATCTGTTGGTGATGGTCATGCCGGAGACCCAGCACCTGGTGCAGTTGGAAATCTGGCCGCGCTCGACGTTGACCACTGAACAGCGCGAAACCCTCAAGGACAACGCCGCACTGTTCGTGCGTGCTGCGTTCCGTGACAGCACCGCTACGGACTTTCAGCCGACCCTGACCTATCCACAGTCGCGCTTTTCATTCAGCCGCCTGGGCGAAGAGCTGCACCAGTACTTCGCCGGCATTGAGTCGTTGCGCTTTGCCACGGCCGACATCATCAGCGAGCTGAACATTCCGCGGATCCAGAGCTTGGAGGTGCTGCTGCATGATTAAGATCGATCTGCCGTTCTGGCTCGATGGTGCCGAGCTGACCAAGCTCAAAGCCGCCGCCCAGTCCTGGTGGGAAAACGTCGAGGGTTGGTTGCGCTGGCCGCTGCTGCAGATGGACGCCGACACCTGCCACATCACCGTACTGGACCTGCTGGCCTGGCAGCGCGATATCACCCGCTTCAAGGGGGAACCCGAGAGTTTGTACCGCCTGCGGGTCAAGCACGCCTTTATCAACGCAGTGGACGCCGGCAGCACCGCCGGGATGAAACGCATCCTGGTGCGCCTGGGCGTCGGCTACGTCGAGATCGAAGAGCGTCAGCCCGACCGGGATTGGGACGTTGTGCTGCTGCGTTTTTCCGATTCGCAGCTCTCGCAAAACCCTGAGCTGCTGCGGGTGTTGATCCAGCAATACGGCCGCACCTGCCGGCGCTATGACTTTTCCACCATCACACCGGTACCGGTGCAAATCGCCCTTGTCCACTTTCACGACGATCAGCAAACGCTGGTCGCACGCCTTTAGGAGCCCTCATGGGAGCCAGTATTACCCTTGCAGGTGAAAACCTGATCGCGCAAAAACAAGCCGCCAATGCGGGCTTGAAAGTCAGTCGGTTCATTTTTGCCAACGTGCCCGGGTTGAATCCCAATGCGCCTGTAGACCGTGCTGCGCAGAAGCCTGCGGAGGGACAAATCGTCTATGTCCGCGAAATTGCCGCCGAACATGCGGGATACGTTAACCCCAACCAGGTGGTGTACAGCGCGCAGATCGGGTCTGACGTTGGCGATTGGGACTTCAATTGGATCGGCCTGGAAACTACAGAGGGCGTGCTGTTTGCGGTGGCGTATGTGCCTGTGCAGCAAAAGCGCCGCAATATCCCGCCGCTGCAGATCGGCAACAACCTGACCCGCAACTTCCTGGTGGCGTTCGACGGCGCGCTGGCCCTGACGGGCATCACCATTGATGCCAGGACCTGGCAGCACGACTTCACTGTGCGCCTGGCCCGCATTGACGAGCGCGAGCGCCTGAGCAATCGCGACGTATACGGCCGGGCCTGTTTCTTCGGCAGTTCGCTGCAGTTGGAAAAGCTCGGTAGCAGCTACCAGCTCAAGCCTGGTACCGCGTATGTCGAAGGGATTCGCCTGGTGCAATCGGCGGCGTTGGTTGTTGTGCCGCCGGCACTGCCTGCCAAAGCTTGGCTGGACGTTGTGCTGCAGCGCGAATTGAGCGACGTAGTGGCGAGCTGGACGGTGGTGTTTGGCGCTGAAAAAGCGGACTACACCGACGCCCTGGGCGTGAAGCACTACTGTGTGGCCATCGCGGATCTGGCGGTTGCCGGTGTGACGGATCGCCGTCCGGTCGAGGCGATCGACGGCCCCCTGGTGCAACAGTTCGCCCTGCGTACGGGCGACTATGAGCAACTGCGCGCCCGGGCGACCACCAAAGAAGACGTGGAGCTGGGCAACCTGCCGAACGCCATCAGCGATGACCAGGACACCAACAGCAGCGCCATTCTGGCCACTACCAAGGCATTGAAAGCCGCCACTGCAGTGATCTGGACAGGCATCGCGAACATCGTTTCCGGCGTCACCGTGGTGGGCAAGGCCGCGAGATTGGCCACCGCCCGCAAGATCTCTGTAACGGGGTCAGTGACGGGCAATGTGGATTTTGATGGAAGCGCCGACGTGACACTCAACTTGGCGGCCGCACAGGCCAGCGAGAGTGTGGCGGGGAGTGCCAAGGTGGCCAGCCAACCCCAAGTCGACGAAGGGCTGAATGATGCGGCCTATGTCACTCCCAAGAAATTGCGCTGGGGGTTCCTGATCAGCCTGAACGATATCGGGTACATCGTATTCCCGACCTGGTTGGGCGGATTGATCATTCAGTGGGGCAGCCTGTCGGCAGCGGTTGCCGATGGACAATCCGCAGTGACGTTCGGCATCGCGTTCCCGAACAAGGTGTTCGGCGTTAACGCCTCCTTTGGGTACTCGTCGGTTAGGGCGGATTACGCCATCACCGTGGAATCTAGGGTGCTGACCAAAACCGGATTCTCGGCGAATCGCCAGGACATCGGAACGGCGCAAAGCCTCCCTACAGGCGTTATCTATTGGCAAGCCTTCGGCTTCTGAGGTCCCTTTTATGTTCTATAGCGCAACCACTGGCGGGATCTATCACCCTGCCATCCACGCAAGTTTCCCCAATGATGCTGTCGAGCTTTCGGACGCTGATTACAAAACGTTGATGGCCGGCCAGGTCGAAGGTAAGGCCATCGTTCCCGGTCCTGGTGGTCGTCCCATGCTCGCCGAACTGCCTACGCCGAACCCGGCCGATGAGTTGACAGGGCTCTATGACGTGGCCCTGGCGGATACAAATCGAGGGTGTGAACAGTCCATCACCGGTGGGTTTTCATCTGATGCACTCGGCGATCTATATCAGTACAGCAGTTCGCTGGAGGACCAGCTTAATCTGACCACCGCTATTTTAAGCGGGGTCGATATGCCCTACGCCTGTCGTGATGGATTGGGCGTGAAAGATTTCCGTCAGCACACCGTGGCCCAGTTACGTCAGGTCGGTGACGACTTCACGCTGTTCAAGATGCAGCTGCTGCAGAAGGCCAACGAGCTTAAGCAGCAACTGGATACCGCGCTGGCTGCTGGCGATCGGGCGGCACTTGTCGCGGTTACCTGGGAGATCGTGCAGCCATGACTTGGGCACCGGTGACCATGCGCTGGCCCGAACAATCCACGCAATGGATGGGCGAGCTAGCGGCGGCCCAGGAGCTGGCTGGGAGCGAGCTGGCCAGCACCAGCCAACGCCTGGCCGGGCTGGATGGCATGACCAGCACTAATCCTGGGCCGGTGGGTGACGCGGCGAAGGGCGCAATCGAGGCCGGCCGTGCGGCCCTGGCGGGGCAGATGGGCGAGGCGCCGGCGTGCCTGGCGGTGACGCCGTTTCAAAGCGGGGTAGGGCAAGGCCGTGGCCATCAGCGGTTTCTGTCGGCGCCAAACTTGCTGCAGCAGCTGGCCGCCAAACTGGTCGATGCCAGTGACAGCGGCCGACCGGCTGGCCCTCAATATGCGCTGTCGCTGATGTTCCTGGGCACGCGCCTTGATCAGTTCGCCGAGACCCTGGCGCGCTTCAATGCGCTGCTGCCGGTCCCCGACCTGGTGCGCGCTGAACGTCGGGCGCGGAACCTGTCGCGGCTGGAGGTCGAAAAGTGGGAGATCCCCAGCGCGGGGCCTTTGCCGCGTTGGTCTGCGCTGCCCCTGGAGCGCTGCACGGTGGTCAAAGCGGCCAAGCAATCCATGGCTGGCCAGATCGCCGTCCTGGAGAGCTACGCGGCCGACAGCTCACCCATGGGCGACTTGGCCGCACTGGCTGGCCGCAAGGCCGCCCAGCAGCAGGATCGGGACAAACAACTGAATGATCTGAAAGCGCTTCTGGCCGATGGCAACGCTGACCACAGCATGCGCGCGCGGATTCTGGGCCCAGGCGACAACAATGAACTGCGCCGTGCCTTGCTGCAGGGCGACGCACCTGGTCATGAATGGGTGCTGTGCGCCGGCGTGCTGCTGGTGGGCTCGTTGGACGGTTTGAGTTTTGTTCGGGAGTTGGTTGGCCTATGACGTTACTACTCGACGGCCAACAGATCCTGGGCAAGCGCTTGAAGATCACGGCCAACCTGCGTATCGAAAGCGACGACCTGTCTGGGCAAACCAGCAACAGCCAGACGGCGCATAAGGGCTTCAAACCCAAAACCCTTACGGTCTCCCTGATGATCCCCTTCGTCGACCAGGTGCAACTGCGCAGCCTGATGCGTTTGGCCGAAGCCACGGCCGGCGGTGGGCAACTCAAGATGTACCGCATCGTCAACGACACCGCCGCCGCGTTCGGGATCCGTGAAGTGCAGTTCTCCGACGGTGTGAGCGCCCGGGAAGACGACACGCTGAACGCCTGGCTGGTGCAGTTCACCCTGTCGGAGAAATTGTCCAATCCCGAGCGGGTGGAGAGCCGCCGTGCCGGCAACAAAGTCACGTCACAGTCCGGCCCAGGTTCGGCCGTCGGCGGCGCCGCTGGTAGTGGCGACGCCACTGGCAATCCCGAGGAACTGAGCGGTTTTGAACGGACCTTGAAAAAGGTCGACAACTGGCTGGCCCCCATACCATGAAACTGCACAAGGTGTTGACGATCAGCGGCACGCCTTACCCACTGATCAAGGACGAAGTACGCCTGGACATTAAAAGCCCCGGCCGGGCGACCTTCACCATCCAGGCCGGCGCCCCAGTCAAAGGCCTGGTGATGCTCGATGTCGGTTACAACGACGGCCCGCTGCAGCGCCATTTCATTGGATTTGTCGAACGCTCGACGGCCATCAACAGCGTGCAGCAGATCCTGGTCTGCCGCGAACTGGCGGCGATCCTGTCGCAGCCTATGCCGTTGAACCTACGACACGTCGACCTGCAGGGCGTGCTGGCTGAGGTCAGCGACAAGACCGGGCTGCGCTTTCGCGTGCCGGACAAGTCTTACACAAAGGTCAAAGCCCCGTTTTTCTACAGCCTAGCTGCCGGCTACCTGGCGATGGACAGCCTGGCCAGCGTGTTCAGCATCCCCGACTTTATCTGGCAGCAGCAGGGCGACGGCGAGGTGTTTGTGGGCAGTTGGGCCGACAGCTTCTTTGGCATCCGTTCGCCGCTGCAGCTGCCGGTCGAACTGTTCGAAGGCTACCAGGGCAACCAAAGCGCAATGATCGCGGCCCTACCAGGACTGCGCCCAGGTGCAACCATCAATCAAGGCGAGAGGATCACCAGCGTGACCCTGGCCGGCAACCAAATGGCGATCAAATGGACGACGCAATCCGTCGCAGCGTAGAGCGACAATTCCCCGAACTCACCGGTGGTTATCACCTGCCACGCTTTGGCCGTGTAGTGGCCGTTCCCGATGCGCCGGCCGCGCCTGGCCTGTGCGACGACTTCCGGCCGCGCTTTGGCGTCGATGTGGAAGTGTTGCTGCCCGATGGCGAGCCAGATCCCGCGTTGCCGATCCTGACCGGCCTGCCACTGCCGGCGCCGATGGGCGGACAAGAGGCAGGCATGTTTGGCTTTCCGGAGGAGGGCACCACGGTGGTAGTCAGCTTTGCCTATGGCCTGCCGCATAAGCCTTTTATCACTCAGATCCTACCCCACGGCCTGAGCCTGCCCCGGGTGCCTAAGGGTGACCAGGTGTGGCAGCACAGTGAGGCATGCCAGCAGCGCGTCGACGCCGACGGCAACTGGCTGCGCCAAACCGACGGCAAGATCCAGGACAAGGCGATCGAGCGAGAAGTGGAGGCGCTGCAGAACACTGAGAGCTTCCAGAGCCACACCAGGACGGTGGATGACCATTCAACTGAGTCGGTGGGCGGGATCAAGACGATCGAAGCGTTGGGGGCGCTCAAGCTGCTATCGGGCGGGTCTGCGAACCTGGCGGCGGTGGATGATCTGCACCAGGCGACCGGGCGCGATTTGAACCTAGTGGTGGGGCAGAAGCACAACGCCGCAGTGGGTGGCGATATGCAAGAGCATATCAAGGGACTGCGTCAAAGTACCTCAGGCATCAGCCAATATTTCACCGCTCCTAAGACGTGGATGGGCTCCGAAAAAATAAATGTATTACAGGTTCTAGGTGATCTAATTGACCTGGTTCTGAAAATGAATATGCAAATGGCTGCGCACACTCATTTTACTGGAGCTAAACCGAGCCCCTCAGATGAAGCTGCTTTCACATCCGATGCATTACGCGCCGAGTTTTTGCGGGATCAAGTGAGATCAGTAACTCTCTAGGCTTCGTTACCTCTACAAATTTGCTTATGGACAAGTGAATGGTTGTTAATGCACCATCGGTTGACAGCTGGCTCTACCTTTATCAGGTTTAGATGGGTTGATAGGGTTTTTTAATTTAAAGTGTAATACAGCATGGAGAGCGTACTTTGACTGATGATAACTTGCCCTGGGCTCTAGATAAGATGAGTCGTAAAGGGGTAGCTAAGTTTCTTACGCAGTATCTAGATGCCAATAATGATATTAAAGTTTTGAATATAAACGCTGCATGGGGATCAGGTAAGACGTTTTTTTTGAAGAACTGGCTTCATGAGCAGAGTGAAGTCCGAGCATGTGTGTATTTCAACGCATGGGAAACAGATTTCACCGGTGACGCTTTTGTATCATTGGTCGCGGCAATACGTGAGCAGCTATCGCAGTCGGTGGGTAAAACAAAGACTGCTAAAACTTTGATCGGTAGATTCACAAAGACAGCTTCTAAGACATTAGTCGCCGCTACTCCGGCACTCGCTAAGGGGATCATTAAGAAGTTTACTGGTGCTGACATTGCGTTGATATCCGACGCGATTGAAGGCGATGCAATAGCCGATGCAGCTGAAAAGGCTGTCGAAAAGCTTATTGAGTCAAATAAAGATACATTAAATGTCGTTGCTGATTTTAAGAAGGTTTTTAATGAGTTGCTTCTTGAAGTGTCTAAAAAATCGGAGATTAATGGTAAGTCGCTACCGGTTTATATTTTTATTGATGAGCTAGATCGATGCCGGCCTACTTACGCTATTGAGCTGCTAGAACGGATTAAGCATTTATTTGATGCGGAAAATTGTAGGTTTGTAATTGCGACGGATACGTCACAGCTTAGTCATTCCATCAGGGCTGTGTATGGTTCTGGATTTGGATCTGACAAATACTTAAAGCGATTTTTTGATGCTGAGTTTTCGCTTCGTAGCGGCAATTTCGACGAGTGGGTAAAAGCAAATGTTAATATAGAAGGACCTATCCCAACTGAAGGGGTGGGAGCGTTTTCGACGACCGTAGATCGGCATGAGCGGTTGAGAAGCGGAATGGAAATAGTTGAGCCGGATGCCGAGGCGATACTTGCTGGAGAATTTGAGCTGGATCAGTGTCAAATCATCTTGTTGTCTTTGGTTAAAACATTTGGTACGAAGCTGCGCGAGCTTGAGAAAATAGTTAGACAGATATCTGCTGTGCATGCCAATGCAAAAGGAAGGGCTTTTTTGTTCTTTTGGGCAGCATATCTAGTTTTTCTCAAGGATGAGGCTCCAGAAATTTATACAGCCGCTATCTACGGTAGTCATGTGACGGCACATAATGATTTAAAGTTAAGATATCCAGGCGCAAAGCTCTATTTTGGTGCGGGTTCAACTTCCGTGCATGATATATTCTTTAATTATCTCGAGCTTTATCGTGGTGGACGGCGAGCCGCACAGCAAGCTCAGGGGCGAAGTAGCGGTAATGCTTTAGGCTACGTTAATGTCGGCTTATATATGTTCGGTGAATCGTTTGATCACCTGAGCGATTATCCTAAGCTTGTGGAACTCGCACACAGTATTGACTAACTCACTAGGCCTAAAATGACCGCGTTGCGATGCGCAAACCTCAAGAACGGTGAAAAGTAATTGTTTTAAAAAAATGGCCTCGTGTCGCCGTTTGTGCAATGCACTGACGACGCGCATGAGGCTTGTGTTGTTTTTAGCCAGAGAATCGAAGAGATCATACGGTGGTGGTTAGTTTTGTCTATAGCGTTCCTCACAAGCCGTTTATCAAAATGCTACCAACTTATTTAGAAAACGAAAATGCAGAAAATTATATGTCGTAAGGATTAAAAGGCATGCCTCCAAAGTGATTTTGTGTGTTAAAGGCTTGTCGCATCTCTTCCATTCTTATCGGGTGGTAGCTTTTTGTATATTCCATAATGCTGAGCGTCGTGATTTGATTGTCTAAGTAATTGACTAGAAAGTATACCGGATTCAGTAAAAGGTTGGGATGAGCACTTTCTGCGAGGGTAGACCATACGCCAATGCTCCCATAAAGTACCGCTACAAACAATATTCTAACTTCTGATTGTGAAATGTTTAGCGGTAATAGTAATAGGCAGTGATTGTTTTTAGGTATATTTGCGAACAGGTCTTTTTTTATTTTCCCTTCCGCTGAGTCGGGTAGCAGTGAGAACGGTAGTTGTGCGGTATTATCCAGTATTAAAGACTTAATCTTTTTGAATGCTACATCGGTGGCAGATTTTTTTCCAATACTATGAACTAGAAGATTGAAGCCGATTTTTGCTATCGCTTTATCGCAATCGCCTGACCATGACTCTGACGTCATCGCGACTAATGGGTTTTGAATTTCGCTGGTAGTAGTGTTTTTGCTTCCACTCAAGATTGATGGAAGTGTTCGTTTTACACTTCCGAGAATTTTTCCGACAGCGCTTGAGTCGTGAGTTTTAAGTACAATCCCACCTTTTGATCTAAGAAATATGCGGGTTGGTGCCGGTTTATTTTGCTTGTTAAGATGCCCGGTATAACTTATCCAAATTCCTTTTTTTGGTGGTGCGGCTACTACTTCTTTGGTCTGAAATTCGTAGTCTCTTCCTGATAGCTTGTAGGTGCTTACCTCAAAAAGCTTAGGTTTGTTTTTAGTTAGTGCTTGAATGACAAGAAGCTTCTCATCTATGAGTAGTTTGGAAAGTGATTTGAGAAAATCTTGTAGGCTTTCTTCGTCTGTTGCTGTCGTTTCTATTCGGTCATCGATAAGTATTAGTTGAGCTAAAATTTCAATTTTTGATCCGTTATGTCCTGACTCAACTGATAGTCCGTTACTGTCGATAACTTGCGTTTCCAATGTTTCGATTTCCGGCGGCTCTCCTCGTCTCCGACCGTGCGGTTGTAGGAGAATTCTAGCGAGGGCAATGACCGAACGCCTCATTAAGGAGGTTTCGAACTTAGAAAATATATAGTTGCATTGTCCACATACTGTATCGATTAAGAGGTAGCCTCGATCGTCGCCGCCCATGCCGGCAGGAAATACGTGCTCTTCAGTAAACGGACCCTCGCTATCACAGTAGATACACTGCTTTTTATCGTCACCCATTACTTGCGTCCTATCTCAATTTTCATATTATGCAGACGGTTTATCATTTGCCGTTCGGGTTAAGCATTTTTCCTTCTGTGCTGTAATGTAGCATCACCTCCTATCCAAAGCGGCACCATCAGGACTGCGCATAAGCACATCCATCGACGTACTCGATGCCGCTCAACACAACACCTTTCGGAGCCTTTCGGCCAGCATTGCATCTAGTTGTGAGGGAGAGGTTCAGGCTCCAGCGGCATTCCCTTCCGGACCCTCGCTAAGTTTGAGCTTTGCCCAAGCTCGTTGCTCGTTTCAGGCGCCACATGTGCGTCACCCCTTATCGCTGGGTAACGCCTACGTGCCTGCGAATCCAAAGCTACGACCTTGCAGCGCATTGGGTTATCAGCATGTGCATGAGAATTCCCACCTAGGGATCGCTCGGTTCATCCAGGAGTGCTTCCACGGCACGCGCTAATGCCCCATCTGCCTGCTCGGGGAAGTCGGAGAGAGCATCACGATCAATCAAATCTGGCCTATGCAGTGCGTGGGCCCCGCCGAGTAGCTTTTTATGGTGTGGCCCTGGTTGTAGTAGCAGTGCGGCCTCATCTCGCAACAGCTCTAGCCAGGAAGCGATCACCCCACCTCGTGCGACGTCATTTGCATTCATCATTGCGTCGCCTCTGCAGGTTTATCGGAGTACTGTTTTTATAAACATTTTTTGTGCCGCGTGACGCATTGGCGGTGATCCGATGAATTGCGAGACCTAGCGGCGATCGCAAAACATGCGGCAGTAAAAAAACTGCAAGGAAAAGCACTTATCCCCCTCCCGCCGACGGGCTTTGTGTCCCTTTTTTGTGCAAACGGGTAGTGGGGTGCAAACAGTGCTCCCGCCCAAGCCCGCTGCGGTGTCTGGGAATTGTTTCGCAATTGCACAGAGTGCAATGCTTTGCAAAAAAGTGCAGTGGCATTGCACATGCGTCAAGGGGCGGCGGGGGAGTGGTCACCTTGGCGAGGTGCCCGGTTTACGGGGACTATGGCTGTGAAAACCGACTGCAGGTGGTGTTTTCGTTTTTGGAACCGCTCATATCAGGGGCCTACCAGCCGCTGTCGAGCCCTACGTAAAAACGGCTGTGAAGCCCAGCCTGTGCGGGTTTCCGGCATTCTGAGACATTGCACAACATCGCCATCAATTTCCGGTTGTCAGTACCCATCAAGAGCGTGTGGAAAAAAACGCCAAAAACGTTAGCGCATGGCTATTTTCCAGGCGAAGGGTGGGAAAAGGGTAATTTTGGTAATCGGTAGTTCAGAACGGGCCGGAGCCCTTATAGAACGTGGCTTTCAGCTATTACCTTGGAGGGTAATATAAGGTAACGAGAGAGGTAATATTTTCTTCAAGCCCCTATTTTATTGGGTTTGGCGGCTCACTGGCATTACTAGCACTGACAGTAATTTTCTAACCATTTACTTACCTTATTATTACCTCTATAAAATCATATCAACTACCTGATTTTATTAGATTTTATCCGTTTTTACACAGCTCATTACCAAAATTACCTTTTTCCCATGCCTCAACATAAATCGTTCAAAACGCCAGTTGTGACCGTTTTCTGCAACCTGGTGCATTTAAGCCATGGGACTGGCATGGGACAGATCCTGCGCGCACCACCGGGCTGCAGCCCTTGTAAACCGGGGGCCTTGGTTTCGAAAACTGCGAACGGGTAGTTTCGAATCTCTCCTTCACCGCCACATTCAGTAAACACAAACCCCCGGTTTTCCCAGAGAAAACCGGGGGTTTGTGGTTTCTGGCGTCTGAAAATCACCTCGCTTTCGAAATCACGCCACCCATGTACTGATTCAAATCACGCAGATCCTGGATGCTCCAGGCGTGCGGCGCCAGCTTTACGCCGTTCTCTCGTAACGTTCTCGGGATCAAGTCGCCGTTAGGGCGAAGTATTATCGAAGAAACGATAACGCCCGGATAATCACTCAGGCGCTTCTTGAAAGCGGCGGTCGTGAGGTCAGGTGTGGGAGGCGTGCTTTTATGCGCCAGCGGGCCTGTTGCCTTGATGTCTGCGCCGTGACACATCGCGCATCGTTGCAGGTAGAGGTTTTTCCCGTTGCTGTTTTCCGCGACGGCCAGGGGTGTTTGGGCCAGCGATAAGAGCCCCAGTGAAGCGATGACCAAGATTTTCATTTTTATCAGGCCTTATTGCATGAAAAAGCCGCTTTCTCTTGAAGAGATAAGCGGCTTTTTTACGTCGTGTGCGCTTACTGTGCGGTTTTCAGCTTGATCACATCACCGGAAATCTTGGTGGTGTAACCGCTCAGTACCCAAGCCCAGAACCAGTTTTCCTGGACTTGGGTGTTGATCAGCGCGTCGCCGCCTTTTGCCTTGATTGCGGCATCCTGGGCGCGGACGAAGCGGCTGTTCTGGCCGATCGGGATGACGCCGAAGAGCATGATGCCGGTGGCGCTGGCTTCGCTGTGACCGAGAACGGTGTATTGGCTGCTGTCGTATTGCGGGGATTTGATGGCGGTGCCGGTGCAGCCTGCGAGGGTGAAACCGAGAACAGCTGCTGCAACCACTTTACTGACGTACTTCACGGGGTAACTCCATGGGCTAAAAATCGAGATTCAATTCTCGAAGGCGCGCCACTCTAATCTCCGGTCTGTGAGATTGAAATCATTTGTCGGAAATTTCATCTTCAGGCTTGTACATACACCCATGCCGTCAGGCCTGACGCCAGCGCCACCGACACGCGCTTGTAGTCCGACACTTCATACGCATCGGCGGCGGCCAATTCCTGCTCGGTAATCTGAAACACACTGCCCTCGACTTGGGCACCTGGCTCGGTGGTCGGCGCCACGATCGGGTGATGGGTCTTTCCACTGCTTGCCAGTACGTCTGGATCGGTGATCTCGACCCAGCTTTGCGAATAGCCGAGCATGGCGTCCTGCTGGCCTGTCAGTTCGCGGCCGAAGTTGGCCCGTTGCACGGCTTTGTCTTGCAACGTGCCGTAGGAAAACAGCAGCACGGGGTGTTCGGTGGAGCGGTCCATGGATGTTCCTTAAAGGGTCAGGCGAGTAAGTCTTCGTAGAAGGCGCCATACGGCTTGGTCGGGTGAGCGATCTGGATTTCCAGGATCCACAACCCGGCGTTCGGGTAGTGCTCGAAGTCGCCCAGGTCTCCGCCGCGATGGACGGCGTGGGGGAAATCGCTGACGCGGTGGCCCTTGATGTCGAGGTTGAGTCGCCAGCCCATGGCCTGGGCTTGTTCTTCGGCGTAGCGGTACAGCTCGAGGCCGACGACCTTGGCGTTTTTCCAGCGGGCCTGCACGCGGTCGAACAGCTCTTTGGCGGCGCTGGCGCAGGCGAGCTTTTGCGGATCGTTGCCGGTGGCGAAGGTCGCGCCGGCATCACCTTCGTGGCCTTGCCACACGGCGCCCATGTCGATGAAGAAGATATCGTTTTCGCCCAGCACCGGGTCGCCGTCGGAGCGTTGGTTGAAGGCCTTCAGGGTATTGGCGCCGAAGCGCACCAGCAGCGGGTGCCAGATGCGTTGCATGTCGAGGTCGGCGAGCACCTGCTTGCCCAGCTCGCGAGCTTCGGACTCCAGCATGCCGGGGCGGATGCGCTGGGAAAGCTGTTCGATGGCTTGCCAGGTCATGGCCTGGGCAAAACGCATGGAGTCGATACTGTAGGCGGCGCCCACGGCTTCTTTAGGTTGTGTGGACACCGGCTTTTCCTCGCGTTGAGCAGCATCAGGCGCTGTGCATTTTACTATATAGCGATAGAGCGGCGCAGCCAAAGTGCAAACGCGCTGTGTGCCGACATTTTCTGTCGACAGCACACTGCTTGCGCCTGCAGGTTCAGACGTGCAGCCACGCCAGGCCGCCCAGTACCAAGGCGATGCCGCCGGCCGTGTAGGACATCCGTTTAAGCCACTCCTTGCGCGTCAGCAAGGTGATCGCGGCCAGCGAAATCGCGATCTGGATCGCGGTCATCGCCTGGGCCCAGCGGTGATGCTGGTGCAGCGCCTGTTCGGATTTCTCGTCCCATTCCTTCGAGGTGGCTTCAAGTTTCTCCGCCTGCTTGCGCACGTCTTCCTTCTGGCTTTTGTAGCGCTCGATCTCATCCTTGTAATGCGCAGCGTCCACACCGGGGATATGCGTGGCCAGTTCCGCCAGGTTTTGTCGGCTGGATTTGGCCTGGTAGTAGTTCCATTGGTTGGCCGCTTCAGTCTTGATGATGGCGGCGTTGTTCTTGTCCATCGCCGCTTCGCTTTCGGTGGAGCCGGCCTGGTAGCTGAGCATGGCACCGAGGGTGGCCATGAGCGCGGTCATCACGGCGATGCGGCTGGCGAAATTATCCCCGCGGCCGTGGGCATGTTCGGTGGTGTGTTCGAGGTGTTTTTCGTGGGGGCTGGGGACTTCGAAGGCTTCGGACATGGGGGCGTCTACGAACGGAATGAGGGAGTCTGATTCTTCACCACGCCAGCTGTCTCAATCCTGTACGTAACGCTGCAAACCTCCTACCTGCGCCTGATCAAGCGCATATACACCGCCGCGTTGATCAGCAGCACCAGCGCGCCCAGCCCCAGCTGGATCTGTGGCGTCAGCCCGGCCGGGTAGATCAGCGTGAGGATGTAATGCTCGATGAATCCGCCGGCATAGCCGTCCTGTCCGGCGAGGTGGCGAAACAGGTTTTCCCAGCGGGTCAGCGGGCAGGGCAGGTGGAACACCTCCACTGCCACGCCCCACGCGGCGGCGGGCAGGTGCAGCCACATCACGGGCCGCCACTTGAGGGCCAGCAGCCCGCCGAACAGCACGAACAGGATGAAGCACAGGTGAAACAGCACGAGGCCGTCGGCTATAACGCGATAGAGCATGATGGGTTCGCTTTTAAGTGGGCCTGGGTCAGTCGCCGAATTGTTGTTGCAGGTAGTCGATAAACACCCGCAGTTTCTTTGGCGTGTTGCTGCGGTTGAAGTAGTACAAATACAGCGCGCTGTGGGTAATCCAGTCGCCCAGGACTTCCACCAACTCGCCGCTGTGCAAATACGCCTCGACACTGGAGCGCGCCACGTAGGCAAAACCGAAGCCGTCGAGTGCGCCCCTGATCATCAGTTCGATGTCATTGGTCGCCAGTCGGCCCTTGACCGTGACCCGCAGCGGTTTGCCGTCTTTTTCGAAATCCCAGCGGTGCATCAGGCCGGTTTGTGCGCTGCGGTAGTTGACGCATTCATGCTCGAGCAAATCGTGAGGATGGGTCGGCACGCTGCGCCCCTGCAAGTAGCCGGGAGTGGCGACAATCACAAAGCGCAGTTGCCGGGCCACCGGGATCACCACCATGTCCTCGGCCAGCACGTGGTCGTAGCGGATTCCCGCATCGAAGCCCTGGGCGACGATATCGACCAACGCGTTATCCACGGCCACTTCCAGATTGATCCCCGGGTGTTTGTGCAGGAAACCCTGCAACAGCGGTTGCAGCACCATGCGGCTGGCGGTGGAGGGGATGTTGAGGCGCAAGGTGCCGCTGGCCTCGACGGTAGCGGCGGCGACACTGTGCAAACTGGTTTCCAGCTCTTCGAGCAGCGGCGTGATTTTTTCCAGCAGCTGTGTGCCGGCCTCGGTCAGGCTGACGCTGCGGGTGGTGCGATTGAGCAGGCGCACACCCAGCTGTTTCTCCAGGGCGCCGACGCGCTGGCTGACGGTCGACACCGACAGGCTGACGGCATCCGCCGCCTGGGTGAAGCTTTTGGTGCGCGCGACTTGTAGGAACAGGCGCAATTGCTGGAAATCCGGCGCGTCCATTGTGTGGTTTTTCCGAAAGGGGCTTGCGGATTATGCATCTTTTTAACAAGAACACCCGCGCGCATACTTTTTTCCTCACCTCACGAGGAATGCCCTTCATGACCGATTCAACTGCAAAATCTGTCTGGTTTATCACCGGTTGCTCGACCGGTTTCGGTCGTCAATTGGCGTTGCACACCTTGAGCCTCGGCTACCCGACGGTGGTGACCGCGCGCAATCCGCAACAGGTGCAGGACATCGTTGCCGGTCACGAAGACCACGCATTGGTGCTGACCCTGGACGTGACAGAACAGGCCCAGGTCGAGGCGGCGGTGCAGGCGGCGCACGCGCACTTCGGGCATATCGATGTGCTGGTCAACAATGCCGGGATCGGCTACTTCGGCGCGTTCGAAGAAAGCCAGCTGGACGAAGTGCGCCGCATGTTCGAAATCAACGTGTGGGGCCTCAGCGCCATGACCCGCGCGGTACTGCCCGGCATGCGTGCGCGGCGCTCGGGCACGGTGGTGAATATTTCTTCGGTGGGCGGTATTGCTGCGTTCCCTTCCCTGAGTTTCTACAACGCCACCAAGTTTGCCGTGGAGGGTTTGTCCGAAGCGCTGTCCCAGGAAGTTGCGCCGCTGGGGATCAAGGTCCTGCTGGTGGAGCCGGGGCCGTTCCGTACCGACTGGGCTGGACGTTCGGCCAATGAGGCCGCGCACGCCATCGACGACTACCGCGATACCGCGGCGGCCCGTGCCAGCACCGTGCGCAATTACAGCGGCAAGCAACCGGGTGATCCGGTGCGCGCGGCGATTGCCATCGTCAAGGCAGTGGAGGCCGAGCAGCCGCCCCTGCGCTTGCTGCTGGGCAAGGCTGCACTGGGCTTTGCACGCTCCAAGGTCAAGGCATTGAGTGCCGACTTTGAAGCGTGGGCGGACGTGACGCAGGGGGCGGATTTTCCTGATTGAGCCTTGGGGGTGACGAAGGTAATCGTGGCCGCGGTGGTTGCTTGCAGGCAACCCGGACCGCTATTGTGCTGAATCCTTTTAGTCCTTCCCCAGGGTGTTTTACTGATGAATGCACCGCGTACTGCAGTCGGTCCGATCAAGGCCGTGATTTTTGATATGGACGGATTGTTGCTGGACACGGAAGGCATCTACACCGAAGTCACGCAGATCATCGCCGAACGCTACGGGCGTACCTACGACTGGGGCATCAAGCAGCACATCATCGGGCGCGGTGCCCAGGACCTGGCCGATTATGTGGTCAAGGCGCTGGACCTGCCGATCACCCCGGCCGAGTTTCTCGAGATCCGCGAACCGCTGATGAGCGAGCGTTTTCCCAAGGCCCTCGGCATGCCTGGCGCCGAAGCGCTGGTGCGGCACTTGAAGGCGCACAACATCCCGATTGCCGTGGGCACCAGTTCGTCGCGCAATTCGTTTGGCCACAAAACCACGTTGCACCGCGAGTGGTTCGGGTTGTTCGACACCATTGTGACGGCTGACGACCCGGAAGTCGGTGCCGCCAAGCCTGCGCCGGATATCTTCCTCACCGCCGCGCGCCGACTCGGCGTGGCGCCTGAAGATTGCCTGGTGTTCGAGGATTCGCCGTTCGGTGTGACCGCCGCGAAGGCCGCCCACATGACTGCCATTGCGGTGCCCGACGAAGCCATGGCCGACAGCAAGTTCCACCACGCCGACCAGATCATCCGCAAACTCGCGGAGTTTGACCTGGCTGCGTATGGCCTGCCGCCGTTCAATTAAATCCCACAATCAAATGCAGGAGCCCGGCTTGCCGGCGATGGCGTCCTCAAGACCGCCATCGCCGGCACGCCGGGCTCCTACAAGGGTTACGCGCTGAAACCGCCATCAATGGTCAGGCTTGCCCCGGTGATGTAACCGGCCTCAGGCCCGACGAGATACGCGACGAAACTGGCAATTTCTTCGACATGCCCGTAACGACCCACGGCCATCAAGCCGATCAGGCTTTCGGCGAAGTCACTGTCTGCAGGGTTCATGTCGGTGTCCACCGGACCCGGCTGCACGTTATTGATGGTAATGCCCCGTGGCCCCAGGTCGCGCGCCAGGCCTTTGGTCAGTCCCACCAGCGCCGCCTTGCTCATCGCGTACGGGCCACCGCCGCCAAACGGCGTGCGCTCGGCATTGGTGCTGCCGATATTGATCACCCGGCCGCCTTCGCCCATGTGCCTGGCCGCTTCCTGGGTAGCGATAAATACACTGCGCACGTTGATCGCCAGGGTCTGGTCGAAATCCTCCAAGGTGAAATCTTCCAGCGGCGCGATAGCCAGTACGCCGGCGTTGTTCACCAGGATATCCAGGCGCCCGAAGGCTTCGACGGTGGCATTGACGGCGTTGCGAATCGCCGTGGCATCGGCGCTGTCGGCGTGAATCGCCAGGGCCTTGCCGCCCTCGCTGATTACGCTGTCCTGCAGGGCTTGCGCCTTGGCGGCCGAGCTGACGTAGGTAAAGGCGACCGCTGCGCCTTGTGCGGCCAGGCGCTTGACGATGGCGGCGCCGATGCCGCGAGAACCGCCCTGGATCAAGGCGACTTTGCCGGTGAGGTTTTGTGTGGTCATGTCGATCTCCGAGTAGTTGATGAGGCGAGTATCGACCTCACCCCGGCCACCCGGTAGACCGTGATTGCTATAGTCTGTGTAAACCAAAAGTTTTGAATGGGTTGATATGGAAAGCTTTGGCAGTATCGAATGCTTCGTGCGCAGCGCCGAGGGCGGCAGTTTTGCCGAGGCGGCGCGACACCTGAGCCTGACTCCGGCAGCGGTCGGCAAAAGCGTCGCCAAGCTGGAAGCGCGCCTCGGCGTGCGCCTGTTCCAGCGCAGCACCCGGCGCCTGACCCTGACCGAAGCCGGCAAACTGTTCCTCGAAGAAGTCAGCGCCAGCCTCACCACCATCCAGAATGCCGTGGCCAACCTGGCCAGTGCCGAAGGGCGGCCGGTGGGCACGCTCAAGGTCAGCATGGGCACGGTGTTCGGCAATCGGTATGTGGTGCCGCTGCTGGGCGAATTCATGCGGCGCTTTCCGGACATCAGCCCGGACTGGCATTTCGATAACCGCCAGGTCGACCTGATCGGCCAAGGCTTTGACGCCGCGATCGGCGGTGGTTTCGAGCTGCCGCAAGGGGTGGTCGCGCGCAAGCTGTCGCCGGCGCATCGGGTGCTGGTGGCCTCGCCGGATTACCTGGCGCGGCGCCCGCCGGTCCTTTCGCCTGAAGACCTGGCCCGCTGCAAGGGCATCCTGATCCGCTCGCCGCAAACCGGGCGCATACGGTCCTGGCAACTCACCAGTATCGGGCGCGAACAGCGCCCGTTGGTGCTCAAGCCCGGCATGACCATGAGCGACTCGGAAGCCGCCTGCTGCGCCAGCGCCCAAGGCCTGGGCATCGCGCTGGTGAGCATGCCGATGGCCGTGCCGTTCCTCGACAGCGGCGAGGTCGTGCGGGTGCTGCCCGACTGGTACGTCGATGACGGCACTATCTCGATCTACTACGCCGAACACAAACTGCTGCCCGGCAAGACCCGGGCATTTGTCGACTTCATCATCGAGCAGTTTGCCGAGCACCAGCTGGGCCGGCGATTCAGCGCGATTTGACCCGACCTTGAACCGCGGTGACGCCATCGCGGGCAAGCCCGGCTCCCACAACCGACCCCATTCCAATGTAGGAACTGGCTTGCCAGCAATACCCCGACCTCGCCCTACCGACCAAGCCTGCCCGACCGATCTCATTCCAATGTAGGAGCTGGCTTGCCTGCGATACCCCCACCTCGGCCTACCGATCAAACCTGCCCTGTCGACACCATTCCTATGTAGGAACTGGCTTGCCAGCAATACCCCGACCTCGGTCTACCGACCAAATCTGCCCGGTCGACCCCATTCCAATGTGGGAGCTGGCTTGCCTGCGATAGCCCCACCTCGCCCTACCGACCAAACCTGCCCGGCCAGCCGATAACTTTCTTCGGCCGCGGCGTGGCATACGTACGAATCTTCGACGTCGACAACCCCAGCCGCACCAGGGATTCGGCGATGGTCACCGCCGCCGTCACGCCATCCACCACCGGCACCCCGGTGTGCTGGCGAATCTGCTCATCCAGCCCGGCCATGCCGCCGCAACCCAGGCAGATCACCTCGGCTTTGTCCTCGCTGATGGCCAACTCTGCCTGGCGCACAATGGCTTCCATGGCCGCCAGCGGGTTTTCTTCCAGCTCCAATACGGCCATGCCACTGGCGCGCACCGAGGCGCAGCGCTGGTACAGGCCGGCGAGTTTCAGGCGGTCCTCGATCAGCGGCACGGTACGGTCCAGGGTGGTCACCACCGAATAGGCATGACCGAGAAACATCGCGGTGCTGGCGGCCGCTTCGGTGATGTCCACCACCGGCACGTTCAACAATTCCTGCAAACCTTCACGGCCGTGTTCGCCGTAGCCGGCCTGGATCACCGCATCAAACGGCTGGTCGTAGGCCATCACGCGGTCCATCACGGCGATGGCGGCCAGGTAGCTTTCAAAGTTGCCCTCCACCGACTCCGCACCGAAGTACGGCGTGAGCCCGACAATCTCGGTGCCCGGTGCCGCCACAGCGCGTGCCTGCTGGGCAATGGTCTCGGTGATGGATTCGGTGGTGTTGACGTTGACCACGAGGATACGCATGGAAGGTCCTTGATTAATGACTGACGTTATCGACTGCAATGCTTTCGCCGCTGACATCGGCGTAGAAAGCCTGGCGCTTGGCGATCAGCAGGTACAGCAGCCCTGCAATACCGGCGCCAAACAGCCAGGAAAACGGCGAGACGCTGGCAAATCCCGGCAACAGCGCCAACAGGATGGCGATCACCGCTGCAGGAATGAACGCCGCGACCGCACGCATATTCACCCCACGGCTGTAGTAATAAACGCCTTTCGGGTCTTCGCTATACAGCTGCGGCACGTCCACCTGGCTTTTACGGATCAACCAGTAATCGACCATGATCACCCCGTACAACGGCCCCAGCAGCGCGCCCAGGCCAGAGAGGAAATACACGATCACCAGCGGGCTGTTGTAGAGATTCCACGGCAGGATCAGCACCGCCACGGTGGCGCTGATCAACCCGGCGCGGCGGAAGTTCAGGTACTTGGGCGCCAGGTTGCTCAGCACAAAGGCGGGCGCGACAAAGTTGGCCATGATGTTCACCGCCACGGTGACGATCAGGAATGCGAGGCAACCGAGCACCAGGAAAAACGTATTGGGGATGGCGGCGATGATTTCGGTCGGGCTTTCGATCACCCGGCCATTGAGCTGGAACTGCCCGCCGCAGAGCAGCACGGTGATCGCCGCGAACACCAGGATATTCACCGGCAGGCCCCAGAAGTTGCCGACCAGGATGGTCTTGCGGCACGGCGAGGAGCGGGCAAAGTCGCAGAAGTTGAGGATCAGCGTGCCGTAGATCGCCAGCCACAGCGCGCCACCGGCAAAGATATTGCGCCACATCTCGCCGCCGCTCAGCGGTTCACGGATCGACCAGGCAATGTTGCCGCCCGCCTGGAAGTACATCCAGCCGGCCAGCGAGGCCACCGTCAGCAGAATCACCGGCCCGGCGAAGCCTTCATAGCGCCGCACCATCTCCATGCCGTAGGCCAGGATCACCAGCTGTACCAGCCAGATCGCGACAAAACACGCCCAGCCAAGGGACGACAGGCCCAGAATCGAGTTGTGGTCATAGGCGGCGAAGCCTGGATGAATGGCGGTAAGCAACACGCGGAAAACGACCGAGGCCAGGTAGGTCTGGATTCCGAACCAGGCAATCGCAATCACCGCGCGGATCAGTGCCGGGATCTGCGCGCCATGGATGCCGAAACTGATACGGCTGATCACGGGAAACGGCACGCCGGTCTTCTGCCCCATGTACCCCGACAGGTTCATGAAGAAATACACCAGCGCTGCGCCGATCCCCAGGGACAACAGGATCTGCCAGCCACCCAGGCCCAGGGCGTACAAGCCAATGGCGAACGAGTAGTTGGCGATGTTGTGCACGTCGTTGGTCCACAGCGCAAAGATGCTGTAGCGGCCCCAGCGCCGGCCTTCGACCTTGGTGGGCGCCAGGTCCTTGTTGTGCAGGCGCGGGCTCAGTACCAGCGGGCCGGGACCTGTGGTCTCGGGGCTCAGGGAGGAGGGCAGATCCAGTGCGATATTATTGGAGAGACTAGTACGCATTCCGGCAGGCTCCAGCACATCGGCAGGCAAGCCGCCGATGGCAAAGTGTATGTAGGTTTTGTATTTATTGTATACAAAGCGTTTTTCACCTTAAGCCACATGCGTGCCAGTTTTCGTTCTATGAAAACGGCGGGTAATTTCGTTTTTGTAGAGTCGGCAAATAACTAGCTGAATCTAAAGCGATATAAATTGACCGTTCGAACAGCTATTTATTTTTACGCTGCCTGGGGTCGATTCAGGAGGGGAAGGGAAGGGCGTGTCGAGGTGTTACGTTATGGTGCGGGCTCAGAAGAATTGCACACATAAATGGCACCGATGGTTACATCTTTGTGTACATGATTGCTGGCTACAATGAACAAATGTAGGGCGGGCTTGCTACGGCGAGCCCGCTCCCAGATTTTTAACCAAATCGGCCCTCAGGCCTTGCTGATGATGTTCCCGGCGTGCAGCCCGCATTCCTTCTGCGTGGCTTCTTCCCACCACCAGCGGCCTTCGCGCTCGTGCTGGTTCGGCAGCACCGGGCGGGTGCAGGGTTCGCAGCCGATGCTGATGAAGCCGCGTTCATGCAGGCTGTTGTAGGGTAGTTCGAGCATACGGATGTAGCCCCAGACTTCTTCGCTGGTCATCTGCGCGAGCGGGTTGAACTTGTACAGGGTGCGTTCCGGGGTGGAAAACGCCGTATCGATTTCGAGTGCCGCCACCTGGCTGCGTGTGCCAGGACTCTGGTCACGGCGCTGGCCAGTAGCCCAGGCGCTGACGCCCGAGAGCTTGCGGCGCAACGGCTCGATCTTGCGCACGCCGCAGCATTCGCCATGGCCGTCCTTGTAGAAGCTGAACAGGCCTTTCTCTTTGACGAAAGGTTCCAGTTTGCTCTGGTCCGGCGAGATCAGTTCGATATCGATCTTGTAGAAATCGCGCACCTGCTCGATGAACCGGTAGGTCTCCGGGTGCAGGCGGCCAGTGTCGAGGCTGAACACCTTGACGTTCTTGTTGAGCTTCCAGGCCATGTCCACCAGCACCACGTCCTCGGCGCCGCTGAAGGAAATCCACAGGTCATCAGCGAACTGGCTGAAAGCCAGCTTGAGAATATCCTGGGCGGATTTGTTGGCGTAAGTCGCGGCGAGTTCAGCGACGTCGAAGGCTTGGTTCATCAGGACGGTTCCTACAGGTCAGTGGCGCTGAGCGCTCTATAGGGAAGTGATGGTATCAAAATCCGCCCTGCGTTGCGGCGGCGGGCTTGAATCGCTAGAGTTCGGCAGTCCTTTTTTGCTGGCTCAATTCAATAAAACCAATGGGAGCGTCTTGTGGAAATTGCCTGTCTTGACCTGGAAGGAGTGTTGGTTCCGGAAATCTGGATCGCCTTCGCCGAAAAAACCGGTATTGAATCTTTGCGGGCCACCACCCGGGACATTCCCGACTACGACGTGCTGATGAAGCAACGCCTGCGCATCCTCGACGAACACGGGCTGAAACTCGCCGACATCCAGGAAGTGATCGCCACCCTCAAGCCGCTGGACGGCGCCATTGAGTTCGTCAATTGGCTGCGCGAACGCTTCCAGGTGGTGATCCTGTCCGACACCTTCTACGAGTTCTCGCAGCCGCTGATGCGTCAGCTGGGCTTCCCGACGTTGTTGTGCCATCGCCTCATCACCGACGAAAACGACCGCGTGGTCAGCTACCAACTGCGCCAGACAGACCCCAAGCGCCAATCGGTACTGGCGTTCAAGACGCTCTACTACCGCGTGATCGCCGCTGGCGATTCCTACAACGACACCAGCATGCTGGGCGAAGCCGACCGTGGGATTTTGTTCCATGCGCCAGAGAATGTGATTCGAGAGTTCCCGCAATTCCCGGCGGTGCATACGTTCGAGGATTTGAAGAAAGAGTTCATCAAGGCCTCGAATCGGCAGTTGAGCCTGTAACGACTATCCCTGGCAAGCCGGCGCCTGCAGGTCATGTGTAATCCATGTAGGCGCCGGCTTGCTGGTGAAAGATTCTAGGCCCCTGCCAGCAGCCGCTCATAAGGAATGCGCAGGCCTTCATGCAAGCGCTTGATCATTGAGAGGCTCAGCTTGCGCTTGTGATTCAGCACTTCGGAGACTCGCCCGCTCGTCCCAATGAAGGGCTCAAGATCACGGGCGGTCATGCCCAGTTGCTCCATGCGAAATTTGATCGCTTCCACCGGGTCCGAAGGCGGCATTGGAAAATGCTCCGCCTCGTACTTTTCGATGAGTATTGCGAGGATTTCCAGCTCGTCACCCTCAGGTGAGCCCATCGCTGCTCCCCAGATCTGTTCCACGCGGGCAAGCGCAGCGGTCAGGTCCTCCTGGGAATGTATCGGTTTGATGTTCATCACACGGTCTCCGCATTGATCTGGTCGTAGTGCGAGTGAGTCCCTACGAAACGTATGAACCCAAGCTGTCGCTGATAATCGATCGCCATGATCACTCGATATTTGTTGCCACCCACGTTGAACACCACCCTGCCACCCTTGAGAATGCTCGCGGTCCTGAGCTCGGCCTTGAGTGCTTGTGGCGTTGGGTAAACGGCCTTTTCCATATGACGATACAACTCGATCAGCGGCGTTTTGGCGTCTGCCTGGGCGGGATGGCTTTCCCAGAATATTCGTAAGGTAGAGAGGGCGATTATCCGCATCGCTGCAACCTCCCAATTTGGGAGATCATAGGTGCAGGTGGGAAGGGATGCAATCGCGGAAATGATTTCTGACGAGCTGGCAGTCGCTTCATGTGATCCTTCACAGTGGGCTGGTGGGCGGTTGACGCTATCCGCCCGCCCATGCGCCGTCCACAACGGCTCTGATTCAGGTTTTTGCCAGGGTGGCCAGGAGGCCGGAAAGACGGCCCTACAGGTTTTCCAAAGTGTGTAACAACACCCGTACCTTGGTCAGTGACTCTTGATATTCGGCCTCCCACTGCGAGTCCGCGACGATCCCGCCGCCGCCCCAGCAGCACACCTGGCCGTCCTTGACCAGCAAACTGCGGATGGCGATGGAGCTGTCCATCTCGCCGCGCACGTCCAGGTACACCAGCGAGCCGCAGTACAGGCCGCGTCGGGTCGGTTCCAGCTCGTCGATGATCTGCATTGCGCGAATCTTCGGGGCGCCGGTGATGGAGCCGCCGGGGAAGCTGCCGGCGATCAGGTCGAGGGCATCCTTGGTGTCGGCCAATTCACCGGTCACGCTGCTCACCAGGTGGTGCACGTTGGGGTAGCTTTCCAGGCTGAACAGTTCCGGGACATGCACCGAGCCGGTACGGCAGGTGCGACCGAGGTCGTTGCGCAGCAGGTCGACGATCATCAGGTTCTCCGCGCGATCCTTGGGGCTGGCCAGCAGTTCGGCGGCGTTGGCCGCGTCTTCCTCTGGCGTGAGGCCCCGGGGGCGGGTGCCCTTGATCGGACGGGTTTCGACGCGGCGTTCGCTGATGTGCACGAAACGCTCCGGCGACAGGCTGAGTAGCGCGCCGTCATCCGGCAGGCTCTGGAACCCTGAGAATGGCGTGGGGCAGGCTTCGCGCAGCGCGCAGTAGGCCACCCAGGGATCGCCGCTGCACGGCGCGCGGAAACGCTGCGCGAAGTTGACCTGGTAGCAGTCGCCGGCCTGGATATAGTCCTGGATGCGCACGATGGCTTGGCGATAAGCCTCGGCGCTGAGGTCCGGTGCCATTGGCCCCTGGAGTTTGAAGATCGCGGCGGTGTCGACAACGCCCTGGCTGAACAGCGCCGTCAGCCGTGGGCGCTCGCTATCGGCCAGCGAGGGATGAAACACCAATTGGCTGGTCTGCTTCAGGTGATCACTGATCAGTGCCCAGGCATACAGCCCAAAGCGTGCGTCCGGCAGGTGCAAATCGTCCACGGCCAGCTGCGGCATGTGTTCCAGGTGCCGGCCAAAGTCGTAACTCAGGTAGCCAATCAGGCCCCCGGCAAACGGCAGCTCCAGACCCTGGGGGATCGCCGCCTCACCCAGCTGTGTCAGATTTTCGCGTAGACGCTGCAGGAAATCGCTGCCGCTTTCGTCAGGTTGTACCGTCAACGTCGCCAGTGGCCAGGCGCTGAGCACGTCGTAACGACCGCGCTCGGCTGAGGGGCGGCCGCTGTCGAGCAGCACCGCGCCAGGGGCATGGCGGATCGCCGCAAAATACTCGGCGGGGTTGGCCCGGTAGGGCACTGGGTGTACGGAGCAGGTCGACATGCGGGGTGGATCAGCCGTTGGCTTGGGGGGAGGGGATTGTAGTCTTCTGTAGGATCTCGTCCTAGGGGGGATGTCGGGGATAGTTAGATCGAGGACCTATCCTGAGCGCTTCATTGCTACCCAGGCTGCTATCGCCGGCAAGCCGGCGATGACGTTCTCAGCCTTCCACCAGCGGTATATGCCCGAACATCTCCTGCACAAACTTCACTCGCACCTCGGCGGTTTCCGTCACGCCGGCGGCTTTGAGTGTTTCCAGTCGCGCTTCGACCGCGTGGGTGCGCAGGGTCAGGCCGCAGTCGTTGGCGATCTGGATATTCAGCCCCGGCCGCGCATTCAGTTCCAGAATCAGCGGGCCTTTCTCCTGGTCCAGCACCATGTCCACGCCGATATAACCCAGCCCGCACAGCTCATAGCAGCCGGCGGCGAGCTTCATGAAACCGTCCCAGTTGGGCAGTTGCACGCCATCCACCGCGTTGGTGGTGTCGGGGTGTTTGGTGATGATGTTGTTCAGCCAGGTACCGCGCAGGGTCAGGCCGGTGGCCAGGTCGACACCCACACCGATCGCGCCCTGGTGCAGGTTGGCCTTGCCGCCGGACTGGCGGGTCGGCAGGCGCAGCATGGCCATTACCGGGTAGCCCATCAGCACGATGATGCGGATATCCGGCACGCCTTCGTAGCTGATGCTCTTGAAGATCTGGTCGGGCACCACGCGGTATTCGATCAGCGCACGGTCGCGGTGGCCGCCCAGGGAGTACAGGCCGGTGAGGATGCTGGAAATTTGGTGCTCGATCTCTTCATGGCTGATGATCTTGCCCGACACCGTGCGGTAGCGGCCCTCAAAACGGTCCGCCACCACCAGGATGCCGTCGCCGCCGGCGCCCTGCGCCGGCTTGATCACGAAGTCGCTGCGCCCGCCGATGATCTCGTCGAGCTTGTCGATTTCCTTCTCGGTGGAAATCACCCCGTACATTTCCGGCACGTGGATGCCGGCAGCCATGGCCCGTTCCTTGGTGATGATCTTGTCATCCACGATCGGGTACAGGCTGCGCTTGTTGTACTTGAGCACGTAGTCGGCATTACGTCGGTTGATGCCCATGATCCCCCGCGCTTCGAGGGCCTTCCAGGTCTTCCAGAAGCCGAACATTACGAGTCAGCCTTCAAGAAAGCCTTGAAGCGCACCAGTTCGGTCAGGCGGTAGCCGCGATAACGCCCCATGGCCAGCATGAAGCCCACCAGGATCAGCAGGATCGCCGGGAAGGTGAACACGAAGTAGACCAACTCCGGCACGCTCATGATCAGGTGCGCCAGGGAGGCGGCGAACAGCGTGCCGATCGCGACTTTCAGCGCATGGTTGGCGCCGCGTTCTTCCCAGGTGATCGACAGGCGTTCGATGGTCATGGTCAGGATCACCATCGGGAACAGCGCCACCGACAGGCCGCGCTCCAGCCCCAGCTTGTGGCTGAACAGGCTGATGGCGGCGATCAGCACCACCACGAAGGTCAGCACCACCGAGAGCCTCGGCAGCATCTGCAGCTTCAAGTGTTCCAGGTAGGAACGCAGGGACAGCCCCAGCGCGGTAATAATGGTGAACAGCACAATCCCGAAGCCCAACTGTGTCTCGCGGAACGCCAGCGCGATCAGCACCGGCGTGAACGTGCCGAGCGTCTGCAGGCCGATCAGGTTGCGCAGGATCAGGATCACCAGCACGCCGATCGGGATCATCACCATGATCATGAAGGTCTGCTGGGTTTGCAGCGGCAAGCCGTACAGCGAGTACTCGAGGAAGTTGGCGTCGGTGTTCTCGTCGGTCAGCTTGGCCAGGCGAATGGCGTTCATCTCGCTGTTGTTCAGGCTGAAGGTGACCATGGCTTTCTTGCCGCCATCCACGGTGATCAGGTTTTCATCGCCGGTCCACCACAGCAGGCGGTCGGCGGGCAGGCCTTGCTCGCCGGTCTCCGGGTTGAAGTACAGCCAGTCATTGCCATTGAAGCTGCGCAGCCACAGTTCCGGGGCTTGCGGCTGGTCGGCCACCAGGCGAATGGTGTGGACTTTTTCCACCGGCACATGGGCGATGGACAGCAGCAACTCGACGATCTTGGCCTTGTGCGGCGTCGACGGGTCGCCCGCCAGCAGCAGCTTGACGTTGTCGTCGTTGAGGTTGTTGGTGCGCTTGATGGCTTCGCTGATAAAGGTCTCGACGTCGGCCGAGTGCTGGCGAATCGGCGCCAGCAGGGCTTCGGCGGCGATTTTTTCCGGGCCTTCCACGGCAATGCTGTCGCGGAAGGTCGGGCCCTTGACCTTGACCTTTTCGCCGCTGTAGCGCTTGGTCAATACCAGGCGATAGTAGAGGGTCTGGTTGCCCTTGGCCCGACGCGCGGACCAGGTGACCTTGCGGTTGCCGTCGATGCGATTGACGCTCACCCCATAGTTATTGGAGATGAAGCTTTCATTGAGGCTGACGAAGTCGCGGCTCAGCGGTGGCACGAACATCTGGATCTTCACCGGGTCCTTGGGGTTGGCGACGAACTCGACCTTGGCGTCGATGTTCCACAAGTCGTCAGTGGCGTCCTCGGTAACGGGAATCCCCAGCACGAAGATCTGGTAGGCGGTGACCGAAATACCCAGCACCACCAGGATGGTGATGAGGATTTTCAGGTGCAGGGTCAGAGAGCGCATTCGGTTTACTCGGCGGTATGAGCGTCGGCGGCGCAGGCGGGTTTGCCTGCTGCATATTTAAGACTGGGGTCGACCAGCGCATCAAAGCGTTTCAACGCTTCGGAGCCGATCAGCAGCGGGTATTGGAAGGCGCTGCGGTCAGTCAAGTTCACTTCGATGCTGCGTAAAGCGGTGCCCATGCAGATGTCGAGGGCAATCACCGGGCGGGCAGTGTAGTTCTTGTCCTCATCGGGGTCGTAGTCACCGGCGCGGCGCTTGATCTTGCTGACGCGGGCCAGGGGGCGTTCGATGGGATGGGAGTGGGCGGTGTCGATCGCCAGGTAGAAGCGCACCCAGGACTCGCCGTTGCGCTTGAAGCGCTTGATGTCACGGGCGCTGAGGGACGCGGTCTTGGCACCCGTGTCCAGCTTGGCCGCGACTTCGAGGTCGATGCCGGCCAATTGGGCGTATTCGTTGAGGCCATACACGGTCTTCTCGGCGGCAATGCCAAGACCGGGGACGAACAGTAGGCAAAACAGGGGGAAGGGCTTGAGTCTCATAGATCCTGAGGCGGTGCAGTGCGATGTTCCATTCATGGCGACTGGCATTGCTGCTCAATCTCTGGTGCGCCGTTTCATCAAGCGATGTCAGGCAAATGCGGCGGGCATTCTAACATGATGCTTTTTTGGCGCCAGCGCTGGCAGCCGGCCATGCCGGGGGCGGGCGCATCAAGGGTTATTAGACGATTGTCGACAATGTGGATTTATTCTTTGACTAAGCAGGCCTGATTGGCTAGTTTTTGCGGCATTGCTTTTGAAGGTGTCGACAATATGCTGGGTCAGCCAGAAGCTCCGATAATCGCGTCGGACGAATCCCAAACGATGTCGGAGAACGTCTTTCGCCGTATCCAGGCCGCCATCGTCAAGGGTGAGATCGCCCCCGGCAGCAAGATCTCCGAGCCGGAACTGGCGCGCACTTACGGCATCAGCCGTGGCCCGTTGCGCGAGGCGATCCACCGCCTGGAAGGCCAGCGCCTGCTGGTGCGCGTGCCCCACGTGGGCGCCAGGGTCGTGTCGTTGAGCCATGCCGAGCTGATCGAACTGTATGAAATCCGCGAGTCGCTGGAAGGCATGGCGTGTCGCCTGGCCGCCGAGCGCATGACCGACGCGGAAATCGAGGAGTTGCGCCAGGTGCTGCACACCCATGAGCGCGACGAAGCATTCCAGGCCGGCCTCGGCTACTACCAGCAGGAAGGCGACTTCGATTTTCATTACCGGATAATTCAAGGCGCCGGTAATCGCACCCTGACCCAAATGCTCTGCGGCGAGCTGTACCAATTGGTGCGCATGTACCGCATCCAGTTTTCCGCCACCCCCAATCGTCCACGCCAGGCCTTCGCCGAGCACCATCGCATCCTGGATGCGATTGCCGACCGCGACGGCGAACTGGCCGAATTGTTGATGCGCCGGCACATCGGCGCTTCCAAACGCAACATTGCCCGTCATTTCCCCGACGGCGCCCCCCTGAAGAGGTGAGTCATGAGTTCTAACAACAAAAGCACTCCAGGCCAGCGTTTCCGTGACGCGGTCGCCAGCGAGCAGCCGCTGCAGGTGGTCGGTGCAATCAACGCCAACCACGCGCTGCTGGCCAAGCGCGCCGGTTTCAAGGCGATCTACCTGTCGGGTGGCGGGGTGGCTGCCGGTTCCCTGGGCGTGCCTGACCTGGGCATCACCGGCCTGGACGACGTACTCACCGACGTGCGCCGCATCACCGACGTGTGCGACCTGCCGCTGCTGGTGGACGTGGACACCGGCTTCGGCTCCTCGGCGTTCAACGTGGCGCGCACCGTCAAGTCGATGATCAAGTTCGGCGCCGCCGCTATCCATATCGAAGACCAGGTAGGCGCCAAGCGCTGCGGTCATCGTCCTAATAAAGAAATCGTGTCGCAGCAGGAAATGGTCGACCGCATCAAGGCCGCCGTGGATGCGCGCACCGATGACAGCTTCGTGATCATGGCGCGCACCGACGCGCTGGCCGTCGAAGGCCTGGAATCGGCCCTGGAGCGTGCCGCCGCGTGCATCGAGGCCGGCGCCGACATGGTGTTTCCGGAAGCCATCACCGAGTTGGACATGTACAAGCTGTTCGCCTCCCGCGTGAAAGCCCCGATCCTGGCCAACATCACCGAGTTCGGTGCGACCCCGCTGTACACCGTCGAACAGTTGAAATCTGCCGATGTTTCCATCGTGCTGTACCCGCTCTCGGCTTTCCGCGCCATGAACAAGGCCGCTGAGAATGTCTACACCGCGATCCGTCGCGACGGCACCCAACAGAACGTGATCGACACCATGCAAACCCGCATGGAGCTTTACGATCGCATCGACTACCACACCTTCGAGCAGAAGCTCGACGCACTGTTTGCCGCGAAAAAGTAATGCCTGCCAACCCTGCAGGAGCCGGCAAACCGGCTCCTGCAGGGTCGAGGTTGACGAACGCCTCCCGAATAAATTCAAGATTGGAGAACAGACATGGCTGAAGCAAAAGTACTGAGTGGCGCCGGCCTGCGTGGCCAGGTGGCCGGGCAGACCGCACTGTCGACCGTGGGCCAGGCGGGTGCCGGCCTGACCTATCGCGGCTACGACGTGCGAGAACTGGCCGCCGATGCGCAGTTTGAAGAAGTTGCCTACCTGCTGCTGTACGGCGAGTTGCCGACCAAAGCCGAGCTGGCCGCCTACAGCGCCAAGCTGGGCAAGCTGCGCGACCTGCCGCAAGCGTTGAAAGAAGTGCTGGAGCGCATCCCCGCTGACGCACACCCGATGGACGTGATGCGCACCGGTTGCTCGTTCCTGGGCAATATCGAACCCGAAAAAGACTTCAGCGTGCAGCGCGACGTGACCGATCGCCTGCTCGCCGCGTTCCCGGCGATCATGTGCTACTGGTACCGCTTCAGCCACGACGGCAAGCGCATCGACTGCGTGACCGACGAGCCAACCATTGGCGGCCACTTCCTGCACCTGCTGCACGGCAAGAAGCCGAGCGAGCTGCACGTGAAAGTCATGAACGTGTCGCTGATCCTCTACGCCGAGCACGAGTTCAACGCCTCGACCTTCACCGCCCGCGTGTGTGCCTCGACCCTGTCCGACCTGTATTCCTGCGTCACCGCCGCCATCGGCTCGCTGCGTGGCCCGCTGCACGGCGGCGCCAACGAAGCGGCGATGGAAATGATCGAGCGCTTCGGTTCGGCCGAGGAAGCTGTCGAAGGCACCCTCGGCATGCTGGCGCGCAAGGACAAGATCATGGGCTTTGGCCACGCGATCTACAAAGACAGCGACCCGCGTAATGAAGTGATCAAGGGCTGGTCGAAAAAACTCGCCGACGAAGTAGGCGACAAGGTGCTGTTCCCGGTGTCCGAAGCCATCGACAAGACCATGTGGGAGCAGAAAAAGTTGTTCCCGAATGCCGACTTCTACCATGCCTCGGCGTACCACTTCATGGGCATCCCGACCAAGCTATTCACGCCGATCTTCGTGTGCTCGCGCCTCACTGGCTGGGCCGCGCACGTGTTCGAGCAGCGCGCCAACAACCGCATCATCCGTCCAAGCGCCGAGTACATCGGCGTCGAGCAGCGCAAGTTCGTGCCAATCGAACGTCGCTGAGTGAGGCACCCGGCGATTCGGGAATGGGTATGAGGTCAAGTGTGGGAGGGGGCTTGCCCCCTCCCACATTTTGATCACATTCCAATTCTGGATCTGCTTCGGTTCTTCTTTTGTAACTACCGTGACCGAGTCCTGACGATGAACACTGAATTTCGCAAACCGCTCCCCGGCAGCCGCCTGGATTTCTACGACGCCCGCGCGGCTGTCGATGCAATCAGCCCCGGTGCCTACGCCACCTTGCCCTACACCTCCCGCGTGCTTGCGGAGAACCTGGTACGCCGTTGCGACCCGGCAACTCTCAACGCCTCCCTGAGCCAATTGATCGAGCGCAAGCGCGACCTCGATTTCCCGTGGTTTCCGGCGCGTGTGGTGTGCCATGACATCCTCGGCCAGACCGCGCTGGTGGACCTCGCCGGTCTTCGCGATGCCATCGCCCTGCAAGGCGGCGACCCGGCCCAGGTCAACCCGGTGGTGCCGACTCAACTGATCGTCGATCACTCCCTGGCGGTCGAAGCCGGTGGTTTTGACCCGGACGCCTTCGAGAAAAACCGCGCCATCGAAGACCGCCGCAACGAAGACCGTTTCCACTTTATCGAGTGGACCAAAAAGGCCTTCAAGAACGTCGACGTGATCCCGCCAGGCAACGGCATCATGCACCAGATCAACCTGGAGAAAATGTCCCCGGTGATCCAGGTACGCGACGGCGTGGCCTTCCCCGACACTTGCGTCGGCACCGACAGCCATACCCCACACGTGGATGCCCTCGGCGTGATCGCCATCGGCGTCGGCGGCCTGGAAGCCGAGAGCGTGATGCTCGGTCGCGCGTCGTGGATGCGCCTGCCGGAAATCATCGGTGTAGAGCTGACCGGCAAGCTGCTGCCGGGCATCACCGCCACCGACATGGTGCTGGCGTTGACCGAGTTCCTGCGTCAACAGAAAGTCGTCGGTGCGTGGCTGGAGTTTTTCGGCGAAGGCGCCTCGAAGCTGACCCTGGGCGACCGCGCGACCATCTCCAACATGGCGCCGGAATACGGCGCCACCGCGGCCATGTTCTATATCGATCAGCAAACCATCGCCTACCTGAAACTCACTGGCCGCGAAGACGAGCAAGTCACCCTGGTCGAGCAGTACGCTCGCCACACCGGCTTGTGGGGCGATGATCTGAAGGGCGCGCAATACGAGCGCGGCCTGACCTTCGACCTGTCCAGCGTCGTGCGCAATATGGCCGGCCCGAGCAACCCGCACGCCCGCGTCGCTACCCGTGACCTGGCCGCCAAAGGCATTTCCGGCCAATGGGAAGAAGTGCCGGGGCAAATGCCCGACGGCGCGGTGATCATCGCCGCCATCACCAGTTGCACCAACACCAGCAACCCGCGCAACGTGATCGCTGCCGGCCTGCTGGCGCGCAACGCCAACAAGCTCGGCTTGACGCGCAAACCGTGGGTCAAGTCGTCGCTGGCCCCGGGCTCGAAAACCGTGGCCATGTACCTGGAAGAAGCCGGCCTGGGCCATGAGCTGGAAAAGCTTGGCTTCGGCGTGGTGGCCTTCGCCTGCACCACCTGCAACGGCATGTCCGGTGCGCTCGATCCGGTGATCCAGCAAGAGATCATCGACCGCGACCTGTACGCCACCGCCGTGCTGTCGGGCAATCGCAACTTCGACGGGCGTATCCACCCGTACGCCAAGCAAGCGTTCCTGGCTTCACCGCCGCTGGTGGTGGCGTACGCGATTGCCGGCACCATCCGTTTCGACATCGAAAAGGATGTGCTGGGCTTGGACGCCGAGGGCAAGGAAATCCGCTTGCAGGACATCTGGCCAAGCGATGAAGAAATCGACGCCGTGGTCAAGGCCTCGGTCAAGCCGGAGCAGTTCCGCGCCGTGTACATCCCGATGTTCGCCATCCACGAAGACAGCGGCCCCAAAGTGGCGCCGCTGTACGAGTGGCGCCCGCAGAGCACCTATATCCGGCGTCCGCCGTATTGGGAAGGCGCCCTGGCCGGCGCCCGTCCGCTCAAGGGCATGCGTCCGCTGGCGGTACTGCCGGACAACATCACCACCGATCACCTGTCGCCGTCCAACGCGATCATGCTCGACAGCGCCGCCGGCGAATACCTGGCGAAGATGGGCCTGCCGGAAGTCGACTTCAACTCGTACGCGACGCACCGTGGCGACCACCTGACCGCGCAGCGCGCGACGTTCGCCAACCCGAAACTATTCAATGAAATGGTGCAGGAGAACGGCAAGGTCAAGCAGGGTTCGCTGGCGCGTATCGAGCCGGAAGGCCAGGTCACGCGGATGTGGGAAGCCATCGAAACCTACATGGAACGCAAGCAACCGCTGATCATCATTGCCGGCGCCGACTACGGCCAGGGCTCGTCCCGCGACTGGGCGGCCAAGGGCGTGCGCCTGGCCGGTGTGGAAGCGATTGCCGCCGAAGGCTTCGAGCGCATCCACCGCACCAACCTGGTCGGCATGGGCGTGTTGCCGCTGGAATTCCTGCCGGGCACCGACCGCCACACCCTGCAGATCGACGGCAGCGAAACCTATGACGTGGTCGGTGAGCGCACCCCGCGTGCGCGGCTGACCCTGGTGATCAACCGCAAGAATGGCGAACGTGTCGAAGTGCCGGTGACCTGCCGCCTGGACACCGCCGAAGAAGTGTCGATCTACGAGGCGGGCGGCGTGTTGCAACGTTTTGCCCAGGACTTCCTGGAATCGGCGGCGACCGCCTGAAGAGGATAACCATGGCACACGCAGCGCAAATCAAGATCCCCGCCACCTACATGCGTGGCGGCACCAGCAAGGGCGTGTTTTTCAGCCTCAAGGACCTGCCCGAAGCGGCGCAGGTGCCGGGCGCCGCACGCGATGCCTTGCTGTTACGGGTCATCGGCAGCCCCGACCCCTATGACAAACAGATCGATGGCATGGGCGGCGCCACGTCGAGCACCAGCAAGAGCGTGATCCTCGCCAAAAGCACCCGCGCCGATCACGACGTGGACTACCTGTTTGGCCAGGTCTCCATCGACAAGCCGTTTGTCGACTGGAGCGGCAATTGCGGCAACCTGTCGGCGGCAGTCGGCTCGTTCGCCATCAGCGCCGGGTTGGTCGACCCGGCGCGCGTGCCCCACAACGGCGTGGCCGTGGTGCGGGTATGGCAGGCCAATATCGGCAAGACCATCATCGCCCACGTGCCGATCACTGACGGCGCGGTGCAGGAGACCGGCGATTTCGAGCTGGATGGCGTGACCTTTCCGGCTGCCGAAGTGCAGCTGGAGTTCATCGATCCGGCGGCGGAAGAGGAGGGCGGTGGTGGCTCGATGTTCCCTACCGGCAACCTGGTCGACGACCTCGAAGTTCCGGGTATCGGCACCTTCAAGGCGACATTGATCAACGCCGGCATCCCGACGATTTTCATCAATGCCGAAGACCTCGGCTACACCGGCACCGAGCTGCAGGGTGCGATCAACAGCGACCCCAAGGCGCTGGCGATGTTCGAAACCGTGCGCGCCCATGGCGCGTTGCGCATGGGCCTGATCAAGCACCTGGACGAAGCCGCCCAGCGTCAACACACGCCGAAGGTCGCGTTTGTGGCTAAACCTGCGGATTACGTGGCGTCCAGCGGCAAGGCGATCAAGGCCGGCGATGTGGATTTGCTGGTGCGCGCACTGTCCATGGGCAAGCTGCACCACGCGATGATGGGCACCGCCGCGGTGGCGATCGGCACGGCGGCAGCGATTTCCGGCACGCTGGTCAACCTCGCTGCAGGCGGCATCGAGCGTAATGCCGTGCGCTTCGGGCATCCGTCCGGCACCTTGCGCGTCGGCGCGGAAGCGACCCAGGTGAACGGTGAGTGGGTCGTGAAAAAAGCCATCATGAGCCGCAGTGCGCGGGTATTGATGGAAGGCTGGGTACGCATTCCCGGCGACGCTTTCTAACATCAACACCGCTCCCTTGTGGGAGCGGGCTTGCCCGCGATGACGGCGTGTCAGGCCACACTTGTCTGAACTGACAAACCGCTATCGCCGGCAAGCCAGCGCCTGCAAAGGGGGCGAGGATTTGCGTAGGACCAAGGCAGGCAATCAGACCTGCCATGACACATCAACCTGACCCTGAGGATGGAACAACCCCTAACTTTTGGAGAACTGCCATGAGCGCCAACGTCGACCAGAACAACCGCCCCGACTACGACCAGGTGTTGCAGGACATCGCCGACTACGTCCTCGATTACCGGATCGATTCCGAGGCGGCACTGGACACCGCCCGCAACTGCCTGATGGACACCCTCGGTTGCGGGCTGCTGGCCCTGCGTTTCCCCGAGTGCACCAAGCACCTGGGGCCGTTGGTCGAGGGCACGGTGGTGCCGTTCGGCGCGCGGGTGCCGGGCACGTCGTTTCGCCTCGACCCGGTCAAGGCGGCCTGGGACATCGGTTGCATCGTGCGCTGGCTCGACTACAACGACACCTGGCTCGCCGCCGAGTGGGGCCACCCGTCGGATAACCTCGGCGGCATCCTGGCCGTGGCCGATCACCTCTCGCAGAAACGCGTGGCCAATGGCGATGCGCCGCTGACCGTACGTGCGGTGCTGGAAGCGATGATCATGGCGCATGAGATCCAGGGCGTGATTGCCCTGGAAAACTCCTTCAACCGCGTCGGCCTTGACCATGTGCTGCTGGTGAAAGTCGCCTCGACTGCCGTCACTGCCAAGCTGATGGGCGCCAATCGCGAACAACTGCTGGCGGCGCTGTCTCACGCCTTTGTCGATGGCCAGGCCTTGCGCACCTACCGCCATGCGCCGAACGCCGGCTCGCGCAAATCCTGGGCGGCGGGGGACGCGTCGAGCCGTGGCGTACGCCTGGCGGACATCGCCCTGCGCGGTGAGATGGGCATCCCCGGTGTGCTGAGTGCGCCGCAGTGGGGGTTCTACGACGTGCTGTTCAGCCACACCAACAAGGACCTGGCCCTCAAGCCCGAAGACAAGCGCGCGTTCAGCCTGTCCCAGCCGTATGGCACCTATGTGATGGAGAACGTGCTGTTCAAAATCAGCTTCCCCGCCGAGTTCCACGCGCAAACCGCCTGCGAGGCGGCGGTGACCTTGCACCCGCAGGTCAAGGAGCGCCTGCACCAGATCGAACGCATCGTGATCACCACTCATGAGTCGGCGATTCGCATCATTTCCAAGGTCGGCCCACTGGCCAACGCCGCCGACCGTGACCACTGCCTGCAATACATGACCGCCGTGCCGCTGGTGTTCGGCGACCTGGTGGCCGAGCAGTACGAAGATGAATTCCATGCGGCGCACCCGATCATCGATGAGCTGCGCGACAAGATGGTCATCGTCGAAGATCCACGCTACAGCCGCGAATACCTGGAAGCCGACAAGCGCTCGATCGCCAACGCGGTGCAGGTGTTTTTCAAGGATGGCTCCAGCACCGAGCAGGTCGCGGTGGAATACCCGATCGGTCATCGTCGGCGTCGGGTGCACGGCATTCCGTTACTGGAGGACAAGTTCAAGGCCAACCTGGCCACACGCTTCACCGCGCAGCGCAGCGCCGAGATTTTTGCCTTGTGCAAAGACCAGGCACGGCTTGAAGCCACACCGGTAAACCGGTTTGTCGATTTATTCGTGATCTAGCCAGCGTGTCGGCCCCGGCTTGTGTGGGAGCCGGGCTTGCCCGCGATGGCATCGCCTCGATACTTCTGGAGGACCGAGGTGAATTCATCGCAGGCAAGCCAGCTCCCACAAGGGGTCGGTGTCGTGCAGACGGGCTTGCAGGCATGCCGGTAAACCGGTTTGTCGATTTGTTCGTGATCCAGGCAGCACCATCGATCCAATGTGGGAGCGGGCTTGCTCGCGAATGCGGTGGACCAGTCAGCTCATGTGGCGCTGACACACCGCCTTCGCGAGCAAGCCCGCTCCCACATTTGGAGTTACGTTCGTCTCGACGCTTACATGCTGCCTTCCACATCATCCAGGCTGAACGTCTCGGTGTGGTCGTCATAGGAGAAGATCTCCGCATAGCGCCCCCACGCCACTACGCTTTCCAGGGTTTTTTCGACGAATGCTTCGGTCATCGAGTCTTCCAGTTCCTGCTCGAAGCGCACCCGTGGCGCCCGGTGGCCGCTGCGCTCGAGTAAGACTTGATGAATGCGCGCGGCCAATGGCACGTGCCGGATGAGATGCTCGGCGAACAAGGTCTTGCGTTCCTGGGTGCCGTAGTCGGCGAACAGCTTGCCGGCGTCGGTCAGGGTGATGTCGGCGCCCTTGAGTTCGGCGAAACCCAAATGCTCCAGCATCTCCGCCACCGGGAACAGGTCGTCGACTTCAAGCAAGCGCCGTTCGGCCACGGTGGGCAGGCCGGCGTGGCCGTTGTAGGGCTCGGCGGCCAGCGTTTCGATCAGGCCGGCCATCAGGTTGGTGGAAACTTCCGGCAGCAGGCTGCCCATTTTCAATTCGGGAAGGCCGCGGCTGGCATCGGCGCTGCGCCGGTCGGTCATCAGCGCGTAGATGTCGTCGACCATTTGCCGGAAGGTCGGGTCCAGCCGGTTGCGCGGGTGCGCGAACGGCACCTTGATTTCCGCGACCACCCGGCCGGGGTTGGACGACAGCACCAGGATGCGGTCGCACATCAGCACCGCCTCTTCGATGTTGTGCGTCACGATCAGGATGGACTTGATCGGCAGCTGCTTGCCGCTCCACAAATCCAGCAAATCGGTGCGCAGGGTTTCGGCGGTGAGTACGTCCAGGGCCGAGAACGGTTCGTCCATCAACAACAGCGTCGGGTTGACCACCAGCCCGCGCGCAAATCCCACACGCTGGCGCATGCCACCGGACAACTCGCGCGGGTAGGCGTTTTCAAACCCGTCCAGGCCGATCAGGTCGATTGCTGCCAGGGCACGCCGGCGGGTTTCCTTGCGCTCGACTTGCAAGGCTTGCAGGCCGGCTTCGACGTTTTCCAGCACGGTCAGCCAGGGAAACAGCGCAAAGGTCTGGAACACCATGGCCACACCCTCGGCCGGGCCGTTCAGCGGCGCGCCGTTGTAGAGCACTTTGCCCGAGGACGGCTGGATCAGGCCGGCGATGATGCGCAGCAACGTGGATTTGCCGGAGCCCGAGCGACCCAGCATGCCGACAATCTCGCCTTCGTGCAGGCTCAGGTCCACACCGCTGAGGACCTGCAGTTCATCCTTGCCTTTGCCGAACACCCGGTTCACGTTTTTCAGCGAATAGATTTCCGGAGTGTCGGCGGTGTGTACGGTGTCGGTAGTCATCGCAGCGAATCCCATCAATTCAAGCGGAGTTTGTTTTCAGCCATGGCGTACATCGGCCGCCAGACCGCACGGTTGAACGCCACCACAAAGATCGACATCACCACCACGCCCAGCGCGATTTTTGGAAAGTCGCCGGCCGCCGTGGTCTGTGCGATGTAGGCACCCAGGCCGTGGGCGACCACGGTGTCCTTGCCCCAGGACACGTACTCGGAAACGATGCTGGCGTTCCACGCCCCGCCTGACGCGGTAATGGCGCCGGTGACGTAGTACGGGAAGATGCCCGGCAACATCACCTTGCGCCACCACAGCCAGCCGCGAATGCGGAAGTTGGCCGCCGCTTCCTTATAGTCGTTGGGGAAGGCGCTGGCGCCGGCGATCACGTTGAACAGGATGTACCACTGGGTGCCGAGCACGATCAGCGGGCTGAGCCAGATGTCCGGATTGAGGTCGTAGTGCAGGATCACAATCACAAACACCGGGAACAGCAGGTTCGCCGGGAAGGCCGCAAGAAACTGCGCCAGTGGCTGGATTTTTTCCGCCAGCGCCGGTCGCAGGCCGATCATCACGCCCAGCGGCACCCAGATCAGCGACGCAATCAGGATCAGCCCCGCGACGCGCAGCAGGGTGATCAGGCCCAGCACAAACACGTGCCCGACTTCGCTGAAGGTCACCTCGGTGCCGACATACCGCACGATGTGGTAGAGCGCATAGGCGGTGAGCACCGCGATCAGTGCGCCCCACACCCAGTCGATCACTTTGGACCGCGTCGCACTGGCCGCCGGCGTTGCCGTGCGCACGCCGCGCGACAGGCTGAAGCGCCTGTTGCCCAGGCGGCTGATAGTGCGGGTCACCGGGCGCAGGATGCGTTGGACCACGCGCGTGCGCTGGACCAGATTGAGCACCCAGGATTGTGGCGCAATGCCCTGGGAGGCGGTGGTCTCCATGCGGAACTTGTCGGCCCAGGCGACCAGCGGCCGGAACAGGAACTGGTCGTAGATCAAGATCACCGCGATCATCGCCAGGATCACATAGCCCACCGCGTGCAGGTCTTTCTGGGCGATGGCCAGTGCCAGGTACGAACCCACGCCCGGCAGGGTGATGGTCTTGTCGCCGACGGTGATCGCCTCGGAGGCAACCACGAAGAACCAGCCGCCGGACATGCTCATCATCATGTTCCAGACCATGCCTGGCATGGCGAAGGGCACGTCGAGTTTCCAGAACTTCTGCCAGCCGGACAGCCGCAGGTTGGTGGATACCTCGACCAGGTCATGGGGCAACATGCGCAAGGACTGGTAGAAGCTGAACGTCATGTTCCAGGCCTGGCTGGTGAAAATCGCAAAGATTGCCGCGAATTCGGCTCCCAGCACGCGGCCGGGGAACAGCAACAGGAAGAACGTCACCGTAAACGAGATGTAACCGAGCACGGGCACCGACTGCAGGATGTCGAGCACCGGCACCAGCAGTTTTTCGGCACGCCGGCTCTTGGCCGCGAGGGTGCCGTAGAGCAGGGTGAAAACCAGTGCCGCGACCATCGCCGCGAGCATGCGCAGGGTGGTGCGCATCGCGTATTCCGGCAGGTTGGCCGGGTCGAGGGAAATCACGTCGCTCTGCAGGGTGGCGATGGGAGCCCACGTCTCCCGGGCGGTGATGGAGAAAAACAGCAAGAAGCCGATCACCAGCGGCAGGGCGACCAGGTCCCAGCGGTTGGGGAGCAAGCGCAACGTGGACGCAGGGATGTAATGACGGAATACTTTTTTCATCGGCCGTTGCTCATAGGCAGTCATTCCAGCAGCGTTCAGGGTCAGAGGGGCGTTATGGGGATGAGCGTAGCTTTTGTACGAACGACTCACCGAGAAGGGGCGGACGCTCTTCTCCGTGAGTCAGGGGCATCGCGACGATGCTGGCGGAATTGTACGTTTCTGAATGTTACAAGCGCATAAATTTGCTGTCAGTTTGCTGTACGAACCGCGACCTGGGCAGCGGCGCCCCGGTCGCAACTCGGCGGTTACTCAAAGCGCAAGATCACCCGGCGGTTGTGCTTGCTCTTCTTCTCGATCTTTTCGCAGAACACCCGGCCGATTTCCTCGGTGTTGATCACATGGGTGCCGCCGCACGGCTGGATGTCAATACCGCCAATTTCAATCACCCGTACCGAGCCCTGGATCACCGGCGGTGCGACCGCCTGGGTGCGGGTGATCTGCAGCAGGGTGGCGTATTCCGAGGCGGGCATCGACAGGGTCTTCACCTCGTGGGCCTGGGCGATCAGCGCGTTCAGGTCGCGGGTGAGGGTGTCCTTGTCGAGAGTCATTTCCGGCAGGTCGAAATCCAGGCGGCCCTTGTCGGCACTGATGCTGCAGCCGGTCACCGGCGCGTCGATGAGCGAGCACAGCAGGTGCAGGCAGGTGTGCATTTTCATGTGTTGATAGCGGCGTGCCCAATCGATGCCGGCGTCCACCTGTACCCCGGCGATCAATGGGGCCGGGCAGTGCTCCACCTGGTGCCAGATGATCGAGCGCTGCACCGCGTCGCGCACCGTGCCGATGACCTCGACCCGAGTGCCGTCTGCCAGGGTGAAGTGGCCGGTATCGCCCGGTTGCCCGCCGCCCGTTGGATAGAACAGCGTGTGCTCCAGGGCGATGCCGTGTTCGCTGACGGCGATCACCCGCGCGCTGAAGGCATTCTGGTAGGGCGCGCTGTCAAACAGCGCGAGGGTTTCCATGGTGTGCACGGACATGTTCAACCTCCGACAATCAGTGGGCTGGCTTGCAACAGGTGGCGCACCATCGCGCTCAAGCCAGGGGGAGAGAGCAGGGTGATTTCAAATTCCGGCCCGCACACTTTGAGGTTCAGCGGCAGGCGCGGCAGTTGATTGCCCGACTCGATGCGGTGCAGGCGAAACTGCAGGTGATGGCGCTCCTTCACCGTGGGTTCGAGCATCAGCCCCGGCAAGGCGTGGAAGTCGGCGTCCAGCACCGTGACCTTGTGGCTGGCATTCACCTCGCCGACCACGTGCAAACGCTCATCGAGGGCGAAGGCGCCGAGGTAGTTGCTGTGGTCCGACTCATCGTTTTTCTGCAGCTGGATCTGGTTGACCACCTTGACCTTGGTGCCGGCCGGAACGTCCTGGGTGATCACGCAGGAGGGGCTGATAAACACGTTGTCGCCGATCAGCACATAGCCCAGCACGCGGGCGCCGGAGCCGACTTCGACGTTGTTGCCCAGGCGCGGATGACGCTTGCCATCGGGGTTGTTGGCGATGCCGCGCGCGCCCAGCGTGACGCCGCAGAGAATGTAGCAGTCGTTGCCGATCTCGCAGGTCTCGCCGATCACCGTGCCGTAGCCGTGGTCGAGCACGAAGCGCCGGCCGATGCGCGCCGCTGGGTGGATCTCGGCGCCGGAGAGGACCTTGCCCTGGTTGCTCAGCTTGAGGGCGATGCGCGAGAACACGCCGTTCATCTGGTCAGGAAAATTCCACACCAGGTGGGCGAGGCGGTAGTACAACACCGCCTTGAACGAGGCGTAGGACTCCAGGATCAACTCGCCACGCCCGCGCGACGCCGGGTCACGGTAGGCATAGGCGATGAGGTCCTCGGCCACCGCCTGGGCGGCGTTCTGGATCAACGGCGCCAGGTGCGGCTCCAGTTGCTTCATCTGCGCCGGCGTGAGCGTCTTGATGAGGTGGGTGAGTAACTCATCGTGCAACTGTTGCATGTCGATAAAGCCGCCCATGAAGGCACCCCCGTATGCTGGATGGTTGTCGATTATTCGAAACTGGGCAGGTAGCTGTCGGCATTGTCGTAGACCATGGTCAGCACCACCGTTTCGGGCGGCAGTTCGGGGGCGAGCCTGGCGATGGCCACCATGTTCGCGGCAGAGGACAGGCCCAGGCTGATGGCGTCGGTGCGCATGATGCGTTTCATCATGTCGATGCATTCCTGGCGCGAGACCTTGAGCATGCCGTCGAGAATGTCCAGGTTGAGGATGCTCGGTATCAGCCCGATCGACAGGCCCTGGATATGGTGCGGCGCGTGCTGGTTTTTCAGCAGGTCGCACTCTTCCGGCTCCACGCCCATCACGCGCATGGCTGGCCACGCGTCCTTCAGGGTTTCGCCGATGCCGGTGATATGGCCGCCGGTGCCGATGCCGCTGACGAAATAGTCCACCCGGCGATCACCGAAGGCGCGGAGGATTTCCCGTGCGGTGGTGTCGCGATGGGTTTGCGGGTTGGCGCCGTTGCGTTGCTGGTTGAGCATCACGAAGCTGGGGTTTTCGAGTTGCAGCTCCATGCACTTTTCGCCGTGGGAATTGTTGCCCAGGCGGCTGTCCGACAGCACCACCTTGGCGCCGTACAGGCGCAGCAGCTTCTGCTTTTCCGGGCTGTAGTTGTCGGGGATCACCAGCACCACTTTGTAGCCGAGCACATTGCCGGCCATCACCAGGCCGATGCCGGTATTGCCGCCGCTGGGCTCGATGATGGTCTGCCCGGAGTCGCGGATCAGTACGCCCCGGCGCTCAGCGTCGAGGATCATGCCCAGGGCGATGCGCGCCTTGTGGCTGCCGCCGGGGTTGAGGGATTCGAGCTTGGCGTAGACCTCGATGCCGAGGTCTTCGGAAAACTGCGCCATGCGCACGATCGGCGTGTGGCCGATGGCGTCGAGGATTGAGTTATGCAGCATCAGGTAGGAGCCCATGGCCGGAGGTCAGTACAAAGGCATGTCGGGTTCGACGTCGCGAACCCAGTGTTTCATGCCGCCTTGCAAGACTTTGGTGTTGGCGAAACCCGCCGCCAGCAGGGTGCTGGCCGCTTGCTCGGCACGGGTGCCGGCGTAGCAGATCAGGTAGTGGGTATTGTCCCGGCTGAGGCTGTCGAGGTGGCCATCCAGTTCGGCCAGGGGGATATGCACCACCCCCGGTAATTTGCACACCTCCAGTTCGCTGGCATCGCGCACGTCCAGCAGGACGTCGGCGCTGCGGTGGTGTTCGAGCACCTGCTTGAGCACGCGAGGCTTGATGTAGCGCTCTTCGGCCAGCGACGGTTGGCTCGGCATGGCGTCTGCACAGACCGCGGGCGCCCGGGTTTCAGTGTGGCGCAGCTCGGAGCAGCAGGGGCAGTCGGCGCGGCGCTTGAAACGGATCTCGCTGAACTTCATCGCCAGCGCATCGAAGCGCATCAAGCGGCCGGACAGCGGCTCGCCGATGCCGATGAGCAATTTGATCGCCTCGGTGGCCTGGATCATCCCGACCACCCCCGGCAGCACGCCGATCACCCCGCCGGCGCTGCAGTTGGGGGCCAGTTCTGCCGGGGGGGCGCTGGGGAACAGGCAGCGATAGCACGGCCCACCTTTATAGTTGAGCACGCTGATCTGCCCGTCGAAACGGTAGATAGCACCGTATACGAGGGGCTTGCCCAGTTGCACGCAAGCATCGTTGACCAGGTAGCGAGTGTCGAAATTGTCGGTGCCGTCGATCACCAAGTCATAGGCGCCCACCAGTTCCAGGGCGTTGTCGGCCGTCAAGGCGGTATCGTGGGCGTTGATCTGGATATGACGGTTGAGGTCCTGCAGGCGCTGCCTGGCGGATTCGACCTTGGGCATGCCCAGGGTGCTGTTGCCGTGCACGATCTGGCGTTGCAGGTTGCTGCTTTCCACCACGTCGAAATCCACCAGGCCCAGGGTGCCGACGCCAGCCGCCGCCAGGTACAGGCTGATGGGCGAGCCCAGGCCGCCGGTGCCGATGATCAGCACCTTGGCTTTTTTCAGGTTCAACTGGCCTTCGCGACCGACGCCGGGCAGGGTGATGTGGCGCACGTAACGCTGTACTTCTTCATTACTCAGGGTGTCGACGTCGATGCCGCCGGACGTGGCGAGCAGCACTTCGATCCTGGCCTTCTCCGGCAACCGGTCATCGGCGCCGATCAGTTCTTCCTCGGCGGTAAACAGGAAGTGTTCCTTGAGCTGGTTGTTGGCTTCGTGAAACAGGTGCGGGCGCAGCTGTGGGTGGCTGCTGCAGAGGTTTTCAATGACTTCGCGCAATGTCGATCCGGTGCCCTCGAGGGTCGATTCCGGCAGCTTGGCCACGCGAACCAGAATGTCGGGGAAAGAGACAGCGTTCATGGACAACTCCGTGTGCAGGTCGTTGAAGGGGTGAGGAGCGAAATGCTGGCCGTCCCAGGCAAACAGCTTGGAGCCCAGGGCCTGGCCCTGGCGGACATCGACCACCAGGTAACTGACCGGGTAGATCGGCTCGCCCATGAACAGGGCCTTGTCCTGGTCCTCGTCGCTGAAATAGGCGCCAACGTCCGGATGGGAGTGGTAGATCACCACCACCGGGTTGTCGCTGCGAAACGCTTTGTTCATCAGCAGCGTATCGGCCACTGAAAACGTGTAGCCGTTGGCGGCGCTGCGCGCATACATCTCGGGGTTCCTGCGGTGCAGCTCGTTCTGGATATTGCTGCCCAGGTACACGCTGCCATCGGCAAACACGAAGCCACAGCATTCCTCGGGGTAACTGCGGCTGGCGTGGGCGTAGATCTGTTCGAGGGCAAGGGGGCGGAGGACGTCCATGTTTCTCTCGCGTTGTGGTGGGAGGGCCGGGCCGGTCAATTTTTCTTGGCCAGGAGTTTTTCAATCGGCAATTTGGTGATCGCAAAGCCGGCCAGGAGGATGGCCGAGTACAGCATCAGGTCGCGGGAAATCGCCACGCCTTCATACCAGGCGCCGATGATCACCGCGAACACCGGGAAAATGATGAACACGAACGACAGAATGATCGGGCTCAAGCGCTTGAGCAGCATGAAATACACGATGAAGCCGCCCACCGACGCCACCAGTCCCAGGTAGAACAGCGCGCTCCAGGAGCGCAGGGTGATGGCATCGAAGGTCGGCGCTTCAAAAAACAGGCCGGCCACGAACAGCATCAACCCGGCGATGCCGATGGGCAGGGTGTTGTAGGTGATCACGCTGATGGCGCTGCCTTTCTGCTTGGTAATGACGTAGCACAAGGCATGCATGATCGCGGCGGTCAGAATTGCCAGCACCCCGAAGAACTCGGCGTGGTCCAGGTGCAGGCCCTGGCTCTTGATGATCATGTAGAGGCTGCCGAAACCGATGCCGATGCCGACGACCTGGGAAAAGTAGATGCGCTCGCGCAGGAACAGCGCCGAGAAGATCAGGATAAACACCGGCATGCAGCTGAACAGCAGGGCGGTGAGGCCCGACGACACGTGCATTTCACCGTAGTTGAGCAGGTAGTACGGCACGCTGAAGTAGGAAAGCGTCACGAACACGAAGAACCAGCGGCTCTCGCGGGGAAACAGGATCGGCTCGCGGCGCACCAGGGCGAAACACAGGAACAGCGGGAAGGCGATCAGGAAGCGCAGGCCGGCGGAGGTCAGCGGCGGCACGCTCTCCACGGCAATCTTGATCCCCAGCCAAGTGGTGCCCCAGCTCAGGCACACGATCAGGAACATCACGCTGGTGACCAGTGCGGCCAACCACTGTTTTTGGGTTTTTGTTTTCGCGGTGTTTTCGAGAACGGCGGACATTGGCATCGTTTATTGCTTCCCTGAGCCGAAATTGAACTCTATATTGAGCTTGTAATGAGTTGTAAAATTCGGCGATTGAACCCGTAAAAGCACACTATTAGGGCGAAAGATGGCTGTCAAAACAAATATTGACATGGTGTCAATTATGCGTGAGGGGTTGTCCAACGGGCAGGGCGTGAAGTACAAGCGCCTGTCCGATGTCATGGAACGGGGCATCCTCGAAGGCTTGATTGAACCTGGACGAAAACTGCCGCCCCATCGGGTGCTTTCCGACAATCTCGGGGTGACCATCGGTACCATCAGCCGGGCGTACGGCGAACTGGAACGCCTCGGGCTGGTAGTGGCGCGGGTGGGTGACGGCACATTCGTGCGCAAGCGTGGGATGGAGCGCCAGCGTGATGAAGGCTTTCGCAATTTCAGCGAGGAGCCGCGCCAGTACTTCGACATGAGCCGCAACATGCATATTCCGGGGCAGGAAACCGCCTTCCTGGCCCAGAGTTTCCAAACCCTGTCGACCAATGCCAAGTTCCTCCAGGACATCAGCGCCTATACCCCGGATGCCGGCCTGCCGCGTTATCGCGATGCGGGCGCGCAGTGGTTGGTGCAGCGCGATTTTCACCCGATCCCCGAACAGGTCATCTGCGTCAACGGCGGCCAGCATGGCCTGCTCTGCGCGATGATGGCGCTATTGCGCGCCGGCGACACGGTGGTGACCGAACAACTTACTTACCCAGGGCTGATCACCGCCGCGCGCATGCTCGGCGTGCGCTTGATCGGCCTGGAGATGGATGAGGAAGGTGTGCTGCCGAGCGCGCTGGATGAGGTCTGTCGTAATCACCGGGTGTCGGCGCTGTATTGCACGCCGACCATCCAGAACCCGACCACGGCGGTGTTATCGGTGGCGCGGCGCGAGGCGCTGGTGAAGGTGTGCCGCGAACACAATCTGCTGATCCTCGAGGACGAAGCCCACGGCGTCCTGGTGGAGGACCGGCCGCCACCCCTCAGTCATTTCGCCCCTGAGCGTACGATTTTGATCAGCAGTTTGAGCAAGGCGGTGTCGGCCGGACTGCGTGTGGGCTATGTGCATGCACCACCGGCGCTGGTCAGCCGTATCTCGGCGGCGTTGCGTTCCACCTGTTGGATGGCCACGCCGGTGACCCTGGAGCTGGCCACCCAGTGGATCGAGAACGGCACGGCGGAATACCTGCTGCGCCAGCAGATCAATGAGATCAGCCGGCGCAAGGCGTTGGTGCAGGATTTGTTGGCGGGCCTGCAATACCGCACCCACCTGAACAGCCCGCATTTCTGGATCGAAGTGCCGGAGCCGTGGCGCGCGTCGGAAATCGAGGCGGAACTCAAGCAGAACAATTACCTGATCGCCACCGCCGAGGCCTTTGCCGTGGGACAGACGGCGGTGCCGCAGTTTATCCGCGCGAGCATCTGCAATACGTCGGGGGATGATCAGCTGTTGCGGGCGGGGTTTGATGCGCTGGCCACCGCGCTGGGGCAGGGCGGCGGGCGCTTTCACCTGTAGATGACGGCGGTCCTTGTGGCGAGCGGGCTTGCCCCGCGTTGGGCTGCCTGGCAGCCCCAAAACCAGTGACTGAGGACCGTCTGACACACCGCATTCATCTTGATGGGGGCTGCTTCGCCGCCCAACGCGGGGCAAGCCCGCTCGCCACAGTCAGCGCCTGCCTATCATTACTTGAAGCGCCGTTCCACGCCCTTCTCCACCAAAATCTTCGCCGAAATCTCTTCCACCGAGAAATGCGTGGAATTGATATGCGCAATGTTCTCGCGGCGGAACAGATTTTCCACTTCGCGCACTTCGAATTCGCACTGGGCATAGCTGGAGTAGCGGCTGTTGGGCTTGCGTTCGTTGCGGATCGCGGTGAGGCGGTCCGGGTCGATGGTCAGGCCAAACAGCTTGTGCGAATGGGCGCGCAGGGCGGCGGGCAACGTCAGGTGCTCCATGTCGTCCTCGGTCAGCGGGTAGTTGGCCGCACGGATGCCGAATTGCATGGCCATGTACAGGCAGGTCGGGGTCTTGCCGCAACGCGACACGCCGACCAGGATCAGGTCGGCCTTGTCGTAGTAGTGCGTGCGGGCGCCGTCGTCGTTGTCGAGGGCGAAGTTCACCGCCTCGATACGCTCCATATAGTTGGAGTTATGCCCGATGGAATGGGACTTTCCGACCGAATAGGAGGAATGTTCACTCAACTCCTGCTCCAGTGGCGCAAGGAAGGTCGAGAAGATGTCGATCATGAAACCATTGGAGGTTGCGAGGATCTCACGGATGTCTTGATTGACGATGGTGTCGAAAATGATCGGGCGAAAGCCGTCTTTTTCAGCCGCCAGATTGATTTGTTGTACCATGGCCCGCGCTTTATCCACGCTGTCGATGTAGGGCCGCGTGAATTTGGCGAAGGTAATGTTTTCGAACTGCGCGAGCAGGCTTTGACCCAGTGTTTCGGCTGTAATGCCGGTGCCGTCGGAGATAAAGAAAGCAGATCGTTTCATTTGAGCCCTGGGCCTTAAGCTGATGGCGAATCTTGGATATGATAGGCGCGATTTTGCCGTCCCGCAGTGGGCCGCATTCTCACTTATTTTCCAGGTCCAGGCCACAAGCGCTGGCGTTAGCTCCTACTGAGCCGCCGGCGTCCTGAGCTTTTCCAACACAGAAAGTGGAGAGATCACCTTGGTAGAGTACGTAGTTTCCCTCGATAAGCTCGGCGTCCATGATGTAGAGCACGTGGGGGGCAAGAACGCATCCCTCGGCGAGATGATCAGTAATCTTGCAGGCGCTGGTGTGTCGGTGCCCGGTGGTTTCGCCACCACGGCCCAGGCTTACCGCGATTTCCTTGAGCTGAGCGGCCTCAACGCTCAGATCCACGCCGCGCTGGACGCTCTGGACGTCGATGACGTCAACGCCCTGGCCAAGACCGGCGCCCAGATCCGCCAGTGGATCATGGATGCCGAGTTCCCCGAGAAACTCAACGAAGAAATCCGCAGCGCCTTCGCGACGCTCTCGGCCGGCAACCCGGACATGGCGGTTGCCGTGCGCTCCTCGGCCACCGCCGAAGACTTGCCGGACGCCTCCTTCGCCGGCCAGCAGGAAACCTTCCTTAATATCCGTGGCGTGGAAAACGTGATCCGCGCGGCCAAGGAAGTGTTCGCCTCGCTGTTCAACGATCGCGCCATTTCCTACCGTGTGCACCAGGGTTTCGACCACAAGCTGGTGGCCCTGTCTGCCGGTGTGCAGCGCATGGTGCGTTCGGAAACCGGCACCGCCGGCGTGATGTTCACCCTGGACACCGAATCGGGTTTCCGTGACGTGGTGTTCATCACCGGCGCCTACGGCCTGGGCGAAACCGTCGTACAAGGCGCGGTCAACCCCGACGAATTCTACGTACACAAGGGCACCCTCGAAGCGGGTCGCCCGGCCATCCTGCGCCGCAACCTGGGCAGCAAGGCCATCAAGATGATCTACGGCGACGAGGCCAAGGCCGGTCGCTCGGTGAAAACCGTTGAAGTCGAGAAGGCCGAGCGCGCGCGCTTCTGCCTGACCGACGCTGAAGTCAGCGAGCTGGCCAAGCAGGCGATGATCATCGAGAAGCACTACAAGTGCCCGATGGACATCGAATGGGCCAAGGACGGTGACGATGGCAAGCTGTACATCGTGCAGGCACGTCCGGAAACCGTGAAAAGCCGCACTTCGGCCAACGTCATGGAACGCTACCTGCTCAAGGAAACCGGCACCGTGCTGGTGGAAGGCCGTGCCATCGGCCAGCGCATCGGCGCCGGCAAGGTGCGGATCATCAAGGACGTGTCCGAGATGGACAAAGTCCAGCCAGGCGACGTGCTGGTGTCCGACATGACCGACCCGGACTGGGAGCCGGTGATGAAGCGTGCCAGCGCCATCGTCACCAACCGTGGCGGGCGTACCTGCCACGCGGCGATCATCGCGCGTGAGCTGGGGATTCCTGCGGTAGTGGGTTGCGGCAACGCGACCCAACTGCTCAAGGACGGCCAGGGCGTGACCGTGTCCTGCGCTGAAGGCGACACCGGTTTCATCTTCGAAGGCGAACTGGGCTTCGACATCAAGCAAAACTCCATCGACGCCATGCCTGACCTGCCGTTCAAGATCATGATGAACGTCGGCAACCCGGACCGCGCCTTCGACTTCGCGCAGTTGCCGAACGCCGGTGTGGGCCTGGCCCGCCTGGAATTCATCATCAACCGCATGATCGGCGTGCACCCCAAGGCCCTGTTGAACTACGACGGCCTGCCGCTGGACATCAAGGAAAGCGTCGACAAGCGCATCGCCGGCTACAACGACCCGGTGGGCTTCTATGTCGAGAAGCTGGTGGAAGGCATCAGCACCCTGGCAGCGGCGTTCTACCCGAAAAAGGTCATCGTGCGGCTGTCGGACTTCAAGTCCAACGAATACGCCAACCTGATCGGCGGTAAGCTCTACGAGCCGGAAGAAGAAAACCCGATGCTGGGTTTCCGTGGCGCGTCGCGTTACATCAGCGAAGCGTTCCGTGACTGCTTCGAACTCGAATGCCGCGCCCTCAAGCGCGTGCGCAACGAGATGGGCCTGACCAACGTCGAGATCATGGTGCCCTTCGTGCGCACCCTGGGCGAGGCGAGCCAGGTGGTGGACCTGCTGGCCGAAAACGGCTTGTCCCGGGGCGAAAACGGCCTGCGCGTCATCATGATGTGCGAATTGCCGTCCAACGCGATCCTGGCCGAGGAGTTCCTGGAATTCTTCGACGGTTTCTCCATCGGTTCCAACGACCTGACCCAGCTGACCCTGGGCCTGGACCGCGACTCCGGGATCATCGCCCACCTGTTCGATGAGCGTAACCCGGCCGTCAAGAAGCTGTTGGCCAACGCCATCCAGGCCTGCAACAAGGCCGGCAAGTACATCGGGATTTGCGGCCAAGGCCCTTCCGATCACCCTGACCTGGCCAAGTGGCTGATGGAGCAGGGCATCGAAAGCGTCTCGCTGAACCCCGATTCCGTGCTGGAAACCTGGTTCTTCCTGGCTGAAGGCCAAGCTTCGGCTTAAGGTCGATACGTCAAAAGTGCCGGTCACCCGTCAAGGGTGACCGGCATTCTTATCTGTGCAGGGCGGAACTCCTTCCGGACGCCGCCCTTTTTTGTGCAAGAGCATTATGCAAAGCAGCAGCAACCTGTTTCCCGTCGCCTTGATCAGCGCTGAACGTCGTGGCGACCTGAGTGAAGATGTGTATCGCCTCAAACCCGGCAACAGCCCCGACGGTACCGTCGAGTTGGCCGTTACCCGTTTGGGCTTGGCCGATGTCCCGGAAAACCGGGGCATCCCGGTCATTTTGTTGCATGGCAGTTTTTCCAATCGGCGTTTCTGGTATTCGCCCAAAGGGATCGGCCTGGGGGCTTACCTGGCGCGCCAGGGATTCGACGTGTGGATCCCGGAAATGCGCGGCCATGGCCTGTCGCGGCGCAATCACCACTACGCCAGGAACCGCGTCGCCGATTACGCGCGTTACGATTTGCCGGCGATTGGTGCGTTTGTGCGCGAGCAAAGTGCGCAGATCCCGCATTGGATCGGCCACTCCCTCGGCGGCACGACCCTGGCGGCGGCCCTCGGCGGGCAGCATCTTGGCGCGCCGGCGGTGGCCTCGGTGGCCCTGTTTGGCTGTCAGGTCAGTCGCACCCACTGGCCGTTGAAAATCCCGCCGGTGGAGTGGACCGGCCGCTTGCTGCTCAAGCGTTTTGGTCAACTGTCCGGCTCGCGGCTCAAGCGCGGCCCGGAGGACGAGCCGGCAGGCGTGCTGGTCGAAGCCATGCGTTGGAATGGCCTGTTTGGCCGCTTTGGCGAAGGTAAGCAGGATTGGTGGAAAGGCCTGGCCGACGTTGATGTGCCGCTGCTGGCCGTCAGTGCTGCAGGCGACCACCAGGACCCCGATTGGGCCTGCCGCAAGTTGTTCGAACAAATCGGTTCGCAGCATCGCCAGTACCTGTGCCTGGGGCGTCAGCAAGGTTTTACCGGTGATTTCGGGCATGTGGAGATGCTGGTCAGCAAAGCCGCACAAATGGAAGTGTGGCCGCTGGTGGCGCAATGGCTGAAAGATCCGCTGACACCGTTGTTCGGCGCCCCGGCCGAGGTCGCGGCCAGCGTTTGATGCAGTGCTCTGCCAAGGGCGTTTCACTCGTGTGTGGTTGCGGCTAAGATATGACGCGGTAAACGCTTCTGGTCATATTCAGTCGCGCAGTGGCTATTGCGTTGCGGCCAGGCGGATGGGATGTTTCGCACCTGCTTCGGCCCGTGCTTCTTTCGAAAGACACTTCTTTGACGGAAAGGAATTTTTCAATGAACCATTACGTGACCCCCGACTTGTGCGACGCCTACCCTGACCTGGTGCAGGTGGTCGAGCCGATGTTCAGCAATTTCGGCGGCCGAGACTCTTTCGGTGGCGAGATCGTCACCATCAAATGCTTCGAAGATAACTCCCTCGTCAAGGAGCAGGCCGACCAGCCGGGCGCTGGCAAGGTGCTGGTGGTGGACGGCGGTGGTTCCCTGCGCCGCGCGCTGCTGGGCGACATGATCGCCGAAAAAGCCGCGAAAAACGGTTGGGAAGGGCTGGTGATCTACGGCTGCATCCGTGACGTCGACGTTATCGCCCAGACCGACCTGGGGGTGCAGGCCCTGGCCAGCCATCCGATGAAGACCGACAAGCGCGGCATCGGCGACTTGAACGTGGTGGTCACCTTTGCCGGTGTGACGTTCCGCCCGGGCGAGTACATCTACGCCGACAACAACGGTGTGATCGTCTCGCCAAGCCCGCTGAAAATGCCTGAATAAACCGCAATAGACGACAGGGGTAAGGATGTTCGAGGAAGAAAACGCGCAGTGGGGGCTGGTGCATGCCCTGGTGCTGGACGGTAAAGGCGGTGCGCGTTCGATTGCCCGGACTGAGCTCGACGACTTGCAACTGCAGCCCCAGGAAAGCCTGTGGCTGCACTGGGACCGCAGTCATCCGCAAACCCAGACCTGGCTGCGCAAATCCAGCGGCTTGAGCGAGTTTGCCTGTGACCTGTTGTTGGAGGAGAACACCCGCCCGCGCCTGTTGCCGCTGCCGGACTCGGAACTGCTGCTGTTCCTGCGCGGGATCAACCTCAACCCGGGGGCTGAGCCAGAAGACATGGTGTCGGTGCGCATCTTTGCGGCCGCCAGTCGGGTGATTTCGTTGCGTTTGCGCCCGCTGCGCGCCACTGACGAACTGCTGGTGCAGTTGGCGGATGGCAAGGGGCCGAAAACCGCGTCGGAACTCATCCTTTATATGGCGCAGTACCTGACAAACAAGGTCCAGGATCTGGTCACGGACTTGTCGGAAATCGTCGATGCCGAGGAAGAAAAACTCGATACCGACGAACGGTACACGCCGGAGCATGGCAGCGTCTTGCAGATCCGCCGCCGAGCGGCCGGGCTCAAGCGATTCCTGTCGCCGCAGCGGGAAATTTTTGCCCAGCTTACGCGGATCAGGTTGCCGTGGTTTTGTGATGACGATGCCGACTACTGGAACGAATTGAACAACAGCCTGACCCGCTACCTGGAAGAGCTCGAATTGACCCGGGAGCGCGTGGGGCTTGTGCTTGAGACCGAAGACCGGCGCTTGAGCGTACGCATGAACCGCACCATGTATCGCTTCGGGATCATCACCGGGATTTTCCTGCCGATGAGTTTCCTGACCGGTTTGTTGGGTATAAATGTGGGCGGAATACCGTTCTCCGCCAGCCCCTATGGATTCGTGATTGCGTGCCTGTTGATGGTGTCGGTCGCGCTCGGACAATGGTGGCTATTTCGACGATTGCGCTGGGTTTGAGCTGAATATGACCTGAACGTAGGAAGGGTCCTATGTGACCCCAAGAATTTTACCCTCGTCTTTTAAAACACTTGCGAGAGGTCTTTATGCACGATCCGTTCGAACAGTCTTTGCGTGACATGCTCAATGCTTCGCCGTCCAACCGTGACGACGACGCCTGCCTGGGCCGCGTGTTGAAAACCGCCAACCGTCAGGTGGGGGCGGGGGACTTGTTCGGTCTGCTCGGCCGTTGGCTGCCGGCGTTGATGATGGCCCTGAACAACGGTTCGGCCCACGTATCACCGGTTTCCCGTCGTAAACCTCTTGCTCGCACTGCTGATAAGGCTGATTGAATATGGAACTTGATCTCTGGACCCAGAGCCTGGTCACCGCGATGACCGCATTGTGGACCAAGGTGGCGAATTTCATTCCCAACCTGTTTGGTGCCCTGGTCCTGGTATTGCTGGGCTTTGTCGTGGCCAAGCTGCTCGACACCCTGCTGTCCAAATTGCTTGCGAAATTGGGCCTGGATCGCTTGATGGCAGGCACCGGCCTGACCAAGCTGTTGGGCCGTGCCGGGCTGCAAGTGCCGATCTCTACCCTGATCGGCAAGATCGTCTATTGGTTCGTTTTGCTGATTTTTCTGGTTTCTGCGGCCCAATCACTTGGACTTGAGCGAGTTTCAGCTACGCTCGACATGCTGGCGCTGTATTTGCCGAAGGTTTTTGGCGGCGCGCTGGTGCTGCTGGTAGGTGTTTTGCTGGCGCAACTGGCCAATGGGCTGGTGCGCGGCGCCGCCGAAGGCGTGGGGTTGGACTATGCTGCTGGCCTGGGGCGTATCGCCCAGGGGCTGGTGATCATCATCAGTATTTCGGTCGCGATCAGCCAGTTGGAGGTCAAGACTGACCTGCTCAACCACGTGATTGTGATTGTTTTGATTACCGTTGGTCTGGCCGTTGCGCTGGCCATGGGGTTGGGAAGCCGGGAAATTGCCGGGCAGATTCTTGCGGGAATCTATGTGCGTGAGTTGTATCAGGTAGGGCAACAGGTGCGTGTAGGCGAGGTCGAAGGGCAAATCGAGGAGATCGGCACAGTCAAGACGACAGTGCTGACCGATGACGGCGACCTGGTGTCGCTGTCCAATCGGATTCTCCTGGAGCAGCAGGTCAGTAGCCGCTAATCCGGCAAACCCTGCTAATGTACGCCGCCGCAAACCCGGCTGACCGGGCTGTGGCGGACATTGACCTGACTGTCGGCACGACTTGTTTTGAATAAAGCCCAAACGCTGTCCACGCGCTATGACCCCCGTGAGCTCTCTGATGAGGAGTTGGTCGCGCGCTCGCACACGGAGCTGTTTCACGTAACTCGCGCGTACGAAGAATTGATGCGCAGATATCAACGCACTTTGTTCAACGTTTGTTCAAGGTATTTAGGGAACGATAGAGATGCGGATGATGTCTGTCAGGAAGTGATGCTCAAGGTGCTGTACGGCCTGAAGAACTTCGAGGGCAAATCGAAGTTCAAGACATGGCTATACAGCATCACGTACAACGAGTGCATCACGCAGTATCGGAAGGAACGGCGAAAGCGTCGCTTGATGGACGCCTTGAGTCTGGACCCCCTTGAGGAAGCGTCTGAAGAAAAGGCGCCGGCACCCGAGGAGAAGGGCGGGCTCGATCGCTGGTTGGTGCATGTGAACCCGATTGACCGTGAAATTCTGGTGCTACGATTTGTCGCAGAGCTTGAATTTCAGGAAATCGCCGACATCATGCACATGGGTTTGAGTGCTACAAAAATGCGTTACAAACGTGCTCTAGATAAATTACGTGAGAAATTTGCGGGCGAGACTGAAACTTAGTGCGTGGCAAATATCTCTTACGTGTAGGCAAGTTCTGTTAGACTTGTCGCCGAGTTGTCCCCCGGTTTGTGGGACTGCTTTACAATCACCAGATGGGGATTTAACGGATGAAACTGAAAAACACCTTGGGCTTGGCCATTGGTTCTCTTATTGCCGCTACTTCTTTCGGCGTTCTGGCACAAGGCCAAGGCGCAGTTGAAGGCGAGCTGTTCTACAAGAAGCAGTACAACGATAGCGTCAAGCACATCGAAGACGGCTTCAATCCTGGCGCTCGCATCGGTTACTTCCTGACCGACGACCTGTCCTTGAACCTGTCCTACGACAAGACCAACCACACCCGTTCGAACGACGGTACTGGTAACCAGAAGATCAAAGGCGATACCGGCAGCCTGGTTGCCCAGTATCACTTCGGTCAAGCTGGCGTAGACAGCCTGCGTCCATACGTAGAAGGCGGTTTCGGTCACCAGAGCCGTACCAACGTTCAGGCTGACGGCCACAGCGGTCGCGACCAGACTACCTTCGCTACCGTTGGTACCGGCGTGAAGTACTACTTCACCAACAACCTGTACGCTCGTGCCGGTGTTGAAGCTGACTACGGTCTGGACAACGGCAAGTGGGACTACTCCGCACTGGTTGGCCTGGGCGTAAACTTCGGCGGTAACGCTGGCGCAGTCGCTCCAGCTCCTACCCCAGCTCCAGCTCCAGAGCCAACTCCAGAGCCAGAAGCTCCAGTTGCTCAGGTTGTTCGTGTTGAGCTGGACGTCAAGTTCGACTTCGACAAGTCCGTTGTTAAGCCTAACAGCTACGGCGACGTGAAAAACCTGGCCGACTTCATGGCTCAGTACCCAGCTACCAACGTAGAAGTTGCTGGTCACACTGACTCCGTAGGTCCAGACGCCTACAACCAGAAGCTGTCCCAGCGTCGTGCTGACGCTGTTAAGCAAGTCCTGGTTAAAGACGGCGTGGCTCCTAGCCGCATCACCGCAGTAGGTTACGGCGAATCCCGCCCAGTTGCTGACAACGCAACTGAAGCTGGTCGTGCTGTTAACCGTCGCGTAGAAGCGTCGGTTGAAGCTCAAGCTCAGTAATTACTGAGTGGTAGAAAAAAGCCCGGCTTAGGCCGGGCTTTTTTTCGCCTGCGATTTGGCATCAGCCGTGAAAAAGTCCATACAGCAGCACCAGGTTGATCAGCAGCGACAGCAGCGCCAACGTCCGCCAGACCTTCAGCGGCTCGCGCTCCAACAGCGGCCTTGGGCGAACACTCAGCTCGCGGCGATCGGCCTGTTCCAGCGTCAACAACCATTCCTCGGCGGTTTCATAACGTTGCGCAGGCTGGGCGGCCACGGCTCGCTCCAGGCTGAGGGGTAGCCAGTCCGGCAGATCGGGGCGATAGCGGCTGGCGCTGACGGCCTGATTGAATCGGGGCCTTTGGAAGGCTTCGATTTCACCGTAGGGATAATGCCCGGTCAGCAGGTAATACAGGCACACACCGACGCTGTATAAATCCTGTTGAGCCGTAGGGCGCTCACCATTGAATGCCTCGGGGGCGATGAAACTCGGGGTGCCTGGCAGTGCGTGAGCACGATCTTCCGAGAGTCCTGGGCAGTAGGCCAGGCCGAAATCCAGCACGCGCAGCTCACCGTCGTCGCCCAGCAGCAGGTTTTCCGGCTTGATGTCGCGGTGCAGGATCTGTCGCCGGTGCAGCATGCCTACCGCGCGCAGCAAGCGTTCGGCCACCGATTGCCACTGCGCCAGCGGCAATGGACCATGTTGCTTGAACAGTTCGGCCAGGGTGTGTCCCGGGTATTCGCGCATGACGTAATACAGATGCTGACGCGTGCTGGCGGCATGCACTTCAGGAAATGCGCGTCCGGCCACGCGGCGCAAAAACCACTCCTCGGACAACAGGGCCTGTCCGGCATCGTGGTCATCGTCGCGATTCAGCGGCAGGGTTTTCAGCAGCCAGGGTTGCTGCTGTGCATCGCGCACACGGTACAGCACGGATTGTCGGCTGTGCGCGAGCACGCTTTCCACATGCCAGCCTTCGAACTGCTGCCCGGCTTTCAAGGGCGGGGGCAGTGGCCATTGCTGCAACTGCACCAGCGCATCGCCGAGGGTGGCTGCACCGAGGGTGTCGATGCGCACCAGCAGGGCGCTGGCATTGTCCTGGCTGCCTGCCAGGTGCGCAGTATTCACCAGCGTGTTGACCGCCCAGTCCAGGTCGGTTTGTTCGCGCAGGATCGCACCGATGCTGTGATCGCCCAGGGTTGCCCATACGCCGTCGCTGAGCAGCACAAAGCACTCGCCTTCGCGCAATTGGCCGTCCAGGAAGTCCACCACCAGGTGTTGATCCAGGCCCAGCGCACGTTTGAGCACATGCTGCATACCCGGCTGCTCCCAGACGTGGTCTTCGCTGATGCGCTGCAACTCGCCGTCCAGCCAGCGGTACACCCGGCAATCGCCGACATGGGCGAGGGTAAAACGTTGCCCGCGAAACACCAGGGCGCTGAGGGTCGTGAGCAAGGGCTGGCCACCGCCATTGGCCTGTAGCCAGCGGTTCTGCGCCAACAGTAAGCGCTCCAGAGACTGAGCCACGCCCCAGGTCGGCGGCGTGGCGTAGTAGTCCAGGGCCAGGGCTTGCACGGTCGAGCGCGCGGCCAGGCCGCCATCGGCGCACTGGCTCACCCCGTCGGCGATGGCACACAGGTAGCCTTTGCTCGCCGCCAGTTCCGCCACGGGGGTGACGACGCGCAGGGCGTCCTGGTTTTCCGCCCGAGGGCCGATGCCGCTGGCGTGGGCGACGCTCAGTCGCAGGCTCATCAGACGCGTGCGGCGGTCACGGCGGCCGAACCCCAGGTGGTTCTCCAGCGCCGCTTGACGCCGTGCAGGCCGAACCAGGCCAGTACACCCAGGCTGGCGAACAACCACAAGGCCATCTGATAGCTGCCGGTGCTTTGCTTGATTGCACCCATGCCCGCTGCCAGGGCGAAACCGCCGATGCCGCCGGCCATGCCGATCAGGCCGGTCATCACGCCGATTTCGCGCCGGAAACGTTGCGGCACCAGTTGGAATACCGCGCCATTTCCGGCGCCCAGTCCAAGCATGGTGCAGACAAACAAGGCCAGCGCCGCGTAGGAACTGGGCAAGTTGAAGCCGACCGCCGCGATGCAGATCGCCGCCACGCTGTACATGCCCAGCAAGGTGCGGATTCCGCCGAAGCGATCCGCCAGGGCGCCGCCCAACGGGCGCATCAGGCTGCCGCCGAACACGCAGGCCGCTGTGTAGTAGCCGGCCGTTACCGGGCTCAGGCCATACTGGTCGTTGAAGTAGCCGGGCAGGGCGCTGGCCAGGCCGATGAAGCCGCCAAAGGTCACGCTGTAGAAGAACATGAACCACCAGCTGTCGCGGTCGCCAAGTGCCTTGAAATAGTCAGCCATGGATTTGGCTTGCGGCCGCTGCGGCGCATTGCGCGCCAGCCAGGCGAAGACCACCAGGGTCAGCACCAGTGGAATCAAGGCAAAACCGAACACGTTGCTCCAGCCAAACGCGGCTGCCAGCACCGGGGCGAGCAAGGCGGCGAACACCGTGCCCGAGTTGCCGGCACCGGCAATGCCCATGGCCTTGCCCTGGTGTTCAGCCGGATACCACTGCGACGCCAACGGCAGCGCCACGGCGAACGATGCGCCAGCCATGCCGAGGAACACCCCAAGCAGCAACGCTTGCTCGTAACTGTGGATGCCGAGTTTCCAGGCGCCAAACAAGGCGACAATCACAATCACCTGGCCGATCAGTCCGGCGGTCTTGGGCGACAGCTTGTCGGCCAGCATGCCCATCAGGAAGCGCAGTACTGCGCCCGCGAGGATCGGAGTCGCGACGACCAGGCCGCGTTGTTGAGTGGTCAGGTGCAGGTCGGCAGCAATTTGCACCGCCAGTGGACCCAGGAGGTACCAGACCATGAAGCTCAGGTCGAAATACAGGAACGCGGCAAACAGGGTCGGGGTGTGCCCGGATTTCCAGAAGCTTGATTTCATCACGCACCTCAACGGTTGGGAATCTTGTAAAAAGGCCTGGTGATGGAACAGCCGGCTAAGGCCGCCCCACCTTGCCCCGGAAAAGGGGGACAAAACGAAAAAACGCCGCCACCGGGTTCGCGAGGGCAAACCGGGTGTGCGACGTCTTTGTCGTGGAGGGGCAACCGCCGTTGGCTACCTGTGATGATTCTTTAGCAAGAGCTGCGCCACATCAGCCGAGCAGCTCGTTCATGGCGATAATCTGCTCTGCCACCTGAATCAGCTTCTGCTGGCGGCTCATGGCCTGGCGGCGCATCAAGGTGTAGGCCTCTTCTTCATTGCACGCCTTCATTTTCATCAGCATGCCCTTGGCCAGCTCGATGCGCTTGCGCTCGGCCAACTGCTGGTCACGCGCCTGCAGCTGGGCGCGCAAGGCCTGGTCGCTTTCGAAACGCGCCATGGCCACGTCGAGGATCGGCTGCAGGCGCTGCGCCTGGATACCTTCGACGATGTAGGCGCTGACCCCGGACTTGATCGCCTGGCGCATCACATTCGGGTCGTGCTCGTCGGTGAACATCACGATCGGCCTGGGCTGGTCGCGACTGACCAGCACCACTTGCTCCATCACATCGCGGCCCGGCGACTCGGTATCGATCAGGATCACGTCCGGGCGCACCGTTTCGACGCGCGCCGGCAGGTCGATGGTCAGGCCCGACTCATCGATCACCTCAAAACCGGCTTCGATCAGCGCCGCCCTGAGGCGGCCGACCTTGCGCGGGGTGTCGTTGATCAACAGGATTCGCAGCATTGGGGGCCTCCTCTCAGCGCAAGGCATGGCGGCTGGCATGATCAGCCATGGCGTGCAGGCGGAAGCTGCGCGCGTAGCCCGCGGGGTCGGAGCCGTCCCAGACTTTGCCGTCGATCAGTTGGCTGCTGCGCATGTCCTGGCCGTTATCAGTGATACCCAAGGCATCGGCGGCCTGGCGATACAGCGCCAGTTGCTGCACCTGGCGGGCCACGCCCAGGTAGTCGGGATCTTCGCGTAACAGGCCCCAGCGCCGGAACTGGGTCATGAACCACATGCCATCGCAGAGGTAGGGCAGGTTGACCTCGCCACCGGCAAAAAAACGCAGGGCGTGGGGGTCTTGCCACTGGTTGCCCAGGCCGTCGTCATAGGCGCCCAGCAGGCGCGGTTCGATGCAGTCGAGTGGCGCATCGAGGTACTCGCGGCCGCTGAGCAACTGCGCGGTGGAGCGACGGTTTTCATTGTTCTGCTCAATAAAGCGGCTGGCCTCCAGGATCGCCATCACCAACACGCGGGCGGTGTTGGGGTACTGATCGACAAAGGCCTGGGTGCAGCCGAGGACCTTTTCCGGATGGTTCGGCCAGATCGCCTGGGTGGTCGCCAGGGTGAACCCCTGGTTCTGCTTGACCGCGCTGGCGCACCAGGGCTCGCCGACGCAGAAGCCGTCGATGCGTCCCGCCTGCAGGTGCGCAACCATTTGCGGGGGAGGAACCACGACGCTGTCCACATCCTGCAATGGATGAATGCCCTGGCTTGCCAGCCAGTAATACAGCCACATGGCGTGGGTGCCGGTAGGAAAGGTCTGGGCGAAGGTGAGTTTTGTTCGGCTTTGGTGCACGTGGCGGTCGAGCGCTTCAGGAGTGATCACGCCTTGCTGCTGCAAGCCGTGGGACAGGTTGATGCTCTGGCCGTTCTGGTTGAGCCCCATCAGCACCGCCATGTCGGTGGGCGCGACGCCGCCGATGCCCAGGTGCACTGCATAGATCAGCCCATAAAGGCTGTGGGCGGCATCCAGTTCACCGCTGACCAGTTTGTCGCGCAGGTTGGCCCACGAGCTTTGGCGCTTGAGGTTCAGGGTCAGTCCGTAAGGTTGAGCGAAGCCCTGGGTGGCAGCCACCACCAGCGATGCGCAATCGCTCAAGGCCATGAAGCCCAGGTCGAGGCTGCTTTTCTCCGGGGCATCGCTGCCGTTGACCCAGGCCAGCGGGTCGCTCGCCGGGCTGCTGCCTACCGAATCGTTCATCAACACCTACCTTTTCGTTCACAAAAAAGCGCCGTTCCCTCAGATGGCGCTGCAAGCCATTGCGGGTAACGACGCCTTTGTCCGTAAGCGCACTCCACCATTGGTGTGCGCTCTGATACAGAGTTCCAAGCAAGGCACATGCCACGGGCTGGCAGGCGCAGTCTGCCGTCAACTTTCCATCAAGATTGAAACCGGCCTGGCTTTCAGTATGGCCGCAATCTCAATGCCAGGCCCACCCAGGAACCCCCACGGTGCACGCTGACTTTCCCGCAACGATCCCACGCCTACGGTGTTGCCGCTGGCTCCTGTTGGCCGCACTGATGCTGGCCAATGTGGTTGCCTGGGGCGAGCACTACCAGGCGCAGGATGACAGCCTGCATACCGTGTTTACCGCGCTGTCGTTGCCTTTGGGCCTGCCCATCGTCGTCAGCCGCGAGGTCGCGCGCAAACGTTTCAGCGGGGTGCTCGACCTCGATGCACCCCAGCAGACCCTGGAGGCGCTTGCGTTGCAGCAGGGGCTGATCTGGTACAGCGACGGGCAAGTGCTGTACGTCTATGACGCTGGCGAGGCCAAAAGCTCCGCGGTGACGTTACGGCACATTTCCATCGACAGGCTGCGCGCCCTGATGCGCCGCTCGGGTCTCGACGAGTCACGCTATCCGCTGCGCGCGAGTGGTGGGCGGACATTCTATGTGTCCGGACCACCGAGCTATGTCGACCAGGTGCTGCACCTGGCCCGGATGATGGATCGGCAAAGGGCTGACCTGCGTGTGGGGACCCAGGCATTCGGCGTGGTCCAGGTGCTCAACAGTGCGGTGGCGGACCGGCAGTACGGCTCCAGCGACCGGCCCGTCACCGTGCCGGGGATGGCGTCGATGATCGAGTCCGTGCTGTCCAGTGAACTGAAGGGGGCACTGGCAGACAAGAGCCTTGCCGTCATCGCGTACCCGGATACCAACAGCCTGCTGATCAAGGGCAAGCCTGCGCAGGTGAGCTTCATCCAGGCACTGGTGGCGGAACTGGACCTGCCCAAGCGGTCGATCGAGGTTTCGCTGTGGCTGGTGGACGTCGACCAGGATGAATTGAAAAAGCTCGGCCTGGCCGGGGATGACAACGCCAGGCCAATGACCACTCAACTCCTGAAGCCTTCGGATGATAACCGCTTGATGGCGCACATCGCGGCGCTGGAGCGTAAACGACGGGCGAGGGTGGTGACGTTGCCGGTGATGATGACCCAGGAGAATGTGCCGGCAGTGTTCCAGGACAACTACACGTTCTACCTGCCGGCCCCCGGTGAGGAAGAGGCGAGCTGGAAACCGGTGCGTTACGCCACCCAGGTCAGTGTCTTGCCACGTTTTGCCGAGGCCAACCAGATCGAGATGCTCATCGACATTGAGGACGGCCGCCCGATGACCGAAGCCGGACGGCACGCCAGGCCCACTGCGGTCGGGCAAGTGGGCGTGGGCAGTGTGGTGCGTGTCGAGCCAGGCAAACGGTTGTGGCTGGGCGTGTTTCGCCGCGATACCAGGGAGCAGGGGCGTGGTACGGGGCCGATGCGCAGGGCCGAAGTACGCCTGTTTGTCATTCAGGCGCAGGCCGTGGGCAGCGAGGTGAAGACGCTGGCAGGGGGTGTCGGGCCACCTCCGTTGACGGCGTCGCAATACGAGCGTGTGCGACGTGCTTTTGTGCGCCCGGGTCGTGATATCTCACCATGAATAAGGCGTTACCCCATGCATCTGGAAATCCTACTGCAGGAACAACTGATCAGCCGCAGGCGCCTGGCAGCGTTCGCCCCAGGGAAGGTGTTGCCCTTGGCGCCCGAGATCATTCACTGCGTGGAAGTACGGGTTAACGGCCAGTTACTGGCCTTGGGCGAATTGGTGCAATTGGAGGACAGGTTGGGGGTGGAGCTGCATGAGGTGTACCAGGAATGGGCGCCTGGTTGGACGGGATAGAGAAATGTCTGACGTGGAGGTTAGGAAAATCGCGGAATGTACGGGCTTTTTCCTAGCGTTAGCCATGAGGCAGGTTTTTATAGTCGTGCCGTGGGCGTAGGCGCCATTACTGGAAATAGGGACTTGAATGTCAGCTGTTGAATGCCGAGGTAGGTATGGCCGTCGTGGGTAATCAATTGACGAGGACTCCCCTGGTTTTCGCTCAATGGACCCTGCACGGCGATGGTCGTCTGACTGGCGAGCACGCGGATGTTCAGTTGCCGCCAAAGGAGTGGCACGTTTTGCGCCTGCTGCTGGCTTCCGGCGGCGTGTTGATGACCAAGGATCGCTTGTTGGAACTGGCATGGCCCCAGGGAGAGGTGGCCGAGGAGTCGCTGACCCGCTGCATTTATTCACTGCGCAAATACCTGGGGGCCGACAAGGGATTCATCAAGACGATCTACGGTCGCGGGTACCGCTTCACCTGTCCGGTCAGGCTTGAGGCGCAAGCTCCAGGCGGGATGGAGCAGGTGTGCTCGGCCTGCGGTCAAGTCAGCCCTGTGCAGTCAGGGCATGAGCGGATAAAACATGCTTAGGTTGTGCATCAAGGGCTTGCTGCTCGGCCTGTTGATGAGCAGCCATCGGGCCCTCGCCTATTGCTGGGAAGAAACGGCCAGTCGTTATGGTATCGAGCCGGAATTGCTGCAGGCTATCGCCGACGTGGAATCGGGTTACCGTGCGGACGTGATCAGCCCTGCCAACCGTAATGGCACTCGGGATATCGGGCTGATGCAGATCAACAGCATCCATTTGCCTCGCTTGCTCAAACAGGGGATTACCGAGGAGCGCTTGTTGAGTGAGCCATGCCTGTCAGTCGAGGTGGGGGCTTCGATTCTTGCCGAGTTCATCCAGCGCTTTGGCTACAACTGGACAGCCGTGGGTTCCTACAACGTGGGACCCGGGCCGGGGCCGCAGCGCGAGGCATTGCGCCTGCGCTATGCGGAAAAAATCTGGACGCGTTATGAAGCCCTGGTCACGCAGCGCTATTGATGTTTGGGCGGCATGCCTCGCGCGTAGCCCGTCACCCCGGCTATAATCGGCGCCACCTTTCGCCGCCATCCGAGTCTAGCCCGCCCATGTATACCCTGGCCCGCCAGCTGTTGTTCAAACTCTCCCCGGAAACCTCCCACGATCTGTCGCTGGACTTGATCGGTGCCGGTGGGCGTCTGGGGCTCAATGGCCTGGTATGCAAGGCTCCGGCGAAAATGCCGGTCTCGGTGATGGGCCTGGAGTTCCCCAACCCGGTCGGCTTGGCTGCTGGCCTGGACAAGAACGGCGCCGCCATCGATGGCTTTGCGCAGTTGGGTTTCGGCTTTGTCGAAATCGGCACTGTGACCCCACGGCCTCAGCCAGGTAACCCCAAGCCCCGAATTTTCCGCCTGCCGGAAGCCGAGGCGATCATCAACCGCATGGGCTTCAACAACCTCGGTGTCGATCATCTGCTGTCGCGAGTTCAAGCGGCGAAGTACAAGGGCATCCTGGGGATCAATATCGGCAAGAACTTCGATACCCCGGTAGAACGCGCGGTCGATGATTACCTGATCTGCCTGGACAAGGTCTACGCCCACGCCAGCTATGTCACCGTCAACGTCAGCTCGCCCAACACCCCGGGCCTGCGCAGCCTGCAGTTCGGCGACTCGCTCAAGCAATTGCTCGAAGCCCTGCGTCAGCGCCAGGAAGACCTGGCCGTGCGTCATGGCAAGCGCGTGCCGTTGGCAATCAAGATTGCCCCGGACATGAGCGATGAAGAAACCGTGCTGGTGGCCCAGGCCCTGGTTGATTCAGGCATGGACGCGGTAATCGCGACCAACACCACCTTGAGCCGTGTCGGTGTCGAAGGCCTGGCCCATGGGGATGAGGCGGGCGGCTTGTCGGGTGCGCCGGTGCGTGACAAGAGCACGCACATCGTCAAGGTGCTGGCTGCCGAGCTGGCCGGGCGCCTGCCGATCATCGCGGTAGGCGGTATTACCGAAGGCAAACACGCGGCCGAGAAAATCGCCGCTGGCGCAAGCCTGGTGCAACTCTACTCGGGCTTCATCTATAAAGGCCCGGCGCTGATCCGTGAGTCGGTGGACGCCATTGTGGCGAGCGGGCTTGCCCCGCGTTGGGCCGCGCAGCAGCCCCAATAAGCACAGAGATGCAGCGCCCGGTGTCCGGGCCTGCCGCGCAACCCAACACGCGGAAAGCCTGTTCGCGAGAATAAAAAAGGGCTCCTCAAAAGGAGCCCCCTGGGCCGAAGCCCGCCGCCTGGATAGGGCGTGCGTGGTTAAGTCGTTGCGTATTCGTGGTGATGTCGGAATTAAAAGCCCCTGATTAGCCGACGGCGTGAAGTTCGTTGAGTCTGTGGATGCCCGCAGTGCCAGTCATACCGTCCCAGTTGTCGCCACGTCCTTCTCGCCAGCCGTTGATCCAGGCTTGGCGTACCGACGGTAGAGTAAATGGGCAAAGCTCACGGGATTTGCCATGAACGCCATATTGATATCCGCGTAAAAATGCTCTTTCCAACGGATCACGCTTAAGTCTTCTCATAGGGTGTTTCCCTCACTTGTTGACTGTCTAGATATCCTTCGGCCTCGTCCGAGGCCGGGCAGAGTTTTTCTGCCGTTGGTGGGCTCGCTGCCGGCGTGGCGAGCCTATGTGTCGGCGTCGTTACGGCGCCAACCTGTGTTGAGTTCTAACCAATAGGTCACATGGATTCAATGATCGTTTTGTCATAAGCACGTAACGATAACGATGCTATAGCCATAAGCTGGGCTGGCTTTTCGCCCCATTTATTCGGCAAAGCCAGCTATGATGCACCCTGCAAAGAGGACAGGTTTAATCCTTTAGTGAGAATGCCCGGCCGTTGCAGTCGGTTATTATTCGACGAAGGGTCGGAATATTTCGTTTTGTTACTGCTTTGTTGTTTGGAAACTTCTCTCTGCCCCGTCGATAAAGGCTCAAGCGCCCGTCAGACGGGGTGGGACGGCACATTCGTGCCACGCGAGCACTCTTCAAGAAAAGTGCTTGATTGAAAACCGAACCGGCGATGCGTCGCCCGTTCATTTATTGCTGAAAAGCCTGGAATGCCCATGTCGGACCGTTTTGAACTCTTCCTCACTTGCCCCAAGGGCCTCGAAGGCCTGCTGATCGAGGAAGCCGTCGGGCTTGGCCTTGAGGAAGCCCGCGAGCACACCTCGGCCGTGCGCGGCATGGCCGACATGGAGACCGCCTACCGCCTGTGCCTCTGGTCGCGCCTCGCTAACCGCGTGCTGCTGGTGCTCAAGCGCTTCCCGATGAAGGACGCCGAAGACCTCTACCACGGCGTGCTGGATATCGAATGGGCCGACCACATGGTCCCGGACGGCACCCTGGCCGTGGAGTTCAGCGGTCACGGCTCGGGTATCGACAACACGCACTTCGGCGCCCTCAAGGTCAAGGATGCGATCGTCGACAAGCTGCGCACCCCGACCGGCGAGCGTCCCTCCATCGACAAGATCAACCCGGACCTGCGCATCCACCTGCGCCTGGACCGTGGCGAAGCCATCCTGTCCCTCGACCTCTCCGGCCACAGCTTGCACCAGCGCGGCTATCGCCTGCAGCAGGGCGCCGCGCCGTTGAAGGAAAACCTGGCCGCTGCGATCCTGATCCGTGCAGGCTGGCCGCGTATTGCTGCCGAAGGCGGCGCGTTGACGGACCCGATGTGCGGCGTGGGTACCTTCCTGGTGGAAGGCGCAATGATCGCCGCCGACATGGCGCCCAACCTGAACCGCGAGCTGTGGGGTTTCACCACCTGGCTCGGTCACGTCCCGGCGCTGTGGAAAAAACTGCACGCCGAAGCTGCCGAACGTGCGGCCATCGGCATGAACAAGCCGCCGTTGTGGGTGCGTGGCTATGAAGCCGATCCACGCCTGATCCAGCCTGCGCGCAACAACATCGAGCGCGCCGGGCTCAGCCACTGGATCAAGGTGTACCAGGGCGAAGTCGGTACCTTCGAGCCGCGTCCGGACCAGCACCAGAAAGGCCTGGTGATCTGCAACCCGCCGTACGGCGAGCGCCTGGGTGACGAAGCCAGCCTGCTGTACCTCTACCAGAACCTCGGCGAGCGTCTGCGCCAGGCGTGCATGGGGTGGGAGGCGGCAGTGTTCACCGGCGCGCCGGACCTCGGCAAGCGCATGGGCATCCGCAGCCACAAGCAGTACTCGTTCTGGAACGGCGCCTTGCCGTGCAAATTGCTGCTGATCAAAGTCAATCCGGATCAGTTCGTCACTGGCGAGCGCCGTACGCCAGAACAGCGCCAGGCCGAGCGTGAGCAAGCCGCCTACGACCAGGCCCCGGCCGAGCCGCAAGAGCGCCAGTACAACAAGAACGGTAACCCGATCAAGCCGGCCCCGGCCCCCGTGGTCGAGCAGGCGCGCCTGAGCGAAGGCGGGCAGATGTTCGCCAACCGCCTGCAGAAAAACCTCAAGCTGCTGGGCAAGTGGGCCAAGCGTGAAGGCGTGGATTGCTATCGGGTGTACGACGCCGACATGCCGGAATACTCGATGGCCATCGACCTGTACCACGATTGGGTGCACGTGCAGGAATACGCCGCGCCGAAGTCCATCGACCCGGAAAAAGCCTCGGCGCGCATGTTCGATGCCCTGGCCGCGATTCCCCAGGCGCTGAACATCGACAAGAGCCGCGTGGTGGTCAAGCGTCGCGAGCGTCAGAGCGGCACCAAGCAGTACGAGCGCCAAAGCGCCCAGGGCAAGTTCACCGAGGTCAGCGAAGGCGGCGTGAAGCTGCTGGTCAACCTCACCGACTACCTGGACACTGGCCTGTTCCTCGACCACCGCCCGATGCGCATGCGTATCCAGAAGGAAGCGGCCGGCAAGCGCTTCCTCAATCTGTACTGCTACACCGCCACCGCCAGTGTGCACGCCGCCAAGGGCGGCGCGCGCAGCACCACCAGCGTCGACCTGTCCAAGACCTACCTGGATTGGGCTCGTCGCAATTTCTCGCTCAACGGTTTCTCCGACAAGAACCGCCTGGAGCAGGGTGATGTGATGGCGTGGCTGGAGGCCAGCCGCGATGAGTTCGACCTGATCTTCATCGACCCGCCGACCTTCTCCAACTCCAAGCGCATGGAAGGCATCTTCGACGTGCAGCGTGACCACGTGCAGTTGCTCGACCTGGCCATGGCCCGCCTGGCACCGGGTGGCGTGCTGTACTTCTCGAACAACTTCCGCAAGTTCCAGCTCGAGGACAACCTCAGCGAACGCTACGCGGTCGAGGAAATCAGCGACAAGACCATCGACCCGGATTTTGCGCGTAATGCGAAGATCCATCGGGCGTGGAAAATCACCGCTCGCTGATGGTTGCACCAAAAAGCCGCAAGCCTTGAATATTCGGGACTTGCGGCTTTTTTATGCTGGTCAAATACCGGTCCCGTAGCTATAACTTAACGCCTAGCCAAAGTGACACCCCCGCACACTGGCGTTGTGAGTGTTGCCTATGCCGTTGAACGCCGTCCGCCCGAAAATCCTAGGCTTTATCAGTGAGCAGGCATCGGCTTGGCTGGTGGCATTGGTGGTGTTATTGGCAGGGTTCGCGCTGACCGCAATCGTCGCCTGGGCGGCTTCCGATCTCTATCAGCAACAGGTGCGCCAGCGCTTTCAGTTGCTGGTCAACGAACGGTATACCCGTCTGCAGGAGCGCTTCGAAGACCAGGAGCAGCGCCTGAACAGCCTGCGGCGTTTCTTCGTCAATTCCGATGATGTGTCGCGCGATGAGTTCGACGGTTTTGCCCAGCCCTTGTTGTTGCGCGCCCGTGCCTATTCCTGGGCGCCGCGGGTATTTCGCAAGCAGCGCCGGCAATTTGAACAAGAGGTGTCGCGCCTGCGCGGTACCCCGTTTGTTATCCGTGAGTTGAATTCGGCCGGCGAGTTGGCCCCGGCGCCCGAGCGCGACGAATACGTGCCGGTGCTCTACAGCCAGACTCAAAGCCTGTTGGGCGCACCGTTGGGTTTTGACCTGCTGGCCCAACCGCTGCGGCGCTCGGCGCTTGAGCGTGCGCAGTCGAGTGGCAAGCTGGCAGTGTCGCAACCGATGCAGTTGGTCGGTGTAGAACCGGGCTACTCAACCGGGGTATTGCTGGTGGCGCCGGTCAGCACCCCGGCGACTTCCGGGCAGTCGCAGAATGAGCCCTACGGCTACGTGATGGCGGTGATCAGCATGCGCCAGCTGGTCGCCGATGGGTTGCCCAAGCCGGACCGCGACAATCTGGTGATGCAGATTGTCGATACCTCCGATGTGCAAAAGCGCGTGCTTTTCGAGTCCGAGAATGCCGTGGGCGGCAGCGACCTCATCGGCGCGCGCCGCCTGACCCTGGGCGATCACGTGTACGCCTTGAGCCTGCGCCCGAGCCAGGTGTTCGACCAGGCCAACCATTCTTCACTGACCACGATCCTGAGTATGGGCGGCTTGCTCAGCCTGCTGCTCAGCAGCCTGCTCTATGTACTGGTGAGCCAGCGCCAGCGCGCGTTGAAACTGGTGGAGCAACGTACCGTGCAGTTGCGCCAGCGCGAGCAGGAACTGCGCGGGGCCCACGGTCAATTGCGCAGCGTGCTGAATGCCGCCACCCAGGTTGCGATCATCGCCACCGACCTGCGCGGGGTGATCAACACCTTTAACGCCGGGGCCGAGCAGATGCTGGGGTTCAAGGCCGACCAGGTCATGGGCACGCACACCCTCGAAAGCCTGCACCTGGCCTCGGAACTGGAAGCGCGCGCCAGCAGTTTGAGCGTGATGTTGGGCAAGCGCATCCCGGCGAGCCAGGCGATGCTGGTGGAAAGCCCCGACAACCTGCACGAAGCCCGCGAGTGGACATTGCTGCGCGAGGACGGCAGCCCATTGACCGTGAACATGTTGGCCACCGTGCTGCTGGATGACCATGGCCTGTGGATCGGTCACCTGGCCATTTACCTCGACGTGACCGAGCAGAAGCGCGCCTATGAGGCACTCGCTGCGCGCGACCGGCTGCTCAAGAAGCTCAGCGCGCATGTGCCCGGCGGCATCTTCCAGTTCACCCTGGAGCCGCAGGACAATTGGAAATTCATCTACGCCAGCGACGGCATGCGCGACATCTATGAGATCGAGCCTGGCGTGTTGCAACAGGATGCGACGAAGGTCTTCGAGCGGATCCATCCGCTGGATGCGGAGCGCGTGCGCACCTCGATTCGCCTGTCGGCGTTGCAGTTGAGCCATTGGCGCGAAGAGTACCGGGTGCTGTTGCCACAACGCGGCCTGCGCTGGATTCGCGGCGAAGCCACGCCAGAAGAATTACCCAGCGGCGGTACGCTGTGGCATGGCTACGTGTCGGATATTTCCGATCTCAAGCGAGTAGAAGAGGAACTGCGCGCGCTGTCCATCACCGATTCCCTCACCGGGATTCACAACCGACGCTACTTCCAGGATCGCCTCAAGGCCGAGATGGTCAGGCTCAACCGCGCTTCAGGGGCGTTGTCGGTGATCATGCTCGATGTCGACCACTTCAAGCGCATCAACGATCAGCATGGGCATGCGGTGGGCGACGGGGTGTTGCAGGAGTTGTGCAAACGCATCAGCCAGCGCCTGCGCCGTAGCGATGTGTTCTGCCGCCTGGGGGGCGAGGAGTTCATGGTGCTGTGCCCCAACACCCAGGGCGAGCAGGCTTACAGCCTGGCGCTGGAGCTGTGGCAATCGCTGCGCAATGCGCCGATGGCGCCGGTGGGCATCGTCACCGCCAGTTTTGGCGTGGCCAGCTGGCGGGTCGATGAAGGTATTGATGGGCTGCTGTTGCGTGCCGACTCGGCGGTGTATGTGGCCAAGCAGGCCGGCAGGGATCGAGTCGAAACGTGTGGCAGCGGGCTCGCCCGCGACAGCGGTCTATCAGCCACCGGGTACAGCGACTGATAGTGCCGAGCGCGGGCAAGCGCGCTTGTTGCGCGGTCTAGAGCACCGGTGCGGGCGCCGCCAGTTTCGGCTGGCGATACAGGTCCAGCAGCACTTGATCCAGCACCGACGAAGCGCCCCATGGTTTCGGATCGTTGAGGATCGCCACCACTGCCCAGGTGTTGCCGTTGTTGTCGCGGCTGAAGCCGGCGATGGCCCGCACGGTGTTCAGGGTGCCGGTCTTGACGTGGGCTTCGCCGCGCATGGCGGTGGTCTTCAAGCGTTTACGCATGGTGCCGTCGGTGCCGGCAATCGGCAGCGAGCTGATGTACTCCGCGGCGTAGGGGCTTTTCCACGCGGCTTGCAGCATGGCGGCCATCTCGCGGGCGCTGACGCGTTCGGCCCGTGACAGGCCGGAACCGTTCTCCATCACCAGGTGCGGCGCGGTGATGCCTTTCTTCGCCAGCCATTGGCGCACGACGCGTTGCGCGGCCTTGGCATCGTCGCCGTCGGCGTCGTTGCGAAACTGCGCGCCCAGGCTCAGGAACAACTGCTGGGCCATGGTGTTGTTACTGTATTTGTTGATGTCGCGGATGATCTCCGCCAGGTCCGGCGAAAACGCACGGGCGAGGACCTTGGCATCCTTGGGCACGGGTGCCTGGATGTCACGGCCCTGAATGGTGCCGCCCAGTTCCTGCCAGATCGCCCGCACCGCGCCGGCGGTGTAGGTCGCGTGGTCCAGCAATGACAGGTAGGTCTGCGAGCTGCAGCCGTCGGCCAGTTGGCCGCTGACGGTGACCGTCACGCTGCCATCTGCGGCGGTAACCGGGTTGTAGCGCACGTCGCCGGTGCACTGCTTGGCGTTGGACACCTTGACCTGGTTGTCGATGCGGATGCTGGCAATCGGCGGCTCGACCGACACCAGTACCCGGCCGGAATCGTTGCGGGTCACGAAGCGCAGGGCCTTGAGGTTGACCAGCAGGGCGTCGGGCTTGACCAGGAACGGCTTGTTCTCGTCGTTGCCATCATCATTGAATTCGGGCAATTGCGGCTGGTTGAAGAAGCTGCGGTCCAGCACCAGGTCGCCGGTGACTTGCTGCACGCCATTGGCGCGCAGGTCGCGCATCAGCAGCCAGAGCTTTTCCATGTTCAGCTTGGGGTCGCCACCGCCCTTGAGGTACAGGTTGCCGTGCAGCACGCCACCGCTGAGGGTGCCGTCGGTGTAGAACTCGGTCTTCCATTGATGGTTGGGACCGAGCATTTCCAGGGCCGCGTAGGTGGTGACCAGCTTCATGGTGGAGGCCGGGTTCACCGAGACATCGGCGTTGAAGACCGTGGGGGTGCCCGGGCCGTTCAGGGGGATCATCACCAGGGACAGCGCGGTGTTTTGCAGCTTGGCCTTGGCGAGTGCCTGCTGGACATTCGGGGGCAGGGTGTTGGTGGTCTGGGCAGCGGAGGTGGAAAAGGCCAGTGGCAGAAGAAAACCGGCAAGCACTACTGAACGCAACGATTTGATCATAAGAAATAAAACCCTACTGCTGAGGAGGGTGAAAAAGGCGAGGGGTAAATAAGAAAAATCCCTCAATGGTCATGAAAGTGTCGGCATTATGCCCCAAGGTGGATCCAGTTGTAGCTGAACGATAGCTGGTAATCGGCGTTTTTTTCACCGGCAATTTGCCGCCTGTCCCAGAGAGTCGGGCAATCGTCACCTTAAACTGCTAAAGTGCCGCCCGTTATTACTTATGAGGATTGTTCCAATGGCGACTAACCGTTCCCGGCGTCTGCGCAAAAAACTGTGCGTTGATGAATTTCAAGAGCTGGGTTTCGAACTGAACCTGGATTTCAAAGAAGGTTTGGATGATGAAGCGGTTGACGCGTTCCTCGAAGCATTCCTGACCGAAGCGATGGACGGCAATGGCCTGGACTACGTCGGCGGCGATGACTTCGGTCTGGTGTGCAAAGCCACTCGTGGTTCGGTCACCGAAGAGCAACGTGCAATCGTTGAAGCGTGGCTCAAGGCCCGCCCAGAGCTGACTCGCGTTGAAGTAAGCGCGCTGTTGGACGCCTGGCATCCAGAAAAGCCGATCAACCCGGCGGTCTGATGTCATGAAAAAAGCGACCCTGCGGGGTCGCTTTTTTGTTCCTGGCGTTTAAGCAATCAGGCCTTGCGCCAATTCAGGATCAGCAGCGTCAACACCCCCGCGACAATCCCCCAGAACGCCGAACCGATCGAAAACAACGTCAGCCCCGACGCGGTGACCATAAAGGTGATCAGCGCCGCTTCGCGTTCCTTCGGCTCATTCATGGCGATGCTCAAGCCGTTGATGATCGAGCCAAACAGCGCCAGGGCCGCAATCGACAGCACCAGCTCCTTGGGCAAGGCTGCAAACAATGCCGCCAGCGTCGCGCCGAATACCCCGGCAATCCCGTAGAACACACCACACCAAACCGCCGCCGTATAGCGCTTGTTGCGGTCTTCGTGGGCATGCGGCCCGGTGCAGATCGCCGCGCTGATCGCCGCCAGGTTGATGCCGTGGGAACCGAACGGTGCCAGCACCAGCGAGGCCAGGCCGGTTGCGGTGATCAGCGGCGAGGCCGGCACGTTGTAGCCGTCGGCGCGCAACACGGCGACGCCGGGCATGTTCTGCGAGGTCATCGCCACCACGAACAGCGGGATGCCGATACTGATCGTCGCCGCCAACGAGAAGTGCGGCGGGGTCCATACCGGCGTTGCCACTTCGAGATGAAAGCCGCTGAAATCCAGAAGTCCCATCAACCCGGAAAGCACGCTGCCGATCACCAGCGCGGCCAGCACCGCATAGCGTGGCGACAGGCGCTTGATGACCAGGTACGTGAAAAACATCCCCAATACCAGGCCGGTGCGGTGCTGCGCGGCGACGAAGATCTCGCTGCCGATCTTGAACAGGATGCCGGCGAGCAGGGCCGCTGCGAGTGACGCCGGGATGCGCTTGACGAGCTTTTCGAAGCTGCCCGTCAGCCCGCAGAGCGTCACCAGCACCGCGCAGGTGATGTAGGCACCGATGGCTTCGCCATAACTCACGCCGCCCAGGCTGGTGATCAGCAGCGCGGCGCCGGGGGTGGACCAGGCGATGGTGATCGGTGTGCGATAGCGCAGCGACAAGCCGATGCTGCACACCGCCATGCCAATGGAAATCGCCCATATCCACGAAGAAATCTGCGCCGTGGTCAAGCCGGCGGCCTGGCCGGCCTGGAACATCAGGACCAGGGAGCTGGTGTAGCCGGTCATCATGGCGATGAAGCCGGCGACGACGGCCGACGCAGAAGTGTCGGCCAGCGGGCGCAAAGGCGCTTGGGTGGCGTCGTTCATGGAAAGGTGATCCTTTTACCTGGGTTTTGCCGGTAACGGCACGGTTTCAAGCCTAAACTCAAACGTAATGTTTCATTGCAATACAGCCGCGACCGCAAACAGCCGTACAGTGTGTTGGCGCTGTGGGTTGTGTACAATGTGCCCTGTTTTTAGGTGATACTTGCCAGCGACCCGCTGTTGCCGTATTACCCTTAATTCGCCGCCGTTCTCCAAACCCGAGTGCCCATGAACGAACAGTTGCAACCTCTCAAGAAACAACCGCGAGCCGGCAAGGCCGGTCGCAGCGGAACCCAGGACGATATCGTCTACGCGCATATCTTCGAAGCGATCCTCGAACAACGCCTGGCGCCCGGAACCAAGTTGAGTGAAGAGGCACTGGGCGAAATCTTCGGCGTCAGCCGCACCATCATTCGCCGTGCACTCTCGCGCCTGGCCCATGAAGGCGTGGTGTTGCTGCGGCCCAATCGGGGTGCGGTGGTGGCCAGCCCCAGTGTCGAAGAAGCGCGCCAGGTGTTCCTGGCCCGGCGCCTGGTGGAGCGGGCGATTACCGAGCTGGCAGTGCAGCACGCCACGGCCGAACAATTGGCCGAGCTGCGTCAGATGGTCAACGACGAGCGCGACAGCTTCTCTCGTGGCGATCGCGGTGCCGGCATCCGCCTCTCCGGCGAATTCCACCTCAAGCTGGCCGAAGCGGCGAAGAATGCGCCACTGATCAGCTTCCAGCGCAGCCTGGTGTCCCAGACCTCGTTGATCATCGCCCAGTACGAAAGCGGCAACCGCTCGCACTGTTCCTATGATGAGCACACGCAGTTGATCGACGCGATCGAAGCGCGCGATGCAGGGTTGGCAGTGAATTTGATGATGCACCACATGGACCACATCGACAGCAAGCTCAACCTCGATGAGGAAAGCGCGTCGGATGATTTGCATGCGGTGTTTTCGCATTTGTTGCAGACCAAGAAGCCGGGGCGCTCTTCGGTCAAGCTCTGATGTGCCAAGCTCACCACTAACAAAATGTGGGAGCGGGCTTGCTCGCGAAAGCGGTGGATCAGTCAGCCTATCCAGGGACTGACACTCCGCCTTCGCGAGCAAGCCCGCTCCCACATTTGTTTTGCGGTGTGGTTAAGATCAGCGCTGATGCACCAGTTTGCCCGCCGCATACGTCTGCAACACCGTCCGATCGTCCCCCAGCGTCATCAGCACAAATAACGTCTCGGCAATGTTCTGGGCCTGCTTCAGGCGATAGCTGAGCAGCGGTGTGGCGTTGTAATCCAGCACCAGGAAATCCGCATCGGTGCCGGGCTGCAACGTGCCGATCTTGTCTTCCAGGCGCAGTGCCTTCGCGCCACCCAACGTGGCCAGGTACAGCGACTTGAACGGGCTCAAGCGTGCGCCTTGCAACTGCATGACCTTGTACGCTTCGTTCAAGGTCTGCAGCAGCGAGAAGCTGGTGCCGCCGCCCACGTCCGTGCCCAGGCCCACATTCAGGTTGTGCTTCTCCGCCATCGGCAGGTTGAACAGGCCGCTGCCGAGGAAGAAGTTCGAGGTCGGGCAGAACGCGACCGCCGAGCCCGTCTCCGCCAGCCGCGCACACTCGTCGTCACACAAGTGCACGCCGTGGGCAAACACCGAGCGCTCGCCGAGCAACTTGTAATGGTCGTACACATCCAGGTAGCCGTTGCGCTCCGGGAACAGCGCCTTCACCCACTCGATTTCCTGCTTGTTCTCACTGATGTGAGTCTGCATGTAGAGGTCCGGGTATTCGCTCAGCAACTGCCCTGCGAGGGTCAGCTGTTGCGGTGTACTGGTCGGTGCGAAACGTGGCGTCACTGCGTAGTGCAAACGGCCCTTGCCATGCCAGCGCTCGATCAGCGCCTTGCTTTCCTGGTAACCGGACTCGGCGGTGTCGGTCAGGTAGTCCGGGGCGTTGCGGTCCATCATCACCTTGCCGGCGATCATGCGCAGGTCGAGTTTCTCGGCGGCTTCGAAAAACGCATTCACTGACTGCGGGTGCACACTGCCGAACACCAGCGCGGTGGTGGTGCCGTTGCGCAGCAATTCCTTGATAAAGATATCCGCGACTTCTTCGGCGTGGGCCTTGTCGGCGAACTGGCTTTCGCACGGGAACGTGTAGGTGTTGAGCCAGTCGAGCAATTGCTCGCCATAGGCGCCGACCATGCCGGTCTGCGGCAGGTGGATATGGGTGTCGATCAGGCCCGGGGTGATCAGCGCGTCCTGGTAATGAGTGATTTCGATATCGGCGGGCAATGTCGGCAGCACGTCGCTGGCATGGCCAACTGCACTGATCCGACCGTTTTCAATCACCAGCAGGCCATCCTCGAAATACTCGTAGGAGGCTTCGATCCCAACGATAGCGGGGTCGGCGAGGCTGTGCAGAATGGCGGCACGGTAGGCTTTGCGAGTCAAAGGCATGGTCATCTCAATTCTTGGCAAAAGAAGTCAAAGCTTGGCTGCGGCGCGAGGCCGGCAGCAGTTTGGCAATCGGTTCGGCGCTCGCAGTGTGCTGGCCGAAGTTGGCGTTATAGGTGGCGATGATTTCGCCGGCGATGGAGATCGCGATCTCCACTGGCAATTTACCCTTCACCTCGGTGAGGCCCATCGGGCAATGCATACGCTGCAGTTGCGCGGTATCAAAACCGCGATCACGCAGGCGGTGTTCGAACTTGACGCGTTTGGTCTTCGAACCGATCAGGCCGAAGTAGGTGAAGTCATTGCGCTTGAGCAGGGCGGCGGTCAGTTCCAGGTCCAGCGCGTGATTGTGGGTCATGACGATGCAATAACTGCCCACCGGCAGGTCGGCAATTTCGTCGACCGGCTCTTCGCTGACGATTTTACGCACGCCTTCGGGGATATGTTCCGGAAACTCCTGGTCACGGGAGTCGATCCAGCGCACCCGGCACGGCAGGCTCGCCAGCAGGGGCACCAGCGCGCGGCCGACGTGGCCGGCGCCGAACACGGCGATCTGCGCCTGCACCTGGCCCATGGGTTCGAACAGCAGCACGGTCACGCCACCGCAGCACTGGCCGAGGCTTGCACCCAGACTGAAGCGTTCCAGATGGGTGTTCTGCTGGCCACGTACGAGCATGTCGCGGGCGATCTGCATCGCCTTGTATTCCAGGTGGCCGCCGCCGATGGTGTCGAAGGTCTGCGCGGCGCTGATGACCATCTTCGAGCCGGCATTGCGCGGCGTGGAGCCGAGCTCTTCGATGATGGTCACCAGTACGCAGGGTTCACCGCGGTTCTGCAGGTCGGCGAGGGCGCTGATCCAGTAGTTCATGATTACCTCAACATCTCTGTTGTCAGTCCGACCGCTATCGCGGGCAAGCCAGCTCCCACATTTGATTGGGTTCACACATCAACATGTGGGAGCCGGGCTTGCCCGCGATGGCAGCGCCTGGGTCTAAAGCGAAGCCAGCTCGGTTTGCGTTTCCACAGCTTTTGCAGCAGTCAATTGGCGCATTTGCTCACACCCCCACAACACGCGCTCCGGCGTCGCCGGCGCATCGATCTGCGGCTGATGGCGATAGTCACCCAGGCTCGCCACGGCGTCCTTGATCGCACACCACGAAGCAATCCCGAGCATGAACGGCGGCTCGCCCACGGCCTTGGAATGGAACACCGTGTCTTCCGGGTTCTTGCGGTTTTCCACCAGCTTCACGCGCAGGTCCAGCGGCATGTCGGCGACGGCCGGGATCTTGTAGCTGGCCGGGCCGTTGGTCATCAGCTTGCCCTTGTTGTTCCACACCAGCTCCTCCATGGTCAGCCAGCCCATGCCCTGGATAAAGCCGCCTTCGACCTGGCCGATGTCGATGGCCGGGTTCAGCGAGGCGCCCACGTCGTGGAGGATGTCGGTGCGCAGCATCTTGTACTCGCCGGTCAGGGTGTCGACGATCACTTCGCAACAGGCCGCGCCGAACGCGAAGTAGTAGAACGGCCGACCGCGCGCCTGGCTGCGGTCGTAGAAGATTTTCGGGGTCTTGTAGAAGCCCGTGCTCGACAGCGACACCTGGGCGAAATACGCCTGTTGGATCAGCGCCTCAAAGGTCAGGATCTGGTCACGCACGCGCACATGGCCGTTGTGGAATTCCACGTCCGCTTCGCTCACGTCGTACTTGCGCGCGGCGAATTCCACCAGGCGTTGCTTGATGGTTTCGGCGGCGTTCTGCGCAGCCTTGCCGTTCAGGTCGGCACCGCTGGAGGCGGCGGTCGGCGAGGTGTTGGGCACTTTGTCGGTGTTGGTGGCGGTGATCTGCACACGGTCGATTTCGACCTGGAACACTTCGGCCACCACTTGCGCGACCTTGGTGTTCAAGCCCTGGCCCATCTCGGTGCCGCCGTGGTTGAGGTGGATGCTGCCGTCGGTGTAGATATGGATCAACGCGCCGGCCTGGTTGAGGAAGCTTGCGGTAAACGAAATACCGAACTTGACCGGGGTCAGCGCCAGGCCTTTTTTCAGGATCGGGCTGTGGGCGTTGTACAGGCGAATCGCTTCGCGGCGCTCGGCGTATTGGCTGCTGGCTTCAAGCTCGGCGGTCATCTCTTCGAGCATGTTGTGCTCGACGGTCTGGTAGTAATGCGTGACGTTGCGCTCGGTCTTGCCGTAGTAGTTGGCCTTGCGCACGGCCAGCGGGTCCAGCGCCAGGTGACGGGCGATGGCGTCCATCACTTCCTCGATGGCGACCATCCCTTGCGGGCCGCCGAAACCGCGATAGGCGGTGTTGGACGCGGTGTTGGTCTTGCAGCGATGGCCGTTGACCGTGGCATCGCCCAGGTAGTACGAGTTGTCGGCGTGGAACATCGCGCGGTCGACGATCGAGTTCGACAGGTCCGGCGAGCAACCGCAGTTACCTGCCAGTTCCAGGTTGATCCCGTGCAGGCGTCCGCTGTCGTCGAAGCCCACGTCGTATTCGATATAGAACGGGTGGCGCTTGCCGGTCATCAGCATGTCTTCGACGCGCGGCAGGCGCATCTTGGTCGGCTGGCCGGTGAGGCGCGCGACTACGGCACACAGGCATGCCGGGCTGGCGGCCTGGGTTTCCTTGCCGCCGAAACCGCCACCCATGCGACGCATGTCGACGACGATTTTGTTCATCGACACGTCGAGTACTTCGGCCACCAGTTTCTGCACTTCGGTGGGGTTCTGCGTGGAGCAGTAGACGATCATGCCGCCGTCTTCGGTGGGCATCACCGAGGAGATCTGGGTTTCCAGGTAGAAGTGCTCCTGGCCGCCGATATGCAGGGTGCCCTGGATGCGGTTTTTGGCGGTCGCCAGGGCGCCCGTCGAATCACCGCGCTGGTGGGTGTGGCTGTCGAGCACGAAATGTTTTTTGCGAAAGGCTTCGACCACGTCCAGCACCGGTTCGAGGTCCTCGTATTCGATCACCGCCGCCATCGCCGCCTGGCGGGCGGTCTCCAGGTCACGCGCGGCCACGGCGAGTACCACCTGGCCGACGAACTGCACGGTGTCGATGGCCAGCAACGGGTCGCCGGGCATCAGCGGGCCGATGTCCTTCAGGCCGGGCACGTCTTCATGGGTGATGACTATGCGCACGCCGTCGAAGGCGTAGCAGGGCGCTGTATCGATGCTGACGATGCGGGCGTGGGCGCGGTCGGACATGCGTGCATACAGGTGCAACTGGTTGGGGAATTCCAGGCGGTCATCGATGTACTGCGCTTCACCGCTGACGTGCTTGGCGGCGCTGTCATGCTTGACGCTGCGGCCGACCCCGGAGGTGAGGTCCTGGGCAAACAGCTCGGCGAGTTCGGCCTGGGTTTTGACCACGACGTGATGGTTAGACATAAGCGGTCACCCGAGTCTCGATATGCGGCGTTTGCAGTTCGATGAAGTATTTGCGCAGCAGGTTCTGGGCGCTGAGCAGGCGGTATTCCTTGCTGGCGCGAAAGTCCGACAGCGGGGTGAAATCCTCGGCCAGGGCGGCGCAGGCTTTCTCCACCGTGGCGGCATTCCAGGTCGCGCCGACCAGCGCGGCTTCGCAGCTTTTCGCGCGTTTGGGCGTGGCGGCCATGCCCCCGAAGGCGGCACGTGCTTCGCTGATCACGCCGTTGTCGATCTTCAGATTGAAGGCGGCGCAGACGGCGGAAATATCATCGTCCAGGCGCTTGGACACCTTGTACGCGCGAAACAGTGCGTGGCCCTTGGGCACGATGATTTTCTCGATGAACTCACTGTCCTGGCGGGCAGTGACGCGGTAGTCGATGAAATAATCTTCCAGCGCCAGCGTGCGGCGCACATCGCCTTTGCACAACACGATCTGCGCGCCCAGCGCGATCAGCAGCGGCGGCGAATCACCAATTGGCGAGGCGTTGCCGATATTGCCGCCGAGGGTGCCCTGGTTGCGGATCTGCAACGAGGCGAAGCGGTGCAGCAGGTCGCCGAAATCCGGGTATTCGTGGTGCAGCGCGGTGTAGCAGTCGGAGAGGGCGGTGGCGGCGCCGATTTCCAGGCGATCGTCGAAGTCTTCGATACGCTTCATCTCTTCGATGTTGCCAACGTAGATCATCACCGGCAGCGTGCGGTGGAACTGCGTGACTTCCAGCGCCAGGTCGGTGCCGCCAGCCAGCAGGCGGGCTTGCGGGTAGGCGTCGTAGAGGTCGGCCAGGTCGGCGACGGTCAAAGGCACCAGGCAGCGTTTGTCGCCGCTGTTGAGTTCGCCGGTCTGCGTCGGCGCGATGGCTTTGAGGCGGGCGATGGTCTCGGCCTGGCGGCTGTCGAACTGGTCCACCGGCTTGTTGCAGCAGGCCTGTTCGGCGGCGGCCAGAATCGGCCGATAACCGGTGCAGCGGCACAGATTGCCGGCCAGCGCTTCATGGGCTTTCTGGCTGTCGGGTGCGTCGCTGTTTTTTTGCAGCGCGAACAGCGACATCACAAAGCCCGGGGTGCAAAAGCCGCATTGCGAACCGTGGCACTCCACCATGGCTTTTTGCACGCTGTGCAGTTGGCCTTGATGCTTGAGGTCTTCGACGCTGATCAGTTGTTTGCCGTGCAGCGACGAGACAAAGGTCAGGCACGAGTTGAGGCTGCGATAGCGGATCTGCTCGGCACCCTGGGCATCGCGGTGCAACTCGCCGACCACCACCGTGCACGCACCGCAGTCGCCGCTGGCGCAGCCTTCCTTGGTGCCGGATTTGCCCAGGTGCTCACGCAAGTAGTTGAGCACGGTCAGGTTGGGGTCCAGGGCGTGCTCGCTACGGAGTTCCTGGTTAAGTAAAAACTGGATCACGGAAGGCCTCGCAGACTCATTATTGTTGTTAACCGCTTTGCGCCGAATCTAGTCATGTCTGACTTTTCGGTCAACGATTTTCTGACCAGAAGGTCAAGAAATTGCGATCACAACACTTTCAATTATGGTCCAGTCTTCTGAAACCGGCGTTTTATGGGGCTTTTGCCTTTTCAGCGCTGCTTATTTCGTGCCAAATTCGCGCTTGTGGGCCCAGCGCCATCAGCCAGCATTTGCGCTACACTGCCGCGCTTGTACCGATAGAAGATTTTGAAGGGAAAACATGACGTTCAAGGCGCCGGACAGTCTCGCCGAGCAAATCGCTCACCACCTCGCCGAACGTATCATTCGCGGCGATCTCAAGCCTGGGGAACGGATCCAGGAACAGAAAGTCACGCTGGCGCTCAATGTCAGCCGTGGTTCCGTGCGTGAAGCCCTGCTGATCCTCGAGCGTCGCCACCTGATCGCGATCCTGCCGCGCCGGGGCGCCCACGTCACTGAACTCACTGCACACAAGGTCCAGAGCCTGTGCACGCTGATGGGCGAGCTGTACATCCTGCTCGGCAATGCAGTGGCCCAGGGCTGGCAGGTGCAGGCCGACATGGCGCCGTTCCTGCAGATCCAGCAACGCCTGATCTCCAGCTTCGAGCGCCAGGACATCCGCGCCTTCGTCGAAGAAAGCTTCAACGTGATGCGCGCCGCGTACCCCTTTGCCAACAACCCGTATCTGCAGGAAACCGTCGAGAACCTGCAGCCGGCGATGAACCGCGCCTATTACCTGGCGCTGGATCAACGCAAGGCCTCCATGAGTGAATACCTCGTGCTGTTCGAGCAACTGCTCGCCGCCGTGCTCGCCCGTGACCTGGCGCAGATTCGCCTGGTGCTGTCGGCCTACGGCCAGCGCAGTTGCTCGTTGGTCATCGCTGCGTTGGCGGACGCCTAAGCGTGCGGCTCAAGTGCATCAAACTGGCGGGGTTCAAATCCTTCGTCGACCCGACCACGGTGAACTTCCCCAGTAACATGGCGGCGGTGGTCGGGCCCAATGGCTGCGGCAAGTCGAACATCATCGACGCCGTACGCTGGGTGATGGGCGAGAGCTCGGCCAAGAACCTGCGTGGCGAGTCGATGACCGACGTCATCTTCAACGGCTCCACCAGCCGCAAGCCGGTGAGCCAGGCCAGCATCGAACTGGTGTTCGATAACTCCGATGGCACCCTGATCGGCGAGTACGCGGCCTACGCGGAAATCTCGATCCGCCGCAAAGTGACGCGCGACAGCCAGAACAGCTACTTCCTCAACGGCACCAAGTGCCGTCGCCGCGACATTACCGACATCTTCCTCGGCACCGGCCTGGGCCCGCGCAGCTACTCGATCATCGAGCAGGGCATGATCTCCAAGCTGATCGAAGCCAAGCCCGAAGACCTGCGCAACTTTATCGAAGAGGCGGCCGGCATCTCCAAGTACAAGGAGCGCCGCCGCGAGACCGAAAACCGCATCCGCCGCACCCACGAAAACCTCGCCCGCCTGACCGACCTGCGCGAAGAGCTGGAGCGCCAGTTGGAGCGCCTGCACCGCCAGGCCCAGGCGGCCGAGAAGTATCAGGAATACAAGGGCGAGGAGCGTCAGCTCAAGGCGCAACTCTCGGCCCTGCGTTGGCAGGCGCTGAATGATCAGGTCGGCCAGCGCGAAGCGATCATCGGCACCCAGGAAATCAGCTTCGAAGCGCTGGTGGCCGAGCAGCGCAATGCCGATGCGAGCATCGAGCGCCTGCGCGATGGCCACCATGACTTGTCCGAGCGCTTCAATCTGGTGCAGGGGCGCTTCTACTCGGTGGGGGGCGACATTGCACGCGTCGAGCAGAGCATCCAGCACGGCCAGCAGCGTCTGCGCCAGTTGCAGGACGATCTGAAGGAAGCCGAACGCGCGCGCCTGGAAACCGAATCGCACCTGGGTCATGACCGCACGTTGCTGCTGACCCTCGGCGAAGAGCTGGACATGCTCACCCCCGAGCAGGAAATCACCAACGCCGCCGCCGAAGAAGCTGCCGCCGCGCTGGAAGACTCCGAAACCACCATGCACGGCTGGCAGGAGCAGTGGGACACGTTCAACCTGCAATCCGCCGAGCCGCGCCGCCAGGCAGAGGTGCAGCAGTCGCGCATCCAGCAGCTGGAAACCAGCATGGAGCGCCTGGCCGAGCGCCAGCGTCGCCTGCAGGAAGAGCGCGTGCTGCTCGCCGCCGATCCGGAAGACGCGGCGATCATGGAGCTCAGCGAGCAACTCGCCGAAAGCGAGATGACCCTCGAAGAGCTGGAAGCCAGCGAAGAGCAACAAGTGGAGCGCCTGGAGCAATTGCGTCAGCAACTGCAACAGGCGACCCAGGCCCAGCAGCAGGCCCAGGGCGATTTGCAGCGGCTCAACGGCCGGCTCGCCTCGCTCGAAGCCTTGCAGCAGGCCGCGCTGGACCCAGGCACCGGCACCGCCGAGTGGCTGCGCGACCAGCATCTGGCCGAGCGCCCGCGCCTGGCCGAAGGCTTGAAGGTCGAAGCCGGTTGGGAGCTGGCGGTGGAAACCGTGCTCGGTGCCGACCTGCAGGCGGTGCTGGTAGATGATTTTGGCGGTTTCGACCTGGCCGGGTTTGCCCAGGGTGATCTGCGCCTGCTCAGCCCCGCCGCCGATGGCACACGGGTGCCAGGCAGTTTGCTGGATAAGGTCGAGGCGGCGATTGATCTGTCGCCGTGGCTGGGGCAGGTCAAGCCGGTTGAATCCCTTGAGCAGGCCTTGGCGCAGCGCGGTCAACTGGCGGCCGGCGAAAGCCTGATCAGCCGCGACGGCTATTGGGTTGGCCGGCATTTTTTGCGTGTGCGCCGCGCCAGTGAAGCGGAAAGCGGCGTATTGGCCCGTGGCCAGGAAATCGTCAACCTGATCGCCGAGCGTGAAGAGCGCGAGGCCACCCTGGAAAGCCTCGAGACCGAACTGCAAACCCTGCGCGCCACCCAGCGCCAGCAAGAGACCGGCCGCGAACACCTGCGCCGGCTGTTGCAGGACGAAGCGCGCCAGCAGGGCGAATTGAAAGCCCAGCTGTCGGCGAGCAAGGCCAAGGTCGAACAACTGACCCTGCGCCGCACCCGTCTTGACGAAGAAGTCGCCGAGATGGGCGAGCAGCGCGCCCTCGAACACGAACAGATCGGCGAAGCGCGCCTGCAACTGCAGGAAGCCCTCGACAGCATGGCGCTGGACACCGAACAGCGCGAACTGCTGCTGGCCCAGCGCGACAGCCTGCGCGAGCGCCTCGACCGCGTACGCCAGGAAGCCCGGCAGCACAAGGATCACGCGCATCAATTGGCGGTGCGCCTCGGCTCGCTGCGCGCCCAGCACGCGTCGACGGCCCAGGCCCTTGAGCGCCTGGAGATGCAGTCCGAACGCCTCACCGAAAAGCGCGAGCAACTGAGCCTCAACCTCGAAGAGGGCGAAGCGCCGCTGGAAGAGTTGCGGCTCAAGCTGGAAGAGTTGCTCGACAAGCGCATGACCGTCGACGAAGAGCTCAAGACCGCGCAGATCGCCCTCGAGGACGCCGACCGCGAACTGCGCGACGCCGAAAAGCGCCGGACTCAGGCCGAGCAGCAATCCCAGCTGATTCGCGGCCAACTCGAACAACAGCGCATGGAATGGCAAGCCCTGACCGTGCGCCGCAAGACCCTGCAAGACCAATTGCTCGAAGACGGCTATGACCTGCACGGCGTGCTCAACACCCTGACCGCCCAGGCCAACGAAAAAGAAGCCGAAGAGGAACTTGAACGCATTGCCGCGCGTATCCAGCGACTCGGCGCGATCAACCTCGCGGCCATCGACGAATACCAGCAACAGTCCGAGCGCAAACGTTATCTGGATGCCCAGGACGCCGACCTGGTCGAAGCCCTGGACACTCTGGAAAACGTGATCCGCAAGATCGACAAGGAAACCCGAAATCGATTCAAAGATACCTTTGATCAGATTAATGGCGGTTTACAGGCGTTATTCCCGAAAGTTTTCGGTGGTGGCAGCGCTTACTTGGAACTGACGGGCGAAGATCTACTCGATACAGGGGTAACGATCATGGCGCGGCCACCGGGCAAGAAGAACAGCACCATCCATTTGTTGTCCGGCGGCGAGAAAGCCCTGACCGCATTGGCCCTGGTATTTGCCATCTTCAAGTTGAATCCGGCGCCGTTCTGCATGCTCGATGAAGTTGACGCCCCGCTGGATGACGCTAACGTTGGACGTTACGCACGACTGGTCAAGGAAATGTCCCAGACGGTGCAGTTCATCTATATCACCCACAACAAGATCGCCATGGAAATGGCCGATCAGTTGATGGGCGTGACGATGCACGAACCCGGTTGTTCGCGATTGGTCGCGGTGGATGTGGAAGAGGCGATGGCGATGGTGGACGCCTAGCGGCGAGTTGCTAGTTGTCAGCGGCTGGCGGCAAGTACTTGAGGCTTGAGGCTTGAGGCTTGAGGCTTATAGCGTGCAGCTTGTAGCTCACAGTTGGCGGCGGGTGTAAGAGGTCGATCGGCGTGTCGAAAGATGGCAAATCGACACATTTCGCGCCAACTGTGTAAAGTTATCTTTGGTCGTGCTAGTTTAATGTCAATTTTTCGTATGCGTGGGCAAAACGTCAGTCAGAACATAGAGTTGGCGCCACGTTTTAAAGCGGTTTGCACGGTGCTAAACCCCTTATTTTTCAGCATTTTTTATTAGAGGCACGGGATTACATGGAAATCGGTCTGCGCGAGTGGCTGATCGTCATCGGCATTATTGTCATTGCCGGTATTCTTTTTGATGGCTGGCGCCGCATGCGCGGTGGCAAGGGCAAGCTCAAATTCCGTCTGGATCGCAACCTGTCCAACTTGCCCGACGACGACGGCGGCGCCGAGCTGCTGGGGCCGCCCCGTGTGCTGGATACCCATAAAGAACCGCAACTGGACGAGCATGACTTGCCGTCGATGAGCGCGCCGGTGCGTGAAGCCCGCGAGCCGTCCTCCAAGCGTGGCAAGCGCGCCAACCCTGCCGTGGCCGAGCCACATCAGGGCGACCTCAACCTGGATGTGGACGAAGGCCCGAGCTTCAGCAGCCGCGACGACGACTTCCCGGACGAAAACGTGGGCAAGAATGCCCCGCGCCAATCGGTCAACGATCAGCCGGCCGCCGAAGAAGTGCTGGTGATCAGCGTGATCTGCCGCGACGCCGCTGGCTTCAAGGGGCCGGCGCTGCTGCAGAACATCCTCGAAAGCGGCCTGCGTTTCGGCGAGATGGACATCTTCCACCGTCACGAAAGCATGGCCGGTAACGGCGAAGTGCTGTTCTCCATGGCCAATGCGGTCAAGCCGGGCACCTTCGACCTGGATGATATCGACCTGTTCAGCACGCCGGCCGTGAGCTTCTTCCTCGGCCTGCCGGGTCCGCGTCACCCTAAACAGGCGTTCGATGTGATGGTGGCCGCCGCCCGCAAGCTGTCCCAGGAACTCAACGGCGAGCTCAAGGACGACCAGCGCAGCGTCCTGACCGCCCAGACCATCGAACACTACCGTCAGCGCATCGTCGAGTTCGAGCGTCGTGCACTGACACAGAAACGCTGAGGATTGGTCCTCAGCGTTGTCAGTAGAATAAGCGCACTAACATATTGAGCAGCTTCGGCTGCTCTTTTGCTTTCTGAGAGAACACCCATGACCGCCGCCCCTACCCGCATCCTCGAACTGCGCGCTGAACTGGATCAGCACAACTACCGTTACCACGTCCTCGACGAGCCGAGCATTCCGGACGCCGAATACGACCGGCTGTTCCACGAGCTCAAGGCCCTGGAGGCCGAGCACCCGGAGCTGGTCACGCGTGATTCGCCGACGCAGCGGGTCGGCAGCGCGGCACTCTCGGCCTTTACCCAGGTGCGCCACGAAATTCCGATGCTCAGCCTGGGCAACGCCTTCGATGAAACCACCATGCTCGAATTCGATCGGCGGGTCACCGAAGGGCTCGACCTGCCGGTGGGCGATCTGTTTGGGGGCGGCGCGGCGGTGGAGTACAGCTGCGAGCCGAAGCTGGACGGGCTGGCGGTCAGCCTGCTGTACCAGGATGGCGAGTTGGTGCGCGGCGCCACGCGCGGCGACGGTACGACCGGCGAGGACATCAGCGTCAACGTGCGCACCGTGCGCAATATCCCGCTGAAACTGCACGGCAGCGGCTGGCCGGCGACGCTCGAAGTGCGCGGTGAAGTGTTCATGTCCAAGGCCGGTTTCGAACGGCTCAATGCCTCGCAGCTGGAAGTCGGCGGCAAGACCTTCGCCAACCCGCGCAACGCCGCGGCCGGCAGCCTGCGCCAGCTGGATTCGAAGATTACCGCCAGCCGCCCGCTGGAATTCTGCTGCTATGGCATTGGCCAGGTGACGGCGGATATCAGCGACACCCATATCGGCAACCTCAAGCAGTTGCAGAAATGGGGCATGCCCATCAGCCATGAGTTGAAACTGGCCAAGGGCATCCAGGAATGCCTGGCGTACTACCACGACATTGGTGAGCGGCGTAACAGCCTGGCGTACGAAATCGACGGTGTGGTGTTCAAGGTCAACAGCATTGCTGCCCAGCGTGAACTGGGCTTTCGCGCGCGTGAGCCGCGATGGGCGATCGCGCATAAATTCCCGGCCATGGAAGAGCTGACCGAGTTGCTCGATGTGGAATTCCAGGTCGGTCGCACCGGCGCCGTGACCCCGGTGGCGCGCTTGAAGCCGGTCAAGGTTGCGGGCGTCACTGTGTCGAACGCCACTCTGCACAACATGGACGAGGTTGCGCGCCTGGGCCTGATGATCGGTGACACGGTGATCATCCGCCGTGCCGGTGACGTGATTCCGCAGGTGGTCTCGGTGGTGCCCGAGCGCCGCCCGGAAAACGCCCGCGCGGTGCAGATCCCCGAAAGCTGTCCGGTGTGTGGCTCGCATGTGGAGCGCACGCAGCTGGTCAAGCGCAGCAAAGGCAAGGAAACCGTCAGCGAAGGCGCGGTGTACCGCTGCGTCGGGCGCCTGGCCTGCGGGGCGCAGCTCAAGCAGGCGATTATCCATTTTGTCTCGCGCCGCGCCATGGACATCGACGGTCTGGGCGACAAGACCATCGAGCAATTGGTGGATGAAAAACTGATCGGTTCGCCGGCCGACCTCTACAAGCTCAAATACGAGCAGATCATCGACCTGGAAGGCTTTGCCGATATCTCCAGCAAGAAGCTGATCACCGCCATCGAAAACAGCAAGTCGCCGACCCTGGCGCGCTTTATCTACGCGCTGGGCATTCCCGACGTGGGCGAGGAGACCGCCAAGGTGCTGGCACGCTCGCTGGCGTCCCTTGAGCGGGTGCAGAAGGCCTTGCCGGAAGTGCTGACGTACTTGCCGGACGTCGGCCTGGAAGTGGCGCACGAGATCCACAGCTTCTTCGAGGACAGCCACAACCAGGATGTCATCGGCGCGCTGCTGTCGCCGGATGAATGCGGCCTGCAACTGCAGGATCAAGGCGAGCTGAGCGCCGAGTTCGCCGCCAGCACCACGCTGGGTGGTCTGCTCGACAAGCTGCATGTGCCGAGTGTGGGCCCGGGCGCCGCGCAGAAACTCGCGGACAAGTTCGGCAGCCTCGAAGGCGTGATCAAGGCCGACTGGCTCGACATGCGCCAGGCGCTGCCCGAGAAGCAGGCCAAGGCGGTGCGCGAGTTCTTCGACAACGAAGACAACGCCAAACGCGCCCTGGCCATCGAGCAGCAGCTCAAGGACTTCGGCATGCACTGGCAGAGCGAGAAAAAGGTAGTCGAAGGCTTGCCAGAAGCCGGTCACACCTGGGTGCTCACCGGCTCCCTGGAGCTGATGAGCCGTGACGTGGCCAAGGACAAGCTCGAAAGCCTGGGCGCCAAGGTCGCCGGTTCCGTGTCGGCGAAAACCCACTGCGTGGTGGCAGGGCCGGGCGCCGGATCGAAACTGGCCAAGGCCAGCGAGCTGGGCCTGAAGGTCCTGGACGAAGAGGCCTTTGTAGCCTTCCTGGCCAAGCACAACATCACTGTCGACTGACACCCCTCCACTGCAGGAGCCCGGCTTGCCGGCGATAGCGCCTTCACGTGCGCCATCGCCGGCAAGCCGAGCTCCTGCAGGATATGGTTATATTTTCGGAACGTTCTTCGGCGCGAATTGATCTAGTCTTCGTCACCCAGGGAGAGACCGCCATGTTCCGCTACTTCGAGCAACTCAGTTCGCGCATCGCCGCGCCGTTCATGCCGGGCTCATCGCGCGATAGCAAGGTGTGGCAATGCCGTTGCGGGCAATCGCTGTTCTTTCGCAACAGCCAATGCCTGGCCTGCCAGGCCGTGCTCGGTTACCAGCCGCAGCAAAGCCGCTTGTCCTCCCTGCAACCCGGCCCCGTCGCCGGCACGTGGCTGCAGGATGACAACCTTGACGCCGGCGCCTTCCGCCGCTGCGCCAACCTCGACACGCCGGCTGCCTGCAACTGGCTGATCCCTGCTCACAGCACCGCGCCACTGTGCGTGGCCTGCAGCCTCAACCGCACCATCCCGGACCTTTCTGTCGCGGAAAATCCCGAGCGCTGGCGCAAGGTCGAGACCGCCAAGCGCCGCCTGGTGGCGCAATTGATCAGCCTCGGCCTGCGCGTGGTGCCCAAGAGTGAGGATGAGGACAACGGCCTGGCCTTCGACTTCGTCGGCATCGACCTGGAAGGCAATGCGCCGATGACCGGCCATGCCAACGGCCTGATCACCCTCGACATCAAGGAGGCCGACGACGCCCACCGCGAGAAAATCCGCGTGCAGATGCGTGAACCGTATCGCACGCTGCTCGGTCATTTTCGCCACGAGGTCGGCCATTATTATTGGGATCGCCTGATCGCCAATAGCCACTGGCTTGAGCCTTTTCGCCACCTGTTCGGCGACGAACGCGCCAGTTACGCGGATGCCCTCGACCAGCACTACCAGAACGGCCCGCGCCCCGACTGGCAGCAAACCTGCGTCAGTGCCTACGCCACCATGCACCCCTGGGAAGACTGGGCCGAAACCTGGGCTCACTACCTGCACATGATGGACGCCGTCGACACCGCCCTGGGCTTCGGCATGAGCGCCCGCGAGATGGACCTGGATTATCAGCCATTCCCGCTCTCCACCCTGTACGACCCCGAGCATCCCGGCGGCGTGGCGTTCCTGTCGTTCGTCAACGCCTGGATCGAACTGGCCGGCATGCTCAACGAACTGTCGCGCAGCATGGGGCAGCCGGATTTCTATCCCTTCGTGCTACCCCCCGCGGTGATCGCCAAGCTGCACTTCATTCACCTGGTCATCCAGGAAGAGGGCGGCCGCGCTGACGACGCGGTGATCCTGTAGGCGCCGGCAAGCCAGCTCCTACGGGTGGACACAAGTGCTTGAACCATCGAATATTTTTAATCCGGCACCAACGGTTGTAACTTCCGATGAGATCGGTACAATGGCGCGGCTTGCCGAGAGGCAAGCGTCGTTATGGTGACCCCATCGGTCCCCCCGCAACGATTACCCGTGAACCTGGTCAGAGCCGGAAGGCAGCAGCCACAGCGGGAACATTGTGTGCCGGGGTGTGGCTGGTGGGGTTGCCTCCATAACGCTCTTCCGCAACACCCCTCAAAAATCCTTTCAGTTCCAATCGCCATTGGCGAATCGATGTCTGCTGCGCGCTTTATGGCCGATACAGTGGAAAGGCCTTGAACGTCGGCACCAATTCCGCGCCCATCTTTTGCGTGCTCTCTACCGGGTCATCCGGTGTGGGAATATTCCGGGCGAAGTGAAAGATGATGATCTGGTCGGTGGCGCTGTCCTTGTAGTACTTGAAGAAGCTGATTTCAGAGAACTGCCCATCCTTGCGCAGTGACTTGGGGAAGAACAGCATCAGGTACAAGACCCCGGTCCTGTTGTCCGTCGTCAGGATCGCCGGCATGTTCGGGTTTTCCTGCTGGTGGAGTTGCACGGTGCGTTTGCCCAGGTCGAGCGGCTCGAAGCGGTTCTGATCGCGTGGGACGACGGTGAAGTCGAGCATTTCACTCCAGGCATCGACGCTTTCCTGCGGCGGGAAAAACTCCCACAGCCCCGGTTTGCGGAATTTGAGTACAAACGTCTTGCCGGCGAACTGCACCGACTGCGTGTCGGCGATGGAGGGGCGTGACAGGTCGGGCGTCGGTGTGGAGGCGCAGCCGGCCAGCAGGGCTACGAGCGACACGATAAGCAGGGTGGCTTTCATTTCAATCCTTGAATGTTTTCAGGTACGAGCCTCATGCGCCCGTGACAGTAGCCGAATGCGCCGGCAAATACCTCGCTTAATGGTCATTGCACGGTTTAACGGCACCCTGGTGAGGGCTCTTTCACAGGTTTTAATACTCACTCTGGACAACCCAAAACCACCTTGCTAGTTTGCGCCGGCTACTTGTTTCAGATTATGACAAGAGCACGCAATGATATTGAAGTGCTATCACTTCTTTAACTCACAAGGATGTCTGTGATGAAAAGCCTGCAAGGGTTGCCCCGTCTTATCAGTGCTTCGGTAGGTGCTCCCGGTAAAGCCCGTAACTTGCCCGCCGATGTTCAGTGCATCCAGTATCTATTCAACTTGATCATTCCCAAGATGGGCTTTCCACTGGCCGAAAATGGCAAGTGTGACGGCCAGTTGGTGCAGTGCATCAGCCAGTATCAGTTTCGCCACCTTAAATATGCCCACCCCGATGGCGTGATCGACCCCACCGGCCGGACCTTCAACAGTCTGATCGAAGAGGCGGTGAAGGTGCCGGTCAAAGCCTTCCCGACCCTGCGCATCCCCAGCTTCTTGAATGCGTTCGGCAATAACCAGGGCGATGCCGTGCAGGCGACGGTCAATGTGTACCTGGACCGCGTTCGCGCGACGATCGAGGCCGAGCGGCGTAACCGGCAACTGATGATGCAGGCCACGTGCGACGGGGGCATGACGCTCAGCGATACAGACTTCCAGAACGCCGCCACGCAGTTGGGCAACGGTATTTCGGTGAATGTGATCAAGGCTTTCGCGACCATCGAGTCTGGCGGGCGCTTTGGGTTCGGGCCGGCCAAGTTGCCGATCATCGCCTTCGAAGGCCACCACTTTCGCAAGTACACCAATCATATCTACGACCAGGCGCACCCGCTGCTGTCTTACCGCTACAAGAGAAAAGCCGGGCCCCAGTGGCAGGTCAACAACAAGGACCAGGTCAAGGCCTGGGAAACCATGGCGACCGCCTTCGCCCTCGATCAGGAAGCGGCGTTGATGTCGGCGTCCTGGGGGATGTTTCAGGTCATGGGCTTCAACTTCGGATCGTGCGGTTACAAGACCGTGTTTGAATTCGTCGCGGCATTAAAGGTGAATGCCGGCAACCAACTTAAAGCGTACTTGAGTTTTTGCAGCAAGAGCCCGGCGCTGATGAAGGCAATGAAGGCCAAGGATTTTACCGCCATGGCCTACAACTATAACGGCGAGGACTACGGCAACTATGACGTCCTTATGAAAAAAGCCTACGAAGAATTTGAAAGGAAGAAATAAGATGATCCGTTTTCTTGCTGTTGGTGTGTTGTCATTGTGCGCGGTTGCCCCTGCGTTTGCTGGCACCCCTGCGTTGCATTCGGGCAAGTACGAGGGCCTGATGTTGGCAGTGACGCCTGACCATCAAGTCGAAGGTTTCTACGCCGAGGAACTGGGCGAGGGCGTGACCCGCAGTTGCGCGTTTTACCTGCAAGGCCAGCCCGGCGCACTGACCACCTGGCACGACGAAGCCTACCCCGGCAGCGTGGCCCCGTCGTCCGACGGCGTTACCCTGACGGTGGAGCAGGGCCGCCAGCATCCCGGCTGCATGAACGTGCTGATGCCGGAGATTGCCACCGGCCTGGAGCTGACCCGGACCGCCAGCAAAAACTGGATCGGCCTGGTCACGGTGGCCGCCGACAAGGCGTATTTGCAGAAAACCCCTGGCGCCAAGGCCGCCAAGCGCCCGTATATCGTCAAGGGTGATGTGGTGGGCGTGCTGGCCGTCAAGGATGGCTGGGCCCAGGTCGAGTTCATCACTGCCCAGGACCGTTCGTTCAGCGGCTGGATCAGCCAGGGCCAATACAGCCGTCTCGCGCCGCCGCGCTGAGACCTCCCGAACGCCGCTGCGTGCCTGGCACGCAGCGGCGTTTTTGTGTCCGGGTTTCAGGCCTTGTTGCGGTTGAACAGCTTGCGCACACCGGCGAGCAGCGCCACGACGCCGATCACCAGAAACTTCTTCGCCGCCAGCAGGAAGATGCCGATCTTGGCGAACAAGCCGGCCTTGGCGGCAATCCCGCCGGCTACCAATGCCGCGAGGCCGTAAGTGGCCAGCTTGTCGGTTTTCGGGTTGAAGTCGGTGTAGAGGTTGCCGTCGGTGAAGTTGGTGAAGGCCAGGACCTTGGGCATTTCCTGCTTGATCGTGGACAGGTCGGCCATCGCGGCGACGGCGTTGAGTTCCAGCACGCCTTCACGGCCCAGCACACGGATGCTGTAGTTGAGGGTGGTTTGCTCGGCGTCGTCGGCCTTCAGTTCGCGGGCCCAGTACATCTTGTGGGTGGTGTCGTCGTAGCGCGGCGGCTCGGCCCAGCCCAGCAGGTGCAGGCCCGCGTAGCCTTGTTTCTGGCGTTCCTGGTTCTCGGCTTCGTCTTCTTCCTGCATTTGCTTGAGCAGGTCGGCGTAGTCGATTTTCGCGGCATCCTCGTCGGAAATGTGCCCGTCGGCCTTGTAGCTGACGATCACGCCCCAGCCGCGCTCCGACAGCGGGCTGACGGCTTTCGGCACGATCATGCCCAGGGTCTTGAAGCCCGGCGGGTTGCCCCAGCCATCGGTCAGCAGACGCTCGGTGTCGGCCGGGTCGAGGTAGTAGAACTCGTCGTTAAGCTTGAGCGTGGCGATGCCACTGGGCAGGCTGATGGTGCCGGTCTTCTGCTTGAGTGATGCAAGAAAGTGCTCAGCCGTTTCCGCGGGGGCGCTGGCTTCTACGGGGGCAGGTGGGGCGGCTGCGAAAGCGGGGGCGACAGGCAGGCTCAGGGCGGCCGCCGCCAGCAACAGGCGGAAGTAATTCATGGTAGTCCCTTACATTTTGAATTAATTTCGCGGGAGGATAATACGAAATAGCTGCTACGGGTTAGCCAAACGTCTCGCGCAGCAGCCCGGCGAAGGCGTCCCGTGCCAGGTGCCGCTGGGTGTCCTTATGCCAGAACAGCAGGTTGTCCACGGCCTGCAGTTCCTCGAACCGGTACGATGCCAACTGGTTGGCCTGCTCATAGCGGGCCAGGATGCCTTCGGGCGCGAGTGCCACACCAATCCCGGCGCTGACGCAGCCGATAATCGTGCCCCAGCTGGCGTAACTGGCGATGGTCGGCTTGAAGTCATGGGGCTTGACCCAATTTTCGAGTGCCGCGCGGTAGGGGCAGCCGGGTGGCCAGACCAGCAAGGTGCGGCCGGCCAGGTCCTGGGCACTCTGGATGGGGGCGCTGGAGGCACTGGCGATCAGCACCAGGCGCTCGCTGTAGACCACGCTGTGTTCCAGCTTCGCGCGTTTATTGCCCGAGGCCACCAGTGCCACGTCCAGGCGGTGGTGCTGCAGGTCATCGAGCAGCTGGCCCCAGGCACCGGTCACCAGTTCCAGGCTGACCTCCGGGTAGCGTCGATGATATTCCGCCAGCAGCGGCGGCAAGCGGCCGCTGGCGCTGGACTCCACCGCCCCGATCCGCAAGGTCCCACGCGGGATGGCATTCGCATCCACGGCGCGTTTGGACTCATCCACCAGGGCGAGGATGCGCTCGCAGTAATCGAGGAAGATCTCACCGGCCGCGCTGATCGCCAGCCCACGCCCGGCGCGGATGAACAGCGGGGTGCCCAGCTCGCTCTCCAGTTGCTTGATGCGCGTGGTGATATTGGACGGCACGCAGTGCAATTGCAGGGCGGCCTGGGCCACGCTGCCGGTTTGCGCCACGGCTCGCACCATTTTCAGTTGGGCCAGTTCCATCGCTCAGTTCCAGTGATTTCAGAAGTCAGAAACGGTTAATTGTCCTGCGCCTTGGCCGGGCCAAGACTGACGGCATTCCTTCTCAGTCCGGACGCCGTCGATGAATACCCCGTCACCCGTAAAGCTTACGCTAGTCATCGCCAGCGTCATCCTCTGTTGGGCCTATTCGCCGATTGGCGTGCACATGGGGCTGCACAGCTACAGCCCCGGCCAGTTGGCGCTGCTGCGGTTCTTGATTGCCTCGGTGTTCATGGGCGCTGTAGCCCTGGTGCTGGGCATCGGCCGGCCGCGCCTGCGGGATGTGCCGTGGTTGCTGGTGCTGGGGTTCTTCGGGGTGTTCCTGCACCACACTAGCCTCAATTATGGGCAGCAATGGGTGACGGCGGCAGCCTCCAGTGTGCTGGCGCAGTCGGCGCCATTGTTCAGCGTGCTGATCGCGTTTGTCTGTCTCAAGGAGCGGGTCAGCCTGTGGCGTTGGAGCTGCGTCTTGCTGGGATTGCTCGGCGTGCTGGTGGTGATCTGGGGTGACCAGGGCGTGAGCGATATCGACCCGCGAGGCTTGCTGATACTGCTCGCTGCAGTGTCGTGGAGCGTGTATTTCGCCATCCAGAAACACTATGCCCACCGCTACAGCCCGTTGACCATGGCGTGCTACATGGTGTGGGCCGGCACGCTGATGCTCTGCGTGAACCTGCCGGGCCTGCCCGCCGCCGTGGCGCAGGCACCGTTGGCGGAAAACCTGGCGGTGCTGGTCCTGGGTATCTTCCCCAGCGCCCTGGCCTACCTGGCCTGGGGCTACGTGTTGAAGCATGTCGAGGTCAGCCGTGCGTCGGTGGCGATGTACCTGATTCCACCGGTCGCCATGGTGCTGGCCGCGACGCTGCTGGGCGAGCACATTGCCGTGCAAGTGATGCTCGGCGCGGTGATCGTGCTGGCCAGTGTCGCGGCCATCAGCCTGGAAGGGCGCTGGCGCTCAGTCGTTCAGGCTGAACGCACGCAGGCGGTGGCCGTCGAGGTCCTGGGCGACAAAGGTGTAGCCGAAATCCACGGCGGTCGGTGATTGAATGATCGTCGCGCCACGTTCGACCCACACGTCGTGCAACGCGTCCACGGCGCCGGTGTCGGGCAACGAGAAGCCCACTTCACCACCGCCGCCGGTCAACTGCGCTGCCGGCGCCACGGTATGACGCGACCACAGCCCAAGTTTCACGCCGTTGCCCAGAATGAACAGGGCAAACGTCGGGTTGAGCTCCACCGGCGGCTGGTCCAGCAGGCGGCTATAGAAGTTGGCGCTGGTGGCCGGGCTGTCAACGTACAGCAGGAAGTAATGAGCGACGGTGTGCATGCTGGCTCCTTGAGGACGGGCGTTTGAGTGGGGCCAGTCTATAAGGCGGTACTGTCAGTTCCTGTCAGGAGTGTGCAGGGGCTGCGCGCCTTCCCCGGTGTACAGCTGGATGATGTCATCGATCTCGCCCGACATCTTCATCCGCAGCAGCGTGCGCAGGATGCGCTGCACCGGCACGTCCGGGTCATTGCGCACGGTGCAGCCGAGGTTCTGCTCATCGATCACCGCGACCTTGTGCAGCTTTTGGCCGATCGGCATGCGCTGGTTGAACCGGTCGAGAATCCATTCGTTGATCACCGCGAACTTGAAGCGCCCGGCCACCAGTTTGTGCAGCACCTGTTCTTCGCTGCGCGCATCGTCGCGGGTGAGTTGGCCGCTGGCAAACAGCGGGTCGAGCGTGGCATAGCGATAGTTGAGCACCGTGCCGATCGATTGCGCCGGCAATTGCTTCACATGGACCGGTTGCGCGGGCACCTGGGTGCTGACCAGCAGGTTGCGCTGCACCATCAGCGGGATGCTCCAGGTGTAATCACCGGACAGGTTGTCGAACCAGGCCTGGGTGACATAACAGCGCACGTCGATCTCGCCGTGTTCCATGGCCGCCGAGATACGCGCCCGTGCCAGCACATGGAATTGCGCCGGCCGACCGACCTGGGTGGCCAGGCTCAACATCAAGTCATACAAAATCCCCTGGGTGGGCCGGCCGTCCTCCAGTTGCACCATGGGCATCGCCCAGCTGTCGGAAACCGAGAAGCGCAGCGGTGCGGGCGCCGCCAGGCTGGCCGAGGCAATCATCCATAAAGCGCCCAGGACTACGCGCATAGACTCTCCGGGTTCAGGCCTTTTCGGGGCCAATCAGCAGAGCTTAGTCAGATTAGACGAGCGTGCCGGATGCAATTTCCCCCTTGCTCCGCTAGCATTACCGGCTCCCGCTTCCCAGTTGCGACGGTTTTCGATGAGTTATCAGGTTCTTGCACGTAAATGGCGTCCGCGCTCGTTCCGCGAAATGGTCGGCCAGACCCATGTGCTCAAGGCTCTGATCAATGCCTTGGACAGCCAACGGCTGCACCACGCCTACCTGTTCACCGGTACTCGCGGGGTGGGCAAGACCACCATTGCGCGCATCATCGCCAAATGCCTGAACTGTGAAACCGGTATCACTTCCACGCCCTGTGGCACGTGTTCGGTGTGCCGGGAAATCGACGAAGGGCGTTTTGTCGACCTGATCGAGATCGACGCCGCGAGCCGCACCAAGGTCGAAGACACCCGCGAGCTGCTCGACAACGTGCAGTACGCGCCGAGCCGTGGTCGCTTCAAGGTCTACCTGATCGACGAAGTGCACATGCTTTCCAGCCACTCTTTCAACGCCCTGTTGAAGACGCTGGAAGAGCCGCCGCCCTACGTCAAGTTCATCCTGGCCACCACCGATCCGCAGAAACTCCCTGCAACGATTCTGTCGCGGTGCCTGCAGTTCTCCCTGAAAAACATGACCCCCGAGCGCGTGGTCGAGCATCTGACCCACGTGCTGGGCGTCGAGAACGTGCCGTTCGAAGACGACGCACTGTGGCTGCTCGGCCGTGCGGCGGACGGTTCGATGCGCGACGCCATGAGCCTCACCGACCAGGCCATCGCCTTTGGTGAAGGCAAGGTCATGGCCGCCGATGTTCGCGCCATGCTCGGTACCCTGGATCACGGCCAGGTGTTCGACGTGCTGCACGCGCTGATCGAAGGCGACGCCAAGGCGTTGCTCGAAGCCGTGCGCCACTTGTCGGAGCAAGGCCCGGACTGGAACGGCGTGCTCTCGGAAATCCTCAATGTGTTGCACCGCGTCGCCATCGCCCAGGCGTTGCCGGAAGGTGTCGACAACGGCCATGGCGACCGCGACCGCGTGTTGGCCCTGGCCCAGGCGCTGCCGGCCGAAGACGTGCAGTTCTACTACCAGATGGGCCTGATCGGGCGCCGCGACCTGCCGCTGGCGCCGGACCCGCGAGGGGGCTTCGAGATGGTCATGCTGCGAATGCTGGCCTTCCGGCCCGCTGACTCGGCGGACGCACCGAGACAGCCGCTAAAGCCAGTGGGGATCAGCCAGGCCACAGTTGATTCCGCCAAACCAGTGGCTGGCGCGGCGGTGGTTGCGCCAGTGGTTGCCGCACCTGTTGCGCCGGCGCCTGAGCCTGCGCCCGTCGTGGCAGCGCCGGTGGTTACGCCGCCTCCGGTGGTCGAGCCCGAGCCTGCGCCTGTTGTCGACCTGCCCTGGAATGATCCGGTAGAGCCTGAAGTCGAGCCCGAACTGCAGCCTGCGGTGGAGCCCGTGCTGGAAACGGCCGGCGAGCAGCCGGAACTGACGCCGATGCCCACGCCGACCCCTGACAGCGTGGTGCCGGATGCGCCGGAGTGGGTCGCCGCGCCTGTGCCGGAACCGACCGTCGCTCAGGTCGAGGCCGCCGTTCCAGGGATCGACCTGGATGACGAGCCGCCGCTGGACGAAGACTATATCGAGCCGGACATGGATTCGGCCTACAGCTACCTGGACGACCTGGCCAGCGAGCACACCGCCGAGCCGGCCCCGGAGCCCGAGGCCGAGCCTGCTGCGGCGCCGGCCACCGGCCTGGCCCTGCAATGGCTGGAGCTGTTCCCGAAGTTGCCGATCTCCGGCATGACCGGCAGTATTGCCGCCAACTGCACCCTGATTTCCATCGAGGGCGACCACTGGCTGTTGCACCTGGACCCGGCACACAGCGCCCTGTTCAACGCGACCCAGCAACGTCGCCTCAACGATGCCCTGAACCAGTACCATGAGCGCACGCTGACCGTCGCCATCGAGCTGATCAAGCCTGAGCAGGAAACCCCGGCCCAGGCCGCGACCCGCCGGCGCATCAACCGCCAGCGCGAAGCCGAGGACTCGATCCAGGCTGATCCGCTCATCCAGCAAATGATGCAACAGTTCGGCGCCGTCGTTCGCCACGATACAATTGAACCTGTCGAAGCCCCGGTGCCCCAAGCGTCCTGATACCGGGCTACTAAATTGATCCACGTACTTTGAGGTGATTCCCATGATGAAAGGTGGCATGGCCGGCCTGATGAAGCAGGCGCAGCAGATGCAGGAAAAGATGGCCAAGATGCAGGAAGAACTGGCCAACGCCGAAGTCACCGGTAAAGCCGGTGGCGATATGGTCAGCGTGGTGATGACCGGTCGTCACGACATCAAGCGCGTGAGCATCGACCCAAGCGTGTTGCCAGGCGTGGGCGAAGATGACCTGGAAATGCTCGAGGCGCTGTTCGCCGCGGCCGTCAACGACGCCGTGCGCAAGATCGAAGCCAACAGCCAGGACAAAATGTCCGGCGTGACCGCTGGCATGCAATTGCCACCGGGCATGAAGCTGCCGTTCTGATCGGCGAGCTTTAGCTAGACTCCAGTGCCAGGCCTCGTGCCTGGCATTTTTTTTGGGTGTGACGTCGGTTTGCCACGCCGCTGCGATGCACACGCGACGGGGCGATAGACGAAACATCGAACCGCAAGCGCTCTATCATGGTCTGCACCCTATACCGATGAATTCGATAAAGGAGCCCCCTGATGCCTCAAGAACCGATTCTTAACCAGCGCATCGTCCTGGTCTCACGCCCGCAGGGCGCCCCGACCCCGGAAAATTTCCGCCTGGAACGCGTGAACCTGCCGGAGTTGGCAGATGGCCAGGTTCTCCTGAAAACCCTGTACCTGTCCCTCGACCCCTACATGCGTGGTCGCATGAGCGATGCACCGTCCTACGCCGCGCCGGTGGAAATCGACGAGGTGATGACCGGTGGCGCTGTCAGCCGTGTCGAGCAGTCGCGTAATCCGAAATTTGAAGTGGGCGACCTCGTCGTCGGTTCCACCGGCTGGCAGAGCCACAGCATTTCCGATGGCCGCAACCTGATGCCGGTGCCCAAGGGCCTGGCCAGCCCGTCCATGGCCCTTGGGGTACTGGGCATGCCGGGCATGACCGCGTACATGGGCCTCACGGACATCGGCCAGCCACAGGCCGGCGAAACCCTGGTGGTGGCGGCAGCGTCCGGCGCCGTGGGCTCGGTGGTGGGGCAGGTGGCCAAGCTCAAGGGCTTGCGTGTGGTGGGTGTGGCGGGAGGCGCGGACAAGTGCCGCTACGTGGTCGAAGAGTTGGGCTTTGATGCCTGCATTGACCACAAGAGCGCGGATTTTGCCAACGAGTTGGCCCTGGCGTGCTTCAAAGGCGTGGACATCTATTTCGAGAACGTCGGCGGCAAGGTGTTTGACGCGGTCGTGCCGCTGCTCAACCCCAAGGCGCGGATTCCGCTGTGTGGGCTGATTGCCGGTTATAACGCGCATGAACTGCCGAGTGGTCCTGACCGTCTGCCGGCGCTGCAGCGGACCTTGCTGACCAAGCGGGTGCGTATCCAGGGCTTTATCGTGTTCGACGACTACGGTGATCGCCATCCGGAGTTCATCAGTGCCATGGCGCCATGGGTGCGCGAGGGCAAAGTGAAATTTCGCGAAGACGTGGTCGATGGCCTGGAGCAGGCGCCCGAAGCGTTTATCGGTTTGCTGGAGGGACGCAACTTCGGCAAGTTGGTGGTACGTGTCGCGCAGGATTGAGGATTTGACGCTCATCCGGGGCGCGGGTATAAACCGCGTCTCGTTGTTTTGTCGGACCATTGCCCCATGAGCTTCAGCCCTCTGATTCGCCAACTGATCGACGCCTTGCGCACATTGCCAGGCGTTGGCCAGAAAACCGCCCAACGCATGGCGCTGCAGCTGCTGGAGCGTGACCGCAGCGGCGGCACCCGGCTGGCCCAGGCCCTGAGCCAGGCCATGACTGGCGTGGGCCATTGCCGCCAGTGCCGCACCCTCACCGAAGAAGAACTTTGCCCGCAATGCGCCGACCCGCGCCGCGACGACACCCTGCTGTGCGTGGTGGAAGGGCCGATGGATGTGTACGCGGTGGAACAGACCGGCTATCGCGGGCGCTACTTTGTGCTCAAGGGCCATCTGTCGCCGCTGGACGGCCTGGGCCCGGAGGCCATCGGCATTCCGCAACTGGTGGCGCGCATTGAAGAGCAGGGCACCTTTACCGAGGTGATCCTGGCCACCAACCCTACGGTGGAAGGTGAAGCGACGGCGCATTACATCGCGCAGCTGTTGACCAACAAAGGCCTGATCACCTCGCGCATCGCCCACGGCGTGCCGCTGGGTGGCGAGCTGGAGCTGGTGGATGGCGGGACGCTGGCTCACTCGTTCGCAGGTCGCAAGCCGATCGCGCTGTAAAAAACACCGCAGCTCAAAATGTGGGAGCGGGCTTGCTCGCGAAAGCCGTCTGTCAGTGCCAAATGCACTGACTGTTCCACTGCTTTCGCGAGCAAGCCCGCTCCCACATTGGTTTTGTATTGTCAGCAGAATGTGCGCATAACTTGATAACCAAGCAAGCGCTTGGTAAGTTCGCTCCACCTCACCGTGGAGCTTGCCGATGTCTGCCTACCAGGACTACTTCGACCCCAGCCACCAAATGGTCCGCGACAGCGTGCGCCGTTTTGTCGAGCGCGAAATGCTGTCGGACATCGAGCAATGGGAGGAGGCCCACAGCTTTCCCCGTGAGCTGTACCTCAAGGCCGGTGCGGCGGGAATCCTGGGGATTGGTTATCCCGAGGGCCTCGGCGGTAGCCATGAAGGAGACCTGTTCGCCAAGGTGGCCGCCAGTGAGGAGCTGATGCGCTGCGGTTCCGGCGGGGTAGTGGCGGGCTTGGGGTCGTTGGATATCGGCTTGCCGCCGATAGTCAAATGGGCGCTGCCATCGGTGCGCGACCGGGTGGCACCCCAGGTGCTGTCGGGCGAGAAGATCATCGCCCTGGCGGTGACCGAGCCGGGCGGCGGCTCCGATGTGGCCAGCCTGCAGACCCGCGCCATTCGGGAGGGCGAGCATTACCGCGTCAGCGGCAGCAAGACCTTTATCACCAGCGGCAGCCGTGCCGACTTCTACACCGTTGCCGTGCGCACCGGCGGGCCGGGCTTTGCCGGTATCAGCCTGCTGCTGATCGAGAAAAACACCGCCGGTTTCACCGTTGGCCAGCCCCTGAAGAAAATGGGCTGGTGGGCGTCGGACACCGCTGAATTATTCTTCGACGATTGCCGCGTGCCCGTAGGCAACCTGATTGGCGCTGAGAACATGGGCTTCGCCTGCATCATGGGCAACTTTCAGAGCGAACGCCTGGCGCTGGCATTGATGGCCAACATGACTGCGCAGATGGCGCTGGAGGAAAGCCTCAAGTGGGCTTCCCAGCGCGAAGCATTCGGCAAACCCATCGGCAAGTTCCAGGTGCTCAAGCATCGCCTGGCGGAAATGGCTACCGCTGTGGAGGTGTCCCGCGAGTTCACCTACCGCCAGGCAGCGAAGATGGCGGACGGCAAAAGTGTGATCAAGGAAATCTCCATGGCCAAGAACCTCGCCACCGACACCGCCGACCGCGTCACCTATGACGCTGTGCAAATCCTCGGCGGCCAGGGCTACATGCGCGGCAACCTGGTGGAACGGCTGTACCGCGACAACCGCATCCTGTCCATCGGCGGGGGCACCCGCGAGGTGATGAATGAGATCATCAGCAAGCAGATGGGGTTGTGATCATGGGTGCTCTTTCGAGCGCTATCGCTGGCAAGCCAGCGCCTACGGGTAGGCGCATGCCAACGTGGGAGCCGGGCTTGCCCGCGATGGGGCCGGTGCAGGCAGCGATTAACGTTCGTTCAACGCGAACTGCGTCAGGCAGAAGGTCGGGATACCCATGTCTTCCAGACGTTGCGACCCACCCAGCTCCGGCAGGTCGATGATCGCCGCCGCTTCGAAGATCTTCGCCCCCATGCGCCGCACCAGGTTGGCCGCCGCAATCAGGGTGCCACCGGTGGCGATCAGGTCATCGAACATCAGTACCGAGTCGCCCTCGCAGAGGCTGTCGGCGTGGACTTCCAGGAAGGCTTCGCCGTATTCCGTCTGGTAACCCTCGGCCAGGACGTCAGCCGGCAGCTTGCCCTGCTTGCGGAACAGGATCAGCGGTTTGTTCAGTTGATAGGCGATGATCGAACCGATCAGGAAGCCCCGCGCATCCATCGCGCCGATATGGCTGAAGTCGGCCTCGACATAACGGTGTGCAAAGGTGTCAGCCACCAGGCGCAGGGCCTTGGGCGATTGGAACAAGGGCGTGATGTCACGAAAGATCACCCCAGGCTTGGGGAAGTCGATGACGGGACGGATCAGGGATTTGATGTCGAACGAATCGAAGGTCATCGGCGCAGAGTCCTGGGCGTGGAAAACGGACGCCAAGTATACCTGCGGCCTTGCCAATTGGCGCGGCCGCAGGCGTCTGCCTCAGGTCTCCAGGGAGCCACCGGCGAGTGCGCACAGCTGGATCGGATCGAGGATATGCACTTCCTTGCCTTCGGCGGCGATCAGCTCGTTCTGCTGGAAGCGGGTAAACACGCGGGACACGGTTTCCACGGCGAGACCCAGGTAGTTGCCGATTTCATTGCGCGACATGCTCAGGCGGAACTGGTTGGCCGAGAAACCCCTGGCGCGAAAACGTGCCGACAGGTTGACCAGGAACGTGGCGATACGCTCGTCGGCGGTTTTCTTCGACAACAGCAGCATCATTTGCTGGTCGTCGCGAATCTCGCGGCTCATCACGCGCATCAGCTGGCGGCGCAGTTGCGGCAACTGCAGGGCCAGTTCGTCGAGGCGTTCGAAGGGAATTTCGCACACCGACGTCGTCTCCAGCGCCTGGGCCGACACCGGGTGGATCTCGGTGTCCATGCCCGACAAACCGACCAGTTCGCTGGGCAGGTGGAAACCGGTGATCTGTTCCTCGCCGCCGTCGCTCAGGCTGAACGTCTTCAGGGCGCCCGACCGTACTGCATAGACGGAGTCGAACTTGTCGCCCTGGCGAAACAGAAACTCGCCTTTTTTCAGTGGGCGACCGCGTTTAACGATCTCGTCCAGCGCATCCATGTCTTCCAGATTCAGCGAAAGTGGCAGGCAGAGGGGGGCCAGGCTGCAATCCTTGCAATGAGCCTGGCTGTGAGCGCGCAGTTTAACTGGCTCGGACATTTCTTAAATCCTTGTGGGAAAACACACATAAGACGTAAGGGTAACGCACTGGGGGGCGCCGAGGCCAGCCTGTACAAAAAACCGGCAGCGGTATAAAGGTTTTTGTAACAGGGTCGATACAGTGGTGTACCTCCATGAGCCGGAGCTCAGAACATGTCCGTTATCGCTGCCAACAACCCTGCCATCCGCCTGCCGATCGTGCCGGATACGAAACCTGCCGCAGTGGTCGATGAAAAGGCCGAAGCCCCCGCGCCTGCTGCTGAAACCAAGGCGGTCGAGGGTGTGGCGGTGAAGATTTCCAGTGCCGGTTTCCAGGCTGCCAAAGCCGATTCCAACAAGGACATCGACGACAGCAACCTGAAGGACAGCATCAAGCAACTGCTGAAAATGATTCGTGAGCTGAAGAAGCAAATTGCCGACAAGATGGCCGAAATCGCGGCAGCTTCGGCGGATAACTCCTTGACCCCCGAGGCGCGCCAGGCGCGGGTGGGTAACCTGCAGGCCTCGCTGGCGGCCTTGCAAAGCGGCCTGACAATGGCCCAGATGCAACTGGGCAAGGCCTTGAAGGACGAGCCAGCCGACGCGCAGATGCAAGCCATGAGCCTGGCATCGAAGTAGCGCCCGCTCAGATCACCCGCGAAAATCGCTGCCTGTTCTGATGTTCCAGATAGGCATCGAACACCATGCACACTGAGCGTACCAACAGCCTGCCAGCCGGCAGCACGCGGATGCCCTGCGCGTCCAGTTCGATCAGGCCGTCCTGCGCCATGGTCTCGAGTTGGGGCCAGACGTCGTCAAAATACCCGCGAAAATCAATGTTGAAAGCCTGCTCGACCCGATCAAAGGCCAGGCTGAAATTGCAGATCAATTGCTGAATCACCTCGCGTCGCAGCCGATCATCGGTGGTGCACAGCAAGCCACGGCTGGTGGCCAGTTGAGCGCCGGCGAGGGTGTTTTGGTAGCCATTGAGGTCGCTGGTGTTCTGGCAGTACAGGTCACCGATCTGGCTGATGGCGGACACGCCGAGCCCGATCAGGTCGCAGTGCCCATGGGTGGTGTAGCCCTGGAAGTTGCGCTGCAGGGTGCCTTCTTCCTGGGCGACGGCGAGTTCGTCGTCCGGCAGGGCGAAGTGGTCCATGCCGATGTAGCGATAGCCGGCCTGGGTCAGTTGTTCGATGGTGGTTTGCAGCATCAGCAACTTGGACGCCGGTGACGGCAGTTCGTCGGTGTTGATCCGCCGCTGGGGCATGAAGCGCTCAGGCAGGTGGGCATAGTTGAATACCGACAGGCGGTCCGGTTGCAGCCTGATCACTTCCTCCACGGTGCGCGCGAAATTGATCGGCGTCTGCTTGGGCAGGCCGTAGATCAGGTCGATATTGATCGAGCGAAACTGCAGGGTGCGCGCCGCATCGATCACCGCGCGGGTCTCTTCCAGGCTTTGCAGGCGGTTGACCGCGCGCTGCACGTCCGGGTCGAGGTCCTGCACGCCGATGCTGACGCGGTTGAAGCCCAGTTCGCGCAGCAGGCCCATGGTCGCCCAGTCGGCCTCGCGCGGGTCAATCTCGATGCCGTAGTCGCCGGAGTCATCGTCAAGCAGATTGAAGTGCTGGCGCAGGCTGCCCATGACCTGGCGCAGTTCGTCGTGGCTGAGAAAGGTCGGCGTGCCGCCGCCCAGGTGCAGTTGTTCCACCGGCTGCTTGGGGTCGAGGTGGCAGGCCACCAGTTGGATCTCCTGTTCCAGGCGCTGCAGGTACGCCTGGGCGCGGCCACGGTCCTTGGTGATCACCTTGTTGCAGGCGCAGTAGTAGCAAATGTTCGCGCAGAACGGCACATGCACATACAGCGACAGCGGGCGCACAGCCTTGCGGCTGTCGCGCAGGGCGTGGAGCAGGTCGAAAGTGCCGACCTGGCTGTCGAATTGTACGGCGGTGGGGTAGGACGTGTAGCGCGGTCCCGCCAGGTCGTAGCGGTGAATCAGATCGGTGTCCCAACGAATGGCGTCGAGCATGCGGGCGTTCCCCCGGATAGGCTAGTGGGCCGAGTCTAGGGGTGTGACCTGGAGGGCATGTTGATTTGCATCAACGGGGAGCGGCGCTATGCCACATGGCCTTTTAATGGCCCATTAGCCAGTGCTGATGCGGACCGGGCAATGTCCAGACGCCGAAGAGGATCACCATCAAGCCGCCGGCCACGCGCACACTGCGTTTGCGCAATAACGCCGTGACCCGCTCCGCTGCCAGGCCGGTGGCCAGCAGCACTGGCCAGGTGCCCAAGCCGAATGCCAGCATCAGCGACGCGCTGTCCAGCGCATTGCCCTGGCTCGCCGCCCACAGCAGGGTGCTGTAGACCAACCCGCAGGGCAACCAGCCCCACAGCGCGCCCAGCAGCAATGCGCGGGGCAGGCTGGACACCGGCAGCAAACGGTTCGCCACCGGCTGTATATAGCGCCACAGGCCGCGTCCGAGGCTTTCGATGCGCGTCAGGCCGCTCCACCAGCCGGCCAGGTACAACCCCATGCTGATCAACAGTAACCCGGCGATTACACGCATGAACATCGCCGCCGGGCTGTTGGCCACGGCCCAGCCGGCCAGACCGATCAACAACCCCGCCGTGGCATAGCTGAGGATGCGCCCCAGGTTGTACGCCAGCAGCAGGCGAAAGCGGCGGCTGCGTTGCTCCTTGGGAATCGCCAGGGTCAGCGCGCCCATCAGCCCGCCGCACATGCCCAGGCAGTGGCCGCCGCCCAGCAGGCCGAGAATCAGCGCGGAGACCAGCAGCGGCGCGAGTTCAAGCATGGGGCGGATCTTTGGGCGCGGGCGGCTGCTCGGGGCCGTTGGCCTCGTCGATGGCGGCCAGGTGGTTGGGGTCCTGATCGTCGAACAGCACGCTGTGGGCCGGGCCGTCGAGGTCATCGTACTGGCCGCTGTCCACCGCCCAGAAGAAGATGTAGATAGCGACACCGACTAACAGCAGCGCCGCCGGAATCATCACGTATAGAGCTGGCATCTGCACTCCATGCCCGCGCGGCTCAAGCCGGCAGCGGGCGGGTTACTGAAGGGGCGCTGTGGGCCGGCGCGCTCGGCAGGCGAGTCAGGCGCAGGGCGTTGAGCACCACGGTCAACGAACTGAGGGACATGCCGATCGCCGCCCAGATCGGGGTGATCCAACCGAGGGCGGCAAACGGCAGCATCAGGCCATTGTACAGCCCGGCCCACAGCAGGTTCTCAATGATTACCCGGCGGGTGCGCCGCGCCAGGCTGAAGGCTTGCACCAGCGCGTCGAGGCGGTTGGACAGCAGCACCGCATCGGCGCTGGTCTTGGCCAGATCAGTGGCCGAGCCCATGGCCACGCTGATATCGGCAGCGGCGAGTACCGGCACATCGTTGACGCCATCGCCGAGCATCAACACCGTGCGGCCTTGCTGGTGCAAGCGTTGCAACACCTGCAGTTTGTCGTCGGGGCGCAGGCCGCCGTGGGCTTCGTCGATGCCCAGCTCAGCGGCGACACTCGCGACCATCGGCGAGGTGTCCCCCGACAGCAGCAGCGTGCGCCAGCCACGCGCCTTGCACGCGGCCAGCAACGCGGGTGCGTCGCTGCGCAGGCGGTCGTCCAGCACGAACCAGGCGAGGGCGCCGTCACGGTCACCGAGCAGCAGCCATTGGCCGGCTTCGTTCGGCGAGGCCGGCATCGGGCAGCCACTGAGTTCGCAGACAAACCCCGGCTGGCCGATGCGCAGCAGGCGTTCACCGACGCGGCCTTCCAGGCCGAGCCCGGGGAAACTCAGCACTTCATCGGCGGCCATGGGCGCGCGGCCAAACGCGCGGGCAATCGGGTGTTCGGAGCGATTTTCGAGGGCGGCGGCGAGGGCCAGGCACAAGTCGCTGCTGGTGGCGCCCAAGGTGCGGATGGCTTTGAGTGCCAGGCGGCCTTCAGTGAGGGTGCCGGTCTTGTCGAAAATCACCGTGTCGATCTGGTTCAAGCCTTCGAGCACGTGGCCCCGGGTCAGCAGCAGGCCGAGTTTGTGCAGGGTGCCGGTGGCGGCGGTGAGGGCGGTCGGCGTGGCCAGGGACAGCGCGCACGGGCAGGTCGCAACCAGCATCGCCAGCACGATCCAGAACGCCCGCGACGCATCCAGCTCCCACCACACCAGGCCGATCACCGCCGCGGCGATCAGCGAGCACAACAGGAACCACTGCGCGGCGCGGTCGGCGATCTGCGCCAGGCGCGGTTTCTCGGCCTGGGCCCGCTCCAGCAGGCGCACGATGGCGGACAGGCGCGTGTCATGGCCCAAGGCCCGCACCTCGACCTTCAGGGCGCCCTCGACATTCAGGGTGCCGGCAGTCACCGCATCGCCCGCGCGCCGCGGTTGCGGCAGGTATTCGCCGGTGAGCAGCGATTCATCGATGCTCGATTGACCGTCGAGGATCACCCCGTCCGCAGGCAGTACCGCGCCGGGATGCACCAGCACCCGGTCGCCCACCGCCAGTTCGCTCAAGAGGATGCGCTCGCTCTGGCCATCCCCCTTCAGGCGCAGGCACGAGGCCGGCAGCAGGTTGACCAATTGCGCGGTGGCCGCCGCCGTCCGCTCGCGTGCGCGGCGCTCCAGGTAACGGCCGGCGAGCAGGAACAGGGCGAACATGCCGACGGCGTCGAAGTACAACTCGCCGACCCCGGTAATCGCCGTCCAGATACCGGCCAGATAGGCCCCGCCAATCGCCAGGGATACCGACACATCCATGGTCAGGTGGCGGGTGCGCAGATCGCGCAGGGCGCCTTTGAAAAACGGCGCACAGCTGTAGAACACGATGGGTGTTGTCAGAAACATCGCCACCCAACGCAGGATCACGTGCAGCTCGGGGCTCAGGTCGATATTGAATTCCGGCCAGGTGGCCATGGTCGCCATCATCGCCTGGAACCACAGCAAGCCGGCCACGCCCAATTGGCGCAGGGCCAGGCGGTTTTCGCTGGCCAATTGCTCGGCGGCACGGTCGGCCTGATACGGGTGCGCGGCGTAGCCGATGTGGCGCAGTTCGCTGAGCAGTTGGCTCAACGGCAACTGGCCATCGGCCCAGCGCACCTGCAGGCGATGGTTGGACAGGTTCAACCGCGCCTCGGCGACGGCGGGCAGGCTGCGCAGGTGTTTTTCGATCAGCCAGCCACAGGCCGCGCAGCTGATGCCTTCCATCAGCAGTGTCGCTTCGGCGAGATCGCCGTCGTGGCGCACGAAGGGTTTTTGCACGTCGGCGCGGTCATACAGCGCCAGTTCGTCGACCAGTTGCACGGGCAGCGCCTCGGGGTTGGCCGAGGCTTCGCTGCGGTGCTGGTAATAGCTTTCCAGGCCCCCGGCCACGATGGCTTCGGCCACGGCCTGGCAGCCGGGGCAGCACAGCTCGCGGCGCTCGCCGAGGATCACCGCCGTGAAGCGGCTGCCGGGCGGGACGGGGAGGGCGCAGTGGTAGCAGGGGGTTGGGCTGGTCATGGGTAGGGATTCTAGCCGGCTGGGAGGGCCGCATCGCCGGCAAGCCGGCTCCTGCAGGGTAACGCGTCAGGCCTGCAGGCGCCGGCTTGCCGACGATGCGCGAAGCGCAGGTGGATTATTTTTTCAGGTCTTCGGCACCCTGCAGTGGCTCATCACCCAGCAGCAAGTCCTTGTCGTGGCTGACCTGTTCTTCTTCGAACATGCGCCAGGTGCGGTCACCTTCCACGCCGAGCAACTCGACGAAACGACGGCCTTCGACTTTGTCGGTGACCTGGCCGATGTAGCGGCCGGCTTCGCTGTCGCTGCGGGCCAGGTTGATTCTGCGATCCTTTTCCGGCTGGGTCGGGGAGATCAGGTTCAGTTCCAGGGTCGCCGGGTTGCTGTTGCCGGTCAGGTGCACGTCGACTTCGCCGGTCAGTTCGTCCAGGTGCACCTTGGCGCGCAGTTGCAGGGTCTGGGCCAGCAGTTCGCGGTCCAGAGAGCGGTTGATGCCTTTGCCGGCCTCGTAGTAGTTGTCGTTGACCAGGTTGTCCGGGTTGTTCACCGCGATGGTCACCATGGACAAGGTCAAGGTCACCGAGCAGGCCAGGATCCCAATGATGATCCAGGGCCAGAGGTGCTTGTACCAGGGGCTTGCGGCAGTAGCTACGGACATTCTCATGCTCTCTGTTTAACGGACTTGTGGGCCGATGAATCGGCTCTTGGCTTCGATCTGGACGCTGGTGTCATCGGCATCGCGCAGGATGAAGGTCACCTCGTTGGTGCTCGACGGCAACTGCTCCGGCGCACTCGACAGCTCCACCGGCATGCTGACGATATCGCCGGCGGCCACCTTGATTTCGCGCCGGCCCTGCAGCTTGAGATCCGGCAGGCCGGCGGCGTCGAGCACGTAGGTGTGGTCGCGCTGGTCCTTGTTCATGATCTTCAGGCTGTAGACGTTTTCGATCCGGCCCTCGGCGTTTTCGCGGTACAGCACGCGATCTTTGCTGACGTCGAAACCCACCAGCGAGCGCATGAAAAATGCCCCGACCAGCAGCCCTATCATCGCCAGCAACACCAGCGCGTAACCAATCAGGCGCGGGCGCAATTTGTGGGTCTTCTGCCCGGACAGGTTGTGCTCGGTGGTGTAGCTGATCAGGCCGCGCGGGTACTCCATCTTGTCCATGATGTTGTCGCAGGCATCGATGCAGGCGGCGCAACCGATGCACTCGATTTGCAGGCCGTCGCGGATGTCGATGCCGGTGGGGCAGACCTGCACGCACATCGTGCAGTCGATGCAATCGCCGAGGCCCTGGGCCTTGTAGTCGACACCCTTTTTACGCGGGCCACGCACTTCGCCACGGCGGGGGTCATAGGAGACGATCAGGGTGTCCTTGTCGAACATCACGCTCTGGAAGCGCGCATACGGGCACATGTAGATACACACCTGTTCGCGCAGCCAGCCGGCATTGCCGTAGGTGGCGAGGGTGAAGAACCCGACCCAGAAATACGACCAGCCGTCGGCCTGGCCGGTGAAGAAGTCGAACACCAGTTCGCGGATCGGCGAGAAGTAGCCGACAAAGGTCATGCCCGTGACAAACCCGATCAACAGCCACAGGGTGTGCTTGCTGAATTTGCGCAGGAACTTGTTGATGCCCATGGGCGCTTTATCGAGCTTGATGCGCTGGTTGCGGTCGCCTTCGGTGACTTTTTCGCACCACATGAAGATCCACGTCCACACGCTTTGCGGGCAGGTATACCCACACCACACGCGGCCGGCGTACACCGTGATGAAGAACAGGCCAAACGCCGCCACGATGAGGATGCCCGAGAGCAGGATGAAGTCCTGGGGCCAGAAGGTTGCGCCAAAAATGAAGAACTTGCGCTCCGGCAGGTTCCACCACACTGCCTGGTGTCCGCCCCAGTTCAGCCACACCGTGCCGAAGTAGAGCAGGAACAGGCCGGCGCCACCGAGCATGCGCAAGTTGCGGAACAGGCCGGTGAAGGCGCGGGTGTAGATTTTCTCTCGCGACGCATAAAGGTCGACGGATTGACTGGCGTTTTTGGCAGGCGGGGTAACGTCATGTACCGGTATCTGGTTGCTCATCATTGCATCCCACGGCGGTGGAGATTTGCCTCGGCCAGTACGTGCCAACCGGGGTCAAATTAAGGGTGTTGCAGTGGCCTAATGATACGCCCCCGACAGTGCGCAAAGGGTGCGACCTTTGGTCGCGTTGGGGGAAATCAATTGATGGTGTACGTGACCTGGATCAATTGACTTGAGAAGTATGGACGGTTTTTGCCGGTGAGCAGGTCATTCGTCCCACGGATTTATCAGGGCAACACCACTGGACTTGAAGTCGCTGATGTTACGCGTCACCACGGTGAGCCCATGCACCAGCGCAGTTGCGGCAATCAAGGCGTCACTTTCGTTAGCTTGGTCCGGCACCTGTAAATGGGCACAGCGCAGCGCAACGGCGGCATCAACCGGCAATATTCTGGCATCGAACGCTGGCATTACATGACGTTTGAGCCACGTACGCAGCACTTTCCCCTGGGCCGGGTCTCGGCGCTCCATCCGCAGTACGCCGGTTTCCAGTTCTTTCAGCGTAATTGCTGAGATAAACATGCGCGGGGCGATAACGCTTTTTGCCCAGGCGACCACTCTTGCGTCAGCCTGAGGTTTACGAAGTTCAGAGATTACGTTGGTGTCGAGTAGGTACATTCAAGAGAAGTCCACGGGGCGGTGAGTGACCACGGCACGTTCGGTTTCAAAGTCGATTTCGGCCGCTTCCGGCATCACCAACAGGTCAACGATGTCGACATTCAGACCTGTCAGTTTCTGGTAGTCCTCAATGCTTAGCAGTACATGGGCTGGCTTGCCGCGATCAGTGATAAAAACCGGCCCCTGACGGGCGGCTTTTTTGGCACCGCTTGTGTCTTGGTTGAATTCCCGACTGGAAATGGTGGTGATAGTCATGGGCATCCCCCCTTCGGTAGATTTAATGTAGTTACGTTACTACTTTGTGGCGGTGGGCGACAAGCTCGATATTACGAGCGGTTGAGCATTCGGCCGTTGAAATGGCAGCAGCCAGAAACGACAAAGCCCCGTGATTCGGGGCTTTGTCATGACTAAGGCTTACTGCTCTTCAGTCTTCTTGTCCCCATGGGACAAGCTGTACACATACGCCGCGAGCAGGTGCACCTTGTCGTTGCCCTGCAGTTGCTCCTGCGCAGGCATCTGGCCCTGGCGGCCCCAGCGGATGGTCTGCTGCAGTTGCGCGAAGCTCGAGCCGTAGATGAACGCGCCCGGGTGAGTCAGGTCGGGTGCGCCCATGGCGGGGGTGCCTTTGCCGGCCGGGCCATGGCAGGCCACGCAGTTGGCGGCGAAGAGTTTCTCGCCGTTGGCCACGTCAGCCTTGGTACCTTCCGGCAGCTTGCGCCCATCGAGGTTGGTGACGACGAAGGCAGCCACATCGGCCACGCCCTGTTCCTTGAGGATATCAAGCCAGGCCGGCATCACTGCATGGCGGCCCTTCATGATGGTTTCCTTGATGGTGGCCGGCTCGCCACCCCAGCGCCAGTCGGCGTCGGTCAGGTTGGGGAAGCCATAGGCACCCTTGGCGTCGGAGCCGTGGCAGACCGAGCAGTTGGAGGCGAACAGGCGGCCACCCATCTTCAGGGCCTGTGGGTCCTTGGCGACTTCCTCAATTGGCATCGACGCGAATTTGGCGAAGATCGGCCCGAACTTGGCGTCCGACCTGGCCATTTCCTTTTCCCATTCGTGCACGCCGGTCCAGCCGGTCTGGCCGTTGGCGAAGGGGGTTTGCTTGTCGTTGTCGAGGTAGTTGTAGCCCGGCAGCAGGCCTTTCCAGTTGCCCAGGCCGGGGTAGAGCGCCAGGTAACCGAGGGCGAAAATGATGGTGCCGACGAACAGCATGAACCACCACTTGGGCAGCGGGTTGTCGTACTCCTCGATGCCGTCGAACGAGTGGCCGACGGTCTCGTCGGTCTGCTCGGCGCGCTGGCCCTTGCGGGTCGACAGCAGCAGCCAGGTCAGGGCGAAAATGGTACCCAGACTGAGGACTGTGACGTACAGACTCCAGAACGTAGTCATTCTTTGTTACTCCTAGAAGCTTGCTCGACGTGCTTGATGGCTTCGGGATCATCCGCAAAGGGCAGCATGGTCGCGTCGTCAAACTCCGACTTGCGTCGCGGGCTGAACACCCACAGCGCCAGGCCGACAAAGGCCACCATCACTACAACGGTGCCCAGGCCTCGAATCATCCCGATATCCATGTAGGTCACCGTTTGCTTTTGATGATGGTGCCAAGGCCTTGCAGGTAGGCCACCAATGCGTCCATTTCAGTCTTGCCCTTCACGGCTGCAGCGGCACCGGCGATGTCTTCGTCGGTGTAGGGCACGCCCAGGGTGCGCAAGACTTCCATCTTCTTCGCGGTGTCCTTGCCGTCGAGCTTGTTTTCCACGAGGAACGGGTACGCCGGCATTTTCGACTCAGGCACCACGTTGCGCGGGTTGTACAAGTGCGCACGTTGCCAGTCATCGGAGTAACGCCCGCCGACACGGGCCAGGTCCGGGCCGGTGCGCTTGGAACCCCACAGGAACGGGTGGTCCCACACGCTTTCGCCGGCAACCGAGTAGTGGCCGTAGCGTTCGGTCTCGGCGCGGAACGGGCGGATCATCTGCGAGTGGCAGCCGACACAGCCGTTGGCGATGTAGACGTCGCGGCCTTCCAGTTCAAGTGCGGTGCGCGGCTTCATGCCTTCGACCGGCTTGTTGGTCACGTCCTGGAAAAACAGCGGGACGATCTGGGTCAGGCCGCCGATGCTCACGGCGATGACCATGAAGAAGGCCAGCAGGCCGATATTCTTCTCGACTACTTCATGCTTCATCAGTGGGCTCCCACAACGGCGATCTTGGCGGCGGCTTCGGCTTCTGCAGGGTCGGAGGCGCGCACGGTGCGCCAGACGTTGTAGGCCATGAACAGCATGCCGGCGGCAAAGAACGTACCGCCCAGGGCGCGGACGATGTAGCCCGGGTGGCTGGCTTGCAGCGCTTCGACGAAGGAGTAGGTGAGGGTGCCGTCATCGTTGATCGCACGCCACATCAGGCCCTGGGTGATGCCGTTGACCCACATCGAGGCGATGTAGAGCACGGTGCCGATGGTGGCCAGCCAGAAGTGCGTGTTGATCAGCCCGACGCTGTGCATCTGCGCACGGCCGAACAGTTTCGGGATCATGTGGTACAGCGCGCCGATGGAGATCATCGCCACCCAGCCGAGGGCGCCGGCATGAACGTGGCCGATGGTCCAGTCGGTGTAGTGGGAGAGCGAGTTGACGGTCTTGATCGCCATCATCGGCCCTTCGAAGGTCGACATGCCGTAGAACGCCAGCGAGACCACGAGAAAACGCAGGATCGGGTCGGTGCGCAACTTATGCCAGGCGCCCGACAGGGTCATCATGCCGTTGATCATGCCGCCCCAGCTCGGAGCCAGGAGGATGATCGACATTGCCATGCCCAGCGACTGCGCCCAGTCCGGCAGCGCGGTGTAGTGCAGGTGGTGCGGGCCGGCCCAGATGTACAGGGTGATCAGTGCCCAGAAGTGCACGATGGACAGGCGGTACGAGTAAATAGGACGTTCGGCCTGTTTCGGCACGAAGTAGTACATCATCCCGAGGAAACCGGTGGTCAGGAAGAAACCCACGGCGTTGTGGCCGTACCACCACTGGATCATCGCATCCGTCGCCCCGGCGTAGGCCGAGTAGGACTTGAACAGGTTCACCGGCAACGAAGCGTGGTTGACGATGTGCAGCATCGCCGTGACCAGGATGAAGGCACCGTAGAACCAGTTACCGACATAGATGTGCTTGGTCTTGCGCTTGACGATGGTGCCGAAGAACACCACCGCATAGGTCACCCAGACGATGGCGAGCAGGATCGCGATCGGCCATTCCAGCTCGGCGTATTCCTTGGTGGTGGTGTAGCCCAGCGGCAGGGTGACGATGGCGCTGACGATGACCGCTTGCCAACCCCAGAAGGTGAAGGCCGCGAGACTGTCGGAGATCAGTCGCGTCTGGCAGGTGCGCTGCACGACATAGTAGGAGGTGGCAAACAATGCACATCCGCCGAAGGCGAAAATCACCAGGTTGGTGTGCAGCGGGCGCAGGCGGCCGAAGGTCGTCCAGGGCAAGCCGAAATTCAATTCCGGCCAGACCAGTTGCGAGGCGATGAACACCCCGAGCCCCATGCCAAGGATCCCCCAGACCACCGTCATGATGGCGAACTGGCGGACTACCTTATAGTTATAAGCAGTCGGACTGATTGCTGTGCTCATTCTAAGGTTCCACGGTTTAGGTTTTTTTATAGGTAAAATCGGCCGCAAGTATGTAGAAAGCGAGGGGCCATTGCAACGCAATGACTGACCTGTATCAATGCGTTCCACGCCAGATTCTGCGCCCTTTCCATGTTTTGCGTAGGGACAAAATCCGAAATCGAAAGCTGATCGAGTGGACAAGAATTTTCACAGGCCGCAGCGGGCAACGCCGTGCGCTCTGAACCGGTCCACTGTGCAAGGAAGCGTAGACCCGATTGGCAGGGGGGGAAAGTGGTGCTTTGGAAGGGTGTGACGAACTGACGCAGAGCGGCAGCCATAAGTGGCAAGTTGCATGCCGCAGGAAAAAACGGCTGCAAGATCCAAGTTGGGAACTCTTCTCTTGCAGCCTGACACTTGAAGCCTGAAGCCTGAAGCCTGAAGCCTGAAGCCTGAAGCCTGAAGCTTGAAGCTTGAAGCTTGAAGCTTGAAGCTTAAAACTTCCCGCTCACCGGCTGCTATTGATGGGACAGGCTATACACGTATGCCGCCAGCAGGTGCACCTTGTCATTGCCCTGCAGCACTTCCTGTGCCGGCATCTGGCCCTGACGGCCGTGACGGATGGTCTGCTGCAACTGCGCGAGGCTGGTGCCGTAGATATAGCCGGCCGGTTTGGTCAGGTCAGGCGCGCCCATCGCTTCCATGCCGTGGCCTTGCGGTCCGTGGCAGGCGACACAGGTGGTGTTGAACGCGGTTTGGCCTGCGGCGAGGTCGGCGCTGCTGTCGGCCGGCAAAGGCAGCTTGGCCAGGTCGTGACGCACATAGGCGGCGACGTTTTTAACCCCCTCGTCACCCAGCATGTCGCCCCAGGCCGGCATCGCCGCGTGGCGGCCGTTGAGGATGGTGGTCTTGATCGCCTCGGCCGAACCGCCCCAGCGCCAGATGTTGTCGGCCAGGTTCGGGAAGCCGAACGCGCCCTTGGCATCCGAGCCGTGGCACACCGCGCAGTTGGAGGCGAACAGGCGTGCGCCCATCTTCAGCGCCTGCGGGTCCTTGGCGACCTCTTCCAGCGGCATGGCCGAGAATTTGGCGAAGATCGGCCCGAACTTGGCGTCGGCCCTGGCCATTTCCTTGTCCCATTCCTTAGTCTGGGTCCAGCCGTCTTCATAGCCCGGCAGCACACCTTTCCAGTTGCCCAGGCCCGGGTAGAGGATCAGGTAGCCGACGGCAAACACCAGGGTGCCGGCGAACAGCATGAACCACCACTGGGGCAGCGGGTTGTCGTATTCCTCGATGCCATCGAAGGCGTGGCCCATCGTCTGGTCGACGCTGCCCTTGGTTTCGCCCTTGCGGGTGCCGATCAACAGCCAGGTCAGGCCGATCAGGCTGCCGAGGGTCAGTACGCAGATCCATGTACTCCAGAATAGGGTCATGGCCGGTTGCTCCTTGTTGCAGGCTCTTCTTGAGCGTCGGATGGAGTGGGTTCATCGGCGAAGGGCAGCAGGCGCGCCTGCTCGAATTCCGCATTGCGCCGGTTGTTGAACACCCACAGCGACAAGCCGATAAAGGCGATGGCGACCACCAGCGTGCCGAGGCCGCGGATGGTGCCTGCATCGAATTCAAATCCCATGGCTCACCTCTTGCTCTTGATGGCGGTGCCGAGCACTTGCAGGTACGCCACCAGGGCGTCCATCTCGGTCTTGCCCTTGAGGCTGGCGACCGCACCACTGATGTCGTCGTCGGTGTACGGCACGCCGAGGGTGCGCATCACTTTCAACTTGGTCTCGGTGTGGCTACTGTCGACGGGAGCGGTGACCAGCCACGGATAGGCCGGCATCTTCGACTCGGGCACCACGTTGCGCGGGTTGTACAAGTGCGCGCGGTGCCAGTCGTCGGAGTAGCGTGCGCCGACGCGCGCCAGGTCCGGGCCGGTGCGCTTGGAGCCCCACAGGAACGGGTGGTCCCACACGCTTTCGCCGGCGACCGAGTAGTGGCCGTAGCGTTCGGTCTCGGCGCGGAACGGGCGGATCATCTGCGAGTGGCACTGTACGCAGCCTTCGCGGATGTAGATGTCGCGGCCTTCCAGTTGCAGCGCGGTATAGGGTTTCATGCCCTCGACCGGCTTGTTGGTCACGTCCTGGAAGAACAGCGGGACGATCTGGGTCAGGCCACCGATGCTCACGGCGAGCACCATGAGCAGCATCAACAGGCCGACGTTCTTTTCAATCGTTTCGTGTTTCATCACAGACTCCTCAGGCCAGCTGCGCAGTGGTGGCGGCTTCGGCGGGTTGCGCCGAGCGCACGGTGCGCCATGTGTTGTAAGCCATCAGGAACATGCCGCTGAGGAACACCGCACCGCCTACCAGCCGCACGATGAAGCCAGGGTGGCTGGCCACCAGGGTTTCGACGAAGGAGTAGGTCAGGGTGCCGTCTTCGTTGACCGCACGCCACATCAGGCCCTGGGCGATGCCGTTGACCCACATCGAGGCGATGTAGAGCACGGTGCCGATGGTGGCCAGCCAGAAGTGCGCGTTGATCAGGCCGAGGCTGTACATCTGCTCGCGACCGAAGATTTTCGGGATCATGTGGTACAGCGCGCCGATGGAGATCATCGCCACCCAGCCGAGGGCGCCGGCGTGTACGTGGCCGATGGTCCAGTCGGTGTAGTGGGAGAGGGCGTTGACGGTCTTGATCGCCATCATCGGGCCTTCGAAGGTCGACATGCCGTAGAACGCCAGGGAGACCACCAGGAAGCGCAGGATCGGGTCGCTGCGCAACTTATGCCAGGCGCCCGACAGGGTCATCATGCCGTTGATCATGCCGCCCCAGCTCGGTGCCAGCAGGACCAGCGACATCACCATGCCCAACGACTGTGCCCAGTCCGGCAGCGCGGTGTAGTGCAGGTGGTGCGGGCCGGCCCAGATGTACAGGGTGATCAGCGCCCAGAAGTGCACGATGGACAGGCGATAGGAGTACACCGGACGCTCGGCCTGCTTGGGCACGAAGTAGTACATCATCCCCAGGAAGCCCGCAGTGAGGAAAAAGCCTACCGCGTTGTGTCCGTACCACCACTGCACCATGGCATCCGTCGCACCGCCGTACAGCGAGTAGGACTTGGTCAGGCTGACCGGGATTTCCAGGTTGTTGACAATGTGCAGGATGGCCACGGTGATGATGAACGCACCGAAGAACCAGTTGCCGACGTAGATGTGCTTGGTGTTGCGCTTCATCACCGTGCCGAAAAACACGATGGCGTAGGCCACCCAGACGATGGTGATGAGGATGTCGATCGGCCATTCCAGCTCGGCGTATTCCTTGGAACTGGTGTAGCCCAGCGGCAAGGTGATCGCGGCCAGCAGGATCACCAATTGCCAGCCCCAGAAGCAGAACGCGGCGATTTTCGGCGCGAACAGCTGCGTCTGGCAGGTGCGTTGCACCGAGTAGAAGGAGCTGGCGAACAGCGCACAGCCGCCGAAGGCGAAGATCACCGCGTTGGTGTGCAGCGGGCGCAGGCGGCCGAAGCTGGTCCAGGGCAGGTCGAAGTTGAGCGCAGGCCAAACCAATTGGGCAGCGAGAAAAACCCCGAGCCCCATGCCGACGATGCCCCACACCACCGTCATAATGGCGAATTGGCGGACCACCTTGTAGTTATAGGCGGTACTTAAAGTAGTGTTCATGGTTCCCCATCCACGGTTCAACCCAAGCAGATGCGGCACTTGGGCTGGAGTTATAGGCAGACTAAAAAGCGAGGCAAGCATGGGCAAAGAGCACAAGGCCAGTATTGACGGGGATCAATGGGCGCACTGTGTGCGCGAACGCGGCTGGCTGTGGGATGTCGCGGCGGGCGAGGCGTCGGGGGCACCTGTCACGTTGATCCTGGCCCACGGCGCCGGCGCACCGATGGACTCATCGTTCATGAACGACATGGCTGCACGCCTTGCCGGGCACGGCGTGAACGTGTTGCGCTTCGAGTTTGCGTACATGGCCCAGCGCCGGGTGGACGGCGTTAAACGCCCGCCGAACCCGGCGCCGAAACTGCTGGAGGCGTGGCGCGAGGTGCATGCCGAGGTGCGACGTCATGTCGCTGGGAAACTGGCGATTGGCGGCAAATCCATGGGCGGGCGGATGGCCAGTTTAGTCGCGGATGAACTGGGCGCCGATGGGCTGGTGTGCCTGGGCTATCCGTTTTATGCGGTGGGCAAGCCAGAGAAGCCACGGGTCGAGCACTTGGCCGGGCTGAAGACGCCGACCCTGATCGTGCAGGGCGAGCGCGATGCGTTGGGCAATCGGGCGGCGGTGGAGGGGTATGGCTTGTCGCCGAGCATCGAGGTGATGTGGCTGGTGGCGGGGGATCATGACTTGAAGCCGTTGAAGGCATCGGGGTTCAGTCATGAGCAGCATCTGGAGGCAGCGGCGGTGAAGGTCTCAAGCTTTCTTGCTGGCCTTTAGGGCCTCATCGCAGGTAAGCCAGCTCCCACATTTTGATGTGTGAACACCGTCGAATGTGGGAGCTGGCTTGCCTGCGATAGCGATCTATCGGTTAAACCGCTCTACCAGCGAGTACTGGGTATTGGCGGTATGCGTCAGCTCTTCACTCAACTGCGCCGAGTTCAACGCCTGCTCCGAGGTCTGGTCCGCCAGCAGCGCAATGGTGCTGATATTGCGGCTGATCTCTTCGGCCACCGAGCTTTGCTCTTCGGTCGCGGCGGCGATCTGGGTGGTCATGTCGGTGATGTGCGCCACGGCTTCGCTGATGCCAACCAGCGCCTGGTCCGCTTCCATCACCCGTGCCACACCTTCTTCGGCCTGGCGGTGCCCGGCGTCCATGGTTTGCACGGCGGCCGCGGCGGTTTGCTGCAGCTTGGCGATCAGGGCATGGATCTGCCCGGTGGATTCGGCGGTGCGTTGCGCCAACTGACGGACTTCATCCGCCACGACCGCAAAACCACGGCCCATCTCACCGGCGCGGGCCGCTTCGATGGCGGCGTTCAGCGCCAGCAGGTTGGTCTGGTCGGCGATGCCTTTGATCACGTCGACCACGCCGCCGATTTCATCGCTGTCCTTGGCCAGTTGGGTGACGGTCACGCCGGTCTCGCCCACGGCCACCGACAGGCGCTGGATCGCCTCGCGGGTTTCGCCGGCGATATCGCGGCCACGGCCGGTCAGGCGATTGGCTTCCTGGGTGGCATCGGCGGTGCGCTGCACGTGGCTGGCGACTTCCTGGGTGGTCGCGGCCATCTGGTTGACTGCCGTAGCCACCTGCTCGGTTTCCACGCGCTGGCGCTCCAGGCCGGAAGAGCTGTTATGCGCCAGGGTGTTGGACTGTGCAGCCTGGTCGTTGAGGTGCTCGGCCGTGTCCTGCAAGCGCGTGAGGCAGGTCTTCAGACGCGCCTCCTGGCTGAGGATCGACATTTCCAGGCGCGCCTGGGCACCCCGGCTGTCGGTGTACATCTGCGCGATCAGCGGGTCGGACGTGGTCTGCTCGGCCAGGCGCAGCAGGCGCTTGAGGCCGCGTTGTTGCCAGCTCAGGCCCAGCAGGCCCAATGGCACCGACAGCCCGGCCGCCAAGGCGAAGCCCCAGTGGGAGTTGAGCGAGGCGCCGATCATGAAGCTCAGCTGGCTCACCAGGATAAACGGCAGCCAGTCCTGCAGCACCGGCAGCCACTTGTCGCGCTGGGGAATGGCCGACTTGCCCTGGTTGATGCGTTGATAGAGCGCTTCGGCACGGCGGATCTGCTCGGAGGTGGGCTTGATGCGCACCGATTCGTAGCCGACCACCTGGTTGCCTTCGAAGACCGGCGTCACATAGGCGTTGACCCAGTAGTGATCGCCGCTCTTGCAGCGGTTCTTGACGATGCCCATCCATGGCAAGCCTTGTTTGAGCGTGGACCACATGTGCGCGAACACCGCTGCCGGTACATCCGGGTGACGCACCAGGTTGTGCGGCGCGCGAAGCAGCTCTTCGCGGGTGAACCCACTGATCTCGACAAACGCGTCGTTACAGTAGGTGATCACACCCTTGGCATCCGTGGTGGAGATCAACCGTTGCTGAGCGGGGAAGGTACGTTCGCGCTGGGTAACGGGTTGGTTATTACGCATGATTGTTCAATCCGCAAGGCTTTCAGGGGGTATCGGCCATGGCGGGCATTTATTTAACTTATTTTTGCAACAATCATCCCGCCAGCATCGGGTAGGTAAACAACCCGAAGTGAAGCAGGTTCAAGCCAAAGTGCGTGGCAATCGCTGCACCCAGGCCACCGAAGCGATAGGCCAGGCCATAACCGACCCCGGCAATGCTCGCCAGCAACACCCAGTGCCAGCCCGCGCCCAGGTGCACCAGGCCGAACAGCAGTGAAGCCAGCAACAGCGCCAGGTTCTCGCCGTAAGGCAGATGCTGGAAGCGCTGGCGCAGGCCGCCCTGGATGTAGCCACGAAACAGTGCCTCTTCCACCAGGGTCACCAGCAGCAGGTTGTTGAGCACCCACAGCCAGGCCTGTTCCGGCCATTTCGGCGCCCAACTGATCACCCCCAGCAAGGCGGCGCCACCGAGTGCAGCAATGGCCGTGAGGGTCAGGGCCAGGGCCGTGACACACAGCGACAGGCGCAGGCTGCGCCGCGCCACAATCCACGGGCAGGCCAGCAGCAGCCAGAAGCCGATCAGCGGTTTGTCCTGGTTCAGGTACATCGAGAAGGGCACTGCGTCGGGGGTGAATTGCTGCGAGCCGATGCCGCGCCCGTTGTAGAACCCCGGCAGCCAGTGCATGGCCAGGCTCACGGCGAGGACGATAAACAAACCATGACCGAGGTAACGGGCCCACGGCGTGCGCTGCTGGCGTACCGCGTACCCGGCGATCAGCAGCAGGGCTACGGACACCAGCGCCAGCGCGCCGAGTTGCCCGTAGGCCAGGGCCATCACATAGCCAATGGAAAGAAGCGCCAGGTACAGCCAGGGCAATGCGAGCATGGGAAATCCTTGGAAAAAAATCGGGCGCATTATAGCGACGCCCCCACGCCATCACTGTGAAAACTGCGCCACGCAAAAACGCGTTGGCCAAGTCATTGCCATACCTGTCGCCGGCTGGGTATAGTCGGCGCGTCTTTATCCCTTCAAAAAGATCAGCACATGCCAGCTTCCTTGCGCATAGCGGTAGTCGATTCAGCGGTCAACGCTGCGGTCGTGCCGTGCGAGGACAAGCAGCCTGCGCAGATCAGCCACTACCCCCCACCTGTCAGTAGCACGCCGGTGTACGCAGTCGTATCACCGCCGGGTGTTGGCATTTCGGGCTGATCAGCGATTCGCTGTGCCCCTCTGCCTGCCTGAAAAAAACCTACTGAGTTTCAGCTTCAGCTGAATTGGCTTTTTTGCCTGATTACAGGTGGTAACCATGTCTGTCATTTCGAAACAATCCGTGGCCGCGGCGGCCTCGACGAGCCTGTTCGTCCTGCTCTGGAGCAGTGGGGCGATCTTCTCCAAGCTGGGCCTGGCCCATGCTTCGCCCTTTGCGTTTTTGCTCATCCGTTTTGCCATCGCCCTGGTGGGCCTGGTGTTCCTGGTGCCGATCCTCAAGTTGCAATTGCCGCGCCCCGGCAAGCCGATGCTGTACGCGGCGGCGACCGGGCTGGTGTTGTTGGGGGCGTACCAGATTTTCTACCTGCTGGCCCTGGACCTCAAAGTCACGCCCGGAATGATGGCCACCATCATGGGCGTGCAGCCGATCCTCACGGTGGTGCTGATGGAGCGCCAGCGTTCCTGGCGGCGGCTGTTCGGCCTCGGGCTGGGCCTGGCGGGGTTGATCATGGTGGTCTACCAGGGCATCGGGCTGGCGGGCATGTCCCTGGCGGGGATGCTGTTCGGGCTGCTGGCCCTGGCGAGCATGACCTTTGGCTCGATCATGCAAAAGCGCATCACCGACAACCCATTGGGCACGCTGCCCGTGCAGTACCTGGCGGGCTTGCTGCTGTGTTCGGTGTTTGTGCCGTTCCAGCCGTTCCATTTTGAACACAACGCCGGCTTTTACCTGCCGGTACTGTGGATGGGCGTGGTGGTGTCGTTATTGGCGACACTTTTGCTGTACCGCTTGATCGCCCGCGGCAACCTGGTGAATGTCACCAGCCTGTTCTACCTGGTGCCGGCGGTAACGGCGGTGATGGACTACCTGATCTTCGGCAACCGGCTCGCGCTGCTGAGCCTGCTGGGGATGGGATTGATCATCATCGGCCTGGTGTTCGTCTTCCGTAAGGCCTGACACCACCCCGTCCTGTAGGCGCCCGGCTTGCCGGCGATGAACGCCATCGTCGGCAAGCCGGGTTCCTACAGGATTTTTTTCGGCCGCAAGACCAGCCACAACGCCCCCGCGATCAACACCCCGCCATACACGTGCGCCATCGACAACGGCTCATCCAGCAGCAACGCGCCCCACAGCACGCCGAATGGCGGAATCATGAAGGTCACGGTCATCGACTTGACCGGCCCGATGGATGACAGCAGGCGGAAATAAAGGATGTAGGCAAGTGCCGTGCACACCAGTCCCAACCCCAGCAGCGACAACCACACCTGCCACCCACCCCAACTGGCGGGCGGCTGGCTGATCGCGCTGTAGGCAAAGAACGGCAACAGGAACAGGGTGGCGCCGAGCATGCTGCCCAGGGCCGACAGGCGACTGTCCAGGCCACCGCGCTGGTCCAGCCAGCGCCGTGCCAGGAACCCGGCAAACCCATAACAGGTCGTCGCCAGCAGGCAGGCCAGCGCGCCCATCAACAACTCCAGGTCGAACGCCACCGGCCCCGCGCGGGTCAGCACGCCCACGCCCAGCAGGCCCAGGCACACCCCGGCGACTTTCGAAGGCGTGAGGCGCTCGCTGAAGAACAGCCCGCCAATCAGCACGCCCATCAGCGGCGTGGTGGCATTGAAGATCGCCGAGTAACCCGCCGGCAGCACCTGGGCCGCCACCGAGTACATGGTCGCCGGGATCCCGGAGTTGATCACCCCCAGCAGCAGGACCGTCTTGAACTTGCCCTGGAAATCCCAGCTCACCCGCATCAGCGCCAGGATGACCAGCAACCCGGCGGCGGCAATCGACACGCGGAAAAACGCGGTCGGCACGCTGCCGATCTCCGGCGCGATGATGCGCATGAACAGAAAGCTCGCGCCCCAGATGGCGGCGAGCCCGAGCAAATACAGGGTGTCGACAGGTCTCACGGAAAACTCCTACGCGAACAAGGCCGCGAGTGTGCCCAGTGACTTGGCCCTGCACAATCACTGTTTAAAGGATAAACCGCGTCACCATGCCATTGAGGTCCACCGCCAGGCGCGACAGTTCCTGGCTGGCCGCCGAGGTCTGCGTGGCACCGGCGGCGGTCTGGGTGGACAGGTCGCGAATGTTCACCAGGCTGCGGTCCACATCGCGCGCCACCAGCGCCTGCTGCTCGGCGGCGCTGGCAATGACCAGGTTGCGCTCGCTGATCTGCGAAATCGCCGCGGTGATTTTTTCCAGCGCGCTGCCGGCACTATTGGCCCGCTGCAGCGTCTGGCCGGCGTGTTCGGCACTGCTGTTGAGCGCGTCGACGGTGTCCTGGGTGCCTTGCTGGATGCCGGTGATCATCTGCTCGATTTCTTCGGTGGAATCCTGGGTGCGCTGCGCCAGCGAGCGCACTTCATCGGCGACCACCGCAAAACCACGCCCGGCCTCGCCCGCACGGGCGGCTTCGATGGCGGCGTTGAGCGCCAGCAGGTTGGTTTGCCCAGCGATGCCACGAATCACTTCCAGCACTTTGCTGATGTCCTGGGCCTGCACGGCCAGGCCTTCGGCCTTGTTCGACGCGCCGAGCACTTCATCCACCAGGTTCTGGATCGAACTGATGGTTTCGCTGATCTGGTAGTGGCCGTGCTTGCTGTCTTCATCGGAAGCCTTGGAGGCTTCGGCGCTGGACACTGCGTTGCCGGCCACCTCGTCCACTGCCGAACTCATTTCGGTCACGGCCGTCGCGGCCTGCTCGATCTCGTCGTTCTGTGCCTGCAGGCCACGGGTGCTCTGCTCCATCACCGAGCTCATCTCTTCGGCGGCGGAAGCCAGTTGTTGGGCGGATTCACTGATGCCACGAATGGTGCTTTGCAACTGTTCCTGCATGGTCGCCAGGGCGCCCAGCAGTTGCGCCGGCTCGTCATGGCCGTGCACCACGATCGGCTGGCTGAGGTCGCCGCCGGCGATGGTACGCGCCACGATCAACGCCTGGCCGAGCGGCGCGGTGATGCTGCGGGTCAGCAGCCACGCCAGCAGCAGGGTGGCGATCAGCGCGACCACGATGATCAGCCCGACAATCCACTGCGCGCTCGAGTAGGTCTCGGCAGCCGCGTCGGCTGCCGCTTCGACACCTTTCTGGTTGAACGCGATCAGGTCTTCCAGGTTCTGGTTGAGGGCCATGCCCTGGGGCGCCAGGCGCACGTTCAGCAGGTCGATGGCGTCTTGTTGCTGGTCCTTGTCGACCAGGGCAACCATCTGGCCGACGGTGCCCAGGTAGGTCGCCACATTGCTTTTTGCCTGCTGGAGCATTTCACGCTCTGCATCGTTGTTCAGCAGGCTTTCGTGACGCTCCAGCAGCGCTTGCAATTCACTGGTGTTGCGCGTGATCAAGGCCCTGCTGGTGTCGCGTATCCGCGATTCGTCGGTGGTGACCAGGCGCAGGCCTTCCAGGCGAATGTTGGCGACGTAGGCGGCGATGTCGTGGGCGTTCTCGATGCTCGGCATCCAGGCGTCTTCGATGACCAGCGCGCTCTCGCGCAGCTTGGCCATCTGGCCCAGGCCAAACAGGCCGACAATTACCAGCAGACTGGCCAATACCCCAAAGCTCAATCCGGCACGCAGTCCGATTTTCATATTCCTCAATGACATCTCAATGCTCCTTGGGCAATTAAAACCTGATCCCGGATCGGTCTTTGGACCTTGTTAGGGTGGGAAAGGGCGCGCTATATATCAAAGTGCCATCAAGGTGGTAATCAGGGTTTCCCTTAGTTGGATCCAAAGCATTGCTAGGGGGATGTACCCTCGAGGCGCCGCGCGATTTTCCTGGTTCACGCTGGCAGGCCACGTCGATGAAGGCCTGGGGTGAAAACGGCGTGCGACTTTTGGGTGCGTTTATTGACCGTACAGTCGAAATAAATAAATTGAAAATAAATGTACAAAGTGAACGAAGTTGTACAACAGGGCGCTGAAAGTGGCCCTTCTCCTGTCTCCCTACACTGGCTAAGCTCAGGGCTTCCCGATGCCCGTTCGAGGTTTCCCGCATGTCGCTCACCACGCCCGCACTCGCCATTGCCCGCACGATCCTTGAAGGGTTCGACGACTACCGTGAGCACTTTCGCCAGATCACCGACGGTGCCCGCGAGCGTTTCGAAAAGGCCCAGTGGCAATTGGGGCAGGCGGCCTCGGCGGCGCGTATCAACCTGTATGAAGAGAAGGTCGGCGAGGTGACCGCACGCCTGCGGGCAAATTTTGCCGACGCGGCATTGCTCGATATCGAGGTGTGGCCGTTGGTGAAAAGCGCCTACATCGGCCTGATCGACCTGCGTTTCGACGATGAGCTGTCCGAGACCTGGTACAACTCGATTTTCTGCGGCCTTTTCAGCCATGACCTGATCAGCGATGGCTGCATGTTTATCCACACCACCCGGCCCAGCCTGCGCCGGGCACGGGCGGCGCAGACGCGCACGTATACGCCGGGCGGCCAGATCGCCGAGATGCTGGCGCAGATCTTCGCCGATTACCGTTTCAGCGAACCCTACGCGGACCTCGCCGCCGACCTGCGCCGCCTCGAAGTGCAACTGCGCGAAAACCTGCCGGACTGGGTATGCAAGGACCCGGACCTCAACGTCGAGCTGTTTTCCTCGGTGCTTTACCGCAACAAAGGCGCCTACCTTGTAGGACGTATCTACACCCGCGACGAGCAGTGGCCGTTGGTGATCCCGCTGCTGCACCGTGAAGGGCAGGGCATCCAGATTGATGCACTGATCACCGACGAAGCCGATGTGTCGATCATCTTTTCGTTTACCCGTTCCTACTTCATGGTCGACGTGCCGGTGCCGGCGGAATTCATCGGTTTTCTCAAGCGCATCCTGCCGGGCAAGCACATTGCCGAGCTGTACACCTCCATCGGCTTCTACAAGCACGGCAAATCCGAGTTCTACCGCGCGCTGATCAACCACCTGGCGACCACCGACGACCGCTTTATCATGGCCCCCGGCGTGCGTGGCATGGTCATGAGCGTGTTTACGCTGCCCGGCTTCAACACCGTGTTCAAGATCATCAAGGACCGCTTTTCGCCGTCGAAAAACGTCAACCGCGCCACGGTGATCGAGAAGTACCGCCTGGTCAAAAGCGTCGACCGCGTCGGGCGCATGGCCGACACCCAGGAATTCGCCGACTTCCGCTTCCCCTTGAGCAAATTCGAGCCGGAGTGCCTGGCCGAGCTGCTCGAAGTCGCCGCCGGCACCGTCGAAGTCGAAGGCGACACCGTGCTGATTCGCCACTGCTGGACCGAACGGCGCATGACCCCGCTCAACCTTTATCTCGACAACGCCAACGACGCCCAGGTGCGCGAAGCCCTGGAAGACTACGGCCTGGCGATCAAGCAACTGGCGGCGGCGAATATCTTCCCCGGCGACATGCTGCTGAAGAACTTCGGCGTCACCCGCCACGGCCGCGTGGTGTTCTACGACTACGACGAAATCTGCTTTCTCACCGAAGCCAACTTCCGCCATATCCCTGCGCCGCGCACGCCCGAGGACGAAATGGCCTCTGAACCCTGGTACTCCATCGGCCCACTGGACGTGTTCCCGGAAGAATTTCCGCCGTTCCTGTTCGCCGATGCGGGCCAGCGCAAGTTGTTCAATGAACTGCATGGCGAGTTGTACAACGCCGATTACTGGAAAGGTTTGCAGGACGCGATTCGCGCGGGGAAGGTGATTGATGTGTTTCCGTATCGGCGTAAAGAACGCACTCACTCCTGAGGAGTGAGTGCGCCTGTGGACGAAAACAGCAGCGTTCCTGGTGTCGTTATTTAAATTTCGACCGGGCAGGACATTATGTTTTGCGGTTTTCCTTGCGTATTTCGCCAAACCAAGGCGTGCCGCGACCCATCAGCGTTAAGGCCTCGAGGGCTATCTCCCCATCTGCTCCGTTGACTTTTGCTTCTGACTGTTTGAATCCGTTTTTTTCCCATTCAGGAATTCGTTCAGTCTTAAAAGCGCCCTTTTCCGCTTGTCTATATAAGCCCATCATTGACTTATTGTATTCGGCGTCAAGTTGTTTGTGTGCGTGTGAATTAGTTATTCTTTTCAGTGGATTTTTACTTTCCGGCGTGTCTTCACTTTTTCTGATGATTTGTTCCAGTAAATTGGTCGGCTTCTGGAAAAGCTCCTTAGGTAGATCCGGGCGCGAGTACTTATTCGCCATTCCCTCCAGCGTTTCTTTGGTCTTCTTTAATTGATCAAGTTCTTTTTGCTTGGCCGGACTCATTGCTGAGAGTGGCTGTTTGGCGATGAGAGGGGTCCACGAGCTGCTACTGGTAGCGGGGGTGTCCTGCTCCCAGGAGCTTTTTCGTCTGTAGGTTTCAGGCGCGATACTTTGGTGTTTAGTGGCGTATCGTCCAGCGTAGTCGCTGGGGCTGTAGCTATAACGACCGGAGTCAATGGGCATACTAAGGTCCTTTAACGAGCGAGCTCGATATGTCTAGTGGTGCATCACCGTGAATCGCTCGGCTATAGAGCGAACATGAAATTTATTTCTCGATTTGCCTGGCTCGGGGTCATAGTCATTAAATAGCCTTTAAATGAAATAGGGGGCACCTCTGTGTTTTCTTGTGTGGATCTGCGCTGCTCATCCGAGCCGTCATTTTAAACGCGAGACAATAAGCTCATCAGTCCGTTCGTAACGCTGTTTGCGATTCGATTCGCCGTCAGGTTGGTGGCCGGCGCGGATGGATCATGGCTATTACGGGGCGAAGACTGAATGCCTGTTGCTTGCGCAGGTTCATAGGGCGGCGGGCTCTCAGGGCGCATTACTCCAGCGTTAGAGGGTGTGCCAGTTGCTTGCGCATAGCTCGCAAGATGTTCATAGGGCGGCGGGCTCTCAGGGCGCATTGCTTCAGCGTAAGAGGGCGGGTTATCTGGGCGCGTAGTGGTCGGCGGGATCAGCATGGAAGCTCCGGTTCACGTTAAAAAATAGAAGCTGTTGTCTGGAAGTCTCATTTAACCTTCCCTATGCCCTCCATCCCATCGGACTTCTGCTGTTGAAAACACAGAATGATCCACTCAGTGTTGTAGTAAATGTCGCCGTGGGCGAAGACTGAAGCTGGCGCGTGAGTGGCGCGTCAGCCTGCCGTCAAGGGAGCAAGAGTCGTGACTTCAAACATCACATGCTGTAATTGGCCCGCCCCCTTGTGTTCAGGGCAACGTTCAAGCAAGCGACTTCACGTTCTTCGTTCGTTTAGAACTCTCATGAAGTCCATTCCTCGATTGGTCCGGCTTGTGGAGTGGAACTCCGCGATTCTATTCTGCGTCAGGTTGGTTGGGCGCTCCGATGAGGCTTGGCGGCTGGCGGATGTTGATGACGGCTTTTCGGTATAGGCCGGAGGGAATTCATAGCTTGGCGGTGGCTCGGTTTTTGCCGAGCGTGGTTGGGCATCGATAGATTCCTGGTAACTCGGCAGGCGCGGCGTGACAGAATCGATTGGCATATTAAGCTCCGTTTTGAATGGGGAATATTTTGATTTGCTTGAGGTTTCCGGCGATTCATTGAAGCCTGCGTATCTCACCCATCAAATCGGACTTTCTCTTTTTAACAGTGTGAAGGGCGCTCAAAGCCTTGTAGTAAAAGTCGTTACTGGGGGCGGGACAGGGACCATTGCAAAGTGATGGAGCGTCTCCTGCCGTGGCGAAATCTGCGACAATCCCCTCCATACCATTGATTAATGCTGCGCAGGCCTCACCTGCCTCACCCAAAAGACCCTTGCCGCCCTGATGACTGACCAAGCGCCCGCTATCGACCAACTGCTGAAAAACCTCGATCACGCCATGCTCGCCGACCGCCACCGCTTGCGGCGGCAGTTGCTCGAGCTGCGCAAGAAACCCGACGAGGAGAAGTTGGCGCAGTGGGTGACGCGCATGCAGGCGTCCTGTGCCCAGGTGACGGCGCGGCGCGCCAGCCTGCCGGTGATTCGTTACGACGATAGCCTGCCGATTGCGGCCAAGCGTGACGAGATCAAGGATGCGCTGAACAAGCATCAGGTGCTGATCATTGCCGGTGAAACCGGCTCGGGTAAAACCACCCAGTTGCCGAAGATCTGCCTGGAGATCGGCCGCGGCCAGTACGGCCTGATCGGCCACACTCAGCCGCGCCGGATTGCCGCGCGCAGCGTTGCCAGCCGGGTTGCCGAAGAGTTGGCGACGCCGTTGGGCGCGCTGGTCGGTTATCAGGTGCGCTTTGAAGACCAGAGCGATTCAAACACCCTGATCAAGCTGATGACCGATGGCATCCTGCTCGCCGAAACCCAGAACGACCGGTATCTGGAACGCTACGACACGATCATCGTCGACGAAGCCCACGAACGCAGCCTCAATATCGACTTCCTGCTGGGTTACCTGAAAACCCTGCTGCCGCGTCGCCCCGACCTGAAAGTCATCATCACGTCGGCGACCATCGACCTGGAGCGTTTCTCCAAACATTTCGACGATGCACCGATTGTCGAAGTGTCGGGCCGCACCTTCCCGGTCGATACCTGGTACCGCCCGCTGACCCTGGAGCAGGACGAGGAGGGCAACCGCGTCGAGGACGACTTGACGGTCGACCAGGCGATCCTCGCCACCCTCGATGAAATTGCCGCCTATGAGCGTAGCGAGCGCCGCAGCCCCGGCGACGTGTTGGTGTTTTTGCCCGGCGAGCGCGAGATCCGTGACGCCGCCGAGATGCTGCGCAAGGCCCAACTCAAGCACACCGAAATTTTGCCGTTGTACGCGCGGCTGTCGCCGGCCGAACAGCAGCGGATTTTCCAGTCCCACCCTGGACGGCGCGTGGTACTGGCGACCAACGTCGCCGAAACCTCGCTGACCGTGCCGGGCATCCGCTATGTCATCGACAGCGGCACCGCGCGCATCAGCCGCTACAGCTACCGCGCCAAAGTGCAGCGCCTGCCGATCGAGGCGATTTCCCAGGCCAGTGCCAACCAGCGTAAAGGCCGGTGCGGGCGGGTTGAGCCGGGCATCTGCGTGCGCTTGTACAGCGAAGAGGATTTTATCGCCCGTCCGGAATTCACCGACCCGGAGATCCTGCGTACCAACCTCGCCGCCGTGATCCTGCAGATGCTGCACCTGCGTCTGGGCGAAATCACTGATTTCCCGTTTATCGAACCGCCGGATGGCAAGGCCATCAGCGACGGTTTCAATTTGCTGCAAGAACTCTCGGCGGTAGACCGCAACAGCCAGTTGACGCCGCTGGGCCGCCAACTGGCGCGCCTGCCGGTGGACCCGCGCATGGGCCGCATGCTGCTGGAGGCGGCCAAGCTCGGCAGCCTGCAGGAAGTGTTGATTGTCGCCAGCGCCATGTCGATCCAGGACCCGCGCGAGCGTCCGCCGGAACGCCAGCAAGCCGCCGACCAGGCGCACGCCCAGTGGAAAGACGCCGACTCGGACTTCGCCGGGTTGGTCAATCTGTGGCGCGGCTTTGAAGAGCAGCGCCAGGCATTGACCGCCAGCCCGCTGCGCAACTGGTGCCGCAAGAACTTCCTGAATTATCTGCGCCTGCGCGAGTGGCGCGATTCCCACCGCCAGTTGAGCCTGATCTGCCGCGACATGCAGCTGACCGTCAATAAAGAACCGGCGGACTTCCCGAAACTGCACAAGGCGGTGCTGTCCGGCCTGCTCAGCCAGATCGGCCAGAAGACTGAAGAAGGCGATTACCTCGGTGCACGCCAGCGACGCTTCTGGATTCACCCGTCCTCGGGCATCGGCAAGAAGCGCCCGCAATGGCTGATGACCGCCGAACTGGTGGAAACCACCAAGCTCTACGCGCGCATGGTGGCGAAGATCGATGCCGACTGGATCGAGCCGCTGGCCGGGCACCTGATCAAGAAAAACCACTTCGAACCGCATTGGGAAAAGAAGCGCGGCCAGGTCGTCGCCTTTGAACAGATCACCCTGTTCGGGCTGATCGTGGTCGGGCGTCGTCCGGTGCATTACGGGCCGATTGACCCGGTGGTGTCGCGCGAGCTGTTTATCCGCGAAGGCCTGGTGCGTGGCGAAATTCAGTCGCGGGCCAAGTGCCTCACGGCCAATCAGCAACTGCTTGAACAGCTCGATGAGCTGGAGGCCAAGGCGCGCCGGCGCGACATCCTCGCCGACGAAGAAACCCTGTACGCCTTCTACGATGCGCGCCTGCCGGCGGAGATCCACCAGACCGCCACGTTCGACAGCTGGTACAAGGTCAACAGCCAGAAAGACCCGCAACTGCTGATCATGCGCGAAGAAGACGTGCTGGCCCGCGAGGCCAGCGAGGTCACCGCCGCGCATTATCCGGACACCCTGCACCTGGGCGACCTGGCGCTGGCCTTGAGTTACCACTTCGAGCCCAATCATCCACGCGACGGCGTAACCCTGCGCGTCCCCGCACCGCTGCTGCCGGCGTTGCCGCCGGAGCGCCTGGAATGGCTGGTGCCCGGGGTGATCGAAGCCAAATGTATCGCGCTGGTGCGCAACTTGCCGAAGGCGTTGCGCAAGAACTTCGTACCGGTGCCGGATTTCGTCAAGGCGGCGTTGCAGCGCATTGAATTCGGCCAGGGCTCGCTGCCGCAGGCCCTGGGCCGGGAACTGCTGCGCATGACCGGCGCACGGGTCAGCGATGAAGCCTGGGCCGAGGCCGCGCAGCAGGTGGACAGCCACCTGAAGATGAACCTGGAAGTGGTCGATGGCGAGGGTAAGTTCCTCGGCGAAGGCCGCGACCTGGCCGAGCTGACGGCACGTTTTGCGCAAGCCAGCCAAGCGGCCTTGGCGGTACCGCAGACGGCGAAGAGCCAGCAGCCGGTGGAGGCCAAGGTGTTCGCCGCGGTGGCCGAGAAGACCCAGCAGAACATCGCCGGCCTGTCGATGACCGTCTACCCGGCGCTCGTGGAGGAAAACGGCACGGTCAAGGAAGGGCGTTTCTCCACCGCTGCCGAAGCCGAGTTCCAGCATCGCCGCGCGTTGCAGCGCCTGCTGATGCAGCAACTGGCGGAACCGGCGAAATTCCTGCGCGGCAAATTGCCCGGCCTCACTGAATTGGGCCTGATGTACCGCGAACTGGGGCGCATCGACGCGCTGGTCGAAGACATCCTGCTGGCCAGCCTCGACAGCTGCGTGCTGGAAGGCGAAGCCAGCTTGCCGCGTGACGGCGCCGGCCTCGCCGCGTTGGCCGAACGCAAGCGTGGCAGCTGGACCGAACATGCCGAACGCCTGGCACGCTTGACCCTGGAGGTGTTGAAACTCTGGCACGGCCTTCAAAAGCGCTTCAAGGGCAAGATCGACCTGGCCCAGGCGGTGGCCCTCAACGACATCAAGCAACAATTGAGTAACCTGGTGTATCCCGGTTTTGTGCGCGAAACCCCGGCGCAGTGGTTCAAGGAGCTGCCGCGATTCCTCAAGGCCATCGAATTGCGTCTGGAGAAACTGCCGAGCCAGGTGCAAAAGGATCGGGTGTGGAGCACCGAACTGGGCGGCCTGTGGGCGCAATACCAGAACCGCCTGAACAAACACACCCAGGAAGGCAAGCGCGACCCGCAACTGGAGCTCTATCGCTGGTGGCTGGAGGAATATCGGGTGTCGTTGTTTGCCCAGCAGCTCGGCACCAAAGTGCCGATTTCCGACAAGCGCCTGAGCAAGCAATGGAGCCTGGTCGAGGCTTGAAATTGTGGTGAGCGGGCTTGCTAAGACAGGTGGGCTTGTCGTGGCAGATGGGTTTTCTTGGTGGTGAGTGGCCTTTTTGTGGTGAGCAGGCTTGTTGGGGTGAGCAGGCCTGTGTGGTGAGTAGGCTTGTTGTGGCTGGCGGGCTTTTTGTGGTGAGCAGGCTTGCCCTGCGTTGGGCTGCGCAGCAGCCCCAAAAACAGCTCACCGGATCTATCTGGCAGACCGAGGAGGTTGGACTGGGGCTGCTGCGCAGCCCAACGCAGGGCAAGCCTGCTCACCACAAAAAGTCTGCTCACCACAAAAAGTCTGCTTGCCACCACAGGCTCGCCAGCCACAATAAGGCCGCTCATCAAGACAAGCCTGCTTGCCACAGGGCCAACACCACTGCACAGCAGGTTTATCGGGCACATGGCGCCAAATCCCAGGGTTTGTGGCAAACTTCGCGGTTATAAATGCCGGGATCGTCGGGATGGGCTGGCGTACAGCCACGGCGCGATGGAATAAAGCGTTGCCAGTTTGATGCCGCTGGACGGAATCGAACGACTTACAGTTTGGTACGACGGTACCAATATCTTCTGCCTGACAGATTTAGAGGAACGACCGTGCATAACGTCGTCATCAGCGGCACTGGCCTGTATACCCCGGCCAACAGCATCTCCAACGAAGAGCTGGTGCAGTCTTTCAATACCTACGTGCAGCAGTTCAACGCCGACAACGCCGCCGCCATCGAGCGTGGTGACGTTCAGCCGCTGACCGAATCCAGCGCCGCCTTTATCGAAAAAGCCTCGGGCATCAAGAGCCGCTTTGTCATGGACAAGGACGGCATTCTCGACCCGCAGCGCATGGCCCCGCGTCTTCCCGAGCGCAGCAATGACGAGTGGTCGGTGCTTTGCCAGATGGCCGTCGGCGCTGCCGAACAGGCCCTGCAGCGCGCCGGCAAGACCGCCGCCGACATCGACGGCGTGATCGTCGCCTGCTCCAACCTGCAGCGCGCCTACCCGGCCATTGCCATCGAAGTCCAGGAAGCCCTGGGCATCGAAGGGTTCGGTTTCGACATGAACGTGGCGTGTTCCTCGGCGACCTTTGGCATCCAGAACGCCGCCAACAGCATCCAGCTGGGCCAGGCGCGGGCGATCCTGATGGTCAACCCGGAAGTCTGCACCGGCCACCTGAATTTCCGTGACCGCGACAGCCACTTCATCTTCGGCGACGCGGCCACCGCAGTGATCCTCGAGCGTGCCGACCTGGCCACCTCCGAGCACCAGTTCGACGTGGTCAGCACCAAGCTGCTGACCAAGTTCTCGAACAACATACGCAACAATTTCGGCTTCCTCAACCGCGCGGCGGAAGAGGGCATCGGCGCGCCCGACAAGCTGTTCGTGCAGGAAGGCCGCAAAGTGTTCCGCGATGTCTGCCCGATGGTCGCCGAGCTGATCGGTGTGCATCTGGAAGAAAACCAGTTGAACGTGGCAGACGTGAAGCGCTTCTGGCTGCACCAGGCCAACCTGAGCATGAACCACCTGATTGTGAAGAAACTGCTGGGCCGCGAAGCCTCGGTGGAAGAAGCGCCGGTGATCCTCGATACTTACGCCAACACCAGCTCGGCCGGCTCGGTGATTGCGTTCCACACCTACCAGGACGACCTGCCCAAGGGCGCCGTCGCGGTACTCAGTTCGTTTGGCGCAGGCTATTCGATCGGTAGCGTAATCCTGCGCAAGCGCTGATCTACCGGGGTAACGCCGTCCCTGTAGGCGACGGCTTGCCAGCGATCGCATCAGCGCGGTGCGGCTGAATCACCCAGGTGCCTGCATCGCTGGCAAGCCAGTTCCTACCAGGGCCTGGTTGCTGCAGTAGCGGGTTTGCACAGTGGAATCGAGGTAGACATGGCAGCAGCGGACGACGCGCACCTGCTTGAACGTTTGCTCAAGGGTGAGCAGCGGGCCTACAAGGAATTGGTCACCACCTATCAAAGCGCGATGCGCGCGGTGGCCTATGCCATTGTCGGGCAGCGCCATGCCGATGAGGTGGTGCAGGACGCCTGGCTGTCGGTGGTACGCAACCTAGCCCGGTTCGAGGGGCGCTCCAGCCTCAAGACCTGGCTGCTGACCATCACGGCCAACGCCGCCAAGGGTCGCTATAAGCAGAATCGCCGGGAAGTGCTGCTCGACGACCTGCCTTCGCCCCATGGCACCATTGGCGACGACCGTTTTACCCCCGATGATGGCCACTGGGCTGTCGCGCCCTACGCCTGGCACCAGGACACCCCGGAAGCCCTGCTGACCGAGGATGAACTGCGCAAGTGCCTGGAGCACACGTTGCTGAACCTGTCCGATTTGCAAAGCAGCGTGCTGGTATTGCGCGAACGCCAGGGCCTGGAGTTGGAAGAGATCTGTAATCTTCTGACACTCTCGCTCTCCAATGTCCGTGTGCTGTTGCATCGAGCACGGCTTAAAGTCTTCGCCACGGTGGAGCATTTTGAGGAAACGGGCGAATGTTGACCTGTAAAGAGCAAGTGGCGCGGTCCAGTGACTATCTCGATGGGCAATTGACCTTTCGCGAGCGTCTGCTGGTGCGTCATCACTTGATGTTCTGCCCGAACTGCCGACGGTTCATCCGTCAGATGCGCCTGATGCAGGCGACGCTGAAGATCATGCCGCAAGCGCCGGTAAAGGATGTGGATGCCTTGGCGCAGCGCCTCGCTGACGAGCGACTCAAGGATCAGAAAGGCGGGGAATAGGCAGGCTCGCGTGGGTGGGGCGAACGGATGATGGGGATCTCCCCGCCCACGCAAGACTGTTACAGCCACCTCGGGCCGTCCTGGCCCAAGGCGTTCAACGTTGACACTTAGAACTTGGCTTCTGCATCCAGCTGCAGGGTGTTGGCGTTCGCGTCGCGGTAGCCCGGGGCGCTGGCGTAATCGGCCTTGGTCAGGAAGTACGTGGCGCCGATGGCGAAGTTCTTGTCGATGTCGTAGCCGACCTTGAACTTGTGACCGCGCGCACCGGTGAAGCCGCCGGCGAAGTCGGAGTCGGTGAAGGCGCCGACCACTGCGTAGCGCTGTACGTCGCGGTAGTTGTAGTCCAGGTTGAAGCCGAACACCTTGGACTTGGCACCCAGCAACCAGGCAGTGTCCTGATCTTTTTGAGTGGCTTCGTTGTTCTTCACGTATTGACCGTAGAACGACAACGGTACGGCCAGGCCGCCGATATCGACTTGGCTGAAGCCTTCATACAAACGGTATTCGCTGGCATTGCCGGCTGCGGTGTTGGCAATGGTTTCGGCCGGCGTCAGGCATTGAGTCGAGCCAGCGGTGGGGCAGCGGCTGTCCTGGTCGTTCTGAAAGGCGTAGACGCTGCCACCCAGGGTGACTTTCAGGTTGTCGGTGAGGGAGAAACGCGAGCCCAACTGGCCGGCCGTCATGCGCAGGTCATTGCGAAATTGCACGCCTTCGCCGTTGACGTTGTCCTTGAGGGTGTAGTTACCCAGGCTGCCGAACAGCTCGGCGCTGGTGCCCAATGGGTATTTGTAGGTCACCGCCAGGCCTTCCGGGTTGACATCGCTGTCCCAGATCACGTCGCCCATGCTGACCCAGGGTTGCAGCATCTTGCCGCCAATCACGTGCAGGTTCTTGATCTGGTCCGGGTGATAGTCGATGTAGCCGAGGTCCAGCCACAGCGACTTCTTGTTGAAGTAGCTGTCCAGGTCCTGGTTGGTGGAGCGCGCGTCTTCGCTGTTGCCGGTGGCGATACGGATACCGGTGTCGACCTGCGAGTTGATTTCGGTATAGGCGCCCAGGCGGGCACGGATGCGCTGGCGATCCTTGTCCTTGCCACCGTTGTTGGGGGTGCCGTCGATCTTGACGGTTTCCTGGCGGAAACGCACATCACCCTTGAGCTGGGTCTTCGCGGCCCAGGCCAGCTTCTGGTCGAACACGCTGAGGTCGTTGGTTTTTTTCGCGGTGGCCGCGATCTGTTCGTTGGTCTCTTGTTGAGCTTGCTGTGCGATCTGCTTTTCTTTCTGATCCTTGGCCAGTTCCGCTTGCAGCTCGGTGTACTGCGCCGCAGTGATCTGGCCATTGGCCTTGAGCATGTCGAGCAATTTAGCGTCGACTGCAGCGCTGGCCGGAACGCTCAGGGCCAGTAACAGGCCGCCGCACAGGACCGCCGCAGTTTTAGTGGAAGCAAGACGCATATCAATCTCCGAAAGTGAGGAGGGATGGCAAACCATCCAGGACACAACCGACCGATGACGGACGGAAAAATAACCACCTGTTAGAACCAGGCGCTCTAAAAACAGGCGTCAGTATCACGATCGTTTATGACGCAACAGTGGCGAAGTGATGTCATCTAGATGACAAATTATTTAAGAATGGAACTATCGGTTTAGAGCCTTGTCCGGCGATTTGAGGGTGTGCTGGGCTCGGCGATAAGCGATACTCGCGAGGCTTTCACGCCATGACGTAGTGAGGATGCCGATGCCGTTGCAACGCCTGGACAGCCTGTCCGAAATCGCCCCGCAGGTTTGGGATGCACTGGTGCCGCAGGCCCAACCTTTCGTGCGACACGCCTTCCTCAGCGCGCTGGAAGACAGCGCCAGCCTGGGCCCCCAATCGGGCTGGCAACCGGAGCACCTGTTGCACTGGGAGGGCGATCGGCTGGTGGCGGCCTTGCCCAGTTATCGCAAGTGGCATTCCTACGGCGAGTACGTGTTCGACCACGGCTGGGCGGATGCCTGTGAGCGGGCGGGCATCGACTATTACCCCAAGCTGTTGACGGCCGTGCCGTTCAGTCCGGTCAGCGGGCCGCGCCTGCTGGCGGCCAATGCCGAGGACGGGTTCGAGCTGCTCAACAGCCTGCCGGGCTATCTGGAAATCGAGGGCCTCTCCAGCGCCCATATCAACTTCACCGACGCGTTGGCCGATGATGCGCTGGCCCGCCAACCCGGCTGGTTGCAGCGCCTGGGGTGCCAGTTTCACTGGCAGAACCGTGGCTACCGCGACTTCCAGGATTTCCTCGACGCGCTCAGTTCGCGCAAGCGCAAACAGATGCGCAAAGAACGCGAACAGGTGGCGGGGCAGGGCATCGACTTCGAGTGGCTGCAAGGCCATGAGCTGAGCGAAGCGCAATGGGATTTTGTCTACGCCTGCTACGCCAATACCTACGCGGTACGCCGCCAATCGCCCTACCTGACCCGCGCGTTTTTCAGCCTGCTGGCCGAACGCATGCCCGAGGCGATCCGAGTGGTGCTGGCCAAGCAAGGTAGTCGCCCGGTGGCCATGGCCTTCAGCCTGATCGGTGGCGACAGCTTCTACGGCCGCTACTGGGGCTGCCTGGCCGAGTTTGATCGACTGCATTTCGAAACCTGTTTCTACCAGGGCATGGACTACGCCATTGCCCACGGTCTGCAACGCTTCGACGCCGGCGCCCAGGGCGAGCACAAGCTGATTCGCGGGTTCGAGCCGGTGATTACCCGCTCATGGCACTACTTGCGTCATCCGGGGTTGAAGAATGCGGTTGAGGACTTCCTGGCACGCGAACAGGTGGGGATCCTGGCGTATGCCGAAGAAGCGCGGGCAGCCCTACCGTATCGGCAGGGCTGACCGGTTTGCCTTAAGCCGGCTCCTCCTTGCCCAGCCATCGATAGGCCACGCCGGCTATCGCCGCACCCAGCAATGGCGCGAGCCAGAACATCCACAACTGCTGGATCGCCCACCCGCCCACGATCAGCGCCGGGCCCGTACTGCGGGCCGGGTTGACCGAGGTGTTGGTCACGGGGATGGAGATCAGGTGGATCAAGGTCAAGGCCAGGCCAATGGCGATGGGCGCGAGGCCCTTGGGCGCGCGGTGGTCGGTGGCGCCGAGGATGATCAGCAGGAACATGGCTGTCATCACCAGCTCACAGACAAACCCCGCTGCCATTGAATAGCCGCCCGGCGAGTGCTCGCCATAGCCATTGGAGGCCAGGCCCGACGCGAGTTCAAACCCCGGTTTGCCGCTGGCAATGAAATACAGCAAGGCGGCGGCGAGTGTGCCGCCAATGACTTGAGCCACGATGTACGCCGGTAACTCCCTGGCCGGAAATCTTCCGCCCACGACCAGCCCCACCGAGACCGCCGGGTTGAGGTGACAACCACTGATGTGCCCGATGGCGACTGCCATGGTCAGCACCGTGAGCCCGAACGCCAGGGCCACCCCCAACAATCCGATCCCGACTGCAGGAAACGCTGCGGCCAACACCGCACTCCCGCAACCGCCCAACACCAGCCAAAACGTACCTAACCCCTCTGTGACTGAACGCTTGAACAAAGACATGCAACCCGTCCTTGATAGATCGCTCTACCCAATCCGTAAATCAGTGATGCTCCCTGCAGATTTACTTCAGCGCCCGTCTGGGCACTGCTCTGAAGTACAGCACGGATACGGCACAAATCCAGGCGCAAAAAAAAGCGCCAGCCCTTTGAAACAGAGGGCTGGCGCCGTTTTAACCTGGAGTCGGCTTGCCGGTGATGGCGCCCAAACACCTCGGTGATCTTTTAGGCTTCATCGCCGGTAAGCCGGCTCCTACGGGGAGTTAGCGGTGTTGTCTCAGTCGATGCCGACAAAACCGCCGGTCTGGTGCTGCCACAACCGCGCATACAAGCCGCCATGGGCCAGCAGTTCGGCATGGCTGCCACTTTCGGCAATCTGGCCTTTCTCCAGCACCACCAGGCGGTCCATGCGCGCGATGGTCGACAACCGGTGCGCAATCGCAATCACCGTCTTGCCCTGCATCAGGGTCTCCAGGCTTTCCTGGATCGCCGCTTCCACTTCCGAGTCGAGCGCTGAGGTGGCTTCGTCCATGATCAGAATCGGCGCATCCTTGAGCAACACGCGCGCAATCGCAATGCGTTGGCGTTGTCCGCCCGAGAGTTTGACCCCGCGCTCACCCACATGTGCATCCAGCCCGGTGCGGCCTTCGGAGTCGGACAGCAGCGGGATGAATTCATCGGCCCGCGCCTTGCGCACGGCGGCCCAGAGTTCTTCATCGGTGGCGTCCGGCTTGCCATACCGCAGGTTGTCGCGGATCGAGCGGTGCAGCAGCGAGGTGTCCTGGGTGATCATGCCGATCTGTTCGCGCAGGGTTTCCTGGGCCACCTCGGCGATGTCCTGGCCATCGATCAGGATGCGCCCGCCTTGCAGGTCGTACAGGCGCAGCAGCAAGTTGACCAGGGTCGATTTGCCCGCGCCGGAAGGGCCGATCAAGCCGATTTTCTCCCCGGCCTTGATGGTCAGGTTCAGGCCGCCAATGATCCCGCTCTTCTTGCCGTAGTGGAAATCCACCTGCTCGAAGCGCACTTCGCCGTGCGGCACGCTCAGGCGTGGGGCCTGGTCACGGTCGATTACGGCGAGCGGTTGGGCGATGGTCTTCAGGCCGTCCTGCACCATGCCGATGTTTTCGAAAATACCGTTGACCACCCACATGATCCAACCGGACATGTTGACGATCCGAATCACCAGGCCGGTGGCCAGGGCGATGGCGCCCACGGAGATCAGCGACTGCGTCCACAGCCACAGGGCCAGGCCGGTGGTGGTGACGATCAGCAGGCCGTTCATGGTGGTGATCACCACGTCCATGCTGGTGACCACGCGGCTGGCCAGCTGGGTTTTTTCGGTCTGCTCGATGATCGCTTCCTTGGCGTATTCCTGCTCGTATTGAGTGTGTGCGAACAGCTTCAAGGTGGTGATGTTGGTGTAGCCGTCGACGATGCGGCCCATCAGCTTGGAACGCGCCTCGGACGAGATCACCGAGCGTTCCTTCACCCGTGGCACGAAGTAGCGCAGCGCCAGGCTGTAGCCGATGATCCACGTCACCAGCGGGATCATCAGGCGCCAGTCGGCCTCGGCAAACAGCACCAGGGAGCTGATGGCGTAGATCGCCACGTGCCAGATCGCATCGACCGCCGCCACGGCGGAGTCGCGCAGGGAATTGCCGGTCTGCATGATGCGCTGGGCGATGCGCCCGGCGAAGTCGTTCTGGAAGAAATTCAGGCTCTGCTTGAGCACATAGCTGTGGTTCTGCCAGCGAATCAGGCTGGTCATGCCCGGGCTGATGGTCTGGTGTACCAGCAGGTCATGCAGGGCGCCGAAGATCGGGCGCAGCAGCAGGGCGACCACGGCCATCCAGATCAGCTCGGTGCTGTGCAGCTGGAAGAAGTTCGCCGGCGGCGTGCCTTGGGCCAGGTCGATGATGCGGCTCAGGTAGCTGAACAGCGCGACTTCGATCAGCGCACCGATCAGGCCCACCACCAGCAATGCGGCAAAACTTGGCCACACCTGGCGCAGGTAGTAGAGGTAGAAGGGCAGGACTTTATCGGGAGGGGCGGCGCTGGGCGCGTCGCGGAAAATATCGATCAGCTTTTCAAAACGACGATAGAGCATTAGGTTGACGCCCGCCTGGCGGGCTCTCCTGTTCAAATGCGCGCGCCGCCTCGTGGGCCGCGCGCGGAACTACCTGCAGACCTCAGTCGATGCGCTTGGCCGACTTGATCAGGACAGGATCGATTGGCACGTTCTGCATGCCTTGTTTGGTGGTGGTCTGCGAGTTGACGATGATGTCGACTACGTCCATGCCCTTGACCACTTTGGCGAATACGGCATAACCGGCATCGCGGCCTGGGTCGAGGAAGGCATTGTCGGCCACGTTGATGAAGAACTGGCTGGTGGCCGAGTTCGGGTCATTGGTACGCGCCATGGACAAGGTGCCACGCACGTTATGCAGGCCGTTGCTGGCTTCGTTCTTGATCGGTGCTTCGGTCGGCTTCTGCGACATCGACTGTGTAAAGCCGCCACCCTGGACCATGAAGCCCGGGATCACACGGTGGAAAATCGTGTTGGTGTAGAAGCCCTTGTCGACATAGGCCAGGAAGTTCTTGGTACTGATCGGCGCCTTGACCGGGTCCAGTTCGATTTCAATCTCGCCGTTGGTGGTGGTGATCAGCACGTGAGGTGCCTTGGCGGGCTCGGCGGCCATCAGGTTGGCAGCGAACAGAACGGAACCGGCAAAGAAGGCGATTTTTTTCAGCATGGGTCAGTGATCCTGGGTAGTGGTTTCGACTGTCTCTAGAAAATCGAGCAGGGTGGTATTAAAGACTTCGGGTTGATCCAAGGGCGTGGCATGGCGTGAATCTTCGATCATCACCAGCCGCGCATCGGGCAGCAGTTTTACATAGTTTTCTTTGTGCGCCACGGGGGTGTAGTCGTGGTCGGCGCTGATGACCAGGGTTGGACAGGTAATTCTCGAAAGTCGTTCCTGTACGCCCCAGCCCACAATCGCATCGAAGCTGGCGAGATAAGCACGTTTGTCGTTTTTTGCCCAGCGTTCGGCCATCTTGCGCCGCAGGTCGGCCTGTTCCGGCTTGGGGAACAACCGGTCGCCGAGGGCCTTGCCGATGGTCGCGAGGCTGAGCACCCGGGCGAGCGTCCAGCGCTTGGCCCACCACCCGTATTCCTGGAGACTGCGCACCTTGACCTCGGGCGCGCTGTTGACGATGCACAGGCTCTTGACCCGTGCGGGTTCGTCCACCGCAAGTTGAAACGCGATCATGCCACCCATGGACAGCCCCACCACGTGCGCGGCGGGCAGGTCCAGATGCTCGATGAGCGCGAGCAGGTCGTTGGTGAAGCCCTGGATGCTGTAGCGCTCGCGGGGTTTGTCCGAACGGCCGTGGCCACGTACATCCACCACGATCAGCCGATAGTGACGGGCCAGCACCGGGACCTGCAGCTCCCAATCCTGGCTGCTGGAGCCCAGGCCGTGGATCAGGACCAGCGGGCTGCCGCGACCGTATTGCGCGTAGTGCAGGTTGCATCCTTCATGTTCGAACCAGGCCATGGGTGAACTCCGTTTCAGGCTTGCTGGGGGGCCGCGAACGGTGCGTCCAGCGGCGCAGTGTCAAAGGTGCGCAGCAGTTCCACGAGGATCTGCGTGGCCGGGCCCAAGGGTTTGTCTTTGTTCGAGTAGAGATAGAACGTCGGGTTGCGGCTCCCGCCCTTTTCCAGCGGCAGTTGCTTGAGCAAGCCCTCCTTGAGCTCGCGCTCGATCAGGTGGCGGGGCAACCAGGCAAAGCCCAGGCCGCTGCTGACGAACGTGGCGGCGGTGGCCAGGCTGCCGACGGTCCAGCGCTGTTCGGCGCCGAGCCAACCTACATCCCGCGGTTGCTGGCGGCCGGAATCGCGGATCACCACCTGCATCTGGCTTTCGAGGTCCTGGAAGCTCAGTTCGCGGTTGAGCCGATGCAGGGGGTGATCGGGGTGAGCCACGGCGATGAATTCCACGTCGCTCATTTCCGTGCCCAGGTAACCCGGGATGATGAACCCACTGATGGCCAGGTCGGCCATGCCATCGAGCAACAGTTCTTCAACGCCCGACAGTACTTCTTCGCGCAGTCGCACGCGGCAACCGCGACTCTGCGGCATAAAGGCGGTGAGGGCACGCACCAGGCGCGCGTTGGGGTAGGCAGCGTCCACCACCAGGCGGACCTCGGCCTCCCAGCCCTGTTCCATATGGTGGGCGAGGTCTTCCAATTGGCTGGCGTTTTTCACCAGTTGCCGGGAGCGGCGCAACAGCACTTCTCCGGCGTCGGTGAGCACCGCCTTGCGCCCATCGATGCGCAGCAAGGGCACGCCGAGCTGGTCTTGCATGCGGGCCACGGTGTAGCTCACCGAGGACTGCGAACGGTGCAGCGCTTCAGCCGCCTGGGCGAAGCCGCCGTGGTCGACCACGGCTTGCAGCGTGCGCCATTGATCGAGGGTAACGCGGGGCGCTTTCAAGATGGGCTCCTCTTGTCCTAAGCTGACAGTCCTTATTGGAGACTGCCGAATGAGAAAATTCTGTTGCGTGTTGCTGGCACTGCTGCCGATGACCGCGTTTGCCTACCCCATCGACGTGACTAAAAAGATCAATGGGGTACAAATCGATTACACCGCTTCCGATGTGGACGGCGACATCAGCTCGATCCAGCTCAATAACTACGGCACCCAGGATGCCGTGTGTTCGGTAACCTTCACCAACGGTCCGGAGTCCCCACGTCGCCGTACGGTGACGGTGCCCGCCGGCAAAAGCACCAACACCACGGTCAAGTTCAACCGCGCCATCATCAAGATGCGAATCGCCTTGGACTGTGCGCCGAAATAAAGCAGCAGAGCAGGTCGACAGGAACACTGCACATATAAACAAATTTATAGATGGGTTATAGCAGTTTTTTGCGCTTTTTAATCGAATGAGCCCTGGTTAACCTTTTCTCCATCGCCTTACAGCATTTACAGATGGAGCCTACGAAGCCATGTCCAATGTTCTGATCATCGAAAGCAGCGCTCGCCAGCAGGATTCGATTTCCCGCCAACTGACCCGCCAGTTCATCAGCCAATGGCAGGCCGCCCATCCGGCAGACCAGATCACCGTGCGCGACGTGGCCCTCAACCCGGTTCCGCACCTGGACGCCAACCTGCTCGGCGGCTGGATGAAGCCTGCCGAGCAGCGCAACGACGATGAGCAGGTGTCGCTCGACCGCTCCGATGAATTGACCCACGAATTACTCGCCGCCGATGTGCTGGTGATGGCTGCGCCGATGTACAACTTCGCCATCCCAAGCACCCTCAAGGCCTGGTTGGACCACGTGTTGCGCGCCGGTGTGACCTTCAAGTACACCGCTACCGGCCCGCAGGGTTTGCTCACCGGCAAGCGCGCGATAGTGTTGACCGCTCGCGGCGGCATCCACACCGGCGCCAGCTCCGATCACCAGGAACCGTACCTGCGCCAGGTCATGGCGTTTATCGGGATTCACGACGTGACCTTCATCCACGCCGAAGGAGTGAACCTGAGCGGGGACTTCCAGGAAAAGGGCATCAACCACGCCAAGGCCTTGTTGGCACAGGTGGCCTGATCCGTTAATCGCCAGATAATCGCGCGGTGTTTATCTAGTGCCACGCAAACCCTTCAAGTACGCGTAACGAACCTCCCTTTGCACTTTTGCTCCTGAGTGCTCCTGCCCGACTGACGCTTTAGCGAGGTCGGGTTTTTTTTGCCTCGAGTTTCGTCAATCGCCGAAAACCTTTAATGTCCCGCCCATTCGAAACGAGGCGCGCATGGGCTATCTACTGGTTGTCACCCTGATTCAGGCTTTTTCCTTCAGCTTGATCGGCGAATACCTCGCCGGTCACGTCGACAGCTACTTCGCGGTGCTGGTGCGCGTGGTGCTTGCCGGGCTGGTGTTTATCCCACTGACCCGCTGGCGCTCGGTGGCGCCGGCCTTCATGCGCGGCATGCTGTTGATCGGCGCCTTGCAGTTTGGCGTGACCTACGTGTGCCTGTACCTGAGCTTTCGCGTGCTGACGGTGCCGGAGGTGCTGTTGTTCACCATCCTTACGCCGCTGCATGTGACCCTGATCGAAGACGCCCTCAACCGCCGCTTCAATCCCTGGGCGCTGATCGCCGCGCTGGTCGCGGTAGCGGGCGCGGCGGTGATTCGTTTCGACCAGATCACGCCGCACTTCCTCATGGGCTTTTTGCTGCTGCAATTGGCCAACTTCACCTACGCCGCCGGGCAGGTGATGTACAAGCACCTGGTGGCGCGTTATCCGAGCGATCTGCCGCACTACCGACGTTTCGGTTATTTCTACGTGGGGGCGCTGCTGGTAGTGCTGCCGGCATTCCTGCTGTTCGGCAAAGCCGACTTCCTGCCCGACGCGCCGCTGCAGTGGGGCGTGCTGGTGTTCCTCGGGTTGGTCAGCACTGCGCTGGGCATGTACTGGTGGAACAAGGGCGCCTGCCTGGTGCAGGGCGGCACCTTGGCGGTGATGAACAACCTCCACGTGCCGGTGGGCCTGCTGCTGAATTTGCTGATCTGGAACCAGCATGAGCCGCTGGGACGGCTGGCGTTGGGCGGGCTGGTGATCGTGGGGGCGGTGTGGATCAGTCGGTTGGGCGTAAAGCCGCCCAACCGCTCCGTGGCTTAAATCGCGCGACTTTCCGGGGTCGGCAAATGGCTGGCCCCCAGCACCGCTGGCAACATCCCCGCGCGCAAATCACTGCCACTCGGCTGTTGATACAGGCTCAAGCCAAACTCCGGCAACACGGCCAGCAGGTAATCGAAGATATCCCCCTGGATCCGCTCGTAATCCGCCCACGCGGTGGTGCGGGTAAAGCAGTAGATCTCCAGCGGCACGCCCTGGGCGGTGGTCTGCATCTGGCGAACCATGCAGGTCATGTTCGGCTGGATGTCGGGGTGGCTTTTCAGATAGGCCAGGGCGTAGGCGCGAAAGGTGCCGAGGTTAGTCATGCGGCGGCGGTTGGCCGACAGTTGCGCGCTGTTGCCCTGGGCTTCGTTCCAGGCCTTGAGTTCAGCCTGCTTGCGCCCGATGTAGTCGGTGAGCAGGTGCACCTGGGTCATGCGCAGTTCCTCATCGTCACGCAGGAAGCGCACGCCGCTGGCGTCGATAAACAAGCTGCGCTTGATCCGCCGCCCGCCGGAAGCCTGCATGCCGCGCCAGTTCTTGAACGACTCGGACATCAGGCGCCAGGTGGGAATCGAGACGATGGTCTTGTCGAAGTTCTGCACCTTGACCGTGTGCAGGGTGATGTCCACCACGTCACCGTCGGCGCCGACCTGAGGCATTTCGATCCAGTCGCCGACGCGCAGCATGTCGTTGCTGGTCAGTTGCACGCTGGCGACGAACGACAGCAGCGTGTCCTTGTACACCAACAGGATCACCGCCGACATCGCACCCAGGCCCGACAGCAGCAACAGCGGCGAGCGGTCGATCAGGGTGGCGACGATGATGATTGCGCCGAACACGAACAGCACCATTTTCGCCAGTTGCACGTAGCCCTTGATCGAGCGGGTGCGTGCGTGTTCGGTGCGCGCGTAGATGTCCAGCAGTGCACTGAGCAGCGCGCTGATCGCCAGCACCATGAACAGGATGGTCAGCGCCAGGGCCACGTTGCCGATGAACAGGATGGCGGTCTTGCTCAGGTCCGGCACCAGGTACAGGCCGAACTGGATCACCAGCGACGGCGTCATCTGCGCCAGGCGGTGGAAGACTTTGTTGTGCCGCAGGTCATTGAGCCAGTGCAGCGCCGGCTGCCGGCCGAGCAATTTGACGGCGTGGAGGATGAGGTAGCGCGCCACCCGTCCGAGCAGCAGCGCCACTACCAGCAACACCAGCAAGCCCAGGCTGGCGTGCAGCAGCGGGTGTTGATCGAGGGCGCCCCAGAGGTCCTGGGCGTTGAGCCAGAGCTGTTTGATATCCATGGGTGAAACCGATTCTTCTGTAAGACAAGACGAGGCGATTAGAGCATTTAAGTGCAACAAAGTTGATGTTCCGGACAAATGCCCTGACAAAAAAGCAGCTGATTAGCACCGTTCGCGTAAAGACACTCGGTTTGGACGCCCGAAACCGGTACCCTATGCAGCTGATTTTTTGTATTTCTTCGAGGTAGCACCCGTGTTTTCCCAATTCGCCCTGCACGAACGCCTGCTCAAAGCCGTGGCCGAGCTTAAATTTGTCGAGCCTACGCCTGTGCAAGCAGCGGCCATCCCGCTCGCGCTCGAAGGGCGTGACCTGCGGGTGACGGCTCAAACCGGGAGTGGCAAGACCGCCGCTTTCGTCCTGCCGATTCTTCACCGTCTGATCGGCCCGGCCAAAGTCCGCGTCAGCATCAAGACCCTGATCCTGCTGCCAACCCGCGAGCTGGCCCAGCAGACCTTGAAGGAAGTGGAACGCTTCTCGCAGTTCACCTTCATCAAGTCCGGCCTGATCACCGGTGGCGAAGACTTCAAGGTCCAGGCCGCCATGCTGCGCAAGGTGCCGGACATCCTGATCGGCACCCCGGGCCGCATGATCGAGCAACTGAATGCCGGCAACCTCGACCTCAAGGAAGTCGAAGTGCTGGTACTCGACGAAGCCGACCGCATGCTCGACATGGGCTTTGCCGACGACGTGCAGCGTCTGGTCGGCGAATGCGTCAACCGCCAGCAGACCATGCTGTTCTCCGCCACCACCGGCGGTTCGACCCTGCGCGACATGGTCGCCAAGGTCCTGAACAATCCTGAGCATCTGCAAGTCAACAACGTCAGTGACCTGAACGCGACCACGCGCCAGCAGATCGTCACCGCCGACCACAATGTGCACAAAGAGCAGATTCTCAACTGGCTGCTGGCCAACGAGACCTACCAGAAAGCCATTGTGTTCACCAACACCCGTGCAGCGGCCGACCGTATCTACGGTCGCCTGGTGGCCCAGGATTACAAAGCGTTCGTGCTGCACGGCGAAAAAGACCAGAAAGACCGCAAGCTGGCCATCGACCGCCTGAAGGCCGGTGGCGTGAAGATCCTGGTGGCCACCGATGTCGCCGCTCGCGGCCTGGACGTGGACGGCCTGGACATGGTCATCAACTTCGACATGCCCCGCAGCGGCGACGAGTACGTGCACCGTATTGGCCGTACCGGGCGTGCCGGCAACGATGGCCTGGCGATCTCGCTGATCTGCCACGGCGACTGGAACCTGATGTCGAGCATCGAGCGCTACCTCAAGCAGTCGTTCGAGCGCCGTACTATCAAGGAAGTCAAAGGCACCTACACCGGGCCGAAGAAGGTCAAGGCGTCGGGCAAGGCCGTGGGGGTGAAGAAGAAAAAGACCGACGCCAAGGGCGACAAGAAAAAGGCCGGTGCCAAGTCGCCGACCAAGCGCAAGATTGCCAACCGCCCGAAGACCGACAACCTGTCGTTGGTCAGCAAGGACGGCATGGCACCCCTCAAGCGCCGCAAGCCAGAAGCACCGGCTGCTGAGTGATTCAGGGCTGATATGAAAAAACCGGACAATGTCCGGTTTTTTTATGCCTTCAGTTTTTCGCCTTGGCGGCGGCTTCTTTCAATTCTTTCAAGCGGGCGTCGATCAACTGGCACTTGTCGGGGAATTCCGCGCTTTCCGTGTCCAGGTTCATTTTCTGCAATTCATCATTCATTTCCTTGGCCTTGGTCGGGTTCTGCTCGGTGAGCTTGGCCACTTCCTGGGCGAGTTGCTCGCGCTTGGCGGTGGCCTCCTCGGGCGTGCAGGCCCAGGCGGGCAGGGCGGTCAGGAGCGTGGCGGCGATGGCCAGGTTCATAAGGGTTTTCATGGGGGACCTCCTTGGCGGTTATGCTCAGTTGAGGGTGCGAACGTCTGGAAAGTTCAGAGAAATCACGCCCGTCCGGTCGGCTGAACGGCGAGTGGCGTGGCGTGTCACACCTTTAGACGGGCTACTTTCCTTAGGCCTGCAGGAGGAATCAGGATGACGACTTACAACTGGGATTTGATCGAACGTCTGCTGCATGAAGTGCAGAACGGCGAAGGCAGCTTTGCCCCTCGCAAATATGCCGAGCAGGAAGCCGCCGAGAAGGCCACGGCGGGCGAATCCACGGGCAATCTGGACGCGCTGAAAAAGACCGCTGCCGATTACGAAGCGCTGCTGTTCAAGCGAGGGTTTATTGAGTCGCGGCCTGAGGAGGAGGGCGGCAATGGTGAGAATTTCATCCTGACCGCGCTCGGCGCGCAACTGCTGGCGCTGATCGACAGCTCGATACCCGGCAATGATCACCCGCGCCAGGTGCTCGATGAGCAAGCGGATGCGCTGGACCCGGCAACGTTTGCCGAGGTGGCGTCGAAGGCCCAGATTGCCTGAGCGGCCAACGTGCGGATTTGTCCTCGAAAGAGGTGTGTCAGTCAGCGAATATGCTGGCTGATCCACCGCCTTCGCGGGCAAGCCCGCTCCCACATTTTTCATCGCGGTGAAGCCTGGGGTTTGGCCGCGTGGCTGGAATAGTCGGGCCTTGCACCGCAGGCGTGGACAACGCCTCTCTCCCTGTGGGAGCGGGCTTGCTCGCGAATACGGTGTGTCAGCCAACGAATATGCTGGCTGATCCACCGCCTTCGCGGGCAAGCCCGCTCCCACATTTTTGATCGCGGTGAAGCCGGGGGGTTGGCGCCGTGGCTGATATAGTCGGGCCTTGCACCGCAGGCGTGGACAACGCCTCTCTCCCTGTGGGAGCGGGCTTGCTCGCGAATGCGGTGTGTCAGTCAACGAAGATGCTCGCTGATCCACCGCCTTCGCGAGCAAACCCACTGCCACATTTCTAGCTCGCAGCACCCTTCAGGCATTTGAGCGCCTTGAAGTCACTGCGCACGCCGTCGATTTTTTGCCTCAGCTTCAGTCGCTGCTGCACGGTGCTCTCAGCCATCAGGTCGACGATCAAACTGCGCGCAGCCGCTTCGGTCTGGGCATAGGCCGTGCGGTATTGCGGGGTCCACAGACTTTCGCGATCTATCAGCAGTTGCTGCATTTTCTGCGGGAAGTCGGGGCTCTGGCGCTGCTTCACCGCTTCGATAAATTGTGCCTGCCAATGCGCGCGGTTGCCGATCCATTCCTGGTTTTGTTCACCCAGGGCGATGGACCAGGCGGTCACGCGATTCTGCTGGCTGGCACTCAGCGGGCCCATCCAGGCGTCCAGGCGCTTGCTCATGCGTTGGGCGCGTTCCTTGATCTGCTGCTCAAGCGGCGGCTTGAGGTACTCGTCCTGACGCTTGCGCAGGTCTTTGGCCAGCGCATCGTTCATGTCCTTGACCTGTTGGTCGTCCAGCCCCTTGAGCAGTTCGATGGCCGACGGGGTAATCTCGCGGGCGACATCGGCAATGGCCTGTTTGGCTTCGGCGGTACGCGTCTGTAAAGCAGCGTCGGTGACCTGGTTGGTGTCGACCATCTGCTGCAGGCGGTCCAGCCAATCCAGGTAGCCCGGCAGTTGCGTGGTGCAGTGCCAGGCCAGGTGTTCCTTGAGTTTGTCGTTGAACCAGCTCTTCTGCCCGGCATTCATGTCCAGGTAGTCGTTGAGGGTCCACGGGATGATGACGTCGAGGTTGCGATAGGCCAGGCCCACGCGATTGCAGCCGGCGAGCACCAGGCTCAGGGTCAGCAATACCACCAGTAGTTTGAGCCGACGCAGCATGGGCGGGTCCTTGCGCTGAGGGGGTTAGTGCATGTGAACCCGCGGCAGGCGCGACAGTTCAGCCCGTCAATAAAACGACCGCGCGGCCTTCAAGGTCAACAGGCCGTCGCATTGCGAGTTGTGTCCGGAGTACGCCGAGCAGTCGCCGCCGCTGAGGCTGGAGTCGCTGTAGATCAGGTTCAGGTCCACGCCCATCCACTGGCGGGAGAACTGCACCGACCAGTCGCTGAACGTGCTGATGGAGCCGCCCTCCACCGAGACCGGGGTGCCCAACTGATGGGTGGTGTATTTCATGCTCACACCGATGCCGAACGGCTGCGTGCCGCCGAGGTCGGCGAACAGCGTGCTGTCCTGGCGGTCCGGATCATTGCTGAACGACGCACCGAAGCGGTTGCCCAGCAGGTTGAGGCCACCGTAGAACTCCTGGCTGTCGAGAGGGCTGAGCTTGGGATAGCTGTAATGGATCAGGCCCACTTCATAACCCAGGGTCTGGTCGAAGGGGTGTTTGAAGCCCATGTACGAGTCGACCTCAAGATTGCTGGTCGAGGACAGTCCCATGTTCGGCGAAAACTGGCCGACATACAGGCCGCTGTCGTGGCTCAGGTCCAGCCCGCCGTGGAACGAGTCGCTGCCGGGAGAAGTCGGCTTGACCAGGCCCTGCGCCATGCTGCGGGTAGGTGTAGTGCCCAATTTGAGGTCGAAGTCGCCCAATTCGCGCTGGAAGATCTGCGCTTCGGCGAGGGGGCTGGCGGCCAGGGCTGCGACCAGGAAAATGCAGGGTTTGAACATGCTTCACTCCGTGAAAAGCGAGGAGCAGTGACGAAGAAAGTCGGGGAGATGCCCGTGCTAGACGTGTGCAAGCATACCGGCGAATGCCAGGAGCTGAGCCCCGTTCGTCGATTGGCGCGAGATTGAGTGTGTTTAAGAGGGTATTTGCGGCTCTAGTCCTAGCGCCTTGATGGCAAGGCGCTTAGGGACCAGGTGTGTTGCGCGGTGTTACTTTTTACCCAGGCTGATCTGCTTGGACGGGCCGAAAGTCTGGCCGCTGACGCCCTTGGCAATTTGCTGGATTTCGCCACCGGACTTGAGGAAAGCAGCAATCTGGCTGTTGATCGATTCGCTGGTTTCAACGGCGGGAGCTGGCTTTGCTTTGCTGTTGGATGCTTTTACGCGCATGGCGGCCACTAACCTGTAGAAAATTAACTTGGCCAGGCATCGTACAGGAAATACTTGACAATTGCTTGGCAAATATCCCCCGGGAATAAGTCGTGAGGCGGGAAATGCGCAAACTTGGTTTTTGAATTAAGCCCCTAACTTACTGTTTTAACTGGAAACCAGTGGGCTGTGAGGCGTGACGGGCGCGCCGAAATTCAGCCGAATGATCGGACGAGCGGGGGGGTGCCAGTAGAACGCCACGCACGCCGCGATTTTTCAGGCGCGCGCGCGTGGCGAGCGCAACTCGGGTAGAATGCCGCCCACGCAATGAGGGTATTTGGAAATGGCTTTAGTCGGGCGCTACAACAGCTTGCAAGTGGTTAAACACACGAACTTCGGTTTGTACCTGGACGGTGCGCAAGACGGTGAAATCCTCTTGCCTAATCGGTACATCCCCAAAGATATTCCCAGTGAAGATGAAGACTGGCTTAACGTTTTCATTTATCTGGACAGCGATGACAAACTTATCGCCACGACCGAAAAACCCAAAGTTCAAGTTGGCGAGTTTGCCAGTTTGAAAGTTGTTGAAGTCAACAGTATCGGCGTGTTCCTCGACTGGGGCTTGCCCAAGGATCTGTTGCTGCCGTATTCGGAAGAAAAACGCCAGTTGAGCGCCGGTGAATACTGCGTGGTGCATGTTTATCTCGACAAGCACACCAAGCGCATTACCGCCACCGCGCGGCTTGATCGCTACCTCGACAAGACGCCTGCCAACTACCAGGTGGGCCAGGAAGTCGACCTGCTGGTCGCAGAAGCCACCGACATGGGCTTCAAGGCGATCATCAACAACAAGCATTGGGGCCTGATCCACAAGAACGAAGTGTTCAAGTTCCTGCGCCCGGGCAAGGAAGAGAAAGGCTTTATCAAAGAGATCCGCGCCGATGGCAACATCAGCCTGAGCCTGCAGCCGGTCGGCCAGGAAGCGGCCTCCAGCCTCAACTCCAAGATCCTCGCCAAGTTGCGTGAAAACAATGGCACCCTGCCGGTCAGCGACAAGAGCGACCCGGCGGTGATCAGCAACTTGTTCGGCGTGAGCAAGGGCAACTTCAAGAAAGCCATCGGTGCGCTCTACAAGCAGGGCCAGATCGTGATTCATGCGGATCGCATTGAACTAAGCTGAGTGCGATTTGCTCTCCTGTAGGCGCCGGCTTGCCGGCGATGAGGCCAGTGGCCTTTAAGGTGTTTCCTCACACGCCGTCGCTGGCCAGCCAGCGCCTACAGAAGGTCACTGCAATGTCCAAACGATCGCTGTTCGCCTACCTCGGCACGTTGCTCGCGTTTCTCGTCCTTGACGGCCTTTGGCTCGGCGTCCTGATGGGCCCGACCTACAAATCCTTGCTGGGCCCGCTGATGCTTGATCAGCCGCGCCTGTTGCCCGCGGTGCTGTTTTACCTCCTTTATGCCCTCGGTTGTGTCGTCTTCGTGGTCTTGCCCAGCGCCAGCTGGCAACGCGCCGCGCGCCTTGGCGCCTTGCTTGGGCTGGTCGCCTACGGCACCTATGACCTGAGCAATTGGGCCACGCTGCACGGCTGGTCGGCTGCTCTTGCGATCATGGACATGGCGTGGGGCACCTTCCTGACGGCGGCCTGTTGCACCGTGGGATACCTGTGTGCACATCGAGTGCACCAATGATTGTGTACAGGATTTACGTGCACCGTTACTGAGCGAAACCCAGTAGCTAACCGCTGATAAACCCCTTTGGAACGCCGTTACACAGGGATTGTGTGCCATTGGCATGTATTCTGCTGAATACCTCGTATACAAACCATGCCGCCTTCCGTATGCACCCGCTACGGTAGCGCAGGCAGGTATTTCGAGGAGCCCAGCGATGACCGAACACTTGCCCAAAGGCTACAGCCCGCGCCTGTACAACCAGGACCTGGGGCCGCTGCCGCAGAAGTGGACCTGGTACAACATTTTTGCCTTCTGGATGAGCGACGTGCACAGCGTCGGCGGCTACGTGTTCGCCGCCAGCCTGTTCGCGTTGGGGCTGGCCAGTTGGCAGGTCTTGATTGCCTTGCTCGCCGGCATCTGCATCGTGCAATTGATCGCCAACCTGGTGGCCAAACCGAGCCAGCAAGCGGCAGTGCCTTATCCAGTGATCTGCCGGCTGGCCTTTGGCGTATTCGGAGCAAATATTCCCGCGGTGATTCGCGGCCTGATCGCCGTGGCCTGGTATGGGATTCAGACGTACCTGGCGTCGAGTGCCTTGATCATCGTGGTGCTGCGCTTTTTCCCCCAGATGGCGGTGTATGCAGAGCCGCATTTCGCAGGCTTGTCGTACTTGGGCTGGTTTGGTTTCCTCAGCCTGTGGGTGCTGCAGGCGGCGGTCTTCTGGGCCGGCATGGAGTCGATTCGCCGCTTCATCGACTGGGCCGGTCCGGTGGTCTACGCGGTGATGTTTGCCTTGGCTGGATGGATTGTGTGGAAGGCCGGCTGGGCGAATATCAGCTTCACCCTGGCAGAAAAGTCGCTGTCGGGCTGGCAGGCGTTTGGTCAGGTGATCGTGGCGACGGCGCTGGTGGTGTCGTACTTTTCCGGGCCGACCCTGAATTTTGGCGACTTCAGCCGTTACTGCCGCAGCATGCGCGACGTGCGGCGCGGCAACTTCTGGGGGCTGCCGGTGAATTTCCTGGCGTTTTCCCTGGTCACCGTGGTGATCGTCTCAGGCACTTTGCCGGTGTTTGGTGAAATGCTCCATGACCCGATCGCGACGGTTTCGCGCATCGATAACAGCATGGCGGTGTTGCTGGGCGCGTTTGCCTTTGTTACGGCGACCATCGGCATCAATATCGTCGCCAACTTCGTCTCCCCGGCGTTTGACTTCGCCAACGTCGCACCGAGCAAAATCAGCTGGCGCGCCGGCGGGATGATCGCGGCCGTGGCATCGATCTTCATCACCCCCTGGAACCTGTTCAACAACCCGCTGATGATTCACTACACCCTGGACATCCTCGCCGCCTTCATCGGGCCGTTGTTCGGGATTCTGTTGGTGGATTTCTACCTGATCAAAAAGCAGAAGATCGATGTCGATGCGCTGTTCGATGACAGCCCAGGCGGGCGCTATTACTTCGACGGCGGCGTGAATTGGACGGCGGTCAAGGCGCTGGTGCCGGCGACGCTGGTGGGCGTCGCGATCACCTTCACCCCGGCGTTGCAGGGCATGGCCAATTTTGCCTGGTTTACCGGATGCTTCCTGGGTGGGCTGTTTTTCCTGGTGTTGTCGCGGCGCGAACAGGTGCGAGTGCCTGCACCGATGGTTGCCGGCTGACCAACACCCCGCCCGCTACCAGCAGGCCCGCACCGGCGACTACCAGCGCCGGTTGCAGGCCGCCGCTGAGTTGGCTGCTGACCGACGCCAGCAATGGACCGCTCAGTTGGCCGATCGCAAAGCTCGCGGTCAACAGCCCGGTGCTGCGCTGGTAGCCGTGGGGGGCGACTTCGCGCAAGCGCGCCATCACCAACTGCATGCACGCCAGGAACGGCCCTCCGCACAGCAGCACGCCCAGCGCCAACCCCCAGCCATTGCCCAGCAGGCAGGCGAACACCCCGGCCGCTTGCAACCACAGGGTCGCCATCAACCAGCGACGGGTGGTGTGCGGGTCCTTGCGGCGCAGGCTCGCGGCGACCACGCCAATCGCCGCGGCCAGGCCAAAGCAGGGCCAGAACAGATCGGCCTGCCAGGCGCCCTTGAATTGCGCGCTGGCCATCTGTGACAGAAACGTCGCCGGAATGATGTAGCCCAGGCCGTACAGCACGTAGATCCAGCACAGGTGCGTGATGCTGCCATTACTGGCCACCTCGGTGTGGCTGGAAACGGGCGCGCTGGCGGCCGAAGGCTTGGGCAAAAACGGCAGGATCGCCAGCAGCATCACCAATGCCACCCCACCATACACCAGCCACAGCGTTGCGGAGTTTTGGCCCAGCAGGTTCGAGCCCAGCGCCAGTAACCCGGTCAGCAGAATCCCCAGCCCCGGCCCGGCAAACACCAGGGCCCCGAGGCGTGGGCGGCCGGCGGCAATCGCCAGCGGCTGGCTCAGGATGGTGATCATCACCAGCGCCCAGGCGCTTGCCACACCCGTGCCGAAACGCAGCAGCAGGTGCGGCCAGAACCCGTGGGCCCAGTACGACGCCAGCGTCAGCAGCACACACAGCCACAGCCCGCCGTACAAGCGACCGCGTACGTGGTGATGGCTGCGCGCGAAGATCGAATCCACCGCGCCGACAAAGTAGCCCAGGTAATTCGCGGCAGCGATCAGTCCGGCGCCGGTCAAGTCGATCTGCCCCTCGCTGAGCAGATGCGGCATTTGCGGGGTGAGGGCGAAGCGGCCGATGCCCATCGCCATCATCAAGGCGACAAAGCTGGCAAGTAAGCGGATCAAAGGGGACATGGTCAGGTTTCCTGCGGGTCAGCGAATACCCTCAGGCTAAAGCGGATTGACTTTCTGTAAAAATGAATAATAGTGAGTAACTTGTTCAGTTTTGGAGAAAGGTATGGAGTTCAGTCAATTACGCATCTTCCAGGCCGTGGCGGAAGAGGGCTCCATCACGCGGGCGGCTGACCGGTTGCACCGGGTGCCGTCAAACCTGTCTACGCGCCTCAAGCAAATGGAGGAGCAGCTCGGCGTAGAGCTGTTCGTGCGCGAGCGCCAGCGTTTGCAGCTTTCTCCTGCAGGTAAGGTGTTGTTGGACTACAGCACGCGCCTGCTGGCTCTGCACGACGAAGCCCACGGCGCCGTGCAAGGCGGGCAACCGGCGGGTGATTTTGTACTCGGCAGCATGTACAGCACGGCAGCCGTGCATTTGCCGAAGCTGCTCGCGCGTTATCACAAGGCTTACCCGATGGTGAACCTGCAGGTGCAATCGGCGCCCAGTGGCGAGTTGCTTGAAGGTCTGATTACCGGTCGCCTGGATGCTGCATTTGTGGACGGCCCGATCACGATCGCCACGCTGGACGGCGTGGCCTTGTGTGAAGAGCGCCTGGTGCTGATTTGCGAAGCCGACCATCCGCCAGTGCGCGGGCCGCAGGACGTCGCCGGCCGCGCAGTGTTCACCTTCCGACGCAGTTGCGCCTACCGGGCACGGTTGGAAACCTGGTTTTCCCACGAGCGCGTGGCCATGGGCCGGGCGATTGAGATCGAATCCTATCAAGGCATGCTCGCGTGCGTGATCGCAGGCTCCGGCGTGGCGCTGATGTCTGAATCCATGCTCGACAGCCTGCCGGGCAAGGACAGCGTGTCCGTTCATCCGCTGACAGGGCCTTTCGCCACTGCTACCACTTGGCTGATGTGGCGAAAGGGTATGCTCGGCGCTAACCTCAATGCGTGGATCGACCTGCAGCAAGAGGGCAAGGCCGAGTTCCTGCCGGACACGCGCGCAATCGCTTGAACGATCTGTCAGGATTTTGATCAATCCAGTAATAGTTCGTTGTGGTTTCGTTCAAGCAATACGTAGGACTTCGGGCTACTATCAGTGTAGGAAAGGGCGACAGAACTTGCGCCTACCAGCATTACCCTCAAAGGGGGCAACCATGAAAGAGAAAATCCAGAACTGGCTCCACGACCTCGGTGTTGCACTGGGCTTGATCGAGCCGCCACTGCAGCCGGTGCCGATCCGCACCGACGATGAGCAGCGTCGTCCACGTCGCAGGTAAGTCTTGAGGCGCTCACGGGATTCAATCGCGCGAGCGCCGACGCCGTCAGTCGTTCTTCAGGGCGTCACCGGTTCCCTGTAATCCGAGTGCACGTTTCGTACTATCCGCACCGCTTGATTGTCTGATGAGGCGCGCCTCAATGTCGGACCCTTCTGCTTGTTACGTCATCCCTGCCTTTTCCTTATTTGCTCTCCTATATTTTTGTCTTTACAGGGATGAAAAGGCATTGAAATGTCGAGTGTTGATAGCGAAGGAATGTTGATTTCCGAAAGAGTCGAGCATCGTCGGTTTCGAACGATCGAACACGGCGATTTGCGCAGTGTGCGTGCTTTAGTGGTCCACCAGACCGACGCGCCCACGGCGCAGCACACCTTTAATGGCTACCTTGCCAAAGGCAGCGGTGCGCACTTTCTCATCGAAAAAAATGGCGTTATCTACCAGACGGCCAGCCTGAAAAAACGCTGTTATCACGTTGGGCGCTACCTTCGTTCCAAGTGCCTGGCCGTTGATAAGACGACGTGCGATACCCCCCAGATCCAAACTATCCAAGCACTCACCTGGACGTTGCAGATTCGGGCATTGGACAGGTATGAGCGTACCAAGGACTATCCTGAGCGATACCCCATGAATGCTGATTCCCTGGGTATCGAACTGGTTGGCAAGCATCTGGATGCTGCACGTTATGAGGAGGTGACCGCTATGCAGAATGAGTCCCTGCGGTGGCTTGTGTCTGAGTTGTATGGGCATTTTCGTCTGACACCGGCTGACGTCTACACACACCCGCAAATCTCATATAAGCATCCAGGTGAAGCCAGCAGTGCGGTATGGCAATGAATTTAAGGCCATTGTCTTTCGGCGTGTGTGTATTACTTGCCGGATGTTCGTCCTCCCATGCGGTTATCGAGGACATTCTCATCTCTGACTTCCATTCCGACGAGCCTGAACGGTGCCGACCCAGTGACGTTGCACTGGATGAGCGGCAGGTGGCGTCCTTTTTTAAACGCGCCGAGCCTATCGACGGCCGCACACTGCATGACCAGTTTGATTGGGCGCCTTGTTACCTTGAAGGCACGCTGAAATATCAGGGAAACGCCTGTATTTGGCGGGTTAGGGCAGGCGCTACGGGTGAGGTCGAATGCTCGGCATCCGCGCAATATTTTGGCTGCAAGGACTGCGAGAATTTGTTTAAAGCGCTCAAGCAGTAGCCTGGCGTGGGTCAGGCTTTGGCGTGCAACTGTCGGAATTGGACTACCTGTTCGTCAGAAATGGCTGGCTTATCTAATTCCAAGAATCGGCATAGGTTGAAGCTCAAGCGCCGCTCCGTAGCGCCCCAACTTTATTGAGTTCCTCACTTCGAGGTATCAGTAATTCAGAATTGTTGGAGACAAAGCCATGTTGCTCTCTTCAGTTCCGCCCGTCGCCGCGTCGCTCATTGCCACGACCGAAAATATTCTGCATATCGCACCGGCCTCGAAGAGTTGGAAGGCGCAGGCGCCCGGTAACGTAGTGTTTCTTCCCCCGACAATAGCCAAGCAGGCCCTGCTCATACAGATCGGACTCCTGCGTCCCTCGACGATTATTCTCGGGGACCAAGCCGTCGATGCAGATGTCATTGAGCAATGGCGTATCTCTCATCCGTTTGGAGACCTTCATTTAATCCGCAGAGGCACAAGCCTGGATAACGTGCGGCTGGATCTATGCGAGTCCAATGGCATTCGAGTGGCCAACACGCTGGGGGTCGACGCCCCGCATGTCGCGGTCTATATCGCGCACTGGTTGAAACGGGCCGATGGCTCACTACCGCCCGATATCTGTGTGTTGGGATACGGCAATGTGGGTAAAGAGCTTGTCAAACTGTTACTTGATCGAGATCCGAATGTGCGGGTCAAAGTGTTGGACAGACACGGCCGAGCAACGGGCAATATCGACAGTCGAGTGTCATTTGTTAAGGATTGGTCCGAGGCGCTAAAGGGAGCCTCTGCTGTCGCCCTGTGCTTATCCCTGAATGATGACTTCGCTCATCGTATCGACGGGGCCCTCATCCAGCGTATGCACACACTCGCTCGCCTGGTCTGTATCGCCAACCCGGATGTCTTCAGTGATGACGCGTTGCGGACCCTGGCAACCGCTGAACACACCCAGCTCGTATTGGACTCCGATCCCGGGATATTGCATGCATTTCGGATGCGCACAGAAGCGCTCGGTTGCAGTCTCTCCACCTGGTGCAAACCCGCGACGCTGACGACGCAGGCGGCCAGCACCGACGCCTGCCAATGCGACCTTGACTACGCGGTTTCAGTCCAACTGAGCGTCAAGGCCTTGCACTGCATTGCCAGGCGCAAGCGTGCACAATCATTGGTGATCCCCTCCCTGCACGCCTATGCCGATGCGCCACGCGTCTCGATCATCGGTCGAGGTGTCAACGGCTTGTTGCAAGCCATGATGTTCCGGTTGGTAAATTATCGAGTCACCGTATACGGCGCAAATCAGCCCGGCGAGGGAGCCCTTCGCAGGCCTGTGATGACGACTGTCAAACCGCTGCATAACGATTATCTACTGCTCGCGAATCAGTATTTGAATGACGAGTTAAATCGCGTCGGCATCGAGCTGTTTGAAAAGCTCCTGGCGGACAATCCTTCGATTGACGCATCAATTGAAGGTCTGCAATCCAGCCGTTTTAGGGAAGGGGTTTCGGCGTTGTTGCTGCAGTCTGGGGTCCAGTTCCGTCCCCGGCCTCTAAGCCCGGTGCAAATTGCAGAGTTGAGCAAAGAGCAGTTTGTCGTTACTGCGCTGGGGGAAGGCGAACTGGATGGGCTTTCGATAGTGTATTGCGCTGCATACAACCAGATTGTGTCCGAAGCAACCTATTCTGATTGCACCGCACATGGGTTGATTTGGGCCTGCCTGGTCCAGGAAATCATCCAGGCTAGAGCGCCCTCGGGTTCGGCAATGCACTGATAAAAAAACGGGCGCGACATCCGACGTCGCGCCCGCTGAAGAAACCGCTCTAAATCCCGCTGTATCTCAAACCGCGCTGGCTGTCACACCCGCTGGCCGGCGCGACAACAAACTCACCAGCACAAAGCTCACCAGTCCTACCGCCAGGCTGTAGTAGATCGGCGTGTTGGCATCCAAGCCATCCTTGATCATGAACAGCAGCGCTGTCACAAAGCCCAGGGTCATGGACGTAATCGCCCCCGAGGTGGTCGCGCGTTTCCAGAAGATCGCCCCGATCAGCGGGATCAGCATGCCGCCCACCAACAGGTTGTAGGCCAGGGTCAGGGCGCTGATCACGTCGCTCACCACCAGCGCGATACCCAGCACGGCAATGCCGGTCAGCATCGTGAAGAGGCGGTTGATGCTCAGGCTCGACTGCTTGCCACCGCGCAGGCGCGGCAGCAGGTCTTCGGTCAGCACGGTAGAGGCGGCCAGCAGGCCGGCGCTGGCGGTGGACATCATCGCTGCCAGTGCAGCGGCGATCACCAGGCCACGAATGCCGTCCGGCAGCGACATTTTGACGATGGCCGCAAAGGCGTTGTTGACGTTGTCCAGGTCCGGAATCAGCACGTGGGCGGCCATGCCGATCAGTGCACAGGCCAGGCCGTAGAGGATGCAGTAGAAGCCGGCGAACGTACCTGCGTACTTGGCGACCTTTTCGTCACGGGCGGTGAATACTCGTTGCCAGATGTCCTGGCCGATCAGGATGCCGAAGAAGTAGATCATGAAGTAGGTAATGATCGTGTCCCAGCCGATCGCGGTGAAGCTGAAGCTGGATGCCGGCAGCTTGGCCACCAGTTCATCCCAGCCGCCCACGCGGTAGAGGCAGATCGGCAGCAGGATAAACATCAGGCCGACGGTCTTGATCACGAATTGCACGATGTCGGTCAGGGTCAGCGACCACATGCCGCCGATGGTCGAGTACACCACCACCACGCCACCACCAAGCAGCACCGAGATCCAGAACGGCAGGCCAAACAGCACCTGCAGCACCGTGCCGATAGCCAGGATCGAGGTCACGCCGATCATCAGCGCGTAGGCCAGCATGATCACCGCACTGGCCTGGCGGGCCATGGGGTTGTAGCGTTTTTCCAGGACCTGGGTGACGGTGAAGATCTTCAGCTTCAGCAGCGGCTTGGCCAGGAACAGGTTCAGCGCAATGATGCCCATGCCCAGCGCGGCACACAGCCAGAAGCCGGAGATGCCGTGCACGTAACCCAGGCGCACGGTGCCGACGGTGGACGCCCCGCCCAACACCGTGGCGGCCATGGTGCCCATGTACAGCGACGGGCCCAGGTTGCGTCCAGCCACCAGGTAGTCTTCGTGGGTCTTGGCGCGGCGCATGCCGTAATAGCCGAGCACGAGCATGCCGGCGGCGTAGATGAGTACGACGAATAAATCCAAAGCCATGACGGCGGTTCTCCGATTATTTTTTTAGGCTATTGAGGCGCTTTTTGTGGCGGGGGAGCTTGCTCCCGTGGGGCTGTGCAGCAGCTCCCTGGGGCCATAAACGGCCGCTGGTTCCGGGAACACACGCAGCAAGGTCAGGTACACCACCGAAGCCAGTCCCAGCGTCACCGGCAGGCTGATATCAATCCCGTCGGCCAGGTTGCCCAGCGGCCCGACAAACTGCCCAGGCAGGTTGACGAAGCACAGACCGACCAGCGCGCTCGGGATCCAGGCCCCCAGCCCGCGCCAGTTCCAGCCATGGCTGAACCAGTAGCGGCCGCCGGTTTCACCGCGGGTGAAGACCTGCAGGTCATCCGGGCAGTAGAAGCCGCGACGCACGATCAGGCCGATGATCATCATCACCATCCACGGCGTGGTGCAGGTGATGATCAGCACGGCGAAGGTCGACACGCTCTGCACCAGGTTGGCGGCGAAACGTCCGATAAAGATGAAGGCAATCGACATCACCCCGATCAGCAGCGTGGCCTTGACCCGCGACAGCAGGCGCGGGAACACGCTGGACATGTCCAGCCCCGTGCCATACAGCGAGGTGGTGCCGGTGGACATGCCGCCGATCACCGCGATCAGGCACACCGGCAGGAAGAACCAGCTGGGCGCAACCGCCAACAGGCCGCCGACGTAGTTGTTGGCCGCGATGTAGTCCGGTGCCTTGACCGCCACGATGGTCGCGGTAGCCAGGCCGAACAGGAACGGGATCAGCGTGGCGATCTGCGCGAGGACCACCGCCAGCATGATGCGCATTTTCGGCGTTTCACGCGGGATGTAGCGCGACCAGTCGCCGAGGAATGCACCGAAGGAAATCGGGTTGCTCATGGCTACCAGCGCGGCGCCGATGAAGGCCGCCCAGAACCCGGCCTGGCCCATGGCGACGCTGCCGGCGAAGTGACTGTCGAAGGCCGGCGCGAAGGCGAAGATCCCCAGCAGGAACAACAGGCTCGCCGCCCACACCGCGATGCGGTTGACCCACAGCATGAAGCGAAAGCCGTAGATGCAGACGGTGAGGACGAGCAGCGCAAACAGCCCGTAGGCCAGGCCCAGGGTCAGGTCAGTTTCAGGCAAGCCCACCAGGCGTTTCGCACCGCCTACCAGCGCATCGCCTGAACTCCACACCGACAGTGAGAAGAACGCAATCGCGGTCAGCAGCGACAGGAACGAGCCGACAATCCGCCCGTGCACACCAAAGTGCGCACCGGAAGACACGGCGTTGTTGGTGCCATTGATCGGCCCGAACAGACCCATCGGCGCCAGGATCAGCGCACCCACCAGCACGCCCAGCACGATCGCCCAGACGCCGGCCTGGAACGACAAGCCGAACAACACCGGAAAGGCACCCAGCACGGCGGTGGCAAAGGTATTGGCACCGCCGAAGATCAGTCGAAACAGATCCTTGGGGCCGGCGGTACGCTCGTGGTCCGGGATCTGTTCGACCCCGTTGGTTTCTATTTTGCGAATACTGTTTTCGTTGTTTTTATTATTCATGATCTGCTCCGATCACATTGGCTAATGGGGCGGCAGCCCTTCCGGCATAGCGGACAAATGTTCGTGACAGGCCAGCCACAGGCCTTGTTGTTCTGCGCCAGACCCTTGCCGTTTGAAGACAATGGTCTCGCGTTCCTGGCTATGAAATTGCTCCCCGTTCATGCGCAACTCGGTGGCCACGTCATGAATAAATATCGCCACGTCACCCTGCAGGCTGACGAAGGCATTGCTCGAGGTGCAGGACAGCACCTCGAATCCCTCGTCCCGACGCCAGCTGTCCCACAACGCCTGGTAGGCATCGCGACTGAGCAGCGGCTGGGGGAGGGTGTAGAACACAAAGCTGGCATCGTGGGTGAACGCGCCGAAATAGGCCTCGCGATCATTGCGCGCGAAGGCCGCCACCAGATCGGCAGCGGCACGCAGCACCTCGGCTTGCGCGTTCATCAGCGGTGCGCCACGCCGGGCAGTACGCAGAGCATCTCGTACAGCAGGTTGGCGCCCAGCAACGAGGTGTTGCCGGTGGTGTCGTAGGGCGGCGAAACTTCTACCAGATCGCAACCAATCAGGTCGAGGCCCTGGCAGCCACGGATGATCTCGATGGCCTGGATGGTGGTCAGCCCGCCGATTTCCGGGGTGCCGGTGCCGGGCGCCCAGGCCGGGTCGATGCCGTCGATATCGAAGCTCAGGTACACCGGGCCGCCGCCGACTTTCTCACGCACTTCGGCCATCAATGGCGCGAGGGAGTGGTGCCAGCATTCTTCGGCCTGGACCACACGGAAGCCCTGTTTGCGGCTCCAGTTGAAGTCTTCGGCGGTGTAGCCCTGGGCACGCAGGCCGATCTGCACCACGCGGTCGCAATCGAGCAGGCCTTCTTCCACGGCGCGGCGGAAAGTGGTGCCGTGGGCGATTTTTTCGCCGAACATATGGTCGTTGACGTCGGCGTGGGCATCGATGTGCACCAGCCCGACCTTGCCGTGTTTCTTGTGGATCGCCCGCAGGATCGGCAAGGTGATGGTGTGGTCGCCGCCCAGCGTCAGCGGAATCACGTCGTGCTCGAGGATCTCATCGTAGGCTTCTTCGATGATGCGCACGGCGTCGAGCAGGTTGAAGGTGTTGATCGCCACATCACCGATATCCGCCACCGACAGCGAGTCGAACGGTGCGGCGCCGGTGGCCATGTTGTACGGGCGGATCATCACGGACTCGGCGCGGATTTCACGCGGCCCGAAGCGGGTGCCGGCGCGCAGCGAGGTGCCGATGTCCAGGGGCACGCCAACGAAGGCGGCATCCAGGCCCTTGGCCGTTTGCAGGTGGGGAAGACGCATCATGGTGGCGATGCCGGCGAAGCGCGGCATTTCGTTGCCGCCCAGTGGTTGGTGGAAAATCTTGTCCACGGGATTGCCTCATCGTTGTTTTGTTTATTAGGGGCCGATTCTGCGAAAAGCCCGGGACGGGAAGAATCGGCAGGGGCAAATACTTAGTTCAGATTTTTCTAAACTAATGCCAGCAGGTAGACTGTGATGAGCAGGTTCTCTGTGATGAGCGGGGGTTCTGTTGTGAGCAGGCTTTCTGTGGTGATCAGGTTTTCTGTGGTGAGCAGGCTTGTTGTGGTGAGCAGGCTTGCCCTGCGTTGGGGTGCGAAGCAGCCCCCAGAACACACTGCGGTTTTCCAGAAGTAATGAGTCGTCAGGTTTCGGGGCCGCTGCGCGGCCCAACGCAGGGCAAGCCTGCTCGCCACAATAAGCTTGTGCAACACAACAAGCCTCTGCAACCAGCAGGCTTGCGCAACACAACAAGCCTCTGCAACACGACAAGCCTGTGCACCACAACTAGCCCGCTTGCCACGAGACACCCGGAGACCCGATGGCCAACGCCTTGCCCGACCTGAAACTCCTGCGCATCTTTGTCAGCGTCGTGCGCCACCAGGGGTTTGCCAACGCGCAGCACGAACTCAACCTGTCCACCTCGGCCATCTCGACGTATATGAGCCAGTTGGAAAGCGCACTGGGCCTGGTGCTGTGCCATCGCGGCCGGGGCGGGTTCAGCCTGACCAGCAAGGGCGAGTTGTTTCATCAGGAAACCTTGCGTCTATTGGGCGAGCTGGAAGGCTTCGAGCAATACGCCGCCGCGCTCAAGGGCGAGCTGCGCGGTACCCTCAAGCTGGGCGTGCTCGACTCCACCGTCAGCGACAAGGCCTTGCCGTTCGCCGAAGTGATCGGCGCCTACAGCCTCGAGCACCCGGCGGTGCACCTGCACCTGTCGGTGATGAGCCCATACGAACTGCAACTCGGCGTGCAGGACAACCGCCTGGACCTGGCCATCGGCGCCTTTTCCAACCGCATGAGCGGGCTGATCTACATGCCGCTGTACCGTGAGCAGCACTGGTTGTATTGCAGTACCCGGCATCCGCTGTTCAACGAGCGACGCATCCCCGAACAGGTGATCACCCAGCAACGCATGGTCGGACGCGGCTACTGGAGCCAGGCCGAGCTGGCGCGCCATGGCTTCAAGCACAGCGCGGCGACCGTGGAAAGTATGGAGGCGCAACTGATCCTGGTGCTGTCCGGTGCCTACATCGGCTACCTGCCCGAGCACTACGCCCAGGCCTGGGCCGACAAGGGCGACCTGCGCGTCCTGTTGCCGGCAACCTTCGGCTACCAGGCGCCGTTCTCGATGATCATGCGCCGCGGTCGCAGCCGCGAACCGCTGATCCAGACCTTCCGCGATCTGCTCAAAGCTCAGCTCAACCAGGCCTGATAATCATGTCCAGACCCCAATGCCCCCGCTGCCTGAGGCCCGTCACTCACTGCCTGTGCGCGCTGATCCCGAGCCTCGACAGCCGCACGCGGGTGTTGCTGCTGCAGCATCCGAGTGAGGTCAACCATGCGCTGAATACTGCGCGGCTGGCGGCGTTGGGGTTGAACAACGCGCAGTTGATAGTGGGTGAGGTATTCGACGACCTGTCGACATTATTGAACCCGCCCGGCTATCAGGCGCGGCTGCTGTTTCCGGCTGACGATGCCCAGCCGTTGCACGCCTACGCGTCTGGGGATCAACCGCTGTTGCTGGTAGTCCCCGACGGCACGTGGCGCAAGGCGCGCAAGCTGCTGCACCTCAATCCGTTGCTGGCGGCGTTGCCACGGGTGACGCTGGTCGAAGGCGCGGTTTCCCGCTACCGATTGCGCAAGGCGCCGGGGCCGGGTGCGCTGTCGACGGTGGAGGCGATTGTGCAGGCGTTGCAGGTGCTGGAGGCGCCGACTTCCTTCGAGCCGTTGCTCAAACCTTTTGAAGCATTGATCGAGGGGCAGATTGCGGCGATGGGGGAGGAGGTGTTTCGCAAGAATCATGGCGACGGACAGGTCGGGTAGGCTATTGACCGGGGCGCGGCCATCGCCGGCAAGCCCGCACATTTCCTGTAGGCGCGCGTCCACACAGTGCGTGCTTATTCCTTTACGCCATAAGCACCGCACTTTGCGTGATATGGCCCGCCAGCCTTTCCCGGTATGATGTTCGCCCCCGCAGTCTGGATTGCGAATACGCCATGACCTTGCAGTACCCTACAATCGCCGATTGCGTCGGCAACACGCCCCTGGTCCGCTTGCAACGCATGGCGGGTGAAACCAGCAATACCCTGTTGCTCAAGCTCGAAGGCAACAACCCGGCCGGGTCGGTAAAAGACCGCCCGGCGCTGTCGATGATCACCCGCGCCGAGTTGCGTGGGCAGATCCAGCCCGGCGACACCCTGATCGAAGCCACTTCCGGCAACACCGGGATCGCCTTGGCCATGGCCGCCGCGATCAAGGGCTACAAGATGGTCCTGATCATGCCCGACAACGGCAGCGCGGAGCGCAAGGCAGCGATGACCGCCTATGGCGCCGAGCTGATCCTGGTCACCCAGGAAGAAGGAATGGAAGGCGCGCGTGACCTCGCCGAGCGCATGGCCGCAGAAGGCCGTGGCCTGGTGCTGGACCAGTTTGCCAACGGCGATAACCCCGAGGCGCACTACACCTCCACCGGTCCGGAAATCTGGCGCCAGACCCAGGGCACCATCACCCATTTCGTCAGTTCGATGGGCACCACCGGCACCATCATGGGCAATTCGCGCTACCTCAAGGAGCAGAACCCCGACATCCAGATCATCGGCCTGCAACCGATGGAAGGCTCGGCCATCCCCGGCATCCGCCGCTGGCCCGAAGAGTACCTGCCGAAGATCTACAACTCGACGCGCGTGGATCGCATCATCGACATGGCCCAGCGTGAAGCCGAAGACACCACCCGCCGCCTGGCGCGTGAAGAAGGCATCTTCTGCGGCGTGTCCTCCGGTGGCGCAGTGGCGGGCATGTTGCGCCTGTCCAGGGAAGTGGAAAACGCGGTGATCGTCGCGATCATCTGTGACCGAGGCGACCGCTACCTGTCGACCGGCATCTTCGACGCGCCCAACTGATGGCCAAGCACGAGAGAGGCCTGCGCTTCCAACCGACGGGCGGCAGCCGGGCCCCACAGATTCCCGTGGGCAAGAAACAGCGCCTGACCATCGAGCGCCTGGCCAACGATGGCCGTGGCATCGTGTTCTTTGAAGGTCGCACCTGGTTCGTCAACGGCGCGCTCGCCGGCGAAGAGGTTGAAGCGCGGGTGTTGGGCGCCCATGGCAAAGTGGTCGAGGCGCGCACCGAAAGAGTCTTCAAGGCCAGCGAGCTACGCCGCCCGGCGCCGTGCGCGCACTTTGGCCGCTGCGGCGGCTGCAGCGTGCAGCACTTGCCCCATGACGAACAACTTGCCCTGAAACAGCGCATGCTCGCCGAGCAGCTGTCCCGCGTGGCGGCGGTCGAACCGCTGGAGTGGGCAGCCCCGTTGAGCGGGCCGGAGTTCGGCTACCGGCGCCGCGCCCGCGTGGCTGTGCGCTGGGATGCCAAGGCGAAAAAACTCGAAGTGGGTTTCCGCGCCGTGGCCAGCCAGGACATCATTGCCATCGATGATTGCCCGGTGCTGGTACAGGCCTTGCAACCGATCATGCAGCGCCTGCCCAACATGCTGCGCCGCCTGAGCAAGCCACAGGCCCTCGGCCATGTGGAGCTGTTCAGTGGCTCGTCCGTCGCCGTGCTGCTGCGGCATATGGCGCCGTTGTCGGATGCGGATCTGCTGATCCTGAAGGAATTCTGCGCGTTCCATGAAGCCCAATTGTGGCTGCATGGCGAGGGCCAGCCGGAACCCGTCGAGGCTGATCAGCCACTAGGTTTTCGACTCGACGCATGGGACTTGGAGCTGGCGTACCGGCCAGGGGATTTTGTCCAGGTCAACGCCGGCGTCAACGAGGCGATGGTCGCCCAGGCCCTGGAATGGCTGGCGCCACAACCCGACGAGCGGGTGCTGGATCTGTTTTGTGGCCTGGGCAACTTCGCCCTGCCACTGGCGCGCCAGGTGCGTGAAGTGGTGGCGGTGGAAGGCGTGCAGACCATGGTGGACCACGCGGCACTCAACGCCGTCAGCAACAATTTGCATAATGTGCAGTTTTTTCAGGCCGATTTGTCCCAGCCTTTGACTGACGCGGAATGGGCCAAACAGGGCTTTTCTGCGGTACTCTTGGACCCACCCCGTGACGGTGCCCTGGAGGTTGTGCGCAAGCTCGCCACCCTCGGGGCCAAGCGCCTGGTGTATGTGTCCTGCAACCCGGCCACGCTGGCGCGGGACACGGTTGAGTTGGTCAAGCAAGGCTACCGGCTAAAACGTGCCGGGATCCTCGACATGTTTCCGCAAACAGCGCATGTCGAGGCCATGGCGTTATTTGAAGCGGGCTAGGATGCCCGTTTAATCCGACTGGCCTGCATTCTCCAAGGCCTGTGATCTGCCAGGGAGTCTGCAGTAAAAGGTCGGCGATGATATTGGCGCACCGAAGGTGCGTCGTAGGGAAGGTAAGCAAGATGGTACAGGTGAGAGCACACCAGCCGATCAACACCGACGGCAGTATCAATCTCGAGGCATGGCTGGATCATGCCATCAGTGTCGACCCGGCACTGGACCGTGAAGCCTTGAAAGCAGCCTGCGAGTTCGCTCGTGAGTCTGAACAGCAAGACAATGCGGCCAAGAACCTGTGGGCCGAAGGCACTTCAAGCTTTCGCACCGGGTTGGAAATCGCCGAGATCCTCGCCGATCTCAAGCTGGACCAGGATTCGCTGATCGCCGCCGTGCTCTATCGCGGCGTGCGTGAAGGGCACATTCCGTTGCCGACGGTCAGCCAGCGCTTCGGCGCGGTGGTGGCCAAACTGATCGACGGCGTGCTGCGCATGGCTGCCATCAGTGCCAGCCTGAGCCCGCGCCAGTCGATGGTGCTGGGCACCCAGGGCCAGGTCGAAAACCTGCGCAAGATGCTGGTGGCGATGGTCGACGACGTGCGCGTCGCCCTGATCAAGCTGGCCGAACGCACCTGCGCGATCCGTGCGGTAAAGACCGCTGACGACGAAAAGCGCAACCGCGTGGCCCGCGAGGTGTTCGACATCTACGCGCCACTGGCGCACCGCCTGGGCATCGGCCATATCAAGTGGGAGCTGGAGGACCTGTCCTTCCGCTACCTCGAACCCGATCAATACAAACAGATCGCCACCCTGCTGCACGAGCGGCGCCTCGACCGTGAGCGCTTCATCACTGACGTGATGGGCCAGCTGCGTTCCGAGCTGCAGGCCACCGGTGTGGATGCCGACATCAGCGGCCGCGCCAAACACATCTATTCCATCTGGCGCAAAATGCAGCGCAAGGGCCTGGCCTTCAGCCAGATCTACGACGTGCGTGCGGTGCGCGTGCTGGTGCCGGAAATGCGCGATTGCTACACCGCGCTCGGCATCGTCCACACCTTGTGGCGGCACATCCCCAAGGAATTCGACGACTACATCGCCAACCCCAAGGAAAACGGCTATCGCTCGCTGCACACGGCGGTGATCGGCCCCGAGGGCAAGGTGCTGGAAGTGCAGATCCGCACCCACGCCATGCACGAAGAGGCGGAGCTGGGGGTGTGCGCGCACTGGCGCTACAAGGGCACCGACGTCAAGGCCGGGTCCAACCAGTACGAAGAGAAAATCTCCTGGCTGCGCCAGGTGCTGGAATGGCACGAAGAGCTTGGCGACATCGGCGGCCTGGCGGAACAGCTGCGGGTGGATATTGAGCCGGACCGGGTCTACATCTTCACGCCCGACGGCCACGCCATCGACCTGCCCAAGGGCGCCACGCCGCTGGACTTTGCGTACCGCGTACACACCGAGATCGGCCACAACTGCCGTGGCGCCAAGATCAACGGGCGTATCGTGCCGCTCAACTACAGCCTGCAGACCGGCGAACAGGTCGAGATCATCACCAGCAAGCACGGCACGCCGAGCCGCGACTGGTTGAACCCGAACCTGGGCTACATCACCACGTCGCGGGCGCGGGCGAAGATTGTCCACTGGTTCAAGCTGCAGGCGCGCGACCAGAACGTCGCCGCCGGCAAGACCCTGCTCGAACGCGAACTGGCGCGCCTGGGCCTGCCGCAGGTGGACTTCGACAAGTTGGCCGAAAAAGCCAACATGAAGATCGCCGAAGACATGTTCGCCGCCCTCGGTGCCGGCGACCTGCGCCTGGCGCAGCTGGTCAACCTGGCCCAGCAACTGGTCGAGCCGGAACGCGGCAACGAGCAGCTGGAGCTGATCCCGCGCAAGGCCACGGGCTACAAGCCGGGCAAGCGCGGCGATATCCAGATCCAGGGCGTGGGCAACCTGCTGACCCAGATGGCCGGCTGCTGCCAGCCTCTGCCGGGCGATGCCATTGTCGGCTACATCACCCAGGGCCGTGGCGTGAGCATTCACCGCCAGGACTGCGCCTCGGTGCTGCAGTTGGGCGGGCGCGAGCCGGAGCGGATCATCCAGGTCAGCTGGGGCCCGGTGCCGGTGCTCACCTACCCGGTGGACATCGTCATCCGCGCCTACGACCGGTCCGGTCTGCTGCGTGACGTCTCGCAAGTGCTGCTCAACGAGCGGATCAACGTATTGGCCGTCAACACCCGCTCGAATAAAGAGGACAACACCGCGTTGATGTCCCTGACCATCGAGATCCCGGGACTGGATGCGCTGGGGCGGTTGCTGGGGCGGATTTCCCAGTTGCCGAACATCATTGAAACCCGGCGTAATCGCACCCCGTGATGCGGTCTGAAAATGTATAAGGGCTGCTTTCTGTGGGAGCCGGGCTTGCCCGCGATGCAGGCGACTCGGTCTGTCTGACAGACCGAGTGGAGGCCATCGCAGGCAAGCCAGCTCCCACAGTAGATTTTCAGCGGTTCCAGACAATGGGCAGAGATTGACTGATGTATTCACTTGAAGACCTGCTGCACCTCATGAAGCGCCTGCGGGACCCGCAATACGGCTGCCCGTGGGACCTCAAGCAAACCTACGCGACCATCGTCCCGCACACCCTGGAAGAAGCCTACGAAGTCGCCGACGCCATCGAGCGCGGGGATTTCGATCACCTGCAGGGTGAGCTGGGCGACCTGTTGTTCCAGGTGGTGTATTACAGCCAGCTGGCGCGCGAAGAAGGGCGCTTCGAATTTGCCGGGGTGATCGACAGCATCACCCGCAAGTTGATCCGTCGCCATCCGCATGTGTTCCCGACCGGTGATTTGTACGCGCCGCTGGATATTCCGCAGTTAAGCGAGGAGCAGGTCAAGGCGCGCTGGGAGCAGATCAAGGCCGAGGAGCGCGCGGAAAAATCCGACGCACCGGAGCAGCTCTCGCTGCTGGACGATGTGCCGACCGCGTTGCCATCGTTGTCGCGTGCCGCCAAATTGCAGAAGCGCGCCAGCCAGGTCGGGTTCGATTGGCCATCGGCCTTGCCGGTGGTCGACAACGTGCGCGAAGAGCTGGATGAAGTGCTCGAAGCCATGGCCGATAACGACCCGGTGGCTATCGCCGACGAGGTCGGTGACCTGCTGTTTGCGGCGGTCAACCTGGCCCGTCATCTCAAGGTCGACCCCGAAACCGCGCTGCGTGGCGCCAACGCCAAGTTCGAACGCCGTTTCCGATTTATCGAACAGGCATTGCGCGACACGCACCAACCCATAGAAGATTGCACCCTCGAAGAGTTGGACGCCCTGTGGGGCGAAGCCAAACGTCAGGAAAAGAATGTGTCCAGCTGCGGTTGAGCAGTTGCCTAAGTGAGTAAGCACCATGAGCCTTTCCCTTCGCGACCAGTTGCTCAAAGCAGGTCTGGTCAACCAAAAGCAGGCCAAGCAGGTCGGCAAAGAGAAACAGAAACAGCAGCGCCTGGTCCACAAGGGCCAGATCGAGGCCGATGATACCCAGGCTCGCCTGGCTGCCGAGGCGCAGGCCGAGAAGGTCAAGCGCGACCAGGAGCTGAACCGCCAGCAGCAGGAAAAAGCCGAGGCCAAGGCCCGCACGGCCCAGGTCAAGCAACTGATCGAGACTTCGCGCCTGCCCAAGCTGACCACCGAGGACTACTACAACTTCGTGGATGACAAGAAGGTCAAGCGCCTGTCGGTCAACACATTGATGCGCAACAAGCTGAGCAACGGCTCCCTGGCCATCGTGCACCACGGCGGCGGCTACGAGGTGATCCCGCGCGAGGCCGCCCTGAAGATCCAGGAACGCGCCCCGGAGCGTATCGTGCAGCTCAACATCCTCACCGAAAGCCAGGTGCCGGACGAGGATGATCCATACGCCGCGTACCAGATCCCTGACGATCTGATGTGGTAAGGCGTCAAAGCATTGCAATGACCCGATTGTGAGGAGCTGCAGCGTCGCCGTGGCACACAGGCTTGTGAGAATGGCAGGTGTGTCGTGGCAAGCAGGCTTGTCAGGGTGACAGGCGTGTCGTGGCAAGCAGGCTTTTGAGGATGGCAGGTGTGTCGTGGCAAGCAGGCTTTTGAGGATGGCAGGTGTGTCGTGGCAAGCAGGCTTGTGAGGATGACAGGCGTGTCGTGGCAAGCAGGCTTGTCAGAGTGACAGGTGTGTTGTGGCAAGCAGGCTTGTGAGGATGGCAGGTGTGTCGTGGCAAGCAGGCTTGTCAGAGTGACAGGTGTGTTGTGGCAAGCAGGCTTGTCAGGGTGACAGGTGTGTCGTGGCAAGCAGGCTTGTCAGGGTGACAGGCGTGTCGTGGCGAGCAGGCTTGCCCTGCGTTGGGGTGCGAAGCGCCCCCAAAAAAAACCAAGCCAACAAAACACAAACCCCGCTCAAAAGGCGGGGTTTTTGTTTATCGGCACCCCAGCTGCGTGGGGCTGGGATGCCTACCGGATTTCAGAGTCTCAGGAGCCTTGCGCCTGGCTTCTCATTTCAAGGGCTTCAAGCTCGTTTTTATAATTATGAGCGTCGCTCTCATTGTGAAACATGCCGACCAACATATCTTGTTGGTGTACATCCCAGATGTGAATCCCATGGCCCAGTGCTTCGTGGGACATATGTTCGTCGTCGCGTTCAGTTACTTTTACAGTCATCTGCTTGCTCCAATCTCTGGTGGATCTGCGGCAAGTCGTCGCAGGCCTTTGTTATATGTTTTGTTAGCTTGCTAAGTAAACCGATTTTGCACGCAACAAATCATTGCGCAAAACGCAACAGTGCTGCAGGCCGCGAAAACCGCGACATTGCGCCGCAGGGTGCTGAGTTATATGACAAAAGTTTCATGTTCGAGTAAGGCTTTTTAGCCCTGTATTGGGCCTGCCGGCGATGGCGTTCTTCGAGCCGCCACACATCCAAGGCGAAAAAAAGCCCCGCATTCGCGAGGCTCTTTGTTCCATCTACCGATCAGCTACCTTTGACAGCCTTGCCGTCCACGGTACCGTCCTGCAGCATGATGTTGTATTCCTTGCCGTCGGTCTCGACCTGGCGCAGGGCAACGAGGATGCCGCCCTGGTCCTTGGCAAACCACATCTGGGTGATGCGCTTGCTCTGAGTCGGGTCACGCACGCGCTCGACCTTGATCGCGTCGATGGAGCCGACCTTGGTCTGGACCTTTTCCGGGCCGATCACGCGGAAGTCGTACGTGTCGACGTCAGTGCCTTCCACCACGTTGTAGCTCATGCTCTTCTTGCCCGCTGCCACGTCGCGCTGCAGCGCCAACTGGTAGGTGGACTTGTCGAGCATGCCGCTTTGCAAGGGCACATTGACCGGGTCCTTGTTCTCGAAACCGGTGACTTTCTTGGCTGCCTGGTCGAAGTCCAGGTTGATCTTCTTGGCCTTGCCCAGGCCACCGCGCTCGAAGGTGTAGCTCTTCGGTTGCAGGGCATCCTTGTCAAACTGGATCACGCTGGTTTCGGTCAGGCTGGCGATCATCATGGAAGCCTTGAAATTCAAGGTCCAGGTGCCGTCGCCGTTCTTGGTCAGGCTGCGCTCAGCCGAACCACTCATGGGCAACTGTTTCCAGTCGGCGGTGTAGCTCGCGGAGAAAGGGTGAAGGTCTGCTGCTTGCACGGCAGGCAAGGCGAACAGCGCAAAAGCGAAGAGCAAGGCGCGACGCATAAAATCTCCTAGGTTCGAATCAAGTGGCCGCTGGCCGCAAGTAACTGACCGTCCAATAATGCACCCTGGTCGCCAAGAATCAACCGCCCCTCGGCAAACCAGCGAACCGCCAGCGGGTAAATCCTGTGTTCCTGGGTGTGAACCCGTTGCGCAAGCGTCTGCGCCGAGTCGTCAGACTCTACCGGAACCACTGCCTGTACGACCAGAGGCCCGCCATCGAGTTCCTCGGTGACGAAGTGCACACTGCAGCCATGCTCGCTGTCACCGGCGTCGAGTGCGCGCTGGTGCGTGTGCATGCCTTTGTACTTGGGGAGCAGGGAAGGGTGGATATTGAGCAGGCGCCCTTCGTAGTGCCGCACGAAATCCGCGCTGAGGATGCGCATGAAGCCGGCGAGTACCACAAGTTTGGGGTTGAAAGCGTCGATCAGGTCGACCAGGGCACTGTCGAAGGCCTCGCGGCCTTCGAAAGCCTTGTGATCCAGGGAGCGGGTTTCAATGCCCGCGTCCCTGGCGCGCTGCAGGCCGTAGGCGTCGCTGCGGTTGGAGATCACCGCAGCGATGCGCACCGGGCTGTCGCCGGTGCGCGTGCTGTCGATCAGGGCCTGCAAGTTACTGCCGGTGCCGGAAAGCAGCACCACGACATCACAGGTCTGGGACATCAATGCGCCTTGAGGTTCTTCAGTTCAACCTGGGCTGCGCCTTCCGGGGCAGTGGCGATCTGGCCGATGACCCATGGCTGCTCGCCGGCTTCACGCAGTACATTCAGCGCGGTTTCCACGTGCTCTTGTGCCACGCAGATGACCATGCCCACGCCGCAGTTCAGCACGCGGTGCATTTCGGTTTCGTTGACGTTGCCTTTCTCTTGCAGCCAGTCGAACACTGCAGGACGCTGCCAGCTGGCCACGTCGACGATTGCCTGGGCGCCTTTTGGCAGCACGCGCGGAATGTTGTCCAGCAGGCCGCCGCCGGTGATGTGGGCCATGGCCTTGACCGCGCCAGTGTCCTTGATCAGCTTGAGCAGTGGCTTGACGTAGATGCGCGTCGGGGCCATCAGCAGGTCGGTCAGTGGCTTGCCGTCGAGCTGGATGTTCTCGATATCGGCGCCGGACACTTCGATGATCTTGCGGATCAGCGAGTAGCCGTTGGAGTGCGGGCCGGAAGAAGGCAGGGCGAGCAGGGCGTCACCCGCGGCGACTTTGGAGCCGTCGATGATCTCGGCTTTTTCCACGACGCCGACGCAGAAGCCGGCCAGGTCGTAGTCTTCGCCTTCGTACATGCCTGGCATTTCAGCGGTTTCGCCGCCGACCAGGGAGCAACCCGACAGTTCGCAGCCGGCGCCGATGCCGGTGACTACCTGGGTGGCGGTCTCGACGTTGAGCTTGCCGGTGGCGTAGTAGTCCAGGAAGAACAACGGCTCGGCGCCGCACACCACCAGGTCGTTGACGCACATGGCCACCAGGTCGATGCCGATGCTGTCGTGCTTGTTCAGGTTCAGCGCCAGGCGCAGCTTGGTGCCCACGCCGTCGGTGCCGGAAACCAGCACAGGCTGCTTGTAGCCGGCCGGGATTTCGCAGAGGGCGCCAAAACCGCCCAGGCCGCCCATGACTTCGGGGCGCGCAGTGCGCTTGGCGACGCTCTTGATGCGTTCGACCAATGCTTCACCGGCGTCGATGTCTACACCGGCGTCCTTGTAGCTCAGGGAGGGTTGCTTGCTCATGATCCAGGCCTTTAGGGGGGATTTCTGGGTAACGACCGAGCGGGCAGGGGCTTTTGAACAGCGGCCCAGCCGTTGACGGTCTGCGAAGGCGCGCGATTTTATCAGGCTTGAGGGGCAGCGGCCATCCTCGGGCCGACGGGCAGGGCTGCATATCTGAAAAAAGCCGGTTAAAAAAATGCTAATCGGGTCTGCCATGCTGCGTATTAAGGTATAGCCTTTAATCCGCTATCGTTATGACAGTACGAAAACTTACCGAGACCCTGTGAATGTTTTACCGGTCGCTGTGGTCACAGCCTTGCCAAGCCGAGTTCACGCGGTCTGTTCCAGCCGCTAAATTTGTCGTTCGGGAATCTTCCATGCGTCTGTGTAAATTCTTTTTTGTGGGCTGCCTGTCTTGGGTCAGCCTGGCGAGTCATGCCGAAACCCTCAATGGTCTTTATCAAGTACTTGAACCGGTCAGCAGTCAGTCCCCGCAGGAGCGCGACCAAGCCACCCAGCGCGCCGTGCAGACGCTGGTGATCCGCCTCACCGGCGATGCCAAGGCCGCCGATGGCCCGGGCCTGGCGGCGGTGCGCAAGGATCCGCAGCAAATCATCAGTCAATACGGCTACGACGCCGGCCCGCCGGAAAGCCTGCAAGTGGATTTCGATCCAGTCAGCACCGATCGCGCCCTGCGTGACGCCGGCCTGTCGATCTGGGGCAGCAATCGGCCCTCGATCCTCGGTTGGTGGCTGAACGACTCCACCGAAGGCAGCAGCCTGGTGGGTGATGGTCAGACTGTCGCCCAGGCGCTGCGCCGTGCGGCACAACACCGTGGCTTGCCGTTGCGCCTGCCGCTGGGCGATCTGGATGAACAGGTCGTTGCCACCGCGCCGAACCTTGAAAGCGCCGATGCCACGCCATTGCGCGCCGCTTCTGAACGCTACGGCGCCGATGCCTTGCTCGCCGTGCACGCGCGCCAGGAAGGCAACCAATGGCAGGCCAAATGGCGCCTGTGGCTGGGCGACAAGAGCGATCAGGGCACCGCGCAAGGCGCCGACACCGCCGCCGTGGCCGATGCGGTGATGTTGGCCGTCAGCCAGAAGCTGGCGCCGCGTTTTGCGGTCAAGCCCGGTGCGAGCGCCGAACAACTGCTGGAAGTGCAGGGCATGAACCTGGAGCGCTACGCGGCCCTGGGACATCTGCTCGAGCCGTTTGGTGGCCATCCGCTGCGGGTGGATGGCAATCGCATTGTGTATCGCGTCAACGGCAGCGCCGACCAGTTGCGTACCCAGTTGAGCCTGGCCAAGTTGCAGGAGGTGCCGGCCGGCGAGGCGCCTGTGCAGCAGCCAGTGGGTGATGGCACCCAGCCGGCGCCCGCTCCTGAGCCGCAGGCGCAGCTGCGTTTTCGCTGGTAAACGTTCTTCCTTTATATAGAAGCAAAGACAGATGGAGTGGTTTATGGCGGATACGCGTCGTTGGGTGTGGCTTGGTGGGCTGGTCCTGCTGTGCGCTTTTGTATTCTTGCTGCATTCGATCCTGACGCCGTTCCTGGTGGCGTTGCTGCTCGCCTATCTGTTCGATCCCGTGGTGGATCGCCTGGAAAAAGCCGGACTGTCGCGGACCCTGGGCGTGGTGACGGTGTTTGCCCTGTTCACGTTGATCATCACCGCATTGGTGCTGGTGCTGGTGCCGATGCTGGCCAAGCAACTGTTTCGCTTGTACGAGTTGGCGCCGCAAATGCTTGACTGGCTGCAACACACGGCCATGCCGTGGGTGCAGACCAAGCTGGGGTTGGCGGATGGCTTCTGGAAGTTCGACAAGGTCAAGGCTGCGATCAGCGAACACATGGGCCAGACCACCGACATTGTCGGGGTGGTGCTCAGTCAGGCCACCGCATCCAGCCTGGCGCTGATCGGCTGGCTGACCAACCTGGTGTTGATCCCGGTGGTGGCGTTCTACCTGCTGCGCGACTGGGACATCATGATGGCGAAGATCCGCAGCCTGCTGCCGCGCAACCGCGAAGAGCGCATCGTGGCCCTGGCTGGCGAATGCCATGAGGTGCTGGGCGCCTTCGTGCGGGGGCAGTTGCTGGTGATGCTGGCCTTGGGGATCATCTACGCGGCAGGCTTGATGGCGATCGGCCTGGAGCTGGGCCTGTTGATCGGCCTGATCGCCGGCCTGGCGGCTATCGTGCCGTACATGGGTTTTGTGATCGGGATCGGCGCGGCGCTGGTTGCCGGGTTGTTCCAGTTTGGCGGCGACCTGTACCCGATGCTGGGGATTGTCGCGGTGTTCATGGTTGGCCAGGCCCTGGAAGGCATGGTGCTCACGCCGTTGCTGGTGGGCGACCGGATCGGCCTGCACCCGGTGGCAGTGATCTTTGCGATCCTGGCGGGCGGTGAGCTGTTCGGTTTTACCGGCATCCTGCTGGCGCTGCCGGTGGCGGCGGTGATCATGGTGCTGGTGCGCCATGTGCACGATCTGTACAAGGATTCGGATGCGTATACCGGGGTCGAAGACCCTGACCTGTAACCGTTTCATCACAAACCCGGCCTGAGCCGGGTTTGTTGTTTCTGGGGGCGGGGCGTCAAACAATCCGCGAAAAACCGCCAAGTTAACGCAAACCTTTGATTTTGCTTGTGGTCTGCTGCATTGTGCGCCCGGCGTCACGGGTATAAACTTTGCAAACTTTACACAGAGGCCACTAACGGTTCGTTTGGAGCCGTTCAGTCAGCATGAAACCGATTCAGCTGCCCTTGGGTGTGCGTCTGCGTGATGACGCCACCTTTATCAACTACTACCCAGGCGCCAATGCCGCTGCACTCGGCTATGTCGAGCGGCTCTGCGAAGCCGACGCCGGGTGGACCGAAAGCCTGATCTATCTGTGGGGCAAGCACGGCGTAGGGCGTACCCACCTGTTGCAGGCCGCGTGCCTGCGTTTCGAACAGATGGGCGAGCCGGCGGTGTACCTGCCATTGGCGGAGTTGATGGACCGCGGTATCGGCATCTTCGATCACCTCGAGCAATACGAGCTGGTGTGCCTGGACGACTTGCAGGCGATTGCCGGCAAGGCGGAGTGGGAAGAGGCGCTGTTTCATCTGTTCAACCGCCTGCGCGACAGTGGCCGGCGCCTGCTGATCGCCGCCTCGACGTCGCCGCGTGAATTGCCGGTGAAGCTGGCAGACCTCAAATCGCGCCTGACCCTGGCGTTGATCTTCCAGATGCGCCCCCTGTCCGACGAAGACAAATTGCGTGCCCTGCAGTTGCGCGCATCCCGTCGCGGCCTGCACCTGACCGACGAGGTCGGACACTTCATTCTGACTCGCGGTACGCGCAGCATGAGCGCGTTGTTCGATTTGCTCGAACAGCTCGACCAGGCCTCTTTGCAAGCCCAGCGCAAGCTGACCATTCCCTTCCTCAAGGAAACCCTCGGCTGGTAGCCGGCCCTTTGTTTTCAGGGCTTTCGGCAATTTCCAGGCGTCAGAAAACCCGCGTTTGGGCCGTTTTGGCCACGCGAAAGGCGGGTAAGGGGTGTTAAGGGCTTAGATGTCATAGTCCAAACAAGAAGTCACATAGATCACGATTGAATTTGCAAATCGATGTGATAGAAGGCATAGTCTCGACTTCTTTACATATCAGCCACGGTCGTGCCCATGCTAAATCGCTTCGCACCCCTCGTGCCTCTCGCACTCGTTACCCTGTTGTTTGGTTGCGCCTCCCACCCTCAACAGGTGGCAGAACAGCAAAAACCACAGGTTCAAAATCAGGCAAAATTCGTTGCTGCACAGTCTTCCACTGTTTATGAGGAAGAAGTGGCAACTGAAAAGGAACTGGCCGACTTCGCCGGCAACAAGCCTTACCAGCTTCCAGTCCTCGCCGACAGTATCCTCGAACGCGGCATGTCCCTGATCGGTACCCGTTACCGTTTCGGCGGTACTTCTGAAGCCGGTTTCGACTGCAGCGGCTTCATCGGTTATCTGTTTCGTGAAGAAGCTGGCATGAACCTGCCACGCTCCACGCGCGAAATGATCAACGTGAATGCACCGTTGGTCGCACGCAACAACCTCAAGCCCGGTGATCTGCTTTTCTTCAGTACAGCGGGTCGTGGTCGCGTCAGCCATGCCGGTATCTACCTGGGCGATAACCAGTTTATCCACTCCAGCAGCCGTCGCAGTGGCGGTGTTCGAGTCGACAACCTGGGTGACAGCTACTGGAGCAAAACCTTCATCGAAGCCAAGCGCGCACTCGCCATGGCCCCGACGACGGTTACCGCTAGCAAGTAAACTTAAAGTGATACTTGAAGTTTGACGTGTAAGCGCTAGAATCCCTGGATATTGTTGGAATCCGTTCGCGCGAGCTTTGCTTGCGCGTTCTGGTTTTCAGCGTTCGGCAGCGAAAGCCGCATCCAGACCAGGATTGTTCTGCACATGTCGACCTCGGCCCGCCTGATTCTCATTGTTTGCGCCGCGCTGCTCAGCGCCTGCGCCAGCCGTCCACCGCCGCCCGCTCCCGTAGCGGTGAAACCCAAGCCGGTGTTCAACTACTCCACACAGAATTTTTCGCCTGCTGCCGAAGATGTGCTCTTCCGTGCCTTGGGCCTGGTTGGCACGCCTTATCGATGGGGCGGCAACACGCCGGACTCAGGGTTTGACTGCAGTGGCTTGATCGGCTTTGTGTTTCGCGATGCGGCCGGTATTTCCCTGCCGCGTACCACCCGTGAGTTGATCGTGATGCGTGCGCAGGACGTCAGCGAGCAGAACCTGCAAACCGGCGACCTGCTGTTCTTCGCCACCGGTGGCGGTTCCCAGGTCAGCCACGCCGGGATCTATGTGGGAGAGGGCCGCTTCGTGCACGCGCCACAGACCGGCGGTACGGTGAAGCTGGATACCTTGTCCAAGGCGTATTGGCAGAATGCCTACCTGAGTGCCAAGCGCGTATTGCCAGGCAATCTGGCGCGTAACCCCTGACGCACAGTATCCCTGTAGGAGCCGGCAAGCCGGCTCCTACCCATCATTTAGCGGCCGACACCCGCCACACCTTGTTCCCCACATCATCTGCCACCAGCAAATCCCCCTGCTGATCAATCACCACGCCCACCGGCCGGCCCATGGCTTTCTCATCCTTGTCGAGGAAACCGGTCAGCACGTCCACGGGCTGCCCCTTCGGCTGGCCAGCCTCGAACGGGACGAAGATCACCTTGTAGCCACTGTGCGGCTTGCGGTTCCACGATCCATGCTGGCCGATGAATGCGCCGTTGCTGAACTGGGCGGGCAGTTTGCTGCCCTCGGCAAACGTCAAACCCAGGGAGGCGGTGTGCGGGCCCACTGCGTAATCCGGCGCGATCGCCTTGGCGACCAGGTCCAGGTTCTGCGGGCTGACGCGCACGTCCACATGCTGCCCGTAGTAGCTGAAGGGCCAGCCATAGAATGCGCCGTCCTTGACTGAGGTGATGTAGTCCGGCACCAGGTCGCTGCCGATTTCATCGCGTTCGTTCACTGCCGTCCACAGCTTGCCGCTTTGTGGCTCCCAGGCCATGCCGTTGGGGTTGCGCAGGCCGGAGGCGAAGATGCGGTGCTCGCCGCTGGCACGATCGACTTCCCAGATGGCCGCCCGGCCTTGTTCCGCTTCCAGGCCGTTTTCACCGACATTGCTGTTGGAACCGACGCTCACATACAGTTTGCTGCCGTCCTTGCTCGCCACCACGTTCTTGGTCCAGTGGTGATTGATGCTGCCGCCCGGCAGGTCGACGACTTTGGTGCCGGCCTCCTTGATCGCGGTTTCACCCGGTTGGTAGGGGAAGCGCAACAGCTTGTCCGAGTCGGCCACGTACAGATCGTTACCGACCAGGGTCATGCCAAACGGCGAATTGAGGTTTTCCAGGAACACCGTGCGCGTTTCGGCGACGCCGTCGTGGTCGGCGTCACGCAGCAAGGTGATGCGGTTCGGGCTCGGCACAGCGGCGCCGGCACGGCCCATGACTTTCTCCATGACCCAGCCGCGAATACCCTTGGCGTCATCCGGCTTGGGTGGCGCGTTGGTTTCCGCCACCAGCACGTCGCCATTGGGCAATACATACAGCCAGCGCGGATGGTCCAGGCCTTCGGCGAACGCCGCCACCTGGGTGCCGGCGGCGGCGGTGGGCTTGGCGCCGTCCGGCCAGCCAATCGCCGGGGCGATATTCACGGTCGGGATCAGGGTCTTGTTCGGCTCCGGCAACTTGGGCGAGGGTCCGGTGCCATCGGAGACCTGCAAGGTAGAGCTTTCCCCGCAGGCAGCGAGGGTGCCGGCGAGCATGATAAGCAGGGCGAGTCTGGTTTTGTGCATGGTGTTCTCCTTAATACCTGTAAGGGTAGAGGAGGCCGGCCGTAGGATGGTTCAAGTGCAAGGCCAGCTTTAATTGACGCTCCACCCCCAACCCACTAACCTTCGCGGCTTGTTCCAGGTGCTCTGTGACCCATGGGTCGACGGAGTGAAACAGGGAAGCCGGTGAGTGAGCACACTTGTACACAGTGCTGCCGCGATTCCGGCGCTGCCCCCGCAACGGTAAATGAGTCAAGACGGTGCTTTCTGCCACTGTATCGCGTGCGATATGGGAAGGCGCGCTGTCGGCCTGTCCGAGTGCTCTCTTTATAAAGAGCCAGGGCGCCACTCATGAGTCCGGAGACCGGCCTGGTTCATCCAACAGCATCACGGTGGGCGATGCTTGGCTGTCTGTTTATCCTTTTTCCTGCCCGCCGTTTTTGTCCAGCCCCAACGGAGAGCTGTCATGACCGATTCCCCCGACCGCGACGAACGCCACCTGGCGCGCATGCTGCGCAAAAAAGCCGTGATCGATGAGCGCATCGCCAACTCCCCCAACGAATGCGGCCTGCTGCTGGTGCTCACCGGCAACGGCAAAGGCAAGAGCAGCTCGGCATTCGGCATGCTCGCCCGCGCCATGGGCCACGGCATGCAGTGCGGGGTGGTGCAGTTCATCAAGGGGCGCAACAGCACCGGTGAAGAGTTGTTCTTCCGCCGCTTTCCCGAGCAGGTGCGTTTTCATGTGATGGGCGAAGGCTTTACCTGGGAAACCCAGGACCGCCAGCGCGATATCGCCGCCGCCGAAGCCGCGTGGGCGGTGTCGCGCGAGTTGCTGCAAGACCCGTCCATCGGCCTTGTGGTGCTGGACGAGCTGAACATCGCCCTCAAGCACGGCTATCTCGACCTCGACCAGGTACTCAGCGACCTGCAGGCGCGCCCGCCAATGCAACACGTGGTGGTCACTGGCCGTGGCGCCAAGCCCGAGTTGATCGAAATGGGCGACACCGTCACCGAGATGGGCATGCTCAAGCACGCGTTCCAGGCCGGTATCAAGGCACAGAAGGGCGTCGAACTTTGAATCAGCCCCGTCATTGCCCGGCTGTCTTGATCGCCGCACCGGCGTCCGGCCAGGGCAAAACCACCGTCACCGCCGCGCTCGCCCGTTTGCACCGCAATATGGGGCGCAAAGTCCGCGTGTTCAAATGCGGCCCGGACTTTCTTGATCCGATGATCCACGAGCGCGCCAGTGGTGCGCCGGTGTATCAATTGGACATGTGGATGGTGGGCGAGCAGGAAAGTCGCCGCCTGTTGTGGGAAGCCGCCGCTGAAGCCGACCTGATCCTCATCGAAGGGGTGATGGGGCTGTTCGACGGCACGCCATCCAGCGCCGACCTGGCGCGGCATTTTGGCGTGCCGGTATTGGGCGTGATCGACGGCACTGCGATGGCGCAGACGTTTGGCGCCCTGGCCTTGGGCCTCGCGCGTTATCAGCCGGATTTGCCGTTCGCGGGCGTGCTCGCCAATCGCGTCGGCACCTTGCGCCATGCGCAACTCCTCGAAGGCAGTCTCACCGAAGGTCTGCGCTGGTATGGCGCGCTGTCCCGCGAAACCGGGATCGAACTGCCGAGCCGCCACCTGGGCCTGGTGCAAGCCAGTGAGCTGAACGACCTCGACCTGCGCCTGGATGCTGCTGCCCAGGCACTGGGCAGCAGTTGTGAAGTTGCCTTGCCGCCGCCGGTGACCTTTGCCGCCCCCGAAGTGATCGAGGCCGAGCCGTTGCTGGTCGGCGTGCGCATTGCGGTTGCCCGTGACGAAGCGTTTGCCTTCACCTACGGCGCCAGCCTTGACCTGTTGCGGGCGATGGGCGCCGAGCTGCGCTTTTTCTCGCCGATCCATGACCGCGAATTGCCTGACGCCGACAGTCTGTATCTGCCCGGCGGCTATCCGGAACTGCACCACCAGGCGCTGTCGGAAAATACCTCGATGCTCGATGCCATCCGCGCCCATCACGCGGCCGGCAAACCCTTGCTCGCTGAATGTGGCGGCATGCTCTACCTGCTGGACTCGCTGACCGACGTCGACGGCACCCGCGCCGAACTGGTCGGCCTGCTGCAGGGCGATGCGGTGATGCAAAAGAAACTTGCGGCCCTGGCCCTGCAAAACGTCGAGCTGCCGGAAGGCGTGCTGCGTGGGCACACTTATCACCATTCCCTGACCAGCACCGAGTGGCAGCCGATTGCCCGTGGCGTCAGCCCCAATGGTGGGCGCGGCGCCGAGGCGGTATTCCGACAAGGGCGTATGACCGCGTCCTACGTGCACTTCTATTTCCCGTCCAACCCGAGGGCGGTGGCGGCCTTGTTTGCGCCCGACCCTGAGGTCGCCAGCGCCGGCCAGCCGGCTCCCACCATTGACCGCGTTGAATCCCCATCCACTGTGGGAGCGGGCTTGCCCCCGATGCGGCCATGACCGACAACGCCTTCCCCCAGGCCGACCGCGACGCCGTCTACCGCGCCATCGCCGAGCGCCGCGACATGCGCCACTTCAGCGGCGGCAGCGTGGCCCCCGAGTTGCTGCACCGCTTGCTCCAGGCTGCACACCAGGCGCCGAGTGTCGGCCTGATGCAGCCGTGGCGCTTTATCCGCATCAGCGACCGCCAACTGCGTGGGCAGATCCAGCAATTGGTGGAAGAAGAACGCGTGCGCACTGCCGAGGCGTTGGGCGAGCGTTCCGATGAGTTCATGAAACTCAAGGTCGAAGGCATCCATGACTGCGCTGAAGTGCTGGTGGCAGCGCTGATGGATGATCGCGAGCGGCATATCTTCGGCCGGCGCACCTTGCCGGAAATGGACATGGCCTCGCTGTCCTGTGCGATCCAGAACCTGTGGCTGGCGGCTCGCGTCGAAGGGCTGGGCATGGGCTGGGTCTCGCTGTTCGAGCCCCAGGCCCTGGCCGACCTGCTGGGCCTGCCGCTCGGGGCAAAACCCCTGGCGGTGTTGTGCCTGGGGCCGGTGGCCGAGTTCTATCCGGCACCGATGTTGCAGCTCGAAGGCTGGACCGAACCACGGCCGCTGAGTGAGATGTTGTATGAGAATGTGTGGGGAGTGAGTCAATGAGTGTGGCCTTGCTGTGTGTCGCCGCAGTGGCGCTGGATGCGCTGCTGGGTGAACCCAGGCGCTGGCATCCGCTGGTGGCGTTCGGCAATTTTGCCGGGCGCATCGAGCAACGTTTCAACAGCGGTGGCCGTGGCTGGCGCAGCCATGGGGTGACCGCGTGGTTTATCGCGGTGGTGCCGCTGACCCTGCTGGCGACCGCCTTGTCGTGGGCGCCGTATATCGGCTGGGTGCTGGAGATCCTCGCGCTGTACTGTGCCCTCGGCATGCGCAGCCTTGGCGAACACGTGATCCCGGTGGCCCAGGCGCTGCGCAGCGATGACCTGGAAGAAGCCCGCCAGCGCGTGAGCTACCTGGTCAGCCGCCAGACCAGTGAACTGGATCGCACCGAAGTCGCCCGCGCCGCCACCGAGTCGGTACTCGAAAACGGCAGCGATGCGGTGTTTGCCGCGCTGTTCTGGTTCGTCGTCGCCGGCGTGCCGGGCGTGGTGCTTTACCGCCTGAGCAACACCCTCGACGCGATGTGGGGCTATCGCAACGAACGCTTCGAGCGCTTCGGCTGGGCTGCGGCGAAAATCGACGATCTGCTGAACTACATTCCGGCACGCCTGGTGGCGTTGACCTACGCAGTGCTGGGCAAAACCCGCCTGGCGCTCAAATGCTGGCGCACCCAGGGCCCGACGTGGGACAGCCCCAACGCTGGCCCGGTGATGGCCGCCGGTGCTGGCGCCTTGGGCGTGGAGCTGGGCGGCGCGGCGATCTACCACGGCGAGGTGCATCAACGGCCGCCACTGGGCGAAGGTCCGGCGGCGGATGCCGATTCCATCGACCGGGGCTGGCAACTGGTGCAGCGCGGCGTATGGTTATGGCTGCTGATCCTATGTGCGGGGGCGCAATTCTATGCTTGAACACGGTGGCCGGCTGCGCAAGGCGGCGATGCAGTACGGGATTGCCGAGGCTGATTGGCTCGACCTCTCCAGCGGCCTGGCGCCGTGGCCCTGGCCGATCCCCGAAATCCCGCTGCGAGCCTGGGCGCGTCTGCCGGAAACCGACGACGGCCTGGAGCAGGCCGCCAGCGAGTATTACGGCGCTGCGCATCTGTTGCCGGTGGCCGGTTCCCAGGCGGCGATCCAGCTGCTGCCGCGCTTGCGCCGTGCGGGCAAGGTCGGCGTGTTGTCACCGTGCTATGCCGAACACGCCGAAGCCTGGCGCCGTGCCGGTTATGTGGTGCGCGAGGTGCAGGAGCAGGAAGTCGACTTCTTCCTTGATGGCCTCGACGTGCTGGTGGTGGTCAATCCCAACAATCCCACCGGCCTGAGCCTGGCGCCGCAACGCCTGCTCGACTGGCACACCCGGCTGGCCCAGCGCGGCGGTTGGCTGGTGGTGGACGAAGCGTTCATGGATGTCACCCCGCAACTGAGCCTGGCCAGCCAGGCCCATCAGGTCGGTTTGATTGTGCTGCGCTCATTCGGCAAGTTTTTCGGCCTGGCCGGTGTGCGCCTGGGCTTCGTGCTGGCCGAACGCAAACTGCTCAAGCTGCTCGCCGAACAGGTCGGGCCCTGGGCCGTCAGCGGGCCGACACGCGTGCTGGGCCAGGCCTGCCTGCGCGACACCGCCGGGCATGCGCGACAACGTGCGCGCTGCATCGAGGCCGGCCAGCGCCTCTACGCCTTGCTCAAGCGCCATGGTTTCCAGCCCCAGGGCGGCTGCGCGTTGTTTCAATGGCTGATCACACCGCATGCCGAACGCATGCACGAATTCATGGCCCAGCGCGGCATTCTGCTGCGCCTGTTTGTCCACGACAGCAGCCTGCGCTTTGGCTTGCCCGACACCGAGGCGGACTGGCTGCGCCTCGACGAGGCCCTGGGCGCCTACAAGGAAGCTGCATGACTACGCTGATGGTGCAAGGCACCACCTCCGACGCTGGTAAAAGTACCCTGGTGACCGCGCTGTGCCGTTGGCTGGTGCGCCAAGGCGTGGCGGTGGCACCGTTCAAGCCGCAGAACATGGCGCTCAACAGTGCCGTGACCGCCGAGGGTGGCGAAATCGGCCGCGCCCAGGCGGTGCAGGCGCAGGCTGCCAACCTCGCACCCCACACCGACATGAACCCGGTGCTGCTCAAACCCAACAGCGACACCGGCTCCCAGGTGATCATCCACGGCCGCGCCGTGACCAGCATGAACGCCGTGGCCTACCACGACTACAAAGCCATCGCGATGCAAGCGGTGCTGGCCTCCCACGCGCGGTTGAGCGAACGCTTCCCGGTGGTGATGGTCGAGGGCGCGGGCTCGCCGGCGGAAATCAACCTGCGCGCCAATGACATCGCCAACATGGGGTTCGCCGAGGCGGTGGACTGCCCGGTGCTGCTGATCGCCGACATCAATCGCGGCGGCGTGTTCGCCCATCTGGTCGGCACCCTGGAGCTGCTGTCTCCGAGCGAACAGGCGCGGGTCAAGGGTTTCATCATCAACCGTTTTCGCGGCGACATCGCGCTGTTGCAACCGGGCCTGGATTGGCTCGAGGCACGCACCGGCAAACCGGTGGTGGGCGTGTTGCCCTACGTGATGGACCTGCATCTGGAAGCTGAAGACGGCATCGACCAGCGCCAGATCGACAAGGCCGCGCAAGTGCTCAAGGTGGTGGTGCCGGTGCTGCCGCGCATCAGCAACCACACGGATTTCGACCCGTTGCGCCTGCACCCCCAGGTGGATTTGCAGTTCATCGGGCCGGGCCAGCCGATCCCGGCCGCCGACCTGATCATCCTGCCAGGCTCGAAAAGCGTGCGCAGTGACCTTGCCTACCTGCGCGCCAATGGTTGGGACAGCGCCGTGGCCCGGCATTTGCGCTACGGCGGCAAAGTGCTGGGGATTTGCGGTGGCCTGCAGATGCTCGGGGAGCAGGTGCATGACCCGCTGGGCCTCGAAGGGGCGGCCGGCTCCAGCCCTGGCCTGGGTCTGCTGGCATTCAGCACGACGTTGGAAGAAGAGAAGCAATTGCGCAATGTGCGCGGGCGTTTGTTGCTGGAGAACGCCGAGGTCAGTGGCTATGAAATTCACGCGGGCGTGACGTCCGGCGACGCGCTGTCGACCGCCGCGGTCGTGCTCGATGACGGCCGCAGTGATGGCGCGCAAAGTGCCGACGGGCAGATTCTTGGCACCTACCTGCATGGCCTGTTCGAGACGCCGGCGGCGTGTAGCGCCTTGCTGCGCTGGGCCGGCTTGCAGGATGTGCAGGAGGTGGATTACCACGCCCTGCGCGAGCGCGATATCGAGCGGTTGGCCGACTTGGTGGAAAATCATCTGGATACCGAACTGCTGCGCACGCTATGTGGGATTTGACGGTGCGCACGCACTCTCCCGGTACGCGCTGGCTAGCCTGCGATGCAGGCACCTCGGTGAATCAGCAAACCCCGGTTGACGCCATCGCAGGCAAGCCCACGCCTACGGTTGAGCGGGTGGTAAATAGAGGGAGTGTCCCATGCACCAACTGATTCTCGGCGGCGCTCGCTCCGGCAAAAGCCGCCTGGCGGAAAAGCTCGCCGCTGACAGCGCGTTGCCCGTCATCTACATCGCCACCAGCCAGCCGCTGGACGGCGAAATGAACGCGCGCGTGGCCCTGCATCGCCAGCGCCGCCCCGACCACTGGGGCTTGATCGAAGAGCCCGTCGAACTGGCGCGGGTGCTGCGCGCAAACGCATCGCCGGATCGTTGCCTGCTGGTGGATTGCCTGACGCTGTGGCTGACCAATCTGCTGATGCTCGAAGACGCCGACCGCCTGGCGTTCGAGCGCGATCAATTGCTGGAAACCCTGGCCGCGCTGCCGGGGCAGATTATCTTTGTCAGCAACGAAACCGGACTGGGTGTCGTGCCGCTGGGCGAATTGACTCGCCGCTATGTAGATGAAGCCGGTTGGCTGCATCAAGCTTTGGCCGAGCGGTGTCAGCGTGTGGTCCTGACGGTTGCCGGCCTGCCCCTGACTTTGAAAGGTACTGCGATATGACTGACACCTGGTGGCTCAACCCCTGTAAGGCGATTGACGCTCAAGCGTATGAACAAGCCTTGGCACGCCAGCAACAATTGACCAAGCCGGCCGGCTCCCTTGGCCAACTCGAAGCGCTGGCGGTGCAATTGGCCGGCCTGCAGGGCCAGGTCAAACCCTCGGTCGAGCAGCTATGGATTGCGATTTTTGCCGGTGATCACGGTGTGGTAGCCGAAGGCGTGTCGGCGTTTCCCCAGGAAGTGACCGGGCAGATGCTGCTCAATTTCGTCAGCGGCGGCGCGGCGATCAGCGTGTTGGCGCGGCAGTTAGAGGCGCAACTGGAAGTGGTCGACCTCGGCACTGTCACGCCGTCGCTGGATTTGCCCGGGGTTCGTCACTTGAACCTCGGCGCGGGCACGGCCAACTTCGTCAATGGCCCCGCGATGACCGCAGCCCAAGGGCGCCTGGCCTTGCACGCCGGGCGTGAGAGTGTGCTGCGCGCGCGCGAAAGCGGCGCACAGCTGTTTATCGGCGGCGAGATGGGCATCGGCAACACCACTGCCGCCAGTGCACTGGCGTGTGCCTTGCTCGATTGCCAGGTCAGTGACCTGACCGGGCCGGGCACCGGGCTGAATGCCCAGGGCGTCAGTCACAAGGTGGCGGTGATCGAGCGCGCGCTGGCCGTGCATGCCGGGCAGCGCGGTGATGCGTTGCAAACCCTGTTCAACCTGGGCGGCTTTGAGATCGCGGCGCTGGTGGGCGCCTATCTGGCCTGTGCCCAGGAAGGCATCGTGGTGCTGGTCGACGGGTTTATCTGCAGCGTCGCTGCGCTGGTTGCCACGCGGTTGAATCCGGCCTGTCGCGAGTGGTTGCTGTTTGGCCATCGTGGCGCCGAGCCGGGCCATCGTCATGTGCTGCAGAGCCTCGACGCACAGCCCTTGCTGGAACTCGGCCTGCGCTTGGGCGAGGGCAGTGGGGCGGCGCTGGCGGTGCCGTTGCTGCGCCTGGCGTGTGCGTTGCACGGGCAGATGGCGACCTTCGCCGAAGCGGCCGTGGCAGACCGCCCCGCATGAATCTGCACCTGGACCTGTTGCGTCACGGCGAAACCGAACTGGGCGGCGGCCTGCGCGGCAGCCTGGACGATGCACTGACTGCCCAGGGGTGGGAGCAGATGCGCGCCGCCGTCGAGGCGCGCGGGCCGTGGGACCGCTTGATCAGCTCGCCGCTGCAACGCTGTGCGCGCTTTGCCGATGAGCTGGGCGCGCGCCTCAATGTGCCGGTCAGCCTCGAAAAAGATCTGCAGGAGCTGCATTTCGGTGCCTGGGAAGGCCAGAGCGCGGCGGCGTTGATGGAAACCGATGCCGAAGGATTGGGGCTGTTCTGGGCCGATCCCTACAGCTTCACACCGCCGGAGGGGGAGCGTGTCAGCGATTTTTCCGACCGTGTCCTGGGCGCCGTCTCACGCTTGCACCAAGCCTATGCTGGCCAACGGGTGCTGTTGATCAGCCACGGTGGTGTGATGCGCCTGCTGTTGGCCCGGGCGCGGGGATTGCCCCGGGAGCAGTTGCTGAACGTCGAGGTCGGGCACGGTGGATTGTTCAGTCTGCAGGTCGCGGCTGACGGCGTATTGAAGGAAGTGGATTGAGCATGTTGCCCTTCTGGATTGCCCTGCAATTTCTCAGCAGTCTGCCGATTCGCCTGCCGGGCATGCCGCAACCTCAGGAGCTGGGACGTTCGCTGCTGTTTTATCCGCTGGTTGGCCTGTTATTCGGCGTGCTGTTGTGGGCGCTGAATTCGGCGCTGATGGGCGCACCGCTGTTGCTGCACGCCGCGTTGCTGCTGACTGTTTGGGTGCTGCTCAGTGGCGGCCTGCACCTGGACGGCCTGGCGGACAGCGCCGACGCCTGGCTGGGTGGCTTCGGCGATCGCGAGCGTACCCTTGCCATCATGAAAGACCCGCGTAGCGGACCGATTGCCGTGGTCACTCTCGGCCTGGTGTTGCTGCTCAAGTTCACTGCGTTGGTGGCCTTGATTGAACAGCACAATGGCGCGGCGCTGATCCTGGCACCCCTGATCGGCCGGGCGTCGATGCTGGCGTTGTTCCTCACCACGCGTTACGTGCGTGCCGGGGGATTGGGCCAGGCGCTGTCGGATCACTTGCCGCGCATCGTCGGCCAGCAGGTGCTGATCCTGAGTGGCTTGGCATGCCTCCTGGTCGGAGGTTTCAGTGGCGGGATCGCGGTGTTGCTGGCGGCCCTGTGCTTTGTCGGCCTGCGCCAGCTGATGATCAACCGCCTGGGTGGCACCACCGGCGACACGGCGGGCGCGTTGCTGGAGCTGCTGGAAGTCGCGGTATTGGTCGGCCTGGCGCTGTAACACTTTCTTGCATTTCCTTAATCGCGGGTATATACACGTTCCATGCTTGCCTCCCAATGTTTATGTACCAACCTGCGACGTGCCGCCCGTGGCGTCAGCAGGCATTACGACGGCGCTCTCGACGGCTTCGGGATCAACGTCGCCCAGTATTCTCTGCTGTGCAACCTGCAGCGCCTTGATCAACCGAGCATTTCCAGCCTGGCGGAAGCCATGGGCCTGGATCGCAGTACGTTGGGGCGCAACCTGCGGGTGCTGGAAGGCGAGGGCCTGGTGCAGTTGGTCGAGGGCGATGACCTGCGCAACCGCCTGGTGCTGTTGACCACAGCCGGTGAGGAGCGACTGGCCGCAGCGTTACCCGCCTGGGAAGCGGCGCAACAGAAATTGATCAATCAACTCGGCGCGGAAAAACGCGAAACCTTGTTGGCCTTGCTGGATGAACTCGCCTGACGGCGGGTTTGTTCGACTACAAGCGGGTATATACCCGCGAACGGAGAATAAGAAATGACCTCGATGTGGCGCACCAGTGGCTGGATTCTTGTAGGAAGTGCGCTGATCCTGGCGTTGTCATTGGGTGTGCGGCACGGTTTCGGCCTGTTCCTGGCGCCGATGAGCAGCGAATTTGGCTGGGGCCGTGAGACCTTTGCCTTTGCCATCGCCTTGCAGAACCTGATCTGGGGTCTGGCGCAGCCGTTCACCGGCGCGCTGGCCGACCGCTTCGGCGCGACCAAGGCAGTGTTTGTCGGCGGTGTACTGTACGCCGCGGGCCTGGTGCTGATGGGCATGTCGGATTCGGCGTGGTCGTTGTCGCTGAGTGCCGGCCTGTTGATTGGTATCGGCCTGTCCGGCACCTCGTTCTCGGTGATCCTGGGTGTGGTCGGGCGCGCCGTGGCGCCGGAAAAACGCAGCATGGCCATGGGCATTGCCAGCGCTGCCGGCTCGTTCGGCCAGTTCGCCATGGTGCCAGGCACCCTGGGCCTGATCAGTTGGTTGGGCTGGTCGGCAGCGCTGCTGGCGCTGGGCTTGATGGTGGCGTTGATCCTGCCGCTGGTGGCGATGCTCAAGGACCGCCCGCTGCCGGTAGTGGCCGGCCAGCAAACCCTGCGTGAAGCGCTCAAGGAAGCCTGCTCGCACTCGGGTTTCTGGCTGCTGGCCTTCGGCTTTTTTGTCTGCGGTTTCCAGGTGGTATTTATTGGTGTGCACCTGCCGGCCTATCTGGTCGACCAGCACTTGCCGGCCACGGTGGGCACCACGGTGCTGGCACTGATCGGCCTGTTCAATATCTTCGGCACCTACACCGCCGGCTGGCTGGGCGGGCGCATGTCCAAGCCACGCCTGCTGACGGGCCTGTACTTGCTGCGCGCCGTGGTGATCGTGTGGTTCCTGTGGGCACCGGTCACTGAAGTCACGGCTTACCTGTTCGGCATGGCCATGGGCTTTTTGTGGTTGTCCACGGTGCCACTGACCAACGGCACGGTCGCCACGCTGTTTGGGGTGCGCAACCTCTCGATGCTCGGCGGGATCGTATTCCTGTTCCACCAGCTCGGCTCGTTCCTCGGCGGCTGGCTGGGCGGGGTGGTCTATGATCGAACCGGCAACTACGATTTGATCTGGCAGGTGGCAATTCTCTTGAGCCTGCTCGCCGCAGCCCTCAACTGGCCGGTGCGTGAGCGACCCGTGGCGCGCTTGCAGGCGCAGATGGAGGCGGCATGAGTTTCAACGGGTATTGGCTCGTCGGGGCAGGGACGGTGGCACTGCTGTTGCTGCTGGCGTGGTGGGGCTGGCAACGCGGTGGCCTGGCGTTGATGCAACTGGGTATGTCGATCTGTTAAGTTCGTGGTCTGAACTCTTTAAAGGACTTTTCGACATGCAGATGCGCTGGCTTGCAGTTCCCGTGCTGATGGCTGCTTTTGGCGGTGTGGCGATGGCCGCCGATTGCCCACCGTTGCTCGAAGGCCAATTACCCAAGTTGCGCGCCAAGGAATCCATCGACCTGTGCCAGCGCTTTGCCGGCAAGCCCTTGGTGATCGTCAATACCGCGAGTTTCTGTGGGTTTGCCCCGCAATTCAAAGGCCTTGAGGCCTTGTACCAGCGCTACAAGGGTGAAGGGCTGGAGGTCATCGGTGTACCGTCCGATGACTTCAAGCAGGAGGCCAAGACCGGCGAGGAAACCGCCAAGGTCTGCTATGTGAATTACGGCGTGACCTTCACCATGACCGAGCCACAGAAGGTCAAGGGGCCGGACGCGGTGCACTTGTTCAAGGTGCTGGCACAGCAGACCGACGCGCCGCCGAAGTGGAATTTCTACAAATATGTGGTCGATCGCCAAGGCAAGGTGATTGCCAATTTCTCCAGCCTGACCAAGCCGGACAGTCCGGAGCTGATCAAGGCAGTCGAGCAGGCGATCGCCTCTAAACCTTGATCGAAGCCCACTAAAAAGCCCCGCCTCCTTTGCAGGAGAGCGGGGCTTTTTTATGCGGCGTTGAATCAGAACTTGTACGTTACACCCAAGCCGAAACCGTTGGCGCTGTTTTCGTACTTGGAAGCGTAGGTCTGGCCCAGCGCGTTCTCTTTGTTAACTTTGACGGGCTCTTCCTTCAGGTAGGAATAAGCCAGGTCGACGGTCATGTTGTCCATTACCGCGTAGCCCAAGCCGACACTGAAAATGGTCCGGTCACCGGTAGGAATACGTGGCGAACGGTCAGTGTTGTTGGTTGGCGACTGGTCGAATGTCAGACCGGTACGCAGTACCACTTGCTTGGTGATCTGGTACGAAGTACCCACGGCGTAGGCCCAGGTGTCGTGCCAGTTCTGTGGCTCGGTGATCTGGCCGACGATCCGAGGCGCCAAGGCACCACCGCTAGCTGCCGTGACACCTTCGTTGTTGACAGTGATGTCTTTCAGGCGGCTCCAGCGAGTCCAGGTAGCACCGCCATACACCTTCCAGGCATCGCTCAGGTCTTGGGTGACCGAGGCATCCCAGGATTCAGGGGTGTCAACTTTCAGCGAGGCATCGTAACGGGCGCCAATCAGGTAGGGCGCTGGAACTCGCGCTCCTGGCGTGACTTCGGTGTGGCCTTCGAGCTTGTATTTCACTTTCGAGTGGTACGTCAGACCTACACGAGTGGTGTCGGTGGCTTGCACGAGGATACCGGCGTTGAAGCCGATAGCGGTGTCGTCGCCCTTGACTTTGATTTTGGCGTCGCCGGTGCCAGCCAGGCCTGGCAGTGGCAACAAGCCCAGGTTTGGCCGCGATTCCAGGGTGCCGTCGATACGGTTAATAGTCGGGCCGAAACCGATCGAAACTTTGTCATTGAAGGCGTAGCTGACGGTCGGCTGGAAGGTGATAACCGACACTTCGCTCTTGCTGCCAAACGCACGACCTTGGAAACCACTTTCGTAGTCGGTCTTCAGGCCGAACGGCGCGTAGACACCGAAGCCGATTGCCCACTGATCATTGAGTTTGTTGGTGTAGAAACCAAAGGGGACTGCGGTGAAAGGCACCATATCGCCTTTGTTACTGCCGCTGGAGCGGCCGCTGGCATCTTTGATATCAGTCGACGCATCAATCGCTGCAACGCCACCCGTAATCTGCTGGCCTTCAAGGCGAGCCATACCGGCAGGGTTACCATAAACGGTGCTTGCGTTATCGGCAGAAGAAGAGCGACCTGCGAAACCTGTACCCATCCCGGCGACATCTTGTTCGTTAAGGGCGAAGCCGCTTGCGAAGATGCTGGAAGAGGCCATGGCAACGGCGAGGCTAAGTGTGGTCTTGAGCATTACTTTTTTCATTATTAGAACTCCGTGGTGATCACCGCTGCGGAAAGTAACAATAATTTTAAGATCGCGCTATAGGCTGAAATGCAGGAGATAGAGCGGTTTTGTAGGACAATCCGACCAAAATTCGTGATTTTTGGCGAATCTTGCAAAATGCCCGGTCAGCAAACCACGTGATTCATGGGTGAAACACAGGTTTGCCAGGCTTGAGTGAAATCACGCAGCCGTCCTTGTGGATGAAAAATTTCTTTCCAGATACGCGCCATGGCCAAGACGTCACCCGGTTCCGGCAGTGCCGGACGGTGCTGTTCCACCAGTAGCCAGGCGATGGCCGTGGCGTAACGCAGGTTGACCGTCAGCTCAAGCTGGGGTGCGCTGAGAAACGCGTGTTGGCTGGCGAGCCCGCGTACCAGGCTGGCGCGTTCCGGGTCCAGCGCCAGGTAGTTGTCCCACAAGGCGCGGTGGCGGGGTTCGGTGATGCTGTACAGGCCGTGGCCGCGGCGGTCGTGCAAGGCGGAGCCGAGCTCCGATTGACTGGCGGCGATGCCCAGCAGCAGGGACTCAGCCGTTTGATCGTGTCGGCCCAGGTACATCAACGTTGGCCGGATCACATAACGACACAATTCGCTGGCGGCGATACCCATACAAGCCTCAATCCGTGGAAGTGGGCGACGGGCCTGAGAAGGGTGGGGGCTTGGCAGCAGTGGATCGGATCTCAGGCGCGTCGCAAGCGGATCATGCCGCTTGAGTTGAAGTGTAGTGTCATATTTGTGATGTAAAGGACTGTTTTTAAAACATCTTCGCTATGCAGTTATAACGGTTATATCTATTTGAACTTAGTGCAAAAGCTCAATGGCCGAATTCCAGGCAATAAAAAACCCTGTTTTTCAGACAGGGTTTTTGGTGTTTCAGCGACTCGGGTCGATCAGGCAACCAGTGCCTGACGGGTACGCTCGATCACGGCCTGCAGCGGTTCTGCGCTGGAGTATTGATCGGGGTACAGGCGTTCGCTGTGACGAGCGATGCCGTGTTCGTTGACCAGGGTGAAGCTGAAGCAGCCTTTGCGAGCGGCCATGATCAGGCAGTTCATTGGAGCAAAAGCGTTGGTGAGGGTGCGAATGGCATCCTGAGTGTGGATAGTCGACATATTATTGGTGTTCCTACAAATGACACGGTTAAGAACCGTGCAACGTTAAAACGTTCCAGTGACGTTGATCACCATTGATCGAACGAAGAACCCGACTGGAACAAAGCAGCCAGTTTGAAGCGCTGATAAGTTAGGCGCGCTTGGGCTGGCAGGTAGGTACTTAGGAGGGCAGGCAACACAACAGGGGCAAAGGTTCTGGGCCCGGGGTGAAGATCCTGATCAATTTGCAGGTTGGTTCGGTCAGAGTATTGAGACTTCGCGGCACCCTTTGCTTGTTCAAAGGCAGTGTCGTCGCAAGTGATACCTGGAAACCATCGAGGTGGTCGATCCCGTGTTGTTCAGGGGAGTTGTTCGACCAGAATTGACTTTCAGCTTGGTACTAACGCCGCGGATAGTAACGGATTGAAACAGGGAAGGGAAGTGTGCTAGCCAAAAAACTTCAATCAGGCGCTCAGCAGGCCACGGTAGACCAGCACCGTGATCGCCGCCGCCAGCGAGCAACCCAGGGCATAGGCCGCCAATGTCAGGCGCATGGACCGACCGGTCTCGATCACGTTGATCACATCGCCCATGTCATCGATGCGACCTTCACCCAGTTCGATGCACAGGCACACGGCCGTGAAGGCTGCCGACAGCAGAATGGCAATGGCAAACAAGGCGCCGTCCGGCGACGGCAGGGCCGCGTTGATTCCCAGGGAAAGGGCGCAGATCGCCAGTAACAGCAGCGCGAACAGCAGAATGCCTTTCATCGACCCACCCACTGTTGTGCTGTCGGTCGGGCAGTGTGGCGAGCGCGCAAAGTTTTGAAAAGTCCCGACCTGGCCTGTCGGTAACATTTTTGGCGGCGGTCGCTTCAAAAAACGCCGGCGATATAACCAATGGATGGGTACTTGTGCACATTAGTTGCCGCATGTGTAACCGCGCTGTCAACTGCTTCGCTCGGCCGCCATTTGCCTGCAATGGAAATTTAAGTCAATGAAAAATCTGGCTTTTTTTTATTGGTGAAAAAATCGTCAGTTTGACTGCGGCCCCCATTCCATGGGGCTTTGCGCGAGTTAAAGGGGGGTTGTCCACTGAGTTATCCACAGCTTCTGTGGATTGTCCCGAGCGCTTGCTCTAGAACGGGCGTGCAGGGTTTTTTCAGCTTTACCTGTACGAAAAAAAGAGTAGAGTGGCGCGCCTTCCGTTCTGTCCCACAGTGCTTTATGAAGTTTCGCTCAGTATCACCTTCTGTTACCGATACCCCTCAGACTGTTACCGCACCCAAGCGTTTCTCTATGAAAGTTGCCTTGTGGTTGCTCGACAGTCCACGCCTGGGTCACAACACCAACGTCAAACACTTTGCCGGACGTTTGCTCAAGCAGCCTGCCCGTGAAGGTGTGGTCGCGGCACAGAGCCGCCTGGGCCAATTGATGTGCCGTGAATGCGGCAACGCCCGCGACCGTCGCATTGGCCACGATCTGTTGCGCCTGGCCGCCCGCGCGGGCGACCGCCGCGCCCAACGCGAACTCGGCCAGGTCGAAGACTGAGCTGTCCTCCAGCCCTGTGCTTGGTTAACCTTGCTCTTTTTCGGTAATGGCAGAAATGGCTATGGTTTTTGACTGGACCAGTATCGCCCTGGGCCTGGCGGGTGCCGCAGTGCCTTTATTGGCGGTGTGCTGGCAGATTCAGCGACGACTGACTGCGCGCATGGCCGGTTGGGAGCTGCTCGAAGAGCGCCTGGCCACTGCGCAACTGGCCCAGGAAGGCCTCGCCGCCCAGCTGGATGCCAGTCGCGACGAGATCAGCGACTTGAGCCAGGCCAACGCCGCCAAGCAGGCTGACCTGGCCGCCGTCCGCCGCGAAGTCGAGCTGCTGCAGATCGACCGCGACAACGCCCGTGATGCGGCCCACGCCTGGAACCTCGACCGCAGCGCCAAGGAAACCGAATTGCGCCGCCTCGATGCGCTGGCGGCGGCCTTGCGCGCCGAACTGCGCGAGCAACAGGACAGCCATCAGCAGCGCCTCGCCGACCTTCAGGGCTCGCGCGACGAGCTGCGTGCGCAGTTCGCCGAGCTGGCCGGCAAGATCTTCGATGAACGCGAGCAGCGCTTTGCCGAAACCAGCCAGGAGCGCCTGGGCCAGTTGCTCGACCCGCTCAAGGAGCGCATCCAGTCGTTCGAAAAGCGCGTGGAAGAAAGCTATCAGAACGAGGCGCGCGAGCGCTTTTCCCTGGCCAAGGAGCTTGAGCGCCTGCAGCAATTGAACCTGCGTCTGTCAGACGAAGCCACCAACCTGACCCGCGCACTCAAGGGCCAGAAAACCCAGGGCAACTGGGGCGAACTGATTCTTGAGCGGGTGCTGGAGCACGCCGGCCTGGAGAAGGGCCGCGAGTACCAGACCCAGGTCAGCCTCAAGGGCCCGGATGGCGAGCGCTTCCAGCCTGACGTACTGATCATGTTGCCCGGCGACAAGCAGGTGGTGGTCGATTCCAAGGTCAGCCTGACCGCGTATCAGCAATTCGTCGCCGCCGATGATGAAGTGATCGGCCAGGCAGCGCTGAAGCAGCACGTGCTGTCGCTGCGCAATCATGTCAAAGGCTTGGCCGGCAAGGATTACAAACGCCTGGAGGGCCTGCACAGCCTGGACTTTGTCCTGCTGTTCGTGCCCATCGAAGCGGCGTTTTCGGCGGCGCTGCAGGCCGAACCCAACCTGTTCCAGGAAGCTTTCGACCGGCATATCGTCATCGTCAGCCCGACGACGTTGCTCGCCACCCTGCGGGTGATCGACAGCCTGTGGAAGCAGGAACGCCAAAGCCAGAATGCCCGGGAGATCGCCGAGCGTGCGGGATGGCTGTACGACAAGTTTGTACTGTTTATCCAGGACCTGGATGAAGTGGGCAACCGTCTGCAGCAGTTGGACAAGGCTTACAGTGCTGCGCGGAACAAGCTGACAGATGGACGCGGAAACCTGGTCAGCCGCACCGAGCAATTAAGACTGCTCGGCGCGCGTGCCAGTAAAAGCCTGCCGGCCGATCTGCTGGAGCGGGCGATGACCGACTCCGACGGTGTGGCGCACCTGCCCGAATGATTGCTGGCGATGGCGTCGGTAAAATCGGCGCCACGCTGGAGGCCCGCTTCGCCGGCAAGCCGGCTCCTAGAGGGGACTGAGTCGGGCCGGTCTACAGCGGGAGATGCCGGCTCAGCAGCGCCCGCAGGGCCGCGGGCTTGACCGGCTTGGCCAGGTAGTCCAACCCTGCCGCATGCACCTGGGCGACCATCTCCGGGCGGCCATCGGCGCTGATCACCACGCCGGGAATCGGCTCCGCCAGTTGCGCTCGCAGCCATCCCATCAGTTCGGTACCGGTTTCCCCATGGTCGAGGTGATAGTCCACCAAGGCCAGTTGCGGGCGCACGCCCTCGGCGAGCAGCGCTGCGCATTGTGCCTGGTCGGTGGCGGTCCACACCTCGCAGCCCCAGCGCGTCAGCAGGCTGCGCATGCCGATCAGAATGCTTTCTTCATTATCCACGCACAGTACCTGCGCGCCGCTCAGCGGCAGGCCGTTTTCCGGCGCAGCCTTGATCTGCGGACTGGCCTGGTTGCGCGCCAGCGGCACGCGCACACTGAACACGCTGCCCTTGCCTGGCCAGGAGCGCACGCTCAATCGGTGATCGAGCACCCGGCACAGGCCGTCGGCGATCGCCAGGCCCAGGCCCAGGCCTTTTTCTGCACGGGTCTGGTGGCTGTCCAGGCGTTTGAATTCCTCGAAGATCACTTTCTGTTTGTCCAGCGGGATGCCGGGCCCTCGGTCCCACACTTCCAGGCACAGTTCGCCCTTGCGACGGCGTACGCCAAGCAGCACCGGGCCGTCGGCATAGCGGAAAGCGTTGGTCAGGAAATTCTGCAAAATCCGCCGCAGCAACTTGATATCACTGTCCACCCGCAATCGGCTGCCACGCAGTCGGAAGCGCAAGCCCTGCTCGTGGGCCAGCGCCTTGAATTCGGCGCCGAGGGTATCGAACAGCTCGTTGAGCACGAACGGCTGGCGTTGTGGATTGATCTTGCCGTTTTCCAGGCGCGAAATATCCAGTAAATCGCTGATCAAGTCTTCGGCGGAGCGCAGCGAACTGTCCAGGTGTTGCACCAGTTGCCGCGCTTCACTCGACAGGCCGTCGTGCTGGTGGGAGAGGGCGGCGGAGAACAGGCGCGCGGCGTTCAACGGCTGCATCAAGTCATGACTGACGGCGGCAAGAAAGCGTGTCTTCGACTGGCTGGCAGACTCGGCCACACCCTTGGCGTCGGTGAGCGCCACATTCAGTTGCGACAGCTCATGGGTACGCTCGGTGACTCGTTGCTCCAGGCCCTCGTTGGCTTCGGTGAGGGCCTGTTCGGCTTCGCGGAACGCAGTAATGTCGGTAAAACTCATGACGAAACCGCCACCGGGCATCGGATTGCCAATCAGCTCGATCACCCGCCCGTTCGGAAACAAGCGTTCGGACGTGTGCGCGCGGCCCTGGCGCATCCAGTGCAGACGGCGCGCCACATGCACCTCGGCCTCGCCTGGGCCACACAAGCCGCGCTCGGCGTTGTAGCGGATGATGTCGGCAATCGGCCGCCCCACGCTGATCAGCCCGTCCGGGTAGTTGAACAGCTCCAGGTAGCGTCGGTTCCAGGCCACCAGCTTGAGGGACTGGTCCACCACGCTGATGCCCTGGGTGATGTTCTCGATGGCGCCCTGCAGCAGGGCCCGGTTGAATTGCAGCACTTCGGAGGCTTCGTCGGCGATCCGTACCACGTCCTCCAGTTGCATTTCGCGTCCTTCGATGGCGGCTTTCACCACCGCCCGCGTCGACGATGCACCGAGTACACCGGCCAGCAATCGCTCGGTGTGAGCGATCCAGTCGTTGTCGGCATTCTGGTTGGGGTTGAAGCCTTTGCCCTGCCGGTAGGCAAAGCGAATAAAGCTCTGCTGGGCCCGCTCATCCCCGACGAAGCGCGCGGCCAAACTGAGCAGGTCGCTGATTTGTACCGAGAGCATCGAACGGGCGCTGGCACGTTGGTTGATTTCCTGGCCAATGAAGCGTCCGGCCTGCCAGTGTTCCGACACGCGCGTGCGCGACAGCATCGACACCCACACAAACAGCGTGAAGTTACCCGCCAGCGAGAACACGGTGCCCAAGGTCAATGACGTCACGGACAAACCCAGCGGGTGCGAATGCATCCACGTCAGCCCAGGGAAAAGGCTGAGGGACCAGCCCAGGCTTTTCGCCGTCACCGGTAGGACCAGGGTGTAGAACCACAGGAAGGTGCCCGCCGCCAATCCGGCAAATACGCCGCGCCGGTTCGCCTGTTTCCAATACAGCGCACCGAGCATCGCCGGCGCCAATTGGGTCACGGCGGCAAAGGCGATCTGGCCGATGGTCGCCAGGCTGGCACTCGAGCCGAGCAAGCGGTAGCTGACATACGCCAGCAGCAGGATGATCACGATGCTGACCCGGCGCACCGACAGCATCCAGTGGCGGAACACTTCGAACGGCCGCTCGGCACTGGAGCGACGCAGCAACCACGGCAGCAGCATGTCGTTGGAGACCATGGTCGACAGCGCGATGCTCGCCACGATCACCATGCCGGTGGCCGCCGACGCACCGCCGATAAACGCCAGTACGGCGAGGGCCGGATGGGCTTCGGCGAGTGGCAGGCTGATGACATAGGAGTCCGGCATCACCGAGCCGGGCAGCATCATTTTGCCGCCGAGAGCGATAGGGATCACAAACAGGGCGGCGAGAATCAGGTAGGCCGGGAACACCCATTTGGCCAGGCGCAGGTCCTGCGGGTCGATATTCTCGACCACGGTGACGTGGAATTGCCGCGGCAAGCAGATGATCGCCATCATCGCCACGCCGGTCTGTACCACCATCGATGGCCAGTTGACGGTTTCTTTCCAGTATTCCTCCAGCCTCGGCGCGAGCATGGCCTGGCTGAACAAGTCGCCGAAACCGTCGTACAGGCCGTAGGTCACGAACGCGCCGACGGCGAGAAACGCGAACAGCTTGACCAGCGATTCAAAGGCAATCGCCAGCACCATGCCACGGTGGTGCTCCGTGGCGTCGAGGTTGCGCGTACCGAAGACGATGGTGAACAGCGCGAGCACCAGCGACACGATCAGTGCCGTGTCCTGGGCGCGGGTGCCCGTGGTGTCGGCACCCGCACCGATCAGCAGGTTGACGCCCAGCACGATGCCTTTGAGTTGCAGGGCGATATAGGGCAGCACGCCAACCAGGCAGATCAGTGCCACGACCACGGCCAGCGATTGGGATTTCCCGTAGCGTGCGGCGATAAAGTCGGCGATCGAGGTAATGTTTTCTTGCTTGCTGATCAGAATCATCTTCTGCAGCACCCAGGGTGCCAACACCAGCAGCAGCACGGGTCCCAGGTAGATCGGTAAAAACGCCCACAATTGTTCGGCGGCCTGGCCTACGGCGCCGAAGAACGTCCAGCTGGTGCAGTAGACCGCCAGCGACAGGCTGTACACCCACGCGCGCATGCGCGGTGGCAGCGGCGCACGGCGGCGGTCACCGTAGAAGGCGATGGCAAACATAATGGCCATATAGGCCAGGGCAACGGCGGCGATCAGCCCGCTGGACAGCGTCATGGTAACTCCGAGCGTAAGAACACCCAGGCATTCCAGGCCCGGTTGGACAGTCTCGCATGATGCCTGGGGTTAGTCAGTGTCGACCAAGGTCGTGTGGGCGCTAATGTCGCAGGCAGTGATCAACGTGGCGGCAGGGTTTTCTGGCGCAGGATGTAGATCGTCACCAGCACGGCGCTGGTCAGCATGAAACCACGGGCCCACGGCAGCGGTACCAGGTAGCAGGAGACACCGATGCTCAGCCACATCAAGCCAATGGCGTAGACCTTGCCTTTGAGCGGGATGCCATTGCCGTCCAGGTAGTCCTTGATCCACGGACCCAGGCGCGGGTGTTCCACCAGCCAGTGGTAGAAACGCGGGGAGCTTCGGGCGAAGCAGGCGGCGGCGAGCAGCAGGAAGGGCGTAGTCGGCAGTACCGGCAGGAAGATGCCGATGACGCCCAACGCTACGCTGAGCCAGCCGATGGCCAGCAGCAGGTAGCGCAGGAGCAGCGAGCGATTGCCCATGGGTGTCACGGGCAACTGACTCAGTGGTGACGTGGCTTGAGGATCGCCGGTTTTTCGTCAGGGGCGTTGCACAGCAGGTACAGCGCGGTCAGTGCTTCGGGGATCTGTACGATCATGTCGTCCATCAGGTTGGCGTCGGCGGCGATGTCGGAGAATTCCGGCTGATCGTCGAACAGGCCCGAACCGACCATGATCGGCAGCAGCATTTCGCTGACTTCTTCCTCGGCGGTTTCGAACCAGGCGGCTTCGCGCAGGAACACACCTTCCATGAAACCGATGCACCAGCCGCGCAGGTCGGAGTCATCCGGCTCTTCGCCCAGGTCCAGGTCGCACGGCAACTCGAATTCCTCGTCGGAGGCCAGCTGGCGACCGATATGGGCCTTGAGGGCGAGCAGGGTCGATTCGATTTCTTCACGCTGGGCCGCGTCGGTGTAGTGCGGCTCTTCGGCGAACAAGGCGTCGATCCACTCACGGTCCGGCACGGCCTCGGAGCAGATGGACAGGGCGGTCAGGTAGCCGTGGGCGGCCACGTAGTCCAGCGCCTCGTCATGCAGCTCATCGGCGTCGAGGAAGGCTTGCAGGCGGGTTAGTTGCTCAGCGAAGGACATTGAAGGGCTACCTTGGGAATAAACGATGCTGAATTCTAGGCTTTCTTGAGCGCCCAGGCCAGCTGCAAGGCATATTTGCCGGGTTTTAGAGACGGGCGTCTATTCGTCAGTCGCGCCCTTTGCCGAGTGTCGCTCGGGTATACTGCCGCGTTTTGTGATGCCCCTGCAGGTTAGGCGCCCGTCCGCGAAAACTTCGCTTACGGATTATTCTCCGTGAAAACGTATTTTTTCGGCCAGCCTGTACAGAGGGATTTCGGCACTATTTGGAGTTTTACATGCTCGAGCAGGCTCAACGCGTCCTCAAGGACATCTTCGGCTACGACAGTTTTCGTGGCCGCCAGGGTGCGATCATTGAGCGCGTGGCCAGTGGCGGTGACGCGCTGGTCCTGATGCCTACCGGTGGCGGCAAATCGTTGTGCTTCCAGGTACCGGCGCTGTTGCGCAACGGCCTGGCCGTGGTGGTGTCGCCGCTGATCGCGTTGATGGACGACCAGGTGGCGACCCTCGAAGAACTTGGCGTCGCCGCCGCCTCCCTGAACTCCACCCTCAGCGCCGAGCAGCAGCGCGACCTGGCCGCCCGCATCAAGCGCGGTGAAGTCAAGATGCTCTACCTGGCCCCCGAGCGCCTGGTGCAGCCGCGCATGCTGGCGTTTTTGCAGAGCCTGGAAATCGCGCTGTTTGCCATCGATGAAGCCCACTGCGTGTCGCAATGGGGGCATGATTTCCGTCGCGAGTATCTGCAGCTGGGCCAATTGGCGGAGCTGTTTCCTGACGTGCCGCGCATCGCGCTGACCGCCACCGCCGACAAGCGCACCCGCGAAGAGATCGTCGAGCGCCTGCATTTGCAGAATGCCGAGCGCTTCCTCTCGAGCTTCGACCGCCCGAACATCTTCTACCGCATCGTACCCAAGGAGCAGCCGCGCAAGCAGTTGCTGGCGTTCCTGTCCGAGCGGCGCAGCGATGCGGGCATCGTGTACTGCCTGTCGCGCAAGAAGGTCGATGAGGTCGCCGCATTCCTCTGCGAACAAGGTTACCCGGCGCTGCCCTATCACGCCGGGCTGCCGAATGATTTGCGTGCCTACCACCAGAAGCGCTTCCTCAACGAGGAAGGCCTGATCATGGTGGCGACCATCGCGTTCGGCATGGGCATCGATAAATCCAACGTGCGCTTCGTGGCGCACATGGATCTGCCCAAGTCCCTCGAGGCGTATTACCAGGAAACCGGACGTGCCGGCCGTGATGGCCTGCCGGCCGATGCCTGGATGGTCTATGGCCTGCAAGATGTGGTGATGCTCAAGCAGATGCTGCAGAACTCCGAAGGCGATGAGCGCCACAAGCGCCTGGAGCAGCACAAGCTCGACGCCATGCTCTCGCTGTGTGAAGAAACCCGCTGCCGTCGCCAGACGCTGCTGGCGTACTTCGACGAGGATATGCCCGAGCCGTGCGGCCACTGCGACAACTGCGTCGACGGCGTGCAGACCTGGGACGCCACCGAGCCTGCGCGCCAGGCGTTGTCGGCGATCTACCGCACCGGCCAGCGCTACGGCGTCGGTCACCTGGTGGATGTGCTGCTGGGCAAGGACAACGAAAAGGTGCGCAGCTTCGGCCACGAGAAACTGTCGGTCTACGGCGTCGGCAAGGCCCGCGCCGAGGGCGAGTGGCGCTCGCTGTTCCGGCAGATGGTCGCGCGCGGCCTGGTGGATATCGACCTGGAAGGCTATGGCGGGCTGCGCCTCAACGACAGTTGCCGGCCATTGCTCAAGGGCGAAGTGAGCCTGGAGCTGCGACGCGACCTCAAGCCGCAGACCACCGCCAAGAGCAGTACCAGCCAGGCCAGCCAACTGGTGCGCGGCGAAGAGCGCGAACAGTGGGAAGCCTTGCGCACCCTGCGGCGCAAACTGGCACAGGAACACAGTGTGCCGCCGTACGTTATTTTCCCCGACTCGACCCTGCTGGAAATGCTGCGCGAGCAGCCGACCACGATGGCCGAAATGGCGCGGGTCAGCGGTGTCGGCGCGCGCAAGCTGGAGCGTTACGGCCAGGCCTTCCTCGAAGTGCTCGGCGGCCAGGCCGAAGCACCCAAGGAAGTTGCCGATATTCGCCACGAACTGATCAGCCTGGCGCGCGCCGGGATGACTCCGATCCAGATCGCCGGCCAGCTGCAATGCTCGGAAAAAAATGTGTACACCTTGCTGGCCGAGTCCATCGGCAAGCAACAGTTGTCGCTGGAGCAGGCGCTGGATTTGCCGGAGGATCTGCTCGGTGAAATCCAGGATGCCTTCCTCGACGGAGAAGGCGAATTGCCACCGGTTGCCGAGATCGCGCCGCTGTTTACCGGGCGTGTTCCGGAGGGCGTTTTGTACTGCGTACGCGCTGCTTTGCAGTCTGAATTCGAAATTTAGTGCGTTGATTATGACAATGTAACGAATCAGTACATAGCAACTCTTGCCTACTGGCATGGCTCATGCTTAGCTGACTAATAATTAGCCACACTTTATTTTCAGTCTAAACCATGAGTTTTTTATGCCGTTAACCGATCAACACCGTTTTGGCATGCAACTGGCGCAAATGTCCCGAGGTTGGCGCGCCGAGTTGGACCGCCGTCTGGCGGGGCTGGGCCTGTCCCAGGCGCGCTGGCTGGTGCTGCTGCACCTGGCCCGTTTCCAGGACGCGCCGACGCAACGCGAGCTGGCGCAAAGCGTCGGCGTCGAAGGGCCGACACTCGCACGCTTGCTCGACAGCCTGGAAGGCCAGGGTTTGGTGCAACGCCAAGCCGTCGTGGAAGATCGTCGTGCCAAACGCATTCTGCTGTGTGACACCGCGCGCCCCCTGATCGAACAGATCGAAACCATCGCCACCGCCCTGCGCCATGAGTTGTTTGTGGGTGTGGACGAAGCTGACTTGAGCGTGTGCATGCGTGTGCATGGGCACATCCTGGCAAACCTGGAAAAGTCCTGACCTCCAGAAACGACAGCCCCCGTAGGAGTCGGCTTGCCGGCGATGAGGCCCTGGAGCCATGCGGTGAATATCCGCTGCCATCGCCGGCAAGCCGGGCGCCTGTGAAGTGCGTGTCAGAACGTCTGCCCCAGGTTCAGGTACACCGCTTTCTGATTGTCATCGTTGAACCCGTAGCTGAAGTTCAGCGGCCCCAACGGTGTGTCAAAGCCGAGGAAGATACTCGCCGCGTTGATATAGCCACTGTCGAACTCATTGTCGTTGTTCCACGCCCGGCCGCGTTCCAGCGACGCGCCCAGGTACAGCGGGAAATCCAGCGGCAGGTACGAGCGTGGCGTCAACCTGCGGTAGTACACGGCACGCATCAGGCTGATGTTCTGCCCCGAGATCGCATCCTGGCGAAAGCCCGATAGCTGCCGTGCACCGCCGAGCAAGAAGCTGGAAATCACCACGTCCGAATCATCCAGGGTGCGCCCGTAGCGACCGCCCAGCACCAGTGTGTCCGGGCCGTGGCTCATGGCCTTGTCCAGCTTGAATTCCCATTGGCGATAGCGCTGGTCCGAGCCCAGCCCCGGTTCGAATTCGCGGTAGGCCAGGCCGATGTCTTCGCCGGTATGGGGGAAGTACACGTTGTCCAGTGAATCGAAGGAGTACTTCAGTTCATAGAAGCCTTCGCTGAAGCTCACGCTGGGCAAGCTGCGATCGCCGATGCGCACATCGGCCTTGCCCCAGGCTTCGCCGACGCCGAAGCGGATCTCGCCGCTGTTGCCGATCTGGCGCCCCACGTTCAGGCCGAAGCCGTAGCGTTCCAGGCGGTATTCGGAGATCGGGTCGTTGTCCAGGATCAGTTCGACGTTCTGTGCCTGGGCACTCAGGTAGGGGGCGATGAAGTAGCGCGAACCGGTATCCATCGGCTGGTAGAACTCGCTGTACAGCTCCTGGCGATCACCGATCTGCACGCGCGTCAGCCATTCGGCGCCGAGGCGGTTGATGCCATTCATGCGGTAGCTGGCGCCGAGGTTGAAGGCGCTGTCGCCGCGCATGTCGTCCGACAGGTTCAGGCCCAGGCGCAGGTAGTCGGTGCCGCTGCGCTTGCCGCGTGCGCTGATCACCAGGGTGTTGTCCTGGCCTTTCTTGACTACGCGGTACTGCACCTGCTCGAAGTAATCCAGGCCGTACAGGGTGCCCATGTCCGTTTGCAGGCGGCCCAGGTTGAGCGGCTCGCCCAGCGGTTGGCGGATGTAGTAGCGGATCACGTCGTCGCTGACTTTCGAGTCGTTCTCCACGTTGATCGCGGTGATGATCGGGGTGCGCTCACCCGGCGTGCGCGCGGCCACCAGCTGCGGGTCGATCGGCTCGGCCGGGCGCAGGTGCGCCAGGCGCACATCGAGGGCACGGGTGGCGCGGTAGCCGGCGTCGATCATGTCCTTGGCACGGCCGAAGTCGGTCACGCCATAGGCGGCCAGCGGCGGCTGGATCAGCACATCCTTGGGGTGCAGGGCCTTGAGTTGTTCTTCGGAGTTGCGTCGGGTCATCAGGGTGATGGATTGGTTGAGCACGTCCACCACCGTGGCCAGTTGCTTGCGCGAGCGCAGCGGGGTGCCGATGTCCACGACGATAGCGATGTCGACGCCCATCTCCCGCGCCACGTCCAGCGGGATGTTGTCAGTCATGCCGCCGTCCACCAGCAGCCGGCCGTCCAGTTCCACCGGGGCGAACACCGCCGGGATCGACATGCTGGCGCGGATCACCTGGGGCAGATGGCCTTTGCTGAATACCACCTTTTCACCGGTGGTGATGTCGGTGGCCACGGCGCGAAAGGGGATCGGCAGCTTGTCGAAATTACGCGTATTGCTGCTGTGGGCGAACATGCTTTCCAGCAGCAGCGCCAGGTTCTGGCCCTGGATCACCCCGAGGGGCAGGCCGAGGCTGCCGTCATCGCGAAAGCTCAGTTTCTGCTTGACCAGGAAATCGCGGTCATCCTGCTTGCGCCGGAACGGCACGTCTTCACGCGGTGGCGCGTCGGACAGGGCCTGCTGCCAGTCGATGCCGAGCGCGAGTTTTTCCAGCTCGTCGATCTTGTAGCCCGATGCATACAGGCCGCCGATGACGGCACCCATGCTGGTGCCGGCAATCGCATCGATATGGATGCCCTGTTCTTCCAGTGCCTTGAGCACGCCGATGTGGGCGAGGCCACGGGCGGCGCCGCCGGACAGCACCAGGCCGATTTTCGGGCGTGGCGTTTCGAGGGCGTCGGCGAGAAGAGGGAGCAGGCACAGGAACAGGCAGGACAACAGGCGGCGCATCATGAATCTCGAGGCTGGGCGATAAAGGCCGGTATTATAGCCACCCGATCCGCCGAGCCCGTTACGTCAGGAGCCTCTCAAATTATGTCCGCTGATAAACCCGAGATCGTCATCACCTATTGCACCCAGTGCCAGTGGCTGCTGCGCGCCGCATGGCTGGCGCAGGAACTGTTGAGTACGTTTGCCGATGACTTGGGCAAAGTGTCGCTGGAACCGGCCACGGGCGGGGCGTTTCGCATCACCTGCGAGGGCGTGCAGATCTGGGAGCGCAAGGCGGACGGGGGCTTCCCCGAGGCCAAGGTGCTCAAGCAGCGCGTGCGCGACCAGATCGACCCACAGCGCGACCTGGGGCACAACGAGCGCAAGCCCTGACAGTCACCGCCACGGCAGGGCGGTGACTGGTGCCGGCAGCTATTTGGCGGCCATTTTGCTTTTGATGAAGCCTACGACCCAGGTCAGCACCAGGCCGCCGATACCGCCACCGAGGATATTGCCGCCGACTGCCGCGACATCCAGCGCTTCGCCGCTGCTCGTGCCGGTCAGTGCCGCGACTATCTGGCCCAGTACCAGTCCGCCCACGCCGCCGATCAGTGTATTGAGCCCGGTGCCCAGGCTCTCTTTGGTCATGCCGGCGATGTTGCCGCCGATGGCGCCGCTGATGATCTGCACCAGCAAGCTGATGAACATTTCCATGATGAAACCCCTGCATAGCGTTAATCGAGTGACCTCTCGCTTGCAGCAACTTCAAGCATCACGGCTGTCGTCGAGGAGTCCTTATCCGTTGAACGACGACAAACTGTTGCGGATGTCCAGAGTATAGATCAGGCACTCGCTGCGGGCTGTTTGGCCTGGCTGGCGCTGCCCATCAACCCGGACAGCACGATGGCGACGATGATCAGCGCGCCGCCCATCAGCATGCGCAGTGTCGGGGTTTCGGCGAACAGCAGCCAGGCCACGGTGATGCCGTACACCGGTTCCATGGCAAATACCACGGAGGCGGTGCGCGCCTTGATCACCGCGAGGCTGGCGACGAACAGGCTATGGGCCAGGCCGGTGCAGAACACGCCGAGCAGGCCGATCCACAGCCAGTCCAGCGCGCGAACCTCGGCCAACCCCGGCGCCGCCACGGGCAGCAGGCAGGCCGCGACTACCAGGTTCTGGCACAGCGCCGCCTGCACCGCCGGAATCCGCCCGGAGCTGGCGCGATTGTTCAGCGACAGCAACGAGAACAGCAACCCCGAGACGATCCCCCAGAGCAGGCCGCCGGTGGCTTCGCTGGCGAGATTGAAATCCGGTGTCACCAGCACCAGGCCGACGGTGACAAGCGCCACCAGCAGCACTTCATTGGCGCGAATGCGCTCGCGGAAGATCAGCCCTTCGAGGATCACGGTAAACGCCGGGAACGCGGTGAACCCCAGCGTTGCCACGGCGACGCCAGCCACCTTGACCGCGATGAAAAACGTCACCCAATGCGCGGCCAGCAGCACGCCGCTGATCACCAGCCGGCGCCAGTCGCGCAACGCCAGGCGCTTCCAGGTGGTGTTGCTGGCAAAGCGCGCAAACACTGCCAACGCCAGCACCGCAAACGCGGCACGGCCGAACACGATGATGGCGGGTGAGGCGGCCGCCAGTTTGCCGAATACGCCGGTGAGGCCAAACATCAGTGCGCCGATATGCAGGGCGCCGAGGGCTGAGCGGGGAGTCATTGCGATCCTTGAAACCAACGGGAGTGACAGGTTCGCAGTCTAGAGGGTTGCGGGCGAGGGTGTCTGTCGTGGGGCTCGCGATTTATAGCGCAGGACTCTCGCCCACGCGCAAGGCGGTGGGGGAAGCGCCAAATTCACGCAGCATCGCCGCCGCGAATGCACTTTGCGACGCATAGCCGACGCGCGCGGCAATCTCGCCGATCGCCAGTGGCGTCTCGCGCAGCAGGCCCAGGGCCTTGTGCAGGCGGCGGCTGCGGATGTAGTCCATCGGCGTCTGCCCACACTCGGCGACGAATCGCGCGTGCAGGCGCGCCACCGACAGCTCGGCGATACGGGCCAGATCGGCGACTTGCAGCGGGTGCGCCACGTGTCGCTCGATATGCGCATTGAACGCCGCATACGGCAGGCGCCGGCCCGGCAACGGTGGCGCGAGGGAATGATTGAGGCTGGCCAGCAGCAACACCGCGCCCTGCTGGACGATCAGCGGATCGTCCACCGGGCTGTGCGCCAGCCATTGCACCAGTTGATGTTGCCGCGAGTCGAGGGCCAGGCGCGCGGGCTGGTCGAGCAGGCGGCGGCTGGCGTCCGCATGCTCGCCCAGGGATTGCAGCAGCCAATGTTCGGTGGGCACATCCAGCACCAGGCACCGGCTGCCATCACGACTGCCGCACGCGTGGTGAGCGGAGAAGGGCAGCACCATCACGCTGCTTTCGCGCACCTGGCTGCCACGGCCATCCACTTCCAGGTCCAGGTGCCCGGACAGGCCGAACACCAACTGCGCGTGGTCATGGCTGTGGGCGAGCGGTGCTTCGAGGTAGTGGCGCAGCGTGAGGGCGGCTCTCATCGCGGTCTCCAGGGTTGCAGCGTGCCAGTCTACAACGCTTTGCGGCGCGCCGGCGCTGTCATCAGAGTGACGCACGACTGTCATGGGCTATTAATCGCCAGGGCGCAAGCTCGCGAAAACACCGTCGAGGGATGCCCATGACCAGTGCCGAGTTCGCCAAGCCCAGCCGCAAGCAACGGGTTCGTACCCTATGGATCTCTGATGTGCACCTGGGCACCCGGGATTGCCAGGCCGAACATTTGTCGCAGTTCCTCAAGGGGTATCACGCCGACAAGGTGTACCTGGTCGGCGATATCATCGATGGTTGGAAAATGCGCGGTGGCATGTATTGGCCGCAGGCCCATACCAACGTGATCCGCCGCCTGTTGACCATGGCCAAGCGCGGTACCGAAGTGATCTACGTCACCGGCAACCACGACGAATTCCTGCGCCGCTATTCCAAGCTGATCCTGGGCAACATCCAACTGGTGGACGAGGCCGTGCATGTCACCGCCGATGGTCGTCATTTGCTGGTGATCCACGGCGACCAGTTCGATGTGATCACCCGGTATCACCGCTGGCTGGCGTTTCTCGGCGACTCGGCCTACGAGCTCACCCTCACTTTGAACCGCTGGCTCAATCACTGGCGTGCGCGTTATGGCTATGGCTACTGGTCGTTGTCGGCGTACCTCAAGCACAAGGTCAAGACCGCGGTGAGTTTCATCAGCGATTTCGAAGAAGCCATCGCCCATGAAGTGACCAAGCGCGAGCTGCACGGCGTGGTGTGTGGGCATATCCACCATGCGGAGATTCGCAAGGTGGGCGAGGTGGACTACCTCAACTGTGGGGATTGGGTGGAGTCGTGCACGGCGTTGATCGAGCACTGGGATGGGAGTATCGAGTTGTATCGGTTGGCGGATGCGCAGGCGAAAGAGGCGCAGCTCAAGGCTGAAATGGTGGCGGGCTAAGGGCCCGACACCTTCCACCTGTGGGCGCTGGTGTGCCGGCGATAGCGGTGTTCAGTCAGCTTGTTCAGTGACTGATACACCGCCATCGCCGGCACGCCAGCTCCTACAGTTTGAGTCGGTTTCGTCAGTTGGAGACGTCGGCGATGGCTTCGGCCAGCAGCGTCAGGCGCGTGGCATCGATGCCCGCGACGTTAGCCCGGCCCGAACTCACCATGTACACGCTGTGCTTCTCCCGCAGCTGTTTCACCTGCTCGGCACTCAGGCCGGTATAGGAAAACATCCCGCGCTGTGTGCCGATGTGCGCAAACCGCGCCGACAGGCCATGGGGCGCCAATGCTTCCACCAGCCCGGAACGCAGGTGTGCAATGCGTGAACGCATGGCTTCGACCTCGTCGCTCCAGCGCTTTTTCAGCTCGGCATCCCCCAGGATCGTCGCGACCACCGCCGCGCCATGATCCGGCGGCGTCGACCAGAGGTTGCGTGCGATATTCGCCAGTTGGCTGCGCACATCCGTCAGCTTCTCGGCATCCGCCGCGCACACGATCAACGCGCCGACGCGGTCGCTGTACAGGCCGAAGTTCTTCGAGCAGGAGCTGGTGACCAGGACTTCCGGCAACTCGGCCGCAAACAGGCGCACCGCCCAGGCATCCTGCTCCAGGCCGTCGCCGAAGCCCTGGTAGGCGAAGTCGATCAGCGGCAGCAGTTGGCGCTCGCGCACGATCTGCAGGACCTGGCGCCAGTCATCCTGGGACAGGTCGAAACCCGTCGGGTTGTGGCAGCAGGCGTGCAGCAGCACCACGTCGCCCTTGGGGATGGTAGCGAGGGTCGCCAGCATCGCCGCCACATCCAGGCGGTTGTCGGTGCCCACGTAAGGGTAATGACTGACCTTGAGGCCGGCCTTGGCGAAGATGGTTTCGTGGATCGGCCAGGTCGGGTTGCTCAGCCACACACCACGGCCGGGCAGGCTGTGGGCGATGAAGTCGGCACTCAGGCGCAAGGCACCGGTGCCGCCCGGCGTCTGGGTCGCACCGGCGCGGCGGGCGTGGATCAGGGCCGAATCGGCGCCGAGCACCAGGGCGCTGATCAGCGTACCGAAGGCCGCGTTGCCATGGCCGCCGATGTAGGTCTTGGTGGTCTGGGTGTCGACCAGGCGCTGCTCGGCGAGCTTCACCGAGTGGGGAATCGGCGTCAGGCCCTGGTCGTCCTTGTACACGCCCACGCCGAGGTCGAATTTGTTCGGGTTGGGGTCCTGGGCGTACAGGTCCATCAGCCCGAGGATCGGGTCGCCGGGCACACGGCCAATGGCATCGAAATGCATTACTTGCGGCCCTCGGCGTCCTTGGCCACTTCGTCGGTGCGCGCGGCCATGATGAAGTCATTGCGGTGCAGGCCCTTGATGGAGTGGCTCCACCAGGTCACGGTGACCTTGCCCCATTCGGTCAGCAGGCCTGGGTGATGGCCTTCGGCTTCGGAGATTTCACCCATGGCGTTGGTGAAGGCCAGGGCAAACTTGAAGTTCTTGAACAGGAAGACCTTCTCCAGTTGCATCACGCCGTCGCGCACTTCGATGTTCCAGTCGGGAATCTGCTTGAGCAGCACCGGCAGTTCTTCATCGCTGACTTGTGGAGCGTCGGCGCGGCAGGCTTCGCAATGGGCTTGGTTCAAGGTGGTCATGGGGGTGTCCTGAATTCGAATGTATGAAGGTCAGTAGCGTTACCCTAAAGCAACGCGCGGCCAGGGAACAGACTCACCTGGCCTCAAGATGTAAGGTTCAAGCAGCCTTGGGCTTTGGCGGGAATTTCGGTGCATGCAGACCCAGCTGCATCCCGCGTTCGACCATGCCCATGATGTCTTCCTGCGCCACGTCGAACAGGCGCTTCAGGTCCGGCAGCACGAAGTACAACGGCTGCAGGATGTCGATGCGGTACGGCGTGCGCATTGCTTCCAGTGGGTCGAAGGCTTGGTGCTCGGGCTCGGACGACAGGCTGTACACCGTCTCCTTGGGCGACGACAAAATGCCGCCACCGTAGATGCGCAGGCCGGTGGGCGTATCCACCAGGCCGAACTCGATGGTCATCCAGTACAGGCGCGCCAGGTACACGCGCTGCTCTTTGGTGGCCGCCAGGCCGAGCTTGCCGTAGGTGTGGGTGAATTCGGCGAACCAGGGGTTGGTAAGCAACGGGCAGTGACCAAAGATCTCGTGGAAAATATCCGGCTCTTGCAGGTAGTCCAGCTCTTCACGGGTACGAATAAAGGTCGCCACCGGGAACTGCTTGTTGGCGAGCAATTCGAAAAAGGTCTGGAAGGGGATCAATGCGGGGACCCGGGCGACTTGCCAGCCTGTGGTCTCGGCCAGCACTTTATTGATCTCGCCCAATTGCGGAATGCGGTCCAGTGGCAGGCCGAGCTTGTCGATGCCGTCCAGGTATTCCTGGCAGGCGCGGCCTTCGATCACTTTCAACTGGCGCGTGATCAGGGTGTTCCACACCGCGTGTTCTTCCGGCGGGTAGTGGATAAAACCTTGCGCATCGGGCTCGCGGGCCACGTATTGCGTCTGCTTCATACGGCTCTCCTGCTAGGCATTCGTTCTTGTTATGTCCTGCGATGCCTCTATTGATACCGAGGCGCCGCGCCGATGCCATCCACCCGCGGCAGCTATCTGTAGGAAAATTTACCGAATTATGTAAAGTATTCGTTACGCTGGTGGGCCGGTGGCGTCCGCGGGCTGTAAAAAGGCCGGTGACTGTCACATAATCTTGACGACTATCTGCGCCCAGCGGCAAAAAGACGCGGCGCCTCCCCACTCTTCGGGCCTTTTCATGCGTATCAAAGTGCACTGCCAGAACCGCATCGGCATCCTGCGGGACATCCTCAACCTGCTGGTGGAATATGGCGTCAACGTCGCCAAGGGCGAGGTCGGCGGCGAGCATGGCAACGCCATCTACCTGTATTGCCCGAACCTGGTGAACATGCAGTTCCAGGCGTTGCGCCCGCAGTTCGAGGCGATTGCCGGGGTGTTTGGCGTCAAGCGGGTCGGGCTGATGCCCAGCGAGCGGCGGCATATGGAGCTCAATGCCTTGCTCGGCGCCCTGGAGTTTCCGGTGCTGTCGATCGACATGGGCGGTTCCATTGTCGCCGCCAACCGTGCGGCGGCGCAGTTGCTCGGGGTGCGGGTGGATGAGGTGCCGGGGATTCCACTGTCGCGCTACGCCGAAGACTTCGACTTGCCCGAGCTGGTGCGCGCGAGCAAATCGCGGATCAATGGCCTGCGGGTCAAGGTCAAGGGTGACGTGTTCCTGGCGGATATCGCGCCGCTGCAATCTTCCGAGCACGATGACAGCGAGGCCATGGCCGGTGCCGTGCTGACCCTGCACCGCGCCGACCGCGTGGGCGAGCGTATCTACAATGTGCGCAAGCAAGAGCTGCGTGGCTTCGACAGTATTTTCCAAAGCTCCAAGGTCATGGCCGCGGTGGTGCGTGAAGCCCGGCGTATGGCGCCGCTGGATGCGCCTCTATTAATAGAAGGCGAAACCGGCACCGGCAAAGAGCTGCTGGCGCGTGCCTGTCACCTGGCCAGTCCACGCGGGCAGTCGCCGCTGATGGCGCTCAATTGCGCCGGTCTGCCGGAGTCCATGGCCGAGACCGAACTGTTCGGCTACGGTCCCGGTGCGTTTGAAGGTGCGCGGGCCGAGGGCAAGCTCGGGCTGCTGGAGTTGACGGCGGGCGGTACGCTGTTTCTCGATGGTGTCGGTGAAATGAGCGCGCGGTTGCAGGTGAAATTGCTGCGCTTTCTGCAGGACGGTTGCTTTCGCCGGGTCGGCAGTGATGAAGAGGTGTACCTGGATGTGCGCGTGATCTGCGCCACCCAGGTGGATTTGTCCGAGCTGTGTGCCCGGGGCGAATTCCGCCAGGACCTGTATCACCGCCTCAATGTATTGTCCCTGCATATCCCGCCGCTGCGCGAATGCCTGGATGGCCTGGCGCCGCTGGTCGAGCACTTTCTCGATCAGGCCAGCCGCCAGATCGGCTGCCCGCTGCCCAAGCTGGCACCTGCCGCGATGGATCGCCTGAGCCACTACCACTGGCCGGGCAACGTGCGGCAGCTGGAAAACGTGCTGTTCCAGGCGGTGTCGTTGTGCGAGGGCGGCACGGTCAAGGCTGAGCATATTCGCTTGCCGGACTACGGCGTGCGCCAGCCGCTTGGCGATTTCTCCCTCGAGGGCGGCCTGGAAGAGATCGTTGGACGCTTTGAGAAGGCAGTACTGGAAAGCCTGTATGCCGAGCATTCCAGCAGCCGGCAACTGGGCAAGCGCCTGGGGGTGTCCCACACCACCATCGCCAATAAGTTACGCGATTACGAAATTCTCAAGACCGACAAGTAACTACCTGACACAACTGGGTCAAAATGTGGGAGCGGGCTTGCTCGCGAATGCGGTGGATCAGTCACCTTCTGTGCTGGCTGACACAGCGCCTTCGCGAGCAAGCCCGCTCCCTCATTTGATTGTGTCGTTGCCGTAAGCGGCATAAGTCCGCCGTTTTTTCGACTCTTACTCAACGCCCATTTCCCGTCACTCAGCCGCAAACCCTTGCCCCGCCTGGTCTTTCCCTCATTTTAAAAAGTTGGTTCGCAAATTGCTTAAGCCTCATCAGTACAGCGGTGGGCGGCAAGCGTCCGTCAGAAAGAGGAAAGAGCGTGGACAAGTACCTTTATGTGGCAATGACCGGCGCCAGCCAGAATGCTCTGGCGCAGAAGGCCCATGCCAACAACCTGGCGAACATTTCCACCAATGGTTTCCAACGCGACCTGGAACAGGCGCGTTCGATGCCGGTGTTCGGCGACAGCTTTCCGGCGCGCGCCTTTGCCATGACCGAGCGCCCAGCCACCGACTTCAGCCCCGGCGCGATGATCGAAACCGGTCGCGACCTTGATGTGGCCGTCAACGGCAACGGCTGGTTGGCCGTGCAGACCCCGGATGGCAGCGAAGCCTACGTGCGCAGCGCCAGCATGAACGTCGATGCATTGGGCGTGCTGCGGGCCGGCAACGGTATGCCGGTAATGGGCAATGGTGGTCCGATCGCCGTGCCGCCGCAGCAAAAAATCGAAGTGGGTTCCGACGGCACCATCAGCATCCGCGCCATGGGCGAAGGCCCGCGTGTGATGGCCGAAGTGGACCGCATCAAGCTGGTCCAGCCGGACCTCAAGAATATGAATAAAGGCCTGGACGGCACCATCCACACCAAGGATGGCCAGCCGGCCCAGGCCGACGCGAACGTGACCCTGACCTCGGGTTTCCTGCAGGCGAGCAACGTGAATGCGGTGGAAGAAATGACCGCAGTGCTGGCGCTTTCCAAGCAGTTCGAGCTGCACATCAAGATGATGAACAGCGCTAAAGAAGACGATCAGGCCATGACTCGCGTCATGCAGATGAGCTGATAACAGCCCTAACTAATTTGTGATGCGGCGCCAACAAACAGGCGCACGAAGGAGAACAGCATGCTTCCGGCTCTATGGGTTGCCAAAACAGGTCTGTCTGCCCAGGACACCAACCTGACCACCATTTCCAACAACTTGGCCAACGTGTCGACCACGGGTTTCAAACGTGACCGTGCCGAGTTCCAGGACTTGCTCTATCAGATCAAGAAACAGCCAGGCGCCCAGTCGACCCAGGACAGCGAACTGCCGTCGGGCCTGCAACTGGGTACCGGTGTGCAGATCGTCGGCACCCAGAAGAACTTCAGCGCCGGTAACCTGCAACAGACCGGCCAACCGCTGGACATGGCCATCAACGGCCGTGGCTTCTTCCAGATCCTGCAGCCGGATGGCACTACTTCCTACACCCGTGACGGTACTTTCCACCTGGACTCCAACGGCCAGATCGTGACGGCCAACGGTTTTGCCCTGGAGCCGGCTGTGGTCGTCCCAGCGGATGCCAAGACCTTCACCGTCGGCAACGACGGCACCGTGTCGATCACCGTCGCCGGCAACCCGGCGTCGCAAGTGATCGGCAACCTGCAGACCGCCGACTTCATCAACCCGGCCGGCCTGCAGGCCATGGGTAACAACCTGTTCCTGGAAACCGCCTCCAGCGGCGCGCCGCAAATCGGCACCCCTGGCCTCAACGGTTTCGGCACCACGCTGCAAAGCACCCTGGAAACTTCCAACGTGAGCACGGTTGAGGAGATGGTCAACATGATCACCACCCAGCGCGCCTACGAGATGAACTCCAAGGTGATTTCCACCGCCGACCAGATGCTTTCGTTCGTAACGCAGAATCTGTAATCAAGTCTATGGGGCGCTCTTGAGGGCGCCTGCAACACCGTGAGGTAAGGGTCATGAATCGCTATGTTTCCGTTCTGGCATTGAGTGGGATTGCCGTGCTCGCGGGCTGTGTCGCCCCGACGCCAAAACCCAATGACCCGTACTACGCGCCGGTGTTGCCACGCACGCCGCTGCCGGCGGCGGCCAACAATGGCTCGATCTACCAGGCCGGTTTCGAACAGAACCTGTACAGCGACCGCAAGGCGTTCCGCGTGGGTGACATCATCACCATCACCCTGAACGAGAAGACCCAGGCCAGCAAGAATGCCAACTCGCAGATCGGCAAGACCAGCAAGACCAGCATCGGCCTGACTTCGCTGTTCGGCGGCGTGCCCAACACCAACAACCCGTTGGGCAGCGGTGACCTGAGCCTTGACGCCGGCTACAGCGGCGACCGTGCCACCAACGGCAAGAGCGCTGCAGGGCAGGGCAACAGCCTGACCGGCTCGATCACCGTGACCGTGGCTGACGTGTTGCCCAACGGCATCATCGCCGTACGGGGTGAAAAGTGGATGACCCTCAACACCGGCGATGAGCTGGTGCGCATCGCCGGCATGGTCCGCGCCGATGATATTTCCACCGACAACACCGTGCCGTCGACGCGGATTGCCGATGCGCGCATTACCTACTCGGGTACGGGTTCGTTTGCTGATGCGAGTCAGCCGGGCTGGTTCGACCGTTTCTTCCTTAGCCCGCTGTTCCCTTTCTAGGTGGCCACTTTGAAACTCAAACAGCTGATGGCGGCGGCACTCCTGCTGTCCCTGAGCGCCGTCGCCCAGGCCGAACGCCTGAAGGACATCGCCAGTATTTCCGGCGTGCGTTCCAACCAGTTGATCGGCTACGGCCTGGTGGTGGGGCTCAATGGCACGGGTGACCAGACCACCCAGACCCCGTTCACCTTGCAGACCTTCAACAACATGCTCTCGCAGTTCGGCATCAAGGTGCCGGCGGGCTCGGGCAACGTGCAGCTCAAGAACGTCGCCGCCGTATCGATCAGTGCCGACTTGCCTGCGTTTTCCAAGCCGGGCCAGGTGGTAGACATCACCGTGTCGTCCATCGGTAACTCGAAAAGCCTGCGTGGCGGCACCCTGTTGATGACGCCCCTGAAGGGTATCGACGGCAATGTCTACGCCATCGCCCAGGGCAACCTGGTGGTCGGCGGTTTTGATGCCGAAGGTCGCGACGGTTCGAAGATTACCGTCAACGTGCCGTCGGCCGGGCGTATTCCCGGGGGCGCCACGGTCGAGCGGACCGTGCCGAGTGGTTTCAACCAGGGCAACAGCCTGACCCTGAACCTCAATCGCTCCGACTTCACCACCGCCAAGCGCGTGGTCGACAAGATCAACGACATGCTCGGCCCTGGCGTGGCCCAGGCCATCGACGGCGGCTCGATCCGCGTCACCGCGCCGCTCGACCCAAGCCAGCGCGTCGACTACCTGTCGATCCTGGAAAACCTGGAAGTCGATCCGGGCCAGGCCGTGGCCAAGGTCATCATCAACTCGCGGACCGGCACCATTGTGATCGGCCAGAACGTCAAGGTCTCGCCAGCGGCAGTGACCCACGGCAGCCTGACCGTGACCATCACCGAAGACCCGATCGTCAGCCAGCCTGGCCCGTTGTCCAACGGCCAGACCGCAGTGGTACCGCGTTCGCGCGTCAACGCCCAGCAAGAAGCCAAGCCGATGTTCAAGTTCGGCCCCGGCACCACCCTGGATGAGATTGTCCGCGCGGTGAACCAGGTGGGCGCAGCCCCCGGCGACTTGATGGCGATCCTCGAAGCACTGAAACAGGCCGGCGCCTTGCAAGCCGACCTGATTGTGATCTGAGGCCATGGCCATGGATATGCGCAAGAGCGGGATCAGCAGCACGGCGGACTCGGGGTCCTACTCCGACCTGAACCGGCTTAACCAGCTCAAGGTCGGTGACGACAAGAACAGCGAAGGCAACATGCGCAAAGTGGCGCAGGAGTTCGAGTCGCTGTTCTTGAGCGAGATGCTCAAGTCGATGCGCTCGGCCACTGAAGCGCTGGGCAAGGACAACCCGCTGAACACCCCGGCAGCCAAGCAGTATCAGGAAATGTACGACCAGCAACTGGCGGTCTCGATGTCCCGCGAGGGCGGCGGTATCGGCCTGGCCGACGTGCTGATGCGCCAGATGCAGAAGAACAAGCCGGTGGACGCCCAGGCGGCCACCTTGCAGGGCCCGGCGGCAGCCGAGCCGGTGAAGAAAGCCGCAGTGCCGACCGAGATTGCCGCCGGCACCCAGGCCGAAGGTCCGCTGGGCCGTTCCAATGGCCAGCGCCCACTCTGGGCTTACCGCGTGGCGGTCCCCGAGGGCGCCAGCGCGCATGCCAACGATATGGAGCTGATGAACCAGCGCCGTATCGCCTTGCCGAGCAAACTGACCGATCGCCTGCTGGCCGGCATCGTGCCGAGCACCGACGCAACCACCGTGGCCCAGGCCGCGCCGCTGCGTAACAGCGCGGCTGCCGACAACGTGATCAACAGCAGCGCACGCACCTTTGCCGTGCCCAGCGGGCGCATGCAGGTGTACGGCCGCGCCGTCGCCCAGCCACCGTTGGCGCCGGCGAAGAAGGCCTTCAGCTCGCAGGATGAATTTGTCGCCACCATGTTGCCGATGGCCAAGGCGGCCGCCGCGCGTATTGGCGTCGACCCCAAATACCTGGTGGCCCAGGCCGCGCTGGAAACCGGCTGGGGCAAGTCGGTGATGCGCGCCGAAGATGGCAGCAGCAGCCACAACCTGTTCGGCATCAAGGCCGGCCAGAGTTGGCAGGGCGGCCAGGCGCGCGCAATCACCAGCGAGTTTCGGGATGGGGCGATGGTCAAGGAGACGGCACAGTTCCGTTCCTACAATTCCTACCAGGACAGCTTCCATGACCTGGTGACATTGCTGCAAAGCAATGATCGCTATAAAGAAGTTGTGAAGTCGGCCGACAACCCGGAACAGTTTGTACGCGAGTTGCAAAAAGCCGGATACGCAACCGATCCGGACTACGCCAGCAAGATTTCGCAGATCGCCAAAACGATGAACAGTTACCAGAACTACGCTGCCGCTGGCGCAACCACACATTTATAAGGTCTGAACCATGAGTTTGCTCAGTATCGGGATGTCAGGGCTTAACGCCGCTCAAGGATCGTTGTCGGTCTTGAGTAATAACATTGCCAACGCCAATACCGCGGGCTATTCGCGTCAGCAGACCACCCAGAGCGCCAATGCGTCGAACCCGTACGGCGGCGTGTTCATCGGCAGCGGCACGACCCTGGCTGACGTGCGTCGGGTGTACAACGAGTACCTGGACACCGCCTACCAGAACAGCACCGCGCTCAATAGCGATGCCGCGGCTTACCTGGACCAGGTCAGTGCCGTCGACAAGACGCTGTCGGACAAGACCACCGGCATGTCGGCCGTGCTCAGTTCGTTCTTCGCTGCCGTGCAGACGGCGTCGGCCAACCCCAACGATACGTCGGCCCGCCAGATTCTGCTCACCAACGCCCAGACCTTGAGCAACCGGTTCAACTCGATCTCCAACCAGTTGGGCCAGCAGAAAGAAACCATCAACAGCCAGCTGACCTCGATGGCCGACCAGGTCAATCAGCTGACCTCGTCGATTGCTTCCCTGAACAAGCAGATCAATCAGGTCCAGGGTTCGTCGAACACCACGCCGGCCAACCTGCTGGATGCGCGTGCCGAGGCCGTGCGCTCGCTGAACGAGTTGATTGGCGTGACCGCCAGTGAGAAAAACGGCGTGTTCAGTGTCAGCACCGGCAGCGGTCAATCGCTGGTGCTGGGTGACCAGTCCAACACGATTTCTGCAGTACCGAGCAAAGGCGACACCAGCCAATACACGATCCAGCTCAACATGGCCGGGAACACCGCCGTCGACCTGGGCAACGTGATCAGCGGCGGCAGCATCGGCGGCCTGTTGCGCTATCGCAGCGACGTGCTGATGCCGGCGATCAACGACCTGGGTCGGATTGCCATCGTCACCGCCGACGCGATCAACAGCCAGTTGGGCCAGGGCGTGGACCTCAACGGTGAGTTCGGCGCCTCGATGTTCAAGGACATCAACAACGCGGCGTCCGTCGCCCTGCGCAGCCAGGCGGCACAAGGCAACACGGGTGACGCCAGCCTGGGCGTGACGATTGCGGACAGCAGCAAGCTGACCAACTTCGACTACAAGGTCTCGTTCAACGACGGTACCAACCTCAACAAGGTCACCGTGCTGCGCTCCGACGGCAAGGCCATGGGTACCTACGATCTGAGCGCCACGCCGCCGCCGGTAATCGACGGGGTTACCCTGACGATCAAGAACGGCGCGGCCGGGGTAAAAGAGGGTGACAGCTTCAAGGTCAGCCCGACCGCCAACGGCGCCAAGGAAATCGGCACCGTGCTGACCGACCCGAGCAAGATCGCGTTTGCCGCACCGTTGCAGGGCGAGGCCGGCAAGAGCAACCAGGGCACCGGCACGTTCACGCCACCGACCCTGACGGTGCCCATCGACATCGAGGGCGGAGCTGACGCCGCGCAGCTGCGCGTCGGCATCGCCAACTCGATGCCGGTGAAAATGGTATTCGGCGACAAAGCCGCTGATGGCACCCAGAGCTACACCCTGAGTAACGCCAAGGGTGAGCCTATCGGCACGGGCACTATCGTTCCTGGCCAAGCCAACAAGATCACCATCAATGTGCCGATGCGCGATGCCAGCGGTACTTTGCTCGATCCGGCCAAGAGCTTCAGCTTCGACACCACCGTGGCCGGTTCGCCGACCAGCGGTGACAGCACCTCGTTCTCGTTCAATGCCACCGGCAAGTCCGACAACCGCAACGCCCAGGCGCTGATCGGTCTGCAGACCAAGGCGACCGTCGGTGTTGGGGCGGATGGCAGTGGCGGGCTCAGCCTGGTGGGGGCCAACAGCAAGTTGGTGTCGACCGTCGGCGCCAAGGCCGCTGCAGCCACCACCGACACCACGGCTACCACCGCGCTGTTGACGGCCAACAAGAACGCGCGCAACTCGGTGTCCCAGGTCAACCTGGACGAAGAGGCGGGCGACATGATCAAGTTCCAGCAGTATTACACCGCGTCGTCGCAGATCATCAAGGCTGCGCAAGAAACCTTCAGTACGCTGATCAATAGTCTTTAAGGGAGCCTGGGACGATGCGCATTTCTACACAGCAGTACTTCGACACCAGTGCCACGCGCTACACGGATAACTACTCCAGCGTGGTCAAGGCGCAGCAGCAGGCGAGCTCCGGCGTGCGTGTGCAAACCGCCGCGGATGATCCCGTTGCCGCCCAGCGCCTGCTGATGCTGCAACAGCAGAAAGACATGCTGGCCCAGTTCAGCGGCAATATCACCAGCATTCAAAATACGCTGACCAACGAAGAAAGCGTCCTGACTGCGATCAGTAACACGATCCAGGCCGGTAGCCAGCTCGCACTGCGCGCCGGCGGCGTGACCAGTGATGCCGACCGCAAGTCGATTGCGGTCGAGGTGGGCGCGCTTGAAGATCAACTGCTGGGCTTGCTCAACAGCAAGGATTCGGCGGGCAACTACCTGTTCTCCGGCTCCAAGACCGATACACCGCCGTACTCGCGCAACAACGATGGCACTTATAGCTATCAGGGCGACGAAAACGAGCTGAGCCTGCAAGTCTCCGAGACGCTCAACGTGCGCACCGGCGACACCGGCAAGACCATCCTCGAAGGGGCGGTCAACACCAGTCGTACCCAGTCCAATTACCTCGCACCTGCGACTGCGCCTGTGCCGCCGGCGATTTCGCCGCCGCTGGTGGATGATCACAAGGTCGCGATTTCGGCTGGCCTGGTGGGTTCGGGCATCGACTACACCAAGCAGTTCGCCGATGGCCAGCCGTACAAGGTGACCTTTACCAGCAGCACCCAGTACGTGGTGACGGACAAGGACAACAACAACATTACCTCGCAGATGCCAGGTAATGGCACGTTCGATTCCACCAAGGAAGGCAGTGCCAGCATCAACATCCGCGGGGTGAAGTTCGATATCACCGTCGACCTCACCGATACCGCCACCGGGCCTGACGCCGATGCGCTGGTCGCCGGGCGCGAATTCAGCCTGAGCGCCAAGCCGGACGCCTTCAACACCTCGCGCACCCCGAGCAACACCTCCTCGGCGCAATTGACCAATGGCCAGGTCAGCAGCGCGGCCGGCTACGCCAGCACCTTTCCGAACAGCGGCGTGTTGATCAAGTTCGATGACACCGACGCGACGGCTTATAAAGTCTATGCCCAGCCGTACACCGCCAACAGCAAGTCGATTGGCGAGGGCGTGATCAACGCCGGCACTCCACCGGCTCCGAACACGATCACTGCGGCGGGGGTCACCTTCGAGGTGAGCGGCACGCCGAATGTGGGCGATCAGTTCTCGATCGGCAACAGCACCCAGAAAACCCAGAACGCCCTCGACACCCTGAGCCAACTGCGCCAGGCCCTGCAACAGCCGGCAGACGGTATCCCGGGCGCGCGGGTCAAGCTCCAGGACGCCTTGAACGCGGCGGTCGCCAACCTGACCAGTTCGTCCGACCAGGTCGACAACGTGCGCGGTTCCATCGGCGCGCGGCAGAACGCGCTGACGGTGCAGGCCAGCGAAAACACCAGCGTCGGCCTGGCCAATACCAGCACTATGAGTGCGCTGGCCAACGTCGACATGGGCGAGGCGGCGATCAACCTGACCTTGCAGCAAACCATGCTGGAAGCCTCGCAACTGGCGTTTGTGAAAGTCTCGCAGTTGAGCCTGTTCAACAAGATGTAAGCGATGGCATGTCAAGCGGCCCAGCCTGGAAACAGGCTGGGCCGTTGTCGTTTCTGGGATTTAATTGTTTGAAGGTTTTGCATAAAGCACACAAAATTGAGTGACCTGTGAGTCATAAAGCGCATCTTCACTGTATCGTGTGAAAAGGATAAGTCGTCACAGGGTCCGTGCGGGGCGGCTTTCAGCGAGATTTTTATGGGGTTATCCCCTTTATTGTCAGCACCCCAGGCGTGGTCCGGGGGTGTTCTCCAGCTATTTAGTATTGGGAAGCCACAATGATTGGCATAAAAAGCATCGCCAGTTACGTGCCGGCAGACGGGATCGATAACTACGCCCAGGGTGCCAAATTCGCCAAGGATGAAGAGTTCATCATTGGCAAGATCGGTTCGGCCTTCCTGCCACGCAAGGAAGCGGCGCAGGAAACCTCTGACCTGTGTGTCGAGGCGGTCAACGCTTTGTTTGCCAACAACCCGGATTTGAAGCGCGAGTCCATCGACGCGCTGATCGTCGTCACCCAGAACGGCGATGAAGAGGGCCTGCCCCACACTGCCGCCATCGTCCAGGACAAACTGGGCCTGCCGACTCACGTCGCCGCCTTTGATATCTCCCTGGGCTGCTCCGGCTATGTCTACGGCATCTACGCGATGAAGGGCTTCATGGAAGCCGCCGGCTTGAAAAACGGCCTGCTGATCACCGCTGACCCGTATTCGAAGATCGTCGACCCGGAAGACCGCAACACCACCATGCTGTTCGGTGATGCCGCCACCGCTACCTGGATGGGCGAAGACGCACCGTGGTTGCTCGGCAAGTCCAAGTTCGGCACCGACGGTTCCGGCGCGCCGCACCTGAAGGTCAGCGATGGCGTGTTCTTCATGAATGGTCGCCAGGTATTCAACTTCGCCTTGCTCAAGGTGCCGGCGCATTTGCACGAGCTGCTCGATGAGTCGCAGCTCAAGGCCGATGACATCGATGCATTCTGTATTCACCAGGGCAGTGCGGCGATTGTCGACGCCGTGGCGCGCCGCTTCGAAGATGCGCCGGTGGACAAGTTCATCAAGGACATGGTCGAGACCGGCAACACCGTGTCGTCGAGCATTCCGCTGCTGTTGGAAAAGCACGTGATGGACGCTACCTGGAAGCGCGTGGCTATCAGCGGTTTCGGGGTTGGCCTGTCGTGGGGTTCGGCGATTCTCTATCGCCCGTGACGCTTTAATAGCGACAAGCAAAAACGCCGATGATCGAAAGATCATCGGCGTTTTTTATTTGGCGCCAGAAAAGCCAATGTTTGTTGGGTTTTGCGCAAGCGTAAACCCTTGAATTGCAAGGGGTGGCACGGCGCCAGTAAAAAAAATCAAAAAAATCCTCAAGCAACCGGCTACCACGACGATAACTATTACGTAGGTTCTCAGGCCACACCCGGCGGTTGCCAGGGCCGGAAGCCGCAGTATCCATCCAACGAGGATTTCGTCATGGCTTTAACAGTAAACACCAACATTGCTTCGATCACTACTCAGGGCAACCTGAACAAAGCTGGCGGCGCCCTGGCCACTTCCATGCAGCGCCTGTCTTCCGGCCTGCGTATCAACAGCGCTAAAGACGACGCTGCCGGCCTGCAGATCGCTAACCGCCTGACCAGCCAAATCAACGGCCTGGGCCAAGCTGTAAAAAACGTGAACGACGGTATCTCCATCGCTCAGACCGCTGAAGGCGCGATGCAGGCTTCGACCGACATCCTGCAGAAAATGCGTACCCTGGCTCTGTCCTCCGCTACTGGCTCCCTCAGCGCTGACGACCGTAAGTCGAACAACGACGAATACCAGGCTCTGACTTCGGAACTGACCCGTATCTCCAACACCACCACCTTCGGTGGCCAGAAGTTGCTGGACGGTTCGTACGGTACCAAAGCTATCCAGGTTGGCGCCAACGCCAACGAAACCATCAACCTGAGCCTGGAAAACGTTGCGGCCAACAAAATTGGTTCTCAGCAGGTTAAAAGTTCTGACGTTGCTATCACCGAGAAAGGTTTGGCTGCAGGCGACATTACTGTAACAGGTAACGGCCAGACCAAAACCGTAAGCTACCTTGAAGGCGCTTCCGCAAAAAGCATCGCTGCCCAGCTCAATGGTTCGATCGGTGGCCTGACTGCAAGCGCCAGCACCGAAGTCAAACTGAAGGTTGATACCACTAAGACCACTGGTGCTACACCTCCTGCTTCTGCCAACTTCAAGCTCACCGTTGGTGATGGCAAAGAAGTAAGCTTCATCGGTGTTACTGATAACGCCAGCCTGGCTGACCAGCTGAAATCCAACTCCGCTAAACTGGGTATCAGCGTCAACTACGATGAAGTTAACGACACCCTGGAAATCAAATCCGATTCTGGCGAGAACCTGGTATTTGGTGCTGGTACCGGCGCTGACGCTGTTTCGGTTAACGCCAAAAACGGTAAGGGTGAGTACACGTTCGATACCGCTACTCCACCTGCTGAGAAGTTCACTGCCCTGTCTGCTACCGTAGCATCTACCGTTACCGGTCAGGTATCGCTTGATTCGGCTAAAGGCTACTCCCTGGCTGCCGGTACTGCTGATGGTGTAACTGGTCTGTTCGGTAAAGCCAGCGTTGTGGCAGAGAAGACCACCATCTCTGACACCACCGTGACCGACGCTTCTTCTGCCCAGAACGCCCTGGCTGTAATCGACAAGGCCATCGGCACCATCGACAGCGTTCGTTCGGGCCTGGGTGCTACCCAGAACCGTCTGACTACCACTGCAGACAACCTGCAGAACATTCAGAAGAACTCCACCGCTGCACGTTCCACCGTTCAGGACGTCGACTTCGCTTCCGAAACCGCCGAACTGACCAAGCAACAAACCCTGCAGTCGGCTTCCACCGCGATCCTGTCGCAGGCTAACCAGCTGCCATCCGCTGTACTGAAACTGCTTCAGTAATCCCAGCGCTTGGTAACTAACGGAAGGGCGCGTCTACGTGCCCTTCCGTTTTTTCGGTTTAGAGGAGATTGGACATGGACATGAGTGTAAAGCTGAACCAGTCTTATCCGCCGGTTGCACCTCAGAGCGCGCCTGTTCAGGTGGCAGCCGACAAAAGCACCACCCAAGTCCAGGAAGCCCCCGCCATCGGCAAACAGCCTGAGCGTGCGGACCTGGAAAAAGCGGTAACCGATATTCGCGAATTCGTACAAGCTGCCCAGCGCAGCCTGGATTTTTCCATTGATGACACGACTCACCGTGTGGTGGTCAAGGTCATCAATACCGACAATGGTGAAGTGATTCGCCAGATTCCGTCGGAAACGGCATTGAAACTGGCACAGAGCCTCTCCAGCGCAAGCCACGTGTTGTTTGACGACAAGGCTTGAGCTGGCATGAAACTTGTTGCTGAGTTGTCTTGAGGCGTAATAAGTCAAGATAACGGCAGCCACCGAACAGGAGATAGATGATGGCGGGTTCAACGGTAAGTGGTATCGGTTCGAACATCGATACGCAAGCGATCGTGACATCCTTGGTCAACGCCGAAAAGGTGCCCAAGCAGACGCAGATCAATACCGCGTCCCAGAAGGCGACCACCACGCTGTCTTCGATCGGCAAGATTCAGGCGGCGCTGGATGCGTTTCGTGGTGCGCTGGATACTATGACGGCGAGTTCCAGCTTCACGGGTTTGACCGGTTCGTCCTCGGATGAAAAAGTTGCGACCATGACGGCGAGCAACACGGCTTCCAACGGCAGCTTTCGGTTGATTGTCAGTCAGCTTGCACAGGCCTCGAAGCTGTCGACCCAAAACTTCAAGGGCGGCACATCGACGGTGGTGAATACCACTGACAAGCCGACGACATTGACTATCAGCCAGTCCGGCAAGAACTACGACGTCAGTATCCCCGTTGGCGCAACCTTGCAGCAGGTGCGTGACTCGATCAATACCCAGTTCGGCACATCGGGTTTGAGTGCGAACATCCAGACCGACTCCAACGGCTCGCGGTTGATCCTGACCTCGACCACCATGGGCACGGGATCGGACCTGAAGTTGTCGGGTAATTCGGGATTGGACACTGGCTCGACGGTCGTTGATAAACCATTGGATGCGCTGTACACCATTGACGGCGTTGCGTCTGTTTCCAAAACCAACAACATCGAAGGCGCGTTGAGCGGCGTGAATATCAAGTTGGTATCGGTTTCGGCGCTCAAGACTGCGGGGGATACCAGTACAAACCCTGAGCGAAACGCGACCCTCATCACCGTCAGCACCAACAACACCGCGCTCAAGTCTGGGGTCAAGGGTTTCATCGACACCTACAACGCCCTGATCACCGCCATGAACGCCGAAACCAAGGTCACCACCAACCTCGATGGCAGCACCACGGGGGCGACCCTGACGGGCGACTCCACCATGCGCTCGCTCCAGGCGGCCATCCGTAATGAGTTCAACGCGCTGTCGGGCACTGGTCAGTTCAAGTCCCTGGCTCAGTTCGGTGTGGTCACCAACTCGAGCACCAGTCTGCTGAGCATCGACGACAAAAAGTGGGACGCCGCGGTAAAAACCAACGCTGCCGATATCAACAGCATGTTCACCGGCCCAAGCGGCATGCTGGCGCGCATGAAAAGCGCCACCGACGACTACGCCAAGTCCACCACCGGCATCCTGGCAACGCGTTCCACCTCGTTGTCCGACACGCTCAAGGACCTGACCAAGCAACAGTCCTCCCTGGACGAGCGCATGGACCTGCTGACCAAGAGCCTCTCGGACAAGTACAACGCCATGGACACCCTGGTTGCCCAGTTGCGCCAGCAAAGCACCAGTGTGATGACCACGCTCAATGCGCTGAACAACCCAAAGACCAATAGTTGATCCCTGCGAATAAAAAAAGGCCAGGCAACCTGCCTGGCCTTTTTTTATCGAGAGACGACTGGTGCTAAAGCTTTTTGCGAACCCGTCGACATATTGGTTACTGAAACCCTTTTCGCTGTCGCCTGTCACGAGGTAGAAACATGAATCCCATGAGAGCCCTTCGCCAATACCAGAAGGTCAATTCCCATGCTCAGATCTCCGAAGCCAGCCCTCATCGCCTGGTGCAGATGCTGATGGAAGGCGGGCTGGACCGCATGGCCCAGGCCAAAGGTGCGCTGGCGCGTGGTGACATCGCGCAGAAGGGCCTGATGCTCGGCAAGGCTATCGATATCGTGATCGGGCTGCGTGACGGCCTGGATGCAGAAAAGAGTGATAACCCGGCTTACGTCCAGCAGTTGGAAAGTCTGTACGCGTACATGACCAACCGCCTGATGGAGGCGAACCTGCATAACGACGCCGACATGATCGACGAAGTGGCGCGTTTGTTGATTACCGTGAAAGAAGGCTGGGATGCCATCGCCGCGCCACAGGCTGTAACCGAGTAAGGCGCAGCAGAGAAGGGCCTGAGGGCCTTGAGGACTATGTGATGAGCCAAGCACTGCAACGCATTGATGAAACCCGTGAGGCGCTGATGGGCGCGCTGGCGGACCGTAACTGGGACGCGATTGGCGAGCTCGACATGGGGTGTCGCGACGTGATCGAGCAGGTGCTCAGCGAGGCGCCGGTCGACGAGGATGCGTTGCGTGAGAAGCTTGAGAGCCTGCTCGCGGTTTACCAGCAATTGCTTGAGGTGACGACGGGCGAGCGGCAGGCGATTTTCGAAGAGATGTCGCAGATCAACCAAGCGAAAAATGCGTCAAAGGTTTACCATCTGTTCGGCTGAATGAGCTCAGTTAATCCGAACGGCGCGTCATATATTTGACTGTGCCAGCATTTTTGACTTAACTAGTGCTGTTTTCAGATTTCAGACGTCTAGTAAGGCATGAAGTCTTACAGGCGTCTCGATTGCCCTCACTCTTGGGGCAGAGCGTTTTACTAGGGAAGTTGCTATTGCATGTGGCGTGAAACCAAAATTCTGCTGATTGATGACGATAGCGTCCGCCGCCGCGATTTAGCGGTGATTTTGAATTTTCTTGGCGAAGAAAATTTGCCCTGCGGCAGCCATGATTGGCAGCAGGCGGTCAGCTCATTGTCATCGAGCCGTGAAGTCATTTGTGTGCTGATCGGGACGGTGAACGCTCCTGGCGCTGTTTTGGGCTTGTTAAAGACACTGTCAACCTGGGATGAGTTCCTTCCGGTGTTGCTGATGGGCGATATTTCTTCTATCGACCTGCCTGAAGACCAGCGCCGCCGCGTGCTGTCCACCCTGGAAATGCCGCCCAGCTACAGCAAATTGCTCGACTCCCTGCACCGTGCCCAGGTCTATCGCGAGATGTATGACCAGGCGCGCGAGCGCGGTCGCCACCGCGAACCCAACCTGTTCCGCAGCCTCGTCGGCACCAGCCGTGCGATCCAGCACGTGCGCCAGATGATGCAGCAAGTGGCCGACACCGACGCCAGCGTGCTGATCCTTGGCGAGTCGGGCACCGGCAAGGAAGTGGTCGCGCGCAACCTGCACTATCACTCCAAGCGCCGCGACGGGCCTTTTGTGCCGGTCAACTGCGGGGCGATTCCGGCCGAGCTGCTGGAAAGCGAATTGTTCGGCCATGAGAAGGGCGCCTTTACCGGGGCGATCACCAGCCGTGCCGGGCGTTTCGAACTGGCCAACGGCGGCACGCTGTTCCTCGACGAAATCGGCGACATGCCGCTGCCGATGCAGGTCAAGCTGCTGCGCGTGCTGCAGGAACGTACCTTCGAGCGCGTGGGCAGCAACAAGACCCAAAGCGTCGACGTGCGCATCATCGCGGCCACCCACAAGAACCTCGAAAGCATGATCGAGGTGGGCAGCTTCCGCGAAGACTTGTACTACCGCCTCAACGTATTCCCGATCGAGATGGCCCCGCTGCGCGAGCGCGTGGAGGACATCCCGCTGCTGATGAACGAACTGATCTCGCGCATGGAACACGAAAAGCGCGGCTCGATCCGTTTCAACTCGGCGGCGATCATGTCCCTGTGCCGCCACGGCTGGCCGGGCAACGTCCGCGAGCTGGCCAACCTGGTGGAGCGCATGGCGATCATGCACCCCTACGGCGTGATCGGCGTGGTCGAGTTGCCGAAGAAATTCCGCTACGTCGACGATGAAGACGAGCAACTGGTCGACAGCCTGCGCAGTGACATGGAAGAGCGGGTCGCCATCAACGGCCACACCCCGGACTTCGGCTCCACCGCCATGCTGCCGCCCGAAGGCCTTGATCTCAAGGACTACCTCGGCAACCTCGAACAGGGGCTGATCCAGCAGGCGTTGGATGACGCCAATGGCATCGTCGCGCGGGCTGCCGAGCGCCTGCGCATCCGCCGAACCACCCTGGTTGAGAAGATGCGCAAGTACGGTATGAGCCGCAAAGAAGGTGATGAACAGGCGGATGATTGACGCCTGTTTTCCAAACCGCTGAAATTTCAGCGGTTTTTTTTCGGCACAACTATTGCTACAGCCCTCGCAACGTTCCGTTTAACTGACGGTCAGCCAAGCGAGAGAGCATGATGCCCCACGCCGCCCAACTATCTTCGGTCCCTGTCCTGCAGGGGCCTGCCACGTCTGTAGAAGAACTCAGCCGCAATGGCCTGGAGCAGGCCTTTTCGCTGTTCAACCAGATGTCGAGCCAATTGACTGACTCCTACAGCCTGCTGGAAGCCCGGGTCTCCGAGCTTAAAGGCGAGCTGGCGGTGGTCAGTGCCCAGCGCATGGAAGAGCTGGCCGAGAAAGAGCGCCTGGCCAACCGTCTGCAAAACCTGCTGTCACTGTTGCCGGGCGGCGTGATCGTGATTGACGATCAAGGCCGAGTGCGCGAAGCCAACCCGGCGGCCTGCGACATGCTCGGCCTGCCGCTGGAAGGTGAGTTGTGGCGCCATGTCATCACGCGCTGCTTTGCGCCGCGCGAAGACGACGGCCACGAAATCTCCCTGAAGGACGGGCGCCGCTTGTCCATCGCCACCCGTTCCCTGGATGCGGAGCCGGGCCAGCTGGTGCTGCTCAACGACCTGACTGAAACCCGTCACCTGCAAGACCAGCTGGCGCGCCACGAGCGTTTGTCGTCGCTGGGGCGGATGGTCGCTTCTTTGGCGCATCAGATCCGCACGCCCCTGTCGGCGGCGTTGATCTACGCCAGTCATTTGACTGATGAACAATTGCCCGCTGCCACCCACCAGCGATTTGCCGGGCGCCTCAAGGAGCGCCTGCACGAGCTGGAGCACCAGGTGCGCGACATGCTGGTGTTTGCCCGTGGCGAATTGCCGCTGACTGACCGCATCACTCCGGCCGCGCTGATGCATGCCCTGCAGGCTGCAGCCGCCACACATATTCAAGACGTCCAGGTGCGCTGGCAGTGCGACAGTCATCTCGGTGAGCTGCTGTGCAACCGCGACACCCTGGTCGGCTCGCTGCTCAACCTGATCGAAAACGCCACCCAGGCCAGTGGCCCCGGCGCGCGCCTCAAGGTGCACCTGTACAGTCGCGAGCAAACCCTGCGCCTGTGCATCAGCGACAGCGGCAGCGGTATCGACCCGGTCGTATTGCAGCGCCTGGGCGAGCCGTTTTTTACCACCAAGACCAACGGTACCGGCCTCGGCCTGACCGTGGTCAAGGCGGTGGCACGTGCCCATCAGGGAGAATTGCAACTGCACTCCCGGGTCGGGCGTGGCACCTGTGCATTGATGACCTTGCCGCTGTTTTCATGCGCGGCAGGCGCGGAGTAAAAAGTAATGGCTATCAAGGTTCTGTTGGTGGAAGACGATCGCGCCCTGCGTGAAGCATTGGCTGACACGCTGTTGCTGGCGGGCCATGACTACCGGGCGGTCGGTTCTGCCGAGGACGCCTTGGAGGCGGTCGAGCAGGAAACCTTCAGCCTGGTGGTCAGCGACGTGAACATGCCTGGCATGGACGGCCACCAGTTGCTCGGCCTGCTGCGTGCGCGCCAGCCGCAACTGCCGGTGTTGCTGATGACCGCCCATGGCGCCGTTGAGCGCGCGGTGGATGCAATGCGCCAGGGCGCGGCGGATTACCTGGTCAAGCCTTTCGAGCCCAAGGCCCTGATCGAACTGGTGGCGCGGCATGCCCTGGGCGTGATCACGGCCAGTGACAGCGAGGGCCCGATTGCCTTCGAACCGGCCAGCGCGCAGTTGCTGGAACTGGCGGCCCGCGTGGCGCGCAGCGATTCGACCGTGTTGATTTCCGGCGAGTCCGGTACCGGTAAAGAGGTGCTGGCGCGCTATATCCACCAGCAATCGACTCGCGCCAAACAACCGTTTATCGCCATCAACTGTGCGGCGATCCCCGACAACATGCTCGAAGCCACGCTGTTCGGCCACGAAAAGGGCTCCTTTACCGGCGCCATCGCGGCCCAGGCGGGCAAGTTCGAACAGGCGGACGGCGGCACCATCTTGCTCGACGAGATCTCGGAGATGCCCCTGGGCCTGCAGGCCAAGCTGCTGCGGGTGTTGCAGGAGCGTGAAGTGGAACGTGTGGGGGCGCGCAAGCCGATCCAGCTGGATATTCGCGTGGTAGCCACCACCAACCGAGACCTTGCCGGTGAAGTGGCGGCGGGGCGCTTTCGTGAGGATCTGTTCTACCGCCTCTCGGTGTTTCCGCTGGCCTGGCGTCCGTTGCGCGAACGCCCGGCGGATATCATTCCACTGGCCGAGCGCCTGCTGAACAACCACGTCAAAAAAATGAAGCATGCCCAGGCGCGGCTCTCGGCCGAGGCCCAGGCGTGCCTGATCGGCTATCCATGGCCGGGCAACGTGCGCGAATTGGACAACGCCATCCAGCGCGCGCTGATTTTGCAGCAGGGCGGCTTGATCCAGCCCCAGGATTTCTGCCTGGCCATGGGCAGTGGCGCGGCACCGCTTCCGACCCTGGCGCCGGTGCCGGTGGTCGCCGAAACCGAGACCGCCGGGGCCCTGGGCGACGACCTGCGTCGCCGCGAATTCCAGATGATCATCGACACCCTGCGTGCCGAGCGCGGCCGTCGCAAGGAAGCCGCCGAACGCCTGGGGATCAGCCCACGCACGCTGCGCTACAAGCTGGCACAGATGCGCGACGCCGGGATGGATGTCGAGGCTTATCTTTTCGCCACCTGATCGGTAACAAGGCGGACAAGCTTTGTCGCCTTTTCTTACGAGTTGCTACAGAGCTGGCACCCTTGTTGCTACCTCCCCTAGTAATTGCTGCGTAGTGTCAAAAATTTGCGGGTTGTCGGGAGAGAGAAGGTCATGAGCCAGGGTATTGAGTTCAATCGGTTGATGTTGGATATGCGCTCCATGCAAATGGATGCCATGGCTCAACCGAAATCCGTCGCGCCAGCGCCGGAATTGGGCCAAAGCAGCTTCGCCGACATGCTCGGCAAAGCCATCAACAAAGTCAGTGATACCCAGCAAGCCTCCAACCAGTTGGCCAATGCGTTCGAGATCGGCAAAAGCGGCGTGGACCTCACCGATGTGATGGTCGCCTCGCAAAAGGCCAGCGTCTCGTTCCAGGCCCTGACCCAAGTGCGTAACAAGCTGGTTCAAGCCTACCAAGACATCATGCAGATGCCGGTTTAAGGACGAGATTTAAGTCATGGCAGAAGCAGTCGTGGACAACGTACCCGCCAAGGCAGACGGCAAGCCGCCACTGTTTGGCCTGTCGTTCCTGGAAAACCTCTCGGAAATGACCATGTTGCGTCAGGTGGGCCTGATGGTCGGCCTGGCTGCCAGCGTGGCGATTGGTTTTGCCGTGGTGTTGTGGTCGCAGCAACCCGATTACCGGCCGCTGTACGGCAGCCTGGCGGGCATGGATTCCAAGCAGATCATGGAAACCCTGTCGGCTGCCGACATTTCCTACACTGTGGAGCCCAACTCCGGCGCTCTGCTGGTCAAGGCCGACGACGTGGCCCGGGCGCGGATGAAACTCGCGGCGGCTGGCGTGACCCCGTCCGACAGCAACATCGGTTTTGAAATCCTCGACAAGGACCAGGGCCTGGGGACCAGCCAGTTCATGGAAGCCACTCGCTATCGTCGTGGCCTCGAAGGCGAACTCGCCCGCACCATCTCCAGCCTCAACAACGTCAAGGGCGCCCGCGTGCACTTGGCTATTCCGAAAAGCTCGGTGTTTGTGCGCGATGAGCGCAAGCCAAGTGCCTCGGTATTGGTCGAACTGTTTTCCGGCCGCTCCCTGGAGCCTGGCCAGGTTCTGGCGATCATCAACCTGGTGGCCACCAGCGTTCCTGAATTGAGCAAGTCGCAAATCACTGTGGTCGACCAGAAGGGTAACCTGCTGTCCGACCAGGCTGAAAACTCCGCGCTGACCCAGGCCGGCAAGCAGTTCGACTACAGCCGCCGCATGGAAAGCATGCTCACCCAGCGTGTGCATAACATCCTGCAACCGGTGCTGGGCAACGACCGCTACAAGGCTGAAGTGTCTGCCGATGTGGACTTCAGCGCCGTCGAGTCGACCTCCGAGCAGTTCAACCCCGACCAGCCGGCCTTGCGCAGCGAGCAGTCGACCAGCGAACAACGCACCGCCAGCAATGGCCCGCAAGGTGTGCCGGGTGCCCTGAGCAACCAGCCACCGGCACCGGCCACCGCGCCGCAAACCACCGGTGGCGCTGCCGCGACTGCTGGTGCAGTGCAACCTGGGCAGCCGCTGCTGGACGCCAACGGCCAGCAGATCATGGACCCGGCCACCGGCCAGCCGATGCTCGCCCCGTACCCGGCGGACAAGCGTAACCAGTCCACCAAGAACTTCGAACTCGACCGTTCCATCAGCCACACCAAGCAGCAGCAGGGCCGTGTCAATCGCCTGTCGGTGTCGGTGGTGGTCGATGACCAGGTCAAGGTCAACCCGGCTGACGGCGCGGTCACCCGTGCGCCCTGGAGCGCCGACGAATTGGCGCGCTTCACTCGCCTGGTGCAGGACGCCGTCGGTTTTGACGCCAGCCGTGGCGACAGCGTCAGCGTGATCAACATGCCGTTCTCCGCCGAGCGTGGCGAAGTGATCGCCGACCCGGCGTTCTACACGCAGCCGTGGTTCTGGGACATCGTCAAGCAAGTGCTGGGTGTGTTGTTCATCCTGGTGCTGGTGTTCGGCGTGCTGCGTCCGGTGCTCAACAACATCACCGGCAACGGCAAGAAACAACTCGCGGCCTTCGGTGGCAGCGACGTCGAGTTGGGTGGCATGGGCGGCCTGGATGGCGAACTGGCCAACGACCGCGTCAGCCTCGGCGGCCCGCAAAGCATCCTGTTGCCAAGCCCGAGCGAAGGCTATGACGCTCAGCTGAATGCAATCAAGAGTCTGGTGGCAGAAGACCCGGGCCGTGTGGCCCAGGTCGTGAAAGAGTGGATCAACGCAGATGAGTGATAATCGAGCCGCTGTTGCCAAGCTCACCAAAGTCGACAAAGCCGCTGTATTGCTGCTGTCGCTGGGTGAAACCGACGCCGCCCAAGTGCTGCGCCACATGGGCCCTAAAGAAGTCCAGCGGGTTGGCGTGGCCATGGCGCAGATGCGCAATGTGCACCGTGAGCAGGTCGAGCAGGTGATGAGTGAGTTCGTCGAGATCGTCGGCGACCAGACCAGCCTGGGCGTCGGCTCCGACAGCTACATCCGCAAGATGCTCACCTCGGCCCTGGGCGAAGACAAGGCCAACGGCCTGATCGACCGCATCCTGCTGGGTGGCAACACCAGCGGCCTCGACAGCCTCAAATGGATGGAGCCGCGCGCCGTCGCCGACGTGATCCGCTACGAGCACCCGCAGATCCAGGCGATCGTCGTGGCGTACCTCGACCCGGACCAGGCCGGTGAAGTGCTTGGTCACTTCGACCATAAAGTGCGCCTGGACATCATCCTGCGCGTGTCGTCGCTGAACACTGTGCAGCCGGCGGCCTTGAAAGAACTCAATACGATTCTCGAGAAGCAGTTCTCGGGCAACTCGAATGCCTCGCGGACCACCTTGGGCGGTATCAAGCGCGCGGCCGACATCATGAACTTCCTCGACAGCTCGGTCGAAGGCCAGTTGATGGACTCGATCCGCGAGATCGACGACACCCTGTCCGGCCAGATCGAAGACCTCATGTTCGTGTTCAACAACCTCTCCGATGTCGACGACCGTGGCATCCAGGCGTTGCTGCGCGAGGTGTCCTCCGACGTGCTGGTGCTGGCGCTCAAGGGCTCCGACGAGAACGTCAAGGAGAAGATCTTCAAGAACATGTCCAAGCGTGCTTCCGAGCTGCTGCGCGACGACCTCGAGGCCAAGGGCCCGGTGCGCGTCAGCGACGTGGAAACTGCGCAGAAAGAGATCCTCACCATTGCCCGCCGTATGGCCGAAGCCGGAGAAATCGTTCTCGGCGGGAAGGGCGGCGAAGAAATGATTTAAGGCGCCACTCATGTCGAACAAAGATGGGGCTCCCAGCGATCTGATTCGCGCGCGGGATGTCGGCGGGTTCGACATCTGGTCGTTGCCCAGCTTCGATCCGCATGTGCCGGAGCCCGAGCCGGAACCGGTGGAAGAGCCGCCTGCGGAAATGGAAGAAGTGCCGCTGGAAGAAGTCCAGCCACTGACCCTGGAAGAGTTGGAGAGCATCCGCCAGGAGGCTTACAACGAAGGGTTTTCCGCCGGTGAAAAAGACGGTTTTCGCAGCACCACCCTCAAGGTGCGCCAGGAGGCCGAGGCGGCGCTCGCCGTCAAGCTGGCCAGCCTGGAGCGCTTGATGGGCGGCTTGTTCGACCCCATCGCCGAACAGGATTCGCAGATCGAGAAAGCCATGGTCGGCCTGGTGGAGCATATCGCCCGCCAGGTGATCCAGCGTGAGCTGGTGCTCGATTCCAGCCACATCGAAAGCGTGATGCGCGAAGCGCTCAAGTTGCTGCCGCTGGGCGTCGGCAATGTGCGGCTGTACATCAACCCGCAGGATTTCGAACAGGTCAAGGCCCTGCGCGAGCGCCATGAAGAAACCTGGCGCATCGTCGAGGACGCCTCCCTGCAGCCAGGGGGTTGCCGCGTCGAGACCGAGCACAGCCGCATCGATGCGACGGTGGAAACCCGGATCAGCCAGATCATGGCCAAGCTGTTCGACCAACTCCACGAACAAGCCCTGCACCCGGCCGAGCCTGACCTGAGTGTGGACCTGGACGCCCCTGATGCGCCTTGATCGCACCAGCTTCGCCAAACGCCTGGGTGGCTATGCCGAAGCCACCGAATTGGCTGGCCAACCGATCCTCGAAGGGCGCCTGTTGCGCATGGTCGGCCTGACCCTGGAGGCCGAGGGCCTGCGCGCGGCCATGGGCAGCCGCTGCCTGGTGATCAACGACGACAGCTATCACCCGGTGCAGGTCGAAGCCGAAGTGATGGGCTTTTCCGGCAGCAAGATTTTCCTGATGCCCGTCGGCAGCCTGGCCGGCATCGCCCCCGGTGCCCGCGTGGTGCCGTTGGCTGATACCGGTCGCCTGCCCATGGGCATGAGCATGCTCGGCCGCGTGCTCGACGGCGCCGGTCGCGCGCTGGACGGCAAGGGCGGGATGAAGGCCGAAGACTGGGTGCCGATGGACGGCCCGACCATCAACCCGCTGAACCGCAACCCGATCAGCGTGCCGCTGGACGTGGGCATTCGCAGCATCAACGGATTATTGACGGTCGGTCGCGGCCAGCGTCTGGGCCTGTTCGCCGGTACCGGCGTGGGTAAGTCGGTGTTGCTCGGCATGATGACCCGCTTTACCGAGGCCGACATCATTGTGGTGGGGCTGATCGGCGAGCGGGGTCGTGAGGTCAAGGAATTCATCGAGCACAGCCTCGGTGAAGAAGGCCTCAAGCGCTCGGTGGTGGTCGCGTCCCCGGCCGACGATGCACCGCTGATGCGTTTGCGCGCCGCGATGTATTGCACGCGCATCGCCGAATATTTTCGCGACAAGGGCAAGAACGTCCTGTTGCTGATGGACTCGCTCACGCGTTTTGCCCAGGCCCAGCGGGAAATCGCCCTGGCCATCGGTGAGCCGCCGGCCACCAAGGGCTATCCGCCGTCGGTGTTTGCCAAGCTGCCCAAGTTGGTGGAGCGCGCCGGTAATGCCGAAGCCGGTGGGGGCTCGATCACCGCGTTCTACACGGTGTTGTCCGAAGGCGATGACCAGCAGGACCCGATTGCCGACTCGGCGCGGGGTGTACTCGACGGCCACATCGTACTGTCGCGGCGCCTGGCGGAAGAGGGGCACTATCCGGCCATCGACATCGAGGCGTCGATCAGCCGGGTGATGCCGGCCGTGGTCACGCCGGAGCACATGGCGCGCGCGCAGCATTTCAAACAGTTGTGGTCGCGCTACCAGCAGAGTCGCGACCTGATCAGTGTCGGCGCCTATGTGGCCGGCGGTGATCGCGAGACCGACCTGGCGATCGCCCTGCAACCGCAACTGGTGACCTACCTGCGCCAGGGCCTCAACGACAAGATCAGCATGGGTGAAAGCGAAGCGCACCTGGGCTCGATCTTCGCCCCGGCGCCAGGCGGCTAAGCCATGGCCAGCACGCGTTCCTCACGTCTGGCCCCGGTGGTGGACATGGCCGAAAAGGCCGAGAAAACCGCCGTGCAGCGCCTGGGGTATTTCCAGGGCCAGGTGCGTCTGGCGGAAAGCAAGCTGGGCGACCTCGAGCGTTTTCGCAGCGAGTACCAGCAGCAATGGATCGAACGCGGCAGCAAAGGCGTTTCCGGCCAGTGGCTGATGGGCTACCAGGGCTTTCTCAACCAGTTGGAAACCGCCGTCGGCCAACAGCGCCAGAGCCTGGCCTGGCACCAGAACAATCTCGATAAAGCCCGCGAGAGCTGGCAAGCGGCGTTTGCGCGGGTCGAAGGCCTGCGCAAACTGGTGCAGCGCTACATCGACGAGGCGCGGGCCATCGAAGACAAGCGTGAGCAGAAGCTGCTCGACGAACTGTCCCAGCGTCTGCCGCGTCAATCCCAATTCTAAAAATGTGGCAGCGGGCCTGCTCGCGAAGGCGGTATGTCAGTTTGCATCTGTGGTGGCTGACAGACTGCTTTCGTGAACAAGCCCGCTCCCACATTTGATTCGCTGTGTTGCTCAGATCCGCTTCGCCTGCTAAACCTTGTTGCACATTGCCAATGACAAGGAAGCAGTCGTATGTCAGTCGAGTCAGAAGTATCCCTGGATGGGACGAAGTTGACGATTTCCATCAAGGGGCGGTTCGATTTCGGTAGCCACCAAGCCTTTCGTGATGCCTACGAGCGGTTTTACAAAGTGCCCGAGATCTATGTGGTGGACTTGAAGCACACCACTTATATGGACAGCTCGGCCCTGGGCATGCTCCTGCTGCTGCGTGACCATGCGGGTGGCGATAACGCCGAGGTTCAGGTGATCAACAGTAATTCTGACGTGCGCAAGATCCTCGCCATTTCTAACTTCGACAAATTGTTCGACCTCACTTGAGCGTCCTGGCCCCGGTTCCTGAAGCGCTGAGCATATTGATCGCCGAAGACAGCGCCGCCGACTTGTTGTTGCTGTCGACGATCATCCGGCGTCAGGGCCATCAGGTGCTGACCGCCACCAACGGCGCGCAAGCGGTTGAGGTGTTCGCCCGCGAGCGTCCGCAGCTGGTGCTGATGGATGCGCTGATGCCGGTGATGGACGGCTTTGAGGCGGCCCGCCGCATCAAGCAACTGGCCGGCGAGGCGCTGGTGCCGATTATCTTCCTCACCTCCCTGCGCGAAAGCGAGGCGCTGGCCCAATGCCTGGATGCCGGCGGTGACGACTTCCTGCCCAAGCCCTACAACCAACTGATCCTGGCCGCGAAGATCAACGCCATGGACCGCCTGCGCCGGTTGCAGGCCACCGTGTTGCAGCAGCGCGATCTGATCGCCAGGCACCACGACTATCTATTGCATGAGCAGCGGGTCGCCAAGGCCGTGTTCGACAAGGTCGCCCATTCCGGCTGCATCAATGCCGCGCCGAACATTCGCTACCTGCAATCGCCCTATGCGTTGTTCAACGGTGACCTGCTGCTGGCGGCCTACACGCCGTCCGGCGACATGCACGTGCTGCTCGGCGATTTCACCGGCCACGGCCTGCCGGCAGCGGTGGGCGCGATGCCGCTGGCGGAAGTGTTCTACGGCATGACCGCCAAGGGCTACGGCCTGGCGCAGACCCTGCGCGAGATGAACGCCAAGCTCAAGCGCATCCTGCCGGTGGACATGTTCTGCTGTGCCACCCTGTTGTGCCTGAGCACGCAGCGCCGCGTGGTGGAGGTGTGGAACGGCGGCATGCCCGATGGCTATGTGCATGAAGTCGCCAGTGGCCAGCGCACGCCGCTGCAGTCGCGGCATTTGCCGTTGGGCGTGCTTTCGGCCGACGCTTTTGATGATCGCACCGAAGTCTGGCCCATGGCCTTGGGCGACCGCGTGTTCCTGCTGTCCGATGGTGTGCTGGACACCGCTGACGCGAATGATCAATTGTTTGGCGCCGAGCGTTTGCAGCAGGTGTTCGCCGCCAATCGCGAGCCGGATCGGCTGTTCGAAGACATTGAACAGGCGCTGGCGGCCTTTCGCGGCGAGGCGCGGGATGACGTGAGCATGGTGGAAATCACCCTGCAGCCCGGCCAGTCGTTGCGCGCGACCGGGCCGTTGTATGCCGACAGCGGCCAGTCGTGCCCGCTGGATTGGTCGGTGAGTTTCGAGTTTCGCGCCGAAACCCTCAAGCGCTACAACCCGTTGCCCTACCTGCTGCAACTGTTGCTGGAGATCCACGGCCTGCGTGAGCAGAGCGGGGCGCTCTACAGCGTGATGGCCGAGCTGTATTCCAACGCGCTGGAGCATGGCGTGCTGGGCCTGGACTCGCGGCTCAAGCGCGATGCCCAGGGGTTTACCGAGTATTACCGCCAGCGCAACGATCGCCTGGCGCAGTTGAACAGCGGTTATGTACGCGTGCACGTGCAGGTGGTGCCCACCGAAGCGGGCGGCAAGATGACCTTGCGCCTGGAAGACAGCGGGCCGGGGTTCGACGTCGAACAGGTGCTGGCCCGCCCGTTGGATATCGACCGTCTGTCCGGCCGCGGGCTGAGCCTGGTGCGCCAGTTGAGCAGCGATGTACGCTGGTCCGATGGCGGGCGCAGTGTCTGCGTGGAGTTTTGCTGGGGGGCTCTGGCATAATCCGCCGATTCTTGATCAAGGAGCGAGCAAGTGGTTGATATTCATCTGGACCCTGACGTGTTGTCGGGTTTGCAGGAGGTCATGGAAGGCGAGTACCCCAAGCTGCTCGATACCTTTCTCGATGATTCCCAGAAGCGCGTCGAAGCCCTGCGCAAGGCCCGCGACGACGCCAAGGCGCTGGGGCGCATCGCCCATAGCTTCAAGGGCAGCAGCGGCAACCTCGGCGCGGTCCGCTTGGCGCAGTTGTGCCAGCGGCTGGAGGTCGAGTCGGTTGAGTCCTCGGCGGACCTGGGGGCGCTGGTGGATCAGATTGATCACGAGTTTGCGTTGGTGAAGCCGTTGTATGAGTCCGAGCGGCAGCGGTTTGGCGTGTAGTTGGGGGGTGTACGTATCCATCAGCCGTTACCTGAATAACGGATAGGTACACAACAAAAACAAAGCCAAGTAAAACCTGGCCCGACTCTTGCTCTATCTCCCGATACTGCATCCCCGATCCCCATGCAGTGGAGACCTTTACCTATGCCAGTCGCCCCGAATTCGCTCCTTCAGGCTGCCCCCGCGGCCAAGCCTCAAGCGTCCGCCGCCCCGCAGCCGGTTGTGGATGCGGACCCACGGGACAAGGGCCCTGGCTTCGCACAGGTGTTCGCCAACCAAGGCGCCAAGCCCGCGATCAAGGCCGACGACAACTCGGCCAAGCCCACACGGGACAAGCCTTCCGACAACTCTGCCAAGCCTGTCGCCAGCAGCGACAAGCCTGCCGCCAGCACGCCAGCGGTTGCCGATAGCGGCAATACCTTGCCTGCCACGCCGCCGGCCAAGTCCGATGACAGTGCCAGCACCGATGACGACGCGCCGGTCGATCCGACCCTGGTGCAGCAGCCCCCGACCGACCCGGTGGTCGATCCGGCGTTGATTGCCACGGTCACGCCGGTGGTTGTGCCGGTACCGGTGCAAACCCCGGCACCGGCGGCTGCCGCCCAGGACGACAGCGCCCAGCCGGTGGTTGCGGCGCCGATCGCGGCCACCGAGGAAGCCAAGCCGGCGTTCGACCCCGAGGCCGATCCACTGGATGCGATGCCGGCCGTGCGCCTGGCGATGGAGCAGGGCGGGCATGTGTCGGCCAGCAGCCAGGCACCGGCAAAAACCGCCCCGGCGCCGACCCAGGACCAGCCGACGGCCGCGCAGAACTTTGCCGCCGGCCTGGCCAATATGGTCGACCAGCAAGCCACCAAGGACAGCACTGACTCCGGCGGCGAGAAGGCCTTCAGCGGGTTGATCGAAGGCGGCCTCAAGGACCTCAAGGAAGCCAGCAGCGACACGCGCGTCGATGACTTCGCCAATCGCCTTGCCGCGCTGACCCAGGCCGCCACGCCGAAAACCGCCAATGCGCTGCCGCCCACGACCAATGCGCCGCTGGCCATGCACCAGAGCGGCTGGACCGACGAAATCGTCAACCGCGTGATGTACCTCTCCAGCGCCAACCTCAAGTCGGCAGAGATCCAGTTGCAGCCGGCCGAACTCGGTCGCCTGGACATCAAGGTCAACATGACGGCCGACCAGCAGGCCCAGGTCAACTTCATGAGCGCCCACCCGGTGGTGCGTGAAGCGCTGGAAAGCCAGTCCGGCCGCCTGCGGGAGATGTTCGCCCAGCAAGGCATGGGCCAGGTCGACGTCAACGTGTCCGACCAGTCCCGTGGCCAGGAGCAGCAGCAACAGCAGGCCCAGACCCGTGGCGTGAGTGGCACGGGTGGGCGCGGCGGCGACAACGGCGACAATGCCAGTCACGGCGATGTAGCTGAGGCCGTCGCGCCGGTGACGTCTACCGTGATCGGCTCCAGCGCCGTCGACTACTACGCCTGATCCTGAGCCTGGCACAGGCCAAAATGTGGGAGCGGGCTTGCTCGCGAAGGCGGTGTGTCAGTTTGCATCTGTGCTGACTGACATACTGCTTTCGCGAGCAAGCCCGCTCCCACATTTGATTTGCAGTGTTCTCTCTTCCTGAATTACCAGACAACTCTGGCATAACACTTGCTCTTGCCTTTCCGTAGATCTATGAATCCCCGAATAGTGACGGATTATTGGCATGGCGAAGAGCGACGACGCAGCAAAAGCACCCGCAGGCAAAGGAAAGCTCAAGCTTATCCTGTTGATAGTCCTGGGCCTGCTCCTGGCCATCGGCGCCTCGGTGGGTGGCACCTGGTACATCATGCACAGCAGTGCAAGCAAACCGGCACCCGCCGCCGAAACCGCCAGTAACGTCAAGCAACCGGCAATCTTCGAGCCGATGCTCCCGGCCTTTGTCGCCAACTTCAACCAGAACGGGCGTCAACGCTACCTGCAGGTGAGCATCACCTTGCTGGCGCGTAACCAGGCGGACCTGGATGCCCTCAAGGTGCATATGCCGGTGATCCGCAACAACCTGGTGATGCTGTTCTCCGGACAGAGCTTCGACACCCTGGCCACCCCGGTGGGCCAGGAAATGCTGCGCCAGAAGGTCACTGCCAGCGTGCAGGAAGTGGCCCAGAAAGAGCTCGGCAAAGTGGTGGTCGAACAGGCGCTCTTCACTAACTTCGTATTGCAGTAGGATCACGACATGGCCGTGCAAGACCTGCTGTCCCAGGATGAAATCGACGCGCTGCTGCATGGCGTGGACGATGGTCTGGTACAGACCGAAATGGCTGCCGAACCCGGCAGCGTCAAAAGTTATGACCTCACAAGCCAGGATCGCATCGTCCGTGGACGCATGCCGACCCTGGAAATGATCAACGAGCGTTTTGCCCGCTACACCCGTATCAGCATGTTCAACATGCTGCGCCGCTCGGCGGACGTGGCGGTGGGCGGCGTGCAGGTGATGAAGTTCGGTGAATACGTGCACTCGCTGTACGTGCCCACCAGCCTCAACCTGGTCAAGATCAAGCCGCTGCGCGGTACCGCGCTGTTCATCCTCGACGCCAAGCTGGTGTTCAAGCTGGTGGACAACTTCTTCGGCGGCGACGGCCGTCACGCCAAGATCGAAGGCCGTGAATTCACCCCGACCGAACTGCGGGTGGTGCGCATGGTGCTGGAGCAAGCCTTCATCGACTTGAAGGAAGCCTGGCAGGCGATCATGGAAGTCAATTTCGAGTACATCAACTCGGAAGTGAACCCGGCCATGGCCAACATCGTCGGCCCCAGTGAGGCCATCGTGGTGTCGACCTTCCATATCGAACTCGATGGCGGTGGCGGCGACCTGCACGTGACCATGCCGTACTCGATGATCGAGCCGGTGCGCGAGATGCTCGATGCGGGCTTCCAGTCCGACCTCGACGACCAGGACGAACGCTGGGTCAAGGCCCTGCGCGAAGACCTGCTCGACGTCGACGTGCCCCTGAGCGCCACCGTGGCCCGTCGCCAGTTGCGTCTGCGAGATATTTTGCACATGCAGCCGGGGGACGTGATCCCGGTCGAATTGCCGGAAGAAATGATCATGCGCGCCAATGGCGTGCCGTCGTTCAAGGTCAAGCTGGGGTCCCACAAGGGCAACCTGGCTTTGCAAGTGGTTGAGCCGATCAACCGTCGCTGATCCCTAATTTATGAATGTTTGCTCCGCCGAGGACATGTAATGGCTACCGAACACGAAAACACTTCCGCCGAAGACCAGGCCCTGGCTGACGAATGGGCAGCTGCCCTGGAAGAAACCGGCGATGTTGGCCAGGACGATATCGACGCACTGCTGGCGGCCGACGCGGCCACTGCACCGGTCGGCAATCGCCTGCCGATGGAAGAATTCGGCAGCGTGCCGAAGAACAACGATCCGGTGACCCTTGATGGCCCGAACCTGGATGTGATCCTCGACATCCCGGTCTCGATCTCGATGGAAGTCGGCAGCACCGAAATCAACATCCGCAACCTGCTGCAGCTCAACCAGGGCTCGGTGATCGAGCTCGACCGCCTGGCCGGTGAGCCCCTGGACGTGCTGGTCAACGGCACGCTGATCGCCCACGGCGAAGTGGTGGTGGTCAACGAGAAGTTCGGCATCCGCCTGACCGACGTGATCAGCCCGAGCGAACGCATCAAGAAGTTGCGCTGAGATGAAGTATTCGATGGCGGGACTGTTGTCGGCGCTGCCATTGAGCGCCCTGGCGGCTGAGCCGGTCGCGCAGGCGGCGGCTGCGGCGCCAGTGGTGAGCAGCGGCATCGGCGGCCAGTTGACCCAGTTGGTATTGGGGTTGTTGCTGGTGGTCGGGCTGATCTTCGTGCTGGCCTGGCTGATGCGCCGCGTGCAGAACGTCGGGCCGGGCAACGCCCAGGTGATCGAAATGATCGGCTCGCGCGCCCTCGGCCCGCGTGATCGGCTGGTGCTGGTGCAGGTCGGTGGGGAACAGATCCTGCTGGGCCTCACCCCCGGCCGCATCACCCCGTTGCATGTGCTCAAGACGCCGGTGGACGTGGCCCAGACCCAGGCCACCACACCGGAATTCGCCCAGCGCCTGATGGAGTTGCTGGGCAAGGATCAGAAGGATAAGAAGTAATGCGCGTTTTGTTGACGCTCATGCTGTTGCTGGCCGCGCCACTGGCGTTCGGCGCCGACCCGTTGTCGATCCCGGCGATTACGCTGGGCACCAACGCGGCGGGGGCCCAGGAGTATTCGGTCAGTCTGCAGATCCTGCTGATCATGACCGCGCTGAGCTTTATCCCGGCGTTCGTGATGCTGATGACCAGCTTCACGCGGATCATCATTGTGTTCTCGATCCTGCGCCAGGCCCTGGGCCTGCAGCAGACGCCGTCGAACCAGATCCTCACCGGCATGGCCTTGTTTCTGACGCTGTTCATCATGGCGCCGGTGTTCGACAAGGTGAACCAGCAAGCCCTGCAGCCTTACCTGGCGGAAAAAATGACCGCCCAGGACGCGATCGACAAGGCCCAGGGCCCGATCAAGGACTTCATGCTGTCGCAGACCCGCTCCAGCGACCTCGAGCTGTTCATGCGCCTGTCCAAGCGCACTGACATCGCCACCCCGGACCAGGCGCCGCTGACCATCCTGGTCCCGGCGTTTGTCACGTCGGAGTTGAAGACCGCGTTCCAGATCGGCTTCATGATCTTTATCCCGTTCCTGATCATCGACCTGGTGGTGGCGAGCGTGCTGATGGCCATGGGGATGATGATGCTGTCGCCGCTAATCATCTCGTTGCCGTTCAAGATCATGCTGTTTGTGCTGGTGGACGGCTGGGCGCTGATTATCGGCACCCTGGCCGGCAGTTTCGGCGGAGTGTAGGGCCATGACCCCAGAAGTTGCCGTCGACCTGTTCCGTGAAGCGCTGTGGCTGACCACCATGATGGTCGCCGTGCTGGTGGTGCCGAGCCTGTTGGTCGGCCTGCTGGTGGCGATGTTCCAGGCCGCGACCCAGATCAACGAACAGACCTTGAGCTTCCTCCCGCGCTTGCTGGTGATGCTGATCACCCTGATCGTTGCCGGCCCCTGGCTGGTGCAGACTTTCATGGAATACATCCTGCAGTTGTACGGCAGTATTCCGCAGTTGATCGGCTGACCCGATGCAGTCTTTGCTGGCATTGACCGACACCCAGATCAGCACCTGGGTGGCCTCCTTCATCCTGCCGCTGTTTCGCGTGACGGCGGTGCTGATGAGCATGCCGGTGTTCGGCACCACCCTGGTCCCGCGCCGCGTGCGCCTGTACTTTGCAGTGGCGATTACCGTGGTGATCACGCCGGGCTTGCCGGCCATGCCCCCGGTCAATGCGCTGGACCTCAGCGCGCTGATGCTGATCGCCGAGCAGATCCTGATCGGCGCGTTGCTGGGCTTTTCCCTGCAGCTGTTCTTCCAGGCATTCGTGATTGCCGGGCAAATCATCTCGATCCAGATGGGCATGGGCTTCGCGTCCATGGTCGACCCCACCAACGGCGTGTCGGCGGCGGTGATCGGGCAGTTCCTGACCATGCTGGTGACGTTGCTGTTCCTGGCCATGAACGGCCACCTGGTGGTGTTCGAGGTGCTGACCGAAAGCTTCACCACCTTGCCGGTGGGCTCGGGCCTGGTGGTCAATCATTTCTGGGAAGTGGTCGGGCGCCTCGGTTGGGTGCTGGGCGCCTCGCTGTTGCTGGTGCTGCCGGCAATCACCGCGTTGCTGGTGGTCAACATCGCGTTCGGCGTGATGACCCGCGCGGCACCGCAACTGAACATCTTCTCGATCGGCTTCCCGTTGACCCTGGTGTTGGGCATGGGGATTTTCTGGGTCGGCCTGGCTGACATTCTCAATCAGTATCAACCGCTGGCGACCGACGCCCTGCAGTTCTTACGTGATCTGGCACGGGCGCGCTGAGCCATGGCCGAGAGCGAGAGTGGTCAGGACAAAACAGAAGACCCCACGGAGAAACGCAAAAAGGACTCCAGGGAAAAGGGCGAGATTGCGCGCTCCAAAGAGCTGAATACCGTTGCGACCATGATGGCTGGCGCGGGCGGCCTGCTGATTTACGGCGGCGGGTTGGCGTTGGACTTGCTGGAGTTGATGAAGCACAACTTCACCTTGCCGCGCGAGGTGCTGCTCAATCCCGATTCGATGGGTCAATACCTGCTGCACTCGGGCAAAATCGCGATCCTGGCGGTGCAGCCGATTCTGATCACTTTGCTGCTGGCCGCCTTGATCGGCCCGGTCGCCCTGGGCGGCTGGTTGTTCGCCGCCGGCAGCATGGCGCCCAAGTTCAGCCGGATGAACCCGGCGGCCGGGCTCAAGCGCATGTTTTCCGCCAAGGCGCTGGTGGAGCTGCTCAAGGCGTTGGCCAAGTTCATCCTGATTCTATTCGTGGCCTTGACGGTGTTGTCCTCGGATATCGACGATTTGCTGCGCATCGCCCACGAACCGCTGGAGTCGGCGATCATCCACAGTGTGCAGGTGGTCGGCTGGAGTGCGCTGTGGATGGCGGCCGGGTTGATCATCATCGCGGCGGTGGATGCGCCGATCCAGCTGTGGGAAAGCCACAAGAAACTGCTGATGACCAAGCAGGAAGTGCGCGACGAACACAAGGACCAAGAGGGTCGCCCCGAGGTCAAGCAGCGCATTCGCCAGCTGCAGCGGGAAATGTCGCAGCGCAAGATGATGGCCTCGGTGCCCGACGCCGACGTGGTCATCACCAACCCGACGCACTACGCCGTGGCCCTCAAATACGACCCGGAGAAGGGTGGCGCGCCGATGCTGCTGGCCAAGGGCAGCGACTTCACCGCGCTTAAAATCCGCGAAATCGCCGTGGCCAACGACATCCTGCTGCTGGAGTCGCCGGAGCTGGCGCGATCGATCTTCTACTCCACCGACCTCGACCAGGAAATCCCCGCCGGGCTGTACCTGGCCGTGGCCCAGGTGTTGGCGTATGTCTATCAGATTCGCCAGTACCGCGCGGGCAAGGGCAAGCGGCCCGATCCGCTCAAGGACCTGCCCATTCCGCCGGAGCTGCGCCGCGATTCCTGACTGCTCGGCTGATACGCTCTTTGTGGTGAGCGGGCTTGTTGTGGGTAGCGGGCTTCTTGTGGTGAGCGGGCTTGCACCCGCGTTGGAGTGCGAAGCGCTCCCAATCCAGCCACCGCGGTCCAACAGTCAGACCGAGTCGCCAGGTTTCAGGGCTGCTTCGCAGCCCAACGCGGGGCAAGCCCGCTCACCACAGTGAGTGCGTTCGCTACAACAAGCCTGCCCGCTTCATCCGCTACCACTCGTCGGCAACCCTCGTCTACCTGTCAACTTTGACAGTAGCCAGCGCCGTCCTCTCGCGCTTCCATGGCTCCCTACTGTGCACAGGTCATCCAGCGATGCAGAGGGCGTAGTGATGGAAGCGGTGACGGGAACGATCAAATCCTACAGCCGAAAAACCGGAAAAGGCCTGATTGCGCTGGATGGCGATGACGAGCCGGTGCATGTGGATCGCACCGGCTCAGCCGGCATCTGGCTCAAGAAAGGCTTGCGCGTACAGTTCGTGAGGATCCATTGCCCTCAAGGGGTGTATGCGTTCCATATCAAACTTATCTAGCGGCATGCATGCCTGGCTGTTGGCGGTGTGTCCACCGACCAATAATGTGGGAGCTGACTTGCCTGCGATGACTGAGTTCAGCCTGGCGCTTCAGGTGACCGACACACCGTCATCGCAGGCAAGCCCCTACATGTGAAGCGCGTTCCCCTCGACGATCGTCGCCCTGAAACCAAAGTTGGAAGGCTTCTTGCAATACCGCCTCCAGGACGCCTCCCGGCGTCAAAAGTTTGCTTCAAGGAAACGAGGAATACCGGTGGTGGATCGCTCTCAAATGCTCGGCACGGCCCGTACGACCCTGACTGACCTCTCGCGGGGCAATCTGGGTGTGCCGTTGTTGTTGCTGGTGATGCTGGCAATGATGATGTTGCCGATGCCGCCGTTCCTGCTGGACGTGTTCTTCACCTTCAACATTGCCCTGTCCGTGGTGGTGCTGCTGGTCTGCGTATACGCTCTGCGACCGCTGGATTTTGCGGTATTCCCGACCATCCTGCTGGTGGCGACCCTGTTGCGCCTGGCGCTCAACGTGGCGTCGACGCGCGTGGTGATGCTCCACGGCCAGGACGGCCACGCCGCCGCCGGTAAGGTGATCCAGGCCTTCGGTGAGGTGGTGATCGGCGGCAACTACGTGGTGGGTATCGTGGTCTTCGCGATCCTGATGATCATCAACTTCGTGGTGGTGACCAAGGGCGCCGGGCGGATTTCCGAGGTGAGCGCGCGCTTTACCCTCGACGCCATGCCCGGCAAACAGATGGCCATCGACGCCGACCTCAACGCCGGCCTCATTGACCAGAACCAAGCCAAGTCGCGCCGTCTGGAAGTGGCCCAGGAAGCCGAGTTCTATGGCTCCATGGACGGTGCCAGCAAATTCGTGCGCGGTGACGCCATCGCCGGCCTGCTGATTCTGTTCATCAACCTGATCGGCGGCATGGCGGTCGGGATCTTCCAGCACGGCATGACCTTCGGCGATGCCGGCAAGGTGTACGCCTTGCTGACCATTGGTGACGGTTTAGTGGCGCAATTGCCATCACTGTTGTTATCCACAGCTGCCGCGATCATGGTGACCCGTGCTTCGGGCTCCGAAGACATGGGCAAGCAGATCAGTCGCCAGATGTTCGCCTCGCCCAAGGCCCTGGCCGTGGCGGCGGGCATCATGGCGATCATGGGTATCGTGCCGGGCATGCCCCACGTGTCGTTCCTGAGCATGGCGGCCATGGCGGCCGGCGGTGCCTACCTGTTCTGGAAGAAGCAGAACGCGGTCAAGGTCCAGGCCCAGCAGGAAATCGCGCGTCAGCAGGAACTGCTGCCGTCGCCGGCCCGGGCCCAGGAAACCAAGGAGTTGGGCTGGGACGACGTGACCCCGATCGACATGATCGGCCTGGAAGTCGGCTACCGCCTGATCCCGCTGGTCGACCGCAATCAGGGTGGCCAATTGCTCGCGCGGATCAAGGGGGTGCGCAAGAAGCTCTCGCAGGACCTGGGCTTCCTGATGCCCACCGTGCATATCCGCGACAACCTCGACCTGGCCCCCAGCGCCTACCGCCTGACCCTGATGGGGGTGATCCTGGCCGAAGCCGAGATCTACCCGGATCGCGAACTGGCGATCAACCCGGGGCAGGTATTCGGCAGTCTCAACGGCATTACCGCCAAAGATCCGGCTTTTGGCCTGGACGCGGTGTGGATCGAAATCAGCCAGCGCAGCCAGGCGCAGTCCCTGGGCTACACCGTGGTGGACGCCAGTACCGTGGTCGCCACCCACCTCAACCAGATTCTGTACAAGCACTCCCATGAGCTGATCGGTCACGAAGAAGTCCAGCAATTGATGGGTTTGCTCGGCAAAGCCTCGCCAAAACTCGCCGAGGAACTGGTGCCGGGCGTGCTGTCGCTGTCGCAACTGCTCAAGGTGCTGCAGGCACTGCTGGCCGAGCAGGTGCCGGTACGCGATATCCGCAGCATTGCCGAAGCTATCGCCAACAATGCCGCCAAGAGTCAAGATACTGCCGCCCTGGTGGCTGCAGTGCGCGTCGGATTGTCGCGCGCAATCGTCCAAAGCATTGTAGGGCTTGACTCTGAGCTGCCTGTGATCACCTTGGAACCAAGGTTGGAACAAATATTGCTCAATAGTATTCAGAAGGCAGGACAAGGCCAGGAAGAGGGCGTTCTGCTGGAGCCAAGCATGGCTGAGAAGCTGCAGCGTTCGTTGATCGACGCCGCGCAGCGCCAGGAAATGCAGGGCCAACCAGTGATCCTGCTGGTGGCCGGCCCCGTCCGGGCGATGTTGTCGCGGTTTGGGCGCCTGGCAGTACCGAATTTGCACGTTTTGGCTTATCAGGAAATTCCTGACAACAAGCAAGTGACTATCGTCGCGACAGTAGGGCCCAACGGCTGAGGGTAGTGGGTTATGCAAGTTAAGCGTTTTTTCGCCGCCGATATGCGTCAGGCCATGAAACTGGTTCGTGATGAGCTGGGCGCCGACGCCGCGATTATCGGTAACCGTCGTATTGCCGGCGGTGTCGAGCTGACGGCTGCCCTGGATTACACTCCCCAGGCCCTGGCCCCGCGCGTCCCGAACATGGAACTCGAAGACGAGCTGCGCAAGACGGCCTCGCGCATTGTCTCGGCCCAGGCCGAACTGAGCATGCGTGGCGACAGCGACGCCACCACCAACCGCCAGTTGTTCGCCGGCCTGCCGCTGACCGCTGCCGAGCCGCTGGTCGAGCCGACCTTCGTTGAACCCCCGCGTCCTGCAGCGCCGGCCCCGGCCGCCGCAGTCGACCAGCGCGTGTTCGACTCGATGCGCTTTGAACTCAATGGCCTGCGCGAGCTGCTGGAAGTGCAACTCGGCTCCCTCGCCTGGAACCAGCTGCAAGGCAGCAAGCCGCAACAGGCCAACCTGTGGCGTCGCCTGCAACGCATCGGCCTGTCCGGCCCGTTGTCGCGCGACCTGCTGGCCCTGACCACTGAAATCGAAGAACCTCGCCAGGCCTGGCGCATGTTGCTGGCCCACTTGGCGCGGATGATCGTCACCCCGGAAATCGAGCCGCTGGAAGAGGGCGGTGTGATCGCCATGGTCGGCCCTGCCGGCATGGGCAAGACCACCACCCTGGCCAAGCTGGCCGCCCGTTACGTGCTCAAGTACGGCGCCCAGAATATCGCGCTGGTGAGCATGGACAGCTACCGTATCGGTGCCCAGGAGCAGCTCAAGACCTTGGGTCGGATCCTCAATGTGTCGGTGACCCATGTCGACCCGGGCCAATCCCTGGCCAACGCCCTCGACCCGCTGCTGCGCAAGCGCGTGGTGCTGATCGATACCGCCGGCCTGCAAGCCAGCGACCCGGCGTTGCGCATGCAGCTGGAAAGCCTGGCCGGGCGCGGCATCAAGTCGAAAAATTACCTGGTGCTTGCAACCACCAGCCAGAAACAGGTTCTTACCGCTGCGTACCATAGCTACAAACGCTGCGGCCTGGCCGGCTGCATCCTCACCAAGCTCGACGAAACCGCGAGCCTGGGCGAGGTGTTGAGCCTGGCCATCAGTCATGAGTTGCCGGTCGCCTACCTGACCGACGGCCCGCGGATTCCGGATGATCTGCATCTGCCGCGCCGTCATCAGTTGGTCAGCCGTGCAGTCAGCGTGCAAATGCAAGAAGAGCCTAGCGAGGAAGCGATGGCCGATATGTTCGCCGACCTCTATCACAGCCCGGCAAAGCGGGTGGGTTGAGGGCAGGATGAACACCGTGAAATGTACCTACATCGATGGTCTGCAAGCGATTCACGCGGCCAAGCCATGTAGCCTGCGTCTAAGCAAGACAAGGTAAAGAAATAAAATGGGCAGCATGCATCCCGTACAGGTGATCGCGGTGACCGGCGGCAAAGGTGGCGTCGGGAAAACTAACGTGTCAGTGAATTTGTCCCTGGCCCTGGCAGAGCTTGGCCGTCGCGTCATGCTGCTGGATGCTGACCTGGGGCTGGCGAACGTCGACGTTCTGCTGGGGCTGACGCCCAAACACACGCTTGCCGATGTGATCGAAGGGCGCTGCGAGCTGCGCGACGTGCTGCTGCAGGGCCCTGGCGGTATCCGCATCGTGCCGGCCGCCTCCGGCACCCAGAGCATGGTGCACCTGAGCCCGGCGCAGCATGCCGGCCTGATCCAGGCGTTCAGCGATATCGGCGACAACCTCGACGTGCTGGTGATCGACACCGCCGCCGGGATCGGCGAGTCCGTGGTCAGCTTCGTGCGCGCTGCGCAGGAAGTCCTGTTGGTGGTCTGCGATGAACCCACCTCGATCACCGACGCCTATGCCCTGATCAAACTGCTTAACCGTGACTACGGCATGAACCGCTTCCGCGTGCTGGCCAACATGGCCCAGAGTCCACAGGAAGGGCGCAATCTGTTCGCCAAGTTGACCAAGGTCACGGATCGCTTCCTCGATGTCGCCTTACAATACGTCGGCGCAGTTCCCTACGACGAGTGTGTACGCAAGGCTGTGCAAAAGCAGCGTGCAGTCTACGAAGCGTTCCCTCGTTCCAAATGCGCCTTGGCGTTCAAGGCTATTGCCCAGAAGGTCGATACCTGGCCGTTGCCTGCCAACCCTCGGGGGCATCTGGAGTTTTTCGTCGAGCGATTGGTGCATCAGACGAGCGCAGGACCGGTGCTATGACATCCAGCGGCTACAACCTTTACAAGAAATCGGCACGTGACAGCCAGGGTGAATTGATCGAGCGCTATGCGCCGCTGGTCAAGCGCATCGCTTATCACTTGCTGGCACGCCTGCCCGCCAGCGTCCAGGTCGAAGACCTGATCCAGGCGGGCATGATCGGCCTGCTCGAAGTGTCGACCAAGTACGACGCGAGCAAGGGCGCGAGTTTCGAGACGTATGCGGGTATCCGCATCCGGGGCGCGATGCTCGATGAAGTGCGTAAAGGTGACTGGGCGCCGCGTTCGGTGCATCGCAATACGCGCATGGTCAGTGACGCAATTCGCGCAATTGAAGCAAAAACCGGTCGCGACGCTAAAGATCACGAAGTTGCGGCCGAACTCCAATTGAGTCTCGACGATTACTACGGGATTTTGAACGATACCTTGGGCAGCCGCCTGTTCAGTTTCGACGACCTGTTGCAGGACGGCGAACACGAAGGGCTGCACGAGGACGGCGCGAGTGCTCATCTGGAGCCGTCGCGCGACCTGGAGGATGAACGCTTCCAGGGTGCGCTGGCGGACGCGATTGCCAATTTGCCGGAGCGTGAGCGACTGGTGTTGGCGCTGTACTACGACGAAGAGCTGAACCTCAAGGAAATCGGTGAGGTCCTGGGTGTCAGCGAATCGCGGGTCAGCCAGTTGCACAGCCAGTGCGCAGCCCGCTTGCGGGGGCGTTTGGGAGAGTGGCGAGCGCGCTGACAGGCAGTGTTGGGGAGCACTGCAAACCACACCGCGAGGGTGATTGACCCTCGCGGGATCGGCCCGTGGTGCCCCCAGCAGTCCTTTTTGTGTAATGCCTGTTGATTGAAATGGCGCGTCCAGGTGCTGGGCGCGTTTAAGACTGCTTGGAGGTCGAATTGGACAAGAACATGAAAATCCTCATCGTTGATGACTTCTCAACGATGCGGCGGATCATAAAAAACCTGTTGCGTGACCTTGGGTTCACTAACACGGTCGAGGCGGATGACGGCATTACGGCGATTCCGATCCTCAACAGCGGGAGCATCGACTTTCTGGTAACGGACTGGAACATGCCGGGCATGACCGGTATCGACTTGCTGCGCCATGTGCGCGCCGACGAAAAACTGCGCAGCCTTCCCGTGCTGATGGTGACCGCCGAAGCCAAGCGTGAGCAGATCATCGAAGCCGCCCAAGCCGGGGTCAACGGTTACGTGGTCAAGCCATTCACTGCATTGGCCTTGAAAGAGAAGATCGAAAAAATCTTCGAACGCATCCACGGCTAATGCCATCGCGGGGGAGCTATGGAGCATAAAGAAACGTCACAGGGAGACTTTGAGTCGACCCTGAAAAAGCATGCTCACCAGTTGGTCGACAGCCTTGAAAAAGGCCAGTTCGGCGACGCGGTGCAGTTAATCCATGAGCTCAACCAGACCCGTGACCGCGGCCTGTATCAGGAAGTGGGCAAGCTCACACGCGAGCTGCACAGTGCGATTGTCAATTTCCAGATTGACCCGCACATGCCCCAGGCCGAAGAAATTTCGCAAATCACCGACGCGACCGAACGCCTGTCCTATGTGGTCAGGCTGACTGAAGCGGCGGCCAACCGCACCATGGACCTGGTGGAAAACGCCACGCCCCTGGTCAATGGCATGGCCACCGAAGCCCAGGCCCTGAGCCACGATTGGGGCCGCTTCATGCGCCGCGAGGTGGGGGCTGAGGAGTTTCGTGAACTGGCGCGTCGGGTCGATGGATTCTTGTCACGCAGCGAGCAGGAAAACCGCACGGTTTCCAGCAACCTCAATGACATTCTGCTGGCCCAGGATTACCAGGACCTCACCGGCCAGGTGATCAAGCGTGTGACCCAGTTGGTCACCGAAGTGGAAAGCAACCTGCTCAAACTGGTGCTCATGGCCGGCCAGGTAGACCGTTTTGCCGGCATCGAACATGACCGTGAAGCGATCCTCTCGGAAAAAGATCCACAAAAACATCTCGCCAAGGGTGAAGGTCCGCAGATTCATGCCGATAAACGTGAAGACGTTGTGTCAGGTCAGGATGACGTAGATGACCTGTTATCCAGTTTAGGCTTCTAAGGAGCACCCACATGAGCTTCGGCGCCGATGAAGAAATCCTTCAGGATTTCCTTGTAGAGGCCGGCGAAATTTTAGAGCAACTGTCCGAGCAACTGGTCGAGCTGGAAAGCCGTCCGGATGATGCGAACCTGCTCAATGCAATTTTTCGCGGTTTTCACACTGTAAAAGGGGGCGCCGGCTTCCTCCAGCTCCATGAGCTGGTGGAGTGCTGCCACATCGCCGAGAACGTGTTCGACATCCTGCGCAAGGGTGAGCGTCACGTTGACTCGGAATTGATGGACGTGATTCTCGAAGCACTGGATGCGGTCAACGGCATGTTCAGCGAAGTCCGCGAACGTGCCCCGATCACTGCGGCCACCCCGGAACTGCTCGCCGCCCTGGCGAGCCTGGCAGAGCCGGCAGACACTTCGGCAGCGCCCGTGGCGCAGGCTGAGCCTGCGCCTGTGGCAGAGCCTGAAGCGGATGTGACGGACAGCGAGTTCGAGCAGTTGCTCAACTCCCTCAATGCGGTGAAAGCCGAGGCTGAAGCGCCTGCTGCAGCCGCGCCACAAGCGCCGACCAGCGAAGACATTACCGACGCAGAATTTGAATCCCTGCTCGACCAGTTGCACGGCAAAGGCCAGTTCGCGGCCGACGCCGTGGCCCCTGCCGCCGCTGTGGATGCGCCTGCCGCGTCGACCAGCACCGACATCACCGATGACGAATTCGAAGCACTGCTCGACCAACTGCATGGCAAAGGCACCTTCGCGGCCGACGCCTTGCCGGAAGTCGCCGCGACTGCCACTGCGCCGTCCGCTGCGGCAGAACCTGCGGGCGACGGTCTGATCAGCGACCACGAGTTCGAATCCCTGCTCGACGAATTGCACGGCAAGGGCAAGTTCAGCGAAGTGGCTCCGGCAGCTGCCGCGACCGCCACTCCGGTGGCGGCCAAACCGGCGCCGGCCAAGGCCGCTGCACCTGCTGCTGCCAAACCGGCCCCGGCACCTGCCGCCGCCCCGGCTGCTGCCCGCGCGCCGGCGGCTGCCGTGGCCGAGAAGCCGGCCAGTGAAGCTGAAACCACCGTGCGCGTCGATACCGCGCGCCTGGACGACATCATGAACATGGTCGGCGAACTGGTGCTGGTGCGTAACCGTCTGGTGCGCCTGGGCCTGAGCAGTGGCGATGAAGCCATGCAAAAGGCCGTGTCGAACCTCGACGTGGTCACCGCCGACCTGCAGACCGCCGTGATGAAGACGCGGATGCAGCCGATCAAGAAAGTCTTCGGGCGCTTCCCGCGCCTGGTTCGCGACCTGGCACGCCAGCTCAAGAAAGAGATCAACCTGGAACTGGTGGGCGAAGAGACCGACCTCGACAAGAACCTGGTCGAGGCCCTGGCCGATCCGCTGGTCCACTTGGTGCGCAACGCCGTCGACCACGGCGTCGAAACCCCGGAAGAGCGCGAAGCTTCGGGCAAGTCGCGCAACGGCAAAGTGATCCTGGCGGCCGAGCAGGAGGGTGACCACATCCTGCTGTCGATCACCGATGACGGCAAGGGCATGGACCCGACCATCCTGCGCAATATCGCGGTCAAGCGTGGCGTGATGGACAAGGACGCCGCCGACCGCCTGACCGACACCGAGTGCTACAACCTGATCTTCGCCCCGGGCTTCTCGACCAAGACCGAGATTTCCGACGTGTCCGGCCGTGGCGTCGGCATGGACGTGGTGAAGACCAAGATCAGCCAGCTCAACGGCTCGATCAACATCTACTCGACCAAGGGCCAGGGCTCGAAGATCGTCATCAAGGTGCCGCTGACCCTGGCGATCATGCCGACCCTGATGGTGATGCTGGGCAACCAGGCGTTCGCCTTCCCGCTGGTCAACGTCAACGAAATTTTCCACCTCGACCTGTCGCGCACCAACGTGGTGGACGGCCAGGAAGTGGTGATCGTGCGCGACAAGGCGTTGCCACTGTTCTACCTCAAGCGCTGGCTGGTGGCATCGGCCAAGCATGAAGAGCAGCGCGAAGGCCATGTGGTGATTCTCTCCGTGGGCACCCAGCGTATCGGCTTCGTGGTCGATCAACTGGTGGGCCAGGAAGAAGTGGTCATCAAGCCTTTGGGCAAAATGCTGCAGGGAACCCCGGGCATGTCGGGTGCGACCATCACCGGTGACGGTCGGATCGCGCTGATTCTGGATGTTCCGAGCATGCTCAAGCGTTACGCCGCTCGGCGTATTTGATTCTGGTGGGGCAGGGCGGTTTGCCCGCCCCGTCTAACGGAGTGTTTATGGTAGTCAAGGTCCTGGTGGTGGACGATTCGGGTTTCTTCCGCCGCCGCGTCTCGGAAATTCTTTCCGCCGATCCAACGATTCAAGTGATCGGCACGGCCACCAACGGCAAAGAGGCGATCGATCAGGCTATCGCGTTGAAGCCCGACGTGATCACCATGGACTACGAGATGCCGATGATGGATGGCATCACGGCTGTCCGTCACATCATGCAGCGCTGCCCGACCCCGGTGTTGATGTTCTCCTCGCTCACCCATGAAGGCGCCCGGGTCACCCTGGATGCGCTGGATGCCGGCGCGGTGGACTTCCTGCCGAAGAATTTCGAAGACATCTCGCGCAACCCCGAGAAGGTCAAGCAACTGCTGTGCGAGAAAGTCCACAGCATTTCCCGCAGTAACCGTCGCAGCCTGTTCAGCACGCCTGCACCTGCACCTGCACCTGCACCGGTTGCGGCGCCGGCCCCGGCCCCTGCGTTTGGTCGACCTGCGCCTGCGCCCGCCCCGGTGGCTCGGCCTGCCGTGGCCCCGGTCCGCGCTCCGGCGCCCAGCGCCCATTCGCCCGCGCCCAAGCGCAAGGCCTACAAGCTGGTCGCCATCGGTACTTCCACCGGCGGCCCGGTGGCCTTGCAGCGCGTGTTGACGCAATTGCCGGCCAACTTCCCGGCGCCGATCGTGTTGATCCAGCACATGCCGGCGGCCTTCACCAAGGCCTTTGCCGAACGCCTGGACAAGCTCTGCCGCATCAGCGTCAAGGAAGCCGAGGATGGCGACATCCTGCGTCCAGGCCTGGCGCTGCTGGCGCCGGGTGGCAAGCAGATGATGGTCGACGGGCGTGGTGCGATCAAAATCCTGCCGGGCGACGAGCGCCTCAACTACAAGCCGTGCGTGGACATCACCTTCGGTTCGGCGGCCAAGTCCTACGGCGACAAAGTTCTGGCGGTGGTGCTCACCGGCATGGGCGCTGATGGCCGTGAAGGCGCACGCCTGCTCAAGCAGGGCGGCAGCGCGATCTGGGCCCAGGACGAAGCCAGCTGCGTGATCTATGGCATGCCCATGGCGATCGTCAAGGCTGACCTGGCCGACGCCGTCTACAGCCTGGACGAGATCGGCAAGCATCTGGTGGAGGCCTGCCTCTGATGGATGTATTGAGCCTGATCGGCATCATCATGGCGTTTGTCGCGATCATCGGCGGCAACTACCTCGAAGGCGGCCACCTCGGCGCCCTGGCCAACGGCCCGGCGGCCTTGATCGTGATCGGCGGCACGGTCGGCGCGGCCTTGTTGCAGTCGCCCTTGAGTTCGTTCAAGCGCGCCATGCAGATCCTGGTGTGGATTATTTTCCCGCCACGCGTGGACCTGCCCGGCGGCATCGACCGCGTGGTCAACTGGAGCCTCACCGCCCGCAAGGAAGGCCTGCTCGGCCTGGAAGGCGTGGCCGATGCCGAGCCCGACAGCTACGCGCGCAAAGGCCTGCAACTGCTGGTGGACGGCGCCGAGCCGGAAGCGATCCGCAGCATCCTGGAAGTGGATTTCTACACCCAGGAAAGCCGCGACATCAACGCTGCCAAAGTCTTTGAAAGCATGGGCGGCTACGCGCCGACCATCGGCATCATCGGTGCGGTGATGGGCCTGATCCACGTGATGGGCAACCTGGCCGACCCGTCGCAACTGGGCAGCGGCATTGCCGTGGCGTTCGTGGCCACCATCTACGGTGTCGCGAGTGCCAACCTGGTGCTGCTGCCGGTGGCCAGCAAGCTCAAGTCCATCGCCATGCGCCAGTCGCGTTACCGCGAGATGTTGCTCGAAGGCATCCTGTCGATTGCCGAGGGTGAGAACCCGCGGTCGATCGAATTGAAGCTCCAGGGCTTCATGGATTGATGAACATGGCTATCGACTTGTGGCGAGCGGCCACATGATTTACGTACAGAGAGGTGTCAGCCTGTGAGCCGTCGCCGTCGCGAGCCTGAAGAGCACGTCAACCACGAACGCTGGCTGGTGTCCTACGCGGACTTCATTACCTTGCTGTTCGCGTTTTTCGTGGTGATGTACTCCATCTCGTCGATCAACGAAGGCAAGTACAAAGTCATTTCCCAGGCGCTGATCGGGGTGTTCAACGACGCCGACCGCGCCCTCAAGCCGATCCCCATTGGCGAGGAACGGCCCAAGACCGTGACCCCGGCCAAGCCGCTGGTCAATGACAGCGATGAAACCGCCGCCGGCGTGGGCGGCACCAGCGACCCGCTGAAAAGCATCGCCGACGACATCAGCGCCGCGTTCGGCGACCTGATCAGTTCCAACCAGATGACCGTGCGCGGCAATGAGTTGTGGGTGGAGATCGAACTCAACTCCAGCCTGTTGTTCGCCAGCGCCGATGCAATGCCCAGCGACCAGGCGTTCACCATCATCGACAAGGTGGCGGCGATCCTCAGGCCGTTCGAAAACCCGATCCACGTGGAAGGCTTTACCGACAATTTCCCGATCAGCACCGCGCAGTACCCGACCAACTGGGAGCTGTCGTCGGCGCGGGCCGCGAGCATCGTGCGCATGCTCGCGATGCAGGGCGTAAACCCCGGGCGCCTGGCCTCGGTGGGTTATGGCGAGTTCCAGCCGGTGGCCAACAACGCCACGGTGGAAGGCCGCGCGCGCAACCGCCGGGTGGTACTGGTGGTCTCGCGCAACCTGGATGTGCGCCGCAGCCTGACCGGTACCGGCACCGCCAATGCAACACCGGACGCGGCCTTGAAGCGGGCTGGCACACAAACTGCACCGGCCCCTGCAAAGCCGCCGGTGCGTCAGAGTGCCGTCAATTCTCCGTCGCCGGCTCAATAACCTTATGCAATGTCTCGGTCGCGCCTGTGCCTGCCGGGAGGAACCATCCGAATGAGAGTCTGGGCAGTTGCCAATCAAAAAGGTGGAGTCGGCAAGACCACCACCTCCATCGCCTTAGCCGGTTTGCTGGCCGAGGCGGGCAAGCGTGTGGTCGTAGTGGACCTGGACCCGCATGGCTCCATGACCAGCTATTTCGGCTACGACCCGGATGCGCTGGAGCACAGCTGCTACGACCTGTTCCTGCACAAGGGCAGCGTGCCGGCCGACCTGCCCGGGCAACTGCTGTTGCCCACCAGCAACGAGAGTATTTCCCTGCTGCCGTCGAGCACCGCGCTGGCCACCCTCGAGCGCCAGTCGCCGGGGCAGAGCGGCCTGGGCCTGGTGATCGCCAAGACCCTGGCGCAACTGTGGCAGGACTTCGACTACGCGATCATCGACAGCCCGCCGTTGCTCGGCGTGCTGATGGTCAACGCCTTGGCGGCCAGCCAGCAACTGGTGATCCCGGTGCAGACCGAGCACCTCGCGGTCAAAGGCCTGGAGCGCATGGTCAGTACCCTGGCGATGATCAACCGCTCGCGCAAGCAGGCGCTGCCGTTCAGCATCGTGCCGACCCTGTTCGACCGTCGCACCCAGGCGTCGCTGGGCACCTTGCGCGTGCTGCGCGATGCCTACCCGGACACCATCTGGAATGGCTACATCCCGGTGGACACGCGCCTGCGTGACGCCAGCCGCGCCGGCCTGACCCCGTCGCAGTTCGACGGTAAAAGCCGTGGCGTGCTGGCTTACCGCGCGTTGCTCAAGCACCTGCTGTCCCAGCAGCTTGTCGCGCAGGTGGCGTGATGAACCGTCCCATCGAACTCAAGACCCGGCCGCAACTGGCACTGGAATCCTACCTGGATGCCCTGCTGCAGGATGCGACCGAGGAAGAGCAGCCGATACTGGTATTGGAACCGGCCCTGGCGCCGGAAAGCTCCCTGGATGAATTCCAGTTGGCGGTGCTGGAAGAGCAGGCCCGCGATGCGCAGGTCGTGACCGCGCCAGTGGTGGTGCCGATCGCCCCGGCAGTTGTCGTGCCCGTGGTGGTCGAGCCGGTGGTCGTTGCCCCGGTCGTGGTCGAGCCGGTGGTGGAAGTGCACCTGCCGCCCAGCATCACGCCGCCGCCGGTGGCCGGCGATGATCGCCCGGCCTGGGCCGCCGAGCCGTTCGAATGCCTGTTGTTCGACGTCGCCGGGTTGACCCTGGCGGTGCCGCTGGTGTGCCTGGGCTCGATCTATTCCCTGGAAGGCCAGGAACTGACGCCGCTGTTCGGGCAGCCGGAGTGGTTCCTCGGCATCCTGCCCAGCCAGGCCGGCAACCTCAAGGTGCTGGACACCGCGCGCTGGGTGATGCCCGACCGCTACCGCGATGATTTTCGCCAGGGCCTGCAATACGTGATCTCGGTGCAGGGCTACGAGTGGGGGCTGGCGGTGCATCAGGTCAGCCGCTCGTTGCGCCTGGACCCGAATGAAATCAAATGGCGCAGCCACCGGGGCCAACGGCCTTGGCTGGCGGGCACCGTGATCGAACACATGTGCGCGTTGCTCGACGTCGCCGAGCTGGCCGAGTTGATCGCCAGCGGCGCGGTCAAGACGCTGCCGGTGAATAAACGCAGTTGATTGAACAATAAGGGCCGCGCGGTTGCGCGGTCAGCGAAGCACACACGCCGTGTGAAGCGGCATTTGAAGGGGTCAGGGGTATGAATAAGTCAGCGTCCGCACAAGGTTTGGATGATCCGATCCTGCAATGGGTTACCTTCAAACTGGACAACGAGTCCTATGGCATTAACGTGATGCGCGTGCAGGAAGTGCTGCGCTACACCGAGATCGCCCCGGTCCCGGGTGCGCCAAGCTACGTGCTGGGTATCATCAACCTGCGCGGCAACGTGGTGACGGTGATCGACACCCGCCAGCGTTTCGGCCTGGTACCGACCGAAGTCAACGACAACACCCGTATCGTCATCATCGAAGCCGACAAGCAAGTGGTCGGGATCATGGTCGACAGCGTGGCCGAAGTGGTTTATCTGCGCCAATCGGAAGTGGAAACCGCACCGAACGTGGGTAATGAAGAATCCGCCAAGTTCATCCAGGGCGTGTGCAACAAGAACGGCGAGCTGCTGATTCTGGTTGAGCTGGACAAGATGATGAGCGAAGAAGAATGGTCGGAACTGGAGAGCATCTGATTGTTCCTTGAGGCCGCAGTGATCATCCTGGCCCTGTTGTGGGCCGGGACCTTGGCATTCCTGCTGCGCTATGTGCGCCAGCAGCGTGAGTCGGTGGTGCAGCAGGCCGAGCGGGATGCCGTGCGTGACCGGCGCATCCTGGAGCTGGTCAAGCGTGTCGACCATTTCCAGCAGAGTGCAGTGAAGGTGGGGGACGAGGTGCATGAACTGCGCGCGATCCTCGGGCCGTTGCCGGACAAGCTTGCGCAGCTGGAGCAGCGTGATCCTTCGAGCCTGTCGTTTGCCCAGGCTGCCAAGCTGGTGGGGATGGGGGCTACGGTGGATGAGTTGACGCAGTCGTGTGGGTTGACCCAGGCTGAGGCGCAGTTGATGAGTAAGTTGCACAAGGGCTGACTTCCTGGGGGTATATCCGGATTTGGGGGAGTGGCTGAAATTGGTTCCGCCCTTACGGCGGGTCACTTTTGGAAAAGAGCCCCAAAAGTAACCAAAAGGGCTCTTGCCCCAACACTCGGCACCTCGCCTAGGCTCGGTGTGCCCTCACTCCGGCTTGAATCCGTGGGCCGCCGCAATGGGCCATCCTTGGCCCAGTGCGGCTAACCCGGCGTCCTGCCGGGTTACCCACGGATTCAAGCCTGCGTGAGGCCAGCGTGTTTAATGGGGCGCCTAGATCAAGATCAAGGTCAAAAGCGGCTCGCTTCGCATCGTAGGTACGCTTTTTGATCTCTGTAGGAGCCGGCTTGAACTGGTCAAGTAATCTTGGACACCGATTAAGGTTTCACGCCACCAGCTTCTCCCTGGCGACTGGTGACCGATAGTCGTTGTAGCTATGCGGCCTGGTGATGTTGTAGCGCGATACATAGCGCTGCACATCCGCTCGGGCCTCATGTTCCGACCCGTAGCCTGCTTCTGGCACCCACTCTGATTTCAAACTTCCAAAGAAACGCTCCATCGGAGCGTTATCCCAGCATTCGCCTTTACGGCTCATGCTTTGTCGGAGTCCATGTTCCAGCAGTTCATTTCTGAATTTATGGCTGGTGTACTGGCAACCTTGGTCGGAGTGAAACAGTACGTCTTTTGGGCGACCGCGCAGTTCAATCGCCATGCGCAGGGCTTCGCAGGTCAGCGTGGCATCAGAGATCATCGAAAACGACCAGCCCACAATCCGGCGAGCGAACAAGTCCAGAACCGCCGCAAAATACAGCCAACGCTTGCCGACTTTGATGTACGTCACGTCCCCACACCACACCTGATTGACCGTCGCAACATCAAACTTGCGTTTGAGCACATGCGGTGCCACCAAAGCCTCCACGCCAGGTGACTTGTACTTATGGCGCCGGCGTTGACGGCTGACAATGCCTGCTTCTCGCATCAAGCTGCGAGCCATGAACCGCCCGACATCATGCCCGCCGGCTTGCAGCTGTTTAGCCAAGGTACGAGCGCCCGCAGACTCTCTCGACGCCCTGTGGTGCTTGACCAGCATAGCCTTGAGTTTCTCTCGCTTAGGGCTCACCTTGCCTTGGCGCTGACGCCATGCGTAAAAGCTACTGCGGTTTATTCCGAACACACGACAGCAATCGTTAACGCCGTACTGCTCGCCCAGCTCACAGATCAACGAGAGTGATCTTTGGCGTCCAAAAGCAGGAGAGCACTGGCCTTTTTTAGGATTTCGATATCCCGGTCTCTTTGCCTGAGCAAGGCTTTAAGTTCCTGGATCTCTCGCTGATCCGCGGTAATCGCCTTGGCTCCCACCGGAGTCGAGCCCAAGCGTTCCTTGCGAACTTGATCGACCCAGCGGCGCAAGGCCGTAGGGCCAATATCCAAGCTGGCACAGACCTCGGGAACCGACTGCCCCTCGTCCAGCACCATGCTGGCAGCCTTGAGTTTGAACTCACATGAATAAGATTTACGCATATCCAAACACCTCAGATTTGGACGCCATCATAGCGCCCGATTGAGGTGTCCAAAATCATTAGGCCAGTTCA
>NZ_MAUE01000046.1 GCF_001702265.1 Pseudomonas aylmerensis
GCAATGGGCCATCCTTGGCCCAGTGCGGCTAACCCGGCGTCCTGCCGGGTTACCCACGGATTCAAGCCTGCGTTCGGCCAGCGTGTTTAATGGGGCGCCTAGGATCAAGATCAAGATCAAGATCAAAAGCGGCTCGCTTCGCATCGTGGGTTGTGTTTGTTTACGCCAGGCCGGTATCGAGGCCAACACCGCCGATCCCCTGTGGGAGCCGTCGACCCCCGGCGAGGCCGCGAAAGCGGTGTGTCAGGCGCGAAATACATTGGCAATGCCGCCGCCTTCGCGGCCTCGCCAGGGCTCGACGGCTCCCACATTTGATCCTTTGGGGCGGCGGCTTATGGGGGGTGACTCGAGGCTGCTTGCGACAGACCGTTATCGAGGCCAACACCGCCGATTCCCTGTGGGAGCCGTCGAGCCCCGGCGAGGCCGCGAAAGCGGTGGGTCAGACACTAAATTCATTGGCAATGCCGCCGCCTTCGCGGCCTCGCTGGGGCTCGACGGCTCCCACATTTGGTCTGCGGGGCGGCGGATTGCGGGTGCGACTCAGGACTGCTTGCGACAGGCCGGTATCGAGGTCCACACCGCCGATCCCCTATGAGAGCCGGCTCCTGCAGGTTTCTGCTCTTGATCTAACCACTCAGGTCGGCTGTCAGGCCGCCGTGCTTTTGCTTTTGATCTTGATCTTGATCTAGGCGCCCCATCAAACACGCTGGCCGGAATTCGATATTGATTTGGGGGGTAAACCGGCAGGGATGCCGGTTTAGCCGCCCCGCGCCATGGATGGCGCGTGGCGGCGGCCCCCCAAATCAATGTCGGATTACGGGCACACCGAGCCTAGGCGAGGTGCCGAGTGTTGGGGCAAGAGCCCTTTTGGTTACTTTTGGGGCTCCTTTCCAAAAGTGACCCGCCGTAAGGGCGGAACCAATCTCCGCCCTCACCCAAACAACGGATATGCCCCCACCCCCTGCTGCCCCCTGAACACCCACTGCTGCAAGACTGCTGCCACAGCAACACCCCTCCCCCAAAATCCCCCCCAACCCCCCGCAACCATTACCCCCAACCCCAATGGCATGCCCGTTGCACACATCCCCTCAATCAGGTCCACGCACCTTGCACGACTGAAATCAGGAGCACCCATGAGCACTGAATTTTTCTGGCGTCTGCCATTGGGCACCGACGGCCCGCAGCTGACCACCGACAAGCACAACCGGGGCAACCCGGACTACCGCCCCGGCCATATCGCCCCCGGCCGCCTGCCGAATGGCGAGCCCGATGACTTCACCTACATCGACTACATCGCCCAAGTGGCCAAGGCCGCCGAACTCGCAGGCTTCGAAGGCGCACTGCTGCCCACCGGCCCCGAGCCGTGGATTGCCGCCGCAGCACTCGCGCGGGAAACCCGGCGCATCAAGTTCCTGATCGCCTTCCAGGCCACCTGGACCCTGCCCGCCTATGCCGCGCAGCAAGCCGCGATCCTGCAGAACCTCAGCCGTGGTCGCCTGGAGTGGAACATCATCACCGGCGGCAACCCGGCCAGCCAACGCGCCAACGGCGACTTTCTCGAACATGACCTGCGCTACAAACGCACCGGCGAGTTCCTCGACATCATCCAGGGCCTCTGGGAAAACCAGAAATTCTCCTATGACGGCGATATCTATCAACTGGAAAACGGCTCGCTGCCCGCCGGCCTGCACAACGAACGCAAGCCGGGGGTGTATTTCTCGGGGTTCTCCGAAGCCGCGCTGGGTGTGGCCGCCCGACATGCCGACGTCTACCTGAACTGGGCCGAGCCGATCGACAAGCTCAAGCCGCACATCGACCGGGTGCGCGAACTGGCCGATAAACAGGGGCGTACCGTGCGTTTCGGCCTGCGCGTCGACCTGTTCGCCCGCGAAACCGAAGAGCTGGCCTGGAAGGACCTGCGCCGCCAGTTCGACAAGCTCGATGGCAAGACCAGTGCCGTGGCCAAGGGCTTTACCAGCGGCTCGGACTCGGTCGGTGCCGCCCGGCAAACCGCCTACCACCAGAACGTCGACCGCTTTGATGACCTGATCATCGGCCCCAACCTCTGGGCCGGTTTTGCCAAGGCCAAGCCGGGCCCGACCGTGGGCCTGGTGGGCAGCCACGAAAACATTGCCGAGCGCCTGGTGGAATACCGCGACGCCGGTTTCTCGACCTTTATCCTCGCCGGCAATCCGCACCTGGAAGAAGCCCTGCGCATTGGCCAGGAAGTCTTGCCGCTGGTGCACCAACGCCCGGCCGTCCAACCTTTGAAAGCCAGCGCCTGAACGCTGGGGGAGCCCCTTTGATGACGCAACCTCTCGACACCCTGTGGTACACCCGTTGTCCTGTGCCGACCGGCCTGGGCATTGCCGTGCAAAAAGGCTGGCTGCAAGACACTGTCGGTGCCCTCGGCACCGAGGTGCAGTCGCTGCGCGAGTCGAATGACAAGGCCGTGCGCGAGTCGCACTTCGACCACACCCTGCAGAATTCCGTGCGCCACGGTGGCAATATCCCGGCGATCTGGGCCCGCGCCCAAGGCCGTGAAACCCGTGTGATCGGCCTGTCCTGGGCGGACGAAGTGCAATTGATCCTGACCCGCCAGGACAGCGGCATCAAGACCGTCAAGGACCTCAAGGGTCGCACCTTCGGCCTGCCGGACTGGGTCGGCGCGCAGATCGACTTTACCCGCGCCCAGGCCCTGCGTGGCCTGGAAAACGCCCTGTCGCTGGAAGGCCTGAAGGTCGGCGACGTCAAGCTGAAGAACTTTCAATACGGCGGCACCTTCAGCGACAGCGCAGTGCGCAACGTGGCCGGCACACCGGTGACTGCGCAGACGACTGGACGCAACCTGGAGCTGATCGGCCTGCTGCGCGGCGAAGTCGACGCGATCTTCCTCAAAGGCGCCAGCGCGGCGCAGCACGCGCATGATTTCGGCCTGCACACGGTGATCGATACCGGCGCCCACCCCGATCCGCTGATCCGCAGCAACAATGGCACCCCGCGCACCCTGGCGGTCGACCTGAACCTGCTGGACCAGCATTTTGACGTGGCCACCGGCATCCTCGACTCCGTGCTGCGTGCCGAGCAGTGGGCGCACACCCACCCGGAAGACACCCGGCGCTACCTCGCGCGGGAAACCAACAGCAGCGAATACTGGGTGACCGCCGCCTATGGCGACGATGCCCACCTGCGCCTGCGTACCGGGCTGGATGAACAGGCCATTGCGGCCTTGCAAGACTTCACTCACTTCCTGCACCGGTGGCGCTTTATCCCGCAAAGCTTCGATGTGCGCGAATGGATTGACGCGCGGCCGTTGCAGGCGCTGCTCCAAGGCAACACCGCACTCGCCGGCTAACCCCTGTAGGAGCCGGCTTGCCGGCGATAGCGTGTTTGCGGACGCCATCGCCATCCAGCCAGGCGCCCACAGAAGACTTCATGGATTGGAACGAAGAATTTTATGAGCAAACCACTCGATACTCTCTGGTACACCCACAGCCCGGTGCCCACCGGGCTCGGCATTGCGGTGCAGTCCGGGCGACTCGCCGAAGCCTTCCTGCCCTATGGCACCAATATCCAATCGCTGCGCGAGTCCACCGAGCGCGAAGTGCGTGAAGCGCACTATGACCATCACCTGCAGAATTCGGTGCGCCACGGCGGCAATATCCCGGCGATCTGGGCCTATGCCAGCGGTGTCGAAACCCGCGTGCTGGGGCTGTCGTGGAGTGATGAAGTGCAGTTGATCCTGACCACCGCCGAAAGTGGCGTGAAGAGCGTGCGCGACCTGAAGAACCGGCGCTTCGGCTTGCCGAAATGGGCCAACGTGCAAATCGACTTCACCCGTGCCCAGGCGCTGCGCGGGCTGGAAAATGCGCTCAAGCTCGAAGGCCTGGAGGTCTCGGATGTGGAGCTGGTGGACTACCCCTACGGCGGCACCTACAGCGACAACCAGACCTCCTACGTCTATGGGCCGGAAGTCAGCCTGGGCGTCAGCCGTTTCAGCCGGCGCAACAACGAGCTGATCGGCCTGCTGCGCGGCGACATCGACGCGATCTTCCTCAAGGGCGCGCATGCCGTGCATCTGGCCAACGAGTTCGGCCTGCATGTGGTGGTCGACACCGGTTCGCACCCGGACCCGCTGATCCGCTCCAACAACGGCACGCCCCGCACGCTTACGGTGGATATCCACCTGCTGCAGGAACACTTCGATGCCAGCGTGAAGATCGTCGACACGGTGTTGCGCACCGAGCAGTGGGCCTGGGCCAACCCGGACGAAACCCGGCGTTTTCTCGCCAAGGAACTCAATACCAGCGAGTACTGGGTCACGGCGGCGTATGGCGAGGACGCGCATCGGCGTCTGCGCACGACCCTCGACTCCCGCTCGATTGAAGCACTGCAGGATTTCACCGATTTCCTGTTCCGCTGGAACTTCATCCCGCGCCGTTTTGATGTGCGCGACTGGATCGATTTCAGCGTGCTGGAAAAAGTCATCGGCTCCACCTCTCGCGTCGCCGTGTAACCCTCGCACCGGCGATGGCGATCTCGATGACGCCATCGCCGCGCTGCGACGATTCGACAAGCCGGGCTTCTACAAATCCGCTGAAACCAGGGCCAATTGTGTTGGCCTGGCAACACCTCTCCTGCTGCTCCAGCAGCACCCGCCAAGCACTTTCTGCTGATTGTTCCACAGGCCTGTCCCGAGGACTTTTTTCGCCTGCTTGTTTCCACCAAAACCTGTTTTTTTAGTGTTTATATTCAACAGCTTATGCGCTTGTATCAACACTGAAATCCTCTTGGCACGATCTCTGCTCTAGCCCCTTCAAGGACACTTTTCCGGGGGAGACTGCAATGCATAAAATCAATCCAATCACCAAGGGCTTATGGCTGGCTTTACTGGTCGCCGGTGGCACGCACGCCGCTGAAGAAGACACCGCTAAAACCGAGCCGTCACTCAAGACCGTCACCGTCACCGCACAGCACCGCGAGGAAACCCTGCAAGAGGTTCCGGTGGCCGTGTCGGCGGTCCAGGGCACTACCCTGGTCGCCGACGGCGTACGCAATATGGGCGACATCACCACCTTCATTCCCAACGCCTCGGCGAAGAACCCGGACGGTGACGGGCGGCCGCGCTGGTACATCCGCGGGCTGGGCACCGGCGATACCGGCGCAGCGACCGTCTACCCGGTGGGCATCTATGCCGATGACGTCTACCTGAACGCGCCGATTGCCGGCGGCGGGCCGCTCTGGGACCTGGAGCGCATCGAGATTCTGCGCGGGCCACAGGGCACGCTGTACGGCAAGAACACCACGGCGGGTGCGGTGAACATCATCTCCAAGAAGCCGACCTTCGACACCGACGGGTTCGGCACTATCGGCTTTGGCAGCAAGAACGAACGCATCCTCAGCGGCGCCCTGGGCGGTGCCCTGGTGGATGAAAAACTCGCCGCGCGGATCTCGCTGTACTCCGAGGAGCGCGACGGCTTCCAGAAGAACCTGGTGGACGATCACACCTACGGCGACGTGAATAAAAAGGCCGTGCGCCTGCAATTCTTCGCCCAGCTCAATGATGACCTCGACGCGCTGTGGAAGATCCACGCCCGCGAGTTCAAGGGCGATGGTGCCAACGGTGCGCTGACCCTGGGCCGTTACTACAACGTCGGCTACCAGCGCCCGCTGGGGCGCAATATCGCGCTGAACGTGAAGGACGATTCCAAGCTCGACCACGACGGCACCTCGCTGACGCTCAACTGGCACCTGGGCGACTACACGCTGACGTCGATCACGGCCTACGACTACATTCGCGGCCAGTCCAGCGGCGACGCCGACTACACCCCCTATGAGGTCAACGGCACGTCCACCGCCGACAACAAATACACCCAGTATTCACAGGAAATCCGCCTGGCCTCGCCCCAGCAGGAAACCCTGCGCTGGCTGGCCGGCGCCCATTACTTCCACGAAGACCTCGACAGCAGCGCCGGGCGGTTTATCCAGCCTGGCCCGACACCGAACGGCACCGGCTCCAACCAGATCAACGGCGCCACGGACTTTCGTGACCTTAGCTACGACCACAAGACCGACAGCTACGCGCTGTTCGGCAACCTGACCTACGACTTCACCGACAACTTCAGCGTGACCGGTGGCCTGCGCTGGACCCAGGAAAAGAAAGACATCGACCTCAACCTCGCGCAGCTGACCCGCGCCACCGCCAACGGCCCGCTGATCCCGCTGGCCGCTGCCGGCAGCAACGGCAATCGCCAGGAAAACAAGACCTGGGAGGCCTGGACCTACGACCTGACCCCGGAATACCGCATCAACGACAACGTGCGGGTGTTCTTGCGCTATGCCCACGGCTTCCGGTCCGGCGGCTTCAACACCGGGCTGTCCACCAGCCTGTCGCAGCTGACCACGGTGGACCCGGAACAACTCGACGCGTACGAATTCGGCGTCAAGTCCGAGTGGTTCAACCACCGCCTCACGGCCAACGCGAACATCTTCTACTACGACTACTCGGACATTCAGGTCAACCTGCTGACGGTCAACAACGGCGTGCTGACCACGGCGCTGACCAACGGCGCCAAGGGCAAGGTCAAGGGCGCCGAGCTGGAACTCGAAGGCCAGCCGACCGACTACCTGCACCTGCGCGCGGCGGTGTCGTTCCTCGATACCGAGTACACCGACTTCAAGAACACCAACCCGACCACGGGCGCGGTCACCGGCGACTACAGCGGCAACAGCTTCGTGCGTTCACCGCGCAATGTGGTGTCGCTGGGCGGCGACTACACCTTCCCGCTGGAAATCGGCGGCAAGCTGGTGGCCGGTGCCGACGTGAGCTTTCGTGACAAGGAATACTTTCTCGCCGACCGCCAGAGCAGCGCCGACAAGGACTTGAGCCAAGCGCACTACACCTTGGCCAACAGCCGCCTGACCTGGTACAGCGCGGATGAAAAACTCAGCGTCACCGGGTTCGTGAACAACCTCACCGATCGCCGCTACCAAGTGCATGGCCGGCCCAACGGTGGCCTCGGCCAATACGTGATCACCTATGGCGACCCGCGCACCGTGGGCCTGAGCGTGACCAGCCGCTTCTAAGCCAGAGGCTGGAGGGTATTTATCCGCCTAGCAGGATCAATGTGGGAACTGGCTTGCCAGCGCCCACAACTGGCCCCCATTGCTTGAGCCACGACACCCGGCCCGCCATCGCCACTATCCAGTCATTCTATTGTTGAAAGGACCACTTCCATGTTCCAACGCACTCCGTTGGCCGGCGCCATCGCGCTGGTCATGGGCAGCCTTGCCCTGCCCGTCGTCGCGGCAGACGAGACCCAACCGACCGTAAAAAACGATCACCTCGACACCGTGGTAGTCCTCGGCACCCGGCGCAGCGACCTGACCGCCCTGCAAAGCGCAGCACCGGTGGACGTGCTCTCCGGCGAGCAATTGCAACAGACCGGCGCCACCGATTTGTCCGGTGCCCTCACCGCCCTGTCGCCATCGTTCAACTTCCCTCAGTCGCCACAGGGTGCCTTCGCCGGTTCCATCGCCCAGGGCGCCTCGTTGCGCGGCCTGGCCTCGGACCAGGTGCTGGTGCTGGTCAATGGCAAGCGCCGCCACAGCAGCGCCAACATCACCCGCCAGAGCCTGGTGAACGGGCGTGGCGCAGCGGCGGTGGATTTGAGCCTGATCCCACTGAGCGCGATCCAGCGCGTCGAGATCCTGCGCGACGGCGCCGCCGCTCAGTACGGCTCGGATGCAATCGCCGGGGTGATCAATATTGTGCTCAAGGAAAACGATGACGGCGGCAACCTCGGCTACCGCTTCGGCGGCTACGACAAGGGCGACGGTATCCAGCGCAAGCTCAGCGGCTGGAAGGGTTTCGCGTTGCCCAACGACGGTTTCCTGACCCTGAGTTTCGACGCCGGCAGCCAAGACCCGGCCAGCGATACCAACCCCGACAACCGGATCTTTTACCCCGGCGACACCAGCGTCAACACGCCCCGCGAGCAGAACAACCGCTACCGCACCTGGCGCTGGGGCGCGGGCAATGTCTCGGACCAGTACAATGTTGTCGCCAACAGCGAGATCGGCGTCGGCGAGGGCCTGACCGCCTATGGCTTTGCCACCTATGCCCACAAGAACACCGACGCCGAAGGCTTCTTCGACCCGCCGACCACCCTGCGCAACAACTACGGCAGCACCGCGTTGCAGCGTTACCCGGACGGTCGCTTGCCGATCACCCGCTACAGTCTGGAAGACTATGCGGTCACCGGCGGCCTGCGCTTCGAGAACGACCAACTGGGCAAGTTCGACCTGGCCCTGAACCATGGCAACAACACACTCGAGTCCGCTGACCGCAATGCGATCAACCCCAGCTATGGGGTGAACAGCCCGTCGTCGATCTACACCGGCAAGCGCGAAAACGACCAGACCAACCTGACCCTGGACTGGGTGCGCGACTTCCCCACCGACCTGCTGTTCAAGCCGCTGACCCTGTCGGCGGGCCTGGCCTGGCGCAAGGAAAACTACCAGTTGAGCGCGGGCGAAGCCGCCGGCTGGCAGAACGGGCCGCTGTTCAACACCATCGACCCGATCACCGGGCGGCGCATTCCGGGCTATTACTCGGGCATCACCCAGGTCGATGCGGCCTCGCTGGACCGCAAGGTGCTCGGTGCCTACATCGACGTCGAAGGCCAGATCACCGAGAAGTTCCAGGCCGGCGTGGCGGTGCGCACCGAGCACTATTCGGACTTTGGCGACACCACCAACGGCAAACTGTCGCTGCGCTATGACTTCACCCCACAGATCGCCGCCCGGGCCACCGCCAGTACCGGCTACCGCGCGCCGTCGCTGGTGCAGAGCGGCATGTCCTCATTCAGCGTGCAGGTGGTGGAGCAACCGCCGGGCAGCGGCAACTACGTCGAGGTGCAGCAACGCACCCTGCGTGCCAATAGCCCGGAGGCCCAGGCACTCGGCGGCAAGGCGCTCAAGCCCGAGGAGTCGACCAACTACTCCCTGGGCCTGGTATGGCGCCCACTGGAAAATGCCTCGGTGACGGTGGATGCCTACCGGATCAACATCAATAACCGCATCACCCTCTCCGACCAATTGCCCGCCAGCGTGGTCTCGCCGATCTTCGCCGGCACGCCCTACGCGAATATCCAGAGCGCGGCGTTCTACACCAACGTGGCCGACACCCGCACGGACGGCGTCGAGTTGACCGGCAACTACCAGTGGGACCTGCAGCAATGGGGCCGCCTGAACCTGAGCAGTGGTTTTGCGCAGAACAACACCACCATCACCGGCTTGCGCGACGTCGGCAATATCAAGGGCTCGCAGATCATTGGGCGCAATACCCAGGGCCTGATCGAAGATGGCACCCCGCAAAACAAGCTGACCCTGAGCGCCAACTGGCTGTATGAAAACTGGGGGCTGACCATTGCCCAGCGCCGCTACGGCGAGTGGAAAAGCCTCAACGCCACCAACCCCAACCTCGACCAGACCTACAGCCCGCAATGGGTGACTGACCTGGACCTGTCCTACACCTTCCACAAGGGCGTGAAGGTCTCGGTGGGCGCGATCAACCTGTTCGACTCGCACCCGGACAAGGCTGACGGCGCGCAGCTGTATGGCGTGCCCAAGTACTCGATCACCAGCCCGGAAGGCGCGCAGGGTGCGTTCTACTACACCAGTGTGAGCTACGACTTCTGAGAAGACTGCTGAATGGGTGCTGCTCCAGCAGCACCCGATCACCATTTCCCAGCGACCACCCCCTGTAGGAGCCCGGCTTGCCGGCGATGATGTCTCCGCAAATGCGCACACCTGCAGGCCCCATCGCCGCCAAGCCAGCGCCTACAGGAAGATTCGGTGATGTGGCACATGTCTTGCGATAGCTGCTGGGTATTCAGCTGAATTAAGACTTGCCATGCGCCTGCTTCGATACCTCACCTGGCTTATCTCGCCCGTGGCCCTGCTGGCCGTCTGGACGCTGGTGGCCCACCTCGGGATTTTCCCGCGCAATCTGCTGGTACCGCCCGCCCAGGTGCTGCAGACCTTCGAAGACCTGCTGGCCAGTGGCGAGCTGCTCGAACACCTCGGCAACAGTCTGTCGCGCCTGGGCCTCGGCTTTGGCATCGGCTCGTTGTGCGGGTTGGCCTTCGGCGTGCTGATGGCGCTGTCGAAAAACGTCGAGGCGTATTGCGGCCCGCTGTTTCATACCCTGCGCCAGATCCCCAGCATCGCCCTGATCCCGATGTTCGTGCTGCTGTTCGGCATCGACGAAACCTTCAAGATCATCATCGTCGCCAAGACCGCGTTCTTCCCGGTGGCACTGGCCGCTGGCGAAGGTGTACGGGGCATCCCGCGCAGCTATTTCGAAGTGGCGGACGTGTATCGCCTGCGCTGGCCGACTTTTGTGCGCCTGGTGGCCCTGCCCGCTGCGGCGCCGCCGATCATCACCGGCTTTCGCATCAGCCTGACCCGCGCCTGGGTGGTGCTGGTGGCCACTGAATTGCTGGCCGCCGACAGTGGCCTGGGCCAGATGATCGAGATGGCGCGGCAGATGCTGCGCATCGACGTGGTGATGGTCGGCGTGGTGGTCACCGGAGTGATCGGTTTTACCCTCGACTATGCCTTTCGCCGCATCGAAAAACGCCTGTTCCGCTGGCAAACCCGCTAGGAGTTCCGATGCTGCCTGTATTGAAAAAAGCCCGTGGGCTGTTGCTGCCGCTGCTGCTGATCCTCGCCTGGGAATATGCCTCTCGCCAGGACGCCGCCGGCGCGTATGCGTTCGTGCCATTGTCGGAAATTGGCTCGGCGTTGCTGGAGATGCTTGGCAACGGCGAACTGCTAGTCAACCTGCTGGCGAGCCTGGCGCGCACCAGCAGTGGCCTGGCCCTGGGCATTCTGTTCGGGGTGACGCTGGGGGTGCTGATGGCGCTGTCCAGCGTGGCCAACCGCTTGATCGGCCCGTTGTTCCATGCGATTCGCCAGGTGCCGATGCTCGGCTGGATCCCGCTGATTGCCATGTGGTTCGGCAATGGCGAGTTCTCCAAAGTGCTGATCGTCAGCCTGGCGGCGTTTTACCCGATGGTGCTCAACACTTACCAGGGGTTCAGCCACGTCGAGCGCCGCTACCGCGAAGTCGGCCAGGTGCTGGTCCTCACCCCGCTGCAGCAATTTACCCAGGTGCTGTTGCCGGCAGCCTTGCCGAGCATCGCCACCGGTGTCCTGCACGCGCTGGCGTTCGCCTGGGTAACGGCGATCGGCAGTGAGCTGTTCCTGTCCTCGGGCGCCGGCCTGGGCAACCTGATGATGAACGCCGAGGCCGGCTCGCGCATGGAAGTCATCGTGCTCAGCGTGCTGTGCATCGGCTTGCTCGGCTACCTGATGACCCTGTTGTTCACCCTGCTGAGCCGCCACCTGCTGCGCTGGCGCAACCTCCGTTGAAAGGCCTCGATATGAATGCAATCGCCCACGCTTCCCTTCATCAACACGTGCAGACCGGCGCCCTGCAGATTCGCGGCTTGAACAAAGCTTATCGAATCGAAGGCCGCGCCTTGCCGGTGCTGCAGGACATCCACCTCGACGTACGCCCGGGTGAATTCGTCAGCATCGTCGGCGCCAGCGGCTGCGGCAAATCCACCTTGCTGCGCCTGATCGTCGGGCTGGAAGCCGAATACGAAGGCGATATCCTGCTCGACGGTAAACGCATCGCGTCCACCAGCCTGGAGCGCGGCATCGTGTTCCAGGACCACCGACTGTTCCCGTGGATGACCGTCAGCCAGAACATCGCCCTGGCGCTGAAAAACCACGCGCTGCCCGCGGCCGAAAAAGACCGCCAGGTCGCCGAACACATCGCCCTGGTCAACCTCAGCGGCTTTGAAAACGCCTACCCGCACCAGCTTTCGGGCGGCATGGCCCAGCGCGCGGCCATTGCCCGGGCGTTGATCAACAAGCCCAAGGTGTTGCTGCTGGACGAGCCCCTCGGCGCCCTCGATGCCCTGACCCGCGTGCACCTGCAGCGTGAGTTGCAACGCATCTGGGTGCAGCAGCGTTGCACGGTGATCATGGTCACCCACGACATCGAAGAAGCGCTGTACCTGGGCGACCGGGTGATCGTGATGGATGCCCATCCGGGGCGGATCAAGCATGAAATCCAGGTCGACCTGCCGCACCCGCGCGACCGCGCCTCGCCGGTGTTGCAGGGCTATAAGGAGCAGTTGCTGGAAGAATTGGTCGGGCACTGATCCGTCCTGCCCCTGAAAAATGTGGGGGCGGGCTTGCTCGCGCAAGCGGTGTGTCAATCGCTGGAAGTGTCGACTGATCCAACGCCTTCGCGGGCAAGCCCGCTCCCACATTGGGGGATGCATCGGCCACTGATGCGGCGCAAGGTTCGGCCATTTCAGCCGCGCCGCCATAATCCAGGCTTCACACCTATCAAAAATGTGGGAGCGGGCTTGCTCGCGAAGGCGGTGTGTCAGTCGCTGGAAGTGTCGATTGATCCACCGCTTTCGCGGGCAAGCCCGCTCCCACATTGGGGAATGCATCGTTTATTAATACTGTGCAAGGCCCGGCAACTTCAGCCACGCCGCCAAAATTCAGGCCTCACACCAATCAAAAATGTGGGAGCGGGCTTGCCCGCGAAGGCGGTGTGTCAGTCGCTGAAAGTGCTGACGGATCCACCGCTTTCGCGGGCAAGCCTGCTCCCACATTGGGGATGCATCGGCCACTGATGCGGCGCAAGGCCCGGAAATTTCAGCCACGCCGCCAAAATCCAGGCCTCACACCAATCAAAAATGTGGGAGCGGGCTTGCCCGCGAAGGCGGTGTGTCAGTCGCTGGAAGTGCTGACTGATCCACCGCTTTCGAGAGCAAGCCCGCTCCCACATTGGGGGATGCATCGTCCACTGATGCGGCGCAAGGCCCGGCCATTTCAGCCACGCCGCCAAAATTCAGGCTTCACCACCAATCAAAAATGTGGGAGCGGGCTTGCTCGCGAAGGCGGTGTGTCAGTCGCTGGAAGTGTCGATTGATCCACCGCTTTCGCGAGCAAGCCCGCTCCCACATTGGGGAATGCATCGTCCACTGATGCGGCGCAAGGCCCGGCCATTTCAGCCACACCGCCAAAATCCAGGCTTCACACCAATCAAAAATGTGGGAGCGGGCTTGCCCGCGAAGGCTGTGTGTCAGTCGCTGTAAGTGCTGACGGATCCACCGCTTTCGCGGGCAAGCCCGCTCCCACATTGGGGGATGCATCGGCCATTAATGCGGCGCAAGGCCCGGCAATTTCAGCCACACCGCCAAAATCCAGGCTTCACACCGCTCCCACACTCAAGCATCCTCAAGAATCAAGTCGGCGCCCTTCTCTGCCACCATCAGCACCGCCGCGTGGGTGTTGCCCGAGGTCACGTTGGGGAAGATCGATGCATCGACGATGCGCAAGCCCTGCAGGCCGTGCACTTTCAAGCGTTTGTCGACCACCGACACCTGCGGGTCCGAGCCCATGGCGCAGGAGCCGCACAGGTGGTAGATCGAGCCGCTGTTTTCGCGGAAGTACTGCAGCATCTGCTCATCGGTCTGCACCGCATCGCCGGGCAATACTTCGGCCACGGTGATGCCCTTGAGCGCGGGCGCCTGCATGATCTTGCGCATCAACCGGCTGCCCTGGATCACCTCGTCGATGTCCTTCTCGGTGCTCAGGTAGTTGGGGTCGATCAGTGCCGCGTCCCGTGGGTTTTTCGAGGCGATACGAATGGTGCCGCGGCTGGTGGGCCGGCACGGGTTGAAGCACAGCAGGAAGCCGGAATACGGCTCGGGCTTGAGGCTGGCCTTGTTGTTTTTCGGGATCTGGTACGACAGCGGATTGAAGTACAGCTGCAGGTTCGGGTCCTTCTGCGCCTCGTTGCCGCGAAAGAATCCGCCCGCCTGGTTCACGCTCATGGCCAGCGCGCCCTTGCGGGTCAGCAGGTACTTGAGGCCCAGTTTTAACTGGCCGAACAGCGAACTGAGTTCGTCGTTCAGGGTCGGGATATTGGCCTTGTAGTAGTAGCTCGCGCACAAGTGGTCCTGCAGGTTCTCGCCCACTGCCGGCAGGTGCTTGACCAGCGGGATCGCATGCTCGGCCAGCAGGTGCCGGTCGGCAACGCCGGACAATTGCAGGATCTTCGGCGTGTCCACTGCACCGGCGCACAGGATCACTTCCTTGCGCGCGCTGAAGGTGCGCGCCACGCCGTGCTGGGTGACGGCAATGCCGGTGGCGCGCTGCTGGTCGTCGAACAGCACGCGGTCGACCAGTGCATGCAGCTCCACCTTCAGGTTCGGCCGGCCCAGCGCCGGGTGCAGGTGCGCAAAGCTGCTGGAGCAGCGTTCGCCGTTGCGGGTGTTGACGTCATACAGGCCGGCGCCTTCGAAGTGCGGGCCGTTGAAGTCGTCGCTGTGGGCGTAGCCGAGCTGTTCGCAGCCCTTGAGGAAGACGTCGCAGATCGGGTGAGTCTGGCCCTTCATCGGCGTGATGCTGATGGGGCCGCTGCCGCCGTGGTACTCGGTGTCGCCCAGCGGGTGATTCTCCAGTTTGCGAAAGTACGGCAATACGTCCGCAAAGCCCCAGCCGTCGTTGCCGTTCGCGGCCCAGTCGTTGAAGTCATGGGCCTGGCCGCGCACGTAGATCATCGCGTTGATCGAGCCCGAGCCGCCCTGCACCTTGCCGCGTGGCGCGTAGATTTCGCGCCCGGCCAACTGCTTTTGCGGCTGGCTGTAATACATCCAGTTGAAGGTCGGGTTGTAATACATCTTGGCGAATCCGACCGGGATCTTGAACCACCAGGAGCTGTCCTTGCCGCCGGCTTCGAGCAGCAACACCGAGTATTCGCCCGACGCGGACAGCCGGTTGGCGAGGATGCAACCTGCGGCGCCAGCGCCGGCGATGATGTAGTCATATGTCATTCACGGTTACCGCGTAAGTCGTTTTTTTAGCCCTTGGCGGGCGAAGTGTCTTTGACGTCAGCCGGCGTCGGCGCCATTTGCAGGTGCAGGCGCTGACCGCTGTACGGCGTGTGTTTGCGCACCACGTCCATGTTCAGTTCCACGCCCAGGCCCGGCTCGGTGGACGGGATGATGTAGCCGTCCTCCCATTGCAGCGGCTTGGTCAGCACTTCGGCGTGGAAGCCGCCCCAGGTCATGATGCTTTCCTGGATCAGGAAGTTCGGTGTGCAGGTCGCCAGCTGGAAACTCGCCGCCGCGCCAATCGGGCCGTTGTACAGGTGCGGCGCGATCTGCGCGTAGTACGCCTCGGCCATGCTCGCGATTTTCTTGGCTTCGAGCAGCCCGCCGCAGCGCGCCACGTTCATCTGCAGGATCGACGCGCCGCCGGCCTGCAGCAGCTTGAAGAATTCATACTTGGTGGTCAGCCGTTCGCCGGTGGCAATCGGGATGCTGGTCTTGGCCGCGACTTGGGCCATGGCGTCTTCCTGGCCCGGTGGCACTGGCTCTTCGAACCACAGCGGGTCGTATTTTTCCAGGCGCTTGGCCAGGCGGATTGCCGACGACGGCACCATCTGCCCATGGGTGCCGAACAGCAGGTCGCATTTGTCGCCCACCGCTTCGCGGATCTTGCGGCAGAAGGTTTCGCAGCGTTCCAACACTTCCAGCGAAATCTGGTGGCCGGAGTACGCGGTGTAAGGGCCGGCCGGGTCGAACTTCACGGCGGTGAAACCTTTGTTCATGTTGTCGATCGCGCATTCGGCGGCCAGGTCCGGGTCGTCGTAGTCGTACTCGCCTTTGCTATTGACCGGGTACAGGTAGGTGTAGGAACGCAGGCGCTCGTTGACCTTGCCGCCCAGCAGCTCGTAGACCGGCTTGTTGGCGGCCTTGCCGATGATGTCCCAGCAGGCCATCTCCAGGCCGCTGACCACGCCCATCATGGTCAGGTCCGGGCGCTGGGTGAAACCGCTCGAGTAGGCCTGGCGGAAGAAGCGCTCGATATGGTGCGGGTCATGGTCGAGCAGGTAGCGTTCGAACACATCCTCGATGATCGGCAGCATGGCCTTGGGGCCGAACGTCGCGGCGTAGATCTCGCCGACACCTTCGATGCCGCAGTCGGTCTTGAGTTTGACGAACAGCCAGTACATGCCACCGATGTGCGGCGGCGGGACAGCAACGATATGGGTTTCAAGGGCGACGATTTTCATCTCAGGCACCTGTCTGGTTGAATTTTTTACGGTTGATTCGGGCGCGCAGGGTCAGGGCCGCAAGGGTGCCGAGCACGCCGATGAAGGCGATGTAGCCGAAATACAGGTTGTAGCCGGCCTTGCCTGGGTAGGTGTCGGTCAGGTAGCCGTTGATCAGCGGGATAAAGGTGTCCGGCAGGTAACCCACCACCGAGACAATGCCGATGGCCAGGCCAGTGATGCGCAGCGGGATGTCGCAGCTGTCGAGGATGGCCCAGTACAGGCCGCGAATCGCGTAGGTCATCAGGCCGATGAAGATCACCGTGCCGATCAGCAGGCCCAGGCTGTTGAAGGCCGGGAACACGATCAGCCCGAGCATGGCCAGGGTTACCAGGGCCAGCGCGACGATCAGTACCGAGATATTCGAGAACTTGTCACCCAGCCAGCCGCCGCCGATACCGCCGATGGGGCGCATCCACAGCTTGATGGTGGTGATGGTGCCAGCCATCACGGCAGTCATGCCGCTGCCTTGCAGGTAGTCCGAGAAGCTGTAGGTGGCCCAGAACATGTGGTAGCCGCAGAACACAATCGCGGTCACCAGCCACAGCTCGGGGATCTTCACCAGGGTCGCCAGGTCGGCGATCAGGTTGAACTTGCCCTTCTCGACCGCCGGCGTTTCAGCCATGGATTTCGGGTCTTTCAACAGCACCAGCGCGCAGCCGATGGCGATGCAGGTGAAGGAATACAGGTACACCACCTGCTTGAAGCCCTCGCCCGCCGACTCGCCACGGGTTTCGGTGGCAAAGGCGAACAGGCCCAGGGCCACGGTCGCCAGCAGCGCTTCCACCAGGCCGCGACCGCCATCGAGGATGCCGAAGAAGCGGCCCTGCTCGCTGTGGTGGGCAATCATCTTCACGCGCTTGAGCACGGAAGCCCAGAACGTCAGGCCGGTGGTCAGGCCCCAGCAGCCGAAGATGATCATCAGGCCGGTCATGGACGGCACGCTGGAGTACCACAGGCCCAGCGCGCCGGTGGCGACCAGTGAGAAAAAGATCAGGAAGCGCGGCGGCAGCCGGTCCGCCAGCCAGCCGCTGGGCAGGTAGCTGAGCAGAAAGATCGTGCCGAGCATCGAGTACAGGTAGCCCAGTTGACTGTGATTGATCTGGAATACGTCGAGCATGGTGGTCTGGTAGACCTGGCGCAGGTAGAGGATCGGGTAGATCGCTCCGGCGGCGAGAACCAGCAACATCAATTGGAAGTAGCGACTGGCAGTGTCGCTGTTTTTTGCCGCGGGCACGGCAGCGAAACCCGGGGCAACGGGTGCAGGCTTGGACATCTTGATGACCTCGGGCACCCACTGTGCGGATGCCCTGATAATTGTTTTTATAGAGGCAGCTGCCAGCCTCAAGCTTCAGGCGGCCAGTAAATCTTGCGCGCCTTGACTTGGAGCTTGCAGCTCAACACTTGTAGCTGCTTGGTTAGTACTTCATGACCACCAGGCGGGTCTGGGTGAACTCCAGCATCCCGTGCTTACCGTCATCGCCGCCCAGCCCTGAGCGTTTCCAACCGGCGTGGAAGCCCTGGTACGGGTCCGCCGGGGTGCGATTGACGTACAACTCGCCGGCCTCGATGGCATTCGCCACCTTCATTGCCGTGCGGTAGTTCTCGGTATAGAGCACCGATGACAGGCCGAACTGATGGTCGTTGGCCATCGCCAGGGCTTCGTCGATGTCGCGGTACTTGAGCACTGGCAGCACCGGTCCGAAGATTTCCTCCTGGATGATCTCCATGTCCTGGCGGCAACCGCTGAGCAACGTCGGCGGGTAGAAATGCCCCGGGCCGTCTGGCAGTACACCGCCGCTTTCCAGTACAGCACCGGCGGCGACGGCGCGCTCGACCATGGCATGGATAGTTTTTTGCGCGCTGGCATTGACCAATGGCCCCATCAGGCTGGGATCCTGGGCGCGGTCGCCGAATTTCACCGCGCTGATCCTGGCTTTGAGCAAGGCGAGGAAGCGGTCGTAGACGGCTTCGTGCACGTACACGCGCTCAACCGCCGTGCACAGCTGGCCGCAGTGGGTGGTCTTGGAGGCGACGATGGCGCTGGCGGCGGTTTCCAGGTCGGCGTCCGCCTCGATGATCGCCGGGGTCTTGCCGCCCAATTCCAGGGACGGCTTGGCAATATTGGCCTTGCAGTAGTCCAGCACGATGCGCCCGGCATTCACACTGCCGGTGAGCGTAATCAGCCCGACTGCCTTGTGCGTACAGACGCTGGCAGCGGTGGCGTGGTCCATGGTCAGGATGTTGATCACCCCGGCTGGAATCCCGGCCTTGACCACTGCCCTGGCAATCGCAAACGCCGACAGCGGCGTGTTGTTGCTCGGGCGCACCACCACGGTATTGCCGGCGATCAGCGCCGGGGCGATTTTGCGCAACAGGGTGTAGACCGGGTAGTTGAACGGAATCAGGCAGGCGACGACGCCAATCGCCTCGCGTTGCAGGAACAGGTTTTCGTCCGGGGTATCGCTGGGGATGATCTCGCCTTCGATGCGCCGCGCCCATTCAGCGTGGTAGCGGGTGATCTGCGCGGCGTAACGCGCTTCGTTGCTGGCGTCGCTGAGGCTTTTGCCCGACTCGCTGGCCAGCGCTGTGCCGATGGCCTCGGCACAGGCATCTAGGGCATCGGCGAATGCCCGCAGGTGTTCGGCGCGTTCGATGCTGGTGAGTTTGCCCCAGGTTTTCTGCGCGACGGCCGCGGCATCGACGGCAGCAATCGCCTCATCGGCGGTGGCGGCACTGACGTGGCCGACCACGGTTGCAGTGGCCGGGTTATACACGGCGATGAGGGCATCGCTGGCAGGTTCGACAAAGTGACCGTTGAAAAAATTGCGCTCGAGTTGCATGTGGTTCGCCCAACGTTGTTGTTATCCGAGTGACATGCAGTTTTGTCATCGGCCAGCCGTTGGACAAACGATTTATTGCGCGGGGTAACGTGCGAAAAACGCAGGTTAGTCGGTTTTACACCTCACAGGCCGCGTTGGCGCAGCCACTGCAGGAAGCCCTTCTTGGCCGGCACCACCGGCGCCTCCTGGGTCAAGGCCTGCGCGGCGTGGACGCGGAAATCCAGCAGCGCCTTCATGGCTTCGCTGATGTCATGGCGCGCGTCCAGGCACGGTTTCAAGTATTCCTTCTCGATGCGGTACAGGGTGCAGAAGGTCTTCGCCGAAAAGTCGGCCAACGCGGCCTCATCCGACAGGATCCCCGCCTCGCCAATCACTTCGCCCGGCCCCATGCGCCCGGCTTCGAATTTGCGCCCGCCCTTGGTCAGCATCACCGAGACCACCCCCGACTCGACGATAAACAAATGATCGCTGACCTCCCCGGCCGGCAGGATCATCTCGCCGGCGCGGTAAGTGTGCAGGGTCATGTTCTGGCTGAAGGTGTCTTTCTCCTCCTGGCGCAAGGTCGAGAAAATCGACGAACGCTCCAGCAACGCCCGCGCGGCGGACGTGGCCGGCGGCGCGCCGCTTTCCGTGGCCGACAGCAACCCCACGCCCGCCGCCTGCAGGTGCCGGAACGCCAGGTCGTAGAGCTGGTTGCGCACCTCGCGCTTGAGGGCCATGGCCGGCACGAACCCGCTGATTTCATACTCGACGCCGCCACTGGCGGAGGTCTTGAACGCGACGCTCGGTGCGGGCGTCGCCAGCAGCGGCCGGCAGCCCTGCATTGCGCGCTCGAGTGCTTCGATCACGGTTTGCGGGCGTGCATGGGGGCTGACCTGCAGGCTTACCGCGAGGCCGAACATGTCCGCCGGGCGCGAGAAATTGATGATCTTGGCCTTGGCCGCCAGCGAATTGGGGATCACCGCCATGCTGCCCTGGGAGGTTTGCAGGCGCGTGGCGCGCCAGTCGATATCGGTGACGCGGCCTTCGGTGCCGTCAATCGAGATCCAGTCATCGATCTGATAGGGCTTGGTGGTGTTGAGGACGATCCCGGAAAACACATCGCTCAAGGTGCTTTGCAAGGCCAGGCCGACAATGATCGCCACCGCCCCGGACGTGGCGAGCACGCCTTTGACCGGCAGATCGAGCACGTAGGCCATCGCGGCGATGATCGCGATCAGGAAAATCACCGCGCCCATCAAATCCTGCAACAACCGCCCGGTATGCCCGACCCGTTGCATCATCACGGTGCCCAGCAACACCGTCAGCGTGCGCGCCGCAAACAGCCACCAGCCGATCTGCAAGGCCGTGGCGGCCAGGTGCAAGGCGGTGTTGTCGGTGTAGGGCGGGAGTTGCATGGGGTTCATGCCGTCGTTGAACAGCACGGCGCTGAACACCGCGAAGATCGCCAGGCGCGCGGCGAGCTTCCAGTTGGCGAGGTTGGCGGAGATCAGGCGCCACACGGCGATGTCGATAAAGATCAGCGCCACGGCGCATAACATCGGGTGATCGGCGATAAATGAGGGCATCCAGGCGACTCCAGGGCGAATGACGGGAAGATCGCATGAAATCGGAACGCTGGAAACAAAATGTGGGCGCTGGCTTGCCCGCGATGCAGGCGCCTCGGTGTATGCGTTACACCGCGCTGATGCTATCGCCGGCAAGCCAGCTCCCACAGGGTTTTGCAGCGGGTCGTCAGGCGTGCATCTGCCCGAACTTGCCCGAGTGGAAATCCGCAAATGCCTGGTGGATTTCCTGCTCGGTGTTCATCACGAACGGGCCGTGGCCGACGATCGGTTCGTCGATGGGCTCGCCGCTGAGCAGCAGCACCTTGGCGTCGTCATTGGACTCCAGGGTGAGCTGGCTGCCGTCACGCTCGAACAACGCCAATTGGCCTGGGCGCGCAACCTCTTCGCCGTTGATCAGCAGCGTGCCGCTGAGGATCACCAGGGCGGTGTTGCGTCCTGCGTGCAGCGCCAATGTCACGGGTTTGCCGGCGTTGAGGCGCAGGTCCCACACGTCGATCGGGGTGAAGGTGCGTGCAGGCCCACGGGAGCCGGCAAACTCACCGGCGATCAGGCGCAGGTGCCCGGCGTCGTCGGGCAGCGGCAGCACCGGGATGTCACCGTCGACAATCGTCTGGTAGCCCGCGTCGGCCATTTTGTCCTTGGCCGGCAGGTTGACCCACAGTTGCACCATCTCCATCACCCCGCCGCTGCGGGCAAAGGCTTCGGAATGGAACTCTTCGTGCAGGATGCCCTTGGCGGCCGTCATCCATTGCACATCGCCAGGGCCGATCTTGCCGCCGGCGCCGGTGGAATCACGGTGCTCGACTTCACCGTCATAGACGATGGTCACGGTTTCAAAGCCGCGATGCGGGTGTTGCCCGACGCCACGACGTTGCTCGGTCGGGGTGAAATCCGCCGGGCCGGCGTGGTCCAGCAGCAGGAATGGGCTGATGTGTTTGCCCATCGAATCGTAGGAAAACAGCGTGCGCACCGGAAAGCCGTCGCCGACCCAATGGGCGCGCGGGCTGGTGTAGATGCCAATCAACTTTTTCATGGTGTACCTCCAAAGTGAGTACACCATAAGTCCACAAAGTGTTGAGTACTAGCCGGCAAAAGCGGCCCTGAACGTCCTATGTATAGGACAATCCCTTGACCGGACGTTGGCGCAGCAAGTGGAAAGCCACAAATGCCGTCAACGCAAAACACGCCTGGATGATGATCATCGGCGTGGCACTGCCGTCGCGCCAGTGGCTCAGCAAAAGGCCGCTGCCGGTCGCGCCGAACATCTGCGCAAAGCCCATCAGCCCCGCGGCCAAGCCGGCGCGGTGCGCGTTGGGCATCACCCCGCCGGTGACCGCACCGGGCAGTACCAGGCCACCGCCGAGGGTCACCAGGGCAATCGGAATATCCAGCCCCAGCACAGACAGGCCGAACGCCGCATAAATGCCCATGGCCGCGATACCGCCAATGGCCACCAGCGTCACGCCCATCGCTACAATCCGCTGCGGTCCCAGGCGCAGGATGTTTCGCCGCGTATAAGTGGAGCCGACGATCAGCATCGACACGATCAGGCCGAAATTGATGCCGTACTCCAGGCTGCTGAAGCCGAGCAGGTTGATAAACACCGCTGACGACCCGGCGATCACCGCAAACATGGCGCCATAGGTGCACGCCAGGGCCACGGCGAACGCGCGGTACTGGCGGCCCTTGAGCAAATCCAGGTACTGCCCGCCGAGGGTGCGCCAATGGCCGGCCTTGGGGTCAAGGTAGTGGTTGCTTTCGCGAAAAAACACCAGGGCCAGCAGCAACACCACGCTGCCAATCACCAGCGCCAGCAGGATCGGTGCGTGCCAGCCCAGCAGTTTGATCAGCAGGCCGCCGACCATCGGCGCCACCACAATGGCGTAGAGCATGCCGATCATGGTCAGCGCCAGGGCCGGCCCCGCTTCGGCCTTCCACACGTCACGCACCACCGTGCGCGCCAATACCAGTGCAGCGCAGGCGCCAAGGCCCTGCACCACGCGGGCCGCGATAAATTGCTGGATGTCGCTGACCAGCAGCATCGACAAGGTTGCCAGCACATACAGCACCAGCCCGCCGATCAGCACAGGACGGCGGCCGATGCGGTCTGACAGCGGCCCGAACACCAGTTGGCCCAGGCCGAATGCGGCGACAAACGCCGACAGCGCCATCAACGCCGAACCCGGCGGTGCGACCAATGCCTGCTCGATCACACCCAGGCCGGGGATGATCAATTGGGTCGAGACTTCACCCAGGGCCGTCAGGGCCACCAGTAAAAACAGCAGGCTTCGCGAGGGTGCCGGGGCGTTTGCCATGGGGAATATCCGGGGGCTGGATTAATTTATATTTCGACCATAATATGAGTAAAAAATTATGTCCATAATTTTTTCCCCACAGGTTTTCCCCGGAGCCCGCCATGTACCCTCTCCCCCTGCGTCTTCTCACGCCCCTGGCCCTGATGATCGTCATCAGCGGCTGCAACAGCAAAGCCGACACCGCCGCCGAGGTGCCCCCACCGCGCCCGGTTCTCGCCGCCAAGGTCGAGGCTGCCGGTACGCAGCAGAACGCCTACACCGGCGTGGTCGCGGCGCGTACCGAGAGTGACCTGGGTTTCCGCGTCAGCGGCAAGGTCATCGAGCGCAAGGTCGACCCCGGCCAGCACGTGTCCCGGGGCGATACCCTGCTGGTGCTGGACATCGGCGACTTCGAGCTGGCCCTGCGCTCGGCCAAAAACCGCGTGAATGCCGCCCAGGCGCAACTGCGCCAGCGCCGCGATGATGAAAACCGCTACCAGCGCCTGGCCAATACCGGCGCGGTGTCGCGGCAGATCTTCGACCAGTCGGCCACCAACCTGCGTGTCGCCGAAGCCGAATTGGCCGCGGCGCAATCCGATGCCAGCCAGATTGAAAACCGCCGCACCTACTCCGTGCTCAAGGCTGACGGGGACGGCATCATCACCGACGTGCGGGTAGATCGCGGCCAAGTGGTCGCCGAAGGGCAAATCGTCGCGCGCCTGGCCCATGACGGCGCGCGCGAAGCCATCGTCAATCTCCCGGAAAACCAGCGCGACCTGGCCTCGCAGAAAGCCCTGGCCTTCCCGTTCGGCGCCCCCGACCAGGCGGTGACCGCCACCTTGCGCGAACTCTCGGCCAGCGCCGACCCCGTGACCCGTACCTACCGTGCCCGCTATGTGCTGCACGGCGCTGTCGACCGCTTTGCCCTCGGCTCGACCATCACCGTGCGGCTGCAAGGCGACGGCCAGGCCCAGCAAACCCGCGTGCCGATCGGCGCACTGCAAGATGCAGGGCAAGGCACTGGCGTGTGGCTGATCGGCGCTGATGACAAGGTCAGCTTCGCCCCGGTGAAAGTCGCCAGCCTCGGCCAGGAGGATGCCCTGCTCGACAGCGGCGTGGCCCCCGGCCAAACCATCGTCGCCCTCGGCGCGCACCTGCTGCACAGCGGCGACGCCGTGCGCCTGCTGCCCGCCCAGGTATTGGCCCTCAACCGCAAACAGGACCACTGAGCATGCGCGGGATCAACCTCTCCGAACTGGCGGTCAAGCACCGTGCGGTCACGCTGTTTCTGATCATTGCGATCCTCGCCGCCGGGATCTTCTCGTTCGGCAAACTGGGGCGCGCCGAAGACCCGTCGTTTACCGTCAAGGTCATGACCATCACCGCCGCCTGGCCCGGCGCCACGGCCCAGGAAATGCAGGAGCAAGTCGCTGACCGCCTGGAAAAACGCCTGCAGGAACTCGACTACTACGACCGCGTCGAGACCATTGCCCAGCCGGGTTTTGTGTCGATGCGCATGACCTACAAGGAGTCCACGCGCCCCAGCGAAATCCAGGACCTGTTCTACCAGACGCGCAAAAAGCTCAGCGATGAAGCGGCGAAACTGCCCAAGGGCGTGATCGGGCCGTTTTTCAACGATGAATATTCCGATGTGTACTTTGCCCTCTACGCCCTGGAAGCCGAGCACCTGCCCCATCGGCAACAGGTGCAGATGGCCGAAGACCTGCGCCAGGGCCTGCTCAACCTGCCAGGCGTGAAGAAGGTCAATATCCTCGGCGAGCAGGCCCAGCGGATCTTTGTCGAGTTCTCCTACGAACGCCTGGCGACCCTGGGCATCAAGCCGGACCAGATCTTCGCCGCCCTCGCCGCGCAAAATGCCGTGGCACCGTCGGGCTTTGTGGAAACCGCCGGTGCGCGTGCCTATATCCGTATCGACGGCGCGTTCGACAGCCTGGCGCTGATCGAAAACGTGCCCCTGGAAGTCAACGGCCGCGTGCTGCGCATCGCCGACGTGGCCAGCGTCAGCCGCGGCTATGAGGACCCGCCCAGTTACCGCATCCGCCACCAGGGCGACCCGGCGCTGATGCTCGGCGTGATCATGGAGAAACACTGGAACGGCCTGGAATTGGACAAGAGCCTCAAGGCCGAGGAAGCCAGAATCCAGGCGGACCTGCCGCTCGGCGTGAACTTCGCCAAAGTCTCCGACCAGGCAAAAAACATCAGCCTGGCGGTGAACGAATTCATGCTGAAATTCTTCGTCGCCCTGGCGGTGGTCATGGTGATCAGCCTGTTGGCGCTGGGCTTTCGCGTCGGCCTGGTGGTGGCCGCTGCGGTGCCCCTGACCTTGTCGGTGGTGTTTGTGATCATGCTGCTCACCGGGCGCGAGTTCGACCGTATTACCCTCGGCGCGCTGATCATTTCCCTCGGGTTGCTGGTGGATGACGCGATCATCGCCATCGAGATGATGGTGGTGAAACTCGAAGAAGGCTTCGACCGCATCCACGCGGCCACCTTCGCCTGGAGCTCGACAGCCGCGCCAATGCTGACCGGCACGCTGGTGACCATCATCGGCTTCCTGCCCGTGGGCTTCGCGCGTTCCGGCGCCGGGGAATATGCCGGCAATATTTTCTGGATCGTCGGCTTCGCGCTGATTTCGTCGTGGCTGGTGGCGGTGGTGTTCACGCCGTACCTGGGGGTGAAGTTGCTGCCGCAGATCAAGCCGGTACCCGGCGGCCACGACGCGATTTATGCCGGGCGTTACTACCAGAAACTGCGCAACCTGGTGCAAACCTGCGTGCAGCGGCGCTGGCTGGTGACGGGACTGGTGGTGGCGGCGTTTGTGTTGTGCGTGCTGGGCATGGGCGTGGTGAAGAAGCAGTTCTTCCCCAACTCTGATCGGTCCGAGTTGATTCTTGAGGTGTACATGCCGCCCGGCAGTGCCTTCAAGAGCACCGAGGCGGTGGCCGCGCAGCTGGAAAAAGCGCTGCTGCAAGAGCCGCAGACCCACCTGGTGGACACCTACGTGGGCGGCGGCGCGCCACGCTTTTTCCTCTCGCTGAACCCCGAACTGCCGGACCCGGCGTTTGCCAAACTGATCGTGCAGACCCCGGATTCCCACGCCCGCGACGCACTGAAATTGCGCATGCGAGAGCGGATTGCCGCAGGTGAGTTTCCAGCGGCACGGGTGCGCGTGACGCAACTGCTGTTCGGTCCGCCGGTGCCGTTCCCGGTGGTGTTTCGCGTCAGCGGTCCGAATCTGGATGTTCTGCGCGGGGTGTCTGAGCAGGTGCGCAAGGTCGTCGCCGCGAATAAGCTGACCAAGGACGCGTTCCTCGATTGGGGCGAGCGCACCAGCGGCTATCGCCTGATCCTCGATCAGGACCGCCTGCGCCTGCTCGGCTTCACGCCGAACGAGGTCAAATCCCAGCTCAACGCCTTGCTCAGCGGCAACCCGATCACCGAGGTGCGCGAAGGCAACCGCACGGTGTCGGTGGTCGCCCGCGCCCAGGGCAACCAGCGCGAGAACCTCGGCAATCTCAACAACATGACCCTGACCAACAGCGCGGGCACTTCGGTGCCGCTGGCCCAGGTCGGGCATTTCCAGGCGGTGATGGAAGAACCGATCCTCAAGCGCCGCAACCGCGCGACCACCGTGGAAGTACGTGCCGACATCATCGACGGCGTGCAGCCGCCCGACGTGGAAATGGCCGTGTACAAAGACCTGCAGCCGCTGATCGCGCAGCTGCCTGCCGGTTATCAGATCGACATCGGTGGCCCGGTAGAAGAAAGCGCCAAGGCCAACGTCGCGCTCGCGGCGCTGTTCCCGATCATGATCCTGCTGACCCTCACGGTGATCATGTTCCAGGTGCGCTCGTTTGGCGTGATGTTCATGGTCTTCGCCACTGCCCCTCTGGGCTTGATCGGCGCGGTGCCGACTTTGCTGCTGTTCAACCAGCCGTTCGGGTTTAACGCAATCCTGGGGCTGATCGGGATCGGCGGGATCCTGATGCGCAACACGCTGATCTTTACCGACCAGATTCGTCAGAACCAGGACCATGGCATGCCGATCCGCGAGGCGATCATCGAAGCCACCGTGCGCCGTGCGCGGCCCGTGATATTGACGGCACTGGCGGCGGCACTGGCGTTCATTCCACTGACGCTGTCGGTGTTCTGGTCGTCCCTGGCGTATGTGCTGATTGGTGGGGTGCTGGTAGGCACGGTGTTGACGCTGCTGTTCCTGCCGGCACTCTGCAGCCTGGTGCTGGGCCGGGAGAAGACAACTGCCGCTGAAACATCCCACCTGACTGCCGGATAAGCACTACAGATATCACTTAAAAACCGCTGCAAAGTCCCTCGCCTGATCACACAGTGCGAGGGATTGCAGATGTTTTTTTTCGATAGCCCCGCCGTTTTGGTGGGTGCGCCTTGATCAACGCCACCAGCCAAACCATCGGCCTCCTGCTGCTGACGGCCATGGATGCCAAGACGCGTGACGTCGAAGCCGTGCTCAGCGACTTCAGGCGCTGCCTCAATTCCTACGAAACCTTGGCGCAAAGCGTCCTCAGCTCTTCGGCGCTGGATGTCGAGCAGGTATTCAAGGTCGGCCGTGAGGTGGCGCTTGTCACGCCGATCAACCGCTCGATCCTTCCCAGCAGTACCGTCGCCGCGTGCCAGGCCAACGGCACATTGACCCTGGTGCACATGTTCCAGAGTTCGAGGTTCGTGCCCATCGGCAATACGCCCGTGATGTTGCAGCGTATCGACCCACACGGCGGCCCGCTGGGGGCGCCCATCCATAAAACCATCGGGCCCAGCGGCATTCTGGAAGTTACCGAGTGCGATCGTAACCAGCAGTACCGCATCAGTTTCTACCCCAACGTCTCCCAAGAGCATTTCAAGGCGCTGTATGCCTCCTATCAGTCGGTCATCGGGCCGCTGGAGGGCTGGCTGCGCAGCGAGTGGGACGCCACGTTTGCACCGCTGTGGGCGGACTACTCCGAGGCCAATTTCCTCAAGCGCTACCTGATGCTGCACCGAGCCTACGCCCGGGGATTTGGCAATGCGCTGTATGAACTCTGGGATTCCCTCAAGCAGCTGCTTCAGTGGCTTATGGACCCGCTTGCCAATGCCGAGAAGCTGCTGCATTACCTGTCCCGCGCCGAACTCGAAAAGCTCCTGAACCTCAGCGCCGAAATCCTCGCAAAAGGCATTTTGGTGCTCAGCGATGAGCCGCTGCTGTTCATTTACTTGTCGGTATTGGTCAGTTGGATGCGGATGATGCCGCCGCCGTACATGAATGAATTGCTCGGGGAAATCAGCGCCGAAGTGCTGATCAACCTGCTGCTGGCCCTCGCCACCGGTGCGATGGGCGTGGCGATCGGCATGAGCGCCAAGGTCCTGGACGGCATCAAGTCTCGTCGTGCGCGCCAGTGGTTCAAACAGGTGGCCAGGCAATTTGGGAAATCTCGTGTGCAGGGCCATGTCGAGGCGGCCAAACCGTTGTTGCTGAGGAGCGCAGCGACGCCGATCACGGTGATTCCGGATGTGCCATTGAAGGCCGGGGATCAGCTGATTTCCAACCCGGTGCCGGCGGTTCGCGGCAAGACGCAGCGGACGACGTTGGTTCGGCAGGAGCATGTCGACGATGTGCCTGCTGCTGGCAAGAA
>NZ_MAUE01000047.1 GCF_001702265.1 Pseudomonas aylmerensis
GATTGCGGTGTGTGAAGACGAAATGAACCGAAAGTTCGACGCTCACAAAACACCGAAAGCTATCACATACCCAATTTGCTGAAGCGAGGCCACATGGTCACGACTCAGTACCCGAATTTCTTGACGACCATAGAGCATTGGAACCACCTGATCCCATCCCGAACTCAGCAGTGAAACGATGCATCGCCGATGGTAGTGTGGGGTTTCCCCATGTGAGAGTAGGTCATCGTCAAGATTAAATTCCAGAACCCCTGTTTGCTAACGCAGACAGGGGTTTTGTTTTGGGCGGTCGAAAATGCGCCGGGAGGTGGCTGAGACCTTTAGCGCTTATGTCCGGCCTTTCTATGCAATGACCCTGCGCATGGCTATCATGCGTGCCTCATTGTGAGGCGATACTTGCATGCTGACGTTGTTAAAACTTCTGAAAGACGGCCGATTTCACTCCGGAGAAGCACTTGGCGCCGCCCTGGGCGTCAGTCGAAGTGCAGTCTGGAAACAACTCCAGCACCTTGAGGCAGAGCTGAACCTGCCGATCCATAAGGTTCGTGGCAAAGGGTATCAATTGGCTTCGCCGCTGGTGTTCTTGAGTGCTGAGGAGATCGCGCTGTTTGCGCCCTCGTTGGCGTGGCCTGTTCATATTTCCGACTCCATTGACTCTACCAATGCCGAAGCACTGCGTCTTGTCGAGACAGGCTCTGCGGCGCCGTTCCTGGTGCTGGCGGAGCAGCAAACAGCAGGAAGAGGCAGGCGTGGCCGAAAGTGGGTCAGCCCCTTCGCGCAAAATGTGTATTACAGCCTTGTACTGCGTATAGAGGGTGGTCTTCGACAGCTTGAAGGTTTGAGTCTTGTTGTCGGCCTGGCTGTCATGCAGGCCCTGCGTGAGTCGGGTATGCGCGGGGCTGCCTTGAAGTGGCCAAACGATGTGCTGGTTGGGCAGAAAAAAATTGCCGGGATATTGCTGGAATTGGTAGGGGACCCTGCTGATATCTGTCACGTTGTCCTAGGAATCGGGATCAATGTGAATATGCAGAGGGCTGACGAGGTTGATCAGCAATGGACCTCGGTGCAGCTTGAGACGGGGGCTCCTGTCAATCGTAATGTCCTGGTGGCCCAACTCGGTTTGCAGTTGCAAAGCTATCTTGATCGTCATAGAGCCGCTGGCTTCGCAGCACTTCAGGCGGAATGGGAGCAGAGTCATGCGTGGCAGGGCAAGGCGGTATCGCTCATTGCAGGTGTCAACCAAGTGGACGGCGTGGTGCTGGGTGTCGATGGGCAAGGTGCTTTGCGTTTAAGCGTCGATGGGGTCGAGAAAATATACAGTGGTGGTGAGTTAAGCCTGAGGTTGCGTGATGATTCTTGAGCTCGACTGTGGGAATAGCTTTATCAAATGGCGTGTGCTCGGCTCAGGTGGGGTAGGTGCTTGCGCAGAGGGCGTTGCGGGTTCGGATGTCGCGTTGATAGAAAGCCTGGTGGCGTTGCCTGGCTTGTCGCTGACGCGCTGCCGGTTGGTGAGCGTTCGTGCCCAGGAAGAAACAAGCAGGCTTGCCGAGGCGCTGGTGGAGGCTTTTGGCGTTGCTGTTTCCTGTGCGGCCTCTGCGCGTGAAATGGCAGGCGTACGTAACGGCTACGAGGATTTCGAGCGTCTTGGGCTTGATCGGTGGCTGGCAATGTTGGGTGGATTCAAATTGGCTTCAGGTGCCTGCCTCGTGCTTGATTTTGGTACGGCGGCGACTGCAGATTTTATTGCAGCAGATGGCGAGCACCTCGGCGGCTTTATTTGTCCTGGTATGCCGCTCATGCGAAACCAGCTGCGTACGCACACGCGCAGGATCCGTTACGACGATGCCGCTGCCGAAAGGGCTCTGGAGCGCCTTTCTCCTGGTCGTACGACCGTAGAGGCGGTCGAGCGCGGCTGCACGCTGATGCTCAGGGGGTTTGTGTTGACTCAGCTTGAGCAGGCCCGTAGCTACTGGGGTGATGACTTCACTGTGTTCCTGACCGGTGGAGATGCCGATCTGGTACGAAATGCCGTGCCCCAGGCCCGACTCGTTCCTGACTTGGTTTTTGTCGGGTTGGCGATGGCGTGTCCTTTATCTTGAGGTGATTATGCGTTGGCTGTTTTTGCTTTTACTCGTCCTCAACGCCTTCTACTACATTTGGCACCAGCAAGAAGCGCCTCTGCGCGCCAAGGATGTCACGCCCTTGAGTCTCTATCGGGGTTCCCAGCAGGATATTCGACTGCTGAGTGAATCGTCGGATGCCGTGGTCCGCAGGGATCGGGCAAAAGCGTCCGATGCGCAAAGCACCTGCTTGTACATCGGCGGCTTTGCGGATCAGCACGAAGCGCAATCTCTCGAGCAGCGTCTCATTAGCCTGGATATAAAGGTCAAGCTTCAGTTGCTGAGTGCGCCCGACGTCTCGGGTTACTGGCTTCGCGTAGCCCCGGAAAGCCGACGCCTGGCAGATGATCTGCCCTTTGAAAACCTTGCTAAGGAATTCAATGAGTTAAAACATAAAATAATGCTGTGCGAAGGCATTGCAACTCTCGAATAGTTTGCATAGAATGGCGCCCGCTTCGCAGTGAAGACCTTTAAGGCCTTCAGTGAGAAGCGAGGTCAACGCAGCTAACCTCATATTTTTAAATGAGAAAATGCTTGACAGAAGGCCGGCGTGATGTAGAATGCCGGCTCGCTTAGGAGGGGTTCCCGAGCGGCCAAAGGGATCAGACTGTAAATCTGACGTCTACGACTTCGAAGGTTCGAATCCTTCCCCCTCCACCATTTTTAGCGTGAGCTGCAAGCTCCGCGGGTATAGTTTAGTGGTAGAACCTCAGCCTTCCAAGCTGATGATGCGGGTTCGATTCCCGCTACCCGCTCCAAGTTTGCAGGTTGTGCACGGTGTTTTGCTCTTGTAGCTCAGTTGGTAGAGCACACCCTTGGTAAGGGTGAGGTCAGCGGTTCAAATCCGCTCAAGAGCTCCATATAACAAGGCAGATATGAAAATATCTGCCTTTGTTTTAACAGCTGCCTCGGCTTGATTGTGTTGTGCTTGGCTTTGTTGCTGGGTGTTTTCAAGTCTCTAGGGGTTGGTTGTTGTAAAGTCTTTTTCAGGCCTGCATAATGGTCGGCCTGATTTTGTTTTAGGTCAGTAGCTCAATTGGCAGAGCGACGGTCTCCAAAACCGTAGGTTGGGGGTTCGATTCCCTCCTGACCTGCCAGATTCACGTGGTGTGTCTGGCTTTCTTTTCACAGGATCTTCATAGATGACTCCTAAGGCTGAAGCTCAAAGCTCTCGTTTCGATCTCGTCAAGTGGCTCGCCGTAGTCGCATTGGTGGTCGTAGGCGTTGTTGGCAATCAGTACTACTCTGCTTCGCCGATCCTGTACCGCGTCCTCGCTTTGCTCGCCCTTGCTGCTGTAGCTGCCTTTGTAGGCCTGCAGACTGCTAAAGGCAAGTCGTTCGCGGTCCTGGTAAAGGAAGCTCGCACCGAAATCCGTAAAGTCGTTTGGCCGACTCGCCAAGAAACCACGCAGACCACGTTGATCGTTGTGGCTGTTGTTCTGGTTATGGCGTTGCTGTTGTGGGGGCTTGATTCCCTGCTCGGCTGGCTTGTTTCCTTGATTGTTGGCTAAGGGTGTCCCGTGGCTAAGCGTTGGTACGTTGTGCATGCTTACTCGGGTTACGAGAAGCATGTTATGCGCTCTTTGCTAGAGCGCGTAAAGCTCGCAGGCATGGAAGATGGCTTCGGCGAAATTCTGGTTCCCACTGAAGAAGTGGTTGAAATGCGGAATGGCCAGAAGCGTAAAAGCGAACGCAAGTTCTTCCCTGGCTACGTGCTGGTTCAGATGGACATGAATGAAGGTACTTGGCACTTGGTCAAGGACACTCCTCGTGTCATGGGTTTTATCGGCGGTACTGCTGATAAGCCTGCTCCGATCACCGACAAAGAGGCAGAAGCAATTCTGCGTCGTGTTGCTGACGGTAGCGACAAGCCCAAGCCGAAGACTTTGTTCGAACCGGGTGAGGTTGTTCGTGTCACAGATGGTCCGTTTGCTGATTTCAACGGCACCGTCGAAGAAGTTAACTACGAAAAGAGCCGGATCCAAGTGGCAGTGCTCATTTTCGGTCGCTCTACTCCGGTAGAGTTGGAGTTCAGCCAGGTCGAGAAGGTCTAGCTGGGCAAGCATCCCAACCCCGCAGCCTTAGGCTGTGGGGTTTTGTCGTCACTGGGATAAACGCGCAAGTAACCGGGGAGCCTTTCGAGGCGTTAGAACCCGTAATTGGAGTGCCTCATGGCCAAGAAGATTACCGCTTACATCAAGCTGCAAGTGAAGGCCGCTCAGGCCAACCCTAGCCCACCCGTCGGTCCAGCTCTGGGTCAGCACGGCGTGAACATCATGGAATTCTGCAAGGCCTTCAACGCCCGTACTCAGGGTCTTGAGCCAGGTCTGCCGACTCCAGTGATCATCACTGTATACAGCGACCGTAGCTTCACTTTCGAAACCAAGTCGACCCCGGCTTCGGTTCTGCTGAAGAAAGCTGCTGGTCTGACTAGCGGTTCCGCTCGTCCTAACACCGTTAAGGTTGGCACCGTGACTCGTGCTCAGCTGGAAGAAATCGCGAAAACCAAAAACGCGGATCTGACTGCAGCTGATATGGATGCAGCCGTGCGTACCATCGCCGGTTCTGCTCGTAGCATGGGCCTTAACGTGGAGGGTGTGTAATGGCTAAGCTGACCAAGCGCCAAAAGGCTATCGCCGGCAAAATCGAAGCAGGCAAGTCCTACAACTTTGTAGACGCTGCTGCCCTGCTGACCGAGCTGTCGACTGTCAAGTTCAGCGAGTCCGTTGACGTTGCTGTAAACCTGGGTGTTGACCCACGTAAATCTGACCAGGTCGTTCGTAGCGCAACTGTGCTGCCACACGGTACCGGTAAGACTGTACGTGTAGCTGTCTTCACCCAAGGCCCGGCAGCTGAAGCTGCTCTGGCCGCCGGCGCTGACCGCGTTGGCATGGACGACCTGGCTGCTGAAATGAAAGGCGGCGACCTGAACTACGACGTAGTTATTGCTTCCCCGGATGCAATGCGCGTTGTAGGTCAGTTGGGTCAGATCCTCGGTCCACGTGGTCTGATGCCTAACCCGAAAGTCGGCACCGTGACTCCAGACGTAGCTACCGCGGTTAAAAACGCCAAGGCTGGTCAGGTTCGTTATCGCACCGACAAAAACGGCATCATTCACACCTCCGTTGGCAAGGTCGGCTTCGACGCCGTCAAGCTGAAGGAAAACGTTGAAGCCCTGATCGCTGATCTGAAGCGTATCAAGCCAGCTTCCTCGAAAGGTATCTACGTCAAGCGCGTTACCCTGAGCACCACTATGGGCCCAGGTCTGGTCATCGACCAAGGCTCGCTGGACGTATAAGACACAGATTGGCGCGAGAGATTGCGCCAATTGAAAAAATTGGGGTCCCTGCCTGGCGGGGGCTATCCAAGACCGTAGGCGGCGCAAGTCTTAAACCACAAGCCTACGCAGATGGTGCTCCCGGTTCCTTACCGAATCAGACACCAAAACGACATCCGGCTTCGGCCAGATGAAACGGTAACAAGCAGGAGTTAAACCCGTGGCAATTAATCTCGAAGACAAGAAGGCCATCGTCGCTGAAGTCAACGAGGCTGCCAAAGCTGCTCTGTCCGCTGTCGTGGCTGATGCCCGTGGTGTGACAGTAGGCGCTATGACCGGACTCCGTAAAGAGGCTCGTGAAGCTGGCGTATACGTACGTGTTGTACGTAACACCCTGCTCAAGCGCGCTGTTGCTGACACTGAATACAGTGTTCTCAACGACGTGTTCACCGGCCCGACTCTGATCGCGTTCTCCAAAGAACATCCAGGCGCTGCTGCCCGTTTGTTCAAAGAATTCGCCAAGAGTCAGGATAAGTTCGAGATCAAGGCAGCTGCGTTCGAGGGCAAGTTCCTCGCAGCTAACCAAATCGACGTACTGGCAACACTGCCGACCCGCGACGAAGCCATTTCGCAGCTGATGAGCGTGATTCAAGGCGCTACCAGCAAGCTGGCTCGTACTCTGGCTGCAGTTCGCGAGCAAAAAGAAGCTGCCGCAGCCTAAGGCTGAGCGACTTCTCTCGCGTATTTTTGTTTATTTCGATGGCCGCGTAGGCCGTCCCCCAATTCAGGAAATACAGCAATGTCTATCTCCCAAGACGATATCCTCAACGCCGTAGCTGAAATGTCGGTTCTGCAGGTTGTTGAGCTGATCAAAGCTTTCGAAGAAAAATTCGGCGTTTCCGCTGCCGCTGCTTCCGCTGGCCCAGCTGCTGCTGCTGCCGTTGTTGAAGAGCAAACCGAATTCAACGTCATGCTGACCGAAGCTGGCGAGAAGAAAGTAAACGTGATCAAGGCAGTACGTGAACTGACCGGTCTGGGCCTGAAAGAAGCCAAGGCTGTAGTTGACGGCGCTCCTGCCCTGGTTCTGGAAGCTGTTGCCAAAGACGCAGCTGACAAAGCCAAAGCAGTACTGGAAGAAGCAGGCGCTAAAGTCGAGCTGAAGTAAGCATCGACCTTGCGTCTCCAGCCCAAGCGTTAAGCTGAAGGCTGATGGCTGGTGGCTCTTGCCACCGGCCTTTTTCCGTTCTTGGCTGTCGACTCGGTCGCCGCCATTAACGCGCTGTAGCCACCCGATGCGGTGGTGCAAACCATGGGGTTTGCAAGATTTTCTGGCTGCTCCCGTCGGAGGGGCCAAACAAGCAGGTGACCAAGCTGGGGAACGCTGATGGCTTACTCATATACTGAGAAAAAACGTATCCGCAAGGACTTTAGCAAGTTGCCGGACGTCATGGATGTCCCGTACCTTCTGGCTATCCAGCTGGATTCGTATCGTGAATTCTTGCAGGCGGGAGCGACCAAAGATCAGTTCCGCGACGTGGGCCTGCATGCGGCCTTCAAATCCGTTTTCCCGATCATCAGCTACTCCGGCAATGCTGCGCTGGAGTACGTCGGTTATCGCCTGGGCGAACCGGCATTTGATGTCAAAGAATGCGTGTTGCGCGGTGTTACGTACGCCGTACCTTTGCGGGTAAAAGTCCGCCTGATCATTTTCGACAAAGAATCGTCGAACAAAGCGATCAAGGACATCAAAGAGCAAGAAGTCTACATGGGCGAAATCCCATTGATGACTGAGAACGGTACCTTCGTTATCAATGGTACCGAGCGTGTTATCGTTTCCCAGCTGCACCGTTCCCCGGGCGTGTTCTTTGACCACGACCGCGGCAAGACGCACAGCTCCGGCAAGCTCCTGTACTCCGCGCGGATCATTCCGTACCGTGGTTCGTGGTTGGATTTCGAGTTCGACCCTAAAGACTGCGTGTTCGTGCGTATCGACCGTCGTCGCAAGCTGCCGGCCTCGGTACTGCTGCGCGCGCTCGGCTATACCACTGAGCAAGTGCTGGACGCCTTCTACACCACCAACGTATTCAGCCTGAAGGATGAAACCCTCAAGCTGGAGCTGATCGCTTCGCGTCTGCGTGGTGAAATTGCCGTCCTGGACATCCAGGATGAAAAAGGCAAGGTCATTGTTGAAGCTGGCCGTCGTATCACTGCGCGCCACATCAACCAGATCGAAAAAGCCGGTATCAAAGAGCTGGAAGTGCCTCTGGACTACGTCCTGGGTCGCACTACCGCCAAGGTCATCGTTCACCCGGCTACAGGCGAAATCCTGGCTGAGTGCAACACCGAGCTGAACACCGAGATCCTGGCCAAAATCGCCAAGGCTCAGGTCGTTCGCATCGAGACCCTGTACACCAACGACATCGACTGCGGTCCGTTCATCTCCGACACTCTGAAGATCGACTCCACCAGCAACCAATTGGAAGCGCTGGTCGAGATCTATCGCATGATGCGTCCTGGCGAGCCACCGACCAAAGACGCTGCCGAGACCCTGTTCAACAACCTGTTCTTCAGCCCTGAGCGCTATGACCTGTCTGCGGTCGGCCGGATGAAGTTCAACCGTCGTATCGGTCGTACCGAGATCGAAGGTTCGGGCGTGTTGTGCAAGGAAGACATCGTCGCGGTACTGAAGACTCTGGTCGACATCCGTAACGGTAAAGGCATCGTCGATGACATCGACCACCTGGGTAACCGTCGTGTTCGCTGCGTAGGCGAAATGGCCGAGAACCAGTTCCGCGTTGGCCTGGTGCGTGTTGAGCGTGCGGTCAAAGAGCGTCTGTCGATGGCTGAAAGCGAAGGCCTGATGCCACAAGACCTGATCAACGCCAAGCCAGTGGCTGCGGCGGTGAAAGAGTTCTTCGGCTCCAGCCAGCTCTCGCAGTTCATGGACCAGAACAACCCGCTCTCCGAGATCACCCACAAGCGCCGTGTTTCGGCACTGGGCCCAGGCGGTCTGACCCGTGAGCGTGCAGGCTTTGAAGTTCGTGACGTACACCCGACGCACTACGGTCGTGTTTGCCCGATCGAAACGCCGGAAGGTCCGAACATCGGTCTGATCAACTCCCTGGCTGCGTATGCGCGCACCAACCAGTACGGCTTCCTCGAGAGCCCGTACCGCGTGGTGAAAGACGCTCTGGTCACCGACGAGATCGTGTTCCTGTCCGCCATCGAAGAAGCTGATCACGTGATCGCCCAGGCCTCGGCCACGATGAACGACAAGAAAGTCCTGGTCGACGAGCTGGTAGCGGTTCGTCACTTGAACGAGTTCACTGTCAAGGCGCCGGAAGACGTCACCTTGATGGACGTTTCGCCGAAGCAGGTAGTTTCGGTTGCAGCGTCGCTGATCCCGTTCCTCGAGCACGACGACGCCAACCGTGCGTTGATGGGTTCCAACATGCAGCGTCAAGCTGTACCGACCCTGCGCGCTGACAAGCCGCTGGTAGGTACCGGCATGGAGCGTAACGTAGCCCGTGACTCCGGCGTTTGCGTCGTGGCTCGTCGTGGCGGCGTGATCGACTCCGTTGATGCCAGCCGTATCGTGGTTCGTGTTGCCGATGACGAAGTTGAAACTGGCGAAGCCGGTGTCGACATCTACAACCTGACCAAATACACCCGCTCGAACCAGAACACGTGCATCAACCAGCGTCCGCTGGTGAGCAAGGGTGATCGCGTTCAGCGTAGCGACATCATGGCCGACGGCCCGTCCACCGACATGGGTGAACTGGCACTGGGCCAGAACATGCGCATCGCGTTCATGGCATGGAACGGCTTCAACTTCGAAGACTCCATCTGCCTGTCCGAGCGTGTTGTTCAAGAAGACCGTTTCACCACGATCCACATTCAGGAACTGACCTGTGTGGCACGTGACACCAAGCTTGGGCCAGAGGAAATCACTGCAGACATCCCGAACGTGGGTGAAGCTGCACTGAACAAGCTGGACGAAGCCGGTATCGTTTACGTAGGTGCTGAAGTCGGCGCAGGCGACATCCTGGTAGGTAAGGTCACTCCGAAAGGCGAGACCCAACTGACTCCGGAAGAAAAACTGCTGCGTGCGATCTTCGGTGAAAAAGCCAGCGACGTTAAAGACACCTCCCTGCGCGTACCTACCGGTACCAAGGGTACTGTCATCGACGTACAGGTCTTCACCCGTGACGGCGTTGAGCGTGATGCTCGTGCACTGTCCATCGAGAAGACCCAGCTCGACGAGATCCGCAAGGATCTGAACGAAGAGTTCCGTATCGTTGAAGGCGCGACCTTCGAACGTCTGCGTTCCGCCCTGGTAGGCCACAAGGCTGAAGGCGGCGCAGGTCTGAAGAAAGGTCAGGACATCACCGACGAAGTTCTCGACGGTCTTGAGCACGGCCAGTGGTTCAAACTGCGCATGGCTGAAGATGCTCTGAACGAGCAGCTCGAGAAGGCCCAGGCCTATATCGTTGATCGTCGCCGTCTGCTGGACGACAAGTTCGAAGACAAGAAGCGCAAACTGCAGCAGGGCGATGACCTGGCTCCAGGCGTGCTGAAAATCGTCAAGGTTTACCTGGCAATCCGTCGTCGCATCCAACCGGGCGACAAGATGGCCGGTCGTCACGGTAACAAAGGTGTGGTCTCCGTGATCATGCCGGTTGAAGACATGCCGCACGATGCCAATGGCACACCGGTCGACGTCGTCCTCAACCCGTTGGGCGTACCTTCGCGTATGAACGTTGGTCAGATCCTTGAAACCCACCTGGGCCTCGCGGCCAAAGGTCTGGGCGAGAAGATCAACCGTATGATCGAAGAGCAGCGCAAGGTCGCAGACCTGCGTAAGTTCCTGCACGAGATCTACAACGAGATCGGCGGTCGCAACGAAGAGCTGGACACCTTCTCCGACCAGGAAATCCTGGATCTGGCGAAGAACCTGCGCGGCGGCGTTCCAATGGCTACCCCGGTGTTCGACGGTGCCAAGGAAAGCGAAATCAAGGCCATGCTGAAACTGGCAGACCTGCCAGAAAGCGGCCAGATGCAGCTGTTCGACGGCCGTACCGGCAACAAGTTCGAGCGCCCGGTTACTGTTGGCTACATGTACATGCTGAAGCTGAACCACTTGGTAGACGACAAGATGCACGCTCGTTCTACCGGTTCGTACAGCCTCGTTACCCAGCAGCCGCTGGGTGGTAAGGCTCAGTTCGGTGGTCAGCGTTTCGGGGAGATGGAGGTCTGGGCACTGGAAGCATACGGTGCTGCTTACACTCTGCAAGAAATGCTCACAGTGAAGTCGGACGATGTGAACGGTCGGACCAAGATGTACAAAAACATCGTGGACGGCGATCACCGTATGGAGCCGGGCATGCCCGAGTCCTTCAACGTGTTGATCAAAGAAATTCGTTCCCTCGGCATCGATATCGATCTGGAAACCGAATAACACGTGACGCGAATCGAGAGCGGGGCCGTTTAGCCCGCTCTCTGCTCCGCCAGGAGGAAAGGCCTTGAAAGACCTACTGAATTTGCTGAAAAACCAGGGTCAAGTCGAAGAGTTCGACGCCATCCGTATTGGATTGGCATCGCCTGAGATGATCCGTTCGTGGTCGTTCGGTGAAGTTAAAAAGCCGGAAACCATCAACTACCGTACGTTCAAACCTGAGCGTGACGGCCTGTTCTGCGCCAAGATCTTTGGCCCGGTAAAGGATTACGAGTGCCTGTGCGGTAAGTACAAGCGCTTGAAGCACCGTGGTGTGATCTGCGAGAAGTGCGGCGTTGAAGTTGCACTGGCCAAGGTTCGTCGTGAGCGCATGGCGCACATCGAGCTGGCTTCGCCGGTTGCCCACATCTGGTTCCTGAAATCGCTGCCGTCCCGTATCGGCTTGCTGATGGACATGACCCTGCGTGATATCGAACGCGTTCTCTACTTCGAGAGCTATGTCGTTATCGATCCAGGCATGACCACCCTTGAAAAAGGTCAGCTGCTGAACGACGAGCAGTACTTCGAAGCGCTGGAAGAATTCGGTGACGATTTCGATGCCCGCATGGGTGCCGAAGCTGTCCGCGAACTGCTGCACGCTATCGACCTGGAGCACGAGATTGGCCGTCTGCGTGAAGAGATTCCGCAAACCAACTCCGAAACCAAGATCAAGAAGCTGTCCAAGCGTCTGAAGTTGATGGAAGCCTTCCAGGGTTCCGGCAACCTGCCAGAGTGGATGGTGCTGACCGTTCTGCCGGTTCTGCCGCCAGATCTGCGTCCGCTGGTACCGTTGGATGGTGGTCGTTTCGCGACTTCCGACCTCAACGACCTGTACCGTCGCGTGATCAACCGTAATAACCGCTTGAAGCGCCTGCTTGACCTGTCCGCTCCGGACATCATCGTGCGCAACGAAAAGCGTATGTTGCAAGAAGCTGTCGATGCCTTGCTCGACAACGGTCGTCGTGGCCGCGCTATCACCGGTTCGAACAAGCGTCCTCTGAAATCCTTGGCTGACATGATCAAGGGTAAGCAAGGTCGTTTCCGTCAGAACTTGCTCGGTAAGCGTGTTGACTACTCCGGTCGTTCGGTAATTACCGTAGGCCCGACCCTGCGTCTGCACCAGTGCGGTCTGCCGAAGAAGATGGCTCTCGAGCTGTTCAAGCCGTTCATTTTCGGCAAGCTGGAAATGCGCGGTCTCGCGACCACCATCAAAGCCGCCAAGAAAATGGTCGAGCGCGAACTGCCAGAGGTTTGGGACGTTCTCGCTGAAGTGATCCGTGAACACCCGGTTCTCCTCAACCGTGCACCGACCCTTCACCGTCTGGGTATCCAGGCGTTTGAACCGGTACTGATCGAAGGTAAGGCTATTCAGCTGCACCCGCTGGTCTGTGCTGCGTACAACGCCGACTTCGACGGCGACCAAATGGCCGTGCACGTACCGCTGACACTGGAAGCCCAGTTGGAAGCGCGCGCGTTGATGATGTCGACCAACAACATTCTGTCGCCAGCCAACGGTGAGCCAATCATCGTTCCGTCGCAGGACGTTGTACTGGGTCTGTACTACATGACCCGTGAAGCGATCAACGCCAAGGGCGAAGGTCGTGTGTTCGCTGACCTGCAGGAAGTTGACCGTGTGTTCCGTGCCGGCGAAGCCGCACTGCACGCCAAGGTCAAGGTGCGGATCAACGAAACCGTCAACGACCGTGACGGCGGCAGCGTGACCAACACCCGTATCGTCGACACCACTGTCGGCCGTGCGCTGTTGTATCAAGTTGTGCCAAAAGGTCTGTCGTACGATGTCGTCAACCTGCCGATGAAGAAAAAGGCGATCTCCAAGCTGATCAACCAGTGCTACCGCGTGGTTGGTTTGAAAGAGACCGTGATCTTCGCTGACCAGTTGATGTACACCGGTTTTGCTTATTCGACCATTTCCGGCGTTTCCATCGGCGTTAACGACTTCGTTATCCCGGATGAAAAAGCCCGCATCATCGGTGCAGCCACCGACGAAGTGAAAGAGATCGAAAGCCAGTACGCCTCCGGCCTGGTAACCCAGGGCGAGAAGTACAACAAGGTGATCGACCTTTGGTCCAAGGCGAACGACGAAGTATCCAAGGCGATGATGGCCAACCTCTCGAAAGAGAAAGTCATCGACCGCCACGGCGTCGAAGTTGACCAGGAATCCTTCAACTCGATGTACATGATGGCCGACTCGGGCGCACGGGGTTCTGCTGCGCAGATCCGTCAGCTCGCCGGTATGCGTGGCCTGATGGCCAAGCCGGACGGTTCCATCATCGAAACGCCGATTACTGCGAACTTCCGTGAAGGTTTGAGCGTACTTCAGTACTTCATCTCCACTCACGGTGCTCGTAAAGGTCTGGCGGATACCGCGTTGAAAACCGCTAACTCCGGTTACCTGACGCGTCGTCTGGTAGACGTTGCACAAGATCTGGTTGTAACCGAGATCGATTGCGGCACCGAGCACGGCCTGCTGATGACTCCGCACATTGAAGGCGGTGACGTTGTAGAGCCGCTGGGTGAGCGCGTATTGGGTCGTGTTATTGCCCGTGACGTATTCAAGCCAGGTACCGAGGAAGTTATTGTTCCTGCCGGCACTCTGGTCGACGAGAAGTGGGTCGAGTTCATCGAACTCAACAGCATCGACGAAGTGATTGTTCGCTCGCCGATCAGCTGCGAAACCCGCTATGGCATTTGCGCCAAGTGCTACGGCCGTGACTTGGCTCGTGGTCACCAGGTGAACATCGGTGAAGCGGTCGGCGTTATCGCTGCCCAGTCCATCGGTGAGCCGGGTACCCAGCTGACCATGCGTACGTTCCACATCGGTGGTGCGGCAAGCCGGACCTCCGCAGCTGACAGCGTTCAGGTGAAGAATGGCGGTACCGTCCGTCTGCACAACCTGAAGCACGTTGAGCGAGTGGATGGCCACCTGGTTGCTGTGTCCCGTTCCGGTGAGCTGGCAATCGCTGATGACTACGGTCGTGAGCGTGAGCGCTACAAGCTGCCGTACGGTGCTGTGATCTCGGTTAAAGAAGGTGACAAGGTCGACGCTGGCGCAATCGTGGCCAAGTGGGATCCGCACACTCACCCAATCGTTACCGAAATGAAAGGTACCGTGACCTACGTGGGCATGGAAGAAGGCATCACGATCAAGCGTCAGACTGACGAATTGACCGGTATGACCAACATTGAAGTACTCGACGCGAAAGATCGTCCAGCTGCCGGTAAAGACATCCGTCCTGCTGTGAAGATGGTCGATGACAACGGCAAGGACTTGTTGCTGCCAGGCACTGACGTAATCGCTCAGTACTTCCTGCCGGCCAACGCCCTGGTCGGTGTAGCGGATGGTGCGAAGATCGCGATCGGTGATGTTATCGCGCGTATCCCGCAAGAAACTTCGAAGACCCGTGACATCACCGGTGGTCTGCCGCGTGTTGCCGACTTGTTCGAAGCTCGTCGTCCGAAAGAAGCGTCGATTCTGGCTGAAGTCAGCGGTACCATCGCGTTCGGTAAAGAGACCAAGGGCAAGCGCCGTCTGGTCATTACCCCGAACGACGGTAGCGATCCGTATGAAGAGCTGATTCCGAAGTGGCGTCACCTGAACGTGTTCGAAGGCGAACAGGTAAACCGCGGCGAAGTTATCTCCGACGGTCCAAGCGATCCACACGACATCCTGCGTCTGCTGGGTGTGAGTGCGCTGGCCAAGTACATCGTTAACGAGATCCAGGACGTTTACCGCCTGCAAGGCGTGAAGATCAACGATAAGCACATCGAGACCATCCTGCGTCAGATGCTGCGTAAAGTTGAAATCGCTGAGTCTGGCGATTCCAGTTTCATCAAGGGCGACCAGATGGAATTGACTCACGTGCTGGTGGAAAACGAGCGCCTGACGAACGAAGAGAAATTCGTTTCCAAGTTCACTCGCGTGCTGCTGGGTATCACCAAGGCGTCGTTGTCCACTGAGTCGTTCATCTCGGCGGCCTCCTTCCAGGAGACCACTCGCGTACTGACCGAAGCAGCGGTAACCGGCAAGCGCGATTACCTGCGCGGTCTGAAAGAAAACGTGGTCGTGGGTCGTCTGATCCCGGCAGGTACCGGTTTGGCTTACCACAGCGAGCGCAAGCGCCGCCGTGATGCTGACAAGCCGCTGCGCGTAAGCGCCAGTGAAGTGGAAGCTGCACTGACCGAAGCGCTGAACTCTAGCGGTAACTGAGTTCTGCGATAAATAAGTCTGGGCCCTGGCAGCCCCCATTCGTCGGATCGAGGCAATTTTGTCGCGGTTCGATGAGAGGGGAGGTCGGGGCCTTGCCTTGACTGGGGACAAGATCCTCTTTAGACTCTTGTACCCCTAAATTTGGCGGGAATTCGTTCCTGCCATTTTGCTTTTCTTGCAAGACAATAGCGTCGCAAGACAACAGTGGAGCTAGTAGATGGCAACTATCAACCAGCTGGTACGTCAGCCGCGTAAGCGTATCGTCGAGAAATCCGACGTACCTGCGCTGCAGAACTGCCCGCAACGTCGTGGCGTATGCACTCGCGTGTATACCACTACGCCGAAAAAACCTAACTCGGCACTGCGTAAAGTATGCCGTGTGCGTCTGACCAACGGTTTCGAGGTTTCCTCGTACATCGGTGGTGAAGGCCACAACCTGCAAGAGCACAGCGTGGTACTGATCCGCGGCGGTCGTGTAAAAGACTTGCCAGGTGTTCGTTACCACACCGTACGCGGCTCCTTGGATACTTCCGGCGTTAAAGGTCGTAACCAGGGTCGTTCGAAGTACGGTACCAAGAAGCCTAAGTAGTAGCGGCTTTTTGTAAAACTGAATCATCTTATTTTCTGAGTCGATAAGAGTAAGGTCGGAGGCGTCCCGAAAGGGCACCGATTCCGAGCGAACCTGAAGACCGTTTGAGGGCTTATCCATGCCAAGAAGACGCGTAGCAGCCAAGCGCGAAGTGCTTGACGATCCAAAATACGGAAGCCAAATTCTGGCCAAGTTCATGAACCACGTGATGGAAAGCGGCAAGAAAGCCGTTGCCGAGCGTATCGTTTATGGCGCGCTGGAAAAGGTTAAAGAACGCAAGAACAGCGACCCCCTGGAAATCTTCGAGAAAGCTCTCGACGCCATCGCTCCGCTGGTCGAAGTGAAGTCGCGCCGTGTAGGCGGTGCTACTTACCAGGTTCCGGTTGAAGTTCGTCCGTCCCGTCGTAACGCTCTGGCAATGCGCTGGTTGGTAGACTTCGCCCGTAAGCGCGGCGAGAAGTCTATGGCTCTGCGTTTGGCTGGCGAACTGTTGGACGCTGCTGAAGGTAAAGGTGCTGCTGTTAAGAAGCGTGAAGACGTGCACCGTATGGCTGAAGCTAACAAAGCTTTCTCGCACTACCGCTTCTAATCTTAGCTTCACTAATTTTGCGAGGGCTTTATGGCTCGTACTACTCCGATTAGCCGCTACCGTAACATCGGTATCGTTGCTCACGTGGATGCTGGTAAAACCACCACCACCGAGCGCGTACTGTTTTACACCGGCAAAAGTCACAAAATGGGCGAGGTGCATGATGGCGCCGCGACCACAGACTGGATGGTTCAGGAGCAGGAGCGTGGTATTACCATTACTTCTGCTGCTATTACCGCCTTCTGGAAAGGTTCCGAGAAGCAGTACAAGGATGAGCACCGCTTCAACGTAATCGATACCCCGGGCCACGTAGACTTCACCATTGAAGTTGAGCGTTCCCTGCGCGTACTCGACGGCGCTGTCGTTGTGTTCTGTGGTACTTCGGGTGTTGAGCCTCAGTCGGAAACCGTATGGCGTCAAGCCAACAAATACGGCGTTCCACGTCTTGTTTACGTAAACAAGATGGACCGTGCTGGTGCCAACTTCCTGCGCGTGATCGGTCAGATCAAGCAGCGTCTGGGTCACACCCCGGTGCCAATCCAATTGGCCATCGGTTCCGAAGACAACTTCCAGGGTCAGATCGATCTGATCAACATGGAAGCTGTTTATTGGAATGACGCTGACAAAGGTATGGTCCCTGTTCGCAAGCCTATCCCTGCAGAACTGCAGGAACTGGCTGACGAATGGCGCAATAACATGGTTGAGGCTGCTGCCGAAGCCAGCGAAGAGCTGATGAACAAGTACCTCGAAGGTGAAGAACTCACCAACGCGGAAATCAAGGCCGCTCTGCGTCAGCGTACTATCGCTGGTGAGATCGTCTTGGCTGTTTGCGGTTCTTCCTTCAAGAACAAGGGTGTTCCCCTGGTTCTCGACGCCGTTATCGACTACCTGCCTGCCCCAACTGACATTCCTGCTATCAAGGGTACCAACCCTGATAACGAGGAAGAAGAGATGGAGCGTCACGCCGATGACAGCGAGCCGTTCTCGGCTCTGGCGTTCAAGATCGCTACTGACCCATTCGTGGGTACTTTGACCTTCGTCCGCGTTTACTCGGGCGTGTTGGCCTCCGGCGACGGCGTGATCAACTCGGTTAAAGGCAAGAAAGAGCGCGTGGGTCGTATGGTGCAAATGCACGCAAACGCCCGTGAAGAGATCAAGGAAGTACGCGCTGGTGACATCGCGGCCCTGATCGGCATGAAGGACGTCACCACTGGTGAGACTTTGTGCGACGCTGCTAAGCCAATCATCCTGGTTCGCATGGACTTCCCGGAGCCGGTTATTTCGGTTGCCGTTGAGCCTAAGACCAAGGATGACCAGGAAAAAATGGGTATCGCTCTGGGCAAACTTGCTCAGGAAGATCCATCTTTCCGCGTCAAGACTGATGAAGAGACTGGTCAAACGATCATCTCCGGCATGGGCGAGTTGCACCTGGACATCCTGGTTGACCGGATGCGCCGTGAGTTCAACGTCGAAGCCAACATCGGTAAGCCTCAGGTTTCCTATCGTGAGCGCATCACGAAGAACTGTGAAATCGAAGGCAAGTTCGTTCGTCAGTCCGGCGGTCGTGGTCAGTTCGGTCACTGCTGGATCCGTTTTGCTCCTGCTGACGAAGGTCAGGAAGGTCTGCAATTCGTGAACGAAGTAGTTGGTGGTGTTGTTCCTAAGGAATACATCCCGGCTATCCAGAAGGGTATCGAAGAGCAGATGAAGAACGGTGTTGTTGCCGGCTATCCGCTGATCGGCCTGAAAGCAACCGTTTTTGACGGTTCTTACCACGACGTCGACTCCAACGAGATGGCGTTTAAGGTGGCTGCTTCCATGGCAACCAAGCAACTGGCCCAGAAGGGCGGTGGTGAGTTGCTTGAGCCAATCATGGCGGTAGAAGTTGTTACACCTGAAGACTATATGGGTGATGTCATGGGCGACCTTAACCGTCGTCGCGGCATGATCTTGGGTATGGAAGACACGGTTTCCGGCAAAGTGATTCGCGCCGAGGTTCCGTTGGGTGAGATGTTCGGTTACGCGACCGACGTTCGCTCCATGTCCCAGGGTCGCGCAAGCTACTCTATGGAATTCAAAAAATACAACACAGCTCCGGCGCACATCGCTGAAACTGTATCCAAAAAACAAGGCTGATTCAGTCCTTTAGGCAAGGAGTTAATTGTCGTGGCTAAAGAAAAATTTGATCGTTCCCTACCGCACGTAAACGTTGGCACCATCGGCCACGTTGACCACGGTAAAACCACTCTGACCGCTGCTCTGACTCGCGTCTGCTCCGAAGTTTTCGGTTCGGCTCGTGTTGACTTCGACAAGATCGACAGCGCACCAGAAGAAAAAGCTCGTGGTATCACCATCAACACCGCGCACGTTGAGTACAACTCGACTATTCGTCACTACGCTCACGTTGACTGCCCAGGTCACGCTGACTACGTGAAGAACATGATCACTGGTGCTGCCCAGATGGACGGCGCGATCCTGGTTTGCTCGGCCGCTGATGGTCCGATGCCACAAACCCGTGAGCACATCCTGCTGTCCCGTCAGGTAGGCGTTCCGTACATCGTGGTTTTCCTGAACAAGGCTGACCTGGTAGACGACGCTGAGCTGCTGGAACTGGTTGAGATGGAAGTGCGCGATCTGCTGAGCACTTACGACTTCCCAGGCGACGACACTCCGATCATCATCGGTTCTGCTCGTATGGCTCTGGAAGGTAACGACGAAAACGAAATGGGCACCACTGCCGTTCGTAAACTGGTTGAAACTCTGGACACCTACATCCCAGAACCAGTTCGTCTGACCGACAAGCCGTTCCTGATGCCAATCGAAGACGTATTCTCGATCTCCGGTCGCGGTACTGTTGTGACTGGTCGTATCGAGCGCGGTATCGTTCGCGTTCAAGATCCACTGGAAATCGTTGGTCTGCGTGACACCACCGTCACCACCTGCACCGGTGTTGAAATGTTCCGCAAACTGCTCGACGAAGGTCGTGCTGGCGAGAACTGCGGCGTTCTGCTGCGTGGTACCAAGCGTGACGACGTTGAGCGTGGCCAGGTTCTGGTTAAGCCGGGTTCGGTTAAGCCGCACACCAAGTTCACCGCAGAAGTTTACGTTCTGAGCAAAGAAGAAGGCGGCCGTCATACTCCGTTCTTCAAAGGCTACCGTCCACAGTTCTACTTCCGTACTACTGACGTGACTGGTAACTGCGAACTGCCAGAAGGCGTTGAAATGGTAATGCCAGGCGATAACATTCAAATGACTGTTACCCTGATCAAAACCATCGCGATGGAAGACGGTCTGCGCTTCGCAATCCGCGAAGGCGGCCGTACCGTTGGTGCTGGCGTTGTAGCTAAAATCATCGAGTAATTATCTCTTCTGAGATAGCTCGATTTTTTGATAAGGCCCCCGCTTAGCGGGGGCCTTTTTTATTGGGTTGACACCTATCTGGGGCGTCTATAGAATTGCGCCTCCTTTTAACGGGCGTATTGCGCTCGCTGGGAATAGCAGCCGGAGTCTGAAATCCAATGCAAAATCAGCAAATCCGTATCAGGTTGAAGGCTTTTGACCATCGCCTGATCGACCAATCCACCCAGGAAATCGTGGAAACCGCGAAGCGTACTGGTGCTCAAGTGCGTGGTCCAATTCCACTGCCTACCCGTAAAGAGCGGTTCACCGTTCTGGTCTCCCCGCACGTCAACAAAGACGCGCGTGACCAGTACGAGATCCGTACTCATAAGCGCGTACTGGACATCGTCCAGCCAACGGATAAAACCGTTGATGCACTTATGAAGCTCGATCTGGCGGCCGGTGTGGAAGTACAGATCAGCCTCGGCTAAGACTTGGGTCTTAGTCGTGTAACGCTCTGAAATGGGCGGCCATAGCGGGTGAAAGCCCCGTACACTCATGAGGTTTACAACATGACTATTGGTGTAGTCGGTCGTAAATGCGGTATGACCCGTATTTTCACCGAAGAAGGTGTCTCCATTCCGGTCACGGTCATTGAGATCGAGCCGAATCGCGTCACCCAGTTCAAAACTGAAGAAACCGATGGCTATCGTGCAGTGCAAGTCACTGTCGGCGAGCGTCGTGCTTCGCGCGTGACTGCTGCTCAAGCAGGTCACTTCGCTAAAGCAAACGTTGCAGCTGGTCGCACTGTTATGGAGTTCCGTCTCGAAGACGGCGACTACCAGGCTGGCGATCTGATCAACGCTGAAATCTTCGCCGCTGGTCAACTGGTTGATGTAACCGGTCAGTCCAAAGGTAAAGGCTTCCAGGGTACGATCAAGCGTTGGAATTTCCGTGGCCAAGACAACACTCACGGTAACTCCGTTTCCCACCGCGTCCCGGGCTCTATTGGCCAGTGCCAGACTCCTGGTCGTGTATTCAAGGGCAAAAAAATGTCCGGTCATATGGGCGCTGAGCGCGTGACCGTGCAGTCCCTCGAAGTAGTGCGCGTCGACGCTGAACGCAATCTGTTGTTGGTCAAGGGTGCTGTTCCTGGCGCTACTGGCGGCAACCTGGTTGTACGTCCAGCGGCCAAGGCTCGCGGTTAAGGGGAAGCTGACATGCAATTAAATGTAAATGACGCTCAAGCGATCGAAGTTTCCGAACTGACATTTGGCGGCGAATTCAACGAGACGCTGGTTCACCAAGCAGTCGTGGCCTACATGGCCGGCGGCCGTCAAGGTAGCAAGCAGCAAAAGACCCGTTCCGACGTACGTGGTGGCGGTAAGCGCCCTTGGCGTCAGAAAGGTACTGGCCGTGCTCGTGCCGGTACTATCCGTAGCCCAATCTGGCGTGGCGGCGGTACCACTTTCGCAGCTCGTCCACAGGATCACTCTCAGAAGCTCAACAAGAAGATGTATCGCGCAGCACTGCGCTCCATCCTTGCTGAGCTCGTGCGTACTGATCGTCTGGTTGTGGTTCAGGACTTCGCTGTTGAAAGCCCGAAAACCAAAGATCTGCTGGGCAAGCTGAACAACATGAGCCTGACCGACGTTTTGATCGTGTCTGAAGCTGTTGATCAGAACCTGTACCTGGCTGCTCGCAACCTGCCACACGTTGATGTACGTGACGTGCAAGGTTCCGATCCAGTTAGTCTGATCGCATACGACAAGGTGTTGATCACCGTGTCGGCCGTGAAGAAATTCGAGGAGCTGCTGGGATGAACCAGGAACGCGTATTTAAAGTTCTGCTTGGCCCGCACGTTTCCGAAAAGGCTACGGTTCTGGCTGACAAGAAAGGCCAGTTCGTTTTCAAGGTTGCAACCGATGCAACCAAGCTGGAAATCAAGAAGGCCGTCGAAAGCCTGTTCAGCGTGAAAGTAGAGCGTGTTACTACCCTGAATGTTCTGGGTAAGAGCAAGCGCACTGCTCGCGGTCTGGGCAAGCGTAATGACTGGAAGAAGGCAGTTATCTCCCTTCAGCCAGGCCAAGATCTCGATTTCAGCAGCAGTGCTGAGTAAGGAAGGGGTGCATCATGGCAATCGTTAAATGCAAACCGACTTCCCCTGGCCGCCGTTTTGTGGTCAAGGTGGTCAACCAGGAGCTGCATAAAGGCGCTCCTCACGCACCGCTGCTCGAGAAGAAATCGAAGTCTGGTGGTCGTAACAACAATGGTCGTATTACCACTCGTCACATCGGTGGTGGCCATAAGCAGCATTATCGTCTGGTCGACTTCCGTCGCAACGACAAAGATGGCATCGCTGCCACTGTCGAGCGTATCGAATACGATCCAAACCGTACTGCTCACATCGCTCTGCTGCTGTACGCAGATGGCGAGCGTCGCTACATCATCGCCCCTAAAGGCGTGAGCGCTGGCGACCAGCTGATCGCAGGTGCCCTGGCACCGATCAAGCCGGGCAACGCTCTGCAACTGCGTAACATTCCAGTTGGTAGCACCGTACACGGCATCGAATTGAAGCCAGGTAAAGGCGCGCAAATCGCTCGTTCCGCTGGTGCTTCGGCTCAGCTGATCGCTCGTGAAGGTGTCTACGTGACCCTGCGTCTGCGTTCTGGTGAGATGCGTAAAGTGCTGGCTGAATGCCGCGCGACCCTGGGTGAAGTCTCGAACTCCGAGCACAGCCTGCGTTCGCTGGGTAAAGCTGGTGCCAAACGCTGGCGTGGCGTTCGCCCAACCGTTCGTGGTGTTGCCATGAACCCGGTTGACCACCCACACGGTGGTGGTGAAGGTCGTACCTCTGGTGGTCGTCATCCGGTATCGCCATGGGGCTTCCCGACTAAGGGCGCGAAGACTCGTGGTAATAAGCGTACCGACAAAATGATCGTCCGTCGTCGCAAGTAAATAGAGGGATACGACAGTGCCACGTTCTCTGAAAAAAGGTCCTTTTATTGATCTTCACCTACTGAAGAAGATCGAAGTGGCGGCGGAAAAGAACGATCGCAAACCAGTTAAGACCTGGTCGCGTCGTTCGATGATCCTGCCACAAATGGTCGGTCTGACCATCGCAGTACACAACGGTCGTCAACACGTCCCAGTTCTCGTTAACGAAGACATGGTCGGCCACAAACTAGGCGAGTTTGCCGGTACCCGCACTTATCGTGGGCACGTGGCAGACAAGAAAGCCAAGCGTTAAGGGGTAAGGAAATGGAAGTAGCCGCTAAGTTGTCGGGCGCTCGAATCTCCGCCCAGAAAGCCCGCTTGGTCGCCGACCAGATCCGCGGGAAGAAGGTGGGCGAAGCGCTCAACCTGTTGGCTTTCAGCAGTAAGAAAGCCGCCGAGATCATGAAGAAAGTGCTGGAGTCGGCCGTAGCCAACGCCGAGCATAACGAAGGCGCAGACGTTGATGACCTGAAGGTCAGCACCGTTTTCGTCAACGAAGGGCGTTCGCTGAAGCGCATCATGCCACGTGCCAAAGGCCGTGCTGATCGCATCGTCAAGCGGTCTTGCCATATCACTGTCAAGGTTGCTGACAAGTAACGGAGTCGAAGAGATGGGTCAGAAAGTACATCCCATTGGCATTCGCCTGGGAATCGTCAAGGAGCACACCTCCGTCTGGTACGCAGACGGTCGGACTTATGCGGACTACTTGTTCGCTGATCTGAAGGTGCGTGAGTATCTCCAAGACAAACTAAAAAGCGCGTCCGTAAGCCGTATCGATATCCATCGTCCGGCCCAAACTGCACGTATCACCATCCACACCGCTCGTCCAGGTATCGTTATCGGGAAGAAAGGTGAAGATGTTGAGAAACTGCGTCAGGACCTGACCAAGCAAATGGGTGTGCCTGTGCACATCAATATCGAAGAGATCCGCAAGCCGGAGCTCGACGGTATGCTGGTTGCGCAGAGCGTAGCTCAGCAGCTGGAGCGTCGCGTAATGTTCCGTCGCGCTATGAAGCGCGCCGTACAGAACGCCATGCGCATTGGTGCCAAAGGCATCAAAATCCAAGTGAGCGGTCGTCTCGGCGGTGCTGAAATCGCACGTACTGAATGGTATCGCGAAGGTCGTGTGCCACTGCACACCCTGCGTGCCGACATCGACTATGCCAACTACGAAGCTCACACCACTTACGGTGTGATCGGTGTAAAGGTTTGGATCTTCAAAGGCGAAGTAATTGGTGGTCGCCAAGAAGAACTGAAACCACAAGCACCAGCGCCTCGTAAAAAAGCTGCTAAGTAAGGGGTACGCCAAATGTTGCAACCTAAGCGTACGAAGTTCCGCAAGCAGATGACAGGCCACAACCGTGGTCTGGCTCAGCGCGGTAGCAAAGTCAGCTTCGGCGAGTTCGCGCTGAAGTCTGTAGCTCGTGGTCGTCTCACCGCTCGTCAGATCGAGTCAGCGCGTCGTGCTCTGACCCGTCACGTAAAACGTGGCGGCAAGATCTGGATCCGTGTATTCCCGGACAAGCCGATCTCCAAAAAACCTCTCGAGGTTCGGATGGGTAAAGGTAAGGGTAACGTGGAATACTGGGTAGCCCAGATTCAGCCAGGCAAAGTCCTGTATGAAATCGAGGGTGTTTCTGAAGAGCTGGCGCGTGAGGCTTTCGCCCTGGCTGCTGCAAAGCTGCCGCTCGCCACCTCCTTTGTTAAACGGACGGTGATGTGATGAAAGCGAATGAACTTCGTGAAAAATCCGCACAGCAGCTGAACGAGCAACTGCTCGGCCTGCTGCGCGACCAGTTCAATCTGCGTATGCAGAAAGCAACTGGCCAGTTGGGGCAGTCTCATCTGCTCTCGCAAGTTAAGCGTGACATCGCTCGCGTGAAGACTGTGCTCAACCAGCAGGCAGGTAAGTGATCATGGCTGAAGCCGAAAAGACTGTCCGTACGCTGACTGGCCGTGTTGTCAGCGACAAGATGGACAAAACCATCACCGTTTTGATCGAGCGTCGCGTTAAGCACCCGATCTACGGTAAATATGTTAAGCGTTCGACTAAGCTGCACGCGCACGACGAAACCAATCAGTGCCACATCGGCGACAAAGTCACTATTCGTGAAACTCGTCCGCTGGCCAAGACCAAGTCTTGGGCACTGGTTGATGTTCTCGAACGCGCTGTGGAAGTCTAAGGACTAGGGGTCGGAGAAATTATATGATTCAGACTCAATCCATGCTCGATGTGGCCGATAACAGCGGCGCTCGCCGTGTTATGTGCATCAAGGTGCTGGGTGGCTCCCATCGTCGTTACGCTGGTATCGGTGACATCATCAAAGTTACCGTGAAGGAAGCAATTCCTCGCGGTAAGGTGAAAAAAGGCCAAGTGATGACTGCTGTTGTAGTCCGCACTCGTCACGGCGTACGCCGTGCAGATGGCTCCATTATCCGCTTTGATGGCAACGCTGCTGTTCTTCTGAACAACAAGCAAGAGCCGATCGGCACCCGTATCTTTGGGCCAGTGACCCGTGAACTTCGTACTGAGAAGTTCATGAAGATCGTCTCGCTCGCCCCAGAAGTGCTGTAAGGAGATCCGACATGCAAAAGATTCGTCGTGACGACGAGATCATCGTGATCGCCGGCAAAGACAAAGGTAAGCGCGGTAAGGTGCTGAAGGTTCTCGCTGACGACCGTCTGGTCGTTGGTGGTCTGAACCTGGTCAAGCGTCATACCAAGCCTAACCCGATGTCGGGCGTACAGGGCGGTATCGTCGAGAAAGAAGCGCCACTGCACGCTTCTAACGTCGCCATCTTCAACGGCGAAACCAACAAGGCTGATCGTGTTGGTTTCAAAGTAGAAGACGGTAAGAAAATTCGTGTCTTCAAGTCGACCCAAAAAGCGGTTGATGCTTGAACACTGCTAGGTAGATAAGACCATGGCACGACTACAAGAGATTTACCGGAAGGAAATCGCCCCCAAGCTTAAGGAAGAACTTAAGCTCGGGAACGTGATGGAAGTTCCGCGCGTTACCAAAATCACCCTGAACATGGGTCTGGGCGAAGCGATCGGCGACAAAAAAGTCATCGAGCACGCTGTTGCTGACCTGGAAAAGATCACCGGTCAAAAGGTCGTTGTGACTTACGCTCGGAAATCCATCGCTGGCTTTAAAGTCCGTGAAGGTTGGCCGATCGGCGTCAAAGTGACCCTGCGCCGTGAGCGTATGTACGAATTCCTGGATCGTCTGCTGTCGATCTCCCTGCCTCGGGTTCGCGACTTCCGCGGCCTGAATGCCAAGTCCTTCGATGGTCGTGGTAACTACAGCATGGGCGTGAAAGAGCAGATCATCTTCCCGGAAATCGACTACGACAAGATCGATGCTCTCCGCGGTCTGGACATCACCCTGACCACCACTGCCAAGAACGATGATGAAGGCCGCGCTCTGCTGCGTGCATTCAAATTCCCGTTCCGCAACTGATTGGAGTAGGACCATGGCCAAGATGAGCATGAAAAACCGCGAGCTGAAGCGTCAGCTCACGGTTGCCAAGTACGCCAAGAAGCGTGCAGCACTGAAAGCGATCATCGTTGATCTGAACGCAAGTCCAGAAGCGCGTTGGGAAGCTACAGTTGCTCTGCAGAAGCAGCCACGTGACGCAAGCGCTTCGCGCATGCGTAACCGCTGCCGCCTGACCGGTCGTCCACACGGCGTTTACCGCAAGTTCGGCCTCGGCCGTAACAAACTGCGTGAAGCGGCAATGCGTGGTGACGTACCAGGTCTGGTTAAAGCCAGCTGGTAAGTACGTTCAGCGTCCAGGTGGGAGGTATCGCAAGATACTGACCACCGGTGACCTTGAATCTGGAACAAGCCCCTTTTGGGGCTTGTTTCATTTCCGGAGTGTGTCTAGAATACCCGGCTCGCCTGAGCCCGTGTTTTCTATGCTCGGAGATTCTCGGCGACATATGTAGCCGCAAGGCTAATTTTTTTGTATTAGGAGCGTCTAGCCCATGAGTATGCAGGACCCGTTAGCGGACATGCTAACTCGTATCCGTAATGCCCAGATGGCTGAAAAGTCCGTCGTAAGCATGCCATCTTCCAAGTTGAAGGTAGCTGTTGCCAAAGTCCTGAAAGACGAAGGCTACATTGCGGGTTATCAGATCAGCAGCGAAACCAAGCCACTGCTGTCCATCGAGCTGAAGTACTTCGAAGGCCGTTCGGTCATCGAGGAAGTGAAGCGCGTTAGCCGTCCAGGCCTGCGTCAGTACAAGTCCGCTGAGGATCTGCCGAAAGTTCGTGGCGGTCTTGGCGTGTCTATCGTCTCCACCAACAAAGGTGTGATGACGGATCGTGCTGCGCGCGCTGCCGGTGTCGGCGGCGAAGTTCTTTGCACTGTGTTCTAAGGGGGGATAAGCATGTCTCGCGTCGCTAAGAACCCCGTTAAGCTGCCAGCCGGTGTCGAAGTCAAATTCGCAGGCCAACAGCTTTCGGTGAAGGGTGCCAAGGGTACTCTTGAACTGAACATCCATTCGTCCGTTGAGATCGTTGAAGAAGCTGGTGAGCTGCGTTTCGCTGCTCGCAATGGCGATCAACAAACTCGCGCAATGGCCGGTACCACGCGTGCGTTGGTAAACAACATGGTCCAAGGCGTAAGCCAAGGCTTCGAGCGTAAGCTCCAGCTGGTCGGTGTTGGTTACAAAGCGCAAGCAAAAGGCACGGTTTTGAACCTGGCCCTTGGCTTCTCGCACCCAGTGGATTACGAACTGCCGGAAGGCATCACCGCTGAGACTCCTAGCCAGACCGATATCCTGATCAAGGGCATCGATAAGCAGCTGGTAGGTCAAGTGGCTGCTGAGATCCGCGACTTCCGTCCACCAGAGCCGTACAAAGGCAAAGGTGTGCGCTACGCGGACGAAGTCGTCCGTCGTAAAGAAGCCAAGAAGAAGTAGGGCATAGCAAATGACCGACAAAAAAGTTACTCGACTGCGTCGCGCTCGCAAAGCACGCCTGAAAATGCACGAACTCGAAGTCGTGCGTCTCTGCGTGTTCCGCTCGTCGCAGCACATCTACGCCCAGGTCATCTCGGCCGACGGCAACAAAGTCCTGGCAAGCGCCTCGACTTTGGATAAAGAACTGCGTGATGGTGCCACTGGCAACATCGACGCGGCCACAAAGGTTGGCCAGCTGGTCGCTACGCGTGCTAAGGCCGCTGGCGTCTCGCAAGTGGCTTTCGACCGCTCTGGCTTCAAGTACCACGGCCGCGTTAAAGCGCTGGCTGATGCTGCTCGTGAAGCTGGGCTGGAGTTCTAAGTTATGTCAAATAACGACCAAAAGCGCGACGAAGGCTACATTGAGAAGCTGGTTCAAGTTAACCGCGTAGCCAAAACCGTTAAAGGCGGCCGTATCTTCACTTTCACCGCGTTGACCGTGGTGGGTGATGGTAAAGGGCGCGTTGGCTTCGGCCGTGGCAAGTCGCGTGAAGTGCCTGCTGCGATCCAGAAGGCAATGGAAGCTGCTCGTCGCAACATGATCCAAGTTGATCTGAACGGCACCACGCTGCAGTACGCAATGAAGTCCGCTCATGGCGCTTCGAAGGTGTACATGCAGCCTGCTTCTGAAGGTACCGGTATCATCGCTGGCGGCGCTATGCGTGCTGTCCTCGAAGTTGCTGGCGTTCAGAACGTTCTGGCCAAGTGCTACGGCTCGACTAACCCGGTAAACGTGGTTCACGCCACTTTCAAAGGTTTGAAAGCTATGCAATCCCCTGAATCCATTGCCGCCAAGCGTGGCAAAAGCGTCCAGGAGATCTTCTGATCATGGCTACCGTTAAAGTAACGCTGATCAAAAGCATGACCGGCCGCATCCCTAACCACAAACTGTGCGTTAAAGGTCTGGGTCTGCGTCGCATCGGTCACACTGTAGAAGTCCAGGATACTCCCGAGAATCGCGGGATGATCAACAAGGCTTACTACATGCTGCGTGTAGAGGGTTAATCGATGAAACTCAATGATCTGAGTCCAGCGCCGGGTTCCCGTCGCGAAAAGCATCGTCCGGGCCGTGGTATCGGTAGCGGTTTGGGTAAGACTGGTGGCCGTGGCCACAAAGGTCAAACCTCCCGCTCCGGTGGCACCATTGCTCCAGGCTTTGAAGGCGGTCAACAGCCGCTGCATCGTCGCCTGCCTAAGTTCGGTTTCGTTTCCCTGAAAGCCATGGACCGCGCAGAAGTGCGTCTGTCCGAGCTGGCCAAAGTGGAAGGCGACATCGTTACTGTGCAGACCCTGAAAGATGCCAACGTGATCAACGTCAACGTACAGCGTGTGAAAATCATGCTGTCCGGTGAAGTGACTCGCGCTGTCACTATCGGCAAGGGAATCGGCGCCACCAAAGGTGCGCGTTCGGCTATCGAAGCAGCTGGCGGCAAGTTCGAGGAATAAATGGCTAAGCAAGGTGCTCTCTCAGCGCTCGGCAAAGGCGGTATGTCTGAACTTTGGGCTCGTCTGCGTTTTCTGTTCCTGGCGATTATCGTCTACCGAATAGGCGCACACATCCCGGTTCCAGGTATCAACCCGGACCGACTCGCAGACCTGTTTCGACAGAATGAGGGGACCATTCTTAGCTTGTTCAACATGTTTTCCGGCGGCGCGCTGGAACGGATGAGCATCTTTGCACTGGGGATCATGCCGTACATTTCGGCATCGATCATCATGCAGCTGATGACCGCCGTCAGCCCGCAGCTGGAGCAGTTGAAGAAGGAAGGTGAAGCTGGCCGTCGCAAGATTAGCCAGTACACCCGCTACGGCACTGTCATCCTCGCCCTGGTTCAAGCTATCGGCATGTCCGTTGGCCTGGCAGGGCAGGGTGTTGCGTTCACTGGTGACTTTGGCTTCCATTTCGTCGCGGTATCCACTTTTGTGGCTGGTGCGATGTTCATGATGTGGCTGGGTGAGCAGATTACTGAGCGTGGTGTTGGCAACGGTATCTCGATGTTGATTTTCGCAGGTATCGTCGCCGGTCTTCCGAGAGCAATCGGGCAGTCTTTCGAGTCTGCGCGTCAGGGTGATATCAATATTTTCGCCCTGGTTGCCATCGGTTTGCTGGCAGTAGCGATTATCGGTTTTGTGGTGTTCATTGAGCGTGGCCAGCGTCGTATTGCTGTTCACTACGCCAAGCGTCAGCAGGGCCGTAAGGTCTTTGCTGCGCAGACCAGCCACTTGCCGCTGAAAGTGAATATGGCCGGTGTTATTCCGGCAATTTTCGCGAGCAGCATTTTGCTGTTTCCGGCTTCGTTGGGTACCTGGTTTGGTCAGTCTGAAAATATGGGCTGGCTGCAGGACCTCTCTCAGTCGATCGCTCCTGGTCAGCCGTTGAATATTCTGCTGTTTAGTGCAGGGATTATTTTCTTCTGCTTCTTCTATACGGCGTTGATGTTCAATCCGAAAGACGTAGCGGAAAACCTGAAGAAGTCCGGTGCCTTTATTCCGGGTATTCGTCCAGGTGAGCAGTCTGCACGCTACATTGATGGCGTTCTGACTCGTTTGACCCTGTTCGGTGCTCTATATATGACGGCCGTGTGCTTGTTGCCCCAGTTCCTGGTGGTTGCAGCAAACGTTCCGTTCTACCTTGGCGGGACCTCGTTGCTGATCGTGGTCGTGGTTGTGATGGACTTCATGTCCCAAGTACAATCGCACCTCGTTTCGCACCAGTACGAATCCCTGATGAAGAAAGCCAACCTGAAGGGCTACGGCAGCGGCATGTTGCGCTGAGTACCCCATAAGGTTCGAGGAGTTGGTGATGAAAGTTCGTGCATCGGTGAAAAAGCTGTGCCGTAACTGCAAGATTATTCGCCGCGAAGGTGTTGTTCGAGTAATTTGCAGCGCGGAACCGCGTCACAAACAGCGCCAAGGCTGAGTGTGATCCGCTTGAAGCCCGGCAGCTAGTGCGCTGCCGGGTTGATTATTTGTTATTACAGCGATATTATCTCGCGCCCTATTTCTTGGCTTCCGGGGCGTAGGTAGCTGTCAATTGGAGTCCCACTGAATGGCCCGTATTGCAGGCGTTAACATTCCAGATAACAAGCACACTGTTATCTCGCTGACCTACATCTATGGTGTTGGTCGCACTACTGCGCAGAAAATTTGCGCAGTTGCTGGGGTAAACCCAGCCGCTAAGATCAAGGATCTGAGCGACGAGCAGATTGAACAGCTGCGTGGCGAAGTGGCGAAGTTCACCACTGAAGGTGACCTGCGTCGCGAAATCAACATGAAAATCAAGCGTTTGATGGACCTCGGTTGCTATCGCGGTCTGCGTCATCGTCGTGGTCTTCCAGTACGCGGTCAGCGTACCAAGACTAACGCGCGTACCCGTAAAGGTCCGCGTAAGCCGATCCGCAAGTAATCGCCCCAGCGAATCGACAGGAAAATTATCATGGCAAAACCTGCTGCTCGTCCTCGTAAAAAAGTTAAAAAGACAGTGGTTGATGGCATCGCCCACATCCATGCTTCTTTTAACAACACCATCGTGACCATCACCGACCGTCAAGGTAACGCGCTTTCTTGGGCTACCTCCGGTGGTTCGGGTTTCCGCGGTTCCCGCAAGTCCACCCCGTTTGCTGCTCAAGTAGCTGCTGAACGTGCTGGTCAAGCTGCGCTGGAATACGGCCTGAAAAACCTCGACGTTAACGTCAAAGGTCCAGGTCCAGGTCGTGAGTCTGCTGTCCGTGCTTTGAACGGCTGTGGCTATAAGATCGCCAGCATCACCGACGTGACGCCAATCCCGCACAACGGGTGCCGTCCGCCGAAGAAGCGCCGCGTGTAATCCAGGAGATTGTAAAGAATGGCTCGTTACATTGGTCCAAAATGCAAACTCGCTCGTCGCGAAGGCACCGATCTCTTCCTGAAGAGCGGCGTGCGCGCGATCGAATCGAAGTGCAACATTGAAGCAGCACCTGGTATCCACGGCCAACGCCGCGGTCGCCAGTCCGATTACGGCACCCAACTGCGTGAAAAGCAGAAGGTCCGTCGTATCTACGGCGTTCTCGAGCGTCAGTTCAGCGGCTACTACAAAGAAGCTGCTGGCAAGAAAGGTGCAACCGGTGAAAACCTGCTGCAACTGCTCGAATGCCGTCTGGACAACGTTGTATACCGTATGGGCTTTGGTTCGACTCGTGCCGAATCCCGTCAGCTGGTATCGCACAAGTCGATCAGCGTTAACGGTCAGACCGTAAACGTTCCGTCCTACCAGGTTCGTGCTGGTGACGTGGTCGCAGTTCGCGAGAAAGCAAAAAACCAACTTCGCATTGTCCAAGCTCTCGATCTGTGTGCCCAACGTGGCCGCGTAGAATGGGTAGAAGTAGACACTGAGAAGAAGTCGGGCGTTTTCAAGAACGTTCCTGCTCGCAGTGATCTGTCCGCCGACATCAACGAAAGCCTGATTGTCGAGCTCTACTCCAAGTAAGGGCTAGAAAATAGGTGCATCCATGCAGATTTCGGTAAATGAGTTCCTGACACCCCGCCACATTGATGTGCAGGTTGTCAGTCCAACCCGCGCCAAGATCACTCTCGAGCCTCTCGAGCGTGGTTTTGGCCACACCCTGGGCAACGCGCTGCGCCGCATCCTGTTGTCCTCAATGCCCGGCTGTGCAGTAGTCGAGGCCGAGATTGACGGTGTGCTCCACGAGTACAGCGCCATCGAAGGTGTACAGGAAGACGTAATTGAAATCCTGTTGAACCTTAAAGGTCTGGCTATCAAGCTGCACGGCCGTGACGAAGTTACGCTGACCTTGTCGAAGAAGGGTTCGGGGGTGGTTACCGCTGCCGATATTCAGCTGGATCATGATGTCGAGATCGTTAACCCCGATCACGTAATCGCTAACCTGGCGTCTAACGGCGCCCTGAACATGAAGCTCACCGTAGCTCGTGGTCGTGGTTATGAACCGGCCGACTCGCGTCAGAGCGATGAAGACGAAAGCCGCAGCATTGGTCGCTTGCAGCTTGACTCTTCGTTCAGCCCGGTTCGCCGTATCGCATACGTGGTGGAAAACGCCCGTGTCGAGCAGCGTACTAACCTGGACAAGCTGGTTATTGATCTGGAAACCAACGGTACTCTGGATCCTGAAGAGGCTATCCGCCGCGCTGCAACCATTCTGCAACAGCAGTTGGCTGCGTTCGTCGACCTCAAAGGTGACAGCGAACCAGTGGTAATCGAGCAGGAAGACGAGATCGATCCGATCCTGCTTCGCCCGGTTGACGATCTGGAACTGACTGTACGTTCGGCTAACTGCCTTAAGGCGGAAAACATTTACTACATCGGCGACCTGATTCAGCGTACCGAAGTAGAACTGTTGAAGACTCCGAACCTGGGCAAGAAATCCTTGACTGAAATCAAGGACGTTCTGGCCTCCCGCGGTCTGTCCCTCGGCATGCGCCTCGACAACTGGCCGCCTGCAAGTCTTAAGAAGGACGACAAGGCGACTGCCTGATCGTCGTAATCACCGAACGTGAGTTTGGTAAGGAATGAACCATGCGTCATCGTAAAAGTGGTCGTCACCTGAGCCGTACCAGCTCGCACCGCAAGGCCATGTTCCAAAACATGGCGGTGTCGCTGTTCGAGCACGAGCTGATCAAAACTACACTGCCGAAAGCTAAAGAACTGCGTCGCGTTGCTGAGCCGCTGATTACTTTGGCCAAGACAGACAGCCTGGCTAACCGCCGTCTGGCTTTCGACCGTACTCGTTCGAAAGCTATCGTTGGTAAGCTCTTCAACGACCTGGGCAAGCGTTACGCTACCCGTGAGGGTGGCTACCTGCGCATCCTCAAGTGCGGTTTCCGCGCTGGCGACAACGCGCCTATGGCGTACGTCGAGTTGGTTGATCGTGCTACTGCTGGCGAAGCTGTAAGCGCCGAGTAAGTCGACAAGCTGTAACGAAGAACCGGGCCTAGTGCCCGGTTTTTTGTGCCCGTAATAAAAGCGCCACGTGTACAAGCTTTCGTCAGGTCAAGATTGGCACTATGAATGAAGGGATTGTCGGTAGTTTTTCTCTATTGATGTCTGCAATTTAATGAATTTGTAGACGTCATGTTGATGATCGATACTTCCTCCAAGCCGATAGCCGGCAGTTCCAAGTCCGACCTGAGGAAAATTGAGCATGAGCCAGAACAAAATCCTTACTACTGCCAGTGGCGCGCCCGTTGCGGATAACCAGAATTCCCGTTCCGCCGGCCCTCGTGGCCCGCTGCTTCTTGACGACTTTCACCTGATCGAGAAGCTTGCCCATTTCAACCGTGAGAACATCCCTGAGCGTCGCGTACACGCCAAAGGCTCGGGTGCTTACGGTACATTCACCGTGACAAAAGACATTACTCAATACACCAGCGCCAAACTGTTCGAGTCTATTGGCAAGCAAACCCCAACCTTCCTGCGGTTTTCCACGGTAGGCGGCGAGCGTGGTTCGGCTGACACCGAGCGCGATCCGCGTGGTTTCGCCCTGAAGTTCTACACCGAAGAAGGCAACTGGGACATCGTGGGTAACAACACGCCGGTATTCTTCATTCGCGATCCATTGAAGTTCCCTGACTTCATCCACACGCAGAAGCGTCTGCCGCAAAGCAACTTGAAAAGCGCGCAGATGATGTGGGACTTCTGGTCGCACTCCCCTGAGGCGCTGCACCAGGTCACCATCCTGTTTTCGGACCGTGGCATCCCCGATGGCTACCGTCACATGCACGGCTTCGGCAGCCATACCTACAGCCTGATCAACGCCAAGGGCGAGCGTCACTGGGTGAAGTGGCACTACAAGACCAAGCAAGGCATCAAGAACCTGGCGCCTGCCGAGGCTGCACGCCTGGCCGGGACCGATCCTGATTACGCCCAGCGCGACTTGTTCGGTGCAATCGAGCGCGGTGATTTCCCGAAATGGCGCGTCTGCATCCAGATCATGACTGAAGCCCAGGCAAACGCTCACTATGAGAACCCTTTCGACGTGACCAAGACCTGGTCGCAGAAGGAGTTTCCGCTGATCGAAGTGGGTGAGCTGGAGCTCAATCGCAATCCGCAGAACTATTTCGCCGAAGTGGAACAAGCTGCGTTCGGTCCGAGCAACATGGTGCCAGGTGTTGGCTTGTCGCCAGACCGCATGCTGCAGGGGCGTGTGTTCGCGTACGCAGATGCCCACCGCTACCGCGTCGGCACGAATCACCAGCAACTGCCGGTGAATGCCCCGCGTAGCCCGGTAAATAGCTACCAGCGTGACGGCTCGATGGCATTCGGCAGCAACGGTGGTGCGGCGCCCAACTATGAGCCCAACAGCTACAGTGACGCACCGAAGCAAGCGCCGCAGTACGCTGAGCCTGCCCTGGCGCTGAGCGGTGCCGCGGATCGCTACGATCACCGCGAAGACACCGATTACTACAGCCATGCAGGTGCGCTGTTCCGCCTGATGAATGATGAGCAGAAAGCATTGCTCACCAGTAACATCGCCGGTGCAATGTCCGGGGTTTCCAGCGATGTGGTTCAGCGTCAATTGCAGCACTTCTACAAGGCAGACCCTGCTTATGGAGAAGCAATCGCAAAGGCACTGGGTGTATCGCTTAACTAACTCTAAACGATAAGCAGAACCGCCCTCATTTGGGCGGTTTTTGCGTTATTTCAGCTACTTTTCTCCGGAAATCTTCACTTTTCTGCCGTTGATCCCGTGACCTATAGGTCAGCATGGTTCAAACTACAGGCTTTCAAGCAGGGAGATGTAGGGCGATGCAAGGTCACCCCGACGTAATCGATTACCTCAACACGTTGCTGACGGGCGAACTGGCAGCTCGTGACCAATATTTCATCCACTCGCGTATGTACGAAGACTGGGGCTTTACCGAGCTCTACGAGCGTATCAACCACGAAATGGAAGAAGAGGCACAGCACGCCGACGCTCTGATGCGACGTATCCTGATGCTCGAAGGCACGCCACGTATGCGGCCCGACGATCTGGATGTGGGCACCACGGTGCCTGACATGCTCGCTGCCGATCTTCGCCTCGAGTACAAGGTCCGTGCCGCCCTCTGCAAAGGCATCGAGCTTTGCGAGCAGCACAACGACTACGTCACCCGGGAAATCCTGCGGGTGCAGTTGAACGATACCGAAGAAGATCACACCTACTGGCTGGAAAAACAGCTGGGCCTGATCAAGCTGATCGGCCTGGAGAACTACCTGCAATCGCAGTTCTGATTTCCGGCTACAAAAAAGCCCCTGTCATCTTGAAGTGACAGGGGCTTTTTATTGGGCCCGGGAAGGTCAGGCCTGATCGCGCGCCAGCAGCGGTTTCAAGTAGTAACCGGTGTGGGACTGTGGCATCTCGGAGACCTGCTCCGGCGTCCCCACTGCAATGATCTGGCCGCCCTTGGAGCCGCCTTCCGGTCCCAGGTCTACCAGCCAGTCGGCGGTCTTGATCACATCCAGGTTGTGCTCGATCACTACCACGGTGTTGCCGTGGTCCCGCAGGCGGTGCAGCACGTCCAGCAGTTGCTGGATATCCGCGAAGTGCAGGCCGGTGGTTGGCTCATCGAGGATATACAAGGTCTTGCCTGTATCGCGTTTGGACAGCTCGCGCGACAACTTCACCCGCTGCGCTTCACCGCCGGACAGGGTGGTCGCCGATTGCCCCAGCTTGATATACGACAGGCCCACATCCATCAGTGTCTGCAGCTTGCGCGCCAACGCCGGGACGGCGTCGAAGAACACCCGGGCTTCCTCGATGGTCATCTCGAGGGTTTCGTGGATGCTCTTGCCCTTGTATTTGATCTCCAGGGTTTCGCGGTTATAGCGCTTGCTCTTGCACACATCGCATGGCACGTAGATGTCCGGCAGGAAGTGCATCTCGACCTTGATCAAGCCATCGCCCTGGCAGGCCTCGCAGCGGCCACCCTTGACGTTGAACGAGAACCGGCCCGGCCCGTAGCCCCGCGAGCGGGACTCCGGTACACCGGCGAACAGCTCGCGAATCGGCGTGAACAGCCCTGTATAGGTTGCCGGATTGGAGCGCGGTGTACGGCCAATCGGGCTCTGGTCGATATCGACCACCTTGTCCAGGTGTTCCAGGCCCTTGATGCTGTCGTGCGCCGCAGCTTCCAGCGTAGTTGCGCCATTCAGGGCGGTGGCACTCAGCGGGAACAGCGTGTTGTTGATCAGCGTCGACTTGCCCGAGCCGGACACGCCGGTCACGCAGGTCAGCAGGCCCAAGGGGATTTCCAGGTCCACGTTGCGCAGGTTGTTGCCACGCGCTCCCTTGAGGTGCAGCGCGAGCTTCTTGTTGCGCGGAGTGCGCTTGGCCGGCACTTCAATCTTCACGCGGCCAGACAAGTATTTGCCGGTCAGCGAGTCCGGGTGGGCCATGACTTCGGCAGGTGTGCCTTCAGCGACGATATGTCCGCCATGCACACCCGCACCCGGGCCAATGTCGACGACATAATCCGCCAGGCGGATCGCGTCTTCATCGTGCTCGACCACGATCACCGTGTTGCCGATATCCCGCAGGTGCTTCAGCGTACCCAGGAGGCGATCGTTGTCGCGCTGATGCAGGCCAATCGACGGTTCATCAAGGATATACAGCACGCCCACGAGGCCTGCACCGATCTGGCTGGCCAGTCGAATCCGCTGGGCCTCACCGCCGGACAAGGTATCGGCGCTGCGATCCAGCGACAGGTAGTCCAGGCCCACGTTAACCAGGAACTGCAGGCGCTCGCGGATTTCCTTGAGGATCTTGTCGGCAATTTCCCCGCGGCGTCCGGTCAGCTTCAGTACGCCAAAGTATTCACAGGCATCGCCGATTGGCAGGTTGGTCACCGCCGGCAGGGTCTTCTCGCCGACCCAAACATGCCGGGCCTCACGGCGCAGGCGCGTGCCACGGCAATCCGGGCACGGCTGGGTGCTGAGGAATTTCGCCAGCTCCTCGCGCACGCTTGCCGACTCGGTCTCGCGGTAACGGCGTTCCAGGTTCGGCACGATGCCTTCGAACGGGTGCGAGCGCTTGACGATGTCGCCACGGTCGTTCAGGTACTTGAAGTCGACGTTCTGCGAACCACTGCCGTTGAGAATGACCTTCTGCTGGTCGACCGGCAGTTGGTTGAAGGGCACTTCAAGACTGAACTTATAGTGGGAGGCCAACGACCCGAGCATCTGGAAGTAATAGACGTTGCGCCTGTCCCAGCCGCGTATCGCCCCTTCCGCCAGTGTCAGTTCGCCATTCACCAGGCGCTTGATGTCGAAGAATTGCTTCACGCCCAGGCCATCACAGGTCGGGCAGGCGCCGGCCGGGTTGTTGAAGGAAAACAGCTTGGGTTCCAGCTCGCTGATGGCGTGGCCACAGATCGGGCAGGCGAAGCGCGCGGAGAAGATGATCTCTTCGCCTGGCTCGTCGTCCATCGGCGCGACCAGGGCGATGCCATCGGCCAGCTTCAGCGCGGTCTCGAACGACTCCGCCAAACGCTGCTGCAGGTCGGCGCGCACTTTGAAGCGGTCGACCACCACATCGATCGAGTGCTTCTTCTGCTTGTCGAGCTTGGGCGCTTCGTCCAGCTCATAGAGCTTGCCATTGATGCGCGCGCGTACAAAACCTTGCGCACGCAGCTCTTCGAAGACCGAAAGGTGTTCACCCTTGCGCTCGCGGATCACCGGTGCCAGCAGCATCAGCTTCGCGCCTTCCGGCTGCGCCAGCACCAGGTCGACCATCTGGCTGACGGTCTGGGCCTCCAGCGGAATGTCGTGGTCCGGGCAGCGTGGAATACCTACTCGCGCGTAGAGCAGGCGCAGGTAGTCGTAGATTTCGGTAATGGTGCCCACAGTGGAGCGTGGGTTATGGGAGGTCGACTTCTGTTCTATGGAGATCGCCGGCGACAGGCCTTCAATGGTGTCGACGTCTGGTTTTTCCATCATCGACAGGAACTGGCGGGCGTAGGCCGACAGCGACTCCACATAGCGGCGCTGGCCTTCGGCATACAGCGTGTCGAACGCCAGGGACGATTTGCCGGAGCCGGACAGGCCGGTGATGACGATCAGTTTGTCCCGGGGCAGGGTCAGGTCGATGTTCTTCAGGTTGTGGGTTCTAGCCCCACGAATCAGGATCTTGTCCAAGATGGCCTCGCACGGCGGTGCGTAAATAATGCCGGAGTATACGGCTAAAGACTGGATGAATATACACTGTCAAAAGTCCGCTTGCAGCCTTGCATGAAAGCTGCGCGGCAAACCGCCGCATATACCCTCTCAATCGATGGGACTGGTAGAATCGCCGCCGGTTCACACGAGGTTTTTCCATGCACGATCCCCACAGCGAACGCATGAGTAGCGGCGAGACCCGAGCAGCAAGCGGTCTGGCCCTGGTGTTCGCCTTCCGTATGCTTGGCATGTTCATGGTGTTGCCGGTGCTGGCGACCTATGGGATGGACCTCGCAGGCGCGACCCCCGCATTGATCGGCCTGGCGATTGGCGCCTATGGCCTGACCCAGGCAATTTTCCAGATTCCTTTCGGGATCATTTCCGACCGCATCGGCCGTCGCCCGGTGATTTACCTGGGGCTGATCGTGTTCGCCCTCGGCAGTGTGCTCGCGGCCCAGTCCGATTCGATCTGGGGCGTGATCGCCGGACGAATCCTGCAAGGCGCCGGGGCAATTTCCGCCGCTGTCATGGCGCTGTTGTCGGACCTGACCCGCGAGCAACACCGCACCAAGGCCATGGCCATGATCGGCATGACCATCGGTCTGTCCTTCGCCGTGGCGATGGTGGTCGGCCCCTTGCTGACGCGTGCCTTCGGTTTGCACGGGCTGTTCCTGGCCACTGGCGGCATGGCGTTGTTCGGTATCGTGATCGTGGCCTTTATGGTGCCGCGCTCGACCGGCACCCTGCAGCACCGTGAATCGGGTGTCGCACGCAAGGCGTTATTACCGACGCTCAAGCACCCGGACCTGTTGCGCCTGGATTTAGGTATCTTCGTATTGCACGCGATGCTGATGTGCAGCTTCGTCGCCTTGCCTCTCGCACTGGTGGAAAAAGCCGGTCTGCCCAAGGAGCAGCACTGGTGGGTCTACCTGACAGCGCTGCTGGTTTCGTTCTTCGCCATGATCCCGTTCATCATCTACGGCGAGAAGAAACGCAAAATGAAACGAGTTTTGCTCGGCGCCGTCACGACGCTGATGCTCACTGAGCTATTCTTCTGGCAGTTCGGCGACAGCCTGCGGGCCCTGGTAATCGGCACGGTGGTGTTCTTCACCGCGTTCAACCTGCTGGAGGCCTCGCTGCCGTCGCTGATCAGTAAAGTTTCACCGGCCGGGGGCAAGGGCACTGCGATGGGGGTGTATTCCACCAGCCAGTTCCTGGGTTCCGCACTGGGCGGCATCATGGGCGGCTGGATGTTCCAGCATGGCGGTTTGTCGGTTGTGTTCCTCGGATGCGCCGGGCTGGCTGCACTTTGGCTGGCCTTTGCTGTTACCATGCGCGAACCTCCCTACGTCACAAGTCTGCGTTTGCCGCTGTCGCCAGAGGCGATCCGTGAAAGCGGTCTGGTAGAGCGCCTGAAGGCCGTCGTAGGGGTAACAGATGCAGTCGTGGTCGCTGAAGAGGCGGCCATTTACATCAAACTGGACACCGAATTATTGGATCGCGCGACGCTCGAGCAACTGGTCAACCCAGTGCCGACAGCGCGCCCAGCCTAGGAGAACGTTATGGCCCGTGGGGTTAACAAAGTCATATTGGTCGGTACATGCGGCCAGGATCCCGAAGTTCGCTACTTGCCTAACGGTAACGCCGTGACCAACCTGAGTCTGGCGACCAGCGAACAGTGGACCGACAAGCAGACCGGCCAGAAGGTCGAGAAAACCGAATGGCACCGTGTATCGATGTTCGGCAAGGTCGCCGAGATCGCCGGTGAGTACCTGCGCAAAGGTTCGCAGGTCTACATCGAAGGCAAGCTGCAGACCCGCGAGTGGGAAAAAGACGGCATCAAGCGTTACACCACCGAAATCGTGGTCGACATGCAAGGCACCATGCAACTGCTGGGCGGCCGTCCACAGGGCGACCAACAGGGCCAGGGCGGCATGTCCAACTCGGCACCGCGTCCACAACAGTCGCGTCCGCAGCCAAGCCAGCAGCCACAGCGTGAGTCGCGTCCAGCGCCACAACAGGCCGCGCCGCAGCCTGCGCCGGATTTCGACAGCTTTGACGATGATATCCCGTTCTAAGGTTTAAGCACCGCAACGAGCAAAACCCCCGACGGCGCAAGCCTCGGGGGTTTTTTATTGCCGTTTGTCAGGCGTCTGTCGAGGCCGCTCGCACCACCATTTCCTTGAAGCGTTGCAGCACTGCCGAGCCATCACCCACCCGCGTCGCCAGATGCAAGGGCGCCACCAGGCTGCGGCACTCGCTCAACTCCCGGTAGACGATGCCATCCCCGCGCAGGCGCTGCATCGACGCCGGCACAATCGACACCCCAAGGCCCGCAGCCACCAGGCTCAACGTGGCGGTCATGCGCGGGGCTTCCTGGACCACCTGCGGACTGAACCCCGCTTCACGGCAGGCCACCAGGATTGCGTCATACAACCCCAGTCCGACACGCCGTCGATAGAGCACGAAAGACTCGGTGGCCAGCGCAGACAAGGGCAGGGGGATGTCAAAGTCGATCGCCAACGGATGATCGGTCGGCAGCGCCAGCAACATCGGCTCCACCAGGATGGGCTCGTCCTGCAATGATTGCGTGCCACTGAGCGGTGAGCGGATAAACGCCGCGTCGAGTTTTTCATGCGCCAGCGCGTCCAGCAGTTCGCCGGTTCCGGCTTCCTCCAGTACGACCGAGACTCCCACGAAGGTTTCCCGAAACAGCCGCAGCACACTCGGCACAAACGGGTGCAGGGCCGCTGAGCTGGTAAAGCCGATGGCCAGGCGCCCGCGTTCTCCCCGAGCGGCGCGACGCACGACATCGGCGACACCGTCGACGCGCGCCAGCACCTCGCGTGCTTCATCCAGCAGGGCCAACCCGGCCGGGGTCGGCCGCACGCCGCGTGGCAGGCGTTCCATCAGCATCACGTCCAATTCGGCTTCAAGGCTTTGCAGCAAGCGCGTCAACGGTGGCTGCTGCATGCCCAGGCGTTGCGCAGCGCGGGTGATGTAGCCTTCTTCGGCAATGGCAACGAAGGCTTTGAGTTGGCGAAGCTCCAGCATAGGAATACTTTTGAGGTATGGGAGGTAGCCAATCCTGGCATTTGTTCTCATGGCTCACAAGAATTAGGCTGTAGCCAACCTCAAAAAGAAGGAAAGCCGTGATGACCTGGTCAGCCAAGCAGTACACGATGTTCGAACAGCAGCGCACTCGTCCTGTCCGTGACCTGGTCGCGGCCATTCCGAATACTGAGGTGCGCAACGCCGTTGACCTGGGCTGCGGCCCCGGCAATTCCACTGAAGTACTCGCCGAGCGCTTCCCGCAGGCGCATGTCACGGGCATGGACAGCTCCGATGACATGCTGGTCGACGCCCGCAAACGGCTGCCGGCGTTAAGCTTCGAACTGGCGGATATCGGTGCCTGGCGCCCTGCACAGGCTTTCGATGTGATCTTGGCCAATGCCTCCCTGCAATGGCTGCCGGACCACGCCACACTCTACCCGCATCTGGTCAACCAACTGACGCCCGGCGGCACGCTGGCCGTGCAGACGCCGGACAACCTCGACGAACCCGCCCACCGGCTGGCCCGCGAGGTGGCTGCCGACGGCCCATGGGCGGCCAGGATCGGTGCGGTCAAACACAATGAGCGGCACAGCGCGAACTACTATTACGAGTTGCTGAGCAAACACAGCACCGTGGACGTGTGGCGCACCACGTACCTGCATCCACTGGCCGACCATGCGGCTGTGGTGGAGTGGTTCAAGGCCTCGGCGTTGCGGCCGTTTCTGGCGCCGTTGACCGACGAAGAAAAGGCCGCCTTCCTACGTGAATATCAGGCGCGAATTACCCAGGCTTACCCAGCCCTGGACGATGGCACCGTGTTGCTGCCATTTCCGCGCCTGTTCATCATCGCCACGCGCTGAGGCACTCCACGCGAGTGGCGGTTACGCGGCCGCCGCTTGTGCCTGCAAATACTCCTGTGCCGACACCACGCCGGCATAACCAAACGCCAACGATGCCATGTAGGTGTCATGCACGTGCGCCGCCGGGATCACCTTGCCATTGAATTCCAGGTCCCGCGTGGCGCAGGCGTCATGGATCAGTGTGACCTTGTAGCCCAGGTCCGCCGCCGCTCGCACCACCGCATCAATGCACATATGGCTCATGCTGCCGACCACCACCAACTCCGTGATGCTGCGTTGTTCCAGCAGTGCGCGCAGGTTGGTCTCGCGAAACGCATTGACGAAATGCTTGAGCACCACCGGCTCGCTGCCCTCATTCAGCACCTTGGGGTTCAAATAAGCGCCCTCGGAGCCCGGGGTGAAGAAGGGCGCGTCATCCGAGGTAAATTCATGGCGCACATGAATCACCGCATCGCCCGCCCGGCGAAAGGCCTGGAGCACCTGCGCGGCCTTGTCTGCCGCGGCTTCCACGCCGTCGAGCGGCCACTTGCCCTGGGGGAAGTAGTCGTTCTGGATATCGATTAGGATGAGCGCTTGCTTGGCCATAGGTGTTGCCTCGTGATGGGTTGATGGGGCCAGTATGTTAGCTGGCGCCGGCGCGCGGGATTGGCTGCACCGACAATAACAGGGGGAAAACTGACAATGGCGGTTGTGGAGCTGGGCGTGTTGATCTACCACGGTGCACAGTTGGCGGCTGTCCACGGCCTGACCGATTTGTTCGGGGTGGCCAACCGGATTGCTGCCGAGCATCAATCCGCGCAACTGCCGTTGCTGCGGGTCAGCCACTGGCAGGTGGATGCCCATGGCACGCCTGCGCGGGTATTCGACACTCACCCCGGCCCTGAGCAACCGATGATGGCCCTGCTGGTGCCGCCTTCAATCGGTGAGTTCAGCGAAGAACAGGCACCGCCCGCGCTGCTCGAGTGGATTCGCCAGCAACATGCGGTGGGCACAGTGCTCGGTGGTGTGTGCATCGGCTCAATCATGCTGGCGCGCAGCGGCCTGTTGGACGGGCGCAGCGCCACCACCCATTGGTCCTCCGCCAGTGCCTTCGCCACACGGTATCCGGCGGTGCGCCTGGAGGCCGATAAACCTATCGTCGATGACGGCGACCTGATCACCACTGCCGGGCTGATGGCCTGGTCCGAACTGGGCCTGCGCCTGGTCGATCGCCTGATGGGCCCGAGCATCGCCGCCGGTACCGCGCGCTTCCTGGTGATCGAACACAGTGACAGCGCCAGCCAATGCGGCAGCAACTTTGCGCCGATCCTGGGGCACGGCGACAGCGCGATCCTCAAGGTGCAGCATTGGCTGCAAGCCAGTGGCGCAGTGGACGTGTCGGTGGCGGCGATGGCGCAGGAGGCGGGCCTGGAAGAACGCACCTTCCTGCGGCGGTTTCGCGCCGCCACCGGCTTGAAACCCACCGAATACTGCCAGCACCTGCGTGTCGGCAAAGCGCGGCAGATGCTCGAGTTCACCAACGGCACCATCGACCATATCGCCTGGACCGTGGGCTACCAGGACCCCAGTGCATTTCGAGCCATCTTCAAGAAGATCACTGGTCTGGCCCCCAGCGATTATCGCAACCGTTTCGGCGTGTGAATCGTGCAGAACGCCGCAGCATCAAGGCGGCGTCGTGCAGAATCAAACAGGCCAACTGCCATCGCTTTTTCGACAACCGGTTGATTTCACTCGCATCCTCTTTGAAAGCACCTTGGCCTGATCCCTGCAACCTTCCCACTACACACATGGCGGGAAGGCCAAGGGGGACGCATGACCCCGAAGAATCGCAAGAAACTCGTAGTTGCCCACTCCACGCGGGAGGGTGCGCCACAGCATGAGGTGGAAACCAATCGTGCGCTGGCGCGCTGGCTGGCGCAGATCCTCGGGCTGAAGTTCGGCGGCAGCTATGACCCCGACCAGCACGCCGACCGAGCCCTCTACCTGTTGCCCACGCAGACCCTGGTCGGCGCGGCCCAGGCCCGCGCGCTGAACGTCAACGGCCCCGAAGACCTTTGGGGCGGCTATGTGGATCACGACTTCATCTGCACCAAAGCCATCAGCCATGGCGTTTTGGGCCCGGATGCGGTGACCCCACCCGGCTGGTCGCCATTGTTCTGCGAGCGGGTACGCGACGTCGTGCTCGACGGCCTCAGCGTATTTGCCCTGCAGGATGCACGCGAAGCCGCGACACGCTTGCTCTACAGCGGCCCGATTCGCTTGAAACCGGTGCATGCCTGCGCCGGGCGTGGCCAGGAAGTGATCCGCAGTCTCGACGCGTTCGATGTGGTGCTGGCGCGACCGAACGCCGCGCAACTGTTTGAGAGCGGCGTGGTGCTGGAGCAGGACTTGCACGACGTCATCACCCACAGCGTGGGCCAGAGCTTTATTGGCGAGCACGTGCTCAGTTATTGCGGCGAGCAGTTCCTGACACAAGACGCACACGGCGAAGAGGTGTACGGCGGTTCCGATTTAATCGTGGTCCCGGGCGACTACGAAAAGCTGCTCGCCCTCGCGCTGCCGGACGACGTGCGCCAAGCCATCGAACAAGCACAAGTTTTCGACGCGGCCGCCGATGAGGCCTACCCTGGCTTCTATGCCTCGCGGCGCAACTACGACATCGCCCAGGGCCTGGACAGTGACGGCCAGCGCCGCAGTGGCGTGCTCGAACAATCCTGGCGCATGGGCGGGGCCAGCAGCGCGGAAGTCGCGGCGTTGCAAAGCTTCATCAACCACCCCGGCCTGCGCGCGATCCGGGTGTCCTCGGTGGAAACCTACGTGGAGCAGGCGCTGCCCGCCGATGCCATCGAGGTGTACCGCGGCCCGGCGGAAAACAGCGAGTTTCTTCTCAAGTACGTGACGGTTAAATCTTATGACGGCTAGAAGCGAAAGCATTGCGATCGATATCGACGACGAACAGATGAGCGCCACCTTCCTGAGCCCCAAATCCAAAGTCCCGGGCGTGTTGTTTGTGCACGGCTGGGGCGGTAGCCAGGAGCGCGACCTGGAGCGTGCCAAAGGCATCGCCGGCCTCGGCTGCGTGTGCCTGACCTTCGACCTGCGGGGGCATGCCGGCACCGGTATCCCGTTGTCGCGCGTTACCCGCGAAGACAACCTGCGCGACCTGCTGGCAGCCTACGACCGGCTGCTCTCGCACCCGGCCATCGACACCTCGGCAGTGGCGGTGGTGGGCACCAGCTACGGCGGTTACCTGGCGGCAATTCTGACCTCGTTGCGCCCGGTGCGCTGGCTGGCGCTGCGTGTGCCAGCGCTGTATCGCGATCAGGAATGGCTCAAGCCCAAGCGCGATTTGGACAAGGCCGACCTGATGGATTACCGCAGCACGCTGGTTCACGCTGAGACCAATCGCGCGCTGCATGCCTGCGCGCAATTCACCGGGGATGTGCTGATCGTCGAATCGGAAACCGACGACCATGTGCCCCATGCGACCATCATGAGCTACCGCGCGGCCTGCCAGCAGACGCACTCGCTGACTCACCGCATCATCGATGGCGCGGATCACTCCCTTAGCGATCCAGTGTCCCAGCAGGCCTACACCTCGATCCTGGTGGACTGGATTACCGAGATGGTGGTGGGCGAGCGGTTGAGCATTATCCAGTCTCAATAGGGGGGCTTTGGATCGCTATCGGCGGCAAGCCGATACCTACAGGGGGACGCATCGCAAATGTAGGCGCTGGCTTGCCAGCGATAGCGATCCTCTCGGCAACATCTCTCTCAAGCCGGTGTTTTCTTCACCCGCAACGCCTTGGCCTTCGCCTCGACACCGACGTACATCACCAGAGCGATCAGCAGCGGCAGAATAAAGTAGATCGCGCGGTAGGCAATCAGCCCGGCAAGCAAACTGCCGCGCGAGGCTTCATGTTGCAGCAGGGCAATAAACACCGCCTCCAGCACGCCCAGCCCGGCGGGGATATGCGTGATCACGCCGGCAATCGCGCTGATCAGTAACACGCCGAGCACGAGCGGGTAATCCAGTTTCGCCGGCAGCAAGGTGAAAATCACCGCTGCCATCAACGACCAGTTCAACGCCCCCAGCGCCAATTGCAGGCATGCCATGCGTAGCGACGGCAGGTTGATCTCGATCCCGCGAATCGACCAGGCGCGCTTTTTCGAAAACTGGCAGGCCGCCAGATACCCCAGGCTGGCCAGGACCAGCAACACACCAATGCCCTGCAATGCACCGCTGCTGACTTTCCACCCTGGCGGCATCGTCACCAGGCCGCTGCTGAACACCACCCCGGCCAGGGCCATATAGCCAAACCAATTGGTGGCCAGGCTCAGGCCGAGGATCTTGGCGATGTTGCCAGTGCTCACCCCCAGCCGCGAATACAGCCGATAACGCATCGCGATGCCGCCGACCCAGGCGCTCAGGTTGAGGTTGAACGCATAGCTGATGATGCCCACTGGCAGGATCTGTTTCCAGCGCAGGGGCTGACGGATGTAGGTGCGGCCGATCAGGTCGAAGCAGGCGTAGACGACAAAGCTGCACGCTGTCAGCCCACCCGCGATGATCAGCGTGCGCACCTTGAAATTGCCGAGGGTCTCGAACACCTCGCTCCAGTCGATGCGCCGAGCGAGCAGGGTGAACAGCACGATCAACAACAGGAAGAACGCGACAGTCAGCGGTTTCTTCCAGCGCGCGAATCGAGAACCGCTGGCTTCAGACGTCATGGGGCGAACGCTCGAAAGGTTTCAGGCGGGGCTTGTGCGCCGGCAACCAGCCCGTCAGCGCGGGGAAGTGGCGCATCACATGGAACACCAGGAAACCCACGGTCAGCCGCCACAGCCACAGGCGCGGCTTGCGGTTTTCCGGCATGGTCCGGCAATGCGTGTCAGCGAGTACTTCCAGGCGCTCGTAGAGCTGCTGGTTGAAGGCGCGGTCACGAATCAGCACATTGGCTTCCAGGTTCAACGACAGGCTCAGCGGGTCGAGGTTGCTCGAACCGACGGTGCTCCATTCGTCATCCACCAGCGCGACCTTGCCGTGCAGCGGCCGCTGGCAATACTCGTGAATCACCACACCGTCCTTGAGCAGGTAGTCGTAGAGCATGCGCGCAGCCAGTTTGGCCAGCAGCACGTCAGGCTGGCCCTGCATGATCAGTTGCACGTGCACGCCACGGCGCGCGGCGTTACGAATCTCGCGCAGCAGGCGGTAGCCGGGGAAGAAATACGCGTTGGCGATCACCACACGTTTCTGCGCCTTGCTCAGGGCGTGGATATACGCCTCTTCGATGTCGTCGCGATGCTGGACGTTGTCGCGATAGATCAGGCGCACCAGGCCTTTGCCTTTCTCGGTGGCCCACAGCGAAGGGCGTTGCTGGCGCCGGCGCCAACCGCGGCGTGTACGGACCTGTCGACCGCTTTGCGCGAGGGCGAAATGATGCAGGTCGGCCACCGCCGGGCCCGTCACCTGCACCGCGTAATCCTGCTTGGCCTCGGGGCCGAAATCGCCCAGATGGTCGGCGGAAAAATTGATCCCGCCGATAAACGCCACGGTCGCATCCACCACCACAATCTTGCGGTGCAGGCGGCGAAACCAGTTGGTGCGGATGCCCAGTGTCTTGGACGCCGGGTCAAACATCTGCACCGTCACTCCTGCCTCCGCCAGCTCACCGAGAAACCCCGGGCTCAGCTCGCCGCAGCCAAAACCATCCAGGCTTACGACCACCTTGACCCCGCGTTGCGCCGCCTCGATGAGGATGCCCTGCAGCTCGTGGCCGACCTTGTCTTCGAAGAGGATAAAGGTCTCCAGCAGGATCTCCCGATGCGCTTCACGCATCGCTTCGAAGACCCGAGGGAAATACGCCTCGCCGTTCTCCAGCAACTCGACCCGGTTGTCGCTCTGCCAGCCGTAATCCAGGTCGCGGGCCTTGGCTTCATCCGGCGGCTGATCGGTAGCGATGTGTTCCACGGCAACGTTCATAGCTCAATCTCCACCGACAGGGGCGCGTGGTCTGACAAATGTGACCAGGGGCGGGCAGTGAGCACTCGCGGGTTATGCACCTTCACGTTGCGCACATAAATGCGGTCCAGCGGCAGCAATGGCAGGCGCGCCGGGAAGGTGCGTGCGGGTTTGCCGTGGGTTTCGATGAACACTTCCTTCAGGCCGCTCTGGCTGAGGTCGGCACGCTGGCGCCAGTCGTTGAAATCGCCGGCAACCACCAACGGTGCATCGTCCGGAATCTCGCGGATGCGCTGCTCCAGCAAGCGCAATTGCTGCTGGCGATGCACCTCGCGCAGGCCCAGGTGAATACAGATGGCGTGCACCTCTTGGCCGGTGCCCGGCAGGCGCAGCACGCAATGCAACAGGCCACGGTTTTCATGCCCGCTTTGCGAAATGTCGAGGTTGTCGTAGCGCACGATCTGGAATTTCGACAGCAGCGCGTTGCCGTGGTCGCCATGCGGGTAGACCGCGTTGCGCCCGTAGGCGAACTGCGGCCAGATGCTGTCGGCGAGGAACTCGTACTGCGGCATGTTCGGCCAGTCGCTATAGCGCTGGGGATGGCGCTCGTGGGTGCCATGGATTTCCTGCAGGAACACCATGTCGGCACCGATACTGCGCACCGCTTCACGCAACTCGGGCAGGATGAAACGCCGATTCAGCGCAGTGAAGCCCTTGTGAATATTCACCGTCAACACGGTAAAACGCGTTATCGCGGTGGTGGGGGCGATGGGTACCCATTCCGGCTGTGTCATGGCAACACCCCGGGTTCAGGCAACTTGCCGGGTTCGGTGAGGAGGTGCTTATCCAGCCCGAAACGCCCGAGCAACTGACGGGCATCGAAGGGCGCCCGCACCTTGATGTCGTTGTCGAAAAAACAGAAGACCTCGCGCTGCTTGCGCGCGGCGGGCTTGCGCTGCGGGTCGACCAGGTGCGCATCCGCCGGCTGCTTGCCGTGTGCCCAGCGCTCGATGCGATTACCCCAGCGCTCGAGGGCTTCATCGGTGTAGCCGCTGGCGTACAGCTGCTTGTCGCCATGCAAACGCAGGTAGAGGAAATTGGCGGTGACGTCTTCGAGGTACGGCCACTTGCCGGCGGTGTCCGCCACCACCAGGGCCACGCCGTACCGAGCCAGCATCTGCACAAACTCAGGCACCGCAAAACTCTTGTGCCGGATCTCCACCGCATGACGCAGGGCGCGCTTGCCATGAGCCTGCAGGCTCGCCTTGCCGTTCAGGCGTGCCTCATGCTGGCGGGCGAGGGTCGCGGCTTGCACCGTGTCAGTGGGCAAGTCGGCGAGGAAGGCTTCGAACAGCGCTGGGTCGAAGGTGAAGCTGGGCGGAAATTGCCAAAGGATGGGGCCGAGTTTTTCCTGCAGCTCCAGTACCCCGGAGGCGAAGAAATTCGCCATTGGCTTGTGCACCTCACGCAGGCGCAGGATATGCGTGATATAGCGCGGTGCCTTGACGCTGAACATGAAGTCTTCAGGGGTGTCGGCGTACCACTCGGCGTAGCGCTTGGGGGTTTGCAGCGCGTAGAACGAGCCATTGATTTCAATGCTGTTGACGGCACGTGACGCAAACTGCAACTCGCGTTTCTGGGTCAGCCCCTCGGGGTAGAAATCCCCGCGCCAGGGCGTGTAGCGCCAGCCGGAAATGCCGATATGAATCGCCGCCATGGTGACTCCCGTGAATGGTGGGTCGAGTGACCTCCGTTCTGGAATGACTGCGCTATTTGCGCGAAAGTTTCCACGGTCCTACAGACGGCACCCGCTAAAACTGTGGGAGCGGGCTTGCTCGCGAAGGCAATCTGTCAGCAATGAATTCATCGACTGACCCACCGCCATCGCCGGCAAGCCAGCTCCCACATGGGGTTGAGGCGTGGCCGAATCAGTGCCCGGAAAAAACTGTGGGATTGAAGGTGTTGCCGGATCAGCGCCCGGTAAAAAACTGTGGGAGCGGGCTTGCTCGCGAAGGCAATCTGTCAGCAATCAATTCATCGACTGACCCACCGCCATCGCCGGCAAGCCAGCTCCCACATGGGGTTGAGGCGTGGCCGGATCAGTGCCCGGAAAAAACTGTGGGAGCGGGCTTGCTCGCGAAGGCAATCTGTCAGCAATCAATTCATCGACTGACCCACCGCCATCGCTGGAAAGCCAGCTCCCACATAGGATTGAAGGTGCTACCGGATCAGTGCCCGACCACACTGCGTGTCGAACTCTCGGGATACACCGGACCAAGGCGGTCCAGCCGGCCACTCCACGCGGTCAGCGCCAGGGCCACCAGCACCACCAGCCCGCCAATCCACGCCGTGTGGATCAGGCCCATATGGGCCACGATCAATCCACCCGCCCAGGCACCACCGGCGATTCCCAGGTTGAACGCGGCGATATTCAGCCCCGACGCCACGTCCACCGCATTCGGCGTGTGATGTTCGGCCTGGCGCACCACATACACCTGCAGGCCGGGCACGTTGCCGAAGGCGACCGCGCCCCACACCAGCACGGTGGCCAGGGCCAGCCAAGGATTGCTGGCGGTCATCGTCAGGACAAACAGCACGGCCGCGAGCAGGGCAAAGATGATTTTCAACGCGCTGATCGGGCCGCGTTTATCCGCCAGCTTGCCGCCCCAGATGTTCCCGGCCGCGACCGAGATGCCATACACCAGCAGCACCAGGCTGACCGTGCCGGCGCTGAAGCCGGAGATGTCCTGAAGGATCGGCGCCAGGAAGGTAAACGCGATGAACGAGCCGCCGTAGCCGACGGCTGTCATTGCGTACACCAGCAGCAAACGCGGTTGCTTGAGCACTTGCAGTTGTTGCAGCAGCGACGCGGGTTTGCTGTGGGCGATGTGCTTGGGCACGTAGATCAGGCTGCCGATAAACGCGATCACACCCAGGGCGGACACGGCGAGGAAGGTTTCGCGCCAGCCGAAGTGCTGGCCGATAAAGGTGCCCAGCGGCACACCCGTGACCAGGGCGACGGTGAGGCCGGTAAACATGATGGCAATTGCGCTGGCGGCCTTTTCCTTGGGCACCAGGCTGGTGGCGATGGTCGAGCCGATCGAGAAAAACACCCCGTGGGCCAGGCCGGTAACGATCCGCGCCAGCACCAGCGATTCATAACTCGGCGCCTGCCATGCCAGCAAGTTGCCAAGGGTGAACAGCACCATCAGCGACAGCAGCAGGAGTTTGCGCGGCACCTTGCCGGTGAGCGCGGTCAGCACCGGCGCGCCGATGGCCACGCCGAGGGCGTAGAGGCTGACCAACAGGCCGGCGGACGGCAGGTCGACACCCAGGTCGGCGCCGATGGTGGGTAACAGGCCAACGATGACGAACTCGGTCGTCCCGATGGCGAAGGCGCTGAGGGTCAGCGCGAGCAAGGCAATGGGCATGGCTGCAACTCCGGTGGGTTTCATTCAGGAGCGCAGTGTCTGGTTTTGGCCTGTGCGGAAAAAGCCAGGGATCGGCATTTGATATTTGCCTGCAGGTCAAAGATCTCGGAACAGGGGAACGATCAGGGTTCAAACCCGTCAGTTCCTTACACACCCTGTTGAAGGAGGCCCGGCGTTTTGCTGAATCTCAAGACTGCATTACTGCTCGGCGCGTTGCTGTTTTGTGCCAGCGGCGCACTGCAAGCCGCGGCCACCGCGCCTGAACCCGAAGCGCCGGCCAAGCCGGAATTGCTCGTCGAAGGCGGCCTGCTCGGTGCCATCAGCTCCAGCATCGATGACGTGCAGGAGAAGCTCGACCTCAATCAGAACCTGATCGATGAATGGCGTTTGCGTGCCGACCGCGCCGCGGATGAAGTCGGCCGGCTGGTCGATCAGACGGCCGAGCGCTCGCCGTGGAGCGTCGCCGGGGATTTCCTGTTGCTGTCGGGGGTGTGGATAGGCGCCTTCGCGGTGTTGACGTTGCTTGCGCGCTTCAGCGTACGGCGCCTGAGCCAGCGCACGTTCATTCAGCAGCGCAAGCGATTGCAGGCGGTGCTCGGGTATGTGCTGCCCTACACGATCCCCGCGCTGATCTGCCTGCCGCTGACCCTCTACGTCAGCCATTTTTTACCCACCTCTATCGGCCGCGCGCTGGCGCTGTGTTTTGCCTACGCCACCAGCAGCGGCATCTTCTCGACCTCGATGCTGCTGTGCGTCATCGTGATGTTCAACGTAGGGCACAAGCGCCCGGCGGTGCAGATCATTCGCGATTACTGCCCCAAGCCGCTGTTCCTGATCGGCTTCCTCGCCGCCCTCAGTGATGCGCTAACCAGTCCGCAGATCGCCCGTCAGCTCGGTGGCAATATCACCAGCAGCATCGCGGTGTTTACCGGCCTGTTTGCCGCGGTGATCTTCGGCGTGCTGGTGGTGCGCCTGCGCCGTCCGGTGGCGCACCTGATCCGCAACCGCCCCTTGGCCCAGCGCCTGAAACACCCGGCGCTGCAACAGTCGCTGCGGGTGTTTTCGGGGCTGTGGTACTGGCCGATCCTGTTGATGGTGCTGGTCTCGGCAATCAACCTGATCGGCGCCGGCGACGACAACCAGAAGGCCCTGCGTTGCGCGCTGTTCACCACCATCCTGTTGATCGGCACGGTGTTCCTCAGCACCGTGCTGCAACACCTGTTCAAGTCGCGCAGCCAGGTGGCGATCCAGCGCAGCAGTGCCTACAAGGAGCGCTTCCTCAGCCTGCTGCACGCGATCCTGCGCATCGCCATGGCGATCGCCTTTATCGAAATCCTCGGGCGTATCTGGGGCGTCTCGCTGTTCGAATTCGCCCAGCGCAATTCGGTGGGCCGCGCCATCAGCGACTCGCTCAGCAGCATCGGCCTGATCCTGCTGGTGACGTGGCTGTTCTGGGTGGTGCTCGACACCGCGATCCAGGAAGCGCTGAAGCCACCGGTGAACAAACGCTCCAGCCGTCAGCCCAGCACGCGGGTCAAGACCATCCTGCCGCTGCTGCGCAATGCGGTGAAAATCATCCTGGTGGTGATCTGCGCGATCACCACCATGGCCAACCTGGGCATCAACGTCGCGCCGCTGCTGGCGGGTGCCGGTGTGGTCGGCCTGGCGATTGGTTTCGGCTCCCAGCAATTGGTGCAGGACGTGATCACCGGCCTGTTCATCATCATCGAAGACACACTGTCCATCGGCGACTGGGTGGTGCTCGACTCCGGCCATGCGGGCACCGTCGAAGGCCTGACCATCCGCACCCTGCGCCTGCGCGACGGCAAGGGCTTCGTGCACTCGGTGCCGTTCGGGCAGATCAAGGCGGTCACCAACCAGTCACGCCAGTTTGCTTATGCGTTCTTCTCGGTGCAGTTCACTTACGACACCGATGTGGATAAGGCCGTGGAGCTGATCCGCGAAGCCGGGCAGTCGATCCGCGACGACGTGTTCCTCAAGTACAACCTGCAAGGGCCGCTGGAGGTGTTTGGCGTCGACAAGATGGACCTCAATGGCGTGGTACTCACCGCGCAATTCCGCACCGTGTCGGGTGGGCAATATGCAGTCAGTCGCGCGTTCAACCAGCGCCTGAAAAAGCTTGTGGATAACTGTGATGAGGTGCACTTCGCGCAGACTTATCCACAGCAGGTGCTGCTGCCCAAGCGCACAGCCCCAGTGGATGAGCCGGATGACGAAGTGCCGGCGTCGGTGGTGCTGACGGAGCAGCCGCGTACCCAGTGATTGATGTCGCCCGGGCTGGCCTCATCGCGGGCAGGCCCGGCGCCCACATTGTCGACCGTGTGAACTCGTTCAAATGTGGGCGCTGGCTTGCCTGCGATGGCGTCAGACCAGGCATCCCTAATGCCTGATCAACTTCTCCTGCACCGCCTGCGGGTCCACCTCCAGCAACACCTGCTGCTTGCCCGCGACCATCACCGCCGCCGGCAACCCATCGCGGTACACAATCCGATTGCCGCTGACCGCCGGCACTTTGCTGCCGGGCAACAACGTGCCTACCAGGTTCAGCGGATCGGCCCCGCACACGGCAATCAGACTCCCATCATGCGGGCGCCGTCGCACCTCACGCAGCAGCGGGATTGCTTCCGGCAACGCAAACTGTTCCCCCGCCAAGCCACTGACAAAGCGCCCGCCGCGAATCTCCCCGCGCGCTTCCAGCCGATGGAACGTGCGCAGCAATTCGCGCCAGCTCGGTAACCAATCCGCCTCGCGCTCCAGCAGCCGCCAGAACACCACGCCGTAGCGGCGCAGCAAGGTCATCGCCACATGCTCCAAGGTCTCTGCCGAGTGCGCGCCGGCGGCGGTCGCCGGGCGCCGGATCAGCGCCCAGCGCCCGGCATCGTCCATGCCGCCGACAAACGCCCCACGCCCGCGCCGGCTGCTGCGCGCCTGGCGTTTGCTCGCCGGCGTGGTCAACGCCCGCAGCCCGGCAAAACTGTCGGCATTCACCAGGCCGGCACCGACCAGTTCCTGCAAGGCGCCTTCCAGTTCGCTGCGCAGCAGGTGGGCTTCGTGCACCAACTCATCAAAAAACAGCGCGCCATGTTCGCGCAGGGCCAGGTGGACTTTCTGCGCCTTGGGCGACAGCGTCGTGCTGTCGGTGGGTTCGGTCAGCCCGCTCCACAGCGGCACCTGGCTGCGCGGCAACAGCACCACCGGCGTGCTGCGCAGGGCGATGGCGCTGGCCTTGTTGCTCAAGCGCGTCCACACCAGCTTGCCGCTGCGGCACAACTCATCGAGCCAGGTCGAGGAATAATCCTTGAGCCGCGCGCTGAGCAAATCAGTGTCCCAGGCGGACGTGGCAGCGGCGTAGCCTTCGAACTGGCCGACGATCTGCGCCAACATCGCGCTGCCCTGGCCTCGGGTGCTCTCGGACAAGTGCTGCCAATCGAACAGGAAACGCATGAAGTCCTGCAGCGCCACCGGCTCGATTTCCCGGCGCAGGCGCTTGACCGTGTAGCGATGAATGCGCGCCAGCAGGTGGCGTTCGCACCATTGCTCTGCGTCGGCGCCAGGGCTGAAACGCCCACGCAGCACGTAGCCTTCCTGCTCCAGGCGGGCCAACGCCTGCGTGACATCAGCCTCCGGCAAGGCCAGGGGCGCGGCGATCTCGATCAAGGTCAGCGGACCGAAGCCGCCAAGGCGTGCGCGCAGCACTTCCACCAGCGCTTCGTCGTAGGTCCAGAGCTCATCGAAGCCCGGGAGCAGCGGCAAGCCGTTGGGATAAATCGCCTGCAAACAGCTCAGGCGCTCGACCGCCACCCACAGGCCGTTGTGCAATGCAGAGGCGCGCCCGCCCTTGGCCAAGGCGTGCAGCCACTCGGCCCATTGCGGCGTGACTTCGTGAGCGGCGATGCAGGCCAGGCTCATCAACGCCTCATGCATTTCATCCAGGTTGTGGGGCGCTGGCCAGGCTTCTTCGCGGACCCCGGCGATAGCGTCCGCATCCAGTGCGCCAAGGTCGTCGGTGCTCTGCGGGTCGCTCCAGCGCCGGTTGAGCACGGCCTGGGTGCGGCGTTCTTCCAGCGGGGCATCGTCGAGAAAAGTGTAGGGGCGCGCACTGAGGATTTCCGCGGCCATCGGCGAGGGCGCCGGCAGGTCACGGCTGATCAAGCGCACGTCGCCGCCCTCCATGCGCCGCAGCAGGGCCAGCCAACCGTCGCCGTCCATGGCTTCGTGCAGGCAGTCATCGAGGGTTTGTTCCACCAGCGGATGCGCGGGCACTTCGCGTTCGCCGGCAAGGTTTTCCAGGCAGGCGATCTGGTCGGGGAACACGCTGGCGATCAGGTCTTCGCTCTTCATGCGCTGGATTTGCGGCGCGACCTTGCGCCCGCCGGTATAACGCGGCAGCGCCAGGGCCACGCCGGCATTCCAGCGCCAGCGCACGCCGAACAGCGGCGCGTCCAGCACCGCCTGGATCAGCAGGTGTTCGGCGCTGTGGCTGTTGAGATAGCGCCACACTTCGTCCAGCTCGAAACTGTGGCTGGTGGACAGCGACAGCACGATGGCATTTTCGCTGGCCGCCGCCTGCAGCTCGAAGTTGAACGTACGGCAAAAACGCTTGCGCAGGGCCAGGCCCCAGGCGCGGTTGATGCGGCTGCCGAACGGCGTGTGGATGATCAGTTGGGTGCCACCGGACTCGTCGAAAAACCGCTCCATGATCAACGTGTCCTGGGACGGCAGCGCACTGAGAGCCAGGCGCGCACGGGCCAGGTAGTCGAGGATCTGTTCGGCGCTGGCGCGGTTCAGGCCGAGGGTGTCGGTGAGCCAGTCCTGCGCCGGTTGCAGGTTACCGGGGCTGGCGCTGAGCAGCGAGTCCAACTGCCCCTGCAAACGTGCCACGGCCGCCGACAATTCTTGGCTGCGCCCCGGTGCCTCGCCGAGCCAGAACGGAATGGTCGGTGGCTGGCCGTGGGCATCTTCGACGCGCACCTTGCCGGCCTCGACCCGCAAAATCCTGTAGGACGTGTTACCGAGCTGGAAGATATCCCCGGCGATACTTTCCACCGCGAAGTCTTCGTTGACGCTGCCGATGTTCAGGCTCTGCGGCTCCAGCAACACGCTGTAGTCGGCATTGTCCGGGATGGTGCCGCCGCTGGTCACGGCGGTCAGCCGGGCGCCCCGGCGGCCGCGCAGGGTATGGGTCACGGCGTCGCGGTGCAGGTAGGCGCTGCGGATGCCCTGGCGACCGTTGTAGCCGTCGGCGAGCATCTGCAGCAGCGCCTGGTAGTGGCGCTCATCCAGTGCGGCATACGGCGCGGCGCGGCGGATCAGCGTCAGCAGCGCCGCTTCCGACCACTCCTGGGCGCTGACCTCGGCGATGATCTGCTGGGCCAGCACGTCCAGCGGCGCCACGGGAATGTGCAACGTGTCGAGTTCACCCCGGCGTACGCAGTCGAGCAGGGCGGCGCATTCGATCAGGTCATCGCGGGTGGTGGCGAACAGACGGCCCTTGGGCGTACCGCCAACCTGGTGGCCGGAGCGCCCGACCCGTTGCAGAAAGCCGTTGATGGACCCTGGCGAGCCGATCTGACACACCAGGTCGACGTCACCGATATCAATCCCCAGCTCCAGCGAGGCGGTGGCGATCAGCACTTGCAGCGCGCCGGCCTTGAGCCGTTGCTCGGCGTCCAGGCGCAGTTCCTTGGCCAGGCTGCCGTGGTGGGCGGCGACGGCATTCTTGCCCAGGCGTTCGCTCAAGTGCCGGGCCAGGCGTTCGGCCAGGCGCCGGGTGTTGACGAAAATCAGCGTGGTGCGGTGTTCGCGGGCCAGCGCAGCGAGGCGATCGTAGACCAGCTCCCAGACATCATTGGCCATCACTGCCGACAGCGGCACCGGCGGCACTTCGATATCCAGGTCGCGGGGGCGGGCATGGCCGATGTCGACGATGTCGCACGAGCGGCCCGTGCCGACCAGAAAGCGCGACACGGCCTCGATAGGCTTCTGCGTGGCCGACAGGCCGATGCGGGTCAGCGGTTCGCCGCATAAACCCTGCAGGCGCTCCAGGCTCAAGGCCAGGTGACTACCGCGCTTGCCGGCGGCGATCGCGTGGATTTCATCAACGATCACCGTGCGCGTGCTGGCCAGCATTTGCCGGCCGGAGTCGGAGCCCAGCAGCACGTAGAGCGATTCCGGGGTGGTCACCAGGATATGCGGCGGGCGCTTGCGCATCAGCGCCCGGTCTTTTTGCGGGGTGTCGCCGGTGCGTACGGCGGTGCGGATCACCAGCGGCGGCAAGTCCATGGCCTGCAGGTGCTCGGTGATCCCGGCGAGCGGGGTTTGCAGGTTGATCTGGATATCGTTGGACAGCGCCTTGAGCGGCGACACGTACACCACCAGCGTTTCGTCCGGCAGTTGCCCGCCGTGGGCCAGGCCCTGATGGACGAGGTCGTCCAGCACCGCCAGGAACGCGGTCAGCGTCTTGCCCGAGCCGGTGGGGGCGGCGATCAGGGTCGAGCGGCGTTGACGGATCAGCGGCCATGCCTGGGCCTGCGCGCTGGTCACCGAAGGGAAGGTGCTGCGGAACCAGGTGCTGACGGCGGGGTGGAAGCCGTCCAATACCGTGTCCGTTGATTCGGGAAGGTTCATGACTCTTATATGCAACCCATGAGGTCAAGTTGCAACCCCCGCACTTTATCCGTGACGGTTGCGCTACAAACCCGCAAAATGCAACGATTCTGGAATACACCTACGGCTGGCTCACGGGCCTGCCGACAATAACCATCGTTCCAAACAGACCGGGCCTGCTCAATCTATGCGAATGCGCCTTATGTTACTGGGCGGCGGGAATGCCCTCGGGCAGGCGCTGATTCGCCTCGGTGCAGAGGAAGACATTGGTTTCCTCGCACCCAAACCGCCCACCGACGGCTGGGATGCCGCAAGCCTCACCCAATTGCTCGACGACACCCGTCCCGATGCGTTGATCAACCTCGCCTACTATTTCGACTGGTTCCAGGCCGAGGCTGTCAGCGAAACCCGCCTGGCTGCCCAGGAGTTCGCCATCGAACGCCTGGCCGAACTGTGCCAGCACCACAACATCACCTTGCTGCAACCGTCCAGCTACCGCGTGTTCGATGGCTCCCGCGCCACCGCCTACAGCGAAAAAGACGAGCCGGTGCCCTTGGGCCTGCGCGGCCAGGCGCTGTGGCGTATCGAGCAAAGTGTGCGCGCCACGTGCCCGCAACATGTGCTGCTGCGCTTTGGCTGGCTGCTGGATGACAGCATCGACGGCACGCTCGGGCGCTTCCTCGCGCGGGCCGAGAAGCCGGATGAATTGCTGATGGCAGATGACCGTCGCGGCAACCCGACGCCGGTGGACGACGCCGCGCGGGTGATCATCTCGGTGCTCAAGCAACTCGATTGTGCCGCGCCGCTGTGGGGCACTTACCACTACGCCGGGCATGAGGCGACCACGCCGCTGGCCCTGGGCCAGGCGATCCTGACCGAGGCGCGCAATTTCCACCCGCTGGCTATCGAGGCGCCCACCGCCCAGGCCCACGCGGCCCGGCCGGATGCCGGCGACGAACCGCAGCACGCGGTGCTCGCCTGCAAGAAAATCCTCCACACCTTCGGCATCAAGCCACGGGCGTGGCGGGCGGGGTTGCCGGCGTTGCTGGATCGGTTCTACCGGCACGGCTGACCCAACCCCAAAACCAACGTGGGAGCGGGCGGGTGTGGGAGCCGGGCTTGCCCGCGATAGCATCGCCTCGGTCTGTCAGTTGCACCGAGGCGATGCTATCGCAGGCAAGCCAGCTCCTGCACCCGCCCGCTCCCACATAGGTTATGCAGCGTGAGTGGAACCTGGGTTAGAACTTGTAGCCGATGCCCACCATGTACACCATCGGGTCCACATCAACGTTTACCTTGGCGCGAGTGCCAGGTGCCACGGCGTTGTTTTCCACGGTCGCCTTGGTGCTGATGTCGATGTAGCGCGCCTGGGCGTTGATCATCCACTTGTCGTTGATCATGTAGTCCGCGCCGATCTGCGCCGCCCAGCCCCAGGAGTTCTCGGCCTTGAAGTTGCTGAAGCCTTCGCCCTGTGCGCGGCTGCCGACGTGTTCGTCGTAGATCCAGGTGTAGTTGATACCGGCGCCCACATACGGTTGGAACGCAGACTTGTTGTCCAGCGGGTAGTACACGACGCTCAGGGTCGGCGGCAGGTGTTTGAGGGTGCCGAGCTTGCCGTTGGCCGGGCTCAGGGCGGTGCCTTTGATCTTCACGTCGTGCTCGAACGGGGTGGCCGCCAGCAGCTCGATGCCCACGTGGTTGGTCAGCATGTAGGCAAAGTTCAAGCCCAGCTGGGTGTCGCTGCTCATGGTCGCCTTGCCGCCCAGGTTGGCGCCCGCCAATGGACCCTGGTCAACCTTCACGTGACCGCTGTCGGCTTTCGGGTTCACGGTGATTGCACCGGCGCGCACCAGAATATCGCCCGCTTCGTGAGCGTGGACGACCGGGGCGGCGAGGGCGAGCGCGAAGAGGGACGCGCCGAGCAGAGACTTGTTCATGGGAGCTCCAAAAGGACGTTTAAAAGTTGTACGTCCAATGGTAAAGATCGTTCCGCTCGATCTTTTGACTCAGCTCAATGAAAGGTCGATCAGCGCTATTGCGGCAGTTCGTAGATGTAAATCTTCTCGGCGTCCATCTGGTAACCGGCGTCGGCCAGCTCGCTGGTGGACGGTTTGACCTGCATCGCGCCTTCGATCCAGTACGGCTGGTACAGCTCATCGAGCTTCACGCCGACTTCGCTTTTCACATGCACGATCTGGTTCGACGGCGGCGGCGGTACATGGATGCACGCGCCGAAATACGGCACCAGCAAGAACTCGGTGGTGCGGCCTGCTTCGCTGACTTCCAGCGGCACGATATACCCCGGCAGACGAATATGCTGGCCATCGAGGCCCTGTACCACCGGCGCGTGGGGCATTTCCTGCTTGGCCGCTGGCGCCGACTCCAGCGCGTCGGCCATCCCGGACAAGTTGTGCAGCGGCTGCATGTTCGGTATTTCCGGTTCGGCATCCGGCGGGATCAGCTCCGACCAGGTCAGCTCTTTAGGCTCATCGGCCCAGGCCGGCAGGGCCATCAGCAGAAACAGTGCAAACAGGACGCGACGCATCAAAGCCTTCCTCATAAACGTATGGACAGGCCATCGGCCAGGGATTGTCGATAGGCGCGCCACGCGGGCACGCTGCCCATCAACAGCGCTGCGCCGAGGATACCGGCCAGCAGCGTCCATTCATATTCGCTCGGCCACGACATCGGCAGGTCCAGGCCGTAATTGGCCTGCAGATACCCGCGCGACGCGGCGATGCACACGTACAGCAGGCCGACCCCCGCGATCACGCCGGACAACGCCAGCGCGAAGGCTTCGAAGATCAGCAAGGTCGCGATATGCCAGGGCCGTGCGCCCACCGAACGCAGGATCGCCATTTCGCGGCGGCGTTCGTTGAGGCTGGTGAGGATCGCCGTGAGCATGCCGATCAGCCCGGTCAGCACCACGAACAGCGAGATCACGAACAAGGCTTTTTCGGCGGTGCCCATCATGCTCCACAGCTCCTGCAGCGCCACGCCCGGCAGGATCGCCAACATCGGCTCGCCACGGAACTCGTTGATCTCGCGTTGCAGCGCGAAGGTGGAAATCTTGTTGTTCAGGCCGAGCATGAACGCGGTGATGGCCTGCGGGGTGAGGTCCATGTTGCGCGCCTGGTCGGCGCTGATGCGGCCTTTGCCCTGGGCGGGCACGCCGTTGTGCCAGTCGATGTGGATCGCTTCCATGCCGCCCAGGCTGATATGCAGCGTGCGGTCCACCGGTGTGCCGGTGCGCTTGAGGATGCCGACCACGGTGAACGGCTTGTCATCGTGCTTCACCAGGCTGACCACCGCCACGCCGTGGGCCAGTACCAGCTTGTCGCCGAGCTTGTAATGCAGCGCATCGGCGACTTCGGCGCCGAGCACCACCTCGAACGGGTCAGTGGCGAAGGCGCGGCCGCTGGCCAGTTCGAGGTTCTGCTTGCGGCCGTACTGGTAGTGCTCGAAGTAGGATTCGTTGGTGCCCATCACGCGGTAGCCGCGGTGGGAGTCGCCCAGGGAAATCGGGATGGCCCATTTCACCTGGGGGCTGGCGGCGAAGTGTTCGTAGCTGTCCCAGCGGATGTTGTTGGTGGCGTTGCCGATGCGAAACACCGAGTACAGCAGCAGGTTGACCGAGCCGGAGCGCGCGCCGACGATCAGGTCGGTGCCGCTGATGGTGCTGGCAAAGCTGTTGCGCGCCTCAACGCGCACGCGTTCCACCGCCAGCAGCAGGCACACCGACAAGGCGATGGCGAAGGCGGTGAGGATCGCGGTAAAGCGGCGGTTCGCCAGGCTGGCCATGGCTAGACGGAACAAATACATCTCAAACCTCTGCGGGCGTGGCGGCGCGATTGAGTTCGGCCAGCGACAGGTTGCGGTCGAACAGCGGCGCCAGGCTCTGGTCATGGCTGACAAACAACAGGCTGGCACCGGCCTCGCGGCATTCGGCGAACAGCAACTGGATGAAGGCTTCGCGGGCGTCGTAGTCCAGGGCCGAGGTGGGCTCGTCGGCGATCACCAATTCTGGCTGGCCGATCAACGCACGCGCGGCGGCAACCCGTTGTTGCTGGCCGATCGACAGCGAGTCGGCGCGGCGCTCCAGCAAGTCCCGGTCCTTCAAGCCCAGGTGCGCGAGCAGGGTGGCAGCGGCCTGGTCGACACTGCCGTGGCGCTGGATCGCCCGCTGCGCACGCAGCTTGGAAAAGTGGCAGGGCAGCTCGACGTTTTCGCGCACCGACAGGAACGGCAGCAAGTTGAACTGCTGGAAGATGTAGCCGGTGTGGTCGACGCGAAAGCGGTCGCGGGCGCCGGCCGAGAGTTCGGTCAGCTCCTGGCCGAGCAGGCGAATGCTGCCGCGGCTGGGCTTCTGCACGCCGCCGAGCAGGCCGAGCAAGGTGGTTTTGCCACTGCCGCTCGGGCCCTTGAGAAACAGGGTTTCCCCTGCTTCCAGGCGGAACGCGGGGATGTCCAGCAACTGTGGGTGGCCGGGCCAGTTGAAGCCCAGGTCAGACAGTTCGATTAACGCTTGGGTCATGGGGAGTCAGTGGTCTGGTTTGATTTGGATGATGACACCGATCGAGTGTGGGAGCTGGCTTGCCTGCGATTCAAGCGACGCGGTGTGGCAGAAACACCGCGTCGATGCTATCGCAGGCAAGCCAGCTTCCACCTTGACTGAGGCATGAACTCAAAATTTCAGGGTAGCTGCCTGTGCCGTCGCTTCCACACCTTGCTGGCCGCTCGGGCCGATCAGTTGTACCTGGATTTTCTGCGTGGCAGGGAAAGTCTTGAACACCTGGCTCAGGTCCAGGTTGCTCAGGGCTGTCGGCGTGGCGCAGGTGAATTGGTAATGCGCGTGGATTTCGCTGTGGTCGTGATGATGCTCGTGGGCGCCGTCTTTGGCGTCGTGATCGTCATCATCATCGTCGTGGTCAACTTCGGGCTTGTCGCCGAACAGTGGGCTGTTGAGTTCCTGGGTGCTCACGACGCAACCGGCACTTTTGGGCAGGTTGAACAGGGCGACAGGGTTTTCCAGCTGCTTGCGTGCAGCGGCGACCTTGGCCTTGTCTGCAGCGGTGGTGGCCAGGTGTTCGAAGCCCACCAGGTTCATCGCCGGGCTGTCCAGCTCAAGCTCCAGGGCCTGGCCGTCGAGTACGGCATTGAGGCGACCGACGCCGTGTTCGTGGGCACCCAGGCTACCGTGCTCGTGTTCATGGTCGTGCTCGTCGGCAGCATGGGCGATGGCGAGTGGCAACAGGGCAAACGGCAAAGCAAGCAGCAGACGGCGCATGAGAAGGCTCCAGAACATGAAAGTTTTGTTATGTGATCTTATAACAATAGTGCCGAGAGTTTGACCGCCCGCTTGGCGTTGCGCAAGCCGCATGGGAGCATGCCCGTCAGAAAAGTGCAGGAGTAAGGACGATGTTGCGAATTCGTGGAACCGTCGGCGACCTGCCGGTGGACTTGACGCTGGAACTGGATGACGGCGATTGGGCGCGACTCGGCGCGCAGTTGCAGGCTGCGCCCGTGAAGAGCGCGGCTGCCGCGTCGGTGGCGCCGGCCAAGCACAATGACGACCAGTGGCAGAGCGCCCAGGACCTGCTGCGCAACGCCGGCCAGCTGAACGGCCTGGAGTTGCTCGACCAGCTTGAAGGTTTGGCGGGCGACGCGTCGGCGGGCAAGCGCCTGCTGGTGCGCCTGCGCCATAGTGCCAAGGTCAAGGTGAGCAGCGGCGGGGATACGCCGCTGTACAGTTGGATCGGCGATTAGTACAGCGCGGCAAACAGCTTGCGGCGGTACGCGGTCACCAGCGGGTGATCATTGCCCAGCAGTTCGAACACCTGCAGCAAGGTCTTGTGCGGCAAGCCTTCGCTGTAGCTGCGATTGCGGATAAACAGCTTGAGCAAGCCTTCGAGCGCCGCGTCGTACTGCTGGCGCGCCAGTTGCTGGATGGCCAGTTGATAAGCCGCTTCGTCGTCCTGCGGGTCTTGCGCCAGGCGGCTTTTCAAGTCGGCAGCGTCCGGCAGGTCGGCGGCCTGGCGCAGGAAGGTGATTTGCGCCTTGGCGCCGGCGAGGGCGGCCTTGTGATCGTCGCTCTTGACCGCGTCCAGCACAGTCTGGGCTTCACCCAGCTCACCGCGCTCGGCCAGGCAGCGCGCATACAGGATCAACGCCGCGGCGTTGGTATTGTCCTCGCCCAGCAGCGCTACCAGCACCGCTTCGGCATCGCTGATGCGGCCGTCGGCAAACAGCGCCTGGGCCTGCTCCAGCGGATCTGCCGCGGCCGGTGGTGGCATCTGCACATGCGGCTCCAGCATCGCCCGCACCGCCGACTCCGGCTGCGCCCCGGCAAAACCGTCGACCGGCTGGCCATCCTTGAACAGCACCACGGTTGGCAGGCTGCGAATGCCAAACCGCGCGACGATATCCTGCTCGGCATCGCAATCGACCTTGGCCAGCAGCAACTCGCCCTGATAGCTCTCGGCGATCTGCGCGAGCATCGGCATCAGCGCCTTGCACGGCGCGCACCACTCGGCCCAGAAATCCACCAGCACGGGTTTTTCGAAGGAGTTCTGGATCACTGCCTGATCAAAGTTGGCGGTGGTGACATCGAAGATGTACGGCGTGGGCTCACTCATGGGGCGTCTCGAATAAAGCGGGAATGGGGCAACTATAAGGGCTGGCGCGATTGGCTGAAAGCGTGTCCGGCAGGCGAATGCGCTCACCTGCAGGCGCCGGCTTGCCGGCGATGGCCTCAAGAACGCCGCGAATGGTACAGGCTCACCTTGCGAAACTCCCAAGGCTCCGCCAAATCCGGCAACGTCAGCGCATCCAGGATCTCCAGCCGCTGGTAATCCGGATGCTGGAAATCACGCACGCGCGAATCCGCCACCAACGCTTCGCGGCCTCGGCTCAGGAACTGGTCCAGCAGCGGCAGGTTGGCCCGATCGTAGAGCACGTCGGCGACCAGGATCAGGTCGAAGCGGTCGGCTTCGGCGAAAAAGTCCGCCGAGTAGCTCAGCTCTACACCGTTGAGCTCGGCATTCGCCCGGCAGGACGCCAACGCCAGCGGATCCAGATCGCAGGCCACCACTTCCAGCGCTCCGGCCTTGAGCGCCGCAATCGCGGCCACACCGGAGCCGGCGCCGAAGTCGAGCACGCGTTTTCCCGCAACCCATTGCGGGTTGGCCGCCAGGTAGCGTGCCAGAGCCAGGCCGCTGGCCCAGCAAAAGCTCCAGTAAGGCGGCTCGTGCAGGATGCGCCGGGTTTCTTCGGGGCTGAAGGCGCGGTCCATGTTGTCGGCGTCAAGCAACCACAACGACAACTCGGTGCCCGGCAAACGGCAGGGCACCAAGTGCGCGTCGCCGATCAGCTCGCTCAGCGCGGCTTGCAGGTCCAGCGGTGGCGTCATGGTGCCTTGACGAGTTGCAGGGGGCCGGTGGTCTGGGTGATCGGCTGGGTGATGCGCACGGCGGGCAGGTGCAGGATCAACTGGCCGGACTGGCTGGCGCGACCGCGCAATTCAACCCGCGCACCGGCCGGGAAGGCTTCGGGGTTGTAGCGCAGGCGGAAGGCGAGCGGCTGGCCGTTGCCGGTCAGCACACTGCTGGCCAGCAGTTGTTGCGGGCGCGAACGGTCATCGATGACCAGCAGCGCCATCTCGACTTCGGCGCCGGCGGGCACGTTGGTCAGGCTGCCGCTGATTTCACGCTGGTAGGCGGGCAGGGGGCCGAGGTCCTCGATGCCTGGGACTTTTTTCTCTTGCGCGGGCGTGGGTTGAGGCGCGGCCGGCTTGGGGGCTTCGCTGCTGCAGGCGACCAGGAAACTGAACAGGGTAAGCAAAACAAGTGGTCGTAACTGCATGTACGGCTCCAGAAAGGACAAAATCCGTGGCTTAAAAAATATGAAACATAATAGTCAGCCTATATACCGTAAAGGCTATGGCTTGTCTTGCCACGGGGATGCGCTACCATGGCCCTCCCTTTTTTTGTTGCCTGCCACCATGCACTGTCCCTTCTGCGGTGCCAACGACACCAAGGTCATTGACTCGCGTCTGGTCGCCGAGGGCGATCAAGTGCGTCGCCGGCGCGAATGCCTGGCCTGCGGTGAACGTTTCACCACCTTTGAAACCGCCGAACTGGTGTTGCCACGGCTGATCAAGTCCGACGGCAGCCGCCAGCCCTTCGACGAAGAAAAACTGCGCGCCGGTATGCAGCGCGCCCTGGAAAAACGCCCGGTGAGTGTCGAGCGGCTGGAAGCGGCGCTGGTGCATATCAAGCACAAGCTGCGTGCGACCGGCGAGCGCGAGGTCAAGAGCCTGGTGGTTGGAGAGTTGGTGATGGGCGAGCTGCAAAAGCTCGACGAAGTCGCCTATATCCGTTTCGCTTCGGTGTATCGACGCTTCCAGGACCTCAATGAGTTCCGCGAAGAGATCGACCGCCTGGCCCGTGAGCCGGTCAAAGAATGAACCCACCTTCTGCTGAACAGGCCGTCCTCGACGCCCATTACATGGCCCGCGCCCTCGAATTGGCGCGCAAGGGCCTGTACACCACCCATCCCAATCCTCGGGTCGGCTGCGTGATTGTGCGCGATGGGCAGGTGGTCGGCGAAGGCTGGCATGAACGCACCGGCGAACCGCATGCCGAGCCCAACGCCCTGCGCGCCGCCGGTGACAAGGCGCGTGGCGCCACCGTGTACGTGACCCTCGAACCTTGCAGCCACCATGGCCGCACGCCGCCGTGTGCCGACGCACTGGTGAGCGCCGGCGTCGCGCGGGTGGTCGCCGGGATGCAGGACCCGAACCCGGAAGTGGCCGGGCGGGGCATGCAGCGCCTGGCTCAGGCAGGTATCGAGGTGCACAGCGGTGTGCTCGAGGCACAGGCGCGTGCGCTGAACCCCGGGTTTCTCAAGCGCATGGAGCATGGCCTGCCCTTTGTGCGGGTCAAGCTGGCGATGAGCCTCGACGGTCGCACCGCAATGGCCAGCGGCGAAAGCCAATGGATCACCGGCCCGGCTGCCCGCGCCGCCGTGCAGCGTCTGCGCGCCGAGGCCAGCGTGGTGCTGACCGGCGCCGACACAGTGCTGGCCGACGGCGCCCGCCTGACCGTGCGCGCCGCCGAGCTGGGCCTGGATGCGGACACTACGGCACTCGCCCTGTCGCGCCCGCCGCTGCGTGTGTTGATCGACGGGCGCCTGCGGGTGCCGCTCAATGCGCCGTTCTTCAAGGCGGGCCCTGCGCTGGTGATCACCTGCGTGACCCCGGAAAACCAGTTTCCGCGCGGGCCCGAGTGCCTGGTGGTGCCGGGCGTGGACGGCCAGGTCGACCTGCGCTCGGCACTGCTGGCGCTGGCCGCCCGTGGCGTCAACGAAGTGTTGGTGGAGGCCGGCCCAAGCCTGGCCGGTGCGTTTGCCCAGCAGGGGCTGGTCGACGAGTATGTGATTTTCGTCGCCGGCAAGTTCCTTGGCTCCGCCGCGCGGCCTTTGCTGGACTGGCCGCTTGAGAAACTCGCCGACGCCCCCCAACTCAAGATCACTGAAATGCGCGCGGTAGGCGACGACTGGCGAGTCACTGCCGTCCCGCTTCCACCCGCGAGCGTATAATTCTGACCGGGCGCTCAAGTGCCCGCACCGTTTTCCAGGAGAAGGCCATGTTCACCGGCATTATCGAATCCATCGGCAGCATCCGCGCCATGACCCCCAAAGGCGGCGACGTGCGCCTGCTGGTTGAAACCGGCAAGCTCGACCTCGGCGACGTCAAGCTGGGCGACAGCATCGCCGTCAGCGGCGTGTGCCTGACCGTCATCGAACTGCCGGGCAACGGCTTTGCCGCCGATGTCAGCCGGGAAACCCTGGACTGCACCGCGATGAACGACCTGAAGGCCGGCAGCCCGGTCAATCTGGAAAAAGCCCTGACCCCGACCACCCGCCTCGGTGGCCATCTGGTCAGCGGCCACGTCGACGGCGTCGGCGAAGTGGTTGCCCGCAGCGAAAACGCGCGTGCCGTGGAATTTCGCATCCGCGCGCCGAAAGAGCTGGCCAAGTACATCGCCCACAAAGGCTCGATCACCGTCGACGGCACCAGCCTGACCGTGAACGCCGTGAATGGCGCCGAATTCGAACTGACGATTATTCCCCACACCCTCAGCGAAACCATCATGGCGTCCTACCAGCCGGGTCGCCGGGTGAACCTGGAAGTCGACTTGCTTGCCCGTTACCTGGAGCGCCTGTTGTTGGGCGATAAGGCCGCAGAGCCAACTGCCGGGAACATCACTGAAAGTTTTCTGGCCGCTAACGGCTACCTGAAATCCTGACCAAGGGGGTGCCGCGTGGCGCTCAATAGCATCGAAGAACTGGTTGAAGACATCCGCCAAGGCAAGATGGTCATCCTGATGGATGACGAAGACCGCGAGAACGAAGGCGACATCATCATGGCCGCCGAGGCCTGCAAGCCCGAGCACATCAACTTCATGGCCAAGCACGCCCGTGGGCTGATCTGCATGCCCATGAGCCGTGAGCGCTGCGAACTGCTCAAGCTGCCGTTGATGGCGCCGCGCAATGGGTCGGGCTTCGGCACCAAGTTCACCGTGTCGATTGAGGCGACCACCGGCGTCACCACCGGTATCTCGGCCGCCGACCGCGCGCGCACCGTGCAAGCGGCTGCCGCGAAAGACGCCAAGGCTGAAGACATTGTCAGCCCCGGCCATATCTTCCCGCTGATGGCCCAGCCGGGCGGGACCCTGGCGCGCGCCGGCCACACCGAAGCGGCCTGCGACCTGGCGCGCATGGCCGGTTTCGAGCCGAGCGGGGTGATCTGCGAAGTGATGAACGACGACGGCACCATGGCCCGTCGCGCCGAACTCGAAGCCTTCGCCGCTGAACACGGCATCAAGATCGGCACGATTGCCGACCTGATTCACTACCGCATGATCCACGAACGTACCGTTCAGCGGATTGCCGAGCAGCCGCTGGACAGCGAACTGGGCCAATTCAACCTGGTGACCTACCGTGATTCGGTGGCAGGCGACGTGCACATGGCCCTGACCCTGGGCACCATCTGCGCCGACGAACCGACCCTGGTGCGGGTGCACAACATGGACCCGCTGCGCGACCTGCTTATGGTCAAGCAACCGGGTCGCTGGAGCCTGCGCGCCGCCATGGCTGCGGTTTCCGAGGCCGGCAGTGGTGTGGTGCTGTTGCTCGGCAACCCGGTGGATGGCGACGTCCTGCTCGCGCATATTCGCGAAACCGCCGAGCATGCCCAGGTCAAGACGCCGACCACCTACAGCATCGTCGGCGCCGGTTCGCAGATCCTGCGCGACCTCGGTGTGCGCAAAATGCGCCTGATGAGTGCGCCAATGAAATTTAATGCGATATCCGGTTTCGACCTGGAAGTTGTAGAATACGTGCCCTCCGAATAAAGGCTGGCGATTCCTGCCCCTTGTTCGCGGTTAAATCATCACTGAGGGACGCACTTTTCGCGTCCCGGCTCTTTAAGAGATTTGTCGAATGACCCTGAAGACCATCGAAGGTACCTTCATCGCCCCCAAAGGCCGCTATGCCCTGGTGGTTGGCCGCTTCAACAGCTTCGTGGTTGAAAGCCTGGTAAGCGGTGCCGTGGACGCCCTGGTTCGCCACGGTGTGAGCGAGAGCGACATCACTATCATCCGTGCGCCTGGCGCCTTCGAAATTCCACTGGTTGCGCAAAAAGTTGCACAACAGGGTGAATACGCGGCGATCATCGCCCTGGGCGCGGTCATTCGTGGCGGTACTCCGCACTTCGAATACGTGGCTGGCGAATGCACCAAGGGCCTGGCCCAGGTGTCCATGGAGTTCGGCGTGCCGGTTGCGTTTGGCGTGCTGACCGTGGATTCCATCGAGCAAGCCATCGAGCGTTCCGGCACCAAGGCCGGTAACAAAGGCGCTGAAGCTGCCCTGTCCGCCCTGGAAATGGTCAGCCTGCTGTCGCAGTTGGAGGCCAAGTGATTTCCGACGAGAGCGATCAGTTCAACCCTCAGGAGCCACGTCCTGCGGATGCCGGCAAGCCCTCCAAGAGCGAGAAGCGTCGCAAGGCGCGTCAGCTCGCGACCCAGGCGCTGTACCAGCGTCACCTGGCAGGCGCTTCGCTGAACGAAATCGAGGCACAGTTTCGTGTCGACAACGACTTTACGTTCGCCGACCAGAGCTACTTCCACGACATCCTGCACGGCGTCCACGCCAACCTGACCGAGATCGATACGGCCCTGGCACCTTGCCTGGACCTGACCATCGAGGAACTGGACCCGGTTGAACTGTGCGTCATGCGCCTGTCCACCTGGGAACTGCTCAAGCGCGTCGATGTGCCGTACCGAGTGGTGATCAACGAAGGGATCGAACTGGCGAAAGTCTACGGTTCGACCGACGGCCACAAGTTCGTCAACGGCGTGCTCGACAAGCTGGCCCCGCGCCTGCGCGAAGCCGAAGTGAAGGAACACAAGCGCTAAGCCGCGCTTGAGTTCCCATGGGTGAGTTTGAGCTGATCCACACCTACTTCGCCGCCGCGCCGTGTGCGCAGGGCGGCGAAGGCATTGCCCTGGGGATTGGCGATGACTGCGCCCTGCTGGCGCTCCCTGCCGGGGAGCAGCTGGCAATCTCCACCGATACGTTAGTGGCCGGCGTGCACTTTGCCGACCCCTGTGACCCGTTCCTGCTCGGCCAGCGCTCGCTGGCCGTGGCGGTGAGCGACCTGGCCGCCATGGGCGCCCACCCCCTCGCGTTTACCCTTGCCCTGACGACACCGACGGTCGATGCCGATTGGCTGCAACGCTACGCCCAGGGTTTGAACGCCATGGCGCAGCGCTGCGGTGTGGGCCTGGTGGGCGGCGACACCACACGCGGGCCGTTGAGCCTGACCCTGACCGTGTTTGGTCGTGTACCCGCCGGGCAGGCGCTGACCCGCAGCGGTGCGCAGCCGGGCGACCTGCTGTGCGTGGGCGGTGAGCTCGGCAATGCCGCCGGTGCCTTGCCGCTGGTTCTGGGGCAGCGCAGCGCCGACGCGGCCATCGCCGATCCGCTGCTGGCCCATTACTGGTCGCCGCAGCCGCAGTTGGCCCTGGGGCTGGCGTTGCGTGGCAAGGCTACGTCCGCGATGGATATCTCCGACGGGCTGCTTGCCGATTGCGGGCATATCGCCAAGGCATCGGCCGTCAGCCTATTGATCGAGCGCGAGCGGTTGCCGTTGTCGGCGCCGCTGCTGGCGTTTGTCGGTGATGAAGCCGCGCGCGTGGCGGCCTTGAGCGGGGGCGACGATTATGTCCTGGCGTTCACCCTGCCACCTGTCGAGTTGGCGCCGCTGCTGGCCGGCGGCTGGCCGATCCATGTGATCGGCCGGGTCGAGGCGGGGCAGGGCGTGACGCTGCTGGATGCCGCCGGGCAGGACATCACCCCGGCCGTTCGCGGCTATCAGCATTTTCGCGAGGCGCCCTGAGTCGGCGAGCTGCGCTACCCTCTATAGCGTTATCACGGATGCAAGGCTTTGCAGGAGGTCGTCACCATGGATGTGCGCCGCTGGCTGCTGATACTGCTGTGTGCTGTCGCGGCGCCCACCCTGGCGCGGGAAGTGCCGGTGGTGCCCGGCAAGGTGCTGCTGGCCAGTGAGGCCTGGGACGACTACACCAACGCCGACGGCAGCGGCCTGGCCTGGGATGTGCTGCGTCAGGTGTTCGAGCCTGCGGGGATCAGGCTGCAGACCCGCACCGTGCCCTATACCCGTTCGGTCGGCCTGACCCAGCGTGGCGAGGTGGATGGCTGGGTCGGTTCCTATCGCGAAGAAGCCCAGGGGGTGTTGTACCCGCACTGGAACTTCGATTCCGATCATATCTACGCCCTCGGCCTGGCCAGCACCGCGACGCCGACCGTGGCCACCCTCGGCAATTACCGCCTGGCCTGGGTGCGCGGCTACAAGTACGAGGAGTACTTGCCCAATGTGCACCGTTTCGACCAGATCCAGCGGCGCGATGGCATTCTGCCGATGCTGCTGCACGGCCGGGCCGACTTCTACATCGATGCCCTGACCGAAGTTTCCTACGTCCTCAAGCAGGCCGACGACCCGGCGCGCTTCAGGCTGACGCATATTGCCGAACTGCCGTTGTATGTCGGGTTTGCCGACAACGAGCGTGGACGGGGGTTAATGGCACTGTTCGACCAGCGCATGGCGACCCTGGTGAAAAATGCCGAGCTGAAGCCGATTTTCGAGCGCTGGAAACAGCCGTATCCGTTCTGACCTGCATAGAACCGGGATGAAGGCCAATCGAACCGATTGATCTTTATCAGCGATAATTCAGCTTAAGCGTCTGTAGGAACCTGCTGTTACAATGGCCGCCACTGTAAAAACTGAAATCAGGAGCACACGGTGCCCGTCGTTTTCGTCGCTGCTTCCAAGCTGCCTACCCCTTTTGCCACGTTCACCATGAACGGCTTTCTCGAAGAAGCCACCGGTCGCGAGCACGTTGTGCTCAGCCTGGGGGATATCGCTGATGGCGCGCCGGTTCTGGGGCGCGTGCACTCCGAATGCCTGACCGGTGACGCGCTGTTCAGCCAGCGCTGCGACTGCGGTTCGCAACTGGAAGCCGCGCTGCAGGCCATCGCCCGTGAAGGCCGTGGCGTGCTGCTGTACCTGCGTCAGGAAGGCCGTGGCATTGGCTTGCTGAACAAGATCCGCGCCTACGAGCTGCAGGATGGCGGCGCCGATACCGTCGAGGCCAATGAGCGCCTGGGCTTCGCCGCGGACCAGCGTGACTACGCGATCTGCCTGCCGATGCTCGAGCACTTGGGCGTCAAATCCCTACGCCTGATGACCAACAACCCGCGCAAGGTCAAGGCCTTGACCGAGATGGGCATCACTGTGGCCGAACGCGTGCCGCTGCACACCGGGCACAACCCGCATAACAAACTCTACCTCGCGACCAAGGCCAGCAAGCTCGACCACATGATGGGCAACGAGCATCAGGGCGAGGTCGATCGCGCGTGACCCGCGGCCAGGTGAAACGGCGACTGTCCTTCAACTGGTGGCAGTACCTGGCCCTGGCGCTGCTCCCGCTGTTCGTGATCAACCTGGTGTTTGGCCAGGCCGAGTCCCTGCTGCCGGTGCTGGCGATGCCATTCTTTATTGCCGGCGTGGCTTCGATGTTCCTCAGCCTGCGCTATTTTCACGGCTATAAACACGCGCTGATCGCTACCGCCAAAGCCCTCGATACCGCCGAAGAGCCGGCTGCCTGGATCACCCTCGCGGCCCGCCGGCGCACGGCGTTGCTGGTGGCTGCCATACCCGCGTGGATCGGTGCGCTGGCGGTGTTCGTCGGCCTGGAAGCGGTGCCGCTGTTTCTGCTGGCGCTGTCGACCCTGGTGCTGTTCTACCTCTACCGCATTCCCCGTCAACTGGGATGAAGCGTCACTGGCTGGCGGTCCTGCTGCTGGCGCTGAGTGCCCCGGCGTGGGCGGCCGAGCGCGTAGTGAGCCTGGCGCCATCCTTGTCTGAAATCGTGGCTGAACTGGGCGCTGCCGACCTGCTGGTCGGCGTGCTCGATGGCGGTGAGCGCCCGGAAGCGCTGGCCAACGTGCCGTCGGTTGGCAAGTACGGCCAGTTGGACATGGAGCGCCTGCTCAGCCTCAAGCCCGACCTGATCCTGCTCTGGCCCGGCAGCGTCGGCCCGGCCCAGCGCGAGCAGCTGCAGCGCCTGAACATCCCGGTTTTCGTCGCCGAACCGCACAGCCTCGAACAACTCACTACCCAGGTCCAGACGATTGCCGAACAGCTGGGCCGCGCCGAGGCCGGCCGGCAACTGGCCGTGCAGTTGCGCCAACGCCTGGCCGAATTGCGCCAGCGTTATCAACGTGCCGCGCCATTGCGGGTGTTTTACCAGGTGTGGGACCAGCCGCTGTACACCGTGGGCGGCGGGCAGATCATCAGCGATGCGTTGAATGTGTGCGGCGCGCGCAATGTGTTCGACGATCTCAAGCTGCCCGCGCCGCAGGTCAGCATCGAGTCAGTGTTGCAGCGTGATCCCGAGATGATCCTGGTGGGTGATCCGGCTCAGCTGCAGGCCTGGAAGGTCTGGCCGGCGATGGCAGGACGGGTGCGCGTGGTGCCGGATAAAGGCTTGGAACGGCCGAGTGGGCAGATGCTGGAGGCGGTGGGGCGGTTGTGTGAGGTGATTGCGCCGAGCCGGTGAGACCGCTATCGCCGGCACAGACGCCTCACATCTCAGGCGTCCAGGTCACCCCAAACATCCACACCCGGCCTTCTTCGCGATAATCGTGATTGTTCAGGAACGCCGGGTCGTTGTAGCTGTACATCGCGCGGGCGTACGTCTTGTCCAGCAGGTTATCGACCTTCACCGACAGCAACACTTCACGGTTCAATGCCCAACTGCTGCGCAGCCCCAGCAGCGCATAACCGCCCAGGCGATTGCGATTGTCTTCATCGTCGTAGCTGCTGCTGATCGCCTGCCAGCTGGCACCCAGGCCCAACTTATCGAATTGACGATCCAGGTCCAGGCTCACTGTGCGCCGCGCCCGGCGGGCCAGGGTGTGGCCGCTGTCGCGGTCGCGCGGGTCGATGACGGCGAGGCCAAGGTTGCCTTGCCAGCCGAACAGGTCCTGCTTGAGCGCCGCTTCAAACCCGTTGATGCGCGCCGACGCCACGTTCTGCGGCTTGCCGGTGCGATCGAGGATGATCGCATCGCTCAAGTCGGTGCGGTACAGCGAGGCTTCCAGGCGTGTGCTGTCAGTCAATTGGCTGCGCCATTGCAGCTCGTAGCTCTTGGAGGTTTCGGGTTGCAGGTCGGGGTTGCTGTATTGCGTCTGCGGGTAATACAGGTCGTTGAAGGTCGGCGCACGGAAGCCTTCGCTGTAGCTCAGCAGCAGGTCATTGTCGGGGTTGACCGGCACGGTCAGGGTGCCGCTCCAGCTGTTCTGGCTGCCGAACTGCTGGTTCTGGTCGCGGCGCAGGCCCAGCTCGGTGGAAAACCACTCCCCGCGAAAGCGATGCTGCACAAAGGCGGCACGGTTCCAGCGGCTGTTTTCGGTAAAGGTGGTGGAGCCGTGGAAGCGGTCTTCGTACCAGTCGCCGCCGAGGATCAGGCTGTTTTGCTCATTGATCGTCAGGTCGTTCTGCCAATTGACCGAGTCGCGATAGGTGTTGAACACACTGGAGTCATCGCTGAGGGTATCGCGCTTGGTATCGCGATTTTCGCTGTGGCCCAACTCCAGGCGAGATTGCCAGTGCTGATTGAGCGTGGCGTCGACATAGCCGCTGGCGCTGCTGACGGTGTAATCGGTGTAGGGCTTTTGCCCAACGGTCTGGCCAGTCGCGACGTCGTAGCGGCCGAAGCTGTTGTCGTACTCCGATTTACCGCGGTTATCCAACAGGTTGAAACCCGCCTCCAGCGTGTCGCTGAACGCGTGGCTGAGGTTCAGGCTGAGGGACTGATTGCGGTAGGCATCATGATCGCCATCGCTGGGAAACGATTGGTGGGTCGAATTGATGCCCGCGGTTTCATCCAGGCTCGCACCCAGGTTGAAGCGCGTGTGTTCGTCGCCGCCGGATACGCCGAGGCTGCGCTCCCACGTCCCGTTGCTGCCAAACCCGAGCTTCATGCGCGGTTGCAGGCCTTGCTCGGCGTTGCGCCGGGTAAACACCTGGATCACCCCGCCAATCGCGTCGCTGCCGTAGATCACCGAGCGCGAGCCGCGCAGCACTTCCACCCGCTCGATCTGGTCGACATTCAAGTACTGCAGGCCGCTGTCGCCGGAGGTGGTGTTGGCGATGCGCTGGCCGTCCACCAGCACCAGGCTTTGTGCGGATTTGGTGCCGCGAATGTAAATGCCCGGCAAGCTGCCACGGCCACCGGTGGGCGCGACTTGCACGCCGGGCACGCGGCTGAGCAGGTCGGTGAGGCTGGTGGGCTGCAGGCGGTCGATGTCGTCGCGGGTGAATACGGTGTTGGCAGCGCTGCTGTCGTTGCGCGCCTGGACCTGGCGGTTGGCGCTGATGACGACGTCGGGGAGTTTCAGGGCGTCGTCGCGCTCGAAGGTATCGGCGAGCAGGTCGTTGGCGGGCAGGAGAAGTAAGGGCAGGGCGAAGCGAAGGCGACTCATGGGCTGTCCATTGCATTTGAACACGGCACGAAACCAATGCAGGCGCTGGTTTGCCTGCGATGCAGGCACCTCGGTTTTTCAGTGAGGCCGAGGTGATGCTATCGCAGGCAAGCCAGCGCCTACAGGTGATTCGGGGTTACAGGCCGAGCAGTGCCAGGCGCTCGCGCACCGATGCTTCGATGCCGGCCTCATCCAACCCGCACTCAGCGAGCATCTGCGCCGGCTTGGCATGTTCGACGTACACATCCGGCAAGCCCAGGTGCAACACCGACTTGAGGATGTTCTCGCGCGCCAGGAACTCGCTGACCGCCGCACCAGCGCCACCCATGATGGCGTTTTCTTCGACAGTCACCAGCAACTCATGGCTGCCGGCGATTTCGCGCACGAGGGCTTCATCCAGGGGTTTGACGAAGCGCATGTCGACCACGGTCGCGTCGATTTTATCGGCGACTTTCAAGGCTTCGGCCAGCTGCACGCCGAACACCAGGAACGCAGTCTTGCTGCCTTGGCGACGCACGATGCCCTTGCCGATCTCGATAGGCTCGAGGTCTTTCTCGATCACCGCATTCGGGCCGTTGCCACGTGGGTAGCGCACGGCAGCCGGGCCGTTGTACAGGTGGCCGGTGCTGAGCATCTTGCGCAATTCGTTTTCGTCGCTCGGTGTCATCACCAGCATGCCGGGGATGCAGCGCAGGTAGGACAGATCGAAGCTGCCGGCGTGCGTCGGGCCGTCTTCGCCGACCAAACCGGCGCGGTCGATGGCGAACAGCACGTCGAGGTTCTGCACCGCCACATCGTGGACCAGTTGATCATAGCCGCGTTGCAGGAAGGTGGAGTAGATCGCGACCACTGGCTTGGCGCCTTCACAGGCCATGCCGGCGGCGAAGGTCACCGCGTGCTGCTCGGCAATCGCCACGTCGAAGTAGCGCAGCGGGAAACGGTCGCTGAAGGCAACCAGGTCGGAGCCTTCCTTCATTGCCGGGGTAATGCCCACCAGGCGCGGGTCGGCGGCGGCCATGTCGCACAGCCATTCGCCGAACACACCGGAATACTTCGGCCCGCTGGCTTTTTTCGGCGCGGCAGCGGGTGCATCGACGGGTTCGAGCTTGGTGATCGCGTGGTAACCAATCGGGTCGACTTCCGCCGGGGCGAAACCCTTGCCCTTCTTGGTGACGATGTGCAGGAACTGCGGGCCCTTGAGGTCACGCATGTTGCGCAGCGTGGCGATCAGGGTCGGCAGGTCATGGCCGTCGATCGGGCCGATGTAGTTCCAGCCCAGCTCTTCGAACAGGGTGCCGGGGACCAGCATGCCCTTGGCATATTCTTCGGTACGGCGGGCAATTTCCCACGCGCCGGGCAGACGCGAGAGCACTTTCTTGCTGCCTTCGCGCATGCTGGCGTAAGTACGGCTGGAGAGGATCTTGGCCAGGTAGTTGGACAGGCCGCCGACATTGCGCGAGATCGACATGTCGTTGTCGTTGAGGATCACCAGCATGTTGGCGTCCACTTCCGGCGCGTGGTTCAGCGCCTCGAAGGCCATGCCGGCGGTCAACGCGCCGTCGCCGATCACGGCAATCGCCTTGCGGTCGCTGCCTTGCAGGCGGGCGGCAATGGCCATGCCCAGCGCTGCACTGATCGAGGTGCTGGAGTGGCCGACGCCAAAGGTGTCGTACTCGCTCTCGGAGCGACGCGGGAAGGCCGCGATCCCGTCCTTCTGGCGCAGGGTGCCCATGCGCTCGCGACGGCCGGTAAGGATTTTATGCGGATACGCCTGGTGGCCCACGTCCCACACCAGCCGGTCGTCCGGGGTGTCGAACACGTAGTGCAACGCGATGGTCAGCTCGATGACGCCCAGGCCGGCACCGAAATGCCCACCGGTCTGGCCGACCGTGTAGAGCAATTCCAGGCGCAGTTCATCGGCCAGGGTTTCCAGCTCGGCTTCACCCAGTCGACGCAGGCCGGCCGGCGTGGCAGCACGGTCGAGCAGGGGCGTGGACGGGCGCTTGCGGGGAATCTCTTGGAACGTCGTGGGCATCAGGCGAATCGTTATAGGTATAGAAGAGGCGGCAGTTTACCTCAAGCATCGCAAACTGCCCACGCAGAGCGCCGAACTTGGCTGATATGCGGCTGCAATAGCCGCCGTTATCAGTGGCGGCGTTCGACGATATACCGCGCCAGGCCGCGCAGGGGCTCGGCCGCCGCGTCGAAAGGTCGCAGGGCGTCCAGGGCCTGGTCACGCAGTTCCAGGGCATAGGCCTTGGCGGCTTCAAGGCCGAGCAACGCAGGATAAGTCGGTTTGTCCCGTGCGATATCCGCACCTTGGCGCTTGCCCAGGGTGGCGGTGTCACTTTCTACGTCGAGAATATCGTCCTGCACCTGGAACGCCAGGCCGATGGCCCGGGAATAGGTGGTCAGGGCCGCCAATTGCGCGGCTTCGGCACGCCCGCTGGCCAGGGCGCCGAGGTGCACGGCGGCTTCGATCAGTGCGCCGGTCTTGTGGCGATGCATGTGCTCGAGGGCTTGCTGGTCCAGCTTGAGGCTGACCGAGCCCATGTCGATCGCCTGCCCGCCTACCATGCCTGCCGGGCCTGCGGCGTGGGCCAGGGCGGTGACCATGCGCAACCGGATCTCGGCGTTGACGCTGCTCAGCGCCGGGTCCAGCAACGCGCTGAACGCCAGGCTCTGCAGGCCATCGCCGGCCAGGATCGCATAGGCTTCATCGAACGCTTTGTGGGTGGTCGGCTGGCCGCGACGCAGATCGTCGTCGTCCATCGCCGGCAAATCGTCATGCACCAGGGAATAGGCGTGAATCAGCTCCACCGCACAGGCCGCGCCATTCGCCTCTTCGGCAGGCGCCCCCAGGGCTTCGCAGGCCGCGTAGGCCAGCAGCGGGCGCACACGCTTGCCGCCATTCATCACGCTGTAGCGCATGGCTTCATACAGGCGCGTCATTTCCGGGCTTGGCGCAACAAACAAGGGCTCCAGCGCCGCATTTACCCGGGCTTGGCTACTGGCCTGATACGCGTCGATCATTCCGGCTGTTCCGCATCGAAAGGTTCTTCGGCCAACTCCCCGTCACGTTCCAGCAGCACCTGCACCTTCTGCTCCGCCTGCGCCAAGGCGCTCTGGCAGTCGCGGGTCAGGCCGATACCTTGCTCAAACGCCGTCAGCGAGTCTTCCAGCGACAGCTCGCCGTTCTCCAGACGCTCGACCAGGGTTTGCAGGTCGGCGAGGGATTGTTCGAAATCGAGTGCAACTTTTTTGCGGGCCATGGCGGCTATTCCGGTAGACGGTAAACCGGCGCGACACTAGCAGACATGGGGATTCTGGGCAAATGAGTGGGGTGTCACTCGCCCCCTGTATTGACCTGATAACGCGTGCTGCGGCCGCCTCCGGGGAGGCGGACCAGGCAGTTTTTTTCCAGCAGGTCCGCCAGGTGTCGCGTCGCTGTCGCCTTGGAGACCTTTGCCACCGCCTGGTACTGCGCCGCGCTGATGCCGTGCTCGAAGCCCTTCTCACCACTGTCGAGCAGGCGATTGAGGACCTTGATCTGTTCAGCCGACAAAGGACGGTCGCGGTGTTGCTGCCAGAAACGACTTTTTTCCAGCACCCGGTCAATCCGCGCCATGGCCTGCTGCACGCTGCGTAACAGGGTTTTAAGGAACCACTCCAGCCAGGCAGTGATATCCAGGGAGGACTTCTGGCTGCATTCCAGCGCGTTGTAGTAGCCGGTGCGGTCTTCGAGGATGCTGGCTGACATGGCATAGAAACGGATGGCCTGGTGTTCACCCTGGGCCAGTGCCAAATCGGTGATAGCGCGTGTCAGGCGACCATTGCCGTCATCGAAGGGGTGCAGTGTGACAAACCAGAAGTGCGCGACGGCGGCGCGTACCAATGGGTCCAGTTCCGGCTGATCGCGGCTGGTTTCGAACCACTCCAGGAAATCCGCCAGTGCCTGCTCCAGTCCCAGACGTGGCGGGGCCTCGAAATGCACGGTCGGCCGATCAAGCCGGCCCGACACCACTTGCATCGGCTCATCTCCCCTCAAGGATCCAATACTGAGCGTTCGAGCGGCATAGCTCGCTTCCGGGGCCGGGAACAATAAGTGATGCCAGTTCAGTAGGCGGGCGAGGGTAAACGGCTGGGTGAATTGTTGAGTGGCATCCATCATCAACTCGGCGAGGCCTTCGCTGCGGCGGCTTACCTGACCGTCTTCCATCGCTTCCAGGCCCATCCGCCTTGCCAGGGACGAGCGCACTGAGCCGACATTCAACTGCTCACCCTCAATCGCCGAGGACGTCAGGATATTTTGCAGCAGCGCATCCAGTTCATTCTGTGCGCTGACTGCCTGGCTGACGGAGCCGAGCATGCCCAACAGCTTGCCTTGGGCTTGTCCGCATTCGCGCAGTAAAGCCGCGAGGCGAGCGGGTTGCCAGTGGAAGTGAGGCCAGTCGGCGTGTTGCCAGATCCAGTACGGATGAGCCATGGTGGAATGCCTGGGTGCGTGAGCCGAATAGAGAGGTTATTCAGCTCATTTGGTGAGCCGATTGTGCTGCGGATTCGGCTCAGGGTCTAGTCTGGTGATCGGTGTTTTCTGTAGTTTTTGTGATGTGAAGTTTTGACTTATGCTTCTTGGAGCATATATCGATCAGCAACCAATAGAAGATTACATACCTGGCATCGCTCACCATAAAGCAGTAGCTTTCTCGTCCAACTAGGTTGATATTTTGTACGTATAGAGTGTTTTAGAAACGGCAGCGCCATTCAATGCATGGGGCTTTGTAGTGTAGAGGGTTTTAATAGTGTGAAGTCGATATCTCCCTTAAATGAAATGCAAGCAATCCAATCTGGATTTCTCTGAAGAATATATGTATGTCGTGGTATTTTGGAGAAGACTCTGAGTGCTTCTTCTGGTTGTTGGATATTTATGCAATACGCTTCGTCACAAACCGAATCACCCACAATAATTATCTTATTGTCGGCGATTTTTATTATTTTCCTGGCCAGTCGTGAGGTTGCCAAGTTCGGGAGGTTGTCCGCAAACTTAATGCTTTTGTGCAGTTTGTTTCAGGCAATCTTGCTTCCTGAAAAAGGTATGTTTTCATTAGGTTCTCTAACAATGGAAGCGTGGTCATTTGTGGGTGGAATATCAAAGGCAATATTCTGGGATTTCAGCTCCGTAATTAGCTCGTAATCAAAATAGCTAATTTTTTTTGCGAACCTTCCAAGCAGATCGTAACGGTAAGTAGCGGTTTGCTCATTAGGAGTATTGATCAGTGTTTCATACGTTGGGTGGTCGCTAAAATTTGAATTTTTGATCTGGAAAGGCTGTTGCGTTTTCAATCATATCTTTTCAACGCTGTATCCTTCTGAAGTTACTATAAAAATAATCTCTCTGCTCGTGGTTGCTTTGAAGCAATAAGTTTCCGTATTTTGCAGAGGGGTAATGCATTTTGCGTCTTCTAAAAGCGTAGGGTCTCCTTCTTTAAAAAGGCCATCTGTTTCGGTTCCAATCGCGCTAATGCCTTTGAATGCTACGGGATTGTGAAAGGTGATTAGTAGAAGTTCATCTTGCTGGTTGGTAAAAACCATCAGTAATTCGTTACGCTTGCACGTTACTTGTTGAATGGTTCCCTTCGAGACTTCCGGTACTTCTGTTTCAGGTGTTTTTTTATTCAAGGGTTGATCGGGTTTCCAAAATTTCAAGTCGGAAAAATGTCTCTCTATATCATCCAGTTCGTCATCGCCGAGAGAGTCGTCAAAGTGTTGAGAAATTATCGTGCGTACCTTTGACAATCGTTGGGTAACGGCACAGTCATCGATAAAGTCAGTGGTCGCTTTGCGATACTCTTCCAGCGCGCCAGGTTTTTCAGCATAAAAGCTGCCCATTTTGTGTAGAGATATAAGTATGTATTCAATTTCTTTAAGGGCGTCAAGTGCTTCTTTTCCGGTAAGAACTATTTTTTGATTTTGCTCTAGCATTACTTTCTCCTCGTAAAGGTAGGGTTGTTTAATGTCAGGTTACTTTTTACGGTTAGTTCCATGGTGCTGTATCTGGGGTTTTTTACCAGTTCTAATTGTGACTCAGGTACGTCCGTTTCAATGTAATCTCGGCCTTTGCTTTTGTCGATCTGATATTTTTCCTGTGCATCTCTAGGACTTAGCACTTTGCTCTTTGCAGGTTCGAGATAGACTCTGTTGTTATCTTGGGCCAATATCACTCCTGTTTTTTCAATTCCTTTTGAGCCTGCTCTGCTTGTGTAATGCCGTACTCTGACGGTGGTGTCTTGTTTTGACGCGGGAGCGGGGAGCGTTGGCTCGCCATTGTTAGCTTTTGCGTGCTTTGTTGGGCTCTCAGCGTTGTAGGATGGTTTACATCCATCCCCACCTGGGCAGACGCTCAGTCCCAGGGGATCCACCCACCCAGTAGGGTTGGGCGCGTACAAGTACGCATTGATCCCGCCGCCCAACTTCACCGGGTCCGGCGTCAGGTAGCGACCAACATCCGGATTGTAGTAGCGATGACGGTTGTAGTGCAGTCCGCTTTCCTGATCAAAGTACTGACCCTGAAAACGTAGCGGGTTGTCGATTGTGCCTTTGTCGAGTCGGCTGATCTGGCCGTAGGCGCGGTAATGCGCGGACCAGACGATGGCGCCGTCGGGGTCGGTGAGTTCCTGCGGCGTGCCAAGGTGGTCGAGTTGGTAATGATAGGGCTTGGTATCTTTTGGGCCGAAGCCTTCCAACAAAACCAGCGGGCGAAAGCTGTCCGGTTCATAGAGATAGCTGCGATGGCGATCCGCATGGTGCTCGGCAATCAGCCTGTCGCCTTGCCAGAAAAACTCCGTCGTTATGCCTTCAACGGTTTTGCTGATGCGTCGCCCAAACGGGTCATAGCGATAGCTGGCGGTTTGGCCGTTGGGTTGGGTGAGGCCTATCAGCCGATGCTGGCAGTCGTAGCGGTATTCGGTGACGAGTTGATGGCCTTTGCCACGCCGCTCGCGGATGAGATTGCCGAAGGCGTCATAGTCGTAGTGGCGGTCGCCCTGGATCATCAGGCGGTTGCCGGCAACGATGTCGGGGCCGGGGCGGTCTTGCATGAGCAGGGTGCCGGCCGGGGTGTGGCCGAAGCGTTCCTGCAGGTCTTGGGAATGGTCGGCGCGGGTGAGGCGGCCTAGTGGGTCGTAGTGGTAGTGGTGTTCGCCTTTGCGGGTGTCGAGCAGGCGGGTGAGGTTGCCGGATTTGTCGTAGTCGTACTGGCGTTGGTAAAGGGTGTGCTGCTGTTGACTGACGGCATGAGCGTGCAGGCGCTGCTGGTCGTCGTAGTGGTAGTGGCTGATCAACTGGCCTTGTTGGCGTTGGTGTTCCTGGCCGGCTTTGAATAGGTGAGCAGTAAGGACTTCACCGTTGAGTTCGACGGTGGATAGGTGGCCGCCCTTGGCGTGATTGAACCCCACGCGATTGTTGTCGGGCAGACGCAGGTATTGCAGCTGCCCGCAGGCATCGTAGCCATAGCGCAAGGTGCCCCAGCCCTGGTGTTCGGCGGTGAGGCGGTTTTGCGCATCGTATTCGTAGGCGAGCGCCCAGTGGCCATCGTCGACGCTAAGGAGGTTGCCTTGGCGGTCGTAGGCATAATCAACGACGCTGGCATCGGGAAGTACTTTTCGTACGAGACGGCCAGCGTGATCTCGCTCATAACGGGTAACCAGCTGACTGCCATCGTCGCCGTGCTCGGTTTTTTCCTGCAGGTTGCCGTTGAGGTCGTAGGCATAAGCCGTCCGTTGGCCGTCAAAGCCGACTTCCTGCTGGATCAGGCCATTGAGGTGATAGTCGAGTGTGTAGGTCTCGCCGACCTCGTTTTCGATCTCGGTCAGCAACAGCCGCACGTTGTCGTAACGGTATTTAACCTGGCTGCCATCGGCATTGATGCGCCGACTGATCAGGTGCAAGCCATCGGCGTATTCGTAGCGGGTGACATGCCCCAGCTCATCACGCTCGGAGGTGATCTTTCCGTAGGGGTTGTAGCTGTATTCCCGCGCCGCACCACCTGGCAACATGACACGAGTCAATCGGCCGACGCTGTCCCACTGATACTCGGTCAGCGCCCCATGCTCATCCTCACGCGCCACCTGCCGCCCGAGATCGTCATAGCGGTAGCGCTTGACGCCGCCATTTGGCAGTTGTTCTTCCAGCAGATGACCACGCTCATTCCACACCAGTCGATGGCAGCTGTTGTCGGGAAACCAGACCCCGGTCAGTTGTCCCTGCTTGTCGTAGCTGTAGTCCGTTACGTTGCCGTCGGGATCAGTCTTACGAACGATATCGCCCTGATCATTAC
>NZ_MAUE01000048.1 GCF_001702265.1 Pseudomonas aylmerensis
CATTACGCTCATATTTCCAGGCAGCCTCACCACGCCTTACCACCCGTACGAACCCATTGTCATGCTCGTAGGACGTCGGCTCATCGTCCCCCGGAAACACCGCCACCAAACGTCCGGCTTCGTCGTACTGATACGCCGTCACCGCGCCCAGCGGATCCTGCTCGACCGTCAACCGGCCTTTGTCATCGTAGGATCTGAAATGCTCGGCACCATCCGGGTCAATGCGCTGCACCAGTCGCGCACGCTGGTCGTGCACGTAGACTTCCTGGCTGCCATCAGCGTTAAACACCGTGACCTGCCCGTGGTCATCCCAGGCATAACGCGTATCCATCTGCGAAAAGCTCGCCCAGTGGCGGACACACCGGGCGGCCTTGCCAGCGCGTTCCCACGCCCAGAAAAAACTCGCGCCACCGGCCAACTGCCGCTCAAGAATGACGTGCTGATCGTCGTACCGATAAACCTCGCTTTCGCCGACGGCATTGGTCGCCGAGACCAGTCGGCCAGTGTCGTCGTAGGCGTAGGAAACAACGTTGTGCTCAGTCATCCACTCGAAAGGGCCATGGCCCTTGGCGCGCTGGATCTGGTAGTCCACCGCCACGATGCGACCCAACTCATAACGCAGGAACAGCGAACGCCCGACACCGTTATCCAGCCGCTCAATGCGCCCCAAAAGATCCCGGGCAATGCGCAGACGGTTGTCATACGCATCGCTGATCGCGGTCAGTATGCCGTCGCGAAAGTGGTAGAAGCGCGACGCCTGCGCCAACACCAGTTCATCCGGCGAAGCGCCTAAATAGATCGCCGCTTCGGCCAGGCTATTGGTGATTGCGGGGCGAGCAACAGTCGGCATCGGAAACGAAGTAATGCGATTCTCATGGTCCGTCCACACGACGCAATTGCCCGACACCGCAAGCCGATGCGCCAACGAATGACTCCAGCCAAACCCCAACCCGTCATCCATTTCCACCGCGCTGGTGCGGTACAAGCGGCTCCACTCAAACGGCAAGACTCCATCCAACGTGCCATCGGTGAGAGTGAGCAATTCCTCCCCGGTAACCATCGACACGGGGCAGCCGTTGGTGACCGTCTTATCCGAAGATGCCGCCGCATCGCCCTTCGGATTCGTCGATACAGCAGGCACATCATCCACACGCTCTTTTTGCTTCAGCACCGCGTTCTGCCGCGCCCGCCAGCGCATCTGCAGCGTGCCTTGCTTCACCCCGCCGACCACGCCGCGAACCGCTACCGCCTTGTAGCGATCCACCGCCTGCATGAACTTCGTCAGAATCTCCAGCACGCTCTGAACAAAACCTACAGCCGCCTTAACAATCTGTGCGCCATACCTGGCCAGCCGCAGGCTCAAATACGCCACAGCCGCCGCCGGCAATGCGATGGTCAGCACCGCGCCAATCACCAGGTCAATCAGCAGCGACACCACAAACCCAGCGGCCACTTGCGCAATCTCACTGGGCGGCAATGCGTCCAACCAGATCATCGCCGTGCGCACCAGCAGGAACAGCGCCGCCTCATCACTGGCGAGCAACATCGCCTGTTCCATGACCTTGGGAGCATCGGTGGCGATTTGTGCGAGCTTGGCCGCTTCAGCCCCCAGCTGTTCGACGTACTTCAACGGGTCTGCAAGCATCGCCCGCACCAGCTGAATGCTGTCCCACACGTCCCGGATGGCGGCCCAACTGCCCGCCAGCACGCCGCTGCCAATCGCACTGGCTGTGGACTGCTGCCAATGCGGCTTGAAGCCTTGCCACTGTTCGCGAAGCCACCGCTCCAGGTCCGCCATCAGTCCGGAGTAGGAGGCGAAGAGCGCATCCACCTGCTCCTCGGAAACTGCGCCCTGTACCCGCACCTGATAGCGCCCGCCCGCGGCGCAGTGGTGTGAGCCCTTGCCATGCTCATCCAGCATGACCCGCGTGGAACTGCCGTCATCCAGCCCGATCACCTCGACCGGAATGTCGCCAATCGGCACGTCATACACCGAGTCGAATTTGCTCTCTATCTTCAGCTCGCCGCCCAACGGGCACACGGCAACACTGCCGATAAAGTTCGGGTCGCTCATGCTCACGGTTGTCTGCGAGTCACCGACGCGCACCACCCGATCCATTCCCAGCAACGACGGCATATCCGCCGCATGGCTCATCGAATCCAGCGCCTGCGAATACCAGGCGCCCATCTGCTGGCGATAAGTCACCAGGCTCTGATGAAAGCCATCCAGCTCATGTTCGATAGAGGCAATGTGGGAAGCGTTGGTCATCCGTGACGTCTCGGCAGAGGGCAAGGCGTCGGAGTCTGCCGCAGTAAAAAGCGGCTGGATGAACGGCGGGGAAAATCAGAAAGGGCTTACTACTGAAGCGTAAAAGTCAGCGCTAACTCACAGCCGATTGCTACCTCCAATGGCGACCTTGCTCATTGACGAACAGTGCCCGCTGCTTCTTTTTAGCGGGGTTTCAAATTCCAACGGCTGCGTCTGCATTCTTTGCAACGCGGCAATTGGCGTGGACAGCTCTCGCTTATCGCGGGCGATGGCAAGTGTCGTGAGGGCGCAGCGCGTATAGGTGAGACTCAAGGCGTGCCTGAAACAACGAAAGCCTGCTTTTCAGGGCAGGCTTGTCGCGAATCTCGGCTGACTTACTGCTGATGAGCCGTCAGCGCCGCATACCCATTCATCAAGTTGCGATAGTTCGGAATACGCTGCGACAACAGATTCCCCAGGCCTTCAATGTCGTTGCGCCAGTCGCCCTGCAACTCACACGCTACCGAGAACCAATTCATCAACTGTGCACCGGCCTGTGTCATACGGCTCCATGCGGCCTGCTGCACCGTGGTGTTGAAGGTGCCGGACGCATCCGTCACCACGAACACCTCGAACCCTTCCGCCAGCGCCGACAAGGTCGGGAACGCTACGCACACATCCGTGACCACGCCGGCGATGATGATCTGCTTGCGGCCGGTGGCCTTGATTGCCTTGACGAAGTCTTCGTTGTCCCACGCGTTGATCTGACCAGGTCGGGCGATGTACGGCGCGTCCGGGAACATCGCTTTCAACTCCGGCACCAGCGGGCCATTGGGGCCTTGCTCGAAGCTGGTGGTGAGGATCGTCGGCAGGTTGAAGAACTTCGCCAGGTCGGCCAGGGCCAGCACGTTGTTCTTGAACTCGTTGGGCGAGAAGTCCTGGACCAGGGAGATCAGGCCGGTCTGGTGGTCGACCAGCAGTACGATGGCGTCGTCTTTGTTCAAGCGGTTGTAGGTTGCAGTGCTCATGGTTGAATCCTTTTTTGTTTAGGTTGGTTGGGCGTTGCGTTCAACATGGGCACAGATTAATGGGTGGGCTGCGGGGGATAAATCGGCTGGGACAGGTAATACCGTCAACTCAGAAGAGACAATTGTCGGGTGGGCAAGAGGATAGGTCTTTTTAGTGACATGAAAATGTAAGGAGAAAAATCTCACGCGTGAGCTATTGAGTACGGCAAAAATAGCCTGTAGATTTTCTCACGCGTGAGTTTTTCACACCGAGGTCAGTACCATGAAAAGCAGCTCTCCATCGAACCCGCCCGCCGGGCTCGATTCCGATCCAGCAAGCCTTCAGGGAGAGCGCTTGAAGCCGTCTGCGAAAAAACCATCGAGCTTTTACATGAAGCAGATGCGCGCAGGCCTGGCGGCCGCCGGCTACGTGAAACACGAAACTTGGGTGCTTCCCGAAAACCGAAGCCTGCTCAAGCAGATGGAGAAACAGCTTCGCCAGCCGATTCTGGCTGGCTCATTCATGTCGGAGAATTTCATGAGCGCAGGTACCAACTGGAATATCGATCGCCTCTTCACGGCCTTCCAGGCCTTGGATGAAGTGGTCTCCAACGACATTACGCTTTCTCTCGTTCAAGGCTCCGAGTCCAGCATCAAGCTGGAAATGAACGACTTCGGTGGCTTGCCGATTTACATCGCGGTGGTGGGCGAGCAGATCATCGTGGATACCGTGCTGGTCGATGTCGAGTCCATCAATGACGTCGCGAAGTTCAATGACGCGGTGTTGCGCAGCCGGGAAATGTTCCCGCTGTCCTCGATCGGTATCGAGTCCATGCCGAACGGGCAGGTGGTCTACAACATGTTCGGCGCGTTGAGCTCCGACTCCAGCCTGACCAATATCGTGACCGAGGTGAAAACCCTCGTCGACAACGTGCAACGCGCCAGCGAAGCCTTCGAACGTTTCTTCAATTAAGTATTCGGGAGTATCCAATGACTCAGTCCATCTGGAGCAAACTGTTCACCGCGCTGCGTGGCGGTGCCAGCGAAGTCGGCGAATCAATCGTCGACCAACAGACCCTGCGCATCCTCGATCAGGAAATTCGCGATGCCGACACCGCGCTGGCCAACGCCAAGCGTGAGTTGGTCAGCATCATGGCCAAGCACAAATTGGCGACCGATCGCGTCAGCGAGTACGACGCCAAGATCAAGGACCTGGAAGCCAAGGCGGTTGCGGCCCTGCAGGCCAATCGTGAAGACCTCGCCCTGGAAGTGGCCGAAGCGATTTCGACCCTGACCAACGAGCGGGAAGTAGAGCACAAGCAGGCCACCGAGTTCGGCGGCTACGCGGACAGCATGCGCAAGGACATCACCAAGGCCGAAAGCCGGATCAAGAGCCTGCGCCAGCAGGTGGACATGGCCAAGGCTCGCGAAAGCGTGCAGAAGGCCCAGGTCAGCGCGTCCATCGCCAGCGGTGGTGCCAACGGCAAGCTGGAGACTGCCGTCGGTACGCTGAATCGTCTGCAGGCCAAGCAGCAGCAACGCGCTGCTGAACTGCAAGCCCAGGATGAACTGGCCGAAGCGTCGACCGGTACCGACCTGGAGCGCAAGCTGCGCGAAGCCGGGATCACGCCGGACGAAGGCAGCGCCAATGCGATCCTGGAGCGTCTGAAGCAGAAGTCGGCCGAGTAAGCGAAGGGCGAACACTGTAGCTGTGGCGGGGGAGCAAGCTCACTCGCCACGGCTGCAGGGCTCTTTCTTAACGGACTGGCTTTATAGGCTCTGCCCTTTTTTACGTTGAGGTCTGGATGGACGCCCTGAAGGGTTTCAAGACAATCGCCGGGCTGGCGCTGTTCATGGTCGCGCTGCAACTGCTCAATGTGGCGACCGGTTACAGCCTCATGGCGTTCGGGCTGGTCCCGAGAACACTGCAGGGGTTGTTCGGCATCCTCGCCTCACCGTTTTTGCACGGGTCTTTCGCCCACCTCAGCGCGAACGTGATTGCCTTTTTGATCCTGGGTACGTTGGTGATTATCGAAGGGCTCCATCGGTTCGTCAGCGTCAGCGCGATCATCATCCTGCTGGGCGGCTCGCTGGTCTGGCTGTTCGGTTTTGCGGGCGTGCATGTGGGCGCCAGCGGTTGGGTATTCGGGTTGTGGGCCTACCTGTTGTCTCGCGCCTGGTTTCACCGAAGCTGGAGCAACCTGTTAACGGCTGGTGTCGTGGCGGTGCTGTATGGCGGGCTGGTCCTGGGCTTCCTGCCTCGACAGGGCATCTCCTTCGAGGGGCATCTGTTTGGTGCATTCGCCGGATTTATTGCAGCCAAGGTACTTCTCTCCAAACCACGCAGCAGGTTTAATGCCGGCTGAGCGCACTTGAGCATCCAGATGTCGAGGCGATGACGTCATCAGGAATCAAGTACCCAGGGAGTCAGGGACTGAAATGTCGATTTTTCTTCTGTTGCGCCTGTACGCCTCGTCCCTCTTTCACCGCTTCGGTTGGGCAGGCCTGGTGATTGCCCTGGGCGTCCACCTGAGCACGGCTTACCTGGGCCTGGTGTATCTGGGCGAACAACACCTCACCGCGCCCGCCACATTTGTTTACTTCTATCTCACCACCACGCTGACCGTCGGCTATGGCGATCTTGCGCCGCAGACTTCGGCGGGGCGCGTGTTCGTGGCGACCTGGGTCATGCTCGGCGGTATTGCGCTGCTGACAGCAGCCATCGGCAAAACCACCAGCAGTGTCATCGATGCATGGAGAAAAGGCATGAAGGGCAAAGGCGATTTCACCGGCAAGGTCGGCCATACCGTGCTTATTGGCTGGGAAGGCGCGTCCAGTGAACGGGTCATTGAGTTGCTGCTGCAAGACGAAACCTCGAACGACAACCTGATCGTCATCTGCGACTGCACCCTCGACGAAAACCCGATGCCGGGCAAAGCGGCGTTCATCCGTGGTGACAGCCTGTCCTCCACCGCGCTGTTGCGGCGTGCCGGAGTGCCCGGTGCCGAGCGTGTGCTGGTGCGAACCCCGTCCGACGACCTGACGCTGGCCACCGTGCTGGCGGTGAATCAATTGAACCCTGTCGGGCATGTGGTCGCGCACTTCAATGAAAGTGAGATTGCTGCACTGGCCAGCTCCTACGCACCCAGCCTGGAGTGCACCTCCAGCATGGCCATCGAGATGCTGGTGCGCGCTTCCCAGGATCCGGGCTCGTCGGTGGTCATTAATGAGCTGCTGTGCGTGGGGCAGGGCGCCACCCAATACCTGATGAAATTGCCTTCGACCTTCGAAGCCACCTTCGGCGACCTGTACACGCGGATGAAAGAACACCACAACGCCACCCTCATCGGCTATCGCGCCCAAGGCGCCCAGCAACCGTCGATCAACCCGCCGAGCGCCACGCGCGTTGAAGGCGGCGAACTCTTCTACATTGCCTCCACCCGCCTCAAGGAAATCTCCAATGGGATGGTTTAAACAGTTGATGGGGCTTGAGGCCCCGAACGCGAACCCACAGTCGAACCGGCCCGCCGCCGAAGCCCTGCCGACCACCGGTCCGCTGGGCCTGGCTCCAGGCAAAGGGGTGATGTTCGACGCCACCCTGAAGTTGTTGCTCGACGGGCATACCTCGGTGGTGATCCCTGGCACCCAGGAAATCTGGAGTAACGGCACCGTCGACCTCGGGCAGTCGACCTGGCTGTCGCGCTATTACATGAACGACGAAGATTACTGGCTGCAGGTGCACACCACAGGCGACATCGCCGGGCAGGTCGAGTCCGTCATCCTGTTCAACTACCTCAGTTACGTCACCATCAGCAGCGAAGCCGAACTGCGCCGGCTGGCGGGGCCCCAGAGCCTGATCGGGTTGCCGACCTACACCCACAACGGCGTCGAATACACGCGCGTATGGGGCAGCGAGGAGGGCCAGACCGAGCTGGTGGCAATGAGCGAGCAAGTGATAAACCCCGAGAATTCCTACAGCGTCGAACACCGCTCAATGCTATACGCCCGTGACACAGGCCTGACCGATCGACGCGAGTTCCTGCTGTTTTCCGTCGAAGAAGACGCGGAAGGCACCATCAGCCTGAGCACGTCGCTGGGCATTTCGCTGTACACAACCGACTTGAATGCGCTCTAAAAAAGGAAGCAGTCCATGCTAGAAGCTCTCTCCATTTCCCTGAACAAAGCCGCCGTGCTCGGGTTTGTCACCTACATCCTCGGTGCGGCCGTCCTGTTCATGCTGTTCCAGTTCATCTACACCCGTGTGACCCCGCACAAGGAGTTCGAGCTGATCCGTGCGGGTAACGTGTCCGCGGCGGTCGCCCTGGGCGGCGCCATCGTCGGTTTCGCCATTCCGGCCAGCAACGTGATTGCCTACTCGATCAGCATCCTCGACTTCGTTGTCTGGGCGGTGATCGCAGCCGTCGTCCAGTTGTTGGCGTTCCTGCTGACCAGCCTGGTGCTCAAAGGCACGTCCGAGCGCATCAAGAACGGCGAACTCGCGGCCGGCATCTATGTGGCCGCCGTGGCCATCAGCGTCGGCATGTTGAATGCCGCGTGCATGACGCCTACCCAGAACTGATCGCGCACGGAGCTCCCGATGAAACGAAGCAAGTACGTCCAGCTGTCGCTGGCAGCGTCGGTCGCCATGGCGATATCCGGCTGCGGCCCGACGGAAAAAACCTACGATTTGCAGAAAAAGTACAACTTCCAGTCCGTTCAGCAGTGCGCCGATGAAAAACTTCCGGTGGACGTCTGCTCCGACGCCTACATGACGGCCATGGCCGAGCATCGCCGCATTGCGCCGGTGTACGACAACCAGGCCGATTGCGATGCCGATTTTGTCGCCGACTGGTGCCAGCAGGACTCCACCGGCAAATTCATCCCCAGGCTCGGCGGTTTCGAGCTGACCGCCGAAGGGCAGGTGACGCAATCCCAGGTCGACGCAGCCAATGCCCAAGTGGCCGGTTCCCAGGCGAACAGTGGCGGCTCGGGTTTCTCCACCAGCAGCCTGCTGACCGGGCTGCTGATCGGCAACATGCTGAGCAACAATCGCAACAGCTACCGCTCCGAGCCGGTGTACCGCTATCGCGATGATCGCGGCGACTACGCCTCCTCGACGCTCAATCAGCGCGTCTCGAAGGGTGCCACGTTTGGCCGCTCGAACCAGGCCCGCTACGGCAGCAGCAATTACACCAACACGCTGCGCTCCTCCAGCAAGTCGAGCTCCGTGGCCTCGGCCACCTCCCGTGGCGGCTTCGGCAGCAAGGCCAGCGCGCGCAGCGGCTGGGGCGGCGGGTCGAGCAGTTAAGGAAGACGGGCCATGAAGAAGATCCCTTGCGCAGAGCGCCATGACTGGAAACAGACCGCCGACAGCCTCGGCTTTCTGTTCCATACCATCGACGACGAACCCTACTGGGACGAGAGCGCGTACTACCAGTTCACGCTCCAGCAAATCGAGCGCGACCTCGAAGACCCGACCACCGAGATTCATGACATGTGCATGGACCTCGTCGCCCGCGTGGTCCACAGCGAAGAACTGCTCGAACGCCTGAGCATTCCCGCGCCCTTCTACGACATGATCCGCACCTCATGGCTGGAAGGCCACCCGCACCTGTACGGGCGCATGGACTTCTCCTACAACGGCAGCGGCCCCGCCAAGTTGCTCGAGCTCAACTACGACACCCCGACCAGCCTCTACGAAGCCGCGGCGTTCCAATGGGGCTGGCTGGAACAATGCATTGAACGCGGCCTGCTGCCCAAACACGCCGACCAGTTCAACAGCATCGACACCAAACTGCACCAGGCCTTCGCCCAACTGCAGGTCAACCAGCCGTTCTACTTCGCCTCGATGAAGGACTCGGTCGAAGACAAAGGCACCACCGACTATCTGCGCCTGGTCGCGGAAAAAGTCGGCATCGAATCACGCCACATCGACATCGAAGACATCGGCCTGACCAGCGATGGCCGCTTCGTCGACCTCGAAGATCGCTGGATTCCCCACCTGTTCAAACTGCACGCCTGGGAGTTCATCTTCCACGAACCCTTTGGTTCGGCGATTGCCCAGAGCGACACGCAGTTTTTTGAGCCGGCCTGGAAATCGATTATTTCCAACAAAGGCATCCTGCCGCTGTTGTGGGAGTTCAACAAAGGCCACCCGAATTTGCTCGCGGCCCATCTGGATACAGAGCCAGGTAAAGCTGTGCCGAAGGGCTGGGTGCGCAAGCCGTTCTTCTCGCGGGAAGGAGCGAACATCGAGTTGCAGACGGCTGATGGGCTGATTGTGAAAGAGGACGGCCCCTACACGGATGCGCCGTTTATCCTTCAGGAGTTCGCACCGCTGCCACGGTTTGGGGACAGCTATACACTGATTGGGTCTTGGGTGATTGGGGATCAAGCCGCCGGCATCGGCGTGCGGGAAGACAACAGTTTGATCACCAAGGATTCGAGTCGGTTCTTGCCGCATTTGATATTGGATTGAGGCTGGAGCTTGAAGAGCCAGCAGGGCTGATCGCTTTTATTTGCAGGACGTTTCCGAGAGAATCCCAACCGCATTGCGCCAGCGGGAGTGCAGGCATTAAAAAGCCGGCTTGTGGCCGGCTTCTCGGGGACTGCCTCAGCTTGTTTTTGACAAACCTCACCAGCCTTCAAATCGCTCAGCCAACATCGAGTCTGGCTGAATAGTAGGGGCATCCGCGGGAACTCCTCCGCTTCGCCAGGCAAGGTGGATAGCGCAAAGCCACCCCCTGCCAAATGTGCGGCGCATGATACCCACATTCACTTCAAATGCCCACCTCCGGATCCGATTTAGAGCCTTCCCAGCCCAGCAGGTGTTCGTCCAGCGGCACCGGTCGGCGGTTGTTCAGGGTGGACCACCAGAACACCCAGCCCACGATGGTGAAGTTCTGCTCGAACCGCTGTTCGTGTGTGAGGTATTCGTCCGGGTGTTCGCTGGCGTTGTGGCTGCGCATGCGCAAGCCACCCCCGGGTCGGTTGTAGAGGTATTTGATACGCAGCATGCCGTCATGTTCGACCGCGTAGATTTCGCCATCGATGATTTGGGTGCGGCCTTTGTCGATGGCGAGGGTGGCGCCCTGTTGGATGATGTCGATCATGCTGTTGTCGACCATGTAGGCGCCCAGCGCGCGGTCGGCGTTGACGTTGAGGGCTTGCAGGGTCTGCAGTGAGATACGGATGCATTCGGTGGAGGTGAATGAAGTGTGGAGGGCGATCTCCACGTCGATTTTTTCCGGGCGGCAGGCGGGGCCTGTGAGGTATTTTCCGGTTTCTTCGCGGGCAGGGAGTCCTTTCCTGGTGTCCGGGCCTTCCAGCAGGAAGTTGGCCGGTGGGTGTTTGGGGCCTTCGCCGGTGCGTAGCCAACGGCTGGAGATGCACAGCAGTTCTGCGATCTCGTTGAGTCGGCCCATGGGTACACCGCGTTTGAACCAGTTGTTCACGTGTTGAGGCGTGACACCACGGTTCTTGGCGAAGTCGGAGGCGGAAAGATGAACTTCCCGCAGTAGCGCTTTTAAGCGGTCACCTGATGTATTCATAAACGCAAGTTTACTGGTCGGAAAAACAGATCAAATAAACTATGCGTTGACTGGCGGACGTAGGTTTTTACTTAGTTGTAGTCTGATACTTCCGATGGTTAATTAACTTAAACAGCGTTTATAAAGTGTTCAACTTAGGGTTTAATTTTTCCCACAAAAAAAGCCCCGGATAATCGGGGCTTTTTCAATTGCCTAGGCAATGAGGAGTCGGTATCAGCCTTTGTAGGCAGCGACCGACTTCAGGATCTCGGCGCGGGCGGCGTCTGCGTTGCCCCAACCGTCGATCTTCACCCATTTGCCTTTTTCGAGGTCTTTGTAGTTCTCGAAGAAGTGTTTGATCTGCTCCAGCAACAGCGGCGGCAGGTCGGTGTATTCCTTCACGTCCACATACAGCTGGGACAGCTTGTCGTGGGGTACTGCGATAACTTTGGCATCGCCGCCGCCATCGTCGGTCATGTTCAGGATACCGACTGGACGGGCGCGGATAACCGAACCTGGGGTCACTGGGTAGGGGGTGACCACCAGCACGTCGAGGGGGTCACCGTCGTCGGCCAGGGTGTTAGGGATAAAACCGTAGTTGGCCGGGTAGAACATCGGGGTGGCCATGAAACGGTCAACGAACAGGCAGTCGCTGTCTTTGTCGATTTCGTATTTGATCGGCGCGTGGTTGGCCGGAATCTCGATGGCGACGTAGATGTCGTTCGGCAGGTCTTTGCCAGCCGGAATCTTGCTGTAGCTCATTGGGCGTTGCCCCCGTTAATTGGCCAAGAAACTTGGCCGGATTGGCCTAAAAGTGGCGGCGATTATAGGCATATTCCGCCGCCGATGCCATGCGCCAGACGTCGTACGGTTATTCGTCCTGCGGCTGATAGCGTGGGTCGCTGGCTTGCAGTTGGACGAGGCGGGCCAGCGGATCCTGGCGGTAAAAGCGGCTGAGTTGGGCGTACACCTGTGGATAACTGTTGACCAGTAAATCCGGGGCGCTGAAGAAATATTCGCTGGTGACGGCAAAGAATTCCGCCGGGTTCTCGGCGGCATAGGGGTCGATCTCGGTCTCGACGTCCGGGTTGGCGTCCAGTTGACGATTGAGGTCATCAAAGGCGCTCTGCATCACGCTGGCCCATTCCTGCACGCGCATGTCGTGATGCAGCGGCGGCAGGCCGTTGGCATCGCCGTTGAGCATGTCGAGCTTGTGCGCCAGCTCGTGGATCACCAGGTTGTAGCCTTCCCACTGACCGCTGGCCAGCACGCCGGGCCAGGCGAGGATGACCGGGCCTTGTTGCCAGGCTTCGCCGCTGTGTTCGCCGTCCCACTCGTGTTCGATGCCACTGCTGTCGCGATGGCGCTGGGGGCTGACGAAGTCGTCGGGGTACAGCACGATCTCATGGAAGCCCTGATACCAGTCGAGATCGCCGAGGTTCATCAGCGGCAGTTGCGCCTGGGCGGCGAGCAGCAGGCGTTGTTCCTGGTGCAGTTCGACGCCGGGCAGGGCGGTCAGGTGTTTTTCGGCGAGGAACACCACGCAGGCTTCGCGCAGCCATTGGTCCTGCTCGGCGCTGAGGCCGTCGAGGAAGGTCAGGTGGTGGCGCACCCGCTGCCAGGTGTCATCGGCAATCGGGTGCTTGGCCAGCAGGCGCCGGCGGCGCCAGGCGCTGAGGGACCACATTGCCGGTCAGTGCGGCTTGGCTTCGGAGGACGCGCGGCCAAAACGGCTGCGGAATACACCAATGATCATCGGCACCAGCGACAGCAGAATGATGAACACCACCAGCAGCGACAGGTTTTTCTTGATGAACGGCACGTTGCCGAAGAAGTAGCCCAGGGTCACCAGGCCGCCGACCCAGAGGATGGTGCCCAGTACGCTGAAACCGAAGAAACGTGCGTAAGGCATCTTCGCGATGCCGGCGACGAACGGTGCGAAGGTGCGCAGGATCGGCAGGAAGCGCGCCAGCGTCACGGTCTTGCCGCCATGGCGATCATAGAAGTCGTGGGTTTTCTGCAGGTAGTCGCGGCGGAAGATTTTCGAGTTCGGGTTGTTGAACAAGCGTTCGCCGACCGTTCGCCCAATCACGTAATTGGTGCTGTCGCCGAGAATCGCTGCGAGCATCAGCAGGCCGCCCAGCAATACCGGGTCCATGCCGCCGCCTGCCGCCACGGCACCCGCGATAAACAGCAACGAATCACCCGGCAGAAATGGCATGACCACCAGGCCGGTTTCGCAAAAAATCACCAGAAACAGAATGGCGTAGATCCACGGACCGTAATTGGTTACCAGCAGGTCGAGGTAGACGTCGAGATGCAGGATAAGGTCAAGCGGGTTGAAATCCATGGATGGCACCTGTGTGAATGGCCCGACTCAGCAGGCCTGTGCGGAAGCTCGGGTAAGTAAGGCTACAAGTGTATGCCGCATTTCTTACAACCCTGAAAGGTCCGCATTATACGGATTGAGCGGTGAAAAGCCTGTTGGTTTTGTAGCGGGGGATGTCGCACAGAGGCTGGGTTACGGTCTGAATGTTATCGAATGTCCGATTGTCGCCGCTGGCCTTTTTGGGAGCTGGCTTGCCTGCGATGCAGACACCTCGGTGTTCAGTGAGACCGAGGTGATGCCATCGCCGGCAAGCCGGCTCCTACAGGGGATTTGTGGGGTTTGGGGTCAATCTTCGCTGATCGGCAATGTGTAGTTCTTGAACTCGGTGTCCTCGCGAAACCCGATCGACTCGTAGGTCTTCTGCGCCACTTCGTTGTCACTGCTGGTCGACACCCGCAACCGCACGGCCTGCGTTTCCTTGGCCATTTTCTTCGCGGTGCGCATCAAGTTGTCCGCCACCAGTTGGCGACGAGCGTCCTCGGCGACGTAGATGTCATTCAGGATCCATACGCGCTTGAGCGACAGTGACGAAAAGCTTGGATACAGCTGGCAAAACCCAAGCAACTTCTTGTCGTCATCATCGGCGAGGGCCAGGTAAATCACTGACTCTTTGCGGCGCAGGCGTTTTTCGAGGAAGGCGCGCGAGGAATCCGGGAAGGGCAGGGCCCCATAAAACTCGCGGTATTTGACGAACAACGGGGTCAACAGGTCCAGGTGTTCCAGGGTCGCTTGAGTGATCCGCATGCCAGGCCTCAACTTCCAAATGGGGTATGACCACACACGCGGCCGTAACTCGATGCTGCCTAAAGGCGTGAAAAAGCGCAATCGTGCCGGTATCAGTCCGTGGGCGGGCTGAGTAGGAAATTGCCTTTCATCAGGTCAGGGTCATCGGATTCAATGGTCTGAACCTGCGCCTCATCCTTCAGATTGACCCCCGACAGCTGCCGGCGACACGCTTCTCGCATCAAGTACAGCAGGCGATGGGCCGCCATGCCATAACTCAACCCTTCCAGGCGCACATTGGAGATGCAGTTGCGATAGGCATCGGTGAGACCGACCTTGGGGTTGTAGGTGAAGTACAGGCCCAGGCTGTCCGGCGAACTGAGCCCAGGCCGCTCGCCGATCAGGATCACCACCATCTTCGCACCGAGCAGTTGCCCGATCTCATCCGCCACCGCCACGCGGCCCTGTTCCACCAGAATCACCGGTGACAGTGACCACCCTTCGGCGTGGGTCTGTTCCTCCATACGTGTAAGAAACGGCAGGGTATGTTTATGCACCGCCAGTGCCGACAGGCCGTCGGCTACCACGATTGCCAAGTCGACGCCGCCGGGGTTGGACGATGCATGATCGCGCAGTAATTGGGCCGACTCGTCACTCAAGCGCCGACCCAGGTCCGGGCGTTGCAGGTACGTATGGCGGTCAACGGCGGCGCTGTGCAGTAACAGGCTGTGACGCCCGCGCTCGGCCAGTTGGCTGCTGAGGCCGCCATGGTCGAAGGGCAGGTGCACCGCGTCCCGCGCCTGGGCGTGGGCAAACTGGAAGTCCAGTTGTGCGCCGGTGGGAATGCTCGTGCCAGTGCGGCCGAGGGCAATGCGCGCCGGCGTCAGGCGGCGCAGTTCGAGCCAGGGGTTGTCAGGCAGGTCGAGTTGCACGGGCGGCTCCTTCATCCCAGTTGCGCCAGGGCGTGGCGAAACGCCGGTGGCAGGCTGTTGCCGAAATGCACCTTGCCGTCGGCTTGCGTGAAGATGCCCATTTTCGCCAGCCACTGTTCAAACTCCGGCGCCGGCTTTAAACCCAATGTTTGCCGGGCATAGAGGGCGTCGTGGAAGGAGGTGGTCTGGTAGTTGAGCATGATGTCGTCGGAGCCGGGGATGCCCATGATGAAGTTGATCCCGGCCACGCCCAGCAGGGTCAGCAGGGTATCCATGTCATCCTGGTCGGCTTCGGCATGGTTGGTGTAGCAGATGTCGCAGCCCATCGGCACGCCGAGCAGCTTGCCGCAGAAGTGATCTTCGAGGCCGGCGCGGATGATCTGCTTGCCGTTGTACAGGTACTCCGGGCCGATAAATCCTACGACCGTATTCACCAAAAATGGCTTGAAATGCCGGGCCACGGCGTAGGCTCGCGTCTCGCAGGTTTGCTGGTCGACGCCAAAATGCGCGTTGGCCGACAAGGCGCTGCCCTGGCCGGTTTCGAAATACATCAGGTTCTGCCCGAGGGTGCCGCGATTCAGGCTCAAGCCGGCGTCGTAACCTTCCTGCAGCACGCTCAGGCTGATGCCGAAACTGGCGTTGGCCGCTTCGGTGCCGGCAATCGATTGGAACACCAGGTCCAGCGGTACGCCCCGGTTGATGGCTTCGATGGAAGTGGTGACGTGAGTCAGCACGCAAGCCTGGGTCGGGATTTCGTAGCGCTGGATGATCGCGTCGAGCATTTCGAGCATGGCGCAGATCGAGGCGATGCTGTCGGTGGCCGGGTTGATGCCGATCATGGCGTCGCCGTTGCCATAGAGCAGGCCGTCGAGGATGCTCGCGGCAATGCCGGCCGGTTCATCCGTGGGATGGTTGGGCTGCAGCCGCGTCGACAGGCGTCCGCGCAGACCCATGGTGCCGCGAAACTGGGTGACCACGCGGATCTTCTGCGCCACCAGCACCAGGTCCTGCACGCGCATGATTTTGGAGACGGCAGCGGCCATTTCCGGGGTCAGCCCCGGCGCCAGGGCGCGTAGGCTTTGTTCATCGGCGGCGTCGCTGAGCAGCCAGTCGCGCAGGCCGCCGACGGTCAGGTGGCTGACCGCGGCAAACGCCGGTTTATCGTGGGTGTCGATGATCAGCCGGGTGACTTCGTCGCTTTCATAGGGGATCAGCACCTCTTCGAGGAAGTGCTTCAGCGGGATATTCGCCAGCGCCATTTGCGCCGCGACACGTTCGCCGTCGTTCTGCGCGGCGACGCCGGCGAGAAAGTCCCCGGAACGTGCGGGGCTGGCCTTGGCCATCACGTCCTTGAGGCTGTCGAAGCGGTAGGTCTGTGCACCCACCGCGTGGGAAAAGCTTGCCATACAGTGTCTCCTGGATGACGCGGGCCCGATGTGAGAATCGAACCCGCGTCGAGGTTTACGGCTATCAGTGCAAGGCGGCCTCTGCGGCCTGGATCGCCGCGAATTCCTCTTCGGGCGTGCCTGCTACCAAGTGATGCCGGCTGTAGAAAGCAAAGTAAGCAATTAATACTCCATAGATGATCGCCGCGCCAATCACCACCCGCGGATCCACCAGAAAGCCCGCCACTACGGCCACACAGGCGAGCACCAGGGCAATGCCGGAGGTGAAGATGCCGCCGGGAGTGCGGTACGGACGGTCCATTTTGGGGCGACGGATGCGCAAGGTGATGTGCGCGGCCATCATCAGCACGTAGGAAATGGTCGCGCCGAACACCGCCACCAGGATCAGCAAGTCGCCCTGGCCGGTCAGCGACAGGCCGAAACCGATGATGCCGGGGATCACCAGCGCCAGCACGGGGGCCTTGCTCTTGTTGGTCTGTGACAGCTTGCGCGGCAGGTAGCCGGCGCGAGACAAGGCGAAGATCTGCCGTGAATAGGCGTAGATAATCGAGAAAAAGCTGGCGATCAGCCCAGCCAGGCCGACCAGGTTGACGAAGCTGCCCATCCAGGTCGAACCGCCGTACGACAGCGCCAGCGCCTCGACCAGCGGGTTGCCGGATTTGACCAGCGCATAGGTGCCGGCGCCGCCCGGGGCAATCACCAGGATCAACAAGGCAAAACTGGTCAGCACCACAATGGCGCCGATCAGGCCGCGTGGCAGGTCGCGCTTGGGGTTCTTGGTTTCTTCGGCGGCCAATGGCACGCCTTCCACCGCGAGGAAAAACCAGATGGCATAGGGGATCGCGGCCCACACGCCGACATAGCCGAACGGCAGGAAGGTGCTGGCACCCTTGGCCTCGGTGACCGGGATGTCCAGCAGGTTGGCGACATTGAAGTGCGGCACCATCGACACCAGGAACACGCCGAGGGCGATCGCGGCGATGGCGGTAATCACAAACATCAGCTTCAAGGCTTCGCCGACACCAAAAATGTGGATGCCGATAAAGATGATGTAGAACGCCAGGTAAATCATCCAGCCGCCGATGCCGAACAGCGACTCGCAATAAGCGCCGATAAACACCGCGATGGCAGCGGGGGCAATCGCGTATTCAATGAGGATAGCGGTGCCGGTGAGGAACCCGCCCCAGGGGCCGAAAGCGCTGCGCGCAAAGCCGTAGCCGCCGCCGGCGGTAGGAATCATGGATGACAATTCGGCCAGGGAAAAACACATGCACAAGTACATGGTGGCCATCAGCAATGTGGCGAGAAACATGCCGCCCCAGCCACCCTGGGCCAGGCCGAAGTTCCAGCCGGCGTAATCGCCGGAGATTACATAGGCCACGCCAAGGCCGACCAGCAGGACCCAGCCGGCAGCGCCTTTTTTAAGTTCGCGTTGTTGGAAGTATTGGGAGTCGACTTTTTCGAAGTCGACGGAAGACCCGGACGCCGGAGCGCTATTCGGTTCGCTAGGCATGATGGAATCCCTTTCTTATTGTTTTTTCCCGGCTTACTTAAGTAAGCCGAATGAGTAGCAAGGTCTTGTGAAGATCAAGTGTGGGAGCGGGCTTGCTCGCGAATGCGGTGTGTCAGTCACTGAGTCTTTGGCTGACCCACCGCATTCGCGAGCAAGCCCGCTCCCACATTTTTATTGCATTTCAAATGTGGGAGCGGGTTGTCGGTTAGAAGAAGCCCAGCGGATTGATGTCGTAGCTCACCAGCAGGTTTTTGGTCTGCTGATAGTGGTCGAGCATCATCTTGTGGGTCTCACGGCCCACACCGGACTTCTTGTAACCACCGAACGCGGCATGCGCCGGGTACAGGTGATAGCAGTTGGTCCACACGCGGCCGGCCTTGATCGCACGGCCCATGCGGTAGGCGCGGTTGATGTCGCGGGTCCATACGCCGGCGCCCAGGCCGAACTCGGTGTCGTTGGCGATGGCCAGGGCTTCGGCTTCGTCCTTGAAGGTGGTGATGCTCACCACCGGGCCGAAGATTTCTTCCTGGAACACACGCATTTCGTTGGTGCCCTTGAGCAGGGTCGGCTGGATGTAATACCCGCCGGCCATGTCGCCGGTGAGCTGCTCGACCTTGCCGCCGGTCAGCAGTTGCGCGCCTTCGCCCTTGGCGATTTCCAGGTAGGAAAGGATCTTGTCGAACTGCTGCTCGGACGCCTGGGCGCCGACCATGGTGTCGGTGTCCAGCGGATCGCCACGCTTGATCTGCTCGATCTTTTTCATCACCACTTTCATGAAGTCGTCGTAGATCGACTCTTCCACCAGGGCGCGCGAGGGGCAGGTGCACACTTCGCCTTGGTTGAAGAACGCCAGCACCAGGCCTTCAGCGGCTTTTTCGATAAAAGTCGGCTCGGCTTTCATGATGTCCGCAAAGAAGATGTTCGGTGACTTGCCGCCCAGCTCCACGGTGGACGGAATGATGTTCTCCGCCGCCGCATGCATGATGTGCGAACCCACGGGGGTGGAGCCGGTGAAGGCGATCTTGGCGATGCGCTTGCTGGTGGCCAGGGCCTCGCCAGCTTCCTTGCCGAAGCCGTGCACCACGTTCAGCACGCCCGGCGGCAGCAGGTCGCCGATGACTTCGAGCAACACGTTGATGCCCAGCGGGGTTTGCTCGGCAGGCTTGAGCACTACGCAGTTACCGGCGGCCAGGGCCGGGGCGAGTTTCCACGCGGCCATCAGCAGCGGGAAGTTCCACGGGATGATCTGGCCGACCACGCCGAGTGGCTCGTGGAAGTGGTAGGACGCGGTGTGTTCGTTGATTTCGGCGCTGGTGCCTTCCTGGGCGCGGATGCAGCCGGCGAAGTAGCGGAAGTGGTCGGCGGCCAGCGGGATGTCGGCGTTGAGGGTTTCACGCACGGCCTTGCCGTTGTCCCAGGTTTCGGTGATGGCCAGCAGTTCGAGGTTCTGTTCGATGCGGTCGGCGATTTTCAGCAGCACCAGCGAGCGGTCCTGGGCCGAGGTCTTGCCCCAGGCGTCGGCGGCGGCGTGGGCGGCGTCGAGTGCCTTGTCGATGTCTTTGGCAGTGGAGCGCGGGAATTCGGCGATGGGCTTGCCGTTGACCGGCGAGGTGTTGGTGAAATAGTTGCCATCGACCGGCGCAACGAATTCGCCACCAATGTAGTTGCCGTACTTGGCCTTGAACGAAACGATCGCGCCTTCGGTACCGGGGTGTGCGTAACGCATGGTGGATTCTCCTGGCTTTTATGTTTATTGGAGTACAGCGCGCAAAAGCGCTTGATTAAGCGTAGAGCAAAGGTTGGGCCAGTGCTTTGTGGGCCAGGTAAATCAAGGGCTTGGGGTTTGTTGCAAGGCGTTGCTGTGACACTCTCGGTACAGCCTGGGTGACAGTTTGTGCCATGGACGGTACAGCCGGTGACCGACGGGTCGCCCCGGGATTGCATTGGCCGGATGCCTGGGGGATGCTGGTTGTTCTCACGCAGGGAGAATAATAAGAAATGCACAACGATCATTTCAGTCGCCATGCCCAGCAAGTCCTCACCGTGGCCCATGGCCGCGATCCGTCCAGCGACCCGTCCATCGCCCGCTCCTGGCTGCGGTGCCTGGAGGACTACCACCTCGATCCTGCGCAAACCATTGCCCCCACCGTGCTCGAGCATGGCCGCCTGCTGGAAAGCCGCGAACGCTTGCAACAGGTATTGCAGATCGCGGGCAGCGAGATGAACAGCCTGCACCAGCAGCTCTCGGGTGCCGGCCATGCCGTGCTGCTGACGGATGCGCGGGGCGTGATCCTCAACTGTGTCACCGCGCCGTCCGAGCGCAGGATCTTCGAGCGCGCCGGGCTGTGGCTGGGCGCCGACTGGAGTGAGGCCTGCGAGGGCACCAATGGCATCGGCACCTGCCTGGTGGAGCGCCAATCCCTGACGATTCACCGTGATGAGCATTTTCGTGGCCGGCATACCGGGTTGACCTGTTCGGCGAGCCCGGTGTTCGATCCCCACGGTGAGCTATTGGCCGTGCTGGATGTGTCCTCGGCCCGCGAAGCCGTCTCGCGCCAGAGCCAGTTCCACACCATGGCGCTGGTCAACCTGTCGGCGAAGATGATCGAGAGTTGCTACTTCCTGCGTCACTTTGAGCACCACTGGTTGCTGCGCTTTCACCTGCAGGCCGAATCCGTGGGCCTGTTCAGTGAAGGGTTGCTGGCGTTCGACGGCGAAGGGCGCATCTGTGCGGTCAACCAGAGTGCGCTGAACCTGCTGGGGCAGGGGCGCGGTGGTCTGCTGGGGCAGCCAGTGGAGGCGTTTTTCGAGTGTTCACTGGATCAACTGCTCGGTCGCGCCAGCGCCAATGCCACCGCCAGTTGGCCCTTGCGCACGCGGGATGGCCGGCACCTGTTCGCCGCCCTGCGTGGGCAAGCGCGCAGCCAGCCCGCGCCATTGCTCAAGCCTGAACCTGCGCGGCCGCGCCTGCCCGGTATCTACCTGGGCGACCCGGCGCTGCAGAATGATTTTCGCAAGGCACTGCGGGTATTCGAGCGCGACGTGCCCTTGCTGATCAACGGCGAAACCGGTTCCGGCAAAGAGGCGTTCGCCAAGGCGGTGCATCAGGCCAGCCAGCGCGCCGACGAGGCTTTCGTGGCCCTCAACTGTGCCGCCATCCCGGAAAGCCTGATCGAAAGCGAGCTGTTCGGCTATCGCGGCGGCAGCTTCACCGGCGCGCGCAAGGAGGGTATGCAGGGCAAGCTGCAACAGGCTGACGGCGGTACGCTGTTCCTCGATGAAATCGGTGACATGCCGCTGGCATTGCAGACCCGTCTATTAAGGGTGCTGGAGGACCGCATGGTGGTGCCCCTCGGCGGTGAGCCTCAGGCGGTGAACGTCAGGATTATCAGCGCAACTCACCGTGACTTGCTCGGGCGCGTGCAGGACGGCAGTTTTCGCGAAGACTTGTACTACCGGCTCAATGGCCTGGAAGTCGCGTTGCCGCCGTTGCGCGAGCGCAGTGACCGGCCTCAGTTGCTCGACTTCCTGCTGGCTGAGGAATCAGCGGGCCAGTCGGTCAGCCTCGAACCCGCCGCACGCCAGGCACTGCTGGCGTTCGCCTGGCCGGGCAACGTTCGGCAAATGCGCACGGTATTGCGCACGCTGGTCGCCCTTTGTGATGACGGGCGTGTGGGGCTGGAGGACTTACCCGCGTTGCTGCGCCAGGCGCCTGCGCACAAGGTCACCGAGTTGCCACTCGATGATGCCGAGCGCCAGACCTTGCTGGCGGCGCTGGAGCGTCAGCACTGGCACATGACCCAAACTGCCGAGCACTTGGGGGTAAGCCGCAATACTCTGTATCGCAAGTTGCGCAAACATCGGATCACGCGGTTGGCTGGGGTATAAGTTCGGTGTTTTTCGACGGTTCTTGTAGGGAGGATGTTCTGCAGTTATCAGTCATTAAGTGCTTTTATTGTTAAGTTGGAATAACCCGTTCAAGTTGTATTGGGCTGCTCTGACAGGAACTGTTAAGTGCCACGGGGTTACTCAACTTGGGTAACGCCAAGTGAACTTTCAAACAATAAAAACTTAATGGGTATCCCTAATGAAAATTGCACCGCCTGCTGTTTCTTTCATTCCTCCACAGCCCGTATCGATAGAAGAGCCGCCCGCGCGAACCGTGGAGCAACACGCCGACGCTGCCGATCAGCCCTTGATGCGCAACAAGAGGGCGATAAAGGGCTTTTCCTGGTTCGGACGAAGGCCTTCAGCGCCACCCTCCCTGCCGTCGCCTGGCAGCATTGCGCCTGCGCCTATCCCCCGGCCGCCGACACCCGCGCCCAAGCCTTTGCCCAAGCCCGGCCCCTCCGTGAAACCGGGCCAGCCGCTGTCGGTGGACAAGTTCAAGGAGGCCGGGCAGGCCATCGTGCATGCCAACAAAATCAAGGTGAGTGACGAGTTGCTCATGACTCAGTTGCGCAAGCAGGCGCCGATCACTGTTGCCGAGGCCGCCAAGCGAGTGATCGACGCCAATAGCCTGGTCAAGGCCGGCGTTATATCCACAGGCCCCAATGCCAGCCGCGTTGCCCGTGACGCGTTCATCAGTGCGGGGATCACCGGCTTGGTCAGTGCGCCGATCAACGTCGCGGCCTATGCAGGCTCTGTCGCTTCGGGGGAGTCCATCAAGTCAAGCTATGCGCCCGGGGTGCTGCCGCCACCGTTTTTGCCGGGGGCCGCTAGCCCGCCGAAGGCCACGGGCGGATCTGCGCCCGTGCAATCGACCCCGTCATCGGCAGATCCGGTCAGTGCACAGTTGGATGAGGTTGAAATGAAATTGCTGGGCATGGCCACGACGGTCATGTTCACGCTCGGGGATACAAGCAGTGTATTTACCAAGGATGACACCTGGCCGACTGATAATGTCGGGCGCCTGGGTAATCTCGAGAAGTTGCTCGGTGTATCGGAACAACACCTGAAAAAAGCCTCGCGGCAGAACGGTCTGGTGTTCAAACCCTACAAGCCCGGGTTGCCCACCCCCACTGAACCGAAAGATCGCCTCGACCTGATGGAAAAGAAGTTTGCGTGCATGACCGAGGCTTATGAAAAGTTGCGGTTCCTGGCCGCAATGAAAGACAGTCAAAATAAAGCCGAAGCCAGCGCCTGAACACAGCCCGGGCCGAGTGTAGTACCCAGGTGCTCTTCGCTCGGCCTTTGGCCGTATAAAAGGTGCGATTTCGCCCTCCCTGCGCTAACCTGCCTCGATGTTTTACGAGGTCGACTATGCACATTCATATTCTGGGTATCTGCGGTACGTTCATGGGGTCAATGGCGGTATTGGCCAAAGAGCTGGGCCATCACGTGACGGGCTCCGACGCCAATGTCTACCCGCCCATGAGCACGCAACTCGAGGCCCAGGGCATTGCGCTGACCCAAGGCTACGACCCGGCGCAATTCGACCCGGTACCGGATTTGGTGGTGATCGGCAACGCCATGGTGCGCGGTAACCCGGCGGTCGAGTACGTGTTGAACAAAGGCCTGCCTTACGTCTCCGGCCCGCAGTGGCTGGCTGATCACGTGCTGCAGGGGCGCTGGGTGTTGGCCGTCGCCGGCACCCACGGCAAGACCACCACCAGCAGCATGCTCGCCTGGGTCCTGGAGCACGCAGGCATGAGCCCGGGCTTCCTGATCGGCGGTGTGCCGCAGAATTTCTCGGTATCGGCGCGCCTGGGGGATACCCCGTTCTTCGTGATCGAGGCTGACGAATACGACAGTGCCTTCTTCGACAAGCGCTCCAAGTTCGTCCACTACCGCCCGCGTACGGCGATCCTCAATAACCTTGAGTTCGATCACGCGGACATCTTCCCCGACCTGCCGGCTATCGAGCGCCAGTTCCACCATTTGGTGCGCACCATTCCGAGCGAAGGCCTGGTGATCCACCCGACCACCGAGCCGGCGCTGCAGCGTGTGATCGACATGGGCTGCTGGACCCCGGTGCAAACCACTGGTGCGGGTGGGCAGTGGCAAGTCAAATTGCTCAGCGAAGACGGTTCGCGCTTTGAAGTGCTGTTTGAAGGCGAGGCCCAGGGCATCGTTGAGTGGGACATGACGGGCCAGCACAACGTCGCCAACGCCCTGGTGACCCTGGCGGCTGCGCGGCATGTCGGCGTCGTGCCGTCCATGGGCATTGCCGCGTTGAGCGCCTTCAAAAGCGTGAAGCGCCGCATGGAGAAGGTCGCCGAAGTGAATGGGATTACCATCTACGACGACTTTGCCCACCATCCAACGGCCATTGCGACCACGCTGGACGGCCTGCGCAAGCGCGTCGGCGATGCTCCGATCATTGCGATTGTGGAGCCGCGTTCCAACTCCATGAAGCTCGGCGCACACCGCGACGGCTTGCCGGAAAGCGTCAACGATGCCGACGAGGTGGTCTGGTACGCCCCCGTCAACCTCGGCTGGGACCTGCCGGCGATTGCCGCGCTGTGCACGGTGCCGTCCACCGTCTGTGATTCCATCGACGGCATCATCGAACACGTCAAGCATCAGGCCAAACCGGGCACCCACGTGGTGGTCATGAGCAACGGCGGTTTCGGCGGCCTGCATGGCAAGCTTGCCGAGGCGCTGAAATGAGTGGCCCGGAACGCGTCACCCTGGCGATGACCGGTGCATCCGGCGCGCCCTATGGCCTGCGCCTGCTGGACTGCCTGGTGCGCGAGGACCGTGAGGTGCACTTCCTGATCTCCAAGGCCGCGCAATTGGTGTTGGCCACCGAGACCGATGTCGCGTTGCCCGCCAAGGTGCAGATGATGCAGGCCTTCCTCACCGAGTACACCGGTGCGGCGGCGGGGCAGATCAAGGTTTACGGCAAGGAAGACTGGATGTCGCCGGTGGCCTCGGGCTCCGGCGCGCCGGCGGCGATGGTGGTAGTGCCGTGTTCCACCGGGACCTTGTCGGCGATTGCCACGGGCGCCTGCAACAACCTGATCGAGCGCGCGGCGGACGTGACCCTGAAGGAGCGTCGCCAATTGATCCTGGTGCCGCGTGAAGCGCCGTATTCGAGCATTCACCTGGAGCACATGCTAAAGCTGTCGAACATGGGCGTGACCATCCTGCCGGCGTCGCCGGGCTTTTATCACCAGCCACAGACCATCGATGACCTGGTGGACTTTGTAGTCGCGCGGATTCTCAACCTGCTGAACATCCCTCAGGACATGTTGCCGCGCTGGGGCGAGCACCATTTGAGCAGCGATGAATAAGGCACTGTGGGTGATAGTGGCGTTGCAATTGGCGGGCTGCGCCACCGCACGCACGCTGGACGCCGCGCAGCCCGGCGCGCCGGTGGTGTATGCCGGCACGCGCCTGGATTTGTATGCGATCAACGGCGGCTGCTGCGCCAAGGACCGCTTCGGTGCCGAAGCGCCGAGCTATCCGCACGTCGACCTGCCGGCCAGTGCGCTGCTCGATACCTTGTTGTTGCCACTGTCGGTGTTGACGGTGCTTGGGGTTGGGTTTAACGCCACAGGCGGTCTCTAAGCTGGATGTTAAAGACACCACAAAGCCAATGTGGGAGCGGGCTTGCTCGCGAATTCGGTATGCCAGTCAACTAATAAGCTGACTGATCCACCGCCTTCGCGAGCAAGCCCGCTCCCACATTTGAAACTGCGCCAGGGGTTTAGATCAGGTTATTTGCCGAGCTTGCGCAGCTCATCCGACTCCACCACCCGCACCCCATCCTGCTCTTCCAGCGCCAGGCGCCACATGGCCCGGGCCAGTTCGCAGACTTCAATGCCGTGGTACTTGCCCGGAATCAACCGCGACAATGGCCCGGCCAATTGCTCGGCCAGGCGCGGCTCCAGGCGTTCGCCCAGCAGCAGCGACGGCCGCACGATGGTCAGTTGCGGCCAGTCCTGCGCCTTCAGCGCCTGTTCCATTTCGCCTTTGACGCGATTATAGAAAATCGAGGATTTCGGGTCGGCGCCGATCGCGCTGATCACGATCAAGTGCCGTGCGCCCATTTCCCGCGCACGTTTGGCGAAGGCCACGACCATGTCCAGGTCCACGGCGCGGAAGGCCTCTTCAGAGCCGGCCTGCTTGATGGTGGTGCCCAGGCAGCAGAATGCGATATCCACCCGGCCGCTCAGTTGCGGCAGGAAGACCGCCGGGTCGCCGACCGGGTTTTCCAGGTGTGGGTGCTCGGCCAGCGGCTTGCGGCTCGGTGCCAGCACGCGGGTCACGGTGGGCTCGTTGAGCAGGCGGTCGAGCAGGTGTTCGCCGGTGAGCCCGGAGGCGCCGGCGAGCAAGATATGCTGCGGTGTCAGGTACATGGTGTTTCCCCCTTGTTACACATTACAGCTTAGTTGCCTTTGGCTTCCTTGCTATTCATTGAGACGCTTTCGAGCGCCTTTCGTGCCTGCTGCTTGCGTAATAATTGCCAGTGGGCGATGACGCCCTTGGGGGCCCAGATCTGCGGCTCAGAGGCTTCGAAGTTGTCCGCCTGTTCGCGTTCGGTCACATGCAGCTGCGCGAGCTTGAACGCCTGCTGCAGGTCATCGGTCTGGTTGAAGGCTTGGGCGAAGAGGGCGTCGCCAAAGTAGGTGAAGTCAGCTTCCTCGGAGCAGCCGAAGGACACGCGGTCGGCGCGCGAGGCGGTCATGATCAGCGTGTGTTCATCTTTCAGCGCCGGGATAAACCCGCCGGAGTAGCAGGCGGAAATCACGATGATCTTGTCGCGATTCTTCAGCGGCGTGAGCACCGCCGCCAGTTCATCGGCGGGCAGGTCGGCCAGCTCCATGCGCGGCTGGTCGAGCACCAGCTCGTGTTCGTGGGTGCCGTGGCTGGTCAGGTAGATGAACACCAGGTCTTCCGGCCCGCTGCGCTCGGCGAGGGTCTGGACGGCGCGCCGCAGGCTTTCGCGCGTGGCCATCGGACGGTCGGCGATATGGTCGCGGTGGTTGACCAGGCGAATCTGCCCGCGGGCACCGAAGCGCGTGGCGAGCATATTGCTGACGTAATCGGCTTCGCGCAGGAACACGCTTTGTTTGCCGTCGCCGGCCAGTACCAGGGTGTACAGCTCCACCGCCGAGGTAGAGGCGGGCACCGCGGCGAGGGCGGCGTCGAGCAGGTGGCCCTGGGCCAGGATCCCGGTCTCCAGTGGATCGGGCAGCAGCTTGCCGTCGGCATCACGCACGCGCATGCCGTTGACCCAGGTACCGGCCTGCACCGTGCCATCGGTCAGCACCAGGGTGCCTTTGCCTTGATAGCTGTCGCTGTCGAAGCCGCCGATATAGAAGCTGCCGTCGGTGAGGTTCAAGCGGCCTTCGCCGGTAAAGCGCCAGTCGACGAACTGGCCGACATAATGGCTGCCGTCCACGCCGATCAACTCGCCCTTGCCGCTGAGGGCGCCTTCCTTGAACTGGCCGATCCAGACATCGCCGTCGGCGTTTTCGTAGCGGCCCTTGCCGTTGAGCTGGTTCTGCTTGAACTGGCCGACATAGATGTCGCCGTCGGCGCTGTTGAACGTGCCGTTGCCTTCCAGTTGGCCATCCACGAAGTGGCCGTTGAACTGGTTGCCGCTGTCATCGTTGCGCTGGCCTTCGCCGTTCGGCTTGCCATGGGCGAACTGGCCCTGGTATTGGCTGCCATCGGCCAGCTCCAGGCGGCCGAGGCCGGAATACTGGTCGTCCTTGAATTCGCCGCGATAGGTCATCTGCCCCTCTTTGAGGGTGCCTTCGCCGTTGCGCCGACCGTTCTTGAAGCCGCCGACATACTGGCTGCCGGCCGTGGTCAGGCTGCCCTGGCCGTCGAACAGGCCTTGCTGGAACTGGCCTTTATAGACTTCGCCGTTGCTGCCATGCCACTCGCCCTGGCCGTGCCACTGGCCTTTGTCGAACTGCCCGGCGTACCAGCTGCCGTTCGGGTAGTCCACGCGACCCTTGCCTTGCAGCAAGCCATCGACCACATCGCCCCGGTAACGGCCGCCATCGGGCAGGCGCGCATCGGGCGGCAACAGCGATTCGCCGTCTCCGCAAGCGGTGAGCAACAGGGCAAGGGCAAGGGGAGCGAGTGGGCGCATAGCGGGATCCGGATAATTGAGCGCCGAGTATGCCGCAGCTGCGGGTTTCATACATAAATTTACATCTGTTGTGGTAAGGATTTTGCCTTTCCACAGATCCGTAGGAGCCGGCTTGCCGGCGGGCATTCAAGGGGAATGCGGCGGCTGTGCGTTTTTCGCTGGCAAGCCAGCTCCTACACGGGGGCGGGTGGTTACACGAAGTAGAGCGACAACGACTCGGCTACGTAAGCGGGTTTTTCCTGGCCTTCGATTTCCAGGGTCGCGGTGGCCTTGAGCAGCCATTGACCGGGCTTTTTCTCGGTGACGTCATTGAGGGTCACGTTCAGGCGCACCTTGGAATTGACCTTCACCGGCTGGATAAACCGCACACTGTCCAGGCCATAGTTGACGGCCATCTTCAAGCCTTCGGGCACGATCAGCAGGTCTTCCATCAGCTTGGGCATCAGCGACAAGGACAGGAACCCATGGGCGATGGTGGTGCCGAACGGCGTCTGCGCGGCCTTGACCGGGTCGACATGGATGAACTGGTGATCGCCGGTGGCCTCGGCGAACAGGTTGATACGGGCCTGGTCGATGGTGAGCCATTCGGAACGTCCCAGTTCCTTGCCGACATAATCTTTGAGCTGCGCTACGGGTACATAGGGCATTGCGTCTCTCCTTGGTTCATCGGTGCTGTTTTTATGGGTTACAGAGAACCAATGTAGATCATCATGGCCAATCAGCCCGGTCAACCCACCATGCTTTTGGCGAATGCCGATGCATAGGGCGGGCATGCTTATAATGCGGGCGGGTCTTGAGGGGGGAGAAAACGGATGCTGTTACGCGGTCTGACATGGCTGGTGTTGTTTCAATTGATCGGCACGGCGATCAATCATTTGCTGTTACCGGTGCTGCCGGGCCCGATCATTGGCCTGCTGTTGATGCTCGGCTACCTGGTGTGGCGCGGCGAAGTCGGCGAGCCCCTGAGCCTGGCGGCCAGCAGCCTGTTGCGCTATTTGCCGTTGCTGCTGGTGCCGCCGGCGGTGGGGGTGATGGTGTATGCGCGGGACATTGCCGCCGACTTCTGGGCAATCGTCGGCGCGCTGGTGGTGTCGCTGGTGATCGCCATGGGCTTTGTCGGCCTGTTGATGGAGCACATGGTCAAGCGCAAGGAGAAGGATCAATGATCTTCGACTGGCAAGGCGCGTGGACAGCCGTGATTCACCACCCTCTGTTTGGCATCGGTATCACCCTCGGCGCGTATCAATTGGTACTCGCGGGCTTTGAGAAAACCCGCTGGATTTTCCTGCAGCCGGTGCTGGTTTCCATGCTGCTGGTGATTGGCGTGTTGCTCACCTGCGGGCTGAGCTACGCCGAGTACCGCAAGAGCACCGAGATCATGAGCATCCTGCTCGGCCCCGCGACCGTGGCCCTGGCGGTGCCGCTGTACTTGAACCTGCGGCGGATTCGCCAATTGTTCTGGCCGATTTTTACTACGCTGGTGATAGGTGGCGTGTTGGCCACTGGCCTGTGTGTGTTGCTGGGGTGGTGGTTTGGCGCCGAGCATAGGATGCTGATGACGATGGCGCCCAAGTCGGTGACCTCGCCGATCGCCATGCTGGTGGCCGAGCAGATCGGTGGCGTGGCCGCGCTGGCGGCGGTGTTTGTACTGATCACCGGGGTGATCGGCGCGATGATCGGGCCTGCTTACCTGTCGCGCCTGGGGGTGCGCAGCCCCGAGGCGCGCGGCATGGCGCTGGGCATGACCGCCCACGCCGTCGGCACCTCGGTGGCCCTGCAGGAAAGCGAAGAGTGTGGCGCCTTTGCAGCGCTGGCCATGAGTCTGATGGGCGTGGCCACGGCGGTGTTCCTGCCGCTGGCTGTGTCGGTGATTGTTTAAACCGGGTTTAAGGAAACCTTTATGAGTCTGGCGCTGTTCCCGCTCAATACCGTGCTGTTCCCTGGCTGCACCCTCGACCTGCAACTGTTCGAGGCGCGCTACCTGGACATGATCAGCCGCTGCCTGAAAAAGGGCGAAAGCTTCGGCGTGGTGTGCATCCTCGACGGCAAGGAAGTGGGCATCGCCCCGGACGGCTACGCGCTGATCGGCTGCGAAGCGCTGATTCGCGACTTCAAGCAACAGGACAACGGCCTGCTTGGGATTCGCGTCGAAGGTGGCCGTCGCTTCCGCGTGCGTGACGCCGGCGTGCAGAAAGACCAGTTGCTGGTGGCCGAGGTGCAGTGGCTGGAAGAACAACCGGACCAGGCGCTGGAAGAAGAGGACGCCGACCTCCTGGCCTTGCTGCAGGCCCTGGCCGAACACCCGATGGTCGCCTCGCTGGACATGGGCGCCCACGCCGACGGCCAGCAAGCCCTGGGCAACCAACTGGCGTATCTGTTGCCGTTCACCGAGGCCGACAAGATCGACCTGCTGCAGCTCGACGACCCGCAGCAACGGCTGGACGCGATCCAGATGTTGCTCGATGAACTGCAAGGCGAGCTGTTCACCTGAGTTTCGGAAAACTCCGGCGCTGCTTTCGGACGTTTCTTCGCGGCCCGCTGTGCGTTGCCTGAAATAGTCGCCGATCACATAACGATGATCGGGGGATGGACATGATTCGGCTAGCGCAATCGGAGCAGGCGGTCTGGGACGCTTTTTTTGTCAGCATTGCCGGGCAATTGCTGCAGTCGGACGCCAAGCGCGGTGCGGAATACATCGCCGAGCGCGCCGCAGAGATTGCCGATGAGATGCTGTTGGAGCGACGCGAACGCTGTATTGAGCGTCGCGTTGCTCCCGTCGACTGGTTGGGGCCGGCCCGGAGTCAGTAGGCATACCTGAGCAGCGCGTGCGGTGTGCCGGTAAAGGCGATAAAACTCAGCACCGCCACTATCGCCGGCAGTAACAGCCACCAGGCTTTCTGCGACATCGGCGGCAATGGGCTGCGGTACTGGCTGACGGTCAGGCTGAACGCACACACGGTCATCGCCAGCAGCGTGCCCGCCAGGATATCGGTGGGCCAATGAGCGCCCAGGTACACCCGGGACAATGCGATAAAAGCGGCGGGGATGCAGCCCAGCAGCATCCAGGTCAGGCGCAGCCGCGTGGGCTGGCCGCGACCGGCCAATACCGCCAATGCCAGGAAAAACGCGAACGCGCCGGACGCGTGGCCGCTGGGCATGCTGAAGCTGGTGAGTGGGTCGGTCAGGATCTCCGGGCGACCGCGCGCGAAAAACAGCTTGGTCCCGGTATTGATCACCGCCGCCCCGGCCAGTGTGGCGCCGACAAACACGGCATGCCGCCATTGCCGTGCCAGGAGCAGCAGGCCGGTGAACACGGCGCTGGCGACGAACATCTTCTTGAACTCACCCAACTGCGTAATCCGCACCATCACCTCGTCCAACCAGGCGCTGCGATGTTCCTGGACCAGCGCACTGAGGCCCTGGTCAAAGTCGTTGAGGTGCGGATAGCCGATAAACAGTGCGATCAACAGCGTCAGGCTGGCGCAGCCGATCCACAGCGTCGCGCTACGATGCCCGCGCAGGCTGCTGTTCAAGCTCAGCCCCAGCAGTATCGCCAGGCACGCCGCGACAATCCCCGCTTCCGGCCAGAACCCTGGTGGCAATGGCAGGCGAAACGCGGCGCCGGTCGCCCAGCCTGGCAACAGGTAGGCCACCGACCAGCCGGCGGCCGCTAGAACGCTGACGGCGGCAAAGCGCGGAAACGGCATGTCGCACATGCCGGCCACCATTGGCAGCATCGGGCGCAGCGGGCCGATGAAACGTCCGACCAACAGGCTGGCGATGCCGTACTTGTGGAAGTAGGACTCTGCGCCGCTCATCCACTCGGGGTGGTGGCGCAGACCGGGCAGGCGGCGAATGTTCTGGTGGAAATGACGCCCCAGATAATAGGACACAGCATCGCCCAACAACCCACCGAGGAACCCCAGCAACAGGGTTTCGCTCAACGACAGCGCACCACTGCCGGCCAAGGCAGCGATGGCGAACAGCAACACCGTGCCAGGCACGATCAGGCCGGCAATCGCCAGGCATTCCACGCACGCGACGATAAACACCGCCACCGCCAGCCATTGCGGGTTGAGGGTCAGCCAGCCGGTAATGCTATCGAGCCATTGGCCCATACAATCCACTCCATCCAAGTTCGTACACCTTGCACGCGCCCGGCAAGCCGGGCTCCTGCAGGCCGTGTCATCACATCAAAAAATAATCGCGGCCTTCGACCTGGCCCCGACGCAGCGGGTTGCGCGTGCAATACGGCGCATAGCCCGCGTCCACGAAGCGGTACATCAAGTGTTCGTCACGGCCACTGGGGATGCCCAGGCGGGTGGTCTGGATGATCTGTGTGGGTGTCTGGCCAACGTCTTCCACATAGAGCAAGTCCTGATCGAAGCGCTTGGCGTCCCAAACCGGCACCTTCAGGCCCAGCGCTTTGCACAGCAGCGTCTGCCCGGCGCACAGCTTCTGCGAGGCACGGGGGCTGCCGTCGGCGTTCGGATTGTTCAACAGCATCTGCGCCAGGCTGGCGGGGCCGGAGCGTTCATCGACCCACGGATAGGCCGATTTGATCAGTACCGCATTGCCCGGGCCGTGGGCGCTGAAGTTCAGCGAATCGCCGCCACGGGCGTAGTACATGTAGATATGGCCGCCATCCAGAAACAAAGCCTTACGCTTTTCTGTGTAGCCGAGTGAGGCGTGGCTGCCTTTTTCGGCCACGTAATAGGCTTCGGTTTCAATAATTCGCGCCGAAAGCCAGATATCGCCGACGCGATGGCGTATGACTTTTCCGAGCAATTCGCGCGCGAGCAATTGTGCATCGCGGTCGAAGAAGCTGTCGGGCAGGGCGCTGGCGGGGAGTTGCGGGGTCAAACCGGACATGGCGTTCAGGGTTATTACGGCTAAATGTGACGGAATAATAACAACTCCCACCTTAATTACCGCTGAACCCCAGGTTTTTACAGTTCATTTCGACCATCCGCCCCTCACCGCTGTCAGTCGGGCGGCGTCACAGCTATAATCTGCCGCTTTCCTCTTTGCCAAGACTCCCTGACCATGACTGAGTCCGTTCTTGACTACATGACCCGCCTGGGTCGCGCTGCCCGTCAGGCCTCGCGGTTGATCGCCCGTGCGAGCACCGCGCAGAAGAACCGCGCCCTGCTGGCGGCCGCCGACGCTCTGGACGCCTCGCGCTCCGAGCTGACCGCCGCCAACGAACAGGACCTGGCCAACGGCCGCGCCAATGGCCTGGAGCCCGCGCTGCTGGACCGCCTGGCGCTGACCCCGGCACGTATCGACGACATGATCGAAGGCCTGCGTCAGGTGGCCAAGCTGCCTGACCCCATCGGTGAAATCCGCGACATGCGTTACCTGCCGTCCGGCATCCAGGTCGGCAAGATGCGGGTGCCGCTGGGTGTGATCGGCATCATCTATGAGTCGCGCCCGAACGTGACCATCGACGCCGCGAGCCTGTGCCTCAAGTCAGGCAATGCCACCATTCTGCGTGGCGGCTCCGAAGCGATCAATTCCAACCGTGCCATTGCCGCGTGCATCCAGCAGGGCCTGGCGGTGGCCGAGTTGCCGGCTGAAGTGGTGCAAGTGGTGGAAACCACCGACCGCGCCGCCGTGGGCGCCTTGATCACCATGCCGGAGTTCGTCGATGTCATCGTGCCGCGCGGTGGCAAGAGCCTGATCGAACGCGTCAGCCGCGATGCCAAGGTGCCTGTCATCAAGCACCTAGACGGTGTGTGCCACGTGTTCATCGACGTGGCCGCCGATATCGACAAGGCGATCCGCATCGCCGACAACGCCAAGACTCACCGCTACGCCCCGTGCAACACCATGGAAACCCTGCTGGTGCACGCAGGCATTGCCGAGCGCGTGCTGCCGCCGCTGGCTGCCATCTACCGTGACAAGGGCGTGGAGCTGCGGGGTTGCGAGCGCACCCGTGCGCTGCTCGGCGCGGAGGTGATCGAGGCGACCGAGCTGGACTGGTACACCGAATACACCGCGCCGATCCTGTCGATCAAGATTGTCGACGACCTCGACGAGGCCATCGAACACATCAACACCTACGGCTCCAAGCACACCGATGCCATTGTTTCCGAGCATTTCAGCGATGCCCGGCGTTTCCTCAACGAAGTGGATTCCGCTTCGGTGATGATCAACGCCTCGACGCGTTTTGCCGACGGCTTCGAGTATGGCCTGGGGGCGGAGATCGGCATCTCCACCGACAAGCTCCACGCACGCGGCCCGGTTGGCCTGGAAGGCCTGACCAGCGAGAAGTACGTGGTGTTCGGCGACGGTCATGTGCGCACTTGATGGCTAAACGCATCGGGCTGCTCGGTGGCACCTTCGACCCCGTGCACATCGGCCATTTGCGCAGTGCCCTGGAAGTCGCGGATGCCCTGGCGTTGGACGAACTGCGCCTGATCCCCAATTTCCGGCCGCCGCATCGCGACACTCCACAGGTGTCGCCGCAGCAGCGCCTGGAAATGGTGCGCCTTGCCGTGGAAGGCATACCGCCGCTGGTGGTGGACGATCGCGAGCTCAAGCGCGATAAACCGTCCTACACTGTCGACACCCTGGAGCTGATGCGCGCCGAGTTGGCCGCGGATGACCAGTTGTTTCTGCTTTTGGGCTGGGACGCATTTTGCGGCCTGCCCTCTTGGCATCGCTGGGAGGAACTCCTCCAGCATTGCCACATCCTGGTTTTGCAACGCCCGGATGCCGACAGCGAACCGCCGGATGCCTTGCGCAACCTGCTGGCCGCGCGGTCGGTAAGTGACCCCTTGGCCCTGACCGGGCCGAACGGGAATATTGCATTCGTCTGGCAGACCCCGCTTGCGGTGTCCGCCACCCAGATCCGTCAACTGCTGGCCAGCGGGAAGTCGGTACGTTTCCTGGTGCCTGACGCGGTCCTGGCCTACATCGATGCGCACGGGCTTTACCGTGCGTCGAACTGAAAAGGCGCGCTTGAACGCACGGACAACCGTGCAGCAAGCGCCCGAACATACGAGCAAAACGAGTTTTTTATGACGAACAAAGACGTAAGCAAAGTTAAGCGCAAAGGCACGTTCAAAAGCGCCCCGCTGCCGGTCGAAGCGCACACCGGCCCTGAGCTGGCTGGCGAAGAGCTGGTAAAAGTCGCCGTGGCGGCCCTGGAAGACGTGAAGGCCCAGGACATCCAGGTCCTGGACGTACGCGACAAGCAGAGCATCACCGACTTCATGATCATCGCCACCGGTACCTCCAACCGCCAGATCGGCGCGATGCTCGACAAGGTTCGCGAAGCCGTCAAGGCCCAGGGCGTCAAGCCGCTGGGTGAAGAAGGCAAGGGCGACAGCGACTGGGTGCTGCTGGACATGGACGACGTGATCGTTCACATGATGACTTCCAACGCCCGTCAGTTCTACGACTTGGAGCGTCTGTGGAAAGGCGCCGAGCAGAGCCGTGCGGCTGACGGCAAGCACCACAGCCCGGAAGTGGGCCACGCGCACTTCGACAAGCTCAACAAAGACCAGGAATAAGGAACGGCTGTGCGCCTGCGTCTGATTGCTGTCGGTTCACGCATGCCCAAGTGGGTGGAAGAAGGCTGGCACGAGTATGCCAAGCGTCTGCCCGCTGAGCTGTCGCTGGAACTGGTAGAGATACCGCTCAATACCCGGGGCAAGAATGCCGACGTGGCACGTTTTATCCGTCAGGAAGGCGAGGCCATGCTGGCCAAGGTCGGCCCCAACGAGCGCATCGTCACCCTCGAAGTGCACGGCAAACCCTGGAGCACCGAGCAACTGGCGGTTGAGCTGGATCGCTGGCGCCTGGACTCGCGCACGGTCAACTTCATGGTCGGCGGCCCGGAAGGGCTGGCGCCGGAAGTCTGCGCACGGGCGGATCAGCGCTGGTCGCTGTCGGCGCTGACGCTGCCGCACCCGTTGGTAAGGATCCTGATCGGTGAACAGCTGTATCGCGCCTGGACAGTTCTGTCCGGGCACCCTTACCACAAATAATCTGCGCCCCTCCCGATGACCCAGCCGATCCGCATCAAGGACCACGAGAAAGACGCACGTCTGGTACGCGCGCGCGTGGTGTTTGGCGCGATCATGGTCGTGGTGCTGTTGGGGGTGCTGATTGCCCGCCTGTATTTCCTGCAGGTGATCCAGTACGACTATCACTCCACCTTGTCGGAAAACAACCGGGTGCACGTGCAGCCGATTCCGCCGACCCGTGGCCTGATTTTCGACCGCAATGGCGTGGTGGTCGCGGATAACCGTCCCAGCTTCAGCCTGAGCATGACCCGCGAGCGTTCCGGCGACTGGCAGCAGATCCTCGATGTCATTGTCGAGGTGCTGCAGCTGACTCCGGAAGACCGGGTGATTTTCGAGAAGCGCATGAAGCAGGGGCGCCGGCCTTTCGAGCCGGTGCCGATCCTGTTTGAGCTGACCGAAGAGCAGATCGCGCGGATCGCGGTGAACCAGTTCCGCCTGCCGGGCGTGGAAGTGGTCGCACAGTTGGTGCGTCACTACCCGCAGGGGCCGCACTTTGCGCACTCGGTCGGCTACATGGGGCGGATCAACGAGAAAGAGCTGAAAAGCCTCGACCCGGTCAACTACAGCGGCACCCACCATATCGGCAAGACCGGCATCGAGCGTTTCTACGAGCCGGAGCTGCACGGCCAGGTGGGTTACGAGGAAGTCGAGACCAACGCGCGCGGCCGCGTGCTGCGGGTGCTCAAGCGGACCGACCCGGTGCCGGGCAAGGACATTGTGCTGAGCCTGGACATCAAGCTGCAGGAAGCGGCGGAGATGGCCCTGGGTGGGCGTCGTGGCGCGGTCGTGGCGCTGGACCCGAATACCGGCGAAGTGCTGGCGATGGTCAGCCAGCCGAGCTTCGACCCTAACCTGTTCGTTACCGGGATCAGCTTCAAGGCCTACGCCGAGTTGCGTGATTCCATCGACCGACCGCTGTTCAACCGCGTGTTGCGTGGCCTGTACCCGCCGGGTTCGACGATCAAGCCAGCGGTGGCGATTGCCGGCCTGGATGCGGGCGTGGTCACCGCCTCCAGCCGCGTGTTCGACCCGGGCTACTACATGCTGCCCAACTACGATCACAAATACCGTAACTGGAACCGCACCGGTGACGGATATGTCGACCTGGACACCGCGATCATGCGCTCCAACGACACCTATTTTTACGACCTGGCCCACAAGCTTGGCATCGACCGTTTGTCTGCCTACATGGGCAAGTTCGGCCTGGGCCAGAAAGTCTCCCTGGATATGTTCGAGGAATCCCCTGGCCTGATGCCATCGCGCGAGTGGAAGCGCGCGACCCGTCGCCAGGCCTGGTTCCCGGGCGAAACCCTGATCCTCGGGATCGGCCAGGGCTACATGCAGGCCACGCCGCTGCAACTGGCCCAGGCCACGGCGCTGGTGGCGAACAAAGGCGTCTGGAATCGGCCGCACCTGGCCAGGACCATCGAGGGCGAAAAGCCGCTGGATGAAAACCCGATCCCGGACATCGTGCTGCGCGACCCGTCGGACTGGACCAAGGTCAACCACGGCATGCAGCAAGTGATGCACGGCGCCCGTGGCACCGCGCGCAAGGCGGCGGTCGGCGCGCAGTACCGCATTGCCGGCAAGAGCGGGACCGCCCAGGTGGTCGCGATCAAGCAGGGCGAGAAATATGACCGCTCCAAGGTTCAGGAGCGCCACCGTGACCACGCCTTGTTTGTCGGCTTTGCCCCGGCGGACGACCCGAAAATCGTGGTGGCGGTGATGGTCGAGAACGGCGAGTCCGGCTCCGGCGTTGCTGCGCCCGTGGTGCGCCAAGTGATGGATGCCTGGCTGTTGGCCGACGACGGCAGGCTCAAGCCCGAATATGGCGGCCCCCCTTCAAGCACCGAGGTTACGGCCAGTGAAGAGTAATTTTGACCGCATCCTCTCCAGCGAGGATGTGATGCGTCGCCGCGCGACGTTGCTGCAGCGCATGCACATCGATGGCCCGTTGCTGATCCTGCTCCTGACCCTGGCGGCCGGCAGCCTGTTCGTGCTGTATTCGGCCAGCGGCAAGAACTGGGACCTGCTGATCAAGCAGGCCTCGTCGTTCGGCCTTGGCCTGTTGTCGATGCTGGTGATTGCCCAGCTCGAACCGCGTTTCATGGCGCGGTGGGTGCCCTTGGGCTACGTTGCCGGCGTATTGCTATTGGTGGTGGTGGACGTGATGGGCCACAACGCCATGGGGGCGACGCGCTGGATCAACATTCCCGGGGTGATTCGCTTCCAACCGTCGGAATTCATGAAGATCCTGATGCCGGCGACCATTGCCTGGTATCTGTCCAAACGCACCTTGCCGCCGCAGCTCAAGCATGTGGCCATCAGCCTGTTCCTGATCGGCGTGCCGTTTATCCTGATCGTGCGCCAGCCAGACCTCGGCACCTCGCTGCTGATCCTGGCGGGCGGTGCGTTCGTGCTGTTCATGGGCGGGCTGCGCTGGCGCTGGATCCTCAGCGTGCTGGCCGCCGCCGTGCCGGTGGCCGTGGCCATGTGGTTCTTCTTCATGCACGACTACCAGAAGCAACGGATCCTGACTTTCCTCGACCCGGAAAGCGACCCGCTGGGCACCGGCTGGAACATTATCCAGTCGAAGGCCGCCATCGGTTCCGGCGGTGTATTTGGTAAGGGTTGGTTACTGGGCACCCAGTCGCACCTGGACTTCCTGCCCGAGAGCCACACCGACTTCATTATTGCGGTGATGGGCGAAGAGTTCGGCCTGGTGGGCATTTGCGCGCTGTTGCTGATTTATTTGCTGTTGATTGGTCGCGGCCTGGTGATCACCGCGCAGGCGCAGACGCTGTTCGGCAAATTGCTCGCCGGCAGCCTGACCATGACTTTTTTTGTTTACGTTTTCGTCAACATCGGTATGGTCAGTGGCCTGTTGCCGGTGGTTGGGGTGCCGTTGCCGTTCATTAGCTACGGCGGAACTTCGCTGGTGACATTGCTGTCAGCGTTTGGGGTTTTGATGTCGATTCATACGCATCGCAAATGGATCGCACAGGTTTGAATAAGGTGAAGATGTCAATGCAAGTAATGCGCGGCTGGGCGACTCGGCATGCGTCCTGGATGGGCCTGATCGGGCTGCTGGGGGCAACGCAGGAGGTGCAGGCCGGTGACTACGATGGCTCACCCCAGGTCGCCGAATTTGTCGGTGAGATGACCCGCGACTACGGTTTCGCCGGTGAACAACTGATGGGCGTGTTCCGCGAAGCCCAGCGCAAGCAGGCGATTCTCGACGCCATCTCCCGTCCCGCCGAGCGCGTGAAGCAGTGGAAGGAATATCGCCCGATGTTCCTGACCGACGCCCGCGTGGCCCGTGGCGTGGACTTCTGGCGCCAGCACGAGGCAGTCCTGGCCCGCGCCGAGCAGGAGTACGGCGTGCCGGCCCAGGTGATCGTCGCGATTATCGGCATCGAAACCTTCTACGGCCGCAACACCGGCAGCTACCGGGTGATCGACGCCCTGTCGACCCTGGGTTTCGACTACCCGCCGCGCGCCGACTTCTTCCGCAAGGAGCTGCGTGAGTTCCTGCTGTTGGCCCGCGAAGAGCAGGTCGACCCGCTGACCCTCAAGGGTTCCTACGCCGGTGCCATGGGCCTGCCGCAGTTCATGCCGAGCAGCTTCCGCGCTTATGCCGTGGATTTTGACGGCGACGGGCACATCAATATCTGGAGCAATCCCGACGACGCCATCGGCAGTGTGGCCAGCTACTTCAAACGCCACGGCTGGGTCGCCGGCGAACCGGTGGTGATCCGTGCCGATGTGACCGGCGATCGCGCCGATGAAGGCCTGACCCAGGGTATCGAGCCGGCCAAGACGGTCGGGGAGTTGCGGGCGCTGGGCTGGTCGAGTCAGAATGCGCCACGCGATGATATGCCGGTGACGGCGTTCCGCCTCGAAGGCGAAAATGGCCCTGAATACTGGATGGGCCTGAAGAATTTCTACGCAATCACGCGTTATAACCGCAGTGTGATGTACGCCATGGCCGTGCATCAGCTGTCAGACATGCTGGTCCAAGCACGGGGCAACAAGTAATGCGGGCATCGCCGTTCAATAAACCGCTCAAGCTGGTGGCGTTCGCCGCGTTGTCCTTGCTGGTTGTCAGTTGTTCCACCAGTCGCGGTCCGGCGCAGAAGTCCGGCGGCACCGCCATCCGTTCCCAGCCTGGCCTGGACATCAACCGCGCGCACAAAGACGGCGCGCCGTGGTGGGATGTCGACGTATCGAAGATCCCGGATGCCACGCCAACCCTGCACACCGGCGCCTACAAGGCCAACCCGTATACCGTGCTGGGCAAGACCTATTTCCCGCTGCAGGAATCCAAGACCTACGTGCAATCGGGCACGGCGTCCTGGTACGGCACCAAGTTCCATGGCCAGAACACCGCCAACGGCGAAGTGTATGACCTGTATGGCATGAGCGCAGCGCACAAGACCCTGCCGCTGCCCAGCTATGTGCGCGTGACCAACCTGGACAACAATCGCACGGTGATCCTGCGCGTCAACGACCGCGGGCCGTTCTATTCGGACCGGATCATCGACTTGTCCTATGCCGCCGCGAAGAAACTCGGCTACGCCGAAACCGGCACCGCGCGGGTCAAGGTCGAAGGTATCGACCCGGCGCAGTACTGGGCCCAGCGTGGCAAGCCGGCGCCGTTGATGCTCAACGAACCGCAAACGCCGCAACCACAGATTACCGCGTCGGCCGGCAAGGTCGAGCAGTGGACACCGCCGCCGGCGCAGCACGCGCCGGACACCGTGGCCGTGCCTCAGGCCGCGCCGGGCAGTTCGATGGCGGGCGGGCAGTACCTGCAGGTGGGCGCTTTCGCCAACCCGGATGCGGCAGAACTGTTAAGGTCCAAGCTGAGCAGCATGGTCAGCGCGCCGGTCTTCATCAGCTCCATCGTGCGTAACCAGCAGACCCTGCACCGTGTGCGCATGGGCCCGATCGGCTCGCCGAGCGAGGTCGCGCAAGTGCAGAACAGCGTGCGCCTGGCCAACCTGGGGCAACCCAGCGTGGTCACCGCCGAATAATAAAGATTGATGGTTCTGGCCCGTGCGCGGGCTTGAACCCTGGTTGTTGGCTCGTTGAACAATAAAAACCCAGGGGCAAGGGGTGAGCGGGCAACCGAACACGTGACAGTCTGGTAGCGGGCTGTCTGAATAAGTTTTGCCCGCGAGGGCAAGTTTCCATAAGCAATTTCGAGAGACGGATGAACATCACCACCTTAGCCAAACGCACGTGCCTGCTTCTTTCGCTGATCATCACCCCGGCCGCCTGGGCGGTTGAAATGGTGCCGGCTTCCCCGCAACTGGCTGCCAAGGCCTGGGTCCTCATGGATGCCGCCAGCGGCAACGTGCTGGTCGAGAACAACGGTGACCAGCGCCTGCCCCCAGCCAGCCTGACCAAGCTGATGACCGCCTACATCGCGACCCTGGAAATCCGTCGCGGCCAGATCGGCGAGAACGACCCGGTCACCGTCAGCGAAAACGCCTGGCGCACCGGCGGTTCGCGGATGTTCATCAAGGTCGGCTCGCAAGTGACCGTGAGCGACCTGCTGCACGGCATCATCATTCAGTCCGGTAACGACGCCAGCGTGGCCCTGTCCGAGCACATCGCCGGCAGCGAAGACGCGTTCGCCGACATGATGAACAAAACCGTGGCTGACCTGGGCATGACCAACAGCCACTTCATGAACCCGACCGGCCTGCCAAACCCAGAGCACTACTCGTCGGCTCACGACATGGCGATCCTGGCGCGCGCGATTATCCGCGTCGACCCGGTGCACTACGCGATCTACTCCCAGAAGGAATTCTTCTGGAACAACATCAAGCAGCCTAACCGCAACCTGCTGCTGTGGCGCGACAAGACCGTCGACGGTCTGAAAACCGGCCACACCGAAGAAGCCGGTTACTGCATGGTGTCGTCCGCCGTACGTGATGGCCAGCGCCTGATCGCCGTCGTATTCGGCACCAACAGCGAGCAGGCCCGTGCGGCCGAGACGCAAAAACTGCTGACCTACGGTTTCCGCTTCTTCGAAACCCAGACCTTCTATCAGAAGGGTGCTGAGCTGGCGACCGCTCCGGTCTGGAAAGGCGCAACCTCGCAGGTCAAGGCCGGCCTGGCTGAAGACCTGACCCTGACCATGCCTAAAGGCCAGCTGAAAAAGCTCGCGGCCAGCATGACCATGAACCCGCAATTGGTCGCGCCAATCGCCAAGGGTGACGTGATCGGTAAGGTCGAAGTGAAGCTGGACGACAAGGTGGTGCACAGCGCCGACCTGATCGCGCTGGACGCCGTCGACGAAGGTGGTATCTTCCGCCGCGTGTGGGATAGCATCCGTCTATTCTTCTACAGCTTGTTCAACTGATTAGTGTGCACCTGCAAAGCCCCGTGTTGATCCGACACGGGGCTTTGCCCGTCGCCACGGCTTACGCTTACGAGGCCGTTTCGCCATGACCGATAAAGAAGTAGAAGTAAAGGCGCCCAAGATCGAATTCCCAGTGACGGATTATCCCGTCAAGGTGATCAGCGATACCGGCGTGGGCCGCAAGGACAAGATTCTCGAGATCGTCAGAAAACACGCGACGATCAACGACAACCGTGTGGACGAGCGTCAGAGCTCCACCGGCAAATACACCACGATCCAGTTGCACATCGTTGCCACGGATCAGGACCAGCTCTACAACATCAACAGTGAACTGCGGGCCACCGGCTTCGTGCACATGGTGCTGTGATGTCGCATACCCTGGGCTTTCGCGAGCTCGGCCAGATGGACTATGAGCCCGTCTGGCACGCCATGCAGCGCTTCACCAATGAGCGCGGCAGCTCGGCCCCCGATGAGATCTGGCTGGTGGAACACCCGCCGGTATTTACCCAGGGCCAGGCCGGCAAGGCCGAACATCTGTTGTTGCCGGGTGATATTCCGGTGGTGCAGGTCGACCGAGGTGGCCAAGTGACTTACCATGGGCCGGGTCAACTGGTGGCGTACCTGCTGCTGGACGTACGCAAGCTTGGGTTTGGCGTACGCGACCTGGTGAGCCGCATGGAGGCTTGCCTGATCGAGCTGTTGGCCAGTTACGGCGTGACTGCCGCGGCCAAGCCCGATGCACCCGGTGTGTATGTGGACGGCGCGAAAATCGCCTCCCTCGGTTTGCGCATCCGCCACGGTTGTTCCTTTCATGGCCTGGCCTTGAACGTGGACATGGACCTGGCGCCGTTTCGGCGGATCAACCCGTGCGGTTACGCCGGGCTGGCGATGACCCAACTGAGCGACCACGCCACACCGATTAAATTTGCCGAGGTAAGTGCCCGGCTGCGTGCGCAGCTCGTCAAACACCTCGACTATGCTGAGCAGACGACCCTCACGGGCGGAATCGACTGATTATGACTACTGATGCAGTGCAAACCATGATCCCGACGCTGGACATCACCGAGCGTCCGGCCCCGGCCCCGCGTGCCAAGGTGGAAGCCGGCGTCAAGCTGCGCGGCGCCGAGAAGGTTGCACGCATCCCGGTCAAGATCATCCCGACCACCGAACTGCCGAAGAAGCCTGACTGGATTCGCGTGCGCATCCCGGTTTCGCCGGAAGTCGACCGTATCAAGGCCCTGCTGCGCAAACACAAGCTGCACAGCGTGTGCGAAGAAGCCTCCTGCCCGAACCTGGGTGAGTGCTTCTCCGGCGGCACCGCCACGTTCATGATCATGGGTGATATCTGCACCCGTCGTTGCCCGTTCTGCGACGTCGGCCACGGCCGGCCGAAGCCACTGGACGTCAACGAACCGGAAAGCCTGGCCATCGCCATCGCCGACCTGAAACTCAAGTACGTGGTGATCACCTCGGTAGACCGCGACGACCTGCGTGACGGCGGTGCCCAGCACTTTGCCGACTGCATCCGCGAAATCCGCAAACTGTCGCCGAACGTGATGCTCGAAACCCTGGTGCCCGACTACCGTGGCCGCATGGACGTAGCGCTGGAAATCACCGCTGCCGAGCCGCCGGATGTGTTCAACCACAACCTGGAAACCGTGCCACGCCTGTACAAGGCCGCGCGCCCGGGTTCGGACTACCAGTGGTCGCTGACCCTGCTGCAGAAATTCAAGCAGATGATGCCGCACATCCCGACCAAATCCGGCCTGATGCTGGGCTTGGGCGAGACTGACGACGAAGTGATCGAAGTCATGAAGCGCATGCGCGAACACGACATCGACATGCTGACCCTCGGCCAGTACCTGCAGCCGTCCCGCAGCCACTTGCCGGTCCAGCGCTTCGTGCACCCGGACACCTTCGCCTGGTTCGCCGAGGAAGGCTACAAGATGGGCTTCAAGAACGTCGCCTCGGGTCCGCTGGTACGTTCCTCGTACCACGCTGACGAACAGGCCAAGCTGGTCAAGGCCAGCCTGGTTTCGTAAGCCGGCCCCGATCCAATTGTAGAAGCCGGTTTGTGTGGGAGCTGGCTTGCCTGCGATAGCCTCACCTCGGTGCATCTGTTGCATCGAAGTGTCCGCATCGCCGGCAAGCCAGCTCCTACAGTTGTTTCTGCGTCACCGATACGGAGAGCATGGATGACCACTCAACTCGCGGCCGCCGTACCTGCTTTACGCAGTGAAGGCACCATCGCCCTGATCGCCCCCGCCGGCCCTGCCGCGCTGGACGTTGAAAAAGCCGGGCAATGGATGCGTGCCCGTGGCTACGACCTGCGAATCTTTCCCGGTGTGTATGAGCGCGACGGCTACCTGGCCGGCAGCGATGACGTGCGCCTGCATGACCTCCATACCGCCTTCGCCGACCCTGAAATCGATGCGATCTTCTGCCTGCGCGGAGGCTATGGCACGCCGCGCTTGCTCGATCGCCTGGATTTCGACCTGCTGCGCGCCAATCCTAAGCCGTTCGTGGGTTACAGCGACATCACCGCGGTGCACCTGGCGATCAGCCGCTACGCCGGTTTCGTGACCTTCCACGGGCCGATGCTCAATGCCGACCTGCTCGGCGACAAGCAACAACCCACCGAGTCTTCCTTGTTCAGCCTGCTGCGCGGCCAGCTGGGCAGCGGCAGCCTGTTGGCGCACCCGGTGGCGTACCCGTTGACCACGATTGAGCCTGGCATTGCGTGTGGGCGCTTGCTGGGTGGCAACCTGTCGATGATCGCCGCGGTCATGGGCACCCCGTTTGAAATCGACGCGCAGGGCATCATCCTGCTGATCGAGGACGTCAACGAGCCCATCTACCGCATCGACCGCCTGCTGACGCACCTGCGCCTGGCGGGCAAGCTTGCACAAGTGGCCGGTGTGCTGGTGGGGGATGTGGCGGGTGTGGACGCTGTGGCGCTGGAGCGCCTGCTTAAACAGACCTTCGCCCCATTGGGCATTCCGGTGTTGTCTGGCTGGCGCAGCGGGCATTGCGACCCGAACCTGACGCTGCCGATGGGCGCGCTGGTGCGGTTGGATGCGGGGGAGAAGCGGTTGGTGCTGGAGCAGGATGTCGTGCTCAAAGGCTGAGTTTGATGTTGCCTGTCACGCCGTCTTCGCAGGCAAGCCACACATTTGGAATGCACTCCCCTGTGGGAGCTGGCTTGCCTGCGATGGCGGTAGTTGCCTTACGACGCTCTATCGGGTCTGCATTGACTCCAGCAGTTTCACTGTCGGATAGCCAGCTCCACATTTGGAATGCATTCCCCCGTGGGAGCTGGCTTGCCTGCGATAGCGGTAGTTGCCTTACGACGCTCTACCGGTTCTGCAGCGACTCCAGCAGTTTTACCGTCGGATAGCCATCTGCCGGCCAGCCAGCTCCCACATTTGGAATGCATTCCCCCGTGGGAGCTGGCTTGCCTGCGATAGCGGTATTTGCCTTACGACGCCCTACCGGTTCTGCAGCGACTCCAGCAGTTTTACCGTCGGATAGCCATCCGCCGGCCAGCCCAGCGCCTGCTGCGCTGCACGAATCGCCTTGCGCGTGTTGGCGCCGATGATGCCGTCCGGGTTGCCGGCTTCATAGCCTTTGGCGCTCAGCGCCGTCTGCAGGTCTATGCGCTGGGAGCGACTCAGCGGCAGCTCATCCTTGGGCCAATCGCCACGAATCACGCCGCCGCCGGCGAAGCGCTCTGACAGCAGCCCCACCGCCAATGCATAGGACGACGAGTTGTTGTACTTGAGGATCGCGCGGAAGTTATCCAGCACCAGGAACGCCGGCCCACGGTAGCCGGCCGGCAGCAGCAGGGCGGCAGATAACGAGTCGACGTTCGGTGGCAGGCTCGCGCCAGGTGGCAACTGAATCCCCAACTTCAGCCAGTCGGCCACGCTTTTGCGGATGCCGCCATCAGCCAGTGCATAGTCGAAGTTCGCCGGCAATTGCTTGACTTCAAAGCCCCACGGCTGGCCTTTCTGCCAGCCGGAGCTTTGCAGGTAATGCGCGGTGGAGGCGAGGGCATCGGCCGGGCTGTTCCAGATGTCGCGGCGACCGTCGCCGTCGAAGTCCACGGCGTGGGTGTTGTAGGTCGTCGGGATGAACTGGGTCTGGCCCATGGCGCCGGCCCAGGAGCCTTTCATCTGGTCGGCCTGGATATCGCCGTGCTGGATGATCTGCAGCGCCGCGAGCAATTGCGCCTGGGCAAAGGCCGGGCGACGGCCTTCATAGGCGAGGGTCGCCAGGGAGCGGATCACGGAGTTGTTGCCCTGGAACTGGCCGAAGTTACTCTCCATGCCCCACACCGATACCAGTGCCTGACGGTCGACGCCGTAGCGTTGTTCGATGCTTTGCAGGGTGTCGGCGTACTTGATCAGCAGCGCCTGGCCATTGCGCACACGCACCGGCGACAGCGCGCCGTCGAGGTATTCCCACACTGGACGGGAAAATTCCGGCTGGCTGCGGTCGGCACGAATCACGGCCATGTCGGGGGTGACATTGGCGAAGGCATTGTCGAACACGGCGGCAGTGATGCCGGCCTGCAGGGCTTGCACACGGAAGCCAGCCTGCCATTCGGCAAAGGTCTGGGTCGGTTGGATATCGAGGTTGTCCACGGCCAGCGGGGCGACGACGGCGGGCGCTGCGACAGGGGCGGTCTGGAGCGTCGGCAGGGGCTGGGCGTCAGCAGCGGTGGGTTTTTCCGCGCAGGCGACAAGCAGAATGAGGCTGGAGGCAGCGATCAATTGGCGAAGGTGCCAACGACGGGAAAGACTAGAGGGCATGCACAGGTCCAGGGATTACAAATCAGGTGCAGACCTTATCATGCCAGAGGGGCGCTTGCCTTCAGGCAGCCAGAAAGTAAGAAGCCTCCCAGCTATTAGACTGGAAGGCTTCGCGGCGGTAGCTGCCTTTGCCCTTGCCGGCGCGTTCCTGACGGCTGCGGAACAGTGGCTGGGCGATGATGGATTTGGCCTTGTTGGGGCCATGCTTGGATGGCTTTTTGCTCATGGTCGGTACTCTCGTGGGGTGGGGCAACGGCGCAAATAATCTGCCGAAGTTGCGCCGCTGTAAAGCCCGCTGATATGTCAGACCGTACGCCATAACTTGTAGGAGCCTGCTTGCCGGCGATAGCGTTCTTGGCCTAGGGACTCATCGCCGGCCAGCCGGCGCCTGCAGGGCGCTGGGTTATTCGGCGGGCAATGTCAGCCGCTGGCCGGCCATCAACAGCGACAGGCGACTCAGGCTCATCCATGGCGAACCGGCCGCTTGGCCCTTGATCTGCGCATCGATGCGCTGCGCTTCCAGCAGCAGTTGCGCCCAGCGTTGCGCCGAGTGCCGTTGCAGGGCTTTGCTCATCAGGGGTTTGCGCTTGTCCCATACCGGCGGCCGGGCCTGGCTGAAGCATTTGTCCAGCGGCGTGCCCTGGCTGTATTGCAGGGAGATATTGGCCAGTACCCGCAGTTCGCGAGCCAGCGCCCAGAGAATCACCGGTGGCTCGACGCCTTCGCCGCGCAGGCCTTCGAGCATGCGCAGGGCGTGGGCAGGTTCACCGTTGAGGATCGCGTCCACCAGCCCGAACACGTCAAAACGCGCACTGTCGGCCACGGCGCCCTGGACGGTCTCGACGGTAATCTGCCCGTCTTCGGCCATCAGCTTGAGCTTCTCGATCTCCTGGGCGGCGGCAAGCAGGTTGCCTTCCACGCGGGCGGCGATCAGCTCCACGGCGTCCTGGGTCGCCGACAGGCCGGATTGGGACAGGCGCTGGCGAATCCATTGCGGCAACTGGTTGCTGTCCACCGGCCAGATCTGGATGAACTGGGTTTGCGCCCCTTCCACCAGGGCCTTGCCCCACTTGGTTTTCTGCGCGCTGCCGTCAAGCTTGGGCAGGCTGATCAACAGCACCGTGTCCTCGGCGGGGCGCGAGCAGTATTCCATCAGGGCGGCCGCGCCTTTGTCGCCGGGCTTGCCCGAAGGCAGGCGCAGTTCCAGCAGGCGCTTTTCGGCAAACAGCGACATGCTCGCGCCGGCTTGCAGCAACGTGCCCCAGTCGAAACTGGCGTCGGCGCTGAAGACCTGGCGTTCATCGAAGCCTTGCTGGCGTGCGGCGGTGCGAATCGCGTCGGCGGCTTCCTGGCACAGCAGCGGGTCATCACCGCTGACAATGTAGACAGGCGCGAGGCCACCTTGCAGGTGTTTGGCGAGTTGGGCGGGGGCGAGTTTCATAGGCAGGGCGAACGGGGCGCCTGGGGCGCCCCGTCGGGCTTACTCGACTGGGACTTCAACAGGCGACTGTTTCGGCGTGTTGTCTTCGTACTCTTGCGCCGCTTTCAGCGCGTCGGCATCGGCCTTGGCCTTGTCGTCAGCGCGTTGTTGCAAGGTCGCGAGTTGTTCCGGGGTGATCATCGACAGGCGCAGGACCATGCGCTGTACCAGCTCACGACGCATTTCCTTGCGCACCTGGATGATTTCGGAGTCCGAGCCCACGAGGTTGTTGCCGTCGTGGCTGACGATTTTCTGCACCTGGATATCGTCATTCATCAAGGGCAGGTGATCGCGACCCTGGACTTCAAAGCTGAGCACGGTGCTTAGTTCGATGTCAGAGGCACGGCCGGCGCTGGCGTAGCTCAGGTTGCGCTGGGTGTCTTTTTCATTGGCCAGGAACAGCTTGTAGGTCGCGCCGGTGTAGACGTGAACGCCGCTGTTTTCCAGGACCTGACGCAGCTGGGTGACGGTTTCGCTGTAGGCGTCGCGGGCACTGACGTCCAGTTCCTTGATCGCCAGTTCGTTGGTGCCGGTACCGCGCAGCTGGAAGCCGCAAGCGCTCAGCAGCACGGCGAGGCCCATAACCAGCAGGTTGCGTTTGATCATTTTGTTGCTCCCCTTGAAACCATGTGGGCCTTATCGAGGCCCTGAAGGCTTTGTTCGGCGCAGGGCTCAAGCCCTGCGCCCGATCCGATTAGCTAGCGACGATGTTGACCAGTTTGCCAGGCACCACGATCACTTTGCGGATCGTCAGGCCTTCGGTAAAGCGCAGCACGTTCTCGTTGACGCGTGCGACTGCTTCGACTTCCTCGCGAGTAGCGGTGGCTGGCATGTCGATCTGGCCACGCAGCTTGCCGTTGACCTGGATCACCAGCTGCAGCGTGTCCTGTACCAGGGCGCTGTCGTCCTGCACCGGCCAGCGCGCATCGATCACCGCGTCGCTGTGGCCCAGGCGGCTCCACAGGTCGTGGCTGATGTGCGGCGTGATCGGCGCGAGCAGCAGGGTGACTGTTTCCAGGCCTTCCTGTACCAGCGCGCGGTCCTGTTCGGTGGCCTGTGGGGCTTTTTCCAGCACGTTCATCAGCGTCATCACCTGGGCAATGGCGGTGTTGAACTTGTGGTTCTGGCCCACGTCCTGGCTGGCTTGCTTGATTGCCAGGTGGGTGCTGCGGCGAATGGCTTTCTGCTCGTCGCTCAGTGCTGCGACATCCAGCTTGCCCGGCAGGCCCTGGCTGATATGGGCATGCGCCAGGCGCCAGACGCGCTTGAGGAAACGGTGCGAACCTTCGACGCCGGAGTCGGACCATTCGGCGCTCATGTCGGGCGGCGAGGCGAACATCATGAACAGGCGGCAGGTGTCGGCGCCGAACTGGTCGATCATCGACTGGGGGTCGACGCCGTTGTTCTTCGACTTGGCCATCTTCTCGGTGCCACCGATTTCCACCGGCAGGCCGTCGGCGATCAGCTTGGCGCTGATGACCTTGGCTTTGCTGTCGCGCTCGAGCTCGACGTCGGCCGGATTGAACCAGGTGTAGGCGCCGTTGGCTTCGCGGCGATAGTAGGTCTCGGCGACCACCATGCCCTGGGTCAGCAGGTTCTTGAACGGTTCATCGGAGCTCACCAGGCCTTCGTCGCGCATCAGCTTGTGGAAGAAGCGCGCGTACAGCAGGTGAAGAATGGCGTGTTCGATACCGCCGATGTACTGGTCTACCGGCAGCCAGTGGTCGGCCGCGGATTTTTCCACCAGGCCGCCTTCATAGTGCGGCGAAGCGTAGCGTGCGTAGTACCACGAGGACTCGACGAAGGTGTCCATGGTGTCGGTTTCACGCTTGGCAGGCTGGCCGCATTTCGGGCAGCTGCACTCGTAGAACTCGGGCATGCGCGCCAGGGGCGAGCCAGCGCCATCCGGCACCACGTCTTCCGGCAGGACGACCGGCAGTTGGTCTTCCGGCACGGGGACGTCACCGCAGCTGTCGCAGTGGATGATCGGGATCGGGCAGCCCCAGTAGCGCTGGCGGCTGATGCCCCAGTCGCGCAGGCGGAACTGGGTGCGCGAGGCACCGAGGTTTTTCTTCACCAGTGCAACTTCGATCGCGTCGAAAGCGCCCTGGAAGTCCAGGCCGTCAAATTCACCGGAGTTGATCAGTGTGCCGTGCTCGCCGTAGGCGTCTTGCCACGGGGCCGGGTTGGTGTCGCCCGAGCTGGTGCGAACCACGGATTTGATCGGAAGGCTGTATTTGGTGGCGAACTCGAAATCGCGTTCGTCGTGGGCCGGTACTGCCATTACTGCGCCATCGCCGTAATGCATCAGCACGTAGTTGGCGACCCACACCGGCAGTTTTTCACCGGTCAGTGGGTGCTCGACGAACAGCCCGGTCGGCAGGCCTTTTTTCTCTTGGGTGGCGACGTCGGCTTCGGCCACGCTGCCGCCTTTGCATTCGGCGATGAACGCCTGCAGCTCAGGGTTGTTCTGTGCGGCCTGGGTGGCCAGCGGGTGCTCAGCGGCCACGGCGACGTAGGTCGCGCCCATCAGGGTGTCCGGACGGGTGGTGAAGACTTTGAGTGCGCCCGCTTCGCCGATCGAGTCGACGTTGTACGGGAACTGCACTTCCATGCCCTTGGACTTGCCGATCCAGTTGCGCTGCATGGTCTTGACCTGTTCAGGCCAGCCCGGCAAGTCGTCGAGGCTCGACAGCAGTTCATCCGCGTAGGCGGTGATCTTGAAGTAGTACATCGGGATTTCGCGCTTTTCGATCAGCGCGCCGGAGCGCCAGCCGCGACCGTCGATCACCTGCTCGTTGGCCAGTACGGTCTGGTCGAGCGGGTCCCAGTTCACGGTGCCGCTCTTCTTGTAGATCACACCTTTTTCGAACAGGCGCGTGAACAGCCATTGTTCCCAGCGGTAGTAATCCGGCTTGCAGGTGGTCACTTCGCGAGACCAGTCCACCGCCAGGCCCAGGCTGCGCAGCTGGGTCTTCATGTAGGCGATGTTTTCGTAGGTCCACTTGGCGGGCGCCACGTTGTTTTTCATCGCGGCGTTTTCTGCCGGCATGCCGAAGGCGTCCCAACCCATGGGCTGCAGGACGTTCTTGCCTTGCATGCGCTGGTAGCGCGAGATGACGTCGCCGATGGTGTAGTTACGCACGTGCCCCATGTGTAGCTTGCCGCTGGGGTAAGGGAACATCGATAGGCAGTAGTAAGTCTCCTTGCCTGGCTGTTCACTGACTTCAAAGGACTTTTGCTCGTCCCAGAAGGTTTGGGCGGCATTTTCTATTTCACGGGGCTGATATTGTTCGTGCATGGCTACTTTTGAACTGAATAGGGGTGGCCTAATCCTCTTCGGTGCACTGTCCGGGTTGTTCGACACCAAAAAGCGGCGCGTCCGTGCCCAAACCCTGCGGGAAGTGGAGTTACAGGAAGCGCCGTAGCATACATGACCCCACTCTATCGAGGGAAACCCTGATTGCGCAGGCAGGGCCGTCTGTCGCGGCGCCAGGCAGGTGCAGCCACTAGGACTACGCTGTTTATTGGGGAATGAGTCATATCTTCAATGAGGTGAGGGGATGGTTGAATCGCAGCGAATCGCAACGAAACCGGAAATCTACGAAGGACTGATCGACCGATTGGGTCGTGCATTGGATGCAGCGAGAACAGCGGGCCGATTGCGTGATGAACGGCCTGTCGAGTTGGAACTGCGCGGTCTGAGCCGCGCGGAGCTGGAACTGATCAAGGCTTATCTGGAACGAAACGGGCGCAGTGCGCCTCCTTGGGTAGCACCCCCGCCAGCCAAGGAACCCACGCACTCAGCCAAGGTGGTGTGGCTCAAGGACTTGTCGGCCGGTCGCGGCCCGGAAAAGCTCCGGTCCGTCCGCTACAAGTAGTTCATTCCCCCCTGAGCTGCGTTATCGCGTCATGTCAGCGTAAAGATTGTCGCTAAACCCCGTTACACCTTAGGCTTCGGGCATCTATGGAGATGCCCGATGCCTATTCGCTATTTCATTAAACAACTGCTCTTGCCGCCCGGCATCCTCTTGCTGTTGCTGGCGCTTGCCTGGTGGTTTCGTCGCAGCCGCCCACGCTTGGCCGGTGTCTGTTTTGCCCTCGGGTTGGGCGGCATGTGGTTGATCAGCCTGCCGGTGATGGTGGAGTGGGGCGCCCGTGCGCTGGAGACCGAACCGCCGCTGGCGCGGGAAGACTGGTCGACCCTGGCCCTGCGCGCCGATGCCATTGTGGTGCTGGGCTCGGGCCGCGAACGCGGTGACCCGGCATGGGGCGCCGATCAGCCGACCGGTATCGGCCTGGAGCGCCAGCGCTATGCCGCGCGCCTGGCCAAGGCATCCGGGTTGCCGGTGCTGACCTCCGGCGGCCTGCATTACGGCACGCCGCCCAGCGAGGCCGAGTTGATGGCGGTGTCGATGCACGACGACTTCGGCGTAACGGTGCGCTGGAAGGAAGAACGCAGCCGTACCACCTGGGAAAACGCGCAAATGAGTGCCGAGATATTGCTGCCCGAAGGCATCAAGCGCGTGGTGGTGGTGACCCAGGCCTGGCACATGCCGCGCTCGGTGTGGAGCTTTGAAAAGGCTGGCTTTACCGTGGTCCCGGCGCCGGTAGGCTTCCTGGGCGTGGACAATGCCCGGCCGCTGGGCGGCTGGATGCCGGAATTCAAGTCGGTGTGGCAGAGCGGACAGTTGATCAACGAGGCGGTAGGGCAGGTGGGTTATCGGTTGTTCTACCGCTAGCGCCGCCCTGCAAACGTGGGAGCGGGCTTGTTCGCGAAGGCGGTGTGTCAGTCAACGTAGCTGTTGGCTGAACTAACGCCTTCGCGAGCAAGCCCGCTCCCACATTGTTTTGTGGTGCCTGTCAGACCGTCTTGGCCATCCGGCTCGCCAGCAGCGCCCAGCCAAACAGCCCCAGGCATAGGATGATCAACGGCCACGAGCGCCATTGCAGGTACGGTGTGAGGTTGTGCATCGGCACCACTTCGCCGTAGAGAATGCCGCGCTCGAATTGCGGGATCTGTGCGGTGATCTGCCCGAACGGGTTGATCAGTCCGGTCACGCCGTTGTTGGTGGCGCGGATCATCCAGCGCCCCGCCTCCAGCGCGCGCATCTGCGCCATCTGCAGATGCTGCAGTGGGCCGATGGAGCGGCCAAACCAGGTGTCATTGCTGATGGTCAGCAGCAAGTCGCTCTGGGCCGACAGGCCGGCGGCAAATTCCGGGTATACCACTTCGTAGCACACGAACGGCGCTATCTGATAGCCCTTGGCTTGCAGCATCGCCTGGTCGGCGGGGCCGCGGGCGAAGTCCGACATCGGCAGGTCGAAGAAGGCGATCAGCCCGCGCAGCATGTCCTGCAGCGGTACATACTCGCCGAAGGGCACCAGCTTCTGCTTCAGGTAGGTGCCGTCGCCTTCACCCACCACGGTGACGCCATTGAAATAGCGCTTCTGGTGGTGCACTTCCTGGCGGATCGGAACGCCAGTGATCAGTGCGGTGTGCCGGTCGGCGGCGAATTTGCCCATCATCCCCAGATAGCCCTCGACGGACTCCTTGAGTACCGGCACGGCGGTTTCCGGCCACACCAGCAAGTCCACGGGCTTGGAGCTGAAGCTCATGTCGCGGTACAGCGCGAGCTGCGCATTGAGCTGCTCGGGGTCCCACTTCATGCTTTGTTCGACGTTGCCCTGGATGGCGGCCACGCTCAGTGGTGCGCCGGAAGGCGCAGTCCAGGCGTGATGCTTGAGGGCCAGGCCGATAGCCCAAGGGGCGACCAGCAAGACCAGGCCCGCGCCGATAAAGGCATTGCGCTTGCTCGCCAGCAGGCGAGGCAGGTTGCACAACAGGGCCGCCGTCAGCGCCAGGGCAAAGGAAATCAGCCAGATCCCGCCGACAGGGGCGAGGCCCGTCAGCGGGCCGTCGAGTTGGCTATACCCGGAATACAGCCACGGGAAGCCGGTGAGGAACCAGCCGCGAAAGGCTTCCTGGCCGACCCACAGTGCGGCAAACGTCAGGGCATCGGCCAGTGGCGCTTCATTGCGACGCAGCCAGCGCGCCCACAACCAGGCGGGCAAGGCGAAGAACCAGGCGATGGCGGCAGTGAACAGCAGCATCAGGAAGCCTGCCAGCAACACCGAGGCACCGCCGAAGTGGTGGATGCTGTAGTAGATCCAGCTGGTGCCGGCGCCAAACAGGCCGAAACCGAAACACCAGCCACGGCCCAAGGCCTGGCGTGGTGTCAGCTCCCGCAGACCGATATAGAACAGTCCGACTGCCAGTAGCGCAAACGGCCACAGATCGAACGGCGCCAGCGCCAGGGTGGTGATGGCACCGGCCGCCACGGCCAGCAGGTTACCGGGCCAGCCGGGTGCGATCATACGGCGCATGTCAGTCCTTAACGGGCAATAGGTGTCAGGCGAATCAAGTGAATCCGGCGGCTGTCGGCATTCAGGATGCGGAAGCGGTAGGCGCCGATCTCGGTGGTCTCGTTACGCTTGGGCAAGTGGCCAAACGCACTCATCACCAGGCCGCCGACGGTGTCGAACTCATCGTCGGAGAATTCGCTGTCGAAGAACTCGTTGAAGTTCTCGATCGGCGTCAGCGCCTTGACCAGGAAATCACCGCTGGGCAGCGGCTTGATGTAGCTGTCTTCTTCGACGTCGTGCTCGTCTTCGATGTCGCCGACGATTTGTTCCAGCACGTCTTCGATGGTCACCAGGCCCGCTACACCGCCGTATTCGTCGATCACAATGGCCATGTGATTGTGGTTGGCGCGGAACTCGCGCAACAGCACATTCAGGCGCTTGGATTCGGGCACGAAGGTGGCAGGACGCAGCAGGTCCTTGATGTTGAAGTTGTCGCCGTTCTCCTTGAGGATCAGCGGCAACAGGTCCTTGGCCAGCAGGACACCCATGACGTCGTCATGGCTTTCACCGATCACCGGGTAGCGCGAGTGCGCCGAGTCGATCACGGCCGGGAGGAATTCCCGCGGGGTCTGGGTCGCCTTGATGCTGATCATCTGCGAGCGCGGGACCATGATGTCCCGAACCTGCAGGTCAGCCACCTGGATGGCGCCTTCGACGATGGCCAGCGCTTCGCTGTCCAGCAACTTGTTCTGATGGGCCTCGCGCAGCAGCTCCAGCAGCTCCTGGCGGTTTTTCGGCTCGTGGGCAAAAGCCTGGGTCAGTTTACCCAGCCATGACTTCTGCCCGTTGCTCGATCGGTCTTCGCTCATAGCGATTACTCTAAATCCTTTGATGTTTCAGTTGAGTGTTGATCAGTTTTCGTCGTCTGCATACGGATCGCGGTGACCCAATTCTGCAAGCAACGTTCGTTCCAGTGCTTCCATTTCTTCGGCTTCGTCATCGTCTATATGGTCGTAACCCAAGAGATGCAAGCAGCCGTGGATGACTAGATGGGCCCAATGGGCTTCAAGTTCCTTGCCTTGCTCCTTTGCCTCGCGCTCGACCACTTCGACGCAGATCACCAGGTCGCCCAGCAGCGGGATATCCAGCAATTCGTCGGGGACGTCGGCGGGGAAGGACAGCACGTTGGTCGCGTAATCCTTCTGGCGCCAGGTGTGGTTCAGTTCGCGGCCTTCGGGCTCGTCCACCAGGCGGATGGTCAGCTCCGAATCGGCGGTGCGCTGGCGCAGGGCCAGGGCGCACCATTGACGGAACTGTTCTTCGCTGGGGGCGGGCGCTTCGGTGGCCAGTTGCAGGTCAAGCTCAAGCATCGCGGCGGCTGTCCTTGGCGGGTGCGTCATCGCGATGATCGAAGCGCTCGTAGGCTTCGACGATACGCTGCACCAGCGGGTGGCGGACCACGTCCTTGGGCATGAAGTGCGTGAAGCTGATACCCGGCACGTCCTTGAGCACCTCGATCACCTGGGCCAGGCCGGACTTGGTGCCCTTGGGCAGGTCGACCTGGGTGACGTCGCCGGTGATCACGGCGGTGGAGCCGAAACCGATGCGGGTGAGGAACATCTTCATCTGCTCGACCGTGGTGTTCTGGCTTTCGTCGAGGATGATGAAGCTGTTGTTCAGCGTACGACCACGCATGTAGGCGAGCGGGGCGATCTCGATCACTTGGCGTTCGATCAGCTTGGCCACGTATTCAAAGCCGAGCATCTCGTACAGCGCGTCGTAGAGCGGGCGCAGGTACGGGTCGATCTTCTGGGCCAGGTCGCCGGGCAGGAAGCCAAGCTTTTCGCCGGCCTCGACCGCCGGTCGCACCAGCAGGATGCGGCGCACTTGTTCACGCTCCAGGGCGTCAACGGCGCAGGCTACCGCCAGGTAGGTCTTGCCGGTACCGGCCGGGCCGATGCCGAAGTTGATGTCGTTGCCGAGGATTTCCTTGACGTAGCGCTGCTGATTCAAGCCGCGCGGGCGAATCATGCCTTTTTTGGTGCGCAGGGCCACGCTGGCTTCGGCCACAGGGTTGTTGGCCAGGTCTTCCACGGCCGATTCCTGCAGGTACAGGTGCACCGTTTCCGGCGACAGCTCACTGCCCTTGGTTTCACGGTAGAGACGGCGCAGCAGGTTTTCTGCGGACGTGGTGTGCTGGGGTTCACCAATGAGCTCGAACTGATTGCCGCGGTTGCGGATCTCGATGCTCAGGCGTTGTTCGATCAGGCGCAGGTGCTCGTCGAACTGTCCGCACAGATTGGCGAAACGGCGAGCCTCAAACGGCTCGAGGAGAAAACGATGGGGTTCTGCTATGGGTGCGTTCAAGGTTGCTTTTAGCCGCCCTTTGGCTGTTTAGGTGAAATAGAGGATAACGCCAGCCGCCGGTGTGCGAAAGCACTTATGTAGGCGGGGTCCACTCTCAGGAACCAAGGCGATCCCTGTGAGGGCTGGCTTGCCGGCGAAGGGGCGGCACATCCAAAAGAGATGCCGCCTGTTTCACCGCTATCGCCGGCAAGCCAGCGCCCACAGTTGAGCTTCGTGTGTCCTGAACTCAGTTGATCAACGAGCCGCGCAACGAGTGCGGTTGCGCCGCATCGATGTGCACATCGGCAAACTGGCCGATCAGCGTGGGATTATCGCAGCGGAAGTTGACGATTCGGTTGTTCTCGGTACGGCCCTGCAATTCGCCCGGGTCTTTTTTCGAATAGTCGGTGACCAGGATGCGCTGGGTTGAGCCGACCATCTGTCGGCTGATCTCGAAACCCTGCTGGTTCAAGCGATGTTGCAGGGCATTCAGGCGTTCTTTTTTCAGCTCTTCCGGGGTTTCGTCCAGCAGGTCCGCCGCCGGTGTGCCCGGGCGCTGGCTGTAGACGAACGAGTAGGAGAAGTCGAAACCGACGTCTTCGATCAGCTTCATGGTCTGCTGGAAGTCTTTTTCGGTTTCGCCGGGGAAGCCGACGATAAAGTCCGAGCTGATGCAGATACCCGGCACCGCCGCGCGCAGCTTGCGCAGTTTGGATTTGTATTCCAGCGCGGTGTGGTTGCGCTTCATCGCCGAGAGGATGCGGTCCGAGCCTGATTGCACCGGCAAATGCAGGTGTTTGACCAGCTCCGGCACTTCGGCGTGAGCCTGGATCAGGCTGTCGGAGAACTCCAGCGGGTGCGAGGTGGTGTAGCGAATACGCTCGATGCCGTCGACAGCGGCGACCACCCGGATCAGCTCCGCCAGGTCGGCCAGGCGCCCGTCGTGGGTCAAGCCTCGATAGCCGTTGACGTTCTGGCCCAGCAAGGTCACTTCGCGCACGCCGTTTTCGGCGAGGTGGATGATTTCCGACATCACGTCGTCAAACGGCCGGCTGACTTCTTCACCCCGGGTGTAGGGCACCACGCAGAAGGTGCAGTACTTGCTGCAGCCTTCCATCACCGACACGTAGGCACTCGGCCCGTCGATGCGCGGCTCGGGCAAGTGGTCGAATTTTTCGATTTCCGGGAACGAGACATCGACCTGCGGCAGCTTGGTGAAGCGTGCGGCGTCGATCATTTCCGGCAGGCGGTGCAAGGTTTGCGGGCCGAACACCACGTCCACGTAGGGGGCGCGGTCGCGGATCGCCGCACCTTCCTGGCTCGCCACGCAACCGCCGACGGCGATCACCATGTCCGGGTTGGCCAGTTTCAATTCGCGCCAGCGGCCCAGCTGCGAGTACACCCGGTCCTGGGCCCGCTCGCGGATCGAGCAGGTATTGAGCAGGATCACGTCGGCATCTTCGGCGCGGGCGGTGACTTCCAGGGCCTGGTGTTCACCCAGCAGATCGACCATGCGCGAGCTGTCGTACTCGTTCATCTGGCAACCGTGGGTTTCGATATAGAGCTTCTTGGCCATGGGGATCGTCAACTGGTGGTAAAGAACCGCGCATTATAGGGGGCATGCCCATTGGTTCCTAGCGTTGTGCATCGGGTGCCATGCTATAGTTCGCGCCCTCTTTTATATCCCCGATGTGTTATTCGCCCACCATGACCAAACGTGAAGCTCCAATCTATAAGGTGATTTTCCTTAACCAGGGCCAGGTGTTCGAAATGTACGCCAAGCAGATCTATCAAAGTGATCTGTGGGGCTTCCTGGAAGTGGAAGAGTTCGTCTTTGGCGAGCGCACCCAGTTGGTCGTCGACCCGGGCGAGGAAAAACTCAAGGCGCAGTTCGAAGGCGTGGTGCGCAGTTTTGTGCCGATGCATTCGATTGTGCGCATCGATGAAGTCGAGCGCCTGGGCACGCCGAAAATCAGCGAAGCCCGGGGCGTGAGCAATGTCATGCCGTTTCCGGTGCCGATGCCTGAGAAGTAAGGCTTAAGACCGCGCCGACCCCTTCGCGAGCAAGCCCGCTCCCACATCCGACCGAGTTCCACCTTTGGAATGCAGTCGAGTGTGGGGGCGGGCTTGCTCGCGAAGGCGGCAGTAAAGGCGCTACAGAACTCAGGGCAGCGGCGAGAATGGCGATCTGCCATCTGCGCTCTGCAGTTCCTGCAGGTAGTTGCGGAAAATCTGGCCCAGCACCTGGGTCGCGGTTTCCAGTTCATTGCGCTGCATGTGTTCGGCGACTTCGTCGGCAGTGTCCAGCGCGTCTTCGGCGCCGTTGACCGCCGCCATCTTCAGCACGATATACGCCTGAACGTTATTGGCCGGCACGCCTTCACCTTTGAAGAACATGGTGCCGAGCTGGAATTGCGCCTGCGCGTGGCCCTGCAACGAGGCTTTCTCGAAGTAACTCAAGGCTTTGTTGAGGTCGCGGGCGGGGTTCTTGCTGTCGTGGTAGTACTCGCCCAACTCGTATTGCGCCTGCGCATCCCCACCGTCGGCCTGTTTCTGGCACGCGCTCAGGGCTTCGGCCTGGCTGTCTGGCTGGGTATTGAGGGTGCAACGACCCATCGCTGGGATTAACAACGAGTTGCCGCCTGCTTGTGCATGTGCCAGCAGCGGCTGAAGGAGCAACAGGCAGCCCAGAACCAGGGTGCGGCCGGTGCGTTTCATGGGAATCGACTTACCTCTGACGGGGCGCGCGGATCCTCGGGGGATCCAATAAGCGCGCATTATGAAATAAGCAGGCCTCTGCTTACAAAGTCTTTACTCGTTTTTCTGCTGGTTGGGCAAGTTATCTGCCGGATTGCAGGTGGTTTCTCGAAAAAACTCGGAAATCTCTGTAAACAAAGTAGCAAATCAGACACCGCTGGGGCGGCGCCCGATTTTTTCCGTCGTTTATTTCAAGGCCGCGAAGGCGCGCTCGGCGGCATCGAGGGTCAGTTTCAGCTCGGCGTCGCCATGGGCGATCGAGGTGAAGCCGGCTTCGAAGGCGCTCGGTGCCAGGTACACGCCGCCTTCGAGCATCAGGTGGAAGAAGCGCTTGAACAGATCGGCATCGCTGCCCATCACGTCATCAAAGGTGACGATGTCATCGGCGCCGCTGAAGTACAGGCCAAACATGCCGCCCGCCTGGGTCGTCACAAACGGGATGCCGGCGGCATCGGCGCGCTGTTGCAGGCCGTCGAGCAGGCGGGTGGTGTAGTCGGTCAGCTCGGCGTGGAAGCCCGGACGGCTGATCAGGCGCAGGGTGGTCAGGCCGGCAGCCATTGCCAGCGGGTTACCCGACAAGGTGCCTGCCTGGTACACCGGGCCCAGCGGCGCGATGTGCTGCATGATTTCGCGCTTGCCGCCGAAGCAGCCGACCGGCATGCCGCCGCCGATGATCTTGCCGAAGGTGCTCAGGTCCGGCGTAACGCCGTAGTGCGCCTGTGCGCCGCCGAGTGCAACGCGAAAACCCGTCATCACCTCGTCGAAAATCAGCACCACGCCGTGCTTGTCGCACTGCTCGCGCAGGCCTTCGAGAAAGCCCGGCGCCGGTGGTACGCAGTTCATGTTGCCGGCCACCGGCTCGACGATGATGCACGCCACGTCTTGCCCGACTTCATCGAGCATCTGCTCGACGGCCGCGATGTCGTTGAACGGCAGGGTCAGGGTGTGTTTGGCGAACGCCGCAGGCACGCCGGCCGAGCTTGGCACGCCCTGGGTCAGCGCGCCCGAACCGGCTTTGACCAGCAGGCTGTCGGAGTGGCCGTGGTAGCAGCCTTCAAACTTGATGATGCTGTCGCGGCCGGTGAAACCACGGGCCAGGCGAATCGCGCTCATGGTGGCTTCGGTGCCGGAGCTGACCATCCGCACCATCTCCATCGACGGCACGATTGAGCACACCAGGTCAGCCATCTCGGTTTCCATGGCGGTCGGCGCGCCGTAGGAGAGGCCGTGTTCCAGCTGCTTGCGCACTGCGTCGAGTACGTCCGGGTGGCTGTGGCCGAGGATCATCGGGCCCCAGGAGCCGACGTAGTCGACGTAGCGCTTGTCATCTTCGTCTGTGACGTACGCGCCTTCGGCATGCTTGAAGAACAGCGGCGTGCCGCCCACGCTCTTGAACGCACGCACCGGGGAGTTCACACCGCCGGGGATGTGTTTCTGGGCATTGGCAAACAGGGTTTCGGAACGGGACATGATCGGGCTCTCTAAACTGAATATTTAAGAAGATCGTTAAAGGCGCGGGCGCGACGCGTCACTTCCTGGGTGCTGTCCGCACCGAACAGGCCGTGCACCACGGCCAGCAGGTCAGCGCCATGCGCCACCAGCGGTTCGGCGTTCTCCAGGGTGATGCCGCCGATCACGCAGATCGGCAGCTGCAGGCGCGCACGGGCCTGGGCCAGCATCGGGACGGTGGCGGCAGAAGCGCCCGGCTTGGTGTTGGACGTGAAGAAGCGGCCGAAGGCGACATAGCTGGCGCCTTCCTTGGCGGCCTGCTCGGCCAGCTCGATCTGGCTGTGGCAGGTCGCGCCGATGATCGCCTTGGAGCCCAGCAACGCGCGGGCCGGGGTCAGCGGGCCGTCGGTCTGGCCCAGGTGCACGCCGACGCCCAGGCGCGCGGCCAGCTCGGCGTCGTCGTTGATGATCAGTTGGGTCTTGTAGCGCGAGCACAGTTCGCGCAGCTTCTCGGCCTCACGCAGGCGCCGGGCTTCGTCGCTGCTTTTGTCGCGGTACTGCAGCAGGGTCACGCCACCGTCCAGCGCCGCTTCGACGTAGGCGAGGAACTTGCCAGCCAACAGTTGGCTGTCGGTAATGGCATACAGGCCACGTAGTTTCATCGGGCAGGCCCCTTCGAGCAGAAAAAGTTACGAGCAGAAATCCAGCGGCAACCGACGCGGTACGAACTGGCCCTGACCGAGTTGTTCGGCGTCACGCAGGGTGCGCCAAGTGTAGTTGAGGGCCGATTGCACCGCGCTGACCAACCCTTCGCCCTGGGCGATCCGGCCGGCCAGGGCACTGGCGAGCGTGCAGCCCGAACCGTGATAGCTGCCGGGCAAGCGCTGGCAGGTGAAGGTCTGGCGCGTGCCGTCACGGCTGTAGAGGCGGTTGTGCACTTCATGCTCGTCGCCATGCCCGCCGGTGATCAGCAGGTGCTTGATGTACGGCAGCAGTTTTTCGGCGCATTCGTCCGCCGTGCCCTCGGGCAGTTCGGCGAGGATGCGCGCTTCGGGCAGGTTCGGCGTGGCGATCAGCGACAGCGGCAACAGCCGCTCGCGCATGGCATAGCCGACTTCATCCTTGCCCAGGCTGCCACCGCCGCCGGCGCGCAGCACCGGGTCGCAGACGACCGGCAGGTGCGGGTGCGCCTGCAGCAGTTCGACCACGGTGTCGACCATCGCGGTGGAACCGAGCATGCCCAGCTTGACCGCTGCCACTTCGGAGTCGCCGAGCACGGCATTGGCCTGGGCCAGCACCCACTCGCGGTCGAGCACGCGGAAATCGCTGACGTTGACGGTGTTCTGCACGGTCAGGGCGGTGACGGCCGGAGCCGCATGGCAGCCCTGGGCGAGCAGGGCTTCGATATCTGCCTGCAAGCCGGCGCCACCACTGGGATCATGGCCGGAGAGACAGAGGACAACGGGGCGAGAGCTGTAGATATTCATGGTGCGCGAGCTTACCACCAAACGCTTTTTGCGTGGCTGTCGGGTGAGGGTTGAATGTTGCCGGAGTTGTGACGCTTTTTTGGCGCTTTTTCAGTCGAGAAAACCCGCTGAAACCCGCGTCCTAGAGCCTTTCAAAAAATTATTTCAATGGTGTCCAATGGCCTTTAGCGGCTATGCTAAAGTGGATCCAAACAACTTAATGTACCGCCGGTGTACGTCTTCTCAAAAGGAATGGGGGGCTTTTGACATAACCGGACACGCCACACTGGGGCTCTATGCGCTATTTGCTGATTTTATTGTTGTGCGGGCTGCCAATGCTCGCCAGCGCCATCGAGTTCAACCAGGACACGCGAAGCCTGCCGCTGGGCCGAGTCATGCAAGTGCTCGAAGACCCCACCGATGCGCTGACCATCGCTGACGTCAGTTCACCCGCCTACGCCGCCCAATTCAAGCCCCATGACAAAGCCACCCTCAACGCCGGCTATTCGCGTTCGGTGTTCTGGCTCAAGGTCGACCTGCATTACCTCGCCAAGGACCCGCGCGCGCCGCGCACCTGGTTTTTGGAGTTGGCCTACCCACCCCTGAATCACCTGGACCTGTACCAGAACGACGGCACCGGGACCTACCGGCTGACCTCCCGCACGGGCAGCGCATTGCCGTTTTCCAGCCGTGAAGTCCGCCAGAGCAACTACCTGTTCAAGCTCAACTTTGTGCCCGATCAACAGCAGACGGTCTACCTGCGCCTGCAAAGCGAAGGCTCGATCCAGGCGCCCTTGACGCTGTGGGCCGGCACCGCTTATCTGGAACAACAACCCCTGCGCCTGTCTGTGCTCGGGGTGATCTACGGCGTGCTGCTGGGGATGCTGGTCTACAACCTGTTCATCTACCTGAGCGTGCGCGACACCAGCTACCTCTATTACATCCTTTATATCGCCTCGTTCGGCCTCTACCAGTTGTCGGTCAATGGCGTGGCGGTGGAGTACTTCTGGCCGAACAACCCGTGGTGGGCGAACGCGGCGGTGCCGTTCCTGATCGGCTCGGCGGCGCTGTTCGGCAGCCTGTTCGCCCGCAGTTTCCTGCACACCGCGCAGCACAGCCGCTGGCTCAACCGCATCCTGCTGGGGCTGGCGGCGTGCGGCGCGGTCGTCATGGCGCTGGCGCTGCTGACCAGCTATGCGGTGGCCTTGCGCCTGGCCACCGGCCTGGCGCTGGTGTTTACCGTGACCATCTTCGTGGCTGCCATCAAGGCCTGGTATTGCGGCCAGCGCATGGCGCGCTATTTCATCATCGCCTGGTCGGCGTTCCTGCTCGGTGGGGTGATCAATACCCTGATGGTGCTGGGCTACCTACCGAACATGTTTCTCACCATGTACGCCAGCCAGATCGGTTCGGCGATCGAAGTGGCGCTGTTGTCCCTGGCGTTGGCCGACCGCATCAATTCCATGCGCGAGCAGCAGGCGCAGATCCTGTTCGATGCCAGCCAGAAGCTTGAAGTGCTCAACCAGCAGTTGGCGCGCAGCAACCGGCTCAAGGATGAATTCCTTGCGACCCTGACCCATGAATTGCGCACGCCGATGAACGGCGTGATCGGCTCCCTCGAACTGATGCAAACCGTGCCGCTGGGCGACGACCTGGCGCAATACCAGCAAACCGCCGCCGGTTCGGCGCGGGACATGATGCGCATGGTCAACGGCATTCTGACGCTGACCGAATTGCAAGCCGGACGCCTGACTCCCCAGCCCAAGGTCTTCAGCCTGCGCGGCGCGCTCGACGGTTTGCGCCAGCAATTCAATGCCAGCGCCCAGAGCAAAGGCCTGGCGTTTTCCATCGACGTGGCGGACGAGTTGCCGGACCGCGTGATGGGCGATGCCGACAAACTCCTGCAGTGCCTGGATTGCCTGCTGGACAACGCTTTCAAGTTTACCCATGAGGGCTCGGTGCGCCTGCGGGTGGTGGGCGTGCCGCAGAGTGACGGTGGCGTGCGCTTGAGTTTTATCGTCACCGACACCGGTATCGGCTTCGCTTTCCTCGACGAGGCCACGCTGTACCAGCGTTTCTTCCAGCTCGATGGCTCGACCACCCGCGAATACGGTGGCCTGGGGATTGGCCTGGCGATTTGCCGGCAGTTGATCGAACTGCTGGGCGGGCGCCTCACCCATCACTCCGAGCCGGGCAAGGGCAGTCGCTTCCAGTTGGAGATGCAGGTCAGCCTGGTCGCCCCGGAGCCAAAGCGGACACCCGATCGGCAGCGTGGCCCTCAGGATTGCGCGGTGCTGCTGGTGGATGACAACAGCGTGGGCCAGTTGGCTGTGCGCGGCATGTTGCTCAAGCTCGGTTATCGGGTAAAAACCGTGGACAACGGGCCGTCCGCATTGGCGAGCCTGCAGGCCGAGACATTCGACGCAGTATTGTTGGATATACCTGAAGGCGGTTTCTCGTTGTGCTGTCAGATTCGTGCCCTGCCTGGCTGCGCTGAGTTGCCGGTGATTGCCTTGAGTACGTCGCTGAATGTGTCCGAGCGCGAACATTGCCATGGCATCGGCGTCTCCGAGCGCCTGGCCAAGCCCGTGCGTTTCGACGCTTTGCAGGCGGTGTTGGAGCGTCGATTGTTGGGGCGAGTAGAGGGCGAAAGCGCCGGACATTCGGCGGGTATGCCACTTTTTTAAGCCCGGTGTCGGTGCTTAACTGAAATTCAGGCCTCAAATCGACGTGGCCTTTTTTCCAGGAGGCCCGTCATGAACCTGCACTCGTTCGCCGAAACCCACGACGTCACCAACCAGCCGCCATCCCTGGATGGCACCAACCTCTACCGCATCGACCTGCCCCTGCAAGAGTGGTCGCGCCGCTTCGGCGCCGGCTGGGCCGAGACGCGCATCGATGCCTACGGGGAGCTGGCCGGTGGGCCGATGATGGCGGCCGGGTTCCTGGCGAACCAGAACAAACCGGTGTTCAACAGCCATGACCGTTATGGGCATCGCATCGACCTGGTGGAGTTTCATCCGGCCTACCACGAACTGATGCGCATCGCCGTGGAACACGGCCTGCCGTCGTTGCCGTGGGCCCATCCGCAGTCCGGCGCGCATGTCGCCCGCGCGGCCATGACCTACCTGCACAGCCAGGCCGAAGCCGGCACCGGCTGTCCGTTGACCATGACGTTTGCCTGCGTGCCGGCCCTGCACCTGCAGCCGGATCTTGCGCAGACCTGGTTGCCGAAAGTCCTCAGCACCGAATACGACCCGCGCAACGTCGGCATTGCCCACAAGGGCGGTGCCACCATCGGCATGGCCATGACCGAGAAACAAGGCGGCACCGACGTGCGCGCCAACACCACCCGCGCCTATCCGGTAGGCGCCGGTGGCCCGGGGCAGGCCTACGAGCTGGTGGGGCACAAGTGGTTCTGCTCGGCGCCGATGTGCGATGCGTTCCTGACCCTGGCGCAGACTGACAAGGGCCTGACCTGTTTCCTCCTGCCTCGGCACCGCCCGGATGACACGCGCAACGAGTTCTATATCCAGCGCCTGAAAAACAAACTCGGGAATTGCTCCAACGCCTCCAGCGAAGTCGAGTTTCGCGGCGCCCTGGCCTGGATGATCGGCGAAGAGGGCCGTGGCGTACCGACCATCATCGAGATGGTCGCCATGACCCGCTTCGACTGCATGGTCGGCTCCAGTGCCCTGATGCGCCAGGCGTTGACCCAGGCCAGCCATCATTGTGCCCATCGTTCCGTGGGCGGGCGTGTGCTCAGCGAGCAACCGCTGATGCAAAACGTGCTGGCCGACCTGGCCTTGGAAAGCGAAGCCTCGCTGGCCTTGAGCATGCGCATGGGCCGGGCGCTGGATCATCTGGATAATGAGCAGGAAGCCAAGTTCGCCCGGCTGGTGACGGCGGTGGGCAAGTATTGGATCTGCAAGCGTGCGCCGGCGATGATCAACGAAGCCGCCGAGTGCATGGGCGGTGCCGGCTATGTGGAGGACAGCATCCTGCCGCGCCTGTACCGTGAGGCGCCGGTGAATTCCACGTGGGAAGGTTCCGGCAACGTGCAATGCCTGGACGTGCTGCGCGCCCTGTCCAAAGAGCCGGGCGTGCTCGAGGCGCTGTTCGTCGAATTGGGCGACGGGCACGGCGACAGGCAACTGGCGCGGCATATCGAGCAACTGAAGTCGGCGTTCATGGACACCCAGGACATCCAGTACCGCGCGCGGCAACTGACCGAGGACATTGCCGTGGCGCTGCAGGCCAAGCTGCTGCTGGAGGCCGGGAATGCGGCGGTCAGCGATGGCTTCATTGCCAGCCGTCTGGGTGAGTCGTCCGGCCGCGTGTATGGCACCTTGCCGCGGGGTGTCGATGTGGAGGCCATCGTCGCGCGCTCAACCCCGCAAACCTGATCACCCTCCCGTGTAGGCGCCGGCTCGCCGGCGATAGCGGCCTTGAGACATGTATTGAATTCAAGGGCCTTATCGCCGGCAAGCCGGCTCCTGCAAGGTAATGTGTTTCCAAATCGGTGTTTCGGTGTGGCCGGGATACAGGCAAGATAAAGGCCTGCACGTCAGAACACAGGATGCTTACCGTGACCGAAGCTTTTGTTGTCGTTCAAACCGCTGAAGAAGCCGTGGATCGGCTGGCGGCTCTGCATGAGCGTGCTACCGGCGCCCTCAACCAAGCCCTCAAGCAATACCTCAAAGACCGCGTCGAACCCGACGCCGAACAACGTGCGCTGTTTCGCTATCCGGAACTGCGCTTGACCTACCACTGCCACGGCGAAGTCCCACAGACCACCCGGGCGTATGCCAAAGTCCAGTTGCCGGGTACCTACAGCGTTACCGTCACCCATCCGGCGGCGTTCCGTAAGTACCTGCTGGAACAACTGGTGCCGCTGATGCATGACTTTACCGTGACGGTGGAAGTCGGCGTCAGCCAACAGAACATCCCGTACCCGTATGTGGTGGAGCAGGGCGACGAACTGGCCGGCTCCGGCGTAACGGCCGCGACCCTCGCCCGTGTGTTCCCCAGCACCGACCTGTCGGCCGCCACCGATGGCATCGCCGATGGCCTGTACGACTGGGAAAACACCGACCCGCTGCCCCTGGCGTTGTTCGACGCGGCGCGCGTGGACTTTTCCCTGCGCCGCCTGGTGCACTACACCGGCAGTGACTGGCGCCATGTGCAGCCGTGGATCCTGCTGACCAACTACCATCGCTATGTCGACCAGTTCATCTTGCATGGCCTGGAACAACTGCGCAGCGACCCGCGTTTCATCCGCATGGTGCTGCCAGGCAACGTGGTGATCGACAAGAGCATGGACCACGGTGAAGCATCGGCGATTGCCGCCGGCGTGGTGTGGCATCGCTACCAGATGCCGGCCTATCACCTGCAGGCCACTGATGGCCACGGCGTGACCCTGGTGAATATCGGCGTCGGCCCGTCCAACGCCAAGAACATCACCGACCACCTGGCCGTGCTGCGCCCGCATTGCTGGCTGATGATCGGTCACTGCGGCGGCCTGCGCCAATCGCAGACCATCGGTGACTATGTATTGGCCCACGCCTATATGCGCCGCGACGGGATTCTCGACCGCGTGGTACCGCCGAATATCCCGATCCCGGCCCTGGCCGAAGTGCAGCTGGCCTTGCAGCAAGCGGCGGCCAATGTCACCGGCGAAAAAGGCGAAGAGCTGAAAAAACGCCTGCGCACCGGCACCGTGCTGACCTACGACGACCGCAACTGGGAACTGCGTTGGGCCCAGGAGCGCCCGTTGATCAACCTGTCCCGCGCAGTGGCCGTGGACATGGAAAGCGGCACCATCGCCGCCCAGGGTTATCGCTTGCGCGTACCGTACGGCACCTTGTTGTGTGTGTCGGACAAACCGCTGCACAGCGAAATCAAGCTGCCGGGTTCGGCCAACGCGTTCTATGAACGTGCGGTCAGCCAGCACTTGAAGATCGGCATCGAGGCGGTCGACCTGTTGCGCACCGAACTCAACTCGCTGCACTCGCGCAAACTGCGCAGCTTCGACGAGCCGCCGTTCCGCTAAGCGGTTGGGATGGTCATTTAGCGGTCAGGCCACTAGCATTGTCGGTCCTGACCGTTAGATGTTCCTTTTGCCATGTCCCGTCCTGCTCGTCCCGATTCGCGCCGCCCCGGCGTGAAACCCCCGTATTCCGCTGCGCGTCGAGTCGCCAAGGCGCCACCGGCGGAGCCGAAGTTGATCCTGTTCAACAAGCCTTTCGATGTGCTGACCCAGTTCAGCGACGAAGGCGGGCGGGCGACCCTCAAGGATTTTATCGACATCCCCGGCATCTACCCCGCCGGCCGCCTGGACCGTGACAGCGAAGGCCTGTTGCTGCTCACCAACGACGGCCAGTTGCAGGCACGCATCGCCGATCCCAAGCACAAGCTGGCGAAGACCTATTGGGTGCAAGTCGAAGGCGAGCCGACCGAGGAGCACCTGCAACGCCTGCGCAATGGCGTGGAACTCAACGACGGCATGACCCTGCCCGCCGAAGCCCGGCGGCTGGATGAGCCTGCGTTATGGCCGCGCAACCCGCCGGTACGCTTTCGCAAAAACATACCGACTTACTGGCTGGAGCTGGTGATTCGAGAAGGGCGTAACCGTCAGGTTCGGCGCATGACCGCCGCAGTCGGGTTGCCGACCTTGCGCCTGGTGCGCGTGCGAATTGGCGATTGGTCGATCGATGGCCTGGATCAAGGCCAGTGGAAAGAAGTGCCGGCGCGCTTATAAGGCGCCGGACTCGATCAGGCCGATCACCACGCTCTTGATGATGAATGCAGCCACGCCCAGGCCGAGCACGAAGAACAGGATGAACGAGCCAAAGCGCCCGGCCTTGGACTTCTTTGCCAGGTCCCAGACGATAAAGCCCATGAAAATGATCAGGATGGTGACCAGGCCAGCCATCATCCATTCTTCAAACAGGGCGGGATCGATGTTGTTCATGGGCTCTTCCGACGGGGCAGGCGGCAAGTATAAGGCAGCGTCTTCAACACAACATTGATTTGGATCGAGGTACGGTCCAAATGTGGGAGCCGGTTTGCTCGCGAAAGCGCAGTGTCAGTCAACGCATGTATTGACGGAATCAGCGCTTTCGCGAGCAAGCCCGCTCCCACAGGGGATTTTCAGTGTTGTTGAAATCAGGTACGCAAATGAGTCAGCGGCAATTCGGTGCTGTTGAGCACCTGGTTCAGCACGAAGCTGGAGCGCACGCTGGTCACGCCTTCGATGCGGGTCAGGTGACCCAGCAGTAGCTTCTGGTAGTGATCCATGTCCGGCACCACCACTTTCAGTTGATAGTCGGCGTCCATCCCGGTCACCAGGCTGCATTCCAGCACCTGGGGCAGGGTGCGGATGGCCGCTTCGAAATTCTCGAAACGCTCCGGGGTGTGGCGGTCCATGCCGATCAGCACATAGGCGGTCAGGCTCAGGCCGAGCATCTTGCGGTCGAGCAGGGCGACCTGGCGTGCGATGTAGCCGTCGTCCTCCAATTGCTTGACCCGGCGTGAGCAGGGCGAAGGCGACAGGCCGATACGCTCGGCCAACTCCTGGTTGGAGATCCTCGCGTCGCGCTGCAATTCCGCCAAAATACTCAGGTCGTATCGGTCAAGCTTGCTCATTGGGTTGGCCTTTGTCGTAACTATTGCGGTGAATTATCCATGAAGGGTTAAAAATTGCGCAAGCACTGTTTATTGACGCAATCTTCGCAATCATCTGTCGGACGTTGGCGGGTATCGTTATCAACAGAATCACCGCCTGGACAACAGTCCACAGCAGCTCGCCCAATCAGGCCCGCTGCGGCCGCCACCCCAGCAGGGTTGAGTTGGCCTCCAGGCTGCACACTGTCCACAAGACGGCGTGAGGTGAGCCAACGTCAAAAGCGTTGAGCCAGGACGAAGTTCTCAAGGGGTGGCCGACGGGTCACCCCTTTTCTTTTGCCTTGAGAAAATTGTTCTCGTGACTGATAACCTGTCTCAGAACCGGGCGCGGCTTTTCCAGTCTTATCTATGAGGCCGGACGTTCTAGGCCCTTATCCGCAGTGAGGAATAGCATGAAGCGCATCTGGCGTATGGCAGGTGTAGGTTTGCTGATGGTGACCGTCGGCACGCAAGTGATGGCAGACGACCCACGCCCTGAAGGCGGCGGTCAGCATGAACGAGGGCCGGAAGGCGGTCGGCAAGGTAACGAACAGCCGCGTCCGCAAAACAACCAGCCTCGCCCGCAGAACAATCAACCACGGCCGGAAAACACGCAGCCGCGTCCGCAGAACCAGCACTTCGAGAACAACCAGCCGCGTCCCCAGAATCCGCATTTTGATCGCGCCGAGCAGCAGCCGCACGGTGGCGGGCAATGGCAGGGTCGCCCGCAAGGGGCAGAACAGCCTCGGCCAGCGCCGCAGCCGGCGAATAACCTGCCGATCCAGGGGCGTCCGGATACCGTGCGCCAAACCCAGGAACCGCGCCAGGGCAACTACCAAGACATCCCACGTCGCAATGATGGCAATCAGCACTGGCAGGCCGGCAATAGTCCCGGCCCACGTCCGGGCGGTGGCTTCAACAACGGTCACCCGAATGACAACCGCTGGCCGGGTCGTCCCGACGGACATGGCAATGGTTGGGGCCCGGGCCCGCAATATCGTCCCGGTTATACCGTCGACCGTTTTCCCGACCGCAATTACCGCGTGCCGTACCGTGGCCAGGATTACTTCTTCTCCGGCGGCTACTGGTATCGCCCGCAAGGCCCGCGCTACGTGGTGGTAACGCCGCCGTATGGGATTCGCGTGCGCTACCTGCCGGACTACGCGCGCGAAGTGTGGGTGGGCAGCGCGTTGTTTTTCCTCGCGGCCGGTGCCTACTACACCTACGAAAGCACCTCCCAGGAATACGTGGTGGTGCAACCGCCGACCGCAGTGCCTGGGCCGCAGCCGGCGCCGCAAGGCAACGGGTATGACGTGGTGGCATACCCCGCCAACGGCCAGTCACCGGCCCAAGTGCAGCAGGACGGTTATGACTGTTATCGCTGGGCGGTGCAGCAAAGCGGCTTCGACCCGCAGGCCGTCACCTACGCGCCCGACCCGGCGGTGGTGCAAACCTACCGCCAGGCACAGGGCAACTGCCTGAGCAGTCGCGGGTATCAAGTGCAGTATTGATAAGCTGCAAGCTTCAAGCTTCAAGCTTCAAGCCGCACGCTTGAGGCTTGAGGCTTGAGGCTTGAGGCTTGAGGCTTGAGGCTTACAGCTTATAGCTGGCTTCTTGGGGTTGATCTGCGGGGTCCGCGTGTACCAGTACTTCGGCACGGGGGTAGGCTTGGTGAATTGCATCGGCGGCTTGGTCGCTGATGCCGTGGGCGACTGACAGGGTCAAATCCCCCGGCAGTTCCAGGTGCAGTTGCACGAACCAGTGGCTGCCGGAAATCCGCGTGCGCAAATCATGCGCACCCAGCACGCCGGGCACGCCGCGCGCCAGTTCCAGCATATGCTGGCTGACCTCCGGCGGCAGCTCCTCGTCCATCAATACCGCGAAGCTTTCCCGGGCGATCTGGATCGCACTCCACAAGATGTAGGCGGCAATGCCCAGGCCGAACCAGGCGTCGACCTGATGAAAGCCCATGCCCGCCAACACCAGTGCCACCAGGATGCTGCCGTTGAGCATCAGGTCCGAACGGTAATGCAGAGAATCCGCGCGTACCGCGTTGGAGCCGGTTTCGCGCACCACCCGGTGTTGCAGCATCAGCAAGGCCACGGTCAGCACCAGGGAAAACACAATCACACCAATGCTCAGCCACGGCGCGCCCACTGGTTCCGGGTGTTGCAGGCGCTCGTAGGCCTGGAACGCGATCAGCACCGCACTGCCGCCGATAAACAGCGCCTGGGCCATGCCCGACAGCGATTCCGCCTTGCCATGACCATAACGGTGATCGTCATCGGCCGGGCGCAGGGCGTAATGCACGGCCAGCAGGTTCAGCAGCGAGGTCACGCCGTCGAGCAGTGAGTCGGTCAACCCGGCGAGCATGCTCACCGAGCCACTGAGCCACCAGGCGATGGCCTTGGTGATAATCAGCGCACAGGCCACGCCCACCGAGGCGCGGGTGGCCAGGCGCAGGAGCCGCGCGTGTTCGGGGCTGGTGGTCATGGGCAGTCCTTAGGCAGCGGGTTGCAGTCCCAGGGACGCGAGCTGTTGCACGCTGCCCTTGAACTGGATCATGCGCGGGTCATCCAGCGGCAGGGTGCGGCCGGTTTCCTTCTGGATGATGCTTTGCAGCTTGGCGTTGTCGACCTTGCCGTCGGCGCCGATGGCCTCGTGGAGTTTTTCCGGGGCGACCTGGGCAGTCTTGCCCGGTTCGAAGTAGATCGCGCCGGTGGCGAAGTCCACGCCGAACGCGATCAGGCCAGGGATCACATAGAACAGCAGGCCCACGGCGTCGAGCACGGCAATCGCCGGGTCGATCTTGCCGTCGATCTGGCCGCGGCGGTCGGGGTAGAAAATCGAGCCGCAGGCCGTCAACTGGCTCAGCAGGGTGACGGCGAGGACACCGCCAATGACACGGGAAGCGATACGCATGAAGACTCTCCTGAACACGGTTGATACGAAACTATAAGCCAGCGCCCACCTTTGAGCGCATCCACCGCGAAAGAGCGGGGTGCTTGTGAGACCAGCACCGGCATCCGGCAGTTCGCCGTTATACTCGCCGCTCTGCTTTGGAGCCAGTATGAATTCGTTGCCGATCGATGATGTTTTACCCGCCCTGCGTGACGCCTTGGCGAATCGCCATGAAGCCGTGCTGGAAGCACCGCCCGGCGCCGGTAAAACCACCCGTGTGCCCTTGGCCTTGTTGAACGAGCCCTGGCTGGCCGGGCAGACCATCCTGATGCTCGAACCGAGGCGCCTGGCGGCGCGTGCTGCCGCGGAACGGCTGGCCAGTGAGCTGGGCGAAAAGGTTGGCGACACCGTCGGCTATCGCATCCGTCTCGACAGCAAAGTCGGCCCCAATACACGGATTGAAGTGGTCACCGAAGGCATCCTCACCCGTCGCCTGCAGGATGACCCGGCACTCGACGGCGTGGGACTGCTGATCTTCGACGAATTCCACGAACGCAGCCTCGACGCCGACCTGGCGCTGGCCCTGAGCCTGAACGGGCGCGAGCTGTTTCGCGATGAGCAGCCGCTGAAAATCCTGTTGATGTCCGCGACCCTCGAAGGCGAGCGCCTGGCCAGCCTGCTGGACGACGCGCCGATCCTGCGCAGCGAGGGACGCATGTTCCCGGTGCAGACGCGCTGGGGCCGGCCGTACCAGCCGGGTGAATTCATCGAGCCACGTGTGGTGAACACCCTCCTCGAGGCCCTGCACGACGAGTCCGGCAGTGTGCTGGTGTTTTTGCCGGGGCAGGCGGAGATTCGCCGGGTCCATCAACAACTGGCCGACGCCCTGGGCGACCGCAGCGATGTGCTGCTGTGCCCGCTGCATGGCGAGCTGGACCTCAACGCCCAGCGCGCCGCCATCGACCCGGCCCCGCCCGGCAAACGCAAAGTGGTACTCGCCACCAACATCGCCGAGACCAGCCTGACCATCAATGGCGTACGTGTGGTGATCGACGCCGGCTTGGCGCGCGTGCCGCGTTTCGACCCTGGCAGCGGCATGACCCGCCTCGATACCCAACGCATCTCCCGCGCCAGTGCCACCCAGCGCGCCGGCCGGGCAGGGCGCCTGGAGCCGGGGGTGTGTTATCGCTTGTGGTCCGAGGACCAGCATGAAGGCCTGGCCGCGTATGGCAGTGCGGAAATCCTCGCCGCCGATCTCGCCGGCCTGGCGCTGCAACTGGCGCGTTGGGGTGTCACACCCACGCAACTGGTGTGGCTCGATGTGCCGCCGACCGCCGCCTATGCCCAGGCCCAGGATTTGCTGCAGCGCCTGGGGGCGTTGAATGACGATACGCTGACCGCGCATGGCCAGAAAATGGCCGAGCTGCCGGCCCATCCGCGTATCGCCCATCTGCTGTTGCGCGGCCAGGATCTGGGCCTCGCGGCGACCGCGTGTGAGGTCGCCGCGCTCTTGGGGGAGCGCGATATTTTGCGCGGCGCTGGCGCGGATTTGCACAGTCGCCTGGCGTTGCTGTCCGGTGAAGAACGCGCGCGCGGCACCCAAGGCGGCGTGCAGCGGGCCAAGCAACTGGCGCGGCAATACCGTGGCTATCTAAGAGGCAAGGCCACCCAGCCGGTGGCCGATCCCGACCACCCACGCTGGCTCGGTGCCCTGCTGGCGCTGGCCTACCCGGACCGTGTCGCCCAGCAACGTCGCCCCGGTGGCGCCGAATATCGCCTGGCCAATGGCCGCGCGGCCTTGTTCGCCGAGGCCGACAGCCTGATGAAACAGCCCTGGCTGGTGATCGCCGACCTCGGCAGTCGCCAGGGTCAGCGTGAAGAACGTATCTACCTGGCGGCCGATTTTGATCCGGCACTGTTCGACACGGTGCTGGCCGAGCAAGTGCGCACTGTCGACCAGCTGGATTGGGACGAGCGCGAAGGCGTATTGCGTGCCGAACGCCAGCGCAAAGTCGGCGAACTGGTGCTCAGCCGTGAACCGCTGACCGGCCTGGACGAGTCCGCCCGCAGCCAGGCGCTGGTCAACCTGGTACGCCGCAAAGGCCTGGAGTTGCTGCCCTGGACGCCTGAACTGCGCCAATGGCAGTCCCGCGTCATGCTGCTGCGCCAGCTGGACGCCGGCAAAACCAGCGAATGGCCGGATATCAGCGACACCGCCTTGCTCGCCAGCCTCGAACACTGGTTGATGCCCTACCTGGGCAAAGTCTCGCGCCTGAGCCATTTCGCCCAGCTGGATATTTCCAGCTTCCTGCATAACCTGTTGCCGTGGCCGCTGCCCCAGCGGCTCGACGAACTGGCGCCGCAACATGTGAAGGTGCCATCGGGCTCGTCAGTGCGTTTGGACTACAGCGAACAGCCGCCGATTCTGGCGGTGCGCCTGCAGGAATTGTTCGGCCTGGCCGACACCCCGCGCATTGCCGGTGGGCGCCAAGTGGTGAAGCTGCACCTGCTGTCCCCGGCACGGCGGCCGGTGCAGGTGACCCAGGATCTGGCGAACTTCTGGCGCAGTACCTACGCCGAAGTGAAGAAGGATCTGAAGGGCCGTTACCCCAAGCACTATTGGCCGGATGACCCGCTGGTGGCGGAGGCGACCGCCAGGATCAAGCCGAGAAAGTAGCGACCACCGGGATCAAATGTGGGAGCCGGCTTGCCTGCGACTGCGGTGCAGCCGACACACCGCGTCGTCTGCGTCGCCGGCAAGCCGGGCTCCTACAGGTGTTGGTTATTGCGCGGCAGGCAGCAGGAACCGTGCGATCACCGGCAGATGGTTGGAAATACGCAAGGTATCCTCCTGCCGCACCTTGGCCTGCACCCGTTTGATCCGTGGGCTGTAGAACAGGTAATCGAGCGTGCGATCCGGGCCTTCGATGCTGGGATCATTCGGAAAGTGCGTCAGCCATTTCTCACGATCAATCCCGCTCGATTCGCTGTTACTCGGGATCATCGGGTACTTGTCCCACAGCAGATGCAGCTCGCTGTCCGGTGAGTACCGTCCGCGCTTGCCGGCGTCCAGACGCAGGAATTGCCCCAGGGGCAGCAGGTTGAAATCGCCGCCGATCAACCAGGGCGTGCCGCGACCTTCGAATTTATCCAGCAACTTGACCGTGGTTTGCACCTGCGCCTGCACCGCGCTGCGGCCCGGGGCGTCGCCGTCCAGGCGGGTGTTGAGCACTGCCAGCTGGCCACCATCACTCAGTGGCAAGTAGGTCAGCAGCAGGGCCGGCTTGGGCTGGAACTGACGGCTGATGAAGTTGGCGTCCGGCGCCGGCAATTGCAGGCGTTCGGCGTGTTCGATCTGGTAGCGGCTCAGGGTCGCCAGCTTGCGGCCGACGCTGCCGAAGATATGCCGGTCGGGGACGAAGTCGGCTTTCCAGTCGAAGGTCTGGGCGCTGCAGGGGTAGAGGTCGACCAAGCGTTCCTGGAGCAGGGCCAGTTGGTCCTGGTAGTGGGAGGGCTTGGCGTTTTCGTCGAGTTCCTGCAGCAGCAGGATGTCGGGTTGTTCGTCGCGGATCACCCGCGCCACTTCGTCGAGGCTGGCGGCCATGTCTTCCACGGTGGGGCGGTCGTCGGGGCCGCTGCCGTCGGTGGTGTCGTACCAGAACACGTAGTTCTTGCCGGCCAGGTATTGCACGTTCCAGGTCATGACCTTGAGCGCCTGCCCTGGCAACAGGGTCGGCGCACGCGGCGCAACACAGCTCACGGGCAGGATTTCCTTGGGCTCGGGGCGCCAGGTCAGGCTGTAGATCAGGGCCGTCAGCAGGCCTGCAATGATCAACAGGCCCAGCAAGGTTATGCGCAATAAACGGGTCATCGGCTCGGCTTATAGCGTTTCGGGAGTGGCACGGAGCATATCACCGCGCGTCGGCATCGCCACCGATCAGCATGAATAAACGAAACAGCACCACACTGGTAAACAGCTGCAGGAAGCTGTGCGCGCTGTCGATCAGCACGCCGAGCAACGGCGCAGGCTCGGGATAGGCCGCCACACTGGCGCCCTTGAGCAGCCACAGCGGTGTCATCACGCACAACAGGCACACCAGGATCCGCCAGAAATGCCCACGGGTCAGGCGGAAGCTTTCTTTCATTGCTTCCAGCGCCGGCATGCTGCGCAGTACCAGCAGGTACTCGGCAAACGCCAGTACCACCATCAGCCACAGGCCCGGCAGGAAATACAGCGACAGGCCAAGCAGAATCAGCAAGGTGCTCATGGCCGTCAGCAGGGCGAAGCGCGGCCACAGGGTCAGCGCCATCGCCCACACATCCTTGGTGCGCGGCGATTCGCCCCGGGTGCGGGCGTCGAGAAACAGGATCAAGGCGCCGGTGTACAGCGGGTACACCAGCAATCCCACCACCACGCTGTAGCCGGGGAAGGCATCCGGGCCCAGCGTGTGGTCGAGCACCTGTTGCAGCAGGGCCTCCAGGATGACCAGCGGCAGGCATAGCTGAACGATGGCACCCAGGTTGTTCCGGGTAAAACGGAAAGAGTCGCGCAATACGTCTAACGGATTCATCAGGTTCATCGCAGGCCTGGAAACAAGGGCGACACTTTAACCGATCAGGGTTGCAGGGACGCAAACGTAAACCTTGAGTAAAGACCATTGAAACAACTGGTAACAGCCCCATAACTAGAGTGCACCTGGCCTGATCACAGGCAGGACCACGATTTCTACCGGCAATCTAACGAGGTCGCCATGAACAGCGAAGAGCAAACCCTGATCGATGGACTGTTTTCACGGTTGCAGCAAGCCGAAACGGACTCAGCCCCCCGCGATGCGCAAGCAGAAGCGCGGATCAAGGAGCACATGACTCGCCAACCGGCCGCCGGGTATTACATGACCCAGTCGATCCTGGTGCAGGAACACGCGCTCAAGAGCCTCGACGCGCAGAACAAGCAGCAGGCGCAGCAGATCCAGCAATTGCAGGAGGAGCTAGAGCGCGCCAAGTCGTCGCAGGCAGCCCCTGCAAGCGGTGGCGGCTTCCTGTCGAGCATCTTTGGCGGCGGTTCCCGCGACCCGCAGCCAAGCCAGAGCGCCCCGGCTTCGTCGGGTGGCTGGCGTGAACCGGGCAGGCCTGCGTTTGGCCAGCCTGCGCCGCAGCAGAACTATGGCGCGCCCCAGCAGAACTACCAGCAACCGCAGCAGGCGCCTGCGGCCCCGATCGGCAGCGGCTTCCTCGGCGGCGCACTGAAAACCGCTGCAGGCGTGGCCGGTGGTGTAATGCTGGCCGAGGGCATCAGCAGCCTGTTCCACCACAACCAGCAGCCGCAGGTGGTGGAAGAAATCATCGAGCAACCGGCGCCGGCCAGCGACCAGGGCGGCTGGGGCAACGATGACCAGCGCTTTGCCGGCAATGACAGCGACAGCTGGGGCAGCAACAACGCGGACAGTTTTGCCGACAGCGACTATTCCGACGACTCTTCTTCCTTTGGCGACGACGATTCCTTCGTCTGACCTGCGCTCAACCGGGGCGCTGTGTCGCCCCGGTCTGATTTTTCCCGGAAACGTTCTCGCGACTGGCATACTGGCACCCTTTCCGGGCGCTGGCGCCTGGCTGTCATGAGGAAGTGCGGTGAAGAAAATTGCAGTGTTCGCCGATGTACAAAACCTCTATTACACCGTCCGCCAGGCCTATGGTTGCCATTTCAACTACGCCGCCCTGTGGGCTGATATCAGCGCGCGCGGGCAGATCGTCGAGGCCTATGCGTATGCCATCGACCGAGGCGACAGCAAGCAGCAGCAGTTCCAGCAGATCCTGCGCAACCTGGGCTTCACGGTGAAACTCAAGCCGTATATCCAGCGCAGCGACGGCTCGGCCAAGGGCGACTGGGACGTGGGCATCACCATCGACATCATGGACGCCGCCGACCACGTCGACGAAATCGTGCTGGCCTCCGGCGACGGTGACTTCGACATGCTGCTCGACCGCATCATCCACAAGCACGGCGTCGAAGCCGTGGCGTATGGCGTGCCGGGGCTGACGGCCAACTCGTTGATACGCGCTGCCAGCCGCTACGTGCCGATCGAAGGCGCGTTGCTGCTCAAATAAGCGCTACGGCGCAATAAATAGTTAGACGGAGTTGGAACAGGTTTGGAACGTATAGCGGTCATCGACTTTGAAACCACCGGCATCACCCCGAGCAGCCACTGCCGGGCCACGGAAATCGCCGTGGTCATCCTCGAACGTGGCCAGATCGTGGACCGTTACCAGAGCCTGATGAACGCTGGCGTGCGCGTGCCCGGCTTTATCGAACAGCTCACCGGCATCAGCAACGCCATGCTGCGCAGCGCGCCGCCGGCTGAGCGGGTGATGAACGAAGTGAATGAATTCGTCGGCACCACGCCGCTGATGGCGCACAACGCTGCGTTCGACCAGAAATTCTGGGATTACGAACTGGGCCTGATCCGCCGCACCCGCCTGCAGAAATTCGCCTGCTCCCTGCTGCTGGCGCGCCGCCTGATGCCGTCGGCGCCGAACCACAAACTCGGCACCTTGAATGCCTTCGCCAAGCTGCCCCACACCGGCCAGGCTCACCGGGCGCTGGCGGATGCGGAAATGGCTGCCAACCTCACGGCGCACCTGGCCCAGGAACTGCGCCGCACCCACGGATTGCGCGAACTGTCCCACGACCTGCTGTGCACCTTGCAGAAAGTCCCGGCGGCGAAGATCAATGAGCATCTGAAGAAACATCGCGGGTTCTGATAGAACAACGCCGTTCAAATGTGGGAGGGGCGGTGTTCATCGAGGCTGCACACACTCCAGCGCCCGATCCAACACCCCCTTCGCCATCTCCAACAAATGCATCATCGCCCGCTGCTGCACATCCATCGCTTTGCCCGACGAGTGCGCAGAGCCCACCGCGTAATGCAGCACATCCGCCGCGCAAATGAAAGGGAGTGGTCTTGCTGGCCATTGAAGCAACCGCTCTTTTTGGGGGCGCTTATCTGCTTTCTGAATAGTCAGTAGGCTTGGCCTTGCTGTCCTGTCGGACCATTCTGGATTTTCCCTTCTCCCGTCTATACCCCTTCGCTGCGACCTAAGATCCCGGCTGTCATTTACGTACAGGGACTACGTCATGCAGGAAAGCGATCTTCACACAGCAATCAGGCGAAGCCAGTTTGAGCTCCAAGGCACCGGCATCGATTTCGGCTCAACTTCAAGCATGGCGTTTCATTTGGGAAACACGATGACAAGTTGCCCGGCAGTCATGGTTTTACCTCATTCGCCAGGCTGGACCCATGGCGCCAGTTACCAGTTACTCAAGCCCGTTCATGCGGACTCCTCGGTGCCGAGCACCACGTTTGACGAACTCTGGAAATGTACCCAGCAACACTATGGCTTGACGGCGGCAACGGTTCTGACTGGCGCCGCCGGCATACCTATAAACAAAATTGCCGTGGGCACTTGGGTTCATGTTGGTTCTAGCAAAACGACGAACCTGGCGAGTCTCATCGGAATGCGCTTTTTCCCTCGTACATTGATCAGGCAACCCACGGTGGCCAGAATGGCGAAAGCAACGTTTGGCACCGTCCGGGTATTTGGCATTATTGGACGGGGCATTCCTTTCGTTGCTGCGGGGTTGGCTGTCTTTGATCTAATCAGTATTGGTAAGTGCGCCTATGAGGCAAGAAATGGCAGCTAGCCCGACTAGAGCCGAGATCAGCGAAAAGGTGATTCAGCTATTCGTCGATATCATCGGTTTCATCGACCGAAGTCAGGTCACCGAGCAAACGGACTTCATCCATGACTTCAAGATTATTGATGATGATTTGACCTGCTTTGTCATGCAGATCAAGTGGCAATTCAACTTGCAAGCGACGCAGAAAGATTGGGATCACATCACCACCATCGAGCAGGTGGTCGATTTGATTGTTCAACGCTCACAGCTGTGTTGAAGCAACTGACGTCATCGCGGGCAAGCCCAGCTCCCACAGTTGACCGAGTTGCCCGGACTGTATGCGGTCTAGTGTGGGAGCTGGCTTGCCTGCGATGGCGTCGGTAGGGCCTACCTGCAAGTCAGGGAATAAACGCCATCACTGATGCTGGTGATCCCGAACCGCCTTCCAGTCCTAGTACACCTATCACTAACGTGGCGCCCTTGGCCGGAAGCCGGTCGAGGTGGGTCAGGCACTCCAGCACAATCCCGTTTCCCGCCAACACGGCATGGTTTGTCGCGAAGGCGGTGCTTTGCCCTGGATCAACCCCGTGGGTATCAATGCCAACCCCGGCAATCTGGCGCTGTTCGAGCAAAAACCGAATCGCCGCTTCACCAATCCCAGGGAAGTGTGAGCCTTGCGCGTCCTGACCAAAAAACGCTATCGGGTCGTTCCAGAGGTGTTGCCAGCCGGTGTACATCAGCACGACCGAGCCAGGTTCGATAAGCCCGTGCTGACGTTCCCACGCTTCAATATCCAGTGGGCAGATTTCGTAATCTGGATTGCTCTGGGTTTTACCGTGCACATCGATCACTACGGCGGGCCGCACCAAGTCTTCGGGTCGATAACCATCAATCCCCATTCCACCAGCATAAAAACTGTTCGGCGCATTCATATGCGTGGCGCTATGTTCACCCATGCTGAACCGACGAAGGAAATAGCCGTCCTTGTCCCGTGACGCGACGTCTTCAAACGCCACCGGCGGGTCCCCCGGCCACAGCGGAATACGCGGGGAGATCGGGTGACTGAGGCTGAAGACCTTGCTGGGCTTATCCACCATTTTTGCCCTCCAACTGCCCCAACGGCACCCGCCGCTCTATCGCGCTCGACAAGATGATCGAGGTCTTGCTGAACCCGAACTTCGCTACCCGGTTGATCAAATTCTCCAACTCCGGCATCGAGCCCACCGCTGCCTGCATGATCACGCACGGATCGCCCGTGACCCGGTGGCATTCGGTCAGTTCGGGGATTTCGGCCAGGGCATCGTAGACCTTCTGGCTGCCGTGGTTGGTCAGTCTCAGTTCCATCACGCACTGAATCGGCAGGCCGACTTTGGATAAGTCCACCTTGGCCTGATACCCGGTGATCACGCCGCTGGCCTCCAGCTTGGCCACGCGTTCGGCGACGGCGGGGGCGGAGAGATTTACCGTGCGCGCCAGTTGCGCGTAGGAAGCGCGGCCGTCTTCGAGCAGGGCGCTGAGGAGCATGCGGTCGTATTTGTCCATGATAAGGCTCCAGGAGCGCTTGGCTTTCGAAAGTAGGGGTTATAGCCCTGATAACCATGTTTTGAAAAGTGTACTGGCGGATTAAACAGGTTTTGTAACTTATGTTTAGGAGCCTGCCTTTTTAGAATAAGCCTCTCTCATTTCTGCCATAGAGCTGCCCAATGCCAGGCCCACGTCGCTTTCCCTTACCGTTGATCGCCGCTTTTTTTGCGTTGTATGTGATTTGGGGCTCCACCTACCTGGTGATCCGCATCGGCGTGGAATTCTGGCCGCCGCTGATGCTGGGTGGGATTCGCTTCCTGGTGGCGGGGGCGGTGATGTATGGCTTCTTGCGTTGGCGTGGGGCGCCAGCGCCGACCTGGGAGCAATGGAAGGCCGCTGCCAAGATCGGTATTTTGCTGCTGACCTTCGGCAATGGCGCGGTGAGTGTGGCCGAGCACACCGGCGTCTCGTCCGGTGTGGCGGCGCTGGCGGTGGCGACCGTGCCGCTGTTCACCTTGCTGTGCGGTTATTTCTGGGGCGCGCGTAATACCCGCCTGGAATGGGCGGGCGTGATCCTGGGGATGATCGGTATCGCCATGCTCAACATGGGCAGCACATTGCAGTCGAGCCCCATGGGCGCCGCTTTATTATTGTTTGCAGCGGCGTCGTGGGCGTTCGGTTCGGTGTGGAGCCGGCGCCTGCCGTTGCCGCCGGGGGCAATGGCCAGTGCGGCGGAAATGCTGGTGGCCGGCGTGACGCTGTTGATCGCCAGCGCGTTCACCGGTGAACACCTGCAAGCCATGCCGCCGCTGGAAGGCTGGCTGGCCCTGGCGTACCTGGCCGTGTTCGGCTCGATCATCGCCTTCAACGCCTATATGTACCTGCTCAAGCATGTGCGTCCGGCGGCGGCGACCAGCTATGCCTACGTTAACCCGGCGGTGGCGGTGTTGCTGGGGATCGTGTTCATCGGCGAGACCATCGGCCTGGAAGAAGCCCTGGCGATGCTGGTAATTATCAGCGCGGTGCTGTTGATCAGCCTGCCCCAGTGGCGCAAGCCCAAGCCGGAAATAAGGTAAACTGCCGCGCATTACGCCCTTGCGCTGAATTTTTCCTACGGTAAACACATGACTTTCGCCACACTTGGCCTGATCGAACCCTTGCTGCGCGCCCTTGAGACGCTTGGCTACCAGACCCCGACGCCGGTGCAGGCGCAAGCCATTCCGGCGGTGCTGGCCGGTCGCGACCTGATGGCTGCGGCCCAGACCGGCACCGGCAAGACCGCCGGTTTCGCCGTGCCGCTCCTGCAATTGCTGACAATGGAAGGGCCCAAAGTCGCTGCCAACTCGGCCCGCGCACTGATCCTGTGCCCGACCCGTGAACTGGCCGAGCAGGTTCACGCCAGCGTTGCCGAGTACGCCCAACACCTGCCGCTGACCACCTACGCGGTGTACGGCGGCGTGAGCATCAACCCGCAGATGATGAAGCTGCGCAAGGGCGTCGACATCCTGGTCGCCACGCCGGGCCGGCTGATCGACCTGTTCCGCCAGAACGCGCTGAAACTCAACCAGCTGCAGACCCTGGTGCTGGATGAAGCCGATCGCATGCTTGACCTGGGCTTCTCCGAAGAACTGGCGAACATCTACCGCATGCTGCCGAAGAAGCGCCAGACGCTGCTGTTCTCGGCGACCTTCTCCGATGACATCCGCGTGCTGGCCGGGCAGATGCTCAACGACCCGCTGAGCATCGAGGTCAGCCCGCGCAACGTCGCCGCCAATACCGTGAAGCAATGGGTGGTGCCGGTCGACAAGAAGCGCAAGCCCGAGCTGTTTGTCCACCTGATGCGCAAAGGCCGCTGGAAGCAGGTGCTGGTGTTCGCCAAGACCCGCAATGGCGTGGATGCGCTGGTGGATAAGTTGCAGGGCCTGGGCATCAATGCCGACGGCATTCATGGTGATAAACCCCAAGCGACCCGCCAACGCGCGCTGGACCGTTTCAAATCCAGCGAAGTGCAGATCCTGGTGGCCACCGACGTGGCGGCCCGTGGCCTGGACATCGAAGACCTGCCGCTGGTGGTCAACTTCGACCTGCCGATCGTGGCCGAGGATTACATCCACCGCATTGGCCGTACCGGCCGTGCGGGTAACACCGGCGAGGCGATTTCGCTGGTGTGCGCCGATGAAGTGAACATGCTGTCGGCCATCGAGATGCTGACCCGTCAGACCTTGACCCGCAAGATGGAGCCGGATTTCGAACCGGAACACCGCGTGCCGGACACCGATGCCAGCGGGCAGGTAGTAAAGAAACCGAAAAAACCGAAGAAGCCCAAGACCTCCGGTGGTGGCGGCAAGCGCAACCTCGGCAAGTGGGTGGACAGTGGTGAGGTGGCGCCGGCGGAGCCGTCGATCAAGCCGGTGCGCAAGGTCCCGGTTTTTAATACCGGGCCGCGTAAGAAGAAGTAACTGACCTTTGTGGTGAGCGGGCTTGCACCCGCGTTGGGCCGCGAAGCGGCCCTAAAACCTGCAAGCGCGGTTTATCTGTTAAAACCCTGCGGGTTTATTGGGGCTGCTTCGCAGCCTAACGCGGGGCAAGCCCGCTCGCCACCAGCCACTCCAACATCCCGCGCCCGGCTGCTCGCCCGCTGGCAAAACACCCCGTCAGCAAATACCCGCCGGTTGGAGCTTCCCAGTCGAGCATCTCTCCTGCGCAAAACACCCCCGGCAATTGCTTGAGCATCAGCCGCTCATCCAACGCCTCGAACGGCACGCCACCGGCGGTGCTGATCGCCTCATCCATCGGCCGGGTTTTCACCAGGGTCAGTGGCAGCGCCTTGATATCAACCGCCAACTGCGCCGGATCATGAAAGTGCTCGGCCGGGGTCAGCTCGCGCAGCAGCGCCGCTTTGACCCCATCCAACCCCAACTGACTGTGTAAATGCTTGCTCATCGACCGCGAGCCACGTGGCTTGGCCAGGGCGGCCTGGACCTTGTCCAGCGGCTTGCTCGGCAGCAGATCGATATGCACGGTGGCCGCGCCGTCACGGTTGATGGCTTCACGAATCGGCGCCGACAGTGCGTAGATCAGGCTGCCCTCGATGCCCGTCGCGGTGATCACGCACTCGCCCAGTCGAGGCTTGTCATCCGCCACGCCGATAGCGACGTTTTTCAGCGGCGCGCCGGCGAATTTGCTCACCATCAAATCGCTCCAGGCCGACACCTCGAAGCCGCAGTTGCTCGGTTGCAGCGTGGCGTAGGGCACGCCACGGTCTTCCAGCAACTTGAGCCATGCACCATCGGAGCCCAGGCGCGACCAACTGCCGCCGCCCAGGGCCAATAGCACGGCATCGCTGTGGATAGTTTTTTCGCCGTCAGGGCTGTGGATAAGTAAGTCGCCCTCGGCATTCCAGCCGAGCCAGCGATGGCGGGTGTGGATAACCACGCCCTGGTCACGCAGGCGCTTGAGCCACGCACGCAGCAGCGGTGCGGCTTTCATGTCGGTCGGAAACACGCGACCGGAGGTGCCGACAAAGGTCTGGATGCCCAGGCCGTGAATCCACTCGCACAACGCCTCGGCGCCAAACGCGCGCAGTAACGGCGCCATCTGCGGCGCGCGCTCGGCATAACGCGACAGGAACGCCGGGTACGCCTCCGAATGGGTGATGTTCATGCCGCCCACGCCCGCCAGCAGGAACTTGCGCCCCACGGAGGGCATGCCGTCATACAGGTCGACCCGCACGCCTGCCTGGCTCAATACTTCGGCGGCCATCAGCCCGGCGGGGCCGCCGCCGATAATGGCAACGTGGGAGGGAGCAGTAGCGGACATCAGCAGGCCTGGTGAAAACAAAAGGGCGCCCATTGTAAGCAATGGCGCGCAATTGTGGGGGGGAAGGATCGTTGTGATCGGCGCGCACGCTTTCCATGGCGAGCACCCCTCCCATAGTGACCGCGCTTCCTGTGGTGAACACCCTTCCTGTGGCGAGCGGGCTTGCCCCGCGTTGGGCTGCGAAGCAGCCCCAAACCCTCAACCCCCGTTCTAACTGGCAGAACGCGACGCCCTCAAAAGGGGCTGCTACGCAACCCAACGCGGGGCAAGCCCGCTCACCACAAGGAAGCCTGCGTGTCTGATCAGAAAACGTACAGTTTCCTACACGCCATGCGTGGGTTAGCTTTCAGACGCTTACGCTCAACTTATCCACAGGCCGTTCCACAGGCATTGTGGGTAACGCTCACACTTCAATGACAGCCTGATGACGTCCATACCCGTTGCGCGCTGTGATGCAGGATGCCATGACGACGCGCCAGGGCAGGGCGGTCCTTGCTGTAGCCGCCGCCGATCACGCCCATCACCGGGATGTCGCGGCCCAGGCAGTGGCGCATCACGGCTTCATCGCGGGCGGCGACGCCGGTATCTGTCAGCTTGAGGTAACCGAGGGCGTCGTCCTTATGCACATCGACGCCGGCGTCGTACAGCACCAGGTCGGGTTGGTACAGCGGCAGCAGGTAGTTGAGGGCGTCATCGACCACCTTGAGGTACTCGGCATCGCCCATGCCCATGGGCAGTGGGATGTCCCAATCGCTCTGGGCCTTGCGCGCCGGGAAGTTCTTTTCGCAGTGCAGCGACACGGTGATGGCATCCGGGGTGTCGTGGAGGATGCGGGCGGTACCGTCGCCCTGATGCACGTCGCAGTCGAAGATCAGTACGCGGTTGACCCGGCCGCTGGCCAGCAGGTAATGGCTGATCACCGCCAGGTCGTTGAAGATGCAGAAGCCCGCCGGGTAATCGTAATGGGCGTGATGGGTGCCGCCCGCCAAGTGGCAGGCAAGGCCATGTTCGAGTGCCTGCTCGGCCGCGAGGATCGAGCCGCCCACCGCGCGCACGGTGCGTCGAGCCAGGGCTTCGCTCCAGGGCAGACCGAGGCGCCGCTGGTCTTCGGGGGACAACTCGCCACTCATGTAGCGTTCGATATAACCCGGTTCATGAGCCAGGGCGAGAATATCTGCCGGACACAGCTGCGGGCGCAGCAGTTGGCTGTCCTCGGTCAGGCCGCTGGCCACCAGGTGGTCACGCAACAGACGGAACTTGTCCATCGGGAACCGGTGGTCCGCCGGGAACTCGGGGCTGTAGTCATCGTGGTAGATCAATGGCAAAGGCATGGGATTTTCTGACAGGAATCTGCGAAGGATCTTAACAGCGCTGTACACTCACGCACATGGCAAGGGAGGGGACCCATGGAGCCGATACTCGAACTGGAAAGTGCACGCCTGCTGATGCGCCCATGGCGTGACAGCGACCTGCCGGACTTTGCACGCATGTGCGCCGACTCGCAGGTGATGCGCTATTTCCCGGCCAAATTGAGCCACCTGGAAAGCGCCGCGCTGATCGGGCGGATTCGTGGCCATTTCGCCGAATACGGCTTTGGCCTGTGGGCCTTGCAGCGCAAGGACACTGGCGAATTCATTGGCCTGACCGGGTTGCAGAATGTCAGCTTCGAGGCGGCTTTCACCCCGGCGGTGGAAATCGGCTGGCGCCTGGCGCGCGAGCACTGGGGGCTGGGCTATGCCAGCGAGGCGGCGTGGACGGCATTGCGCTGTGGGTTCGACCGCTTGCAGCTGGATGAAATTGTCGCCTTCACCACGGAGGCCAATCTGCCATCACAAAAAGTCATGCAGGCCATCGGTATGCATTACGATCCGCTGGCAGATTTCGAACACCCCAAGGTCGCAGCCGATGACCCGCTGCGCCCGCATGTTTTGTACCGCATCACCCGCGCCCAATGGTTGGACACGCTGCACGGGTAGGAGCTGGCTCCTACAAGTAGAAAAGAATTGCTCTGAGGAGAGTGTGAATGAGCCAAGTATTGGAAGATCTGGTGGACTTGCTGACCCTGGAGCCGATCGAGGAAAACCTCTTTCGTGGCCGCAGCCAGGACCTGGGTTTTCGCCAACTGTTCGGCGGCCAGGTGCTTGGCCAGTCCTTGTCGGCCGCCAGCCAGACGGTCGAAGAAGCGCGGCACGTGCATTCACTGCATGGCTACTTTCTGCGCCCCGGCGATGCGAAATTGCCAGTGGTGTATTCGGTGGACCGCGTGCGTGATGGCGGCAGTTTCAGCACGCGCCGCGTGACGGCGATCCAGAAGGGCCACCCGATCTTCACCTGCACCACCTCGTTCCAGTACGACGAACAAGGCTTCGAACACCAGACCACCATGCCCGTGGTGGTCGGTCCGGAAAACCTGCCGTCGGAGCTGGAGCTGACCCAGCAGCGTGCGCACCTGATCCCCGAGCACATGCGCGACAAGCTGCTGTGCCCCAAGCCGATCGAAGTGCGCCCGGTGACCGAGAAAGACCCGTTCAACCCGCAGCCGTCCGACCCGGTCAAGTACGTGTGGTTTCGCGCCGACGGTGCCCTGGCCGACGCACCGGCGCTGCACAAATACTTGCTGGCCTACGCCTCGGACTTCGGCCTGTTGACCACTTCGCTGCTGCCCCACGGCAAGACCGTTTGGCAGAAAGACATGCAAGTCGCCAGTCTTGACCACGCGCTGTGGTTCCACGCCGACCTGCGCGCCGATGACTGGTTGCTCTATGCCATGGACAGCCCGTGGGCCGGCAACTCCCGGGGTTTCTCGCGCGGCAGCGTGTACAACCGCGCCGGGCAATTGGTGGCTTCCGTGACCCAGGAAGGGTTGATTCGCCATCGCAAGGATTGGGCATGAGCCTGACGGACGTTAAGCATTGGGTATTCGACATGGACGGCACCCTCACGGTGGCCGTGCATGACTTTGCGGCCATTCGCGTGGCCCTGGAGATTCCGCCCGAGGACGACATCCTCACTCACCTGGCTGCATTGCCTGCCGACGTGGCAGCGGCCAAGCATGCCTGGTTGCTGGAGCATGAGCGCGAGCTGGCGCTGGGTTCCGTCGCAGCAGAGGGTGCGGTGGAGCTGGTGCGGGAACTGGCGGGACGCGGTTATCGCCTCGGTATCCTTACCCGCAATGCGCGGGAGCTGGCGCATATCACCCTGCAAGCGATTGGCCTGGCCGACTGCTTTGCCGTCGACGACGTGCTGGGCCGCGATGATGCACCGCCCAAGCCCGATCCAGGCGGCCTGCTGAAACTGGCCGCAGCCTGGGATGTGGTACCGAGCGAGATGGTGATGGTCGGCGATTACCGCTTCGACCTCGACTGCGGCCGCGCAGCGGGCACGCGCACGGTGTTGGTCAACTTGCCGCAGAACCCGTGGCCGGAATTGGCAGATTGGCATGCCACAGACTGTGCAGTGCTGCGCCAGATGATCCAGCCCTGAGCCCTGTTGGAGCCAGCTTGAACTGGCGATGGCGGCGTGTCAGTCGATCTGTTTTCAACTGGCCCACCGCTTTCGCAGGCAAGCCAGCTCCCACATTTTGACCGTGGTTGTCAGGTAGAAAATCGCTCGCCACAGATCTCACAGCCCACCCCGCGATCCCCTGTGGGAGTTGTCGAGCCTTAGCGAGGCTGCGAAGGCGGCCGCATGGGCGATAGAGGCGTTGGCTGACCCACCGCTTTCGCAGACAAGCCAGCTCCCACATTTTGACCGTGGTTGTCAGGTAGAAAATCGCTCGCCACAGATCTCACAGCCCGCCCCGCGATCCCCTGTGGGAGTTGTCGAGCCCCAGCGAGGCTGCGAAAGCGGCCGCATGGGCGATAGAGGCGTTGGCTGACCCACCGCTTTCGCAGGCAAGCCAGCTCCCACATTTTGACCGTGGTTGTCAGGTAGAAAATCGCTCGCCACAGATCTCACAGCCCACCCCGCGATCCCCTGTGGGAGTTGTCGAGCCCCAGCGAGGCTGCGAAGGCGGCCGCATGGGCGATAGAAGGGTTGGCTGACCCACCACCATCGCCGGCAAGCCAGCTCCCACATTTTGACCGTGGTTGTCAGGTAGAAAATCGCTCGCCACAGATCTTACAAGCAGCCCCGCGATCCCCTGTGGGAGTTGTCGAGCCCTAGCGAGGCTGCGAAGGCGGCCGCATGGGCGATAGAGGGGTTGGCTGACCCACCACCATCGCCGGCAAGCCAGCTCCCACATTTTGCCCGTGGTTGTCAGGTAGAAAATCGCTCGCCACAGATCTCACAGCCCGCCCCGCGATCCCCTGTGGGAGTTGTCGAGCCTTAGCGAGGCTGCGAAGGCGGCCGCATGGGCGATAGAGGGGTTGGCTGGCCCACCGCTTTCGCAGGCAAGCCAGCTCCCACATTTTGACCGTAGTTGTCAGGTAGAAAATCGCTCGCCACAGATCTCACAGCCCGCCCCGCGATCCCCTGTGGGAGTTGTCGAGCCTTAGCGAGGCTGCGAAGGCGGCCGCATGGGCGATAGAGGGGTTGGCTGACCCACCACCATCGCCGGCAAGCCGGTTCCTGCAGGGATGTGGGGTTATTGGAAGAGTACTTTCTGGCCTTCAGGCGAGGTAAACATGCCGTCGCCGTTATGCCCAACGCCCGGCACTTCCACCAGTTTCTGGCTCAACTGCGGGTGCCGCTGCTTGAGGTAGTCAAAATAGTTGTGCCCGCGAATCAGGCGATACGCGCCTTGGGTCTCGGCGGCGCAGCTTTTATCCAGCGCCGGGTGGTTCGGGTCGGTGTCCTGCTGGCCCAGCAGGTAGGTGATGTTGCGTGACACGTAGGCCTGCTCAAGCTGCTCGGCGCTCTGGCCCTTGGCGTAATCCGGCAAGTTTTGCATGCCGTATTTCCAGTCGTTGAAGCCTGGGCAGCTGGCGGTGTCGAACTTCACCGGACGCTGTGGCGTGAAGTACGCGTAGGACGATGGGTTGGCGACCACGTAACGCAGGCTGATGCCTTCGGTCTGCAGCATCGGGTGGTCGTGGCCGGTCAGGGCAAACCGCTGGACCACTTGACCACCGCCGGAATGGCCGGCGACGACGATCTCTTTCAGCGCCGGGAACAGCTTGCGATTGCCCAGGTGCTTGATGATCTGGTCCAGGGCGCCGTAGGAACTGACCTGGCCTGGGCCGACGGAGGACTCGCCGGCCATCCAGTCGTTGCCGTTCCAGCGCAGCACCTGGTTGTCCAGGTGGTTGCGCTTGATGTCGGACTCATTCAGAAACTGCGGCGCAATCACCAGCGTATTGGTCGCCTGGCCCGCGTGCTCGGCGGCGTCTTCACCGCTTTGCAGGTAGGTCTGCGCATTGCGCAGGCGGCCGTGCACGATGATCAGCGCGCGGGTGACCTGGGGCAGCGGCTGGCGCCAGTCCTGGCTCAACCCCAGGCTGAGGTCGCCGGCATCCAGGTGAAAACGATCGGGACTGACCACCTTGACCCCATGTTCTTTCTCGGCGGCCCAGGTGGATGAGGAACAGGTAATCAACAAGCCCAGCAGCAATCCCAATCGTTTATTCATCTAAAGACTCTTGGCGGTAAAAGTGTCGCATTGAGTGATCTGGCCCTGGGCAAAGCCGGTCTTGAACCAGCGAACCCGCTGCGCCGAGGTCCCGTGGGTAAACGAGTCCGGCACGACGCGCCCTTGACCCTGTTGCTGCAAACGGTCATCGCCGATGGCGTTGGCCGCATTCAGTGCTTCTTCAATATCGCCAGGCTCCAGCCAGTTCAGGCGCTTTTGCGCGCGGTTGGCCCAGACCCCGGCGAAACAGTCGGCTTGCAGTTCCTGGCGCACCAGCAGGCCGCCATCGCCTTGCAGCTGCCGGCCCTGCTGACGCGCGGCCTGGATCTTGGCCGAGATGCCGAGCAGCGTCTGCACGTGATGCCCGACTTCGTGGGCGATCACGTAGGCCTGGGCGAAATCACCGGCGGCCTTGAAGCGTTGCGACATTTCCCGGAAGAAATCCAGGTCCAGGTACACCTGTTGGTCGGCCGGGCAATAGAACGGGCCGCTGGCCGAAGTGGCGCCACCGCAGGCCGAATTGACCCGACCGCGGAACAGAATCAGTTTCGGATTCTTGTAGGCCAGGCCATTTTCCTGAAAGACCTGGGCCCAGGTGTCTTCGGTATCACCCAGCACCGCGCGCACAAAGTCCGCTTGCTCGTCGTTGGCCGGCGGTGCCTGGCGTGGCTGCGTGCTCACCGAGGGCGCCTGTTCCATCTGGCCGGTCAACTGGCCGAGGATCTGCAGCGGGTCCTGGCCGGTCAACCAACCGATGCCGACGATCAGCACAATTGCCGTCAGGCTCAGGCCCTTGCCGCCACCAAACCGCATGCCGCCACCGCCGCCACCACTGTCATCGCGGGCATCCACCACGTTGTCGCTGCGTCGGCCTTTTTTCCATAGCATGGGGCAATCCTCTCGATGAACTCTGAAACAGTGTTGTTGGTGCGTGGGAATGGCGCCAGCCCGGCTGTCCGACAGGTTCGAGAGCTGCGTAGTATCGCTGCTCTCAGCCCGTGCTGGCAGGGGCGCCAGATGAAAGTTGTGTCAGGTTGGACGGCTCAATCGCGGCAGTAGCCTTCACCGCTATCAACCACCAGGCAGTCCTTTTTCTCCGCCAGCCATTTCAGCCCGGTGGCCTCGCCGTTGCCAGCGCGCAGCAGTTGCGGCCCGTCGGGGCGGGTGAAGGCGATGCCGTCTTCGGCGGCTTCACCTTTGAAGGTGCCGGAGTCGTCGGCGTCGAGGCCGTATTGCATGGTGAGGATGTAGTGACCACGGCCGACGCTGTCGTCCTTGGCGATGGTCAGGTTCAGGCCTTCGACGCCGATCCACTTGCCGACCCACTTATCGGTGGGCGGGGTTTCGGGCACCAGCGTGGCTTGCACAGACGGTGGCGCAGGCTTGGGTGCCTCCTTGGACTCCTGGTTGCAGGCGGTCAGCAGGGCGAGGGCAGAAAGAATAAAGAGGGTTTTTTTCATAGCAGCAAGGCCTTGGTTAAAAAGTGTGCAACGCGGGGGCTAAGGTGCAGCGTTGGACTCGAATCCCGTGATTTAGTGCGCTGTTCGCACGGTGTTTGGTTATGCTCTGGGGGCAGACGCATGCCCGGCTGCTAGATTACCGGGTTGAGTGCCACCGCGTTCAGCTCGCCACGCAAGAGAATTCAATGACTGTCAGCACCCCCCTTTCCGGCGTCAACCATCCTTTCAAAGGCATCCTGCTGATTGTGCTGGCGACGTTCCTGTTTTCCAGCCACGACGCGTTGTCCAAATACCTGGCCGGGTTCTACCCGATCGTGATGGTGGTGTGGGCGCGTTACCTGGTGCATACCGTGTTGATGGCCGGGATTTTCCTGCCGCAATCCGGCTTGCGCGTGCTGCGCAGCAAGCGGCCGGGGATGCAGGTGGTGCGGGCGTTGTGCCTGTTGGGCACGAGTTTGTTTTTCACTGCGGCGCTGCATTACATCCCGCTGGCGGAAGCCACGGCGGTGAACTTCCTCGCGCCGATCCTGGTGACCGCACTCTCGGTGCCGCTGCTCGGCGAGCACGTGACCCGAGGCCAGTGGCTGGCGGTGATCTGCGGGTTTGTCGGGGTACTGATCATCATCCATCCCGGTGGCGAGCTGTTCACCCCGGCGGTGCTGCTGCCGCTGTGTTCGGCGCTGTTCTTCTGCTTTTACCAATTGCTCACGCGCATCCTCAGCCAATACGACACGCCCACCACCAGCAACTTCTTTGCCGGGCTGTGCAATACCCTGGTGATGAGTGCGCTGGTGCCGTTCTTCTGGCAGGTTCCGACGCTGTGGCATGGTGCGTTGATGCTGGCGCTGGGCACCTGCGGGATGACCGCCCACTTGATGCTGACCCAGGCGTTCCGCTTTGCGGCGCCGGCCTTGCTGGCGCCGTTCGGCTATTGCCAGATCGTCTTTGCGGGGTTGTTGGGCTGGCTGGTGTTCAGCCATACCCCCGATGTGACCACGGTGGTCGGCATCGGGGTGATCTGCATGAGCGGCTTGGCCGCTGCCTGGCAGCAGCGGCGCAGGTGATCAGACGTCTACGGTGGGAATCTTGCGCGGCGCCATGAAGTACATCCAGGTCAGCGCAATGAAGTACATCGCCGGGATCAGGGTGAACAACACCGTGTAGTTGTTGTTGGTCACCGTGAGGATATGCCCGACGATCTGGGTCATGAACATGCCGCCGATGGCCGCGCACATCCCGCCAAAGCCGAACACCGTGCTCATCATGTGCTTGGGCGTGTAGTCCATCACCAGGCTCCAGATATTCGCGGTCCAGGCCTGATGCGCGCCGATGGCCAGGGAGATGGCAAACACCGCGACCCACAGCTGGCTGGAGCCGGCCGCCATGATCACGCCGACGATGCAGCAGGCAAACAGCAGCATCGACAGCAACCGCGCCTTGATCGAGTTCATCCCACGGCCGATCAGGAACGACGAGAGAATCCCCCCACCCACACTGCCGAAGTCGGCGGTCAAATAGATGATGATCAGCGGGATGCCCATCTGTGTCACGTTGATGCCCAGGTTGTATTGCTGGTTCAGGAACGGCGGCAGCCAATACAGGTAGAACCAGAACACCGGCGCGGTCATCGAGTAGGCGAGGGCGAAGGCCCAGGTGCCGCGCATGCGCAGGATGCGGCTGAACGGCACGCGCGGTTGTTCCGGTTCGACTTCCTGTTGCACGTAGTCCAGTTCGGACTGTTTAACCGTCGGATGGTCTTCCGGGTTGTAGTACTTCAAGCCCCAGAACAGCAGCCAGATCCCGCCGAGCGCCGACATGCACAGGAACGCCGCCTGCCAGCCCCACACGTGCAGGATCAACGGCAGCAACATCGGCGTCATCATCGCGCCGACGTTGGTGCCGGCGTTGAAGATGCCGGTGGCCACCGCGCGCTCGCCGGCCGGGAACCACAGGCGGGTGGTCTTGACGCAGGCCGGGTAGTTGGCGGCTTCGGTCAGCCCGAGGATAAAGCGGCAGACCATAAAGCCAACGGCCGAGGTCGCCAGGCCGTGGGCGCCGGTGGCCAGGCTCCACAGCAGCACCGCGCAGAAGAACACGCGCTTCACGCCGACGCGGTCGATCAAGCGCCCTTGCAGCACAAAGCCGATGGCGTAGCCGACCTGGAACCAGAAGTTGATATTGGCGTAGTCCATCGCCGTCCAGCTCATCTCCTTGGCGAGGATTGGCTGCATCACGCCCAGGGCGGCGCGGTCAATGTAGTTGAGGGTGGTGGCGAAGAACACCAGGGCCAGCATGCCCCAGCGAGTTTTACCCACGGCCAGGGCGCCGCGAATCTTGTCGCCGATGCCGGCGTGCGGGTTGCCCGGGCGCGCGGCCAGGACGGAGTTTTGCGAAGGCATGAGGTCGTACCCGTTTTTTGAAATTTTTATGGTGTGTTCTGGGTCTTGATACGGAATCGATGGTGCGCAGCGGTTAAAAAATCGTCAATTCGTCAACAGCCATTGTGTTCGATAATCGCACTGAAAACTAACCGGTTCGTACATTTCAATTGCTGTGAACAGTTTAGCGGCGAATAATTTGCCGTAAATAAGACGAGCCTCAAATGCCGGGAGTCGCCCCATGCAACGCTCTATTGCCACCGTTTCCTTGAGCGGAACCCTGCCGGAAAAACTCGAAGCCATCGCGGCTGCCGGGTTTGATGGCGTAGAAATCTTCGAAAACGATCTGCTGTATTACGACGGCAGTCCTCGGGAAGTTAGGCAAATGTGTGCCGACCTGGGCATTGCCATCACCCTGTTCCAGCCCTTTCGCGACTTTGAAGGCTGCCGCCGCGACCGCCTGGCGCGCAACCTGGAGCGCGCCGAGCGCAAATTCGACTTGATGCAGGAACTGGGCACCGACCTGGTGCTGGTGTGCAGCAACGCCTCGGCCGATTGCGTCGGCGATGAACGCATCCTGCTGGATGACTTGAGCCTGCTGGCCGAACACGCTGGCCGGCGTGGCTTGCGCATCGGCTATGAAGCGCTGGCCTGGGGCAAGCACGTGAACACCTGGCAGCAGGTGTGGAACCTGGTCCGCCAGATTGATCACCCCAGCCTCGGCGTATTGCTCGACAGCTTTCACACCTTGTCGCTGAAGGGCGACCCGAGTGGCATCGCCGAGATTCCCGGCGACAAGATTTTCTTTGTGCAGATGGCCGACGCGCCGATCCTGGCCATGGACGTGCTGGAGTGGAGCCGGCATTTCCGCTGCTTCCCCGGCCAAGGCGAATTCGACCTGGCGGGGTTTCTCGCACCGATCATAAAAAGCGGCTACACCGGGCCGTTGTCCCTGGAGATTTTCAACGACGGCTTCCGCGCCGCGCCCACTCGTGCGAATGCGGCAGACGGCTTGCGGTCGCTGCTGTACCTGGAGGAGAAGACCCGCCAGCGCCTGGCGCAGGAGCAACCTGCGTTGCCGGTGGAGATCCTTTTCGAAACCCCGGCGGCCAGCGAATACGACGGCATCGAGTTCCTCGAGTTTGCGGTGGATGAAAACCTTGGCGCCAAGCTGACTCACTGGCTGGAGCGCCTGGGGTTCGTCAAGGCCGGCCAGCACCGGTCCAAGAGTGTCAGCCTGTTGCGCCAGGGCGATATCAACCTGATCCTCAACTGCGAGCCGTATTCCTTCGCGCATAACTTTTTCGAAGCCCATGGACCGTCGTTGTGTGCCACGGCGATTCGGGTCAAGGACAGCGCCAAGGCCCTGCAGCGGGCAGTGGCCTACAAGGGCCAGCCCTATCGCGGCCTCGTGGGCCCGAACGAGCTGGAACTGGCCGCTGTGCGAGCGCCGGAGGGCAGCCTGATTTACCTGGTGGACCCGAGCGAGGGCGGTCTCTACGACACCGACTTCAACCTGCAACCGGCCACTGCCGCCAGCGGTGGCTTGCTGCGCATCGACCATATGGCCATGGCGCTGCCGGCCGACAGCCTCGACAGTTGGGTGCTGTTCTACAAGAGCCTGCTGGATTTCGAAGCCGATGACGAAGTGGTGCTGCCCGACCCGTATGGCCTGGTGAAAAGTCGCGCACTGCGCAGCCGCTGCAGCTCGATTCGCCTGCCGCTGAATATCTCCGAGAACCGCAACACCGCGATTTCCCACGCTCTGTCGAGCTATCGCGGCTCGGGCGTGCACCACATTGCCTTCGACTGTGCGGACATTTTCGCCGAGGTACGCCGCGCGAAAGAGGCCGGGGTGCCGCTGCTGGATATTCCGCTGAACTATTACGACGACCTCGCCGCGCGTTTCGATTTTGACGACGAGTTCCTCAGCGAACTGGCGTACTACAACGTGCTGTACGACCGCGACGCGCAGGGCGGTGAGTTGTTTCACGTGTACACCGAACCGTTCGAGGGACGGTTTTTCTTCGAGATCATCCAGCGCAAGAACGGCTATGCCGGCTATGGCGCGGCCAACGTGGCGGTGCGCCTGGCGGCGATGGCCAAATCGCGCAGCGGTGCAGTGCGTCAGGCACGTTTATGACGGTGGGCCAGGTGCTTCCTTCGGGGAGCGCCGCGGCCCATAATCACTGCCTGCATAACAATGGCCGTGAGCGCACCATGACCTCGAGTCCCGAACTCCCCGCGGTGTCAGACGCACCGCGCAAGAGTCGCAAGAACAATCCGGAAAAGACCCGCGAAAACATTCTCCAGGAAGCCATCGTCGAGTTTGTCCAGCAGGGCCTGTCCGGCGCTCGCGTGGATGCGATCGCCGAGCGCATCCACACCTCCAAACGCATGATCTATTACTACTTCGGCAGCAAGGAGCAGTTGTACGTCGAGGTGCTGGAGAAGCTCTACGGCGATATCCGCAACACCGAAACGCGGATGAACCTCACCGCGCTGGAACCGCGCGAAGCAATCCGCCGGCTGGTGGAGTTCACCTTTGATCACCACGACCAGAACGTGGATTTCGTGCGCATCGTCAGCATCGAAAACATCAACAACGCCGAATACGTGAAGCGCTCCGATTCGATCAAGGCGATGAACAGCAACATCCTCGAAGGGCTGGGCGCCACCTTGCAGCGCGGGGCTGAGTTGGGCGTGTTCCGCCAAGGGCTGAACCCGCTGGACGTGCATTTGCTGATCAACTCATTCAGCTTTTACCGCGTGTCCAACCGCCATACATTCAGTGAGATTTTTCAGATCGAACTGTCGGATGAGGCGATCAAGCAGCGGCATCGCGAGATGATTTGCGATTCGGTGATGCGGTACTTGCAGGCCTGAGTACGCGCGATATTCGGGAAGGAATGCAGTCCCTGTGGGACTTGCTTGCGAAAGCGGTGGGTCAGTCGCTGCAGGGGGTGGCTGATCTGGCGCCTTCGCGAGCAAGCCCGCTCCCACATTTGGAATGTATTTCAAGGTTAAAGCCGAGTTGTGCCGCCTGCTCAAATGCCGATGCAGCACCCCGAATCCCAAGCCCGAACAGCGATCAAAACTGTGGGAGCGGGCTTGCTCGCGAAAGCGGTGGGTCAGTCGCTGAAGAGGGTGGCTGGTCTAGCGCATTCGCGAGCAAGCCCGCTCCCACATTTGGGGTGTATTTCAAGATTGGAACCGGGTGTGTACCGCCCGCTCAGATGCCGGTGCAGCACCCCGAATCCCAAGCCCGAACAGCGATCAAAACTGTGGGAGCGGGCTTGCTCGCGAAAGCGGTGGGTCAGTGGCTGCAGGGGGTGACTGATCTGGCGCCTTCGCGAGCAAGCCCGCTCCCACATTTGAAGTGTATTTCAAGGCTGGAATCGAGTTGTGCCTCCCGCTCAGATGCTGGTGCAGCACCCCGAATCCCAAGCCCGAACAGCGATCAAAACTGTGGGATGTATTTCAAGGTTGGAACCGAGTTGTACCGCCCGCTCAGATGCCGGTGCAGCCCCCCGAATCCCAAGCCCGAACTGCGATCAAAACTGTGGGAGCGGGCTTGCTCGCGAAAGCGGTGGGTCAGTGGCTGCAGGGGGTGACTGATCTGGCGCATTCGCGAGCAAGCCCGCTCCCACATTTGGGGTGTATTTCAAGGTTGGAACCGGGTGTGTGCCTCCCGCTCAGATGCCGGTGCAGCCCCCCGAATCCCAAGCCCGAACAGCGATCAAAACTGTGGGAGCCGGGCTTGCCCGCGATGGCGGTGTGTCGGGTAGACAGCTATCGGCTGGCAAACCGCTATCCCCGGCAAGCCGGCTCCTACAGTTGATCGTGTTTCGACAGTCAGCTATTCATGCGCTGAAAGTGCGCCAGCATGCGCTGCGCATCCGGCACCTTGCCGCTGAACAATTCAAACGCCTTGACCGCTTGAAACACTGCCATGTTGCCGCCATCCAGGGTGCGGCAACCCAAGGCGCGGGCGTCGCGCAGCAGCTCGGTTTCCAGGGGGAAATACACAATTTCTGCCACCCACAGTTGCGCTCGCAACAGCGCAGCGGGCACCGGTGTGCCCGGTAGCTTGGCCATGCCCATGGGCGTGGTGTTGACCAGGCCATCTGCTTCGGCCATGGCGTTTTCCAGGTCATGACCGACTTGGGCGCGACCGGCGCCGAAGCGCTGCGTGAGGTTATCCACAAGGTCGCGGGCGCGGCGGGTGTCCACATCGAACACACTTAATTGTTCCACGCCTTCGGCCAGCAGCGCGTGGGCCACTGCCGCACCCGCGCCGCCGGCGCCCATTTGCACTACGCGCTGGCGGGCAACATCACTCAGGTTTCGCCGAAACCCTTCGGCAAAGCCCAGGCAGTCGGTGTTGTGGCCGATGCGTTTGCCGTCCTTGAACACCACCGTATTGACCGCTCCAATGCCGCGGGCCTCGTCGGATAATTCATCGAGCAAGGGCAGGATCGCCTGCTTGCACGGGTAGGTAATGTTCAGGCCGGTGAAATGCATCAGCTCGGCGGCATCGAGCAAGTCGGGCAGGGCGTTGAGGTCCAGCTTCAGCGGTTCCAGGTCGATCAGCCGATACAGGTAACGCAAGCCTTGGGCGTCACCTTCCTGCTCATGCAGGGCCGGCGTACGGGAAGCCTGGATGCCGGCGCCGATCAGGCCGGCGAGGATGCGCGATTTCATTGCGTCGATCCCTTCAGCAACTGGCTGAAATGCTCCAGGGCCAAGTGGTAGCCATGGCTGCCGAACCCGGCAAGCACGGCCTTGGCGATGGGCGACACAAACGAGTGGTGCCGAAACGCCTCGCGCGCATGCACGTTGGATAAATGCACTTCGATTACTGGTACTTCACTGGCCACCAGCGCGTCGCGAATCGCCACTGACGTGTGGGTCCAGGCTGCCGGGTTGATCACGATCCCGGCGCAGCGGGCGCGGGCGCCGTGGATCCAGTCCAGCAGCTCGCCTTCGTGGTTGGTCTGGCGAAATTCGATTTTCAGCCCCAGTTGCTCAGCGCTGCGGCCGCACAGGGCGGCGACATCGGCAAGGGTTTCATGGCCGTAGGTGGTCGGCTCGCGGGTGCCGAGCAGGTTGAGGTTGGGGCCGTTGAGCACCAGCACGATAGGCGGCATAAGGGGTGTCTCCACACTTATTGTTAGTTGTGCGGATAAAATGTACTGGATGGTTAATTTGGTCAATTGATGGCAGCGGATGTGTTCGATTACCGAACCGTTAATCAGACCTTGAGGCGCGACGGATCAGATTAGATATCAATTGAAAATCATTCTCGACAACGCTTAAGATGCCCGCCTGTTTCCTTAACATTCCAGGGAGTCGGTTTGTCGGACGTGGATCTCAAAGGCCTGTTTCTCAAGCACGCCGATACCCTGCGCGGGTATCTGGCGCGCAAGGTACGGGACCCGCAGTTGGCCGCGGACCTGGTGCAGGAGAGCTTCCTGCGCCTGGCGGAAAAGCCGGCCGGCGAGCGCATCGACAACTCCCAGGGCTATCTCTATCGAACGGCGAGCAATCTGCTGATCGACCATATTCGCCAGGAAGCGCGGCGCAAGACAGACTCCGTGCCCCACGAGGCGCTGGCCGAGATTGAAGATGAAGTGGCCGGGTTGGAGGCTCAGGCAATGGCGCAGCAACAGCGACAGGCATTGAAGCAGGCACTGGCGGAGTTGCCGGAGCGCACCCAGCAGATTTTCCGCCTGAACCGCATCGAGGGCATGACCCACGCCCAGGTTGCCCGGCACCTGGACATCTCCGACAGCTCCGTGCAAAAGCATCTGGCCAAGGCCTTGGCCTACGTGATGCAGCGCCTGCAGGACGGCGAGGTGGCGCCACCCGACGAATGAATTACCGAAAAACGCCAGGTCAGTCGTCACAGCGTTATATAACGAAAAATTCGAGATTCACACGTGAATAGCCAGGGTCCGCAACAGCACAGCATTACCGAGGTGGCCGCCGAGTGGGCGGTGCGCCTGCACGCCGGTGCCCTGACCGACCAGGAGCAGGCCGAGCTGCGCCATTGGATCGCCTGTGACAGTCGCCACGAAGCGGCGCTGCGCTTTGCCGAGCAGACCTGGGCGGCGTTGGGCGAGGTGCATAAGGATGAGGCGGTACACCGCCGGCGCCCCTCTGCGGCGGTGCTGCCGGTGCGCCGGTCGTCGCGGCGAAGGCCGTGGCAGCGGGCGGCGGCCGTCGCGCTGGTCGTGGTGGCGGCGGGTGTCGGCTGGGTGCGCGGGCCGGAAGCCTGGCTACGCCTGCAGGCCGACTATGTCACCCAGAAAGGCGAGGTGCGCACCGTGCACCTGGCCGATGGCAGCACGGTGGAGCTGGATTCCGCCAGTGCCATTCGCCTGGATTACGACGGCGTGCAACGGCGCATCAGCCTGCTCCAGGGCTCGGCGATCTTCGATGTGGCGCCGATGGTCGGCAAGGAGACCCGGCCATTCGTGGTGCAAAGCGCCGGCGGGCAGACCCGCGCGTTGGGTACGCGGTTTGTGGTGGACCGCGAGGAAAGCAGCCAGGCCTGGGTGGGCGTGTTGCAGCACAGCGTTGCGGTGTCCTTGCAAGCCTCGCCGAAAAAAGGCCCCAGCGACCGTGTGCTCCAGGAAGGCCAGGCCGCGCGCTACAGCCCCCAGGAAGGCATCGTGCCCCTGGATCAGTTCGATGTAGAGCGCGCCACCAGTTGGCGTCGCGGCGTGTTGATCTTTGATCGCCAGCCCTTGGCCAAAGTCATCGAACAACTCAACCGTTACCGCCCGGGGCGCGTGGTGTTGACCAGTGCGGACCTGGGCGATCGCGAAGTCAGCGGGGTCTTCCGCCTCGACATGCTCGACACCGCCCTCGGTACCCTGACCCAGGAATTGCAAGTGCAACGCCTGGACCTGGCAGGCCTCAGCCTGATCTATTAACACCCCTGCTGGTGGTGGCGCCCGCGAGATCTTTCCCACGCCATCGCCGGCAAGCCGGCTCCTGCGCGTGTATTTGCCTACCAATCCCCCTCATTTAAAAAACTTTGAAGAAAATCTTACTGACTTCCTGCGCGTCGCACGTCTTGCTAGGTGAGAAGCATTCGCATAAACAAAAACGCTTACGCAGGGAAAAACACAAATGTCAGCACTCAACAAGGGGCGTGTCACCGGTAGCCGGTTAGCCCTGGCCATTCACCTGGGCCTGTTCGCGGCCGCGGCGCCGGTGTTCGCCGCACAGCCGCAAGTGGCAGCGGCCCAGCCTGCAGTGCTGACGTTCAATATTCCCGCGCAATCGCTTGGCAGTGCGGTATTGGCCTTCGCCGATCAGGCCGGCCTGCAGGTGTTGTTCGACAGCCAGCGCCTGCAAGGCTTGAACAGCACCGCGCTGCAGGGCAGCTTCGGGGTACAGGAAGGCCTTGGCCGCCTGCTCGGCGCCGCCCCGGTGGACTACCGCTTTACCGGCGAGCGCCAGGTCACCCTGACCCGCGTCGAGCAGCCGAGCACCCCGGCATTGTCGCTGGCAACCACCACCATCACCGGCCAGCACGCCCAGGATTGGGTGTACTCCTCGCCACGCTCGGTCAGTGTGGTCGGGCGTGAACAGCTGGATCGCAACCCGCCGCGCCATGCCGCCGAAATGCTCGAGGAGGCGCCAGGCGTCTACTCGGCGGTCAGTCAGCAGGACCCTGGCCTGTCGGTGAATATTCGCGGGATCCAGGACTACGGCCGCGTCAACATGTCGGTCGACGGCATGCGCCAGAACTATCAGCAAAGTGGTCACCAGCAACGCAATGGCACCCTGTATGTCGACCCGGAGTTGTTGTCCGAAGTCGTCATCGAAAAGGGCGCTACCTCCACCATGGGCGGTGCGGGCGTGATTGGCGGGGTTGCCAATTTCCGTACCGTGGAGGCGGCTGATCTGCTCAAGGACGGCAAGGAAATCGGCGGGCGCATTCGTCTCACCACGGGGCTGGGCGGGCGCAGCAACGGCACGCACTTTATCGGCAGCTCGGCGTTTGCCGTGGGGACCGACGTGTGGGACATGCTGGTGGCCGCCAGTGAGCGCCACCTCGGTGATTACAAGCCTGGCACCCAAGGCAGCATCGGCGATCTGCGCACCGGCAGCTCCTTCCTGCCGAACAGTCAGGAACGGATCAAGAACACCCCCGTCGCTTATTCGGGCTCGGTGATGCGTTCGCGCCTGCTCAAGCTCGGTATCAATCTGCCGGTGGACCAGCGCTTGCAACTGAGCTACCTGACCACCGAGGTTGGCTACGACGACGTGAACATGATGACCGCCGAAAAAGCCCAGTTATGGGAAAAGCTCGGCAGCAGCAATGTCACGGCGCAGAACTTCGCGCTGGACTACAGCTACACGCCGGACAACCCGCTGATCGATTTCAAGGCCAAGCTCTACTACGTCGATACCCGCAATGACCAGAGCACCCTGACCCGTGGCAGCAGCAAGGGGTACGAGGTCACCTACCAGACCAACACCTACGGTTTGCAGGCCCAGAACATCTCGACCTTTGCCTTGGGCGAGCTGTCCGTGCTCAAGGCCAACTATGGGCTGGAGTTCTTCTACGACAAAGTCCGCCCGGACTCCAACCAAATGGTGGAGGCAGGCTCGGCGGTGACCGCTTCTGCAGCGGAAAGCATCACCCCCGAGGGGGACCGGGCACTCGGCAGCCTGTTCGCGCGCCTGGATTACGACTATGACAACTGGCTGAGCCTCAATGCCGGCTTGCGTTACGACCGCTATCGGCTGCGCGGCGAAACCGGCTTGAACACGCGTACCTTCATTATTGGCACCACCCGGCAGGTCGGCTTGCCCATGACCTATGACGTGGACCGGGAAGAGGGGCATTTCTCGCCGACCTTCGGCCTGTCGATCAAGCCTGGCGTGGATTGGTTGCAACTCTTCGCCACGTACGGCAAGGGCTGGCGCCCGCCGGCAGTCACCGAAAGCCTGGTCAGCGGCCGGCCCCATGGCGGGGGCTCGGAGTCGATTTTCCCCAACCCCTTCTTGAAACCGGAGACGTCCACCGCCTGGGAAGTCGGCTTCAACGTGCTGAAGGAAGACCTGGTGTTCGCCGATGACCGCGTGGGCATGAAGGTGTCCTACTTCAACACCCGCGTCGACGACTTCTCCTACATGGCCCTGGGCGTGCAGCCGCCCGGTTATGGCATCGCCAATATCGGCAATGCGGCGTATGTGAACAACCTGGAGACCACGCGTTTTCGCGGTCTCGAATACCAGTTGGATTACGACGCCGGGTTTGCCTATGGCCAGTTCAACTACACACGCATGCTCGGCAGCAACAAGTTCTGCAGCAAGACCGCATGGCTGGGCGGTGTCACCAAGATCCAGAAAGGCCCGGGTAGCCGTGCGCCTGTAGACGCGATGGTGCCGGACGACGTGGCCAATGCGGGGCAGAGCTGCAGCGCAATCCTGGGCTCCTCCGAACACATGCCGATGGACCGCGGCACCGCGACGCTGGGTGCACGCTTCTTCGAGCGCAAATTGGATGTGGGCGTTCGCGCCCGCTACAGCGGCGGTTACTACGTAAAAGGCGGCGTCGGCGTGACCACGTCGCAAACCGGCGTTTATCCGGCCGACTGGAAGCCCTACACCGTCTACGACCTTTACAGCAGCTACCGCGCCACCGACCAACTGACCCTGCGACTGGCCATGGAAAACGTCACCGACCGCGCCTATCTGGTGCCGCTGGGCGACGTGTTGGCCTTTACCCTCGGGCGTGGGCGCACGTTGCAGGGCACCGTTGAATACCAGTTCTGACCGATTTTGCCCAGTGACGGGCAAAACCACAGCAGGCACTGGCTTGCTGTGGAGATACCACCCCATGACTTGGAGTTTTGCATGAGCATTTCTATTTCATACAGCACGACCTATGCCGCCAACACGGTTGCCGAGTACCTGAGCGACTGGTCCGCTTACTTTGGTGACCTGAACCACCGCGAAGGTTCGGTCAAAGAAGGTTCGAACACCGGTGGTTTCAATCCTGGCCCGTTCGACGGCACCCAATATGGTGTGTCGAGCACGGTCAGCAACGCGGCGGTGGTCGCCAACGGTGACCTGCACTACACCTTGTTCAACCCGCCGTCGCACACCCTGTGGGGTTCGATCGACTCCCTGAACCTGGGCACTATCCTGTCGGGCGGCGCCAGCAGCGGTGGCTACACCCTCACCGAGCAGGAAGTCAGCTTCACCAACCTGGGCCTGTCGAGCCTGCAGTCCGAGGGCCGTGACGGCCAGGTGCACCAGATCATCTACGGCCTGATGAGCGGCGACAGCACGGCACTGGCCTCGGCGATCGACTCCCTGCTCAAGGACATCGACCCAAGCCTGTCGGTCAACTCCACCTTCGATCAACTGGCGGCTGCCGGTGTTGCTCATGTCGACTCGGCGTCGGTCGCCGCTGCCGATGTGGCGCTGGTGGGCGTTCAGGATGTGCCTCAGGACTTCGCCCTGGCAGCCTGATGCCATGAAAAAAGCGAATGGAAGATCGCTCTCCCATTCGCCGCATTACACCGCTGTCGCCAAGCCTTCTAACTCTTCAAGCGACGGCGGTGCCGAATTCTGCGCAGCGTCGCATGGCCTGTCAACGCAACGACGCTGCCCGCTCAACCCTTTGAGAATCCCCAGATGCGCCACGCCGGCAACGAAACCCTGGCCGCCCTCGCGGCTTATAAAAGTGGCTTCTTCAACATCGGCCTGTTCTCGGCGGTGATCAACCTGCTGATGCTGGCCCCGGCGCTGTACATGCTGCAGGTGTACGACCGGGTGCTGGCCTCGGGCAATCAGATGACCCTGCTCATGCTGACGCTGATGATCCTCGGCCTGTTCGGCCTGATGGGCGCATTGGAGTGGGTGCGTAGCCAGGTGGTGATCCGCCTCGGCACGCAGATGGACATGCGCCTGAACCAGCGGGTGTACGACGCCGCGTTCGAAGCGCAACTCAAGGGCGGCACCCAGGCGGCGGGGCAGGCGCTGCATGACCTTACCACCCTGCGCCAGTTCGCCACTGGCCAGGCGCTGTTCGCGTTTTTCGATGCGCCGTGGTTTCCGGTGTACCTGCTGGTGATTTTCCTGTTCCACCCCTGGCTCGGCCTGCTGGCCCTGGGCGGCGCGGTGATGCTGATCGCGCTGGCATGGCTCAACCACCGCGTCAGCCAGGCGCCGATGGCCCTGGCCAGCCAACTGTCGATCAGCGCCAGCCAGCAGGCCACGGCGAACCTGCGCAATGCCGACACCATCGAGGCCATGGGCATGCTCGCCACCTTGCGCGGGCGTTGGTTCCGCCAGCACCAGGCGTTTCTTGCGCAGCAGAACCTGGCCAGTGAAAAGACCGCGGCCGTCACGGCCTGGTCCAAGGGCGTGCGCCTGGCGTTGCAGTCGCTGGTGCTGGGCCTCGGCGCGTTGCTGGCGGTGCAGGGCGAGATCACGCCAGGGATGATGATTGCCGGGTCGATCCTGATGGGCCGCGTGCTGAGCCCCATCGACCAACTGATCGGCGTCTGGAAGCAATGGGGCTCGGCGCGCCTGGCCTACGAGCGCCTGTCGCAGATGCTTGAGGCCAACCCGGCGCGCCCCGAGCGCATGAGCTTGCCGGTGCCCAAGGGGCAACTGAGTGTCGAGCAGATCAGCGCCTGCGCTCCAGGCAGTCGGCGCCCGGCGCTGGCCAACCTCGGCTTCAACCTGCCGGCAGGCGAAGTGCTCGGCGTGATCGGCCCGTCGGGGTGCGGCAAGTCCACCCTGGCGCGGGTGCTGGTGGGGGCCTGGGCGCCGCTGGCCGGCAAGGTGCGGCTGGACGGCGCCGACCTGAGTCACTGGGACAAGCAGCAACTGGGGCCGCACATCGGTTACCTGCCCCAGGACATCCAGCTGTTCGCTGGCAGCATCGCGCAAAACATCGCGCGTTTTGAGGCGGTGGACGCCGACAAAGTCCTCGCCGCCGCACAAATGGCGGGCGTGCATGACTTGATCCTGCAACTGCCCCAGGGCTACGACACCCCACTGGGGGAGGGCGGTGCCGGCCTGTCCGGTGGCCAGAAACAGCGAGTGGCCCTGGCCCGCGCGCTGTACGGCTTGCCCGCCCTGATCGTGCTGGATGAGCCCAACGCCAATCTCGACGAGGTGGGCGAGCAGGCCCTGCTGCAGGCGATCACCCAGCTCAAGCAGCAGCGCCGCACGCTGATCCTGATTACCCACAAGCCCAACGTGCTGACGCTGACCGATCAGCTGCTGATCCTCAAGGACGGCCAGTTGCAAGCCTTTGGCCCGACGGCGCGGGTGCTGGAAGCGCGGCAGAAACCTGCGGCGCCCAAGCCGGTGTCGACCATGAGCATGAGTTACCGCCTCGGTGAAGGAAAACAGGCATGAGCAGCAGTAAACCGGTGTTGGTCAGTGATCAGCCGAACAATGTGCTGGCGCTGGATGACAAAAAATACTCGCGCCTGGGGTGGTGGCTGGTGCTGGGTGGCTTCGCCGGCTTCCTCGGTTGGGCGGCATTGGCGCCGTTGGACAAGGGCGTGGCGGTGCCGGGCAAGGTCATGGTCTCGGGTCATCGCAAGACGGTGCAGCATCCGGCGGGCGGTATCGTCGAACGCATCGAAGTGCGCGACGGTGATGTGGTCAACGCCGGCCAGGTGCTGCTGCGTTTGAAGGAAACCCCGTTGCGTGGGCAGATGCAGTCCCTGCGCAGCCAGTACCTTGCGTCCCTGGCCAGCGAAGCGCGCTTGAGTGCGGAAAGCGAAGGGTTGGCGGCGGTCACCTTTGGCCCCGAGCTGCTTGACGATCCCGAGGCTGCCAACACCCTGGACCTGCAACGCCAGCTGTTCAGCAGTCGCGCCCAGGCGCTGGCGACCGAGCAGCAAGGCCTGCGCGAAACCATCGCCGGGATCGAGGCGCAGCTACGTGGCACGCGCGACTCGCAGGCCAGCAAGGTCCAGCAACGTGCAGCGCTGAGCGAGCAACTGCAGGGCCTGCGCGAGTTGGCGCGCGACGGTTACATCCCGCGCAATCGCCTGCTCGACAGCGAGCGCCTGTATGCCCAGATCGACGGCACCATCGCCGAGGACTACGGCCGTATTGGCCAATTGCAGCGCCAGGTCCTGGAGCTGCGCCTGCGCATCCGCCAGCTCGGCGAAGACTTCCAGAAAGACCTGCGCGGCCAATTGGCCGATACCCGTACTCGCAGTGATGACCTGCGCAATCGCCTGGCCTCGGCCGAGTTTGAGCTGGCCAACAGCCTGGTACGTGCGCCCGCGAGCGGTGTGGTGGTCGGCCTGGATGTGTTCACCGAAGGCGGGGTAATCAAGCCTGGCCAGGCATTGATGGACATCGTGCCCCAGGGCGAGCCGTTGCTGGTGGAGGCGCGAGTGCCGGTGCAGATGGTCGACAAGGTGCACCCCGGCTTGCCGGTGGAATTGATGTTCTCGGCCTTCAACCAATCCACCACGCCACGGGTGGCCGGCGAGGTCACGCTGGTGTCGGCGGATCGCCAGGTCGATGAGCGCACCGACGAGCCTTACTACACGCTGCGCGCGCAGGTCAGCGCGGCCGGCATGCAGCAACTGGACGGCGTGCAGATCCGCCCCGGCATGCCGGTGGAAACCTTCGTCAAGACCGGTGAGCGCTCGATGCTCAACTACCTGTTCAAACCGTTGCTGGATCGCACCCACATGGCCCTGGTGGAAGAATGAAGGCGTTGTTGTTCACCCTGTGTTTCAGTTGCGCACCGGCGGCGCAGGCCCTGGGTTTGTTGGATGCGTACGACCTGGCCCTGCGCAATGACCCGACCTTCCAGGCCGCGATCCAGGAGCGCGAGGCCGGCGAGGAGAATCGTGCGATCAGCCGCGCCGGGCTGCTGCCGAACCTGTCCTGGAGCTATAACAATTCGCGCAATGAATCCGAAGTGACCCAGAGCACCGCCGTGGGCAATGTCACCAGCGACCGCGATTACCGCAGCTATGCGTCGACCCTGACCTTGCAGCAACCGCTGCTGGATTACGAAGCCTATGCGCGCTTTCGCCAGGGCACTGCCCAGGCGCTGATGGCCGATGAACGGTTTCGCGGCAAGAGCCAGGAACTCGCGGTGCGCGTACTCAGTGCCTACAGCCAGGCGTTGCTGGCCCAGGAGCGTATCGAGCTGAGCCGCGCACAGAAACGCGCGTTTGCCGAACGCCTGCAACTCAATGATCGCCTGCTCAAGGGCGGGGAAGGCACGCGCACCGACGTGCTGGAAACCCAGGCCCGCCTGAGCCTGGCCCAGGCCGAGGAAATCGAGGCGCTGGACACCCAGGACAGTGCCCTGCGCGAGCTGGAAGCCATCGTCGGCCAACCGTTGCAGATCGAAGAACTGGCACCGCTGGCTCGCCAGTTCGCGATTCCGCCGCTGGAACCCACCCGGTTCGACACCTGGCGCGAACTGGCGATGGCCAACAACCCGGAGCTGAAGTCCCAGCACCACGCGTTGGACGTTGCCGAATATGAAGTAGAGCGTAAACGCGCCGGCCACATGCCCAAGGTCAGCCTCTACGCCAGCAGCCGCCAGACCAGCTCCGACTCCGAAAGCAGCTACAACCAGAAGTACGACACCAACAGTGTCGGCATTCAGGTCAGCCTGCCGCTGTTCGCCGGTGGCGGCGTGTCGGCGTCCACCCGCCAGGCGGCGCACCAACTGTCCCAGGCCCAATACGAACTGGATGCGCAAACCTCGGCGACCCTGGTGGAGCTGCGCAAGCAATTCAACCTCAACACCAGCGGCGCGGCGAAAGTGCGTGCCTACGAAATGGCCGTCAGCTCCGCCACCGCCTTGGTCACCGCGACCCAAAAAAGCGTCAGCGGCGGCGAGCGCGTCAACCTCGACGTGCTCGACGCCGAACAACAGCTTTACACCGCCCGCCGCGACCTGGCGAACGCGCGGCATGCGTATCTGCTGGCACGGATTCAATTGAAGTATTACGCAGGATTGCTCAACGAGCAGGACTTGCAGGCGTTGGCAGGGTATTTCCAGCCGCCACCTTTGCCTTGAAATGCATGCCCCCTGTGGGAGCGGGCTTGCTCGCGAAGGCGTTGTGTCAGTCAACACATATACCGACTGACCCTGCGCCTTCGCAGGCAAGCCAGCTCCCACAGGGGATATGTGTGCGCTGTGCGATTGCATGCAGCTCGAACCTGCTGCTCGGATGTGGGAACTCTCGAGCCAGAGCGAGGCAGCGATGGCGGTGGCTCAGCCAACCCATATACCAACTGACCCTGAGTCATCGCAATCAAGCCAGCCCCCACCTTTGCCTTGAAATGCAAGCCCCTGTGGGAGCGGGCTTGCTCGCGAAGGCGTTGTGTCAGTCAACACATATACCGACTGACCCTCCGCCTTCGCAGGCAAGCCAGCTCCCACAGGGGATAGGTGTGCGCTGTGCGATTGCATGCAGCTCGAACCTGCTGCTCGGATGTGGGAACTCTCGAGCCAGAGCGAGGCAGCGATGGCGGTGGTTCAGCCAACCCATGTACCAACTGAACCTGCGTCATCGCAGGCAAACCAGCCCCCACCTTTGCCTTGAAATGCATGCCCCCTGTGGGAGCGAGCTTGCTCGCGAAAGCGTTGTGTCAGTCAACCCATATACCGACTGACACCCCGCCTTCGCAGGCAAGCCAGCTCCCACAGGGGATAGGTGTGCGCTGTGCGATTGCATGCGGCTCGAACCTGCTGCTCGGATGTGGGAGCTCTCGAGCCAGAGCGAGGCAGCGATGGCGGTGGCTCAGCCAACCCATATACCAACTGACACCCCGCCATCGCAGGCAAGCCAGCTCCCACAGGGGATATGTGTGCGCTGTGCGATTGCATACAGCTCGAACCTGCTGCTCGGATGTGGGAGCTCTCGAGCCAGAGCGAGGCAGCGATGGCGGTGGTTCAGCCAACCCATATACCAACTGACCCTGCGCCTTCGCAGGCAAGCCAGCCCCCACCTTTGCCTTGAAATGCAAGCCCCCTGTGGGAGCGGGCTTGCTCGCGAAGGCGTTGTGTCAGTCAACACATATACCGACTGACACCCCGCCTTCGCAGGCAAGCCAGCTCCCACAGGGGATATGTGTGCGCTGTGCGATTGCATGCAGCTCGAACCTGTTGCTCGGATGTGGGAGCTCTCGAGCCAGAGCGAGGCAGCGAAGGCGGTGGCTCAGTCAACACATCTATCAACTGACACCCCCCCATAGGCAAACCAACCCCCCACAGGCGATCTACGCTGTCCTGCCACCTTATCGGCGGGTCAGCAGCACCCCGGATTCCATATGGTGCGTCCACGGGAACTGGTCAAACAGGGCGCACTTGGTGATGCGGTGGGTGTCATGCAGTTGCGCGATGTTCGCCGCCAGGGTCTCCGGGTTGCAGGAGATGTACAGGATGTTGTCGAAACGCCGGGTCAGTTCGCAGGTGTCCGGGTCCATGCCGGCACGGGGCGGGTCGACGAACACGCTGCCGAATTCGTAGCTCTTCAGGTCGATGCCGTGCAGGCGACGGAACGGGCGCACTTCGTTGAGCGCCTCGGTGAGTTCCTCGGCAGACAGGCGCACCAGCGTGACGTTATCCACCGCGTTTTCATCAAGGTTGCTCAGCGCGGCATTCACCGAGGTCTTGCTGATTTCGGTGGCCAGCACTTTGCGCACGCGGGTTGCCAGGGGCAGGGTGAAATTGCCGTTGCCGCAATACAACTCGAGCAAATCATCCGGGCGATCGCCCAGGGCTTCGTACGCCCAGTTGAGCATCTTCTGGTTCACCGTGCCGTTGGGCTGGGTGAACGCGCCTTCAGGCTGGCGGTAGCTGAACGTGCGACCGCCGACCTCGAGCTTTTCCACCACATAGTCATGGCCGATCACGTCGCGCTTGCCTTTCGAACGGCCGATGATGCTCACGTTCAAGTCGGCAGCCAGCTGGTTCGCGGCGGTGTGCCAATGCTCGTCCAGCGGGCGGTGATAGCACAGGGTGATCATTGCGTCGCCGGCCAAGGTGGTGAGGAACTCCACCTGGAACAGCTTGTGGCTCAGCGCAGCACTGGCTTGCCAGGCGGCCTTGAGCTGCGGCATCAACTGGTTGATGCGCTGGCTGGCGATGGGAAATTCTTCGATCAGGATCGGTGTGCGTTTGTCGTCCTGGGAGAACATCGCGTAGTGGCGTTCACCGCCTTCGCGCCACAGGCGGAACTCCGCGCGCAGGCGAAAGTGCTGCAGCGGCGAATCGAAGACCTGAGGCTCGGGCGCGTCGAACGGTGCCAGCAGGTCACGCAAGCGCGTGACCTTGTCTTGCAGTTGAGCGGTGTAGCGTGCGGCGTCAAAAGTCATGCGTTGAACCAGCCCAGCTTGATCACAAACAGAATCGACAGAATCACCAGTGCCGGGTTCAGCTCACGGTAGCGGCCCGAAAGCAGCTTGATGGCGGTCCAGGCGATGAAACCGAAGGCGATGCCGTTGGCGATGGAGTAAGTGAAGGGCATCGCCAGGGCGGTGATCACCACCGGCGCTGCAACGGTAATGTCATCCCAGTCGATTTCGGCCAGGCCCGAGGTCATCAGCACGGCGACGAACAGCAGTGCCGGCGCGGTGGCGAACGCGGGAACGCTGGCCGCCAGTGGCGAGAAGAACAGCGCCAGCAGGAACAGGATCGCAACCACGATCGCCGTCAGACCGGTACGGCCACCGGCACTCACGCCGGCGGCGGATTCGATGTAGCTGGTGGTGGTCGACGTGCCCAACAGCGAGCCTGCCATGGCGGCGGTGCTGTCGGCGATCAGGGCGCGGCCCATCTTCGGCATGTGGCCGTCCTTGCCCATCAGGCCGGCGCGCTTGGCGACGCCGATCAGGGTGCCGGAGTTGTCGAACAGGTCGACGAACAGGAAGGCGAAGATCACGCTGACCAGGCCGATGTCCAGTGCGCCTTTGATATCCAGCTGCAGGAAAGTCGGGGCCAGCGATGGCGGCATCGAGGTCACGCCGCCGAACGGAGTGAAGCCCATGACGATGGACACGATGGTCACCGCCAGGATGCCGATCAGCACTGCACCGCGCACGGCCAGGGCTTCCAGCGCCACGATCAGCGCGAAACCGAGGGTGGCGAGGATCGGCGCCGGTTGCTTGAGGTCGCCCAGGCCGACCATGGTGGCCGGGTTGCTGACCACGATGCCGGCGTTGTGCAGGGCGATCAGCGCCAGGAACAGGCCGATACCGGCGGCAATTGCCGAGCGCAGGGGCAGCGGGATGCTGTTGATGATCCACTCACGGATCCGGAAGATCGACAGCAGGAAGAACAGCACCGCCGAGATGAACACCGCGCCCAGTGCAACTTGCCAGGTATGGCCCATGTGCAGGACTACGGTGTAGGTAAAGAAGGCATTGAGGCCCATGCCCGGCGCCAGTGCGATCGGGTAGTTGGCGATCAGGCCCATCACGGTCGATCCGATGGCGGCCGCCAGGCAGGTCGCGACAAATACTGCGCCCTTGTCCATGCCGGTCTCGCCGAGGATGCTCGGGTTGACGAACAGGATGTAGGCCATGGCCAGGAATGTCGTGATGCCCGCGAGGATCTCGGTGCGCACGTTGGTGTTGTGTGCCTTGAGTTGAAACAGCTTTTCCAGCATGCCTGCTCCCTGTGACGCTATTTTGCGTCGTGATTTGTTGACCTCTAAGTCAAAGCACAAACTGCGCCAAGCGCCTGTGGTTCCAGAGAGGATCGGAAAAAGCGGCGCATCATACCAGCAGCCGAGGCCGTGTGGCGTATAGGCTGCGTATTCTGAAGCGTGGCCTTGAGGCATACTGCGCCGACGTTTAATCCAGGGTCATCGCCAGCATGAAAAAAGCCAACGCCAGCAGTCTAGCTCTGTTCGCCATAATCGGCCTTTGGCTCAGTGCGGCACCGGCGTGGGGCGCGACTGCACCGGCGTTGAGCGAGGTGCGGGTGTTCAAGGTGCAGTCGGCCGCTTGTACTGAAACCATCCCTGAACGCGCGGCCAGCACCCAGATGTGCACGCACCGTGGGCAAACGCTGGTGTACGTGATGGAAGTCGGTTTGGGCAACAGCTCCCAGGCGTTCTTCGATGGTGCGCCGGTTTCCGGCAGCAGCACCGCCATCTGCCAGGTGGGCTCCATCAGCCAGGCGTGCAGCGGCGCGGGCACGGTGATGGGCTACATCTATGCGTTCCAGCTGAATATCACTGCGGGTGGCACCTTCCAGTACAGCAACACGTCGATCAATCCGCCGCGCAACCAACTGGTTACCACCCTCAGCATTCGCTGATCGCCACCTATCAATTGCCTTGAACGCTCAATACCCCGGGAAGTCGTACCCCTGAGACGGCGACTTTCCTGAACGCCGCGGATGTATACCAACCCGTGAGGTGTTTATGAGCGCGACCCCCAATGGCGCGGCGGCCCAACCGTTCGCCAGCCACTCCATACGCCTGAGCCTCAATGGCCAGGACCGCCAGCTGGACGTGTTGCCCTGGACCACCTTGCTCGACCTGTTGCGTGAGCAACTGGATCTGGTCGGCAGCAAAAAGGGTTGCGACCACGGCCAATGCGGCGCCTGCACCGTATTGCGCGACGGCAAACGCGTAAACGCCTGCCTGACCCTGGCGGTGATGTGCGACGGCGCCGAGCTGACCACTATCGAAGGCCTGGCCGACGGCGACCAGCTCCACCCGATGCAGCAAGCGTTCATCCAGCACGATGCCTTCCAGTGCGGCTACTGCACCCCTGGCCAGATCTGTTCCGCTGTCGGCCTGGCCAATGAAGGCCGTGCCCACGACGCCGCGCAGATCCAGGAACTGATGAGCGGCAACCTGTGCCGTTGCGGCGCCTACACCAATATTCGCGATGCCATCGAAGACGCGTTGCCCCGCTGCCGCGCCGGGGGAGATCAGTCATGAACCCCTTCCATTACAGCAAGCCCGCGGATGTGCACGAGGCCGTGCACCTGAGCAGCGCCGCATCGCGCTTTATCGCCGGTGGCACCAACCTGCTGGACTTGATGAAAGAAAACCTCACGCGCCCCGAGCACCTGATCGACATCACCGGCCTGCCGTTGCAGGGTGTTGAAGAAACCGCAGAAGGCGGCCTGCGCATCGGCGCGCTGGTCAGCAACGCCGACCTGGCCTGGCACCCACTGGTCGAGGCGCGCTACCCGTTGCTGTCGCAGGCGATCCTCGCCGGTGCCTCGCCGCAATTGCGCAATATGGCCAGCACTGGCGGCAACCTGCTGCAGCGCACCCGGTGCTATTACTTCTATGACGCCGCCGTGCCCTGCAACAAGCGCGAGCCCGGCAGCGGTTGCCCGGCGCGCACCGGCTTGAACCGTATCCATGCGATCCTCGGCGCCAGCGACCAGTGCGTCGCCACTCACCCGTCGGACATGTGCGTGGCCCTTGCGGCATTGGAGGCACGGGTGCATGTGGAGGGGCGTGGCGGCGCGCGGGTCATCGAGTTTGCCGACTTTCACCGCCTGCCCGGCGATGCGCCGCAGCGTGATAACCAATTGGCCGATGATGAACTGATCACCGCCATTGAGCTGCCGGCCGACCACCTGGCGCGTCACAGTCACTACCTGAAAATCCGCGACCGTGCGTCCTACGCTTTCGCGCTGGTCTCGGTCGCCGCAGCCTTGGAGTTGGATGGTGACCGGATCGTCGACGCGCGCCTGGCCCTCGGCGGCGTGGCCCACAAACCGTGGCGGGATCGCGCGGTGGAAGCTGCGTTGATCGGCCAGGCGGTCAGCCGCGAAACCTTCAGCAACGCCGCCGATGCCCTGCTGCAAGACGCCGAGCCGTTGGAACACAACGGCTTCAAGATCAAATTGGCGCGCCGTGCAATCATCCGCGCCCTGAGCGACACCGCTGTCGCCGGAGAACGCCCATGACCGCCCTCGGCAAACCCCTGGACCGTGTCGACGGTCTGCTCAAGGTCACCGGTCAGGCGCGCTATGCCGGCGAGTTCCCCGAGGCTGGCCTGCTGCATGGCAGTGTGGTCTCCAGCACCATCGCCAAAGGACGCGTGGTCAACATCGACGCCTCCAAAGCCTTGGCGCTGCCGGGCGTGGTCATGGTGCTCGATCACCGCAACCGGCCCAGACTCGCCAGCTATGACGATGCCTTCGCCGACGATGATGCCGCCGATGGCTCGCCGTTTCGTCCGCTGTACAACGACCGTGTGCTCTACAGCGGCCAGCCGCTGGCCCTGGTGATCGCCGACAACCTCGAACTGGCGCGGCATGCCGGTTCGCTGGTACAGATCGAGTACGCCAGCGAAACCTTCGAAACCGACCTGGTGGCCCAGCAGGAGCAGGCTCACCCGTCACCGCAAACCCCGCCCAAGCCACGCGGTAATTTCCAGGCCGAATGGACCGGCGCCGCCGTGAGCCTTGACCTGCACTACAGCACCCCCATCGAGCACCACAACCCGATGGAGCCGCACGCCAGCACCGTGCTGTATCAGCCGGACGGCACCCTGCATATCCATGACAAGACCCAGGGCCCGCAGAACTGCCAGGCCTATGTGCAAAAAGTCTTCGGCCTGGACAAGAGCCAAGTGCGCATCTTTGCCGCGTTCGTCGGTGGCGCCTTCGGATCCGGCCTGCGCCCGCAGTACCAGTTGCCGCTGGCGGTGATGGCGTCCCTGGCGCTCAAGCGCTCTGTGCGCGTCACGCTGACGCGCCAGCAAATGTTCACCTTCGGCTACCGCCCACGCACCTTGCAGCGTTTGCAGATGGGCGCGGCGGCTGACGGTTGCTTGATGGCGCTGGGGCATACGGCGATTGGCCAGACCTCACGTTTCGAAGATTTCAGCGAGCACGTGGTGGAGTGGAGCGGCATGCTTTATCACTGCGACAACGTGCAATTGACCTACCAGTTGGTGCCACTGGACGTATTCACCCCGCTGGACATGCGCGCACCTGGCGCGGCCCTGGGCGTGATCGGCCTGGAGTGCGCCATGGACGAACTGGCGTGCGCCTTGGGCATGGACCCGGTGAAGCTGCGGCTGATCAACTACGCCGAGCGCAATCAGAACGACGACAAACCCTGGTCAAGCAAAGCCCTGCGCGAATGTTACCGTGATGGCGCCGAGCGTTTTGGCTGGAGCCAGCGCAACCCGGAACCGCGCAGCATGCGCGATGGCCGCCAGTTGATCGGCTGGGGCATGGCCGGTGGCGTGTGGGAAGCCATGCAGATGAAGGCCAGCGCCAAGGCCCGCCTCGATGCCGAGGGCAAGCTGACGGTCAGCAGCGCCACCACCGATATCGGCACGGGTACGTACACGGTCATGACCCAGATCGCGGCCCAGGCCAGCGGCGTGGCGATGGACGACGTGCGTTTTCTGCTCGGTGATTCTTCATTGCCGACGGCGCCGTTGCAGGGCGGCTCGTTTACTGTGTCCTCGGTGGGCACCGCGGTGCAGCAAGCGTGCGAAGCCTTGAATGCCCAGTTGCTGGCCATCGCCCGGCAGACCTACCCGGTATTCACGCAGGCGCAGTCCGTGCGGTTTGAAGACGGTCAACTGCACGCCGGCGACGTGAGCGTGTCGTTGGCGCAGTTGGTCAAGGACAGTGGCGAAGCGGCGTTGGAAGCCCAGGTCGACAGTGAGCCGGACAAAAAACGTGAGGGCTACAGCACTGCCACGCATTCGGCGGTGTTCGTCGAGGTGCGCGTGGATGAAGACCTCGGCACTATCAAGGTCAGCCGCGTGGTCAGTGCGATTGCGGCCGGGCGCGTGGTCAATCCAAAAATGGCGCGCAGCCAGATACTCGGTGGCGTGGTATGGGGCATCGGCATGGCCCTGCATGAAGAAACCCAGGTCGACCATCAACTGGGGCGCTACATGAACCACAGCCTGGCCGAATACCACATTCCGGTGAATGCCGATATTGGCGAAATTGAGGTGATATTCGTCGAAGAACACGACGAGATCGTCAACGCGCTGGGGTCCAAGGGCGTCGGTGAGATCGGCATTGTCGGCGTGGCGGCGGCGGTCGCGAATGCGATCTACCATGCCACCGGCAAGCGAGTGCGCGAGTTCCCCATCACGTTGGACAAGGTGCTGTAACCCGGTCTTCGGACCACAGAAGAGCAAAATGTGGGAGCTGGTTTACCTGCGATAGCACTCTGTCAGCCCATCATATAGTGGCTGAGACACCGCCATCGCAGGCAAGCCAGCGCCGACATTGACGGTTTTTCAACCGGCTTATGGCTTGGTTTCCTCCACCGGCACATGCATGCGGTCGCGGTTGGCCAGGGTCGGGAACAGTTTGATCCACGTCCCCGTCACCACCAGCGTGCCGATCCCGCCCATGACCACGGCGGGCACGGTGCCGAACCAGTGGGCGGTGATGCCCGACTCGAACTCGCCCAGTTGATTCGATGCGCCGATGAACAGGCCGTTGACGGCACTCACGCGGCCGCGCATTTCATCCGGGGTTTCCAGCTGCACGAAGGAGGCGCGGATCACCATGCTGATCATGTCCGCCGCGCCCAGGACCACCAGCACTGCCAGCGAGAACCAGAAGGAAGTGGACAGGCCGAACGCGATGGTCGCCACGCCGAATACGCCGACGGCAGTGAACATCACGCGGCCCACATGCCGATCCACCGAAAACCGTGCCAGCCACAGCGACATCAACAGCGCGCCTACTGCTGGTGCCGAGCGCAGCAGGCCCAGGCCCCAGGCTCCGGTCAGCAGGATGTCCTTGGCGAACACCGGCAGCAACGCGGTGGCGCCGCCCAGCAGCACGGCAAACAGGTCCAGGGAAATTGCCCCGAGAATGTCCGGGCGGCTGCGGATAAAGCGGATGCCGGCGAGCAGCGAATCGAGGGTGGCCTTGCCCTTGTTGAGCGGGGTCTGGCGGGCGGGCAGGTTGAGGGTCAGCACACAGGCAATCAGGTACAGCGCCACGGTAGGGCCATACACCCACACGCTGCCAAACGCGTAGAGCAAACCACCGAGGGCCGGCGCGACGATGGTCGCCAGTTGCTGGGCCGATTGCGACGAGGCCACGGCGCGCGGGAACAGTGCGCTGGGCACGATGCTCGGCAGCAGTGCCTGGGTGGTGGGCATTTCAAAGGAGCGTGCGGCGCCGAGCAGGAAAGCGAGGATAAAGATCATCTCGCGGGTCACGTTGCCGGTCAGGCCACCGATGGCCAGGGACAAGGCGATCAACGCCTGCACGGTCTGGCAGATGGCGGCGACCTTGCGCCGCTCATAGCGGTCGGCCACATGCCCGGTGTGCAGCATGAACAGCACGCGCGGTACGAACTCGACCAGCCCGACCAGGCCCAGGTCCAGCACATTGCCGGTCAGCTGGTAGAGGTTCCAGCCGATGGCCACGGTGAGCATCTGGAAACCGCTGGCGGTAAAGATCCGTGCCAGCCAGAACGCGATGAAAGGGCGGTGGTGACGCAACAGCAACGCGGGTTCACTAGGCATCGGGAATTCTGGTCAGGGCCGGGGGAGGGCCGAGATTATCATCAAGTTGTAACAGATGGTTGCAGGAACTGCGCTGAGGCAGTCTGTCACGCGGCAAAAGACCACACAGTTCAATCCTCAAAATGGGACTACTCTTTCAGCAATGCTTGATCCAGATCAATGTCCGCCCGGGCATCGGTCTGGCGGCCGCAAGGCCAGATTCCCTGCGTGGTTGGTTAAAAAAAGAAACGAATTGAAATTCGCCAGACTCCATATCCGTGGGGGCAGTGGGTGCAGGCTCCCGCCAGCAGCCGGTATTACCTGACAGAGGAAGACTTATGTTCGGTTTGGAGGCGCTAGATCTCGCCCGAATTCAATTCGCATTCACCATCTCGTTCCACATCCTGTTCCCGGCGATCACCATCGGCCTGGCCAGTTACCTTGCGGTGCTGGAGGGCTTGTGGCTCAAGACCCATAACGACACCTACCGTGACCTCTACCATTTCTGGTCGAAGATCTTTGCCGTCAACTTCGGCATGGGCGTGGTCTCCGGCCTGGTGATGGCCTACCAGTTCGGCACCAACTGGAGCCGCTTCTCGGACTTCGCCGGCGCCGTCACCGGCCCGCTGCTGACGTATGAAGTGCTCACGGCGTTCTTCCTCGAAGCCGGTTTCCTCGGCGTGATGCTGTTCGGCTGGAACAAGGTGGGGCGCAAGCTGCACTTTTTCTCCACGGTGATGGTGGCCGTCGGTACGTTGATCTCGACGTTCTGGATTCTCGCCTCCAACAGCTGGATGCAGACGCCGCAGGGCTTTGAAATCATCGACGGCCGCGTGATCCCCACCGATTGGCTAGCGGTGATCTTCAACCCGTCCTTCCCCTACCGCCTGATGCACATGGCCACGGCGGCCTTCGTGGCCACGGCGTTCTTCGTCGGCTCCTCGGCGGCCTGGCATTTGCTGCGCGGCAAGGACAACCCGGCGATCCGCACCATGTTGTCGATGGCGATGTGGATGGCGCTGATCGTCGCGCCGATCCAGGCAGTGATCGGTGACTTCCATGGCCTCAACACCCTCAAGCATCAACCGGCGAAAATCGCTGCGATTGAAGGCCACTGGGAGAATATCGGCAACGAACCGACGCCGCTGATCCTGTTCGGCTGGCCGGACATGAAGGCCGAGAAAACCAAGTACGCGGTCGAGATTCCCTATCTGGGCAGCCTGATCCTGACCCACTCCCTGGATAAACAGGTGCCGGCGCTCAAGGAGTTTCCGCCTGAGGATCGCCCCAATTCGACCATTGTGTTCTGGTCGTTCCGGGTCATGGTCGGCCTGGGCTTCCTGATGATCTTCACCGGGCTGTTCAGCCTGTGGCTGCGCCGTGGCGACAAGATGTACACGTCCAAGCCGTTCCTGTACCTGGCGCTGTGGATGGGCCCGTCCGGGCTGATCGCGATTCTCGCCGGTTGGTTCACCACCGAAATCGGCCGTCAGCCGTGGGTGGTCTACGGGTTGATGCGCACGGCGGATGCGTCCTCCGGGCATAGCCTGGCGCAGATGACCATTACCCTGGTGTTGTTCGTGGTGGTGTATTTCGCGCTGTTCGGCGCGGGCCTGGGCTACATGATGCGCCTGGTGCGCAAGGGCCCTGTGACTCACGAAGGCACCGAGCCGACCCACGGTGGTCCTGGCCAGAAACGCACACCGGCCCGTCCGTTGTCTGCCGCCGATGATGGCAGCGATGACGACCACGCCCACATCCAGCACAAGGGGAATTGAGATGGGTATTGATCTTCCGCTGATCTGGGCCGTGATCATCATTTTCGGCATCATGATGTACGTGGTCATGGACGGGTTCGACCTGGGTATCGGCATTCTCTTTCCGTTTATCCCCGGCAAAGTCGACCGTGACGTGATGATGAACACCGTCGCCCCGGTCTGGGACGGCAATGAAACCTGGCTGGTACTTGGCGGCGCGGCGTTGTTCGGCGCGTTCCCGCTGGCCTATTCGGTGGTGCTCTCCGCGCTGTACCTGCCGCTGATCCTGATGCTGATCGGGCTGATCTTCCGGGGCGTGGCCTTCGAGTTCCGCTTCAAGGCCAAGGACCACAAGCGTCACCTGTGGGACAAGGCCTTCATCGGTGGCTCGCTGGCCGCGACGTTCTTCCAGGGCGTGGCGCTGGGCGCCTTTATCGACGGCATCCCGGTGGTGGATCGCCAGTTTGCCGGCGGCTCGCTGGACTGGCTGACACCGTTCACGATGTTCTGCGGTGTGGCGCTGATCGTGGCCTATGCCTTGCTCGGCTGCACCTGGCTGATCATGAAGACCGAAGGCAAGTTGCAGGAGCAGATGCACAACCTGGCGCGGCCGCTGGCGTTCGTGGTGCTGGCGGTGATCGGTATCGTCAGCCTGTGGACGCCGCTGGCGCACCCGGAAATCGCTTCGCGCTGGTTCACCCTGCCGAACCTGTTCTGGTTCCTGCCGGTGCCGATCCTGGTGTTGGTGACCATGTACGGCCTGATCCGTGCGGTGGCGCGTAATGCGCACTACACGCCGTTCCTGCTCACGCTGGTGCTGATCTTCCTCGGCTACAGCGGCTTGGGGATCAGCCTGTGGCCGAACATCATCCCGCCGTCGGTCTCGATCTGGGATGCCGCCGCACCGCCGCAGAGCCAGGGCTTCATGCTGGTCGGCACGTTGTTCATCATCCCGTTCATCCTGGGCTACACCTTCTGGAGCTACTACGTGTTCCGCGGCAAGGTCACCCACGAAGACGGTTATCACTAGGAGGGGCGTTTAATGTCCGGCAAGCCTTCGTTGCACGAGATTGAACAGGCCGAGAAACAGCCGCTGTGGCGGCGCCTGGGGTGGTTGGCGATGATCTGGACCGGCAGCGTGCTGGCCTTGTTTGTCGTGGCCAGCCTGATGCGCATGTTCATGAATGCGGCCGGCCTGACCACCCACTGACATCCCGATCCGGGCCTTGCGGCCCGGCTTTCAACCCTGCCCATCGCGAGATTGGCAGGGTTTTTTTATTTGCGCGCCTTGAGGATCACGAACTTCGGGGTCGCCGCCACTTGCTCGACACCCCGGAACAGCCGCGCCAACTTGCTGTGGTAACCCAGATGACGGTTGCCGACTATATAAAGGGCGCCGCCGACCACCAGTGCCTCGCGCGCCTGCTGGAACATGCGCCAGGCCAGGAAGTCGCCCACCACCTGCTGCTGGTGGAACGGCGGGTTGCACAGCACCACATCCAGGGACTGCGGTTCCTGGCCAGCGAGGCCATCACCGGCGCGGACGTTGACGTCGCGCTCGCCGAGGGCGGCGCGCCAGTTCTCCAGCGCCGACTGCACGGCCATGTAGGACTCGTCCACCAAGGTGTACTGCGCGTCAGGGTTTTGCAGTGCGCTGGCGATGGCCAATACGCCATTGCCGCAGCCCAGGTCTGCGACGCGGGCACTGCCGAGGTTTTTCGGCAGGTGCGGCAGGAAAGCGCGGGTGCCGATGTCCAGGCTTTCGCGGCAAAACACGTTGGCGTGGTTCAGCAGTTCAATCGCCGGCGCATCCACGGTGTAGCGGGTGGGGTAGGGCGAGACCGCTGTCGGACGCTCCGCAATGGTGGCGATCAACAGCCGGGCTTTCTTGACGGCCAGCGAGGCGTGCATGGGGCCGATATAGCGCTCAAGCATTTCCCCGGCCGCGCGTGGCAGGTGCTTGACCATCGCCCCGGCGATCACTTCCGCGCCCGGCGCCAGTTGACCCTGCAGGCGGATCAGTTGCTCTTCCAGCAAGGCGAGGGTCTTGGGTACACGGATCAGCACGCGATCGAAGGGCCCTGCTGGCAGCTGGCTGGCGGGGATGAACGGCACCGCATCGAAGGCCTTGGCGTTGCGCACCAGGTTTTTCCCGAGGCCCTGGGCCGCGAGGAAAGAGTCGCCGCTGGAAGTCACTTGCACCTGGCCTTCAAGGCTGGCGGCCAAGGCGCCGAAGCTGTCATTTAGCACCAACACGCGGGTCGCGGCGCCGGGTTGCTGTTCGGCCAGGTAGCTGAGGAGGTACTCGTCGGCCGCGTCGAAGGCTTGCAGCGGATCGTTGTGCTGTTCTGGCTGGCGAATCAGATCGAGCTGGGCGAAGGGCGTGTCGAGCAGGGGCATGGCGGGGAGGCTCTGGGTAATCGATGGGCGTTGGGCAGTGGCCTGCACAACGGTCTGAGTGAACAGCGGGCAGGACCCCGGAAGGGTCGCTCAGCACTCAGACATTTGCCGCAAATGTTACTTTTTTTCAGGGGGGATTACATGCGTAGTTTCAGCCGCGCTTAAAACAACCCCGCTTTCGAAGCACAGAGCACGGCGGCAATCTTGTTGTTGACGCCCAGCTTCTTGAAACAACTGCAAATATGAAAGCCTACCGTGCGTTCGGACAGGCACAGGATAGTGGCGATATCCGCGGCGGTCTTGCCCATGGCCGACCACTTGAGGATTTCGGTTTCCCGTGGGGTCAGTTTGCTCGCAGGGCTGCTGGTTGCGGTGTCGGTGTAGGTCTGTGCTACGACCGTGTGGAGCGCATGGCAGAGCCAGAGTACCTGGCCGGCCTTTTCATACAGTTCTTGCGGGCTGACCGCACCTTTGCCGCGGCCCAGGGTGAGCATGCTGAACACGCCCTGGAAATCATGCACGGCTTGAGTCCAGCCCAGGTTCACGCCACATGTCTGGGCCAGGGACCAGAGGGAGGGGGAATCCTTGAAGGTTTTTTCCTCCCAGACCAGGGGCAATACACAAGTTTTGCAATGTTTAACGACCGGATCAACTTCAAAGAAGCGGGCCTGGTTATACAGTTTGTTCCATTCCTCCGGATAGTTGTTGATGCAAATGGGCTTCGCCTGAGTGTCAGGTCGTTGCGAAGTCATGGTAAATGAGCAGTACTGAAAGCCGAGTGCGTAGGTGTGATTGACGGCTAGGTCAAAAAGACTGGTGGTTTCGCTCTCGCCTTCCAGCTTTGGAAGTCTTGAATTGCGCCAGTTAAGCATTGGTGAATCTCCATGAGGTTCTGCGCGACTGGGGATACGTCCTGGACTCCTTACGCCGCAGGAAATGAGTGTAGGACATGGCCTGCAAGGCAATATGAAAATTTGGTTATTGCCGGGCGGTGCTTGAGATTTTTTTATTCGATTGTTGCAACTCATTCCCTGCGCTGAATAAATTTCTTGCGGTTTTTTAGTGGGTTGAAGGCTGTGTAACGCGCAAGTTATGGTGCGTTTGTAACGTCGGGAAAGGGCTTAATAGCCAATTGATTAGTGATGCTATTAGATAGCCATACTTGCGTGCGCATGGGATTCCACTACAAACCACCGGTGTTTCCGCGCGCGACTTTGAGGGACACTAGGGCTCCTGTAGAACGGAGCCTCCCATGACGGCCAGTGCTGAGAAATTTACCCGCCAGACCTTGCTCGACGTGCAATCGCTGACCCCCAGCCTGTTTACGCTGCGCACCACACGTGACCCGGGATTCCGCTTCACGGCGGGTCAGTTCGTACGTCTGGGGGTGACCAAGGTCGACGGCAGCACGGTGTGGCGCGCCTATTCCGTGGTGTCTTCGCCATTCGATGAGCACCTGGATTTCTTCTCGATTGTGGTGCCTGGCGGGGAATTCACCAGTGAACTGAGCCGCCTGCGAGTGGGCGATACCCTGATGGTCGAGCGCCAGGCCACGGGTTTCCTGACGTTGAACCGTTTTGTCGATGGCCGTGATTTGTGGATGTTGGGGACCGGCACCGGGGTGGCGCCGTTTTTGTCGATCCTGCAGGATTTCGAAGTCTGGGAGAAATTCGAGCGGATCATCCTGGTGTACAGCGCGCGTGAGGCCAAGGAGCTGGCCTATCAGGCGCTGATCGCCGAATTGGGCGAGCGTGAGTACCTCGCCGAGTACGCGCACAAACTGACCTACCTTCCGATCGTGACCCGCGAGCCGCACCCCGGCGCCTTGAACGCGCGCATTACCACGCTGATCGAAAACGGCGAGTTGGAGCGTGCGGCCGGGGTCGAGCTGACGCCTGAGCATTCCCGTGTACTGATTTGCGGCAACCCGCAGATGGTCGATGACACTCGCCAGTTGCTCAAGCAGCGCGACCTGCAATTGAGCTTGAGCCGGCGCCCGGGCCAGGTGGCAGTGGAAAACTACTGGTAATAAAAAAGGCGCCTGCAACAGGCGCCTCTGACACAGGCCTTATCGGTTAAAGCGGCTTGTCGTTCTGTGCCTTGAGCAGGTCACGGATCTCGCCCAGCAAGACCTCTTCCTTGGTAGGCGTCGGCGGCAGGCTTGGTGCCACGGCCTCTTCACGTTTCAGGCGATTGATCGCCTTCACGCCCATGAAGATCGCAAACGCAACGATCAGGAAGTCGACCACGCTCTGGATGAACTTGCCATAGGCCAGTACCACCGCGGGGACGTCACCCTGCGCAGCCTTGAGCGTTATCGCCAGATCACCGAAGTCCACGCCGCCGATCAACAGGCCCAGTGGCGGCATCACCACGTCGCCTACAAACGAGGAAACAATTTTGCCGAAGGCGGCGCCGATGATAATACCGACGGCCATATCGACCACATTACCTTTGACCGCGAAGGCCTTGAACTCACTGATCACGCCCATAGGTTATTCCTTGTTACAGATGAGAAGGGTGGAACCCAGTGTAAGTCAGTCATAGCGGGCTTGCCTGACACAACCGTTAACACTGTTAGTTTTTATCGACACATTAAATCGCAAATAGTTTGCAAAGTGCCACCAATCGCGCGCGAAATACTCGCCAAATCAGTGGCTTACCACACTATTTTTTCAATCGGGTTAGTGCGGCTTTTCTATTTATCTTCTGGTGCTCGGGTCACTAGCCTCTGGCAAGCACAACTGAATGTGCATCAAAAAAACCAGAGGACACCTCGATGAAGAACTCAATGAGTCGCCGGCCTCTATCGGCGCGATATGCGCTGGTAGTCGCGACCGCCAGCCTGCTTTCGCTGTCAGTGCAAGCCGCCAACCTGACCCGCGACAACGGCGCTGCCGTTGGCGACAACCAGAACTCGCAGACTGCCGGCGCCAATGGCCCGGTGCTGCTGCAGGACGTGCAGTTGATCCAGAAGCTGCAACGCTTTGACCGCGAGCGCATCCCCGAGCGCGTCGTGCATGCCCGTGGCACGGGCGCCCACGGCACCTTCACGGTGACCGACAACCTCAGCGACCTGAGCAAGGCCAAGGTCTTCGCCGCCGGCGAAAGTACCCCGGTGTTCGTGCGTTTTTCCTCTGTGGTGCACGGCAACCACTCCCCGGAAACCCTGCGCGACCCGCGCGGTTTCGCCACCAAGTTCTACACCGCCGAGGGCAATTGGGACCTCGTTGGCAATAACTTCCCGACGTTCTTTATCCGCGATGCCATCAAGTTCCCGGACATGGTCCACGCCTTCAAGCCGGACCCGCGCACCAACCTGGATGACGATTCCCGTCGCTTCGACTTCTTCTCCCATGTGCCAGAGTCCACGCGCACGCTGACCGAGCTGTATTCCGACTCGGGCACCCCGGCCAGCTACCGGGAAATGGACGGCAATGGCGTGCACGCCTACAAGCTGATCAACGCCAAGGGCGAAGTGCACTACGTCAAGTTCCACTGGAAGAGCCTGCAGGGCCTCAAGAACCTTGATCCCAGGCAGGTCGTCGACGTGCAGGGCCGTGACTACAGCCACATGACCCATGACCTGGTCACCCACATCAACAAGGGGGATTTCCCCAAGTGGGACCTGTACGTGCAGGTGCTCAAGCCTGAGGACCTGGCCAAGTTCGATTTCGACCCGCTGGATGCCACCAAGATCTGGCCGGGCGTACCGGAGCGCAAAGTCGGGCAGATGGTGCTGAACCGCAACCCGGCCAATGTCTTCCAGGAAACCGAGCAGGTGGCCATGGCACCGTCCAACCTGGTGCCGGGCATCGAGCCGTCAGAGGACCGCCTGCTGCAAGGCCGGGTGTTCTCCTACGCCGACACGCAGATGTACCGCCTGGGCGCCAATGCCCTGCAATTGCCGATCAACGCGCCACGGGTCACCGTCAACAACGGCAACCAGGACGGCGCAATGAATGCCGGCAAGACCACCACGGGCGTGAACTACCAGCCAAGCCGCCTGCTGCCACGTGAAGAGCCGCAAGCCGCGCGCTACAGCCAGTCGGCCCTGTCGGGCAGCACCCAGCAGGCGAAGATCCAGCGTGAGCAGAACTTCAAGCAAGCCGGCGACCTGTATCGCTCCTACAGCAAGAAAGAGCGCCAGGACCTGATCGAGAACTTCGGCGGCTCCCTGGCCACCACCGATGACGAGAGCAAGCACATCATCCTGTCGTTCCTCTACAAGGCCGACCCGGAGTACGGCACGGGTGTGGCCAAAGTTGCCAAGGGTGACCTGGCACGCGTGAAGGCGCTGGCGGAAAAACTCACCGACTAACCACGCGCCCCCCGTAGGCGACGGCTTGCCGGCGATGGCGTATTCAACGCCGCCATCACCGGCAAACCGGCGCCTGCAGGGTTACGCAGAGGATTGAATGATGCGTACCTTCTTATGGGCTCTGCTGGCCTGCTGGTCGCTGAACGTGTTGGCCGAACAGCCCGCCGCCAATGACCCCTTCGCGCTCCAGGCGCAGCTGCAGGATTACTATTTCGACGCTGCCCGCCGTGGCGACCTCGACATGCTCGACACCTTTATCGACTCCGGCTACAGCCTCAACACCCAGGATGAAAAGGGCTACACCGCGCTGATCCTGGCGGCCTACCACGGCGAAAGCGCCTACGTGGAGCGCCTGCTCGCGGCCGGCGCCGATGCCTGCGTGCAGGACAAACGTGGCAACACCGCGTTGATGGGCGCGATCTTCAAGGGTGAGCTGAAAATTGCCCAGCGCCTGCTGGCCACCGACTGCAATCCCGATCAACGCAACGGCGCCGGGCAGACGGCGGCCATGTATGCCGGGCTGTTCAAGCGCGTCGAGCTGCTGGATGCCTTGAAGGCCAAGGGCGCCAACCTCGACGCCGAAGACCCGGCCGGCAACAGTGCTTCACGATTGGCCAGCGGTGAAATCCGGACCCCGGCGTCGCGCTGAGCTATCATCGCGGTTTTTCGGTTGGAGGTTCTCAAATGGCAAAGGCCAAGCGCATGTACGGCTGCACCGAGTGCGGCGCGACCTTTCCCAAGTGGGCCGGCCAGTGCACCGAGTGCGGTGCGTGGAACACCCTGACGGAAACCATGATCGAAAGCGGCGGCGCCGCAGCCCCCACCGGCCGCGCCGGCTGGACTGGGCAGCAGGCACAGATCAAGACCCTGGCCGAAGTCAGCGTCGAGGAAATCCCGCGTTTCTCCACGGCCTCCGGCGAGCTCGACCGCGTACTCGGCGGCGGCCTGGTGGACGGCTCGGTGGTGCTGATCGGCGGTGATCCGGGCATCGGCAAATCCACCATCCTGTTGCAAACCCTGTGCAGCATCGCCAGCCGCATGCCGGCGCTGTACGTCACGGGTGAAGAATCCCAGCAGCAAGTGGCCATGCGCGCCCGCCGTCTTGGGTTGCCCCAGGACCAATTGCGGGTCATGACCGAAACCTGCATCGAAAGCATCATCGCCACGGCCCGCATCGAAAAACCCAAGGTCATGGTGATCGACTCGATCCAGACGATTTTCACCGAGCAACTGCAATCAGCGCCGGGCGGTGTATCCCAGGTGCGCGAAAGTGCAGCGCTGCTGGTGCGTTATGCCAAGCAGAGCGGCACGGCGATCTTCCTGGTCGGCCACGTAACCAAGGAAGGCGCCCTGGCCGGGCCACGGGTGCTGGAGCACATGGTCGATACCGTGCTGTATTTCGAAGGCGAATCCGACGGTCGACTGCGCTTGCTGCGGGCAGTGAAAAACCGCTTCGGCGCGGTGAATGAGCTGGGCGTGTTCGCCATGACTGACCGCGGGCTGAAAGAAGTCTCCAACCCGTCGGCGATTTTTCTGACCCGTGCCCAGGAAGAAGTCCCTGGCAGCGTGGTGATGGCCACGTGGGAAGGCACCCGACCGATGCTGGTCGAAGTCCAGGCCTTGGTGGATGACAGCCACCTGGCCAACCCCCGTCGCGTCACGCTCGGCCTGGACCAGAACCGCCTGGCGATGCTGCTGGCGGTCTTGCACCGTCATGGCGGCATTCCGACTCACGACCAGGACGTGTTCCTCAACGTGGTCGGTGGGGTCAAGGTGCTGGAGACAGCGTCCGACCTGGCGTTGATGGCGGCGGTGATGTCGAGCCTGCGCAATCGGCCATTGCCCCATGACTTGCTGGTGTTTGGTGAAGTCGGCCTGTCGGGCGAGGTCCGCCCGGTGCCCAGTGGCCAGGAGCGTTTGAAGGAGGCCGCCAAGCACGGCTTCAAGCGCGCCATCGTGCCCAAGGGCAATGCCCCGAAGGAGATGCCGCCAGGATTGCAGGTGATCGGCGTAACCCGCCTGGAACAGGCGTTGGATGCGTTGTTCGAGTAACCACTGACCCCACTGGCAACCCTGTTCAATGTAGGAGCTGGCTTGCCTGCGATAGCGGTGGATCAGCTTGCACATCATTAGCAGGCACTCCGTTATGCAGGTCTGCACGAACGGTCAGGTTTCCAGCAATGCCGCCAACTCGCGGTGCAGTTCCTCCTCATCACCGAGGTTCAACTCGATCAGCCGCCGCAGGTGGCTGATCGAATCCAGGTCAATGTGCTCGCACACAAACCCCAACTGCCCGTGATCGTCATGGGCCAGCCTGACCTGCATCTTTATATGCGCCTGTGGATCGAGGCGAATCTCGACGTCGAACGGCTCTGCGCGATTGCCCCGCCAGTCATCAGGGCGTTGCACCAACAAACCTTTGAGCGACAAATCCACCAGTTGCACCGGCCAATTCCAGCCGTGCTGTGCAATGGTGGTCCTGGCATCGAAGGCAATACGCCGGAAACGGCGGCGATCTGACGGGTGTTCACTCATGGTCAAACCCTCTGTGGATAAGGGGATTGTAGCCCTGCGCCATCATTGGGCTTTTATTTGTGCTTTTTTTGCCGTTGCAAGGCTCTAGACCAATGTAGGGGGGTGGTCTTTGAGGCCAACAGCGCTAAACTCGGGATGGCTGTCCTTTCTGTCCACCCTGGCTGGAATATAAAAATGAAAAATAATAATAGCCTGCTACGCCACCTACCCTGGCTGGTGCTGGCAATTGTAGGAGCGTGCGCCCTGGGCGTAGTGGCCTTGCGCCGCGGCGAGGCGATCAACGCCTTGTGGATTGTGGTCGCTGCTGTGGCCATCTACCTGGTTGCATACCGTTACTACAGTCTGTTCATCGCTAACAACGTGATGCAACTCGATCCACGGCGGGCCACCCCCGCAGTGCTCAACAACGACGGTCTGGACTATGTGCCGACCAACAAACACATCCTTTTCGGTCACCACTTTGCGGCGATTGCCGGTGCAGGTCCGCTGGTCGGCCCGGTATTGGCGGCGCAAATGGGCTATCTGCCGGGCACCCTGTGGCTGATTGCCGGGGTGGTGCTGGCCGGTGCGGTGCAGGACTTCATGGTCCTGTTCCTGTCTACCCGTCGCAACGGCCGTTCCCTGGGGGATATGGTTCGCGAAGAGATGGGCCGCATTCCGGGCACTATCGCGCTGTTCGGCTGCTTCCTGATCATGATCATCATCCTCGCGGTGCTGGCGCTGATCGTGGTCAAGGCCCTGGCCGAAAGCCCATGGGGCATCTTCACGGTCATGGCGACCATCCCGATCGCGATGTTCATGGGCGTGTACATGCGCTACATCCGCCCGGGTCGCATCGGTGAAATCTCGATCATCGGCGTGCTGTTGCTGCTGGGTTCGATCTGGCTGGGCGGGCAGATTGCCGCTGACCCGACCTGGGCCAAAGCCTTCACTTTCACCGGGATCCAGATTACCTGGATGCTGATCGGCTACGGTTTCGTCGCGGCGGTACTGCCGGTATGGCTGATCCTGGCGCCGCGTGACTACCTCTCCACGTTCCTCAAGATCGGCACCATCATTGCCCTGGCGATCGGCATCCTGGTCACCATGCCAGAGCTGAAAATGCCGGCCCTGACCCAGTTCATCGACGGCACCGGCCCGGTGTGGAAGGGCGGCCTGTTCCCGTTCCTGTTCATCACCATCGCCTGTGGCGCGGTCTCGGGTTTCCACGCGCTGATTTCCTCGGGCACCACGCCCAAGCTGCTGGATAACGAAGTCAACGCCCGTTACATCGGCTACGGCGCGATGCTGATGGAGTCGTTCGTGGCCATCATGGCCATGGTCGCGGCTTCCGTGATTGAGCCTGGCGTGTACTTCGCCATGAACAGCCCGGCCGCTGTGGTCGGCGGTGACGTGATGACCGTGGCGCAAACCGTCAGCAGTTGGGGCTTTGCGATAACGCCTGAGGCATTGCAGGCCGTGGCCCATGACATCGGCGAGACCACCATCCTGGCGCGTGCCGGCGGTGCACCGACGCTGGCCGTGGGTATCGCGCAGATCCTGCACAGTGTGCTGCCGGGTGAAAACACCATGGCGTTCTGGTACCACTTTGCGATCCTGTTCGAGGCGTTGTTCATCCTCACGGCAGTCGACGCCGGCACCCGTGCCGGTCGCTTCATGCTGCAGGACCTGCTGGGTTCGTTCGTGCCGTCGCTCAAGCGCACCGAGTCGTGGACAGCCAACCTGATTGCCACCGCCGGTTGTGTGGCGATGTGGGGGTACCTGCTGTACCAGGGCGTGATCGACCCACTGGGCGGCATCAACACCTTGTGGCCGCTGTTCGGTATCTCCAACCAGATGCTGGCGGGTATCGCGCTGATGCTGGCGACCGTTGTACTGATCAAAATGAAACGCCAACGCTACATCTGGGTGACCATGCTGCCGGCCGTATGGCTGCTGATCTGCACCACCACCGCAGGCTTCATCAAGCTGTTCGACGCCAACCCGGCGATCGGCTTCCTGTCGCTGGCGAAGAAGTACAGTGATGCGCTGGCCAACGGCCAGATCCTGGCCCCGGCCAAGAGCGTCGACCAGATGCAGCACGTGATCTGGAACGCCTACACCAACGCAACGCTGACAGCACTGTTCCTGTTCGTGGTATTCAGCATCCTGTTCTATGCGCTCAAGGTCGGCGTCGCCGCCTGGGGCAACAAGGAACGTACGGATAAAGAAGCCCCGTTCCAGGCCGTACCGGACGCGTAAACGAGGATTGCAGCCATGTTCAATGACATCAGTCGCCTCGGTAAATACCTCGGTCAGGCCGCGCGCCTGATGGTCGGCATGCCCGACTACGACACCTACGTCGAGCATATGCAAACCAAGCACCCGGACAAACCGGTGATGGACTACAAGGCGTTCTTCCGGGAACGCCAGGAAGCCCGTTACGGTGGCAAGGGTGGGCCCAAGTGCTGCTAACCCGGTACCCGGGTTGGCGGTGACTCCATGTGGGAGCGGGCTTGCTCGCGAAGGCGGTCTGTCAGTTGATGCATACTTCGACTGATACACCGCCTTCGCGAGCAAGCCCGCTCCCACATTTGTTTTGTGTTCTTTCAGTTATCAGGAGAACTGTCTTTGTCCTCTCCCATCCCCGTCACCGTCCTCAGCGGCTTCCTCGGCGCCGGCAAGACCACCTTGCTGCGCCATCTGCTCAAGGCCGAGCACGGCTTGAAAATCGCCGTGATCGAAAACGAATTCAGTGACGCCGGAATCGATACCCAACTGTTGGGTACAGAACCGGTGCAAGTCATGACCCTGTCCAACGGCTGCGTGTGCTGCACCATCCACACCGACCTGACCAAAGCCCTGTACCTGCTGCTGGAACGCCTGGACAGCGGCGAGATCGCCTTCGACCGCCTGGTGATCGAGTGCACCGGCCTGGCCGATCCGGCGCCGGTGGCGCAGACCTTTTTTATCGATGAAGAACTGCGTGAGCGCTACATCCTCGACGGCATCATCACCCTGGTGGACGCGGCGCATGCCGAGCACCACCTGACCCAGACCATCGCCCAGGCCCAGATCGGTTTTGCCGACCGCCTGCTGGTGAGCAAGCGTGACCTGGTGGACGACGCCACCTTCGAGGCCCTCAGCGAGCGCCTGACCCGCATCAACCGCCGCGCGCCGATTCGTGTGGTGGACCATGGCGCCATCGACCTGGCCGAGTTGCTCGATGTCCGCGGCTTCAACCTCAACGCCGGCATGAGCCTGCGCCCGGTGAGTGCGGCGCCGTCCATCGACCGTATCTCCAGCCTGGTGCTGCGCACCGAGCAGCCGCTGGATATCGACCGCCTCAGTGAGTTCATGAATGAACTGCTGGAAGACCACGGCAAGCAGCTGCTGCGCTACAAGGGCGTGCTGAACATTGCCGGAGAGGACCGGCGCATGGTGTTCCAAGGCGTGCTGAAGCTCTACGGGTTCGATTGGGACACCGAGTGGGCCGAGGGCGAGGTGCGCGAGAGTGTGATTGTGTTTATTGCCGATGAGTTGCCCGAAGACAAAATCCGCGAAGGGTTTGCACGGGTTTACCAATCCTGATCGTTCCCACGCGGAGCGTGGGAACGATCGAGCCACAAAAAAGCCCGGCTCTTGAGCCGGGCTTTTTCATTCAAGCAACTGCAATCAAGCGCCGTAGACCGGCAGCTTCTTGCAGATGGCCTTGACCTTCTCACGGACCGCGTCGATCACGGCTTCGTTGTTCAGGTCTGCCAGGATGTCGCAGATCCAGCCGGCCAGTTCCTTGCACTCTGCTTCTTTAAAGCCACGAGTGGTCACAGCCGGAGTACCGAAGCGCAGGCCGGAGGTGACGAACGGCGAACGTGGGTCGTTCGGCACGGAGTTTTTGTTCACGGTGATGAAGGCTTTGCCCAGGGCAGCGTCAGCATCTTTACCGGAGATGTCCTGCTTGATCAGCGACAGCAGGAACAGGTGGTTCTCGGTACCGCCGGAAACCACGTCGAAGCCGCGTTCGATAAACACGCTGGCCATGGTCTGGGCGTTCTTCACCACTTGTTGCTGGTAAGTCTTGAACTCAGGCTGCAGGGCTTCCTTGAAGCAGATCGCTTTAGCTGCGATCACGTGCTCCAGCGGGCCACCCTGGGCGCCCGGGAAGACGGCGGAGTTCAGCTTCTTCTCGATGTCGGCGTTGGCGCGCGCCAGGATCAGGCCGCCACGTGGACCGCGCAGGGTCTTGTGCGTGGTGGTGGTCACGACGTCGGCGTAAGGCACTGGGTTCGGGTAGACGCCAGCGGCGACCAGACCGGCTACGTGAGCCATGTCGACGAACAGGTAGGCGCCGACTTTGTCAGCGATCTCACGGAAGCGTGGGAAATCCAGGATCTGCGAGTAGGCAGAGAAACCGGCCACGATCATTTTTGGCTTGTGCTCGACCGCCAGGCGCTCGACTTCGTCGTAGTCGATCAGGCCGTTGGCATCGATACCGTATTGAACGGCGTTGTACAGCTTGCCCGAGGAGGAAACGCTGGCGCCGTGGGTCAGGTGACCGCCGTGGGCCAGGCTCATGCCCAGGATGGTGTCGCCGCCTTGCAGCAGGGCCAGGTACACGGCGCTGTTGGCTTGGGAGCCGGCGTGTGGCTGGACGTTGGCGTAATCGGCGCCGAACAGTTCCTTGGCACGGTCGATGGCCAATTGCTCAACCACGTCGACGTACTCGCAACCGCCGTAGTAGCGCTTGCCTGGGTAGCCTTCGGCGTACTTGTTGGTCAGAACCGAGCCTTGAGCCTCCATCACCGCAGGGCTGGTGTAGTTTTCCGAAGCGATCAGCTCAATGTGCTCTTCCTGGCGCACGGCTTCTTGCTCCATGGCGGCGAAGAGATCGGCGTCGTACTTGGCAATAGTCAAATCACGGCTGAACATGGCGGTCCTCAAGGATCGGGGGCAGAAAAGGAGGGCATTCTAACCCAATGGGTTTTAGATGGCATATGAAAGGACATCATGTCGCGGACAAGCGGGGCTCATCTGGGGATAGGTGGTGTTTGTTCGGGCCCCTTCGCGAGCAAGCCCGCTCCCACATTCAATCGGGTTCCTTCAGGTGGAATACGGTCTAATGTGGGAGCGGGCTTGCTCGCGAAGAGGCCATCCGCATCACCTGAGGATTTCAGTCGAACATGAACAGCGCATCATTGCTGAATTGCGCCTCGAACCGATTCGCCGGCATCGGCCGGCCGAACAGGTAGCCCTGCACCTCGTCACAGCCGTGCTCACGCAGGAAATCCAGTTGCTCATGGGTTTCCACGCCCTCGGCGATCACTGCCAGGTTCAGGCTGTGGGCCATGGCGATAATGGCGCGGGCGATCTGCGCGTCCTGCTCGCCGGACGGCAGGCCATCGACGAAGGTACGGTCGATTTTCAACACGTCGATGGGAAATTGCTTGAGGTAGTTGAGCGACGAATAGCCAGTACCGAAGTCGTCTACCGCAATGCTCAGGCCGAGGTTTTTCAGGCTGTCGAGGATGTGCATGGCTTCGTTGACTTCGCGCATCAGGATACTTTCGGTCAGCTCCAGCTCCAGGCACGCCGGCGGCAGGCCGGTGTCCTTGAGGATGGTGGCGATGCGCGTGCCCAGTTGGCCGTCGGAGAACTGCCGCGCGGAGATGTTCACCGAGACTTTCGGCACGCGGACCTTGTTCTGGTGCCAGGTCTTGAGCTGGCGGCACGCCTCGCTGATCACCCAGTCGCCCACGTCGACCACCAGGCCCAATTCCTCCAGCACCGGGATGAAGTCGCCCGGTGGCACCAGCCCGCGACGCGGATGGCGCCAGCGCAGCAGGGCCTCGGCGCCGGTCAGGCGTTTGCCGTCGCCGCTGAACTGCGGCTGGTAATAGAGTACGAATTCGTTCTGGTCCAGCGCATGGCGCAGATCGCTTTCCAGCTCCAGGCGCTCCAGGGCGCTGGCGTTCATGTCGGCCTGGTAGAACTGGAAGTTGTTTTTGCCGCGTTCCTTGGCGTGATACATCGCCGTGTCGGCGTTCTTCATCAGTTGGCTCAGTTCGTTGCCGTCCTGCGGGCTCAAGGCGATGCCGATACTCGCGGTCACGAAGAACTCGCGGCCTTCCAGCACGAACGGCTTGACCAGGCTGGCGAGGATCTGCTCGGCCACGTGGATCGCGCGGTTCAACGCCATTTCGCGGTTGACCCGTGGTTGCAGGAGCAAGGTGAACTCGTCGCCGCCCATGCGTGCCACGGTGTCGTCTTCGGCCACGCAGCCGAGCAGGCGGGTCGCCATTTCCTTGAGCATGCGGTCGCCGGCGGCGTGGCCCAGGGAGTCGTTGATCGGTTTGAAGCGGTCGAGGTCGAGGAACATCAACACCACCCACGACTTCTGCCGCTCGGCCGACTGCAGCGCAGTGTGCAGGCGGTCCTGGAACAGCGTGCGGTTGGGCAGGTGGGTCAGGGCGTCGTAGTACGCCAGGCGGTGGATACGCTGTTCGCTGGCCTTGCGCTCGCTGATGTCACTGAAGAAGCACACGTAGCTGGCCAGGTCGCCTTCGTCGTCGAACACCGCCGTGATGCCGACCCAGGCCGGGTAATGCTCGCCGTTACGGCGCTTGAGCCAGACTTCGCCTTCCCAGGTGCTGTGCTGGTGCAGTTGCTTGAGCACGTAGCGCAGGTGGGCTTCCTGTTGTTCGTCGACGGTGAGCATGTTCGGCAATTGATCGAGGACATCCGTCACCGCGTAGCCGCTGACCCGGCTGAACGCCTCGTTGGCCTGCACGATATAGCCGGCCGGGTCGGTGATCAGGATCGCCGAGGTGGAGTGCTCGAATACCGTGGCCGCCATGCGCAGGTCTTTTTCGGCGCGGCGTTGCTGGCTGATATCACGGCCCACGCCGAGGATGCCCTCGAAGGCGCCGTGCTCGTCCCAGACCAGCACCAGGCGCAGTTCGATCGGCACTTTGCGACCGTCGGCGCGCAGGCAGTCGAACAGGAACAGCTGGGTCTGTATTTCATCACGCAGGCGGTTCAGCGCCTCGGGATCGCCGAGTGCGCGGCTGACCTGTTCCACCAGGCTGTAGATGCCGGTCAATTGCTGCGGGTTGGCAATGATCGATTGCCAGCCGTTCTTGAACACCCATTCCACGTCGTAACCGAGCACCGCGTTGACCGACGGGCTGATGTAGTTGAGGGCCAACTGGCTGTCGGTGGAGCAGATCACGTCGCTGATGCTTTCGGCCAGCATGCGGTAGCGCTGTTCGCTGTCGCGCAGGGACTCGCTGGCTTCGATCTGGTCGGTGATGTCCTTGGCCACGCCGATGATGCGCGTGACCAGCGCGGTCTTGTCCCGGGCCAGGGCCTGCTCGCGGATATCAAATCGTCGCCACTGGTTATTGCGATGGCGAAAGCGCAGCTGGCATTGCAGTTGGGTGGTGTAGCCGATCTCGCGCTGTTGCTGGCGCAAGTCGTGGTAATGCTCGGCGTCCTCGGGGTGCAGCAGGATTTCCCAGAAGTACTCGCCCATTTGCTGCAGTTCGGCCTTGTTATAGCCGAGGGTGTGGCCCAGGTGGTGGTTGCTGAAAATCATGCGCTGGCTGATCACATCCTGCACATACAGGTGGTCGGGCACGGTGCGCACTACATCCGACCAAAAGCTTTCACGCTCCACCAGCGACAGTTCGATCAGCTTGCGGCTGGTGATATCGCTGATGCTGAGGATCACTGCCTTGAAATCATCCTGTTGCTCGGGCAGGCGCATCACCAGCCACAGGTATTGCTCGTTGCCGGCCACGTCCTTGAGCTGGATTTCCAGCTCCAGCTGGTGCTGTTGGGTGAGCACGGCCTCGAGTATCTGGTAGCCGATGGAGGTGGCGTTGCGCGGGCAATCATCGACCAGCCGCTCCCAGGCTTCTTCGCAGGAGCCGACATTCAACAGGCGCACCGCGACCTGGTTGACCTCGGTGATGCGCAGTTCCTTGAGCAGTTGCTGGCGTTCGAGCGGGTTGTCCTGCAGCCAGGCCTTGAGCTGTTCGCGGGTCTGCAGCTGTGCCCGGTCGAAGCAGGCATTCAGGCCCGACAGGTCGAGCACGCACAAGGCCACGCCGGTGCCTTCGAAAATATCCTGGTAGCGCCGCCGGCCCTCATGCACCTGGCGCTGGCGGCGGCGCATGTTCAGCAGCACGATCACCGGGATCAGGGAAAACGCCAGGCCCAGCAGGCATTTGCCGATGAACGCCGGCAGCAGTTGTTCCAGCACGGCGGTGCGGTCGAACAGCCCGCGCAATTGCCAGTCGCTTTTGCTCAGGGGCGTGACCAGCACGCTTTTATTCAACTCGTCGGGGGTGAGGGCGCTGGCCCACTGGGCCGGCATGCCGCTGTCGCGACTGATGACACGGTGGTTGATGCGGTTCTCGATGGCCCACATGGGGCGCTGGCCCTGGCCGTCCTGGCGGGTGAGGCTGGTCAGGTAATTGGGTGCCAGGCGCAGCACCCAGTACATCCTGGAACCGCCGCTGGGCTGGTGCAGCAATAGATAGATGATGGCGCCGTCGTTGTTGTTGCTCAGGTAGTAGGACTGGGCGTGGCTGCGCTGCACCAGTTCTTCTAGCCAGGGGCCGTCCTGGCTGTCGTTGGCGCTGTCGCTGATCATCGCGCCGCTGGGGGCGAGCAGGGCGATGCTGCGCAGTTCCGGCAGCGAACGTTGCAGGGTGCGCATCAATGCCTGTTGCTGTTCGCTGTCGCGCGGTGGCTCGACCATCGGCAGCAGGTTCAGGGCGATTTTTGCGCTCAGGCCCATATTCAGGCTGATCTGCTCAGCCAGGTCGGCGCTGTAGTCGATGGTGTATTGCTGCTGGTTCTTCTGGTTCTGCTGCAACTGGTCCAGCAGTTGCCAGAACAATAATGCGAGCAACATGAGGACAAGCGTCGCCAACGCGCCTTTGAGGGTGCCGTGCAGGGGCGCTCCCGGCGCTATATGAGCGGCGCGCAGGGGAGTGGGCGGCGTGACTTTGGACAAGCTGTGATCCTGCGGTTTGGCTGGACTGGCGCGCGACGTGCACTATAAGCCGGACGCCCGGAGGGCGGCTAGCATGCCTTGACTTGTGGCAAAGTGCCAGCCCCGCCTGGCTGGACTGGCCCAGCGCATTCAGGTAGCTTTGCCGGTTACGCGGGGGCGTTCCAGCCCCAGACATTCAGGCTTTTTCCGCACGCAGGCATTGATTACCGTCAACGGCCCGCGCGGCGCATGGCCTGGCACGGGCTTCGCCCGCTCAATTCATCAGTCACTGACGCTAGGTTCACCATGGCTCAATACGTCTTCACCATGCATCGGCTGGGAAAAGTTGTTCCGCCGAAGCGGGAAATCCTGAAAAACATTTCGCTGTCCTTCTTCCCCGGCGCCAAGATCGGCGTGCTCGGCCTCAACGGTTCGGGTAAGTCCACGCTGCTGAAAATCATGGCCGGCGTCGACACCGAGTTCGAAGGCGAAGCCCGCCCGATGCCCGAACTGAACATCGGCTACCTGCCGCAGGAGCCGCAGCTGGACCCGGCCAAGACCGTGCGTGAAGTGGTCGAAGAGGCCGTCAGCGTGATCAAGGACGCCCAGGCGCGCCTGGATGAGGTCTACGCCGCCTACGCCGAACCGGATGCCGACTTCGACAAGCTCGCCGCCGAACAGGCCAAGCTCGAAGCCATCCTGCAGGCCGGCGACGGTCACAACCTGGAGCGCCAGCTGGAAGTCGCCGCCGATGCGCTGCGCCTGCCGGCGTGGGACGCCAAGGTCGAACACCTGTCCGGTGGTGAGAAGCGCCGTGTGGCCCTTTGCCGCCTGCTGCTGTCGGCTCCCGACATGCTGCTGCTCGACGAACCGACCAACCACCTGGACGCCGATTCCGTCGCCTGGCTGGAACACTTCCTTCACGATTTCCCGGGCACCGTGGTTGCGATCACGCACGACCGGTACTTCCTGGACAACGTCGCCGGCTGGATCCTCGAGCTCGACCGTGGCGCCGGTATCCCTTACGAGGGCAACTACTCCGGTTGGCTGGAAGCCAAGTCCGACCGTCTGGCCGCCGAATCCAAGCAGCAATCGGCCCACGAAAAAGCCATGAAGGAAGAACTGGAGTGGGTGCGCAAAGGCGCCAAGGCCCGCCAGTCCAAATCCAAGGCACGTCTGCAACGCTTCGAAGAAATGCAATCGCAGGAATTCCAGAAGCGCAGCGAAACCAACGAGATCTACATCCCGGCTGGTCCGCGCCTGGGTGACAAGGTCATCGAGTTCAAGAACGTTTCCAAAGGCTACGGCGACCGCGTGCTGATCGACAACCTGTCGTTTTCGATGCCAAAAGGCGCGATCGTCGGCGTTATCGGTGGTAACGGTGCGGGTAAATCCACGCTGTTCCGCATGCTGATGGGCAAGGAAACCCCGGACTCCGGCAGCATCGAGATCGGTGAAACCGTGCAGCTGGCCTGCGTTGACCAGAGCCGCGACGACCTCGACGGCAGCAAGACGGTGTTCCAGCAGATTTCCGACGGTTCCGACCAGATCCGCATCGGCAACTATGAAATCCCGTCGCGTACCTACGTCGGTCGTTTCAACTTCAAGGGCGGCGACCAGCAGAAGTTCGTCAAGGACCTGTCCGGTGGTGAGCGTGGTCGCTTGCACCTGGCCCTGACCCTGAAAGAGGGCGGCAACGTCCTGCTGCTCGACGAACCGTCCAACGACCTCGACGTTGAAACCCTGCGTTCCCTGGAAGAAGCCCTGCTGGACTTCCCGGGCGCCGCCATTGTGATCTCTCACGATCGGTGGTTCCTTGACCGCGTCGCGACTCACATCCTGGCGTACGAAGATGACTCCCAAGCGGTGTTCTTCGAAGGTAACTACACCGAGTACGAAGCCGACCGTAAAAAGCGCTTGGGCGATGCTGCTGCCCAGCCGCACCGTGTGCGTCACAAAAAACTGGCCTGATTCGGGTGGGTGGTTAAAAAGCGGAGCCTTCGGGCTCCGTTTTTTTTGCGTGTTGCTCAGGCAGACCGAGTTGAATTCATTCGCGAGCAAGCCCGCTCCCACATTCGACCGCATTCCAAAGTGGGAACACATGTCAAATGTGGGAGCTGGCTTGCCTGCGATAGCGGGTTAACTGTTGGTGCAAGGCTTGGATTGAAATCCTCATTAAGGTGCAAAAACCGCCTGCATTTATATCCAATGCACCATTTAAATTCACAAAAGCGACATTTCGCCCTGTCGCGGTGCGACATGAATTGATAAAGTCCGGGACAAATCTCCTTTAACGACAATAAATTTGCCGAGACTTTCATGATCGAATCTGTCGAATCCTTCCTTTTGCGCCTCAAGAAACGCGACCCCGACCAGCCGGAATTTCACCAGGCGGTAGAAGAAGTCCTACGCAGCTTGTGGCCGTTTCTTGAAGCCAACCACCACTACCTGACCTCGGGCATCCTGGAGCGCATCTGCGAGCCGGAGCGCGCGATTACCTTCCGGGTCTCGTGGGTGGATGATCATGGCAAGGTCCAGGTCAATCGCGGGTTTCGCATCCAGATGAACAGCGCCATCGGCCCCTACAAGGGCGGCCTGCGCTTCCACCCGTCGGTGAACTTGGGTGTGCTCAAGTTCCTCGCCTTCGAGCAGACCTTCAAGAATTCCCTGACCTCCTTGCCCATGGGCGGCGGCAAGGGCGGTTCGGATTTCGATCCCAAGGGCAAGAGCGACGCCGAAGTCATGCGCTTTTGCCAGGCCTTCATGAGCGAGTTGTACCGCCATATTGGCGCCGACGTGGACGTGCCGGCCGGCGATATTGGCGTGGGCGCCCGTGAAATCGGTTTTCTGTTTGGCCAGTACAAGCGCCTGAGCAACCAGTTCACCTCGGTGCTGACCGGCAAGGGCATGACCTACGGCGGCAGCCTGATCCGCCCGGAAGCCACCGGGTTCGGCTGCGTGTACTTCGCTGAGGAAATGCTCAAGCGCAATGGCCAGCGGGTCGAAGGCAAGCGCGTGGCCGTTTCCGGCTCCGGCAACGTGGCGCAATACGCGGCGCGCAAGGTGATGGACCTGGGCGGCAAGGTGGTTTCCCTGTCCGATTCCGAAGGCACCTTGTACGCCGAAAGCGGTTTGACCGAAGAGCAATGGTCGGCCCTGCTCGAACTGAAAAACGTACAGCGCGGCCGTATCAGCGAGCTGGCCGAGCGTTTTGGCCTGGAGTTCCGCAAAGGCAAGACCCCTTGGGAGCTGGCCTGCGATATCGCGCTGCCCTGCGCCACGCAGAACGAACTCGACGCCGAAGCGGCCCGCACCCTGCTGCGCAACGGCTGCATCTGCGTGGCCGAAGGCGCCAACATGCCGACCACGTTGGCGGCGGTGGATATCTTCATCGAGGCGGGCATTCTGTTCGCGCCGGGCAAGGCGTCCAATGCCGGCGGCGTGGCCGTCAGCGGCCTGGAAATGTCGCAGAACGCCATGCGCCTGCTGTGGACTGCCGGTGAAGTGGACAGCAAGCTGCACAACATCATGCAGTCGATCCACCATGCCTGCGTGCATTACGGCGAGGAAAACGGTCGGATCAACTATGTGAAGGGCGCGAACATCGCGGGCTTCGTCAAAGTCGCCGATGCGATGCTCGCGCAAGGCATCGTCTAGGCCTCGGGTTCGATCACCAGCACTTCGATCAACTGGTCACCGACGGGGCGCTTCCACAGCACTTCGTCGCCGACCTGGGCACCGAGTAACGCGCGGCCCAGCGGCGAGCCCCAGTTGATCAGGTTGGCGGTGGCGTCGGCCTGGTCTTCACCGACTAATTGGATGCGCTGCTGCTCGTCCTGCTCGTTGGCAAAGGTGACCCAATTGCCGATCTGCACCTTGTCGGTAGACTTGGCCGGTGGCACCACTTGGGCGCTCTGCACGCGCTGATTGAAGTAGCGCAGATCGCGCTCGAGATCGGCCTGGCGCTGCTTATCGTCTTTGGCTGATTCGAGGCTGTATTCGTGCTGCAACTGCGCGACTTTGGCCTGCAACTGCGCCAACCCTTGCGCGGTGAGGCGATTGGGTTGCTCGCTGACCTGGCGCTCCACCGGCTGATCGGCCTGGGCTGCAGCGTTATCTTCGTTTACGAAAGCTCGGCTCATGACATGCTCCTCCTATGGAGATTGGGCCATGTTCGCCGCACGATCGTTCCCACGTCCTGCGTATCCGCCTGCAAGGTCGACGCAGACCTATTGCGAGCGATACGCCCTGGCTGCGTCTCTGTCCTTCTCCTGCTGCCACGCACGTTCGCGGTCATCCCAGTGATTGTCCTTGTAGTCGCGCAACTCTTCGTTCTCTCGCATGGCCTTGCACTGACGAAAACCATCCTCCCAGCCTTCGGCGTACTGGCGGTCTTTCAGGTAGCGCGGCACATTCTTGCGAAACTCCCCGGTGATCACCCCAGCAGCCTGGCGACCACTGCTGCAGCCATCATCAAAACCGTCGGCAAACGCCGGTGGATAACCCTTGGCCAACAACTCCTGGTGAGTGGATTGGCAACCCGCCAGCCACACCACCGCACACAGCATTAGCGCATACCGCCACATGGCGTACTCCCTGGCCGTTTCACGGCTGATAGGGAGAGTCTAGAAGGGGATTTGTCGGGGAGGTGTGAAAGGGAGGTGAGAAAGACGTGGGCGAATCCAAAACGTGCCGGCGATGACGGTGGGTCAGTCAGCCGGGCCGTTGCTGATACACCGCTATCGCGGGCAAGCCCGGCTGCCACATTTTGATCATCGCCAGCTTCTGGTCAGTAGTGATACCACTTCACTTCGAGCATCACTTCATTGACCGGCGTCGACAGGTGGCTGTACTCGCGCTGGGCGCTCAGGCGCAGGCCTAGGTTGCGAGACAGTTCCCACTGCTGGTTGAGGCTGAGGCTGCGGCGCACTTCACCGTTGGTGAAGAAATCGCCCTTGGCTTCCAGGCTCAGGTTGCCCAGCGGGTTTTTCCACAGTAAGCCGGTGTTGAAACCGGCTGCCGGTGAGATGGCTTCGCTGAAGTCATTGTTGTGTTCCACGCGCACGGTGCCGAGGGCGAAGCCGAGCATGTCGTCGCTCAGTTGCCAGGTGCCGCCGGCGCCGCCGTTGACGTGGGCGACCAGGGTTTCGTCGTCGTGCTTGCCGGGGACGCGCTCCAGGCCGCCGGTGACTTGCCATGACCACGGCTGCAGCAAGGCATTGCGCGGGGTCAGCGAACGGATGGTCGCCAGGTCCAGTTGCTGCAGTTGCCAGTGATTGCCTTCGTACTGGCGCAGTTTCATCTGCAGGATCTCGATCTGCGCGCCAAGAGGGAAGCCCTCGGCGTTGTCATTGAGGTCGTGGTAGGCCATGCGCAGGCCGTATTCTCCGAACGCCTTGTCGCCACGGGTGCCGATACCGGCTTGCCAGGTGCGCGATTCATGGCCGTTTTCCGGCAAGCCAGGCGGGACGATTTTCAGGTCGGGCGCGGGGTTCTGGTTGATCGCCCGCAGCAGTTCGAAGCTGCGCTGGGAGCGTTCGGTGTCGCGTTCCAGGCCGTTGGCGCGGTAGCGGCCGAGGCGATAGGCGGCGTCGATGATCAGGGCTTGTCGGTCACGAGGCAGGGCTTTGAAGGTGGGCTCCTGCAATTGTTTCTGGTCGTCGCTGACCTTCAATACCCATTGCTGCTCGTCGCTGTCCAGCGGCTTGGCGCGCTCCAGCAGTTCACGTTCACGGGAGGGGCGATAGTCGATTTTCTCGACCAGGCCCGCATCTTTTACCGCCTTGACCGTGTCGGTGGGAATGGCCGTGAGCGGGAATTGCTCGGTCAGGCGCAGGCCAGGGCGCGCCACCTGCAGCAGTTCCAGCAGGCGATAGGAGCAGTTTTCGTCGAAGAAGAAGTAGTCGAACTGGATCTGCTTGAGTTCCCACACATGTTCGACCATGCGCTCGGTCTCGACCTGGGTCAGGTTCAGACGGTATTCCCACAGGTCACGGTTCTCCAGGCTACGGTACTCGGAGAGTTTTTCCTGGTAGGGCACCAGGGCGAACAGGCCGGGGTAGCCGCCCATCAGGCCTTTCCAGGCGTAGAGGATGCTGTTGTCCGAGCCTTCGATGTAGGCGCCGAAGTTGATCGCGTAGCTGAGCAGGGCGGTGTTGTTGCTTTGCACGTCCGCCTGGTCGATGCGCAGCAGGGTGTGGCCGAACATCGACGACGGGCTGTTGAGGTACGCCGCCGGGAAGATCATGACCGCGCTGTGGGGCGCGACGTCCTTGAACCATTGCTTGAATTCTTTGCAGTCCACGGCGGGCAGGTCGGTCAGGTGCAACTGATCCTTGAGCCAGCGGGTACGTGCGGGGTAAACGCATTGGGCGTGTTTCTCACCGAGGCTGGCCGGCAGGTACAGCGCTTCGACGGTGGCCTTGAGTTCCGCGTCCGGGTGGTGGGCGCCATCGGGGGCGAGGAAGAACTTCTTGTCGCTGACATAGCTGCGCCAGCCGCTGATCTTGCCGGCTTCGTAGTGGCCCAGGGACAACCAGAACGGGTCGTTGGCCAATTGCTGCAAACGTTGATCATCAAGATGCGGGGCCGCGAACAGCGGGGCGCAAGCGAAGAGTGCCAGCCAGGCAAAGCGTTTGAGCATAGGGGCAACTTAAGTCGGATAAAGTGAGACCCAAAGGGGGGCGGGTCCAAAAATTAAAACCCGCGCCTCGAGAGGCGCGGGCGGGTCGAGCTTAAGCCTGGGTTGCGTATTTCGCCAGACGGGCATCGCTTTTCAGTACAGCCAGGGTGTTGTTGTGCACGTCGTCAGCGGTCACGTCAGCTTTGCTGAAGATCTGCTGGAAGTGCTCATGGGTAACGGCCGCGAAGTGCTCGCGATCTTCCGGTGCAACGCCCAGTACCACCGCGTAGGTGGTCAGTGCTTCGCCATTGCCTTTGGCCATGTCTTCGGACAGCTCGTTCATCATGCCATTCATGGCAATCCACGATTTGCCGCCGTAGGTCAGGGCGCTGTTGGTGCTGCAACCGTTGGTGCCCGAGGTCATGCCGAAGGTGGCGTTACCGGAGGTACCGTTGGTGGTGGAAGCCAGGAAGTGCGCTGGAGTACCGCGCTGGCCTTCAAACAACATGTTGCCCCAACCGCAGTTCGGGCCACCTGGTGCTTCAGCCATGGCATTGAGGGAGACAACGGTGAAGAGAGTACCAAGAAGGATCCGTTTCATAGCTTTGTTCTCTTTGTGTGCAAACCAATGGACAAGGGTTCAGGCACTTCGTAGCGCCCTAGGGATCGGTTATTAGTCCAACCCGCGCAGTTTGGAGTTTAGGCACGTTCCAAGGGTTCCGTGTGTTTTTATAAAACAATCAGCGTTGTCGCGATTTTTTTGTAGGACGCATCCCGCGTCTATGCTTTCCCACAGGCGCGCCTTGCCATAGCGCGTAACCGGGAGCCAGAATGCCGTCATCTGCCCCGCTTGATGTAAGGAAGCCCGATGCCTGATCCTGTTGCTGCCAGCTTGCGTCTAGCGCCCGAAGCGCTGACTCGCCCTTTCTCCGCTGAACAGTTCAGCTTCTCGACCACCAATGATTTGGAGCCCTTTCGCGGTGTGCTTGGCCAGGAACGTGCGGTTGAAGCCTTGCAGTTCGGTGTGGCCATGCCACGCCCCGGTTACAACGTGTTTGTCATGGGCGAGCCGGGCACCGGCCGCTTTTCGTTCGTCAAACGCTACCTGAAAGCCGAAGGCAAGCGCCTGCAGACCCCGGCGGACTGGGTCTACGTGAATAATTTCGATGAGCCGCGCGAACCGCGTGCCCTGGAATTGCCAGGCGGCGCGGCGGCGGCGTTCATCGCCGATATCAATGGCCTGGTGGATAACCTGGTCGCGACCTTCCCGGCGGTGTTCGAGCACCCGACTTATCAACAGCGCAAAAGCGCCATCGACCGCGCCTTCAACCAGCGCTACGACAAGGCCCTGGATGTGATCGAGCGCCTGGCCCTGGAAAAGGACGTGGCGCTGTACCGTGACAGCACCAACATTGCGTTTACCCCGATGCTCGACGGCAAGGCGCTGGACGAGGCGGAGTTTTCGCAGTTGCCGGAAGCCGATCGCGAGCGCTTCCACACGGATATTTCCGAGCTGGAGGAGCGCCTCAACGAAGAACTCGCAAGCCTGCCGCAGTGGAAGCGCGAGTCCAATAACCAGCTGCGCCAGTTCAACGAAGAAACCATCACCCTGGCGCTGCAGCCTTTGCTCGCACCGCTGTCGGAAAAGTACGCGGAAAACGCCGCGGTCTGTGGTTACCTGCAAGCCATGCAGGTGTACCTGCTCAAAACCGTGGTCGAGCAGTTGGTCGACGACGCGAAGACTGACGCCCAGGCGCGCAAACTGCTGGAAGAGCAGTACTGCCCAAGCCTGGTGGTCGGCCATCCGGTCAACGGCGGCGCGCCGGTGGTATTCGAGCCGCACCCGACCTACGACAACCTGTTCGGCCGTATCGAATACAGCACCGACCAGGGCGCGCTGTACACGACTTATCGCCAGCTGCGCCCAGGCGCCTTGCACCGGGCCAACGGCGGCTTCCTGATCCTGGAAGCCGAGAAAATGCTCGGCGAGCCGTTTGTATGGGACGCCCTCAAGCGTTCGCTGCAGTCGCGCAAGCTGAAGATGGAATCGCCGCTGGGCGAGCTGGGGCGCCTGGCCACCGTGACCCTCAATCCGCAAATGATCCCGTTGCAGGTCAAGGTGATCATCATCGGTTCGCGCCAGCTGTACTACGCGCTGCAGGACGCCGATCCGGACTTCCAGGAGATGTTCCGGGTACTGGTGGATTTCGACGAAGACATCCCGATGGTCGACGAGAGCCTGGAGCAGTTTGCCCAGTTGCTCAAGACTCGCACCTCGGAAGAGGGCATGGCGCCGCTGACCTCCGACGCGGTTGCGCGCCTGGCGACCTACAGCGCCCGACTGGCCGAACACCAGGGGCGCTTGTCGGCGCGGATTGGCGACTTGTTCCAGTTGGTCAGCGAGGCGGACTTTATCCGGCACCTGGCCGGCGACGAGATGACGGATGCCGGTCACATCGAACGTGCGCTCAAGGCCAAGGCCACGCGGACGGGACGTGTGTCGGCGCGGATCCTCGACGACATGCTCGCCGGGGTGATCCTGATCGACACCGCTGGTGCGGCGGTCGGCAAGTGCAACGGGCTGACGGTCCTGGAAGTGGGGGATTCGGCATTCGGTGTGCCGGCGCGGATTTCCGCCACGGTGTATCCGGGCGGCAGCGGCATTGTCGACATCGAGCGTGAGGTCAACCTCGGGCAGCCGATCCACTCCAAGGGCGTGATGATCCTCACCGGTTACCTCGGCAGCCGTTATGCCCAGGAATTCCCGCTGGCGATCTCCGCGAGTATCGCGCTGGAGCAGTCCTACGGTTACGTGGACGGTGACAGCGCGTCGCTGGGCGAGGCCTGCACCTTGATTTCGGCGTTGTCGAAGACGCCGCTCAAGCAGTGCTTTGCGATCACCGGCTCGATCAACCAGTTCGGTGAAGTGCAGGCGGTGGGTGGGGTCAACGAGAAGATCGAAGGCTTCTTCCGCCTGTGCGAAGCCCGCGGCTTGACCGGCGAACAGGGCGCGATCATTCCCCAGGCCAACGTCGCCACGCTGATGCTCGACGAGAAGGTCTTGCAGGCCGTGCGCGATGGGCAATTCCACATCTATGCGGTGCGCCAGGCGGATGAGGCGCTGAGCCTGCTGGTGGGCGAGGACGCCGGTGAGCCGGACGCAGAAGGCCAGTTCCCGGAAGGTACGGTCAATGCGCGCGTGGTCGAGCGGTTGCGTGCGATTGCCGAGATGATCAGTGAAGACGACTTGAAAGAAGCGGAGAAGGAGCTGGCGCAACAGGCCTTGGCCGAAGCCAAGCCGACCTGATTGTCTTGTTAAAGCGCTATTAATGTGGGGGCTGGCTCGCCTGCGATGGCGGTGTGCCTGGCGAAGAAAATGCCAGCAATACCGCCGCCTTCGCAGCCTCGCTGGGGCTCGACAACTCCCACACTTGGGCTGCGTCGCGTCGGATATTGCGATCACACAGGGGATTGAAATAACTCTGGCACCGCCAATCCCCTGTAGGAGCTGTCGAGCTTTAGCGAGGCTGCGAAAGCGGTGTCCCAGGCGCAGAAAACGCCAGCAATACCGCCGCCTTCGCAGCCTCGCTGGGGCTCGACAACTCCTACACTTGGGCTGCGTCGCGTCGGATATTGCGATCACACAGGGGATTGAAATAACGGGGCACCGCCAATCCCCTGTAGGAGCTGTCGAGCTTTAGCGAGGCTGCGAAAGCGGTGTCTCAGGCGCAGAAAATGCCAGCAATGCCGCCGCCTTCGCAGCCTTGCTGGGGCTCGACAGCTTGCTCCTACACTTGGGCTGCGTCGCGCCGGATATTGCGATTCACCTAGGGGATTGAAATCAGGCCGACACCGCAATCCCCTGTGGGAGTTGTCGAGCTTTAGCGAGGCTGCGAAAGCGGTGTCTCAGGCGCAGAAAAGGCCAGCAATACCGCCGCCTTCGCAGCCTCGCTGGGGCTCGACAGCTCCTACACTTGGGCTGCGTCGTGTCGGATATTGCGATCACACAGGGGATTGAAATAAGGCCGACACCGCCAATCCCCTGTAGGAGCTGTCGAGCTTTAGCGAGGCTGCGAAAGCGGTGTGCCAGGCGCAGAAAATGCCAGCAATGCCGCCGCCTTCGCAGCCTCGCCGAGGCTCGACAGCTCCTACACTTGGGCTGCGTCGCGTCGGATATTGCGATTCACCTAGGGGATTGAAATCAGGCCGACACCGCAATCCTCTGTGGGAGTTGTCGAGCTTTAGCGAGGCTGCGAAAGCGGTGTGCCAGGCGCGGAAAATGCCAGCAATGCCGCCGCCTTCGCAGCCTCGCTAAAGCTCGACACTAGCTTCCTCATGGGAACAACGGTGCCTTGGAACACCGATAAAATCGCCACATTTTTGACTCGTCTATAGAGGCCCAACGCCCGTTGGTCCCTACAACCTTGGTTTGCACTGGTTTTATTCTATTCTCTGATCAAGGGATATCCACAGGAGTCGCTGGATAGAAACAGCCTCGCCATCGGCTGAGGTTGAACACCGATCTACCGAGGGTCGCCGCCATGCCGCGCAACCTTTGCCTTACCCGCCAATGCCTGGGCCTGGTCACCCGTATCGAATGCTCCATTCGCCCTCTCGCGGGGGATAACGGGCTGTGGACCCTGCTGTTTGCTGCCGGAATGACTGGCGAGCAGCCTTCCACCATCAAGTCCCAGGGCCCGTTTCATGGGCCCTTCGTCGCCGAAACCATTCTGCAATCGATCGTCGAAAGCCTGACCCTGCACGGCTATGAACTGGCGGATGACCCGCAGATCTGGTGCCTGCACCTGCAGGCCCATCTGCGGCAACTCAACGGTGGGCACGAGCGCCTGGCGCTCTAGCCGGGTTACTTGCTCTCGGGCTTGTCCAACTTGACCTCAAAGCCGTACTGCACGGTGCTCAGGTCGGTGCGCTGGTAGCTTTCCAGCGCAGTGGGCTGGCCGTAGAAGTAATGCACATCAAACATCGCTGTGCCGTATTCCTCGGCGCGATGGCTCACGCCGAGAATTTCCTTGAGGTAGTTGCCGCTCGCGTCCTTGGCATAGAAGCGCCAGCTGTCGGCGGGGAATTCCTTCTGGTCGACAATCAGCGCGTTGTCCTTGAGCGACAGCCCCTTGGGCAGTTTGGCGACGTCAATCTCAGCCTTTTGGATGGTGGCCAAAAACAGCGGAATCGAGCCCACCACGTACGCCGGGTTTTCCGGGAACAGGTTGAGGTCGTAGGTGAGGGTGCCGCGCGCCGGGTTCAGTTCAAACGCTTCGGTGGGCAATTCGATCGGCTCGCCGCGTTCACCTTTGTCGTCAGCGGTGAAGAAGGTTACCGGTGATTCGCTGCTGTTGCGCTCGCTGCCGACCAGGTCGTCATTGAACGTGAACGGATGGTCGAACACGATATGTGCGGCGCTGGCGTCTTCGACGGACTGGCTGATGGTGACGCTGTTTTTCAGTTGATCCTCGGTCATGGTCGCGTCCTTGAGCCAGCTGGCGGCACCGTCGTCATACACGGTGACCGGCATGGGCAAGGCTTGGACGGTCTTTTCCAGGCTGTTCTTGTCGAAGCGCTGAACCGGCAGGTCGAGGTCCTTGCGGGTGAGCGTGGCCGTGGAGAAATCCAGCACGTTGATCTGCAGGTTGTCGATCAGGCCGTTGAAATACACCTTGGCGTAATGGCTGGTCTGCTTGTGTTCGAAGGCTTTCTGCTCATCGGTCAGCTGTTTTTCAAACGCATCCGACCAGGCCTTCTGCTTTTGCATCTCGGCCAGTTGCTTCTCGTAGAACTCGACTTGCGCGGCGCTTTCGTTGATTGAGCCGGAGCGTGTGAGGAATTGCCCGGTGCTGTCGCGTGCCTGCACCAGCAGGGGGTTGGGCGACTCGTCGCCGACTTCCGGCGCCAGCGGTTGGCTGTTGGTCAGCTCGATCTCGGCGTAGTTTTTTTCCAGAAGCACCAGGTTGACCGTGATATTGCCTTCGGTGCGCTTGTGGCCCACGTCCTTTTTCGACAGGTCGAACGTCAGCACTTTGCCCGGCGCGACCGCTTCCACCGTACCTTTGAGGCGGACCGGCTGCGGCTGGCTTTTGTTTTCTGTCTCGATGCCATCGATGAACGGGTAGGTCACCGTCAGGTCATCCGGGTTGGTCAGGTTGGAGCTGCTGGGGCTCAGCTGGATGCCCGGATCGGTTTCCGACCATTCGGGCTGAAACGGCACGACCTTGTTGTTGCTCAAGGTGACCGACTGCCACTCCAGGCCATGGGGAAAGGGGAATTGCTCGGGGGTGTTGAAGTTGAACGGGAAGACCGGCTGCAGATCCGTCAGATAGTCGGAGTGCGAGGCCTTGCGCAGCACGAACAGGCCATTGATGTAGGTGTCCACCAGCGCCTGGGGCGTGGGGTAATGCTTGAGCAGGGCCAGGCTGTCTTCGCCGTATTCGGCTTCGATGGGCTTGGTCGCGAGTTTGACCCGCGCCCGTTCCAGCAACAGCAGCGAGCCGCCGAGGTCGGCGATGGCGTCGCGCAGTTTGGGGTCCTGGATGCTGTCGAGGGAGTGTTCGAATTTTGCGGTTTTCTCTTCGAGGGTGGTCTGCTTCTGCTCATCGCTGGGGGAGCAGCCGCTGGCCAGCAGCAATGCCGCGCACAGGCCGAGACTGGCCAAAGGGGATCGCACATCCATCATCTGAATTCTTCCTGTCCGACGTCATGGAGCCGAGTTGATGGGCTCGACACTAGCAGAAAAATTCTCTTACAGATGCCGCACAGGTCAGTTTTCTCGCGGTTACAGGTGTTTGGTAGCGGCTGGTATACTCGCCGCCATTTTTAGCCAAGCTGTGTGAGATCCAATGGAACGCTTTATCGAAAATGCTATGTACGCCTCGCGCTGGCTGCTGGCGCCGATCTATTTCGGCTTGTCCCTCGGGTTGCTGGCGCTGGCGCTGAAATTTTTCCAGGAAGTGATTCACTTGCTGCCGAGCGTGTTCTCGATGGCCGAGTCCGAGCTGATCCTGGTGCTGCTGTCGCTGATCGACATGGCCCTGGTCGGTGGCTTGCTGGTGATGGTGATGATTTCCGGCTACGAGAACTTCGTCTCGCAGCTGGACATCGACGACAACAAGGAAAAGCTCAACTGGCTGGGCACCATGGACTCTTCGTCGCTGAAGATGAAAGTCGCGGCGTCCATCGTGGCGATTTCCTCCATCCACCTGCTGCGCATCTTCATGGACGCCAAGAACGTCGATCCGCAACACCTGATGTGGTACGTGATCATTCACATGACCTTCGTGGTCTCGGCGTTTGCCATGGGTTACCTGGACAAGGTCACCAAGCACTGATGCCCCGCGCCGGCCTTACTGCTCGATGAAGTAGTAAGGCTGGCGGTTGATCGCCATCTCCTTGATGACCGTGACCTTGGTGGTTAAATCGTTGGTGTGGTCCAGCAGCGCAACGTTGCCGGGCCTGGCGGTCAAAAAGCGCTGCAGCTCGGCTTCGGTCTGCAGGATCGGCAGATAGGCCTGGGTGTAGAACACGCTGGCGCCGGCAATCCGCTCATTGGGCTGAAACAACACCACCTCCTTGCCTTCGGCTTGCAGTGCCTGGATCTGACTTATCAACGGCACGAACGACTGGCGCACGTCGGCTTTGGGCGCGAACCAGAAGGCGGCTATCAGGTAGCAGGCGATCGCCAGGGTGAACACGCCGCCCACCAGCCTGGTGTGGTGTTTATACAACCCCGGTTTGTGGGTCTTGAGCCATTCCAGCAGCACCCGTGCATATTCTGCTGCCAATACCGCGGCGGCTGGCGTGAGCGCCATCAAGTACACCGTGCGTTTGCTCGACGCGAAGGTCAGCAGGGTGAACTGCGCCACCAGCCACACGCTGAAAAACAGGTGGTAACGGTTGCGCACCAGGCTTTTACGGAAATGCCACAGGCCCAGGTACACCAGGATGTTCCAGGGCAGGAACGCCTCGGGCAGCTTCGCGATGTAGTAGTAGATCGGCTCGTAGTGCCCCGCCTCGACAAACGAGCCGCTGAAGCGCCCGACGCTGTTGGTCCACAACACTTCTCCCACCGCCTGCATGCCGCCGCGCTGGAACAGGAAGCCCAGCCAGATCATCAACGGTATCAGCGCCAGCAAAGTGAAGAAGGCCGGCTTGAGCCAGTCGCCTATGCGCAGGCGTTTGTCCATCAGGCTGGTGCTGGCCAGGTACACGAAGATCACGATACCCGGCATCGCCAGGCCCAGCACGCCCTTGCTCAAGGTGGCGATGACCATCCCCACGGTAAACAGGGCCCAGGGCCAGGCGTTGCCGCCTTGACGCTCGGACTCGGGCCGCATCGCCTCATAGAACGCCAGCAGCGCGGTGGTGACGCCCAGGGTCAGTAGCGAGTCCTCACCCACGCCGCGCACATTGCCCCAGTAACTGGCCATGGTCGCGAGGATCAAGGCGGCACTGAATGCCAGCGTCTTCGGCCGTCCGAACGTGCGCAGCATGCCGTAGAGCAGCATCACGCTGAACAACCCGGCAAAGGCCGAGGCCAGGCGCACCGCCCAGGTGGTCCCGCCGAACAGGCGAATCGCCCCGGCGTCGATCCACAGGCTCAGCGGCGGTTTCTCCAGGAAGGGCTCGCGAAACAACTGCGGCACCACCCAGTTGTTGTCCAGGTGCATGGCCATGGCGATCCCGGCCACACGAGCTTCGGTGGAGCCTTGCAACTCATGGTTGCCCAAGGCAAAGAAGAACAACAAACCAGCAAGCAGCAACAGCAGAGGAGCGGGACGCGTCATGGGTTCTGGCTACCAAGGCAGGAGGACCGTCCGGGGGAACGGTCATTGCAATTGGCTAGTATCCGTCGGCGTTTCTGAATATTTCGTGAACGAGTGTCGGATTTTTTTAAAGTGCACCCAGACCCTCACGGGGCCTTCAAACTGGGGACTGCGGCCCTGCCTTGCGCCGACAGCACCGGCTCCAGTTGCTCCCAGGTAAAGCTCAGCTCGTTGTCACAGCCGTCGCCTTGGGCGGGTGTCGAGAGTTGCAGGCCCTGGGTGTTGAAGCTCAAATCGAACGTGGAATAGCTGGTCACCGCCGGACACCCTTCGTCGGTGGTGGTCTGTTTGGCCAGCCACGCGCTGAAGTGGGCGGGCAGTTTGACTTGGCCCGAGTAGGGGGTGTCCCATTGCTCGCGGCCTCCCAGCCACGTCCACGGGTCGACCTTTTCGCCGGTTTGCAGGTTCCAGCTGTGCAGGCCCCAACTGATTCCACCGCGCCCGTAGCCCGCCGACCAGCGATAGAAACGCACGGTGATCCAGTGTGCTGACCAGTACGACGGCTCCACCGTGATCTCGCTGGTCGTGGTACCGCCGCTCTGGTCCAGTGAGTTGCGCCGTTCCCGGTAGAAGTCGGTCTGGCCCTCTGGATTAATGGCCATGCGCGCGAGATCGCGGTTGATCTTATCGATCGCTTCCCCGTCGCCTTCAAGTTTCAGGATGACCTGCCCACCTTGGGTCTTCCTTGATAGGCATGCTCGGCGAAGGTCTTCTTCTCGACCTTTACCGCAGGCGGCGCGGCTTCAAGAGGAAGGTTGTAGGTGTCGCTCGCGCACCCGTCGGCGTCTGCGCGTTTCAACACCAACGCCAGGCTTTTACCACCCAAGGCTTTGCTCCAGGTGCCGGTCAGCGAGTCGTCTTGCGGGTCGTCCAACTGCCAGAAGCCGGTTTGCCCTTCTTCCACCCACGGCTCACTGGCATTGGCCTGAGTCAGCTGAATGGGCGTGAGAATACGTTGGTAGTAGTAACTGCCATTGGCGCCGTGGGCACCGTTGAAACAGACGGTGATCGCGGATTTGCCCAAAGTGCCCGTCCAGACGCCAGCGAGGTCGGCGGCGGTTGCGAGCACTGGGGCGCAGGCGAGGGTGAGGGTGAGAACAGCGAGGGGCTTCAGCACGGGTATCGGACTTCCGGTTGTCTGATAGAGGCGGTCAGGGTAATGGGAAGTGCGGGGGAGTCCAAGAGGGCAGGTGCCACGCTCAGTAAGAAACTCCTAACCAGTCTCTAATGAGAAGTATTATCATGTGTGACTTTCCTTAGCCGTCCCCTGGATATCACACCGATGGCCTCATCTTCTTCTGCCCATCAGGTCGTGGGCGAACTCTACGCCCAACATCACAACTGGGTGGTGCAGTTGCTGCGGCGCAAGTTGGGTGGGCAGGAACAGGCCCTGGACCTGGCGCAGGATACCTTCGTGCGGATCTTGAGCAGCGGCACCGTGCCGGTTTTCCGTGAGCCGCGTGCTTACCTCACGACGGTTGCCAGTCGATTGTGCGGGCAGTATTTCCGTCGTCAGGCGTTGGAGCGTGCATATGAGCAGTCACTGACAGTCCTGGAACCTGAACACATGCCTTCGCCGGAAACCCGCTTGCTGGTGCTTGAAGCATTGGACTCGGTAGGCCAGGTGCTGGATGGCTTGGGCAGCAAGGTGCGCGAGATTTTCCTGCTGTCGCAGCTGGACGGCCTGACTTATCCACAGATCGCCGAACGCATGGACCTCACTGTGAATGTGGTGCAAAAAGCCATGCTCAAGGCCTATCGCCACTGCTACCTGGCGGTGTACGCGGGATGAACCGTTTCAAGCCCGCCAACGATCAACCCCTGGACGAACGTGTGCTGGATCAGGCGTTGAACTGGATGGTCGCCCTGCAATCAGGCACTTGTAATGCCGCCGAGCAGCACGCCTGCCAACAATGGCGCAACGAGCACCCGCAGCATGAACTGGCCTGGCAGCGCTTGGCCGGACTCAGCCGCGACATGCGCGTCAACACCCACGCGCTGTCCGCGTCCAGTGCCAGGCAATTGCTGCAGGCGCGCAGTGTTCCGTCGCGGCGCACGGTCCTCAAGGGTTTCGCTGGTTTGAGCGTGGCTACCGCGCTTGGCTTGAGCGTACGCGAGCGGGTGCTGTTGCCGGAGCTGTTCAGCGATTACCACACCGCTACCGGGGAGCGACGGCATCTGCGTTTGGCCGATAACGGCGAGTTGCAATTGGATACCCGCACCGCGGTGGACATCCGTGGTGCCCACCTGACGCTTAACCTCGGCAGGTTGCTGTTGATTACTGGCATAAGCGCTGGCACTGCGGTCCAGACGGCCAATGGCTGGGTACGACCGGAGGCGCTGTCGCGGATGATCATCAGCCACGACCTGCCTCGCCAGCAGGGCACACAGGTGCAGATGCTGTCGGGTAGCGCCTCCATCGAACCTTCGCACGGCGCCAGCCTCCTGCTCGGCACGGGCCGCCAATTGAGTTTCGACCGTTTGCAGGGCGGGCCGCTCGCCACCGTGTCATTCAGCGCAGACGCCTGGACCCAAGGCCTGTTGATCGCCGAGCGCATGCCGCTGGTCGAAGTGCTTGAGCAACTCGACCGCTACCGACGCGGCGTACTGCGCTGTGACCCCGCCGTGGCGGGTTTGCAGGTGTCAGGTTCGTTTTCGCTGGACCAGCCTGAGGCCAGCCTGGACCTGCTGGCCAAAGTGTTGCCCGTCCGCGTGCAGCGGGTGTTTGGCTACCTGGCCACTGTCGTGCCGGCCTGACCTGAAATTATTTTTACATCGCGTGGCAGGTTTTTCCGTCTCGTGCATCAAGACAGGTAAGACGCAGAAAAAAGCGTCCATCCAACCCTTTCACGACAGGACAGTCTTTATGCTCAGCCGCGTCAGCGCTTTGCGCACCGTTATCCTCGGTTTATCGGTGGCAACCGCAAGCCACAGCATCATGGCCGCCACTGCGGCGCCTACCCAGCAACAATCCCAACCTCGGGCGTATGACATTTCGCCCGGTAGCCTGGACCGTGTATTGGGGGCCTTTGGGCAGCAAGCGGGCGTGATGATCGGCATTGATTCGGCGCTGGCAGCCGGCATTCAGAGCAAAGGCCTGAAAGGCAATTTCTCGGTGGACGAAGGCCTGGAGCGCCTGTTGAGCCCGGCGGGCTTGCAGGCGGAGCGCGAGCAGGGCGGCTATCGCGTGGTGGCCAGGCCGTTGTCCCAAGACGGAAAGGTGGAGTTGCAGACCACCCAAGTCAGCGCCAACCAACTCGGCACGGTCACCGAAGGCACGGGCTCGTATACCCCGGGCACCATTGCCACGGCCACGCGCCTGGTGCTGACGCCGCGGGAAACTCCGCAATCGATCTCGGTGGTCACCCGCCAGGTCATGGATGACTTCGGTCTCAAATCCATCGACGATGTGATGCGCCACACGCCGGGCATCACCGTGTCGACCTACGACACCGAGCGCACCAACTATTACTCGCGCGGTTTCTCCATCGAGAACTTCCAGTACGACGGCATACCGACCCTGCGTGATGCTCAATACTCGGCGGGCCAGACCATGACGGACATGGCGATCTACGACCGTGTCGAAGTGCTGAAGGGCGCTACAGGCCTGCTGACCGGTGCCGGTGGCCCTGGCGGTACTATCAACCTGATCCGCAAGAAGCCGACCTCCGAGTTCAAGAGCAGCATCGAACTGGGCGCGGGCTCCTGGGATAACTACCGTTCGCAGGTCGACGTCAGCGGTCCCCTGACTGAAACCGGGAACGTGCGCGGTCGCGCAGTGGCCGCCTATCAGGACAAAAAGTCGTTCCTTGATCATTACTCGCGCAAGACCAGCGTGCTCTACGGCATTCTCGAAGTCGACCTGACCCCGGACACCCTGCTGACCCTGGGCGCCGACTACCAGGACAGCGACCCCAAAGGTTCCAGCTGGACTGGCACCCGTACCATCTTCGACGCCACCGGCAACAAACTCGACTTGCCGCGCTCGTTCAACAACGGGCCGAAATGGGGCTCATGGCAACAATACAGCCACACTGTCTTCGCCACCCTGGAACACAGCTTCGACAACGGCTGGGTCACCAAAGGCCAGTACAACCATCAGGTCAACGGCTATGACGCGCCATTGGGCTACATCTCCCAGGATTCCGCGACAGCCAGTTCGATCTATGCGGCCAAATACACCGGCGACACCACCAGCGACAGCCTGGATGTGTACGCCTCGGGACCATTTGAGCTGTTCGGGCGTGAGCATGAACTGGTGATCGGGCAGTCCGTTTCCAGCTCACGGTGGAAGGGCAAGGACTACCGTAACCCCGTCTACTTCGACAACTCCTATGATTTCTACAACTGGCACGGCGAGGCTATCGAGCCTGCGTGGGGTAAGGCATCCCGCTTCAGTGATGAAATCACCCGCCAGACCGGCACCTATGTCACCGGGCGCTTCAGCCTGACCGATGCGCTGCACCTGTTGCTCGGCACGCGGGTTGCCAACTATCAGGTCACTGGCACCAGCGACACCGAAGAAAGCGGCAAGGTGGTGCCGTACGCCGGCCTGACGTACGACCTCAACGAAAACTTCACCGCCTACGCCAGCTACACGGAAATCTTCAAGCCGCAGACCCAGTACCGCGATCGAACCAACACCATGCTTCAACCCGACGAGGGCAAAAACTACGAGATAGGCCTCAAGGGCGAATTCTTCGATGGCCGCCTGAATGCCAGCCTCGCCTACTTCGAGGTGCACGAAACCAATCGCCCAATCGCCGATACCGCCTGGAACTCGCAGCCGGCCGTCGACTACGCGTACATGGGCACCGAGAGCAAAACCAAAGGCTACGAAGCCGAGATCTCCGGCGAACTCGCGCCAGGCTGGCAGTTGCAGGCCGGGTACACCCACAAGATCGCTCGCGATGCCGATGGCAAGAAAGTGGCGACCTGGGAGCCCGAGGATCAGGTCACCCTCTACACCAGCTACAAACTCCAAGGCAGCCTGGACAAACTCACCCTCGGTGGTGGCACGCGCTGGCAGAGTGCGGGCTGGCAAACCGTGCGCAACTGGGGCTATCCCGGTGGCGGCCGTTCGGAAAAATTTACCCAAGACCCATACTGGCTGGTGGACGTGATGGCGCGCTATCAACTGACCCAGAACCTGTCGGCCACGCTTAACGTCAACAACGTGTTCGACAAGAAGTACTTCACCAATATCGGGTTCTATGACTCGGCGTATTACGGTGACCCGCGCAACGTGATGGTTACGACTCGTTGGGATTTCTGAGGTAGATGAGAGCAAAAGGCCGAGTTTCCTCGGCCTTTTTTGTTATTGGAGTGTTTGGGTATCTTGGGTGAGCACCAGCACGCGCTCTACCAACAGTTCGCTCAGCACGATCAATTGCTGGCTGGCCAGCATCTTGTGGCGGCTGGCACCTTCGAGTTCGAAGGCGAGGTCGGTGGTCATGGCGTTGAGTGAGGCGAGGGTTTCGCTGGCTTGGATCAGCAGGGTTTCGGGGGAGAGATCTGGGGCGAGGGTGAAGAGGGTTGTCGAGGGTGGATTGGGGGGATCTTTTTCATAATGAAGCTCCCCCACTGTTTAAGGAGCTACCGCCCCCTGCTGTCAACAGGAATGGATGGCAGCTGTACGCGGGTTGACAGACCGGAAGTGTAGGAACCCGGCGCACCCGAAGATGCCCCACGCACAGCCGCCATGAGCGAGGCGGAACGCGTCAAGCATGCCGTCTTATCAAGGGGTGTGAAAGGTTGCACTTTTCGGCCTGTCAAAGCCGGTCGCTGATGAGCAGCGACGGGAGGAAGTTAGCTGTGTGGCGCGGGTTGCGCCAGTTCATCAAGGGCGCGATAGCTTGAAGGAAAATTCTGAAGGTTCATCCTGTCGGGCTTTTCAAACCCCAGAAACAACAAAACCCGCACTAGGCGGGTTCTGTCGATGCTTCGAATTGGTGGGCCGGGGTAATCTGAATTGTATTTTTAGGTATTTGATTTAGTTGCTTAAAGTGAGGTTTCAAATTTCTTTGGAATACCGATTGGAATACCGAGAGAAGCTGGAATGAGCATTATGCTTCGTTTCCGTATCTTGCAAGGACGGCCAAAAGGATCATCCATTTACTCGAAACCGGGCAAGCTGAGCATGCCTCCTGTGGTGCGTTTGCCAAAGCCGTTGGGCATTAGGATTTTGTGCTTCTTCATCTCCGCGAGCACCGCTAACCATTCGGTTTTGCCAAAGCGCAGCTTGGTGTCGTTCCAGCTATGCATGACTTCGTCCACGATGGCTTCATCGGAAACTGGGCGGCTTTCAAGGATAAAGTCGTTCCAGGCGGCATAAAGCGTCACAGTCATTTCGCAACGATCTGTATCCCAGTCCCGCATTAGTTCGATGACCTGCTCAATGGTGGCGCGTTCAGCGACTGGCCAGGCGCTGCAATACGCCTGCCGATGGTGTCCTGCATGGGAAAGCGGGCGGTAAGCATGGCCAACGGTCTCGCGCTCGATGCGCTCATACCATTGATGGTCTTGCATCTCGCCTTCGACCTTATTCATCAACTGGCGATCGTGGGGGCCTGCAGCATCGCGCAGGTAGTCACCTCGGATTTCGGCGAGCCTAGCCGCGTGCTCGGCCAAGTAAATCACTTTTTGCAGTTTGCGTTGACCGAAGGTGCGCTGGTTATGCAGTCGATGAGTGATTTCTGCGGCGAGCAGAGTACGGGCTGCTTGCCTATCCATGGTGCGTAGAACCCGCTGGTCATCTTCGGCAAGGGCGTGTTGGATCAGGGTATTGGCCAACTGTTCGTTCAGTAGTCGGCCCTGGGTTAGGTAGGTTTTGAGCTGATCACAGAGTTCCATCAGTTGATCGACTTTGGCAACGATGCGGCGTTGTTCTGATACTGGCGGTAGCGCTACAGGAATGCTACGAATTTTACCGACACTCAAGTTGAAAAGACCGCTTGTTGTAATAGCCAAGCGCTTCATGTGAGCGATGCCAACTGGAGAGTTGAGGTAAAGGGCCAGATATTCCACTTGCTCACATATTTCTGGGCGAACACGCATCAGGTGATTTTGGTAGACGCAATCTTCGACTTCTCCCCGCCAAATTGCACATCTTCCTATTTCGTTCTCACTTCCGTTTCCCTCAACGATTAAGAGATCACCCGCGTTTAATCGCCACTTTGCGAGTTCCGCCAGCGACAGCTCATATCGCTCAAGCTCCTTGACATCAATCCGACCACGCTGAACATTCGCGACACGTAGATATGGAAAGTGCTGAGAGATCGGCCTTCGCAAAGGGGTTTTCTGAATCCCTCCTTGGACAGTGCAGAACTCTTCAATTCTGATCTCGTCCCAGCCAGCAGGCAGCCCGTCCTGGAGACAGACGCTCACATCTTGCGGTACCAGTTTGCCCGTCACTGCTAATTGCAACAGGGATTGTTTGAGGGCGTCGATGCTGGGTTCGGTGGTGAACATGGTGTGGAAGTGTTCGGCCAGGCGTTGCCAGTTGATGGTGAAGTCGTTAGCGTCGCTGGCTTGGGTCAGGCTGTCGAGAAGCGCTTGCACCAGTTGGGCGTGGGCGATTTCGGCGTCGGTCTGCTGGTCTTCCAGGCGGTCGCACAGGGCCATCAGCTCATCGACTTTGGCGACGATACGATCTTGTTCGGCGAGCGGTGGCACGGGCACTACCAGCTTTTCCATTTTCTCTTTGGTCATGTGAACCATTGATACGCCATGGCCAGCAGCCTTGATCTCTTGCGTTTTCTCCAGCAACCAGTTGTAGAGGTAATGCTTGCTGAGCTGACCTTTGGCGTAAAAATCGAGCTTCCAGATGTGGTAGTGGTAGATTGAGCGCTCACCATGCCAAATGAATGGTCCGAAAGATGCAGACCAAGCAAACAGTAAGTCTCCCGGATTGCAGTACTTATCCTCTGCAAGGGTGAGAGTCGAGTAATACCAATGATTGGATGTAAAGAGGTTCCCAACTCGCAGGACGGGCGTGCCTGCTTCTAGCAGCTCTTCTTTCTTGTAGGCCCTACCATTAAGGACATTCACAACATCAGCAAGTCGAGCCCACGCCCAGCCCGCTGGCAGCTCAAATGCTGGGTCTTCGGCATCTCTTTCAGAAAGCGCCTTCTGCTTCTTGATCTTGCCCTCAGCCACCAACCGCGCCTTTTCTTCGGCAATGCGCCTGAGTAACTCACTGGCCGGTTCATCACTTGGATCTTGCGGCACCAACTTGCCGCGCACCGCCAGTTCCAGAATCAGTTCACGCAGCTTTTTGATACCGCTCGGCGCGCCAGCCAGCAGTGGCAGGTTATCTGTAAGTAACGTCGTCATACCTCGCGCTCCAGGGCTTCAGCCAGCACGGCCTTAAGTTGGTCGCGCAGATCGCTGATCTCGCCTTGCAGCGTGGTGTAGTTGCTCAGTAGTTCGTCCGGATCGTGGCTGATTTGTTCGCCGATATGCGGGTTTTTGCAGTCCAGGTTCCAGTTTCGCGCTTGCAGCTCTTCGACGCTGACCTGCCAGGCAAATTCGTTCTCCACCCGTGCGGCAAAGCCATTGACCTCGCTGCCCCACCAGGCTTCTTCCACTGAGAACTCTTCGATGCGCATGGGGCGGGTCTTGGAGTAATTCTTCACACCGGCCGGATACTGGTGCTCGTAGAACCACACCTGTTTGGTCGGTGTGCCCTTGGTGAAGAACAGCAGGTTGGTCTTGATGCTGGTGTAGGGGTTGAACACGCCGTTGGGCAGGCGAACGATGGTGTGCAGGTTGCACTCGGTCAGCAGTTTGTCCTTGATGCGGCTTTTGATGCCTTCGCCAAACAGAAAGCCATCGGGTAGCACCACGGCGGCGCGGCCACCGTCTTTCAGCAACTGCATGATCAACACTAAAAACAGGTCTGCCGTCTCACGAGTGCGGAAGGCCGCTGGGAAGTTGGTTTCGATGCCGTCTTCTTCCATGCCGCCGAACGGTGGGTTGGCGACGATGCAGTGCATGCGCTCGCTCGGCCCCCAACTGATCAGCGGTTTGCTCAGGGTGTTATCGTGGCGAATCTGATTCGGCACTTCGATGCCGTGCAGAATCATATTGGTGGTGGCCAGCAGGTGCGGCAACGGCTTTTTCTCCACGCCGAAGATGCTGGCCTGTAGGGTTCGCTCGTCTTCGGTGGTTTCTACATAGCGGCTGCGCTTATGCTCAATGGCACAGGTCAGAAATCCGCCCGTGCCGCAGGCCGGGTCCATGACCTTTTCGTCCAACTTCGGATCGACCATACGCACCATAAACTCGGTGACTGGGCGCGGGGTGTAGAACTCGCCAGCATTACCCGCGTTCTGTAGGTCTCGCAGCAGTTGCTCATAGAGGTTGCCGAACTCGTGGCGTTCCTGGGCCTTGTTGAAATCCACGCCTTCCTGAATCTTGTTGATCACCTGGCGCAGCAGCTGGCCGGATTTCATGTAGTTGTAAGCGTCCTCAAATACGCTGCGCACCACATAGGCCGAAGGCGTGTTGCTGTACTCATTCAGGTTCTGCAACTGGGGGAATAGGTTGTTGTCGATAAAGTCCTTGAGAGCCTCGCCGGTCATGCCTTCCGGATCGGCGGCCCAGGTACGCCAGCGGCAACTGTCTGGAATGGGCGAGCGGTAGTTGTCGTCCATCAGCTCCCATTCCAGCTCGCGGTCATCGAAAATCTTCAGGAACAGCAGCCACACGAGCTGGCCGATACGCTGGGCGTCGCCGTCTACGCCAACGTCTTTACGCATGATGTCCTGAATGGACTTGATGGTGGAGCTAATGGACATGAAGTTCTCTCAACGCATACCGCAAGGGGGGCGAAATTCTACAGGATAGTGTGGACAGCTGCCTTGGCAGGTCGTCGGTAGTTAGCCGTCAACTGGCATAAAGTTCGTCTTCCAGCTCGTGGATGGCCTGGTTGTAGCCAGCCTTGCCGCCGAAGGCTTTGACCAATTCCATGGGCGCACCGAACTGGCTGAAAGGGTCAAGCTGAAGGATTTTGATGTCCTCGATATGCTCGATGCCGGTATCGGCGTATTTATCCAGCAATGCCTCCAGGACCTGGCGGGCGGCACCGGAATACTTGGCGAAGTAGTTGCGCTTTTTCACCTGTTCGGCTCGCTCGCGGCGTGACAGGGCGGGCTGATCGAAGGCGACGTGGCAGATCAGGTCGAACGGATCGAGCGGTTTACCCTGTGTCTTCTCCACTTCCTCGGCCAAGGCTTCCCACATCACACCCTGGACGGCCATCTCCTCGATGATGACTTTCTTTTGTTCGGCATCACTCCAACGCCGGAGGAAGTCGTCCAGCGAGGCGAACTGCTTTTGCACGCAGGTGCGGGTGTAGTCGTGCAGCGATTCGGTGATCAATCGGCCATCCGGACCGTAATACTGCACACGCTCGGCGATGACATGAATCGGGACGTTGTCGATGACGTACTTGATGCGTTTTTTGCCCTCATCTTCGCCGGTAAAATCCAGGTCATCACCCTCGTTATCGTTGCCTGCGCTGATGCCATCTTCATCGGCTAGTGGGTCATCCGGCGGTACGGGGGAGTCATCGCCTTCTGGGGCGTAGATCACCACCGGGTCACCGTCGAAGGCCGGGTCGGCAAACAGCTCGGTGGCCTTTTTGAAGTCCATGATGGTGAACCAGTACTTGCCGTAGTCCTCGTTGATCCGAGTGCCACGACCGATAATTTGCTTGAATTCGGTCATCGATTTGATGTGTTGGTCGAGTACGATCAGCTTGCACGTCTGAGCATCGACGCCGGTGGTCATCAGTTTGCTGGTGGTAGCAATAACCGGGTAGCGCTCTTCCGGGTTGATGAAGTTATCCAGTTCGGCCTTGCCTTCCTGGTCATCGCCGGTGATACGCATGACGTATTTGCGATTCTCGGCCACCCGCTCGGGGTTGAGGTTCACCAGAGCCTGGCGCATGCGCTCGGCGTGGTTGATGTCGTCGCAGAAGACGATGGTTTTCTGAAATGGATCAGTGGCCTTGAGGAGTTCGGTAACTTTCTGCGCCACCAGTTGGGTGCGCGCCTCAATGACTAGGGTGCGATCCATGTCCTTGAGGTTGTAGATGCGGTCTTCGATCAGTTCGCCGTTTTTGTCGAGCATGCCCTTGGGCGGACGCCAGCCTTGCAGGTCTTTGTCGAAGTCGATGCGCACCACTTTATAGGGGGCGAGGAAGCCGTCTTCGATGCCTTGCTTCAAGGTGTAGCTGTAAATCGGCTCACCGAAGTAAGTGATGCTGGATACTTCTTTGGTCTCCTTCGGTGTGGCAGTGAGGCCGACATGGGTGGCGCTAGAGAAGTAGTCGAGGATTTCACGCCAGGCGGAATCTTCGGCGGCACTGCCACGGTGGCACTCGTCGATCACGATCAGGTCGAAGAAGTCGCGGGAGAACTGCTTGTAGATGTTCATCTCTTCATCAGTGCCGGTGACGGCCTGATAGAGCGACAGGTAGATCTCGTAGGAGGTATCGATCTGCCGTTTAGCGATTTTTGTCATCGCCTGGCCGAAGGGCTTGAAGTCGTTGTTCTTGGTCTGGTCGACCAGGATGTTGCGATCGGCCAGGAACAGAATGCGTTTCTTCTGTTTTGATTTCCACAGCCGCCAGATGATTTGGAAGGCGGTGTAGGTCTTGCCGGTGCCCGTTGCCATCACTAGTAAGATACGGTCTTGGCCACGCGCTACAGCTTCGACGGTGCGGTTGATGGCATTCATCTGGTAATAGCGCGGCATGCGCCCGGAACCGTCGTCGTAATAGGGCGCTTCGATCTTGTGCTGGGCGGTATTATCCAGCCCCTTCCACTGGCAGTAGCGCATCCAGAGTTCGGTGGGGCTGGGGAATTGATCGAGGGTGAGTTCTGTCTCTATCTGGCTGCCTGTGCCACTGCGGTCGTGAAACAGGAACCCATCGCCATTGCTGGAAAACACGAACGGTACGTCCAGCGCCTCTGCATAGCCCAGGGCTTGCTGCATGCCGGAGCCAACGGAGTGCTTGTTGTCCTTTGCCTCGATCACAGCGATAGGTAGGTTGGCCTGGTGGTAGAGGATGAAGTCTGCGCGGCGTGCTTCGCCACGGCTGTGAAGTTTTCCCCGGACGATAATGCGGCCTTTGGTAAAGCTGACTTCCTCGCGCACCTGCTTATGCATGTCCCATCCAGCTTGCTGAACGGCTGGGGCAATGTACTTGCTGCAGATGTCCCGCTCGGAAAGCGACTTTTTGTCCATAACCCCAATTCCCTTTCAAACCGGCCTGGTCGCTCCATTCCGGCACTGCTGATCGTGCTCGATGGGTGTAAATGTACCTTGTTTGATAGTGGCACGGGGGAAGATCAGATTTTGGTGGTTGAAGCTGTAGGCAAGATGAGTCGAGGCCATGACAGCGCGAGTGTTTTGCATCGTCCAGATTCTTTTATCTGGGATCGTTCTCTGCAGCGGGCTGAAGATGGCTAGGGTGGATAGGACCACAAGCGAATCGTTGGTACTGAATTAACTTCCGTCGGCGTACATCACCAATTTGGCGGAGCATGTTCGGTCGTTCCCGATCCATGTAGGCCGCTGGAAACAGCGCCGGATCGTAGGGGATGGCGTCCAGCACGTCGATTCCATATTCGACATAAACACGCTTGCCGAGCGGTGTCAGGGCCAAGGCTTTAATTCGATGGATATGCTCTGATATGACTCGATACCCATCATGAGCCAGCAAGTCGCGCAGGTACTGGTTCGACGCGCGTAGTGCGATCTTCACTCGCACTGACTCCCGGTGCTTTCGATCCTGCCAGTAAGCGAATAGGTTGAACAAACGGGACTTTAGACACGTGATGGGGTCGATGACGGCGACCTGCACACCTTCGATATCCAGGACGGATAAATACTTGAAAATCTCTTTTTTGGGCGCGCCCCCGACGCTGTCCATTTCCAGTATATCGACGATGACCTCTTTACCGTCAATCCAGTCAATGTACGCGGCGGCAATATTTATCGTGTTGTCGTCCATCTTCGCCTTGCGAAAAGGGACGCCCATCATCTGGGCGCAATAATCAATAGAGCTGGGCTTACCGATAAAGTCCAAGTCATCGCTAGTGACGAATCCGACATCCTCGCCTGTCATTTCGTCGATGAGGTATTGCCGGGCCCAAAGCGTAAGCGATTGCCCGCCAACGATCACAAGGCCGTAATCGGTGACAGCTGATTGAATTGAGGGGCGGTAGACGCGCTGAATTAGATCAAGCAGGAAAGCAAAGAGCTCTGAACGTTCAAGTAGGGCGAACGGAGCGTCTTCGTTTACCGCTTCGGGCATCAGTTGCTAAGCGCAGAAAATCGTTGTGGGCGGGCGATTGGGCCAGAATTACCACGAAGGACGGCTTTGGCACGGGCAGCAGCCATTTCAAGCATCTGAGGGTCAGATGCATAGACAGCATCAACCTGGCGGTTACGTGAGCTGCTTTTAAGGCTCATCATTTCCGCAAAGCTAAGGTCTTTTGAATGCTGGGGGCCGCTGATCATGGCGAAATTACCCATAAGGGTGGAGATATAGACTTGAATTTGAGGTTAGCACATTCAGTCTGCGCATTTACAGGTGAAGGGCTGTGATTGCAAGGCTTTAACCGACGAAATGCACTGCCTTGCGACCATCCTGCGTGAAAAAACAGGTTGTTTTTCGCTCACTAGGTACCAACAGGAGGGCTGGCTACGCCAGCCCTCCTGTTGGTACCTAGTGAGCATTTAACGCATTAAAAGACCATCTTTTAAGAATCTAATCAGTTGTCAAGTGAAATGTCAACTATTAGTACTGCAGCATTAGCTAAGCCTATCAGCTCCGGTATTGACGCGCTGACCTACGTTCGTGATCCGTAATTGAAAAAATAGCATGCACCGAAAAAAGGTTGCCCGATGAGCGTGAGGGTGAGGATCTCGCTGAGCAAGTAGCCCTACGATTTTTGAGGGCGGTCCGGGGAGAACAGTCCAAAGTGTAAGCGGCGGAGTTTATTTTCGTAATAAAAAACATGAGACTGGGCTAGACACCTGATCGGCTCTGGGCGCAGTCTCACTTGAGAGTGGCATCTGAACTCCGAAGCTGGAGGAAGGGTCAAAATCCAGCTGATAGCACTGATGGCCAAAAATAGACTGGTAATGTTCAAAAAGTCGATGAAGTGCTATTGAGATAGCTTAATGCTATCTGTAGAGTTCGGCCCCCAGAGAACATGACGGTACTGAGCATTGGAAGCGGACGTTAATCCAACCGGTGAGGTTGATGAGGTTGTTGAGGCTGAAGAAGCTGAAGAGGCCATTCAACCCCGTCTCAGACTTGAGCTTCCAAATGAGATTTCAGCTGAAACGGTCGATCCCGTCGTTGCTTTCTTGAAGGACGCTCCTGAAGGGACTGCGATTGAGCTTCACCTACGACATAACGCAGGTGGGCGAGTGGACAAAATGGTCGCTTTGATCGATGCTCTTAATGAAACGAAGGCAACGGTCGAAATAACCTATAGTCGATACATAATGAGCGCAGCAGCAACCGTATGGCTTCATTTTCTGCTGAGAGCCACGACGAATGTGCAGTCGCTGATGCCGAAAAAACCTGGCGTCGTCATGTATCACCGTCCACGCAAGACACAAGGTGACTATTTGTGTTTTGCGGACGAAGTAAAAGATGATCATCCGCTAAAAGGGCCCTTGGCGAAGCAGATGAAAATTTTTGATGACTTGTTTGAAATTATGTATTTAGCCTTCCTTAGAGTTGGTCCCGACGGCCAGCTGAGGGATGAGCCCGCTGAAAGTATGGTTCATGAGCCCGATGGCCTGACCTACAGACATTGGGTGATGCGGCTCAGAGATTGCTACTACGGGAACCAGGACTGCCTGATTCCTGTCTAAACCTACAACGGAGTGGAGACGGCGATATGACTGGTAAATCGTTAAGGTATCTCAAACCTGCTTCAGTGGAGCAGCGTAAGCAGAACGCCGAGCTTACTCGCGAGGCTGTGGCCAGTTATAAGAAGGCCACCCAAGACATCCATGAAATTTGTGCAGCGAAAGGTTTGGTTGAGCCGATCCTTACTGCGTGAATTAGCTGATGTCAAAAAACCCGCCTATTGGCGGGTTTTTTTGTGGGTTTTATCCAACGCTGGCCCGGGCCCACACGGCAAGGTTGTCTATTAAGCTGGTATAACCGAGCCGGTTCATCCGCAAGAGAATATCCACGCTCAGATAGATGAAGGTGGGCAAGCGTGCCTGGAGGGTTGCCTATCCACGATTCGAGCGTTAGATCAGCATTTCTCGGTCATTCCCTAATCGTTTCCAGATCAACAGAGCGGTGAGCCAATAGTAATACCGGGTGGCGTCGGAGTGGTCTTTCAGGTGCTGAGTGAGAAACCAGCGCACATGCTTGAGCTGCCAGGTCCAGGGATTATCGCGTTGCCATCGTTGTTGAATGGCCGCTTGCATGATTCGGGCTTGGCGTAGGTGGCGATGCTGTGTGACCTTCGAGCCAGTCAGTACGCCGCTCAGGAACAGCTCCATATCGAAGGGTTTGGTCACGCTCGACCTCCAATGTAGGCCGAAACCACATCAATCCGGTTATGCCCGAGCTCAATGCTGATCTGTTGCCGTGCCTTCTGATCAAGGTCGCGGTCAATGCGGTAGCAGTGGCCACCATTGACTGGTGCCGCGTGGCCCGTGAGCTGCTCATAACGCTCGCAGGCGTAGGCCGCTCGCAGTTCATGGAAACCCTTCAGCTCGTGTTCATGCAGCGTTTCTCGGGCGGGGAGTACGGTCTGATGCAGGAACACGGCGTAGCTTTCGTCTAGGGCCAGCAAGTTGCGGCTGCGGGGCGGCGATGCCTTACGAGCCAATTGCAGTGCCGTCTTCACCGTTTCATTGGCCACGACCCATCGCGGCGCTGATGCCCCTGAACGGCCGCCTTTGGTGCCGTCCTGGATGTTGATGCGGCTCAGGTGTTCGGCTTCGCGGTGCAAGCGTGGCAGGTCAGCCAGAATCGCTTCGCGTAGGCGCATACCGGTTGTTCGGGCCAACAGGATAATCGCGGCCACCCGCTTGTGTTGCTGTTCGCCAAGCGCCTCCACCACTCGCCGCACCTGTTGGTGGTCTTGGCCCTCCGGCGCGCGGGTGCGTACGCTCAAGCGCTGCTGTCCCAACGCTTGACTCGGGCTGGCGATTCTCACGTCCTGATCACCGCGCAGCGCCGCGAGGGTGCGATTGACGCTGCTCAGGCGGTTCTGCGCGGTGGCGATGCAGAGTTCACCTTGCTGGATCTGCTGGCGCAGATACGCGGCATAGTCTTGCAGCGTCTGTCGATCGATCTGACGCGCATCGTTGTAACCGGGGCCGTCCTCTGACCGACACCAACGCACGAACGCTTGCCAGCGATCGCTATGCGCTTTGACCGTGGCGAAGTGGCCGCCGGCAAACAGATCCTTGAGCGCTTGTGGGCCTGCGTAGCTCAGCTGGCGGCCATAGCCAAAGTTGCGACCCTCACGCCGACCGACCAGAGCCATCATCATCACCGTTTTCGTTTGTTTGCAGAAAGAGCAGCAGGGCTTTCCAGTAAGGGCTGAGCCTGTCCACCTGCTGCCAGTGTGTCGGGCGGATCAGGAGGGTGCTCTCGTGGTGTTGCAGCAGTGCTCCTTCCTCGCGCAGTTGCTCGATCAGATGGGCGAGCTGGGCACGGTCCAAGGTTGGTGTGGCGACAGCGGCGACAGTGGCGACAACCCGCGTCGTTTCTGACCTGGCGCGTGGCGACAGGGTGGCGACAGAGGCGGCGACACGCCGCGATTCAGGCTGTGGTTGATGTTGCGCCTGGTAGCGGCGCACCGCGTCATTGAGGCGGAACATGGCGTACCTCGAAGGTTCTTCCATCGCGACTGCTCAGCCAGCGATGAGTGATCAGCACGACCAATAAAGAGGCGGTATGGTCAGCGCTCTTGCGGGCAAAACGAGGGCCGTTGCGATTGACGTCGCGAATGGTGAAGTGGGTCCAGCCTTTCTGTACCAGCCAGCGCAGCAGCCGATCCGCCTCTTCGCATCGGCTATTGACCGGCTCCTGTTCGGTTAGGCGCTGAATCTCGGCCAGGTAGTAATCCATCAGGGTGGAGGCGCGCTGGATGTGTCCTTCCTCCAACGCACGGGCCTGTTCAACCGTGGCCAGCACGCCCGCAATACGCATTACATTCGCCGCTGCTTTGCCCGCGACAGGCTGGATGCCGGCCAGCTCGCCGAACTCGCCAGACTGGCACTCGATGGTGTCGTGAATATCAATCCAGGCCCGGCGCGCCCGGGGAGTCAGCTCCAGCGCGGCGGGATTGAGTGATCCATCCTGGTGAAGCGACCAGGGCTTTTGCAGCAGGGCGGTGATCCGCTGTTGGTAGCACTGGACTTTGGCATCTTGGGTCAGGTCGATCGCCTTGTAGAGCCGCTGGCCGGCCAGCCGCTCGGGCCAACTGATCAGGCAGCGGCCGAGGATGCCTTGGCCATTGATCACCGGGTCTTTGAACAGCTGGTTGGCCAGGTAGGGTTGCAGCATCAGATGCAGGCTGAGGCGGCGGTCATAGGCACGCAGGCTTTCCCCAGCCATGGAACGCGCCCGGTCGATCGGGCTGCCATCCCACAGCATCGACAAGGTGGTGATCGCCTTGAGCAGATTTTCTTTGCTCATGGTGCTGCTGCCCAAGAACTGACCACCTTCATCATTGAACAAGCCCATGCTGGGTAAGCCCTGGCCCAGGCTTTTGACCAGGGCCTCAATGGTGGGCTCGGCAATGATCAGTCTCGGTGGTACCGGTTCGGACAGCTCACTGCCTTTCGCCTCAGCACGCTCTGTTGAGGCTTTGGGTTTGGCCATGATGCTGGTAGCGGCGCGATAAGCTTTGAGTTTTTCCGCATACAGGGTCCACTGCTGTCGCTCCCAGTCGCGCGCCGCCTTTAGTGCCAGATGGTCCACCGCGCTTTTGCGATCTCCCGAGGACGCCACCGTCAGTAGGTAAAGGGACAACGGATAGGTTCGGCCGTCGAGTTGGACATTGGCATGACCCTGGCTCACCAGGGCAGCGCTGGCCAGCACCGATTGTGCAGCCATTGCGCAGGGCACGCCGATCACCTCGGCCAGTCGTTCGACCGCAGGGCCCAACAGATCCCCGAGTGCTTCGACCGGGTAGGGCAGTGGCGCCTGCTGGTATTCCAGCAAGGGTTGTGGTGGCTCGAACGCTTCACACAGTTGCATCGCAATTCTCCTGAGATTATCGACTTCGTCCTCACTCATCCCGCCACTGTTGTTGAGTGTTATCAGGGATCAAGGCCCCTGCGACCTGTGAGGTTTGTCCACTACGCGGGACTGACGGCTCTTTACGACCGGGAGCTTGGGCATCTCATGATCTGGCCTCCTGAGCACTTCCGTAGAAGTGGGCGGGTGGAGGCTGCACTGGCTGACGAGACCAATGCCGCGAGATCCTGAGTCAGGTGAAGGCAGTGATGTGATGACCGGGGCATGCCTGACTGTCAGTCAGGTGCAGTCCATTTCTTGGGCTGCGGCACCATCATCGGCATCGCTGTGGTGAGTGAGCATTCGGTGTTTGTCACGCCGATTGTCACGAGGGGGAAAGCCGCAAAGTCCCGTGCGAGCAAGGCTGCAGCAGTGTGATATGCGCCCGTCTCTTTAGGGGGCAAAGAGACGGGCAACAGGTTGGCGCAAGAAATGGCCAAGCGGATAAGTTGCTGCAGAGCAGCCAGGGAGAGCATGAGCTGCCGCAGTGGGTATTCTGGAAGAAGTGGCATCCATCACATCGCTGTGACCGTGCGAGCCGCCGGACGCTAATCGCACTTGGGGGTGAACCACCACGGTATGGCGTAGCCTCAAAGGTTCTGGCTACCTGGGTGCTGTCGAGGACAGCGCTGGTACGGTTCTGGTTTAGCGCTCGTTCTGCTCGCGGTCAACCGATTTTGGGGGCGGCTGTTGCGCCAATCGGTAACGGTGGAAGACCTTGGAAGCCGGTGGTTTTCCATGGCCGGGTGGTCGTTCGTCGGTTTTTAATGTGAGCCTGCGTAATTGCATGGACTTGACCATTTGCATTGTCACTGACCAGTCAATTGCAGTCGTGCTGATCAACCGTTTGCATTCGACTTGATCAGCACACGCTGTAGTGACGACCAGCGGAGAACGGCCAAAAGCAGCCCCTGGTAGCTGTCCAACCTTCGCCCTCATTATGTCGCTCAACCGTAGCAACATCTCCAACCGGTACTTAATGGGCGACAACGACTAAAACGACATATCATATGAGATTCGTATTAGGCAGATGTAGCAATGGCTACTGATCAGCGTTGAGATCCCAGTCTCTGATCAAGGGCACGCAACGCGCCGCGACTACCTAAGCGCATCGAATAATCTAGGAGCCGAGATGGCATACGTGGTGGCTTTGCTTGCAACTCGATGGGGAAGTGATTTAGGTGGCCTCAATGTATTCAATAAGGGTCTAGCAGAAGGCTTGATCCAAGCACTACCCAAAGGAAGCCAGACGTACTGCTTTGTAAATCGGTTGCCGGAAATCGGATGCGAGGTAGGGGTGACGCTTATAGAGCATAAAGAGTTCAAAGCTTCCGACATAGCTGCCGAAATTGCCAGCTATTGTAGGATAGTAGATATGGAGGCGTTGCAAGGCGTGTTGGTTGTGGGGCATGACGTCATTACTGGCCAAGCTGCCGTCGACTGCGCCAACCAACTTCGTCAACATCTGAGCGAGACGGATATCAAGTCAGCCGTTATAGGTCATATGGACTATTCGTCGTATGCCTTTATGAAAGGGCAAAGCATGGAGGAGGTGACTGCGCGCTCGATCAAGCAGCGAGAAGTCATTGCTGCTGCAGATTGTGCATTTGCCGTGGGTCCACTTTTACAGCGTAACTTCGCATCGGCACGAAGTGCCAAGCATCGACCAAGATCACCTGTAAGGCCATTGATACCCGGAGTGGAAAAGGTTAAGTGGCAGCACCACGATCCTCGCGTCGACTTACAAGTTTTTATCTCAGGTCGGCTTAATCGTGATGATGATCCGATTAAAAATTCTATACTGGCCATTCATGCACTCGCGGAAGCATATTCGCGAGGTCGACAAATTGATGCTGTGGCCTGGCGAGCGCGCGGGCAGCTTTTTGCTTGGGGAGTAGACCCAAGTTCCGACCAAGTTGTGGTAGAAGAGTTGAAGGAGATCGGCAGCAAGAATGCTGCGTTTACTCTTCATGCAGAGCCTTTTTCCGATGACCAGGTAGCCCTACGCCAACGCTTGGCAAATTGTCATGTGGCGTTGATGCCGTCTTGGCATGAAGGGTTTGGCTTGAGTGGATGGGAGGCTCTTTGCGCCGGTATCCCTCTGGTATGCTCGCGTCAGTCCGGGCTCGCGATGCTAATTGATGATCTAAAGCAGCAGTTCCCAGAAGTTCCATTCGACAGCGTTGAGTTCGTGAATCTGGGCGGCAGCATGACTGCAGGTACGCCGAGCCAGGAGGATATCGGGCAATGTGCTGACGCATTGCTTGCGATTACAGGCAACCTCGAGGTGCGAAAGCAAGCTGCTATCGAGGTTGCATCCCTGCTGAAGCGTGAATATAGCTGGAAACGCTGCGCATCTGATTTGCTAGAAGGTACTGGTTGGTACTTGCCTGGATCGGTGCATTGGGCGAACCGACAAGCTGTCGGTCGAAAGCAGGAGGAGTCTCGTCAAGTATTGGACCGAATACTTGAGACTTTGGGCCAACTAGACCTCGAAGAGGACTGGGCTGATTTGACGACGGCCTTCAATAGTCTTAGCGACGCCGGTAAGAACGCCGATTTACATAATAGGGCCGAACTGCAAGAGAAACTGCGTGATATCGGCAGCGCTATTGGTGATCGTATGGCTGTGGCGAGCTCAGCAAGAGACTCGGGATACATGGACGTGTGTTGGCGATTTATGGCTGCTTGCGCAAACATTTGCCCTAGTTTCAGAGCTTTTTCTGAGTCCTTTCCAGAGCCTATGTTACAGGTCATCTGGAAAGATGCATTTTTGACTAAGGAGTTACTCTACTACTCATCAGCCTTTACTAATGAAATCTTGAATCAGGCCAGCGAGATTGCTCCTAAGTTCTTCGAGTCAGCTCGTTTATTCGATTTTGGGACCTCGTTCGCTATTCGACTCGCCCGCTTGGCAAGCAAAAACCCAGGGCTCGCACAAATTGTTTCGGGAATTGAAACTGATCCTGCTTTCATAATGGAAAATGAGCGCTGTATTAAAGTAACGCAGCACTCACATGATATTGCGGAAATCATCGCAACCGACCCTATGTTGGCGCCTACGACGCTGGCGCTAATGGCGCATGGCTTAGATCCGACTCGACAGATTTCTGATCAGGCTGTCAGTTTTTTAAATATTTATTATCCTGCTGTTGGCAAAGTTAAGGGGCATTGGCGTGGGGATAAGCGTGTATTCGCAGCGCTTGCTACCGCGAGCTTATCGACGCAGGTGCTTCTCGAGACTTTACGGAGAATGGCTCTTGATGAGGATGAAAGTATTAGATGGGCCTCATTGCACCTAGCCTTCTCACACACATTGCGACGGCGACTAGAAGCTGCCTTCTCCGCGGGGGGGTTGAGCATAGGGGGCTCCCTAAATGAGGAACTGGGTAGAATTGTGGACTTGGCTATCAGCACCGATGATGGCCATCCATGGCTGCATCGGGAATTTCTGAGTCATTATCTAGAAGAGTGTGTTTCACTATCGGAACCCGGGAAGCCCGCACCTTTAGGTGTATTGGACTTCCCCGTCGCAAGATGGTTGATTGGACCAGTCGTAGGTGAGACTGCGCCTACACTTCGTGGTTGTATGCATCCAGAAGTTGCCGTTACGCGCGCTGATACTCTCCAAGATGTTAAGCGCATCCTGCTTGTACTACCTCCCATTGAAATCGATGATGCTGCATCCGGAGCATCGCGGACCAGCACACCAGCTTTGGGCCTGGGCCTACTGGCCTCTCATCTCGCGGCTCAGGGGCACGACGTTCAGATCGCGGACTGTCATAGGTTCCCAAGGCTGCGTGCTGAAGTGTTACGCCTGGCACGAACTTTCGACTTAATTGGATTCAATACAGTATTTTCTACAGTTCAATCAACGATGAATATGCTCGTTGGTATTCGCAAGCGAACACATAGTACTACACTGGTAATCGGCGGGCCGGCAGCCAAGCTAAATGCATGGCAGTTCTCTACAGTACATACAGAGGACGCCCAAGCAAGCTGGGACTTTGCAGTTTCAGACAATGCTGTGGAAAATCTATCGTCCTTGGTGGCTAGTTTGAAAACTCCAGGGAAATGGCCCGAAGCACCGGGTATTACCCCCAACTTAAAGAGCTGGAATGTGGTTGGTCGTGGAGTCCAGAAAGGTAACATGCTGCCGGCCTTATCGCTAAAGTCGCCAGCGGCTACCTGGCCGCAAGTCATAATTGATCGTCGCATTTATCGTAACGAGGGTGGCCAGTATGAGCCCACGCGAACCAGGGCAAAATCGAAGACTTTTCATGAGGCTCATGTAGTTATGTCGCAAGGCTGCGACTGGAATTGTGCTTTTTGTACCGAGCGGAGAGAGAAAAGTGGAGGTGAAATTCGCCGAGAAGTCTCGCATGTTCTCATGGAGGTTAACGGCCTGGCTTTGCAACATCCAGAACTCCGAGTTCAGTTTGTAGACGATAACTTGCTGCCGCAGATTGCATCCGATGGAAAGCTTCGAGCAGATAAGTACAATGGACTCGCATGGGCTAGCGATTTTCTTGATGGATTGGTCAGAGTCAAAGAGCGGGCTGGCGACTCATTTGGTTGGCGTGGAATCTTCCGTATTGAGGATTTCATTGCTTACGAAGAGAGTATGGATGTTCCTTTCATAGAGCGGTTACAACAATCAGGATGTCGTATGCTTGCATTCGGCATTGAGCACGGAAGTGAAGAGCGGAGAAAAAAGAGTAAAGCAGCAAGTGAGATCGTAACGAATCGTCAAATTTCAGAATTGTTTGCGCGACTTCGATCTGCGGATATTCTCACAAAGGCATATTTCATGCTTGGCGGTCAATGGGAGACGCCAGAGTCAGCACAGCAGACTATTGATTTTTCGGTTGAATGTGGAGTGACGCTAGCATATTTTGCACTTTATAAAGATTTTTCCAGCGCTTCAAGCGTCCTGAGCAAAGAGCAGCATGCCAATGACCCAAAGTCAGAAAGCTATATACGATATAAACAGCTAACACTTGACTGGGATCGAAAACTCACTGACGTACGAAGCAATCCTGTGAGCTTGGATTTCGATATGGGCGGCTCTCCAATTACGGAGCAAGAGCTGAAATGCTATCGTGAGCTTTCAACCCTGGGCTTTCAATTTGCAGACTTGGTCAAGTACAACGACTTTCATAGCGAAGAACCTAATGGAGGTAAACTTCTACACTCTGTAACATGGGGGGCACCATCGGAGTACTTCAAAATCGTTGAGCAAGCATACCGTAGGTTCTATTTGCGAGATGGATTTGTTAAAGAGTATTGCGCATTGCTGGAGCACGGATATTGAGCCAGCGCCAGTATCCGCTCTTGGCCGATTCTGTTGAAAAAGTCGGCTTCGGTTTCCATGGCAGAAAAGTACACGTCTGAGATTGAAATCTGTGTTTTGCGCAGAAGGTTCAGGGCTCAGATTTGACGTAGCAGCGTGCAAAAAAGGCGTTTTCACCGCTCAATGCATGGGTACTCAGGCCGGGTCGACTTTTTCAACACAATCGGCCGGTTGCAGTCCTTCAGTGCTTGGCTGACGCACTCGCGTTGAGTGGCACCCGCTGATACCCATCAACTGCAAACGGCTGGTCAGCGCGAATGCAAATGACTGGTCAAGCCGGATGCAAACGACTGGTCAGTTGCAATGCAATTAGGTGGTCAAGTGAGATGCAATTACCCAGAGCCCATGCGAGTGGGAATGCGGAGCCTTCCCGCTCGCGTGGGCTTGGCCGAGAAAGCCCCAAGAGCGAGGCTTGCAACGGCGACAGTCGCCACTTCTGTCGCCATGCTGCAGGCCAGGTATTACATGGGTTGTCGCCGGTCTCGCCGCTGTCGCCAAATCAACCATCACTCTATCTGGGGAGTCATCATCGGTTACCAACGGCGTCCGGTGAGCACTCACCGTATCGGCACGACATTGCGGTTCCTGGCGTCATTGATGGCAGCTACCGACAGGTTGCCAGTGGCCGCTTTCTGGATGTGCTCACTCCACCAAGCCATCATCGGACGCCGGCGTTCGATGTAGTCGGCTCGGTTGTAAGCGCTTCGGACTTCGTCCTTGTCGACATGCGCCAGCGCGACTTCGATCAACTCCGGATCCCACCCATGCTCGTTCAGGATGGTGCTGGCCATGGAGCGCATGCCGTGGCTGACCAAGCGGTCCTGGAAGCCCATGCGTTTCAACGCCATGTTGGCAGTCTGGCTGTTGGCATGGGTGCGCGGGTTTCTATCTGCCGGGAACACGTATTCCCTGTGGCCGCTGTGGGGCTTGAGCGTCTCCAGTAACGCGAGTGCCTGTTCGGTCAGCGGGATGGTATGCGGACGACGCTTCTTCATGCGCTCCGGCGGGATGGTCCAGATGCGTTTGTCGAAGTTGATGTCTGCCCAACGGGTGGTCGCCGCTTCGGCAGGACGGGTCATGGTATGCAGTTGCCATTCGATCAGGCAGCGGGTGATCCGCTTGATGCTGGCGTTCGCGATTTCCACCATGAGCTCGGATAGCTCTTCGGGTCGTAGCGCGGCCATATTCTCTTTCTTGGGCTTCTTGAATACCGCTCGAATGCCACTGAGGGGGTTAGCGAAAATCAGCCCGGAGTTTACCCCGTAGGTCATGATCTCGTTGAGCCGTTGGCTCAATCGCTTCACTGTCTCGAGGCTGCCTTTGGCCTCGATTGGGCGAAGCAGTTCGATGACCATCGGTGCGGTAATTTTCGAGAGCGGCGTTGTTTTCAGGTCTGGAAATACATGCAGCGTGAGCGATCGCCAAATGTCTTCGGCGTACGCCGGCGTGACGGAGTCCTTCTTCAGCTCGAACCAGGCGGTGGCCACGTTTTCAAACGTGTGCTCCGTCTCCGCTCGTTTGGCTTCGTCCTGTGCATTGCGTAGCACTTTGGGATCAATGCCTTGTGCAAGCAGCTCGCGTGCTTCCACCACTTTCTTCCTGGCGTTCGCTAGCGAGAGCGCTGGGTACGTGCCCAGCCCCATATTGATACGGTTTTTGGTTACCGGCTCGCGGTAATTGAAGTTCCACAGCATCGAGCCATTGCTCCTGACCCGGAGCTGAAGGCCGTCACCATCACTGAGGACATAATCCTTGTCTTTGGCCTTGACTGCCTTGAGCTGGCGGTCAGATAGGCGGAGGGCTGGAGCAGGCATGAGAGCTACCTCTGACACCGTTTTGGTATTCCAAAAAATAGCACCGGAGAGCTTGGAATACCATTTGGAATACCCAAACGCCTGGAACTCAAAAAACCTTTGAGGAGCCCAGTAGCGCTGAAACCCTTGATTTCACTGAATTTCAGGCACAAAAAAAGACGTCCGTGGACGTCTTTAGATGATGAAGTGGTGGAGCCGGGGGGATTTGAACCCCCGTCCGCCAGTACTCCGCTGTCGGTACTACATGCGTAGCCGTTTCTATTAAGTTAACCCTCAGCGACCCGAAGGGCAGGGTGCTTTGGGCGAGTTGTGTAAGTTTTAGCCGCTTCGTCCACAACGTACTGCACGGCGATTCTGTTCTATATGACAATCACTTTGGGTTTACAGACATCCCCTGGTGATTGCTGGACCCGAAGGTACCAGAAGCTCAGGGCTAAGGCTGCTTACGCAGCGAGAGCGAATTCCTGGCCGTAGTTTTCGTCATTGGCAACTATAAGAAGTTGCAACAGTGGATTTACGAGTTCTGTTACCAACTCGGCATGCACCTAAAGTTTCGCGACCGGCGTCGAATCCTAAACGGCCCCGTGCTTGTAACTCGTTGTTTCTTAGTGAGTGACAAGCCTGTGCAGTGTACGCCAAACGCTCACGGAAGGCCAACCCGAAGGTTGGCCATCAACGACGGCGTGTTACTGGTTGCCGCCTTTTTCAGTGTTCTGCAGGTCTTGCAGGGCTTTGGAGGTGATCTCGATGCACTTCTTGTCATCACCTGCAGCATGAGCTGCTTTTGCCTGGGAGACGGCGGTGTCGATTTCTCCCTTCTTGCCGCTGGTGTCAGTGGCAAGCAGGGCTTGGCCGTTGTTGATTTTGTCCAGATTGATCTTGCACAGATCGGGCTCGCCCGCAGCGAAAACAGGGGAGGCCAGCATCGCAGCGGTAATGAACAAGCCAGCAAGAGCGGAACGCTTCATAGGGTATCTCCTTGCGCAAAAGGGCTCGACGCTGCTGGCGTTCAACGGCTGCCAGCGACATCACTGTTGAGCCTCGTTCGTCGAGGCCTATGCAGATGACTACGCCGGCGCGCAGGGGTTCGTTTTTTTGCAGGATTAATGCACGCGGGCCTGGGTGACCCGGTCCACGAGATACACCAAGCCGTGATAATCAATGCCTCCGTGCTGGCTCAGACCGATCTCGCAGGTGCGGCTGGTGGAGAGGCCTTCACTGCAATATTGCACGGCGTCTTTGAGCGAGCGCAGCGCGTGGGCGTTGAGTTCCGGCGTGGTGAAACCCTTGTCGCCGGCAAAACCACAGCAGTGGATGCCTTCCGGGATCACCACGGTTTTTGAGCAGCGTCGGGCCAGGTCGATCAACGCCTGGCTTTCGCCCAAATGCTGGGTACTGCAGGTGACGTGTACCGCAATCGGCGCTTCCTGGGGGGTGAAGTCGAGTCGGTCCATCAGGTGTGTGCGGATAAAACGTACCGGGTCGTAAAGGTCCAGGCGCGTTTCGCCGAGGTCTTGCACCAGGCGCAGGGTGCAGGGGCTGGTGTCGCAGTAGATCGGATCGAGTCCGCCACGGCTGGCATGCAGCAGCGCGCCGATCAGTTCCTGGCGTTTGTGCTCCGCCTGTTCGGCATAGCCCTTTGAGGCAAACGGCTGGCCGCAGCACAGGCTGTCTTGATTGTCGGGGAACACCACTTGGTAACCGGCCTTTTCCAACAGGCCACGGGTCTTGTCGTACAGCGACATCTGCTCTTTATCACTGGCGGACGGCCCCATGGCGCGTGAGACGCAAGCCGCCAGGTAGACCACGCGGGGCCGCTCATCGGTCACGGCCGGGCTGAAGCGGATGGTTTTCTCCGGCTGTGGCATGGCGCTGGTCCACTGCGGGATTTGCCCCTTGGACAACCGGGTCACCGTGGCAGACAGTTTCGCCAGGCGAGGGGCGCCCAACAGCATGCGCGCACCGTTGGCGACATGCAGGGTAAAGCGCGCACCTTGCAATGCCGTGGCGAAATGGGTCGCGAGCCATTCGGCGGTTTTCGTACGGTCAGCATCGCGGCTGCGCAGCTTCTTCACCAGGTCGCCGGTATTGATTCCTACAGGGCAGCGTTGCGCGCACAGGCCGGTGGCGGCGCAGGTATCGATACCCTGGTAGTGATAGGCGGCTTCGAGTTCAGTGGTGTCGACGCCTGCGCGTTTTTTCGCCTGGATATCGCGCCAGATCACGATGCGCTGGCGCGGGCTCAACGTCAGGCCTTTGGAGGGACACACCGGCTCGCAGAACCCGCACTCGATGCATTTATCCACAATCTCGTCGGCGGCCGGCAGGGGCTTGAGGTGCTTGAGGTGGATTTGCGGGTCTTCGCTGAGTACAACATCCGGGTTGAGAATGCCGTTGGGGTCCAATAGACGCTTGAGCTGCCACATCAACTGATAGGCATCGCTGCCCCATTCCAGCTCGACGAAAGGCGCCATATTGCGGCCCGTGCCGTGTTCGGCCTTCAGCGAGCCGCCAAACTCCACGGCCACCAATTGCGCGACGTCGTCCATGAACGCCTGGTAGCGCGTGACTTCTTCCGCGCTGTTGAAGCCTTGGGTGAACACGAAGTGCAGATTGCCTTCCAGGGCGTGTCCGAAAAGGATGGCTTCGTCGTAGTGATGTTTGTCGAACAGTTCGATCAAGCGGTTCACGCCGATCGCCAGTTGCTCGACCGGAAAGGTGACGTCTTCGATGATCACCGTGGTGCCGGTTTTGCGGACGGCACCGACGGCGGGGAAGGTGTCTTTGCGGATCGCCCACAGGCGGGCGTTTTCCACCGGGTCTTCAGTGAAGTCGACTTGCTTCTCTACAGGGAACGCCGCCAGGGACGCCATGATCAGCGCCAATTGTTCGTGCAGCAGTGATGGGGAGGCGGCGCGCGATTCGATCAGCAGCGCGCAGGCATTTTCCGATAAGTGCTGCACGAAAGCCGGCATGCCGGGTTTGTCCTGCACCGAGCGCATGCTGCGCCGGTCCAACAGCTCAACCGCCGAGACCGGCTGGGTTTTCAGCACGGTCACCGCGTTGCAGCAGGTCTCGACATCCGGGAACACAATCAGCGCCGACGCTTTGTTGGGGTGGTCGATCACTGTGTCGTAGGTCACTGCGCTGATGAAGCCCAGGGTCCCTTCGGAGCCGACCAGCAGATGGCTGAGGATATCCAGCGGTTCATCGAAATCCACCAGGGCATTGAGCGACAGGCCGGTGGTATTTTTCAGACGATATTTGTGGCGGATTTTTGCCGCCAGTTCGGCATTTGCCCGCGTCTCGCGGCCAAGTGTCGCCAGTCGCTCAAGCAGGGCTGCATGGTGTTTTCGAAACGCTGCAACGCTGGCTGCATCCTCGGTGTCCAGTCGACCGCCATCGGCCAGTACCAGACGAATCCCGGCCAGGGTGTGATAGGTGTTCTGCGCGGTGCCGCAGCACATGCCGCTGGCATTATTGGCAACGATGCCGCCGATCTTGCAGGCATTGATCGACGCTGGATCCGGCCCGATCTTGCGCCCGAACGGCGCCAGCCACGCATTGGCCTGGGCGCCGATGACGCCGGGCTGCAGGCGGATCTGCGTGCCTTGCCCGCGAATCTCGCGGCCGTTCCAGTTGTCACCCAGCACGATCAGTACTGAATCGCTGATAGCTTGCCCGGACAGGCTGGTGCCCGCCGCGCGGAAGGTCACTGGCACGCGGTCGCGTTGGGCCAGTTGCAGCAGCGCGACGACTTCGTCTTCCGACTCCACGCGGATCACTAGCTGTGGGATCAGTCGATAAAAGCTGGCGTCGGTACCGAATGCGAGGGTGGAAAGTGGGTCGTCGAAACGCCGATCCTTCGGGATCAGCTGTATGACGTCGGCAAGGAAAGCGGCAGGCAGACTCATCGGTCCTCCAGAAATAGCTGACGCCGGAACCGTTGTCCGGCGTCGATTCTTACCCTATTGCGTGCAGGTCTCAGTGCACCAGCATACCGGTGAACCAGTAGGCCTGCGCCAAGGTGATCAGCCCGACGATCGTGGCAAAGAACAGGCTGTGCTTGAGGGTGAAGCGGAACAGGTCGGATTCCTTGCCCACCAGGCCAGTGGCTGCGCAGGCGACGGCGATTGATTGTGGCGAGATCATCTTGCCGGTCACGCCGCCGCTGGTGTTTGCCGCGACCAGCAGGGTGTCGTTGACGCCGATCTGATGCGCGGTGGTGGCTTGCAGCGAGCTGAACAGTGCATTGGATGAGGTGTCGGAGCCTGTCAGGAAAACCCCCAGCCAGCCGAGGAAAGGCGAGAAGAACGGGAAGGCCGCCCCGGTGCCGGCCAGCACCAGTGCCATGGTCGACGACATGCCGGAATAGTTGGTGACGAAGGCGAACGCCAGCACCATGCCGATCGACAGGATGGGCCAGCGCAGCTCGTAGAAGGTCTCTTTTAAAGTGGTAAGACCAGTTTTAATGTCGATCTTCAGCACCAGCATCGACACCAGTGCCGAGAAGAAAATCGCAGTGCCGGTGGCCGAGATCGGGTCCAGCTTGAACACGGCCGGGATCGCGGTGGGATTGGTGACAATGGGCGCCACCTTGATCACCAATTGGTCCAGGTGCGGAATTGCGAAGTTGAACACCCAACTGTACATCGAGCCGCCGGCGGCAAACATTGCCTTGAACGGTTTGAGCGTCCAGATGGTGACCAGCACGGTCAGGATCAGGAACGGCGACCAGGCCTTGAAAATCTGCACCAGGCTGTAGGGCGAAGCAACGGTGTTGCGCGGCAGGCCGAAGCCGCCAGCGCTGGCGGTGACTGCTGCGCTCGACGTGGCGCCGGCAATCTGCGCGCCCGCGGTGCGCTTGGGTTGCCAGACTTTGAGGAATAAGGTCAGGGCAATCAGGCTGGCCAGGGCCGAGGTGATGTCCGGCAGTTCCGGGCCAATGAAGTTGGAGGTGAAGTACTGGGTGACGGCGAAGCTCAAGCCAGCCACCAGCGCCGCCGGCCAGGTTTCGCGAACGCCGCGCAGGCCATCCATCATGAACACCAGCCAGAACGGCACGAACAGCGACAGCAGGGGCAGTTGGCGGCCGGTCATGGCGCCGATCTTGAACGCGTCGATACCGGTCACCTGGCCGGCCACGATGATCGGGATCCCGAGTGCGCCGAAGGCGACCGGCGCGGTGTTGGCAATCAAGCACAGGCCGGCGGCATACAGTGGGTTGAAGCCCAGGCCTACCAGCAGCGCGGCAGTGATCGCCACGGGGGCGCCGAAACCGGCGGCACCTTCCAGAAATGCGCCGAAGCAGAAGCCAATCAACAGCACTTGCAGGCGTTGATCGTCAGTGATCGACAGCACCGAGCTGCGGATGATTTCGAATTGGCCGCTCTTGACCGTCAGTTTGTACAGGAACACGGCCGCCACGATGATCCAGGCGATAGGCCACAGGCCGTAGGCGAAGCCATAGCCGGCGGCAGCCAGCGCCATGTCTACCGGCATCTGGAAGGCGAAGATCGCGACCAGGATCGAGAGCGCCAGGGTGATGCTCCCGGCAACGTGGCCTTTGAGGCGAAACACCGCCAGGGCCAGGAAGAAGAATACGATCGGGATAACGGCGGCCAGTGCGGACAGGCCGAGGCTGCCGAGCGGGCTGTAGAGCTGTTGCCAGGTTTGCATATGGGGTGGCCCCTGATTGTTGTTGTTTAGTCAGCTTGGATAATTGGTAATACCAATTTACAATCGCTGTGGGCTAGGTTAAAAGGCTTCGGGCCGGTGTGTCAATTTGCCGCTTGCGAAACTTTGGTCTCAGGTCTGCGAGGACGGGGAGCTGAGCGGATAAATCCAAGGCGTTCTGATAGGTGCTGCAAGCGCAGCGATAGGCGAGAATAGAGGGCCCGGCGAGTGGTCGGGATGGTGGAGAGTGAGTTATGGGGTTTGATCAGGTGCGTCAGCGCCGTTTGTCTGACGATATTGTCGAGCAGCTTGAGGGCATGATCCTTGAGGGCACGCTGAAGTCGGGTGAGCGCTTGCCGGCCGAACGGGCCTTGGCTGAGCAATTTGGCGTGTCGCGCCCGTCATTGCGCGAAGCAATCCAGAAGCTGGCGGCCAAGGGCTTGCTGGTGAGTCGTCAGGGCGGCGGCAACTATGTCGCGGAGTCGCTGGGGTCTACGTTCAGTGATCCACTGTTGCACCTGTTGGAGAACAATCCCGAAGCGCAGCGTGACTTGCTGGAGTTTCGCCAGACCCTGGAAGCTTCTTGTGCTTATTACGCCGCATTGCGCGCCACCGAGGTGGATCGCGAGCGGCTGACGGCGGCGTTCGAAGCACTGCAGGATTGCTACACCCGCGCCGATGACGTGAGCCGGGCGGAGGAGGGGGCGGCGGATGCAAGGTTTCACTTGGCGATTGCCGAGGCCAGCCACAATGCGGTGCTGCTGCACACGATTCGCGGCTTGTTCGATCTGCTCAAGCGTAACGTGGTCACCAACATCGGCGGCATGTATCAGCAGCGCACGGAAACCCGCGACATGCTGATTAGTCAGCACCGGGATTTGTACCTGGCGATTATCGAGGGGCGGGCGGAGCAGGCACGAGAGGTTTCAACACGTCACCTGCTGTATGTGCAGGAAGTGTTGGAAGAGGTGCGTCAGGAGGTTCAGCGCGTGGCGCGTGCCGAGCGGCGCAAGGGGATGTAGCCGCGGGCGTTCCCGAAGCTACACCGCGACAAGGATTATTCTTCCTTGCCCTTGTTGCGTACGGCGCGGTGCAGTTCCCGGTTGGAATCGCGCTCGCGCTCGGTATCACGCTTGTCGTATTCCTTCTTGCCCTTGCCCAGCGCGATCTCACACTTGACCAGGTGCTTGCTCCAATACCAGGACAGGCAGACGCAGGCATAGCCCTTCTGCTGCACGGCGGCGGCGAGCTTGTCGATCTCGCGGGCGTTGAGCAGCAGCTTGCGCGTGCGCACCGGGTCGGCAATCACGTGGGTGCTCGCGGTGGTCAGCGGAGTGATATGACTGCCGAGCAGCCACGCCTCGCCATCCTTGAGCAGCACATAGCTGTCGACCAGTTGCAGCTTGCTGGCGCGCAGACTTTTTACTTCCCAGCCGGCCAGGACCAGACCAGCCTCGAAACGATGTTCGATGAAGTAATCGTGTCGCGCCTTTTTATTTTGCGCGATGGTCCCTGTGGGGTGTTTCTTTTGTTTAGCCATAGGGGCGGCATTATAGGGAGTTGCGAGCGTGTCGGCTACGGTCAACCTGCGTGCTTGAGCGTGTTGGACGAATCCCGGACAATGCAGGCAGTTCTTTGGTTTTTTTCTCTCGCGGATCGGGCTGTTCTTTCGCGATGTTTTGCCTCAGCAGTGGAAATGACGCACACATGACGACGCATATTCAACGTTCGGCGTTGCTGCCCTATCCGGCACAGGCGCTCTATGACCTGGTCAACGACGTTGCGCGTTACCCGGAATTCCTGCCTTGGTGCTCGACTGCCGAGGTGCTGGAAAGCAGTGATGAGCACATGGTCGCCAGCGTTGGCGTGGCGAAGGGCGGTCTTAGCCAGCATTTTGTTACGCGCAATGTGCTGGTGCCCGGGAAATCCATTGAAATGAACCTGCAGGAGGGGCCGTTCACCCAATTGCATGGTGTGTGGGTGTTCAAGGCGCTGACGGACAAGGCGTGCAAGATCAGCCTGGACCTGTCGTTTGATTACGCGGGGCCTATCGTGCGAGCAACACTGGGGCCACTGTTCAATCAGGCGGCCAATACCCTGGTGGATGCGTTTTGCCAGCGAGCCAAGCAACTGCATGGTTGAGATTGAGGTGGTATACGCCGCAGAAGATCGGCAGATGTTGCTGGCGGCTGCGGTGCCTGAAGGCACCAGCTTGCGAGCCGCGGTGCGGGCTTGCGGGATCGAGGCGCAGTTTCCGGCGCTGGATCTGGCGGATTGCCCTTTGGGGATATTTGGCAAGGTAATTGCGGACCCCGACGTGCGAGTCGTGCAGGCGGGCGATCGTATTGAGATTTACCGGCCTTTGCTGGCCGATCCTAAAGAGGTGCGCCGCTTGCGTGCAGCCAAGGCGGCGCTGGCCAAACAGCAAAATCCATAGGCTTGCCAAGCAGCAGGCAATAAAAAACCCGGCATGCCGGGTTTTTTATTGGGCGCCGCTCAATTACTGCGGGCTGGTGTCCAGAGGCTGTGGCGTCGGGACCGGCACAGTTTCTACGCCGTCGACGTCTTTCTGGATCTTGTCGAGCAATGAGCCTGGTTTGGCTGGCACTTCAGACTTCGGCTTCTCGTTTTCCTGCGCAGGGGCAGTCACGTTGGCGCCGTTGTCCTTGCCGAGCAAGGCTTCATCTCGGCTCACGCCGGGCATGAAGTCACCAGACAGGCTGACGAGTTGGTCATTGCCATTGAAAATGACGCTGACGCGCTCCTGCTGGCGTTCACCGCCACCCGGTTGGATGCTGTAGAGATAATCCCAGCGATCAGCATGGAAAGTGTCGGTCAGCAGGGGGTTGCCCATGATAAACCTTACTTGCCGTCGGGTCATTCCCGGGCGTAACTGGTCTATCATGTCCTGCGTGACGACATTGCCCTGCTGGATGTCGATTTTGTAAACCCCGGGGAATGAACAACCGGCGAGTGCGAGCAGTCCCACAAAGGTGAAACTGGTTAGCAAGAGCTTGGTGTTTTGCATCGGTGGGCGACTTCCACTATCTTGGCTGGGACAACGTAAACGCCGATCATACCCGTATTAAGAGAAGCTGCGAAGCAGCATCCGCGAGAAAGCTAACCATGGTTGAAAATAGCGAACTACGCAAAGCCGGTCTTAAAGTGACTCTGCCACGAGTCAAGATTCTACAAATGCTCGATTCTGCTGAGCAGCGCCACATGAGTGCCGAGGATGTTTATAAGGCGCTGATGGAGTCTAACGAGGACGTTGGCCTGGCCACGGTTTACCGTGTGCTGACCCAGTTTGAAGCCGCAGGGCTGGTGGTTCGTCATAATTTCGACGGCGGTCATGCAGTGTTCGAATTGGCTGACGGTGGTCATCACGACCACATGGTTGACCTGGATACCAATGAGGTTATCGAGTTCACCAGCCCTGAGATTGAAGCGCTGCAGCATAAGATTGCTGAGGAGCATGGCTTCGATCTGGTTGACCATAATCTGGTCCTGTACATCCGTAAGAAAAAGTAAAAATCGACGCAGATTCTCTCTGCGAAACGATCGAAGGCGACCCTAGGGTCGCCTTCGTGCTTTCTATAAGGGAGAAAATGCTGGCTTCAGGCTTTCGCGGCCACCACCATTTTCTTCGCGTGGGCCAGGGACTCTTTGGTCAGGTCGATACCGCCGAGCATCCGAGCCACTTCTTCCACACGTTCCGATTTGTTCAGCTTGGACACGGCTGTGTGTGTCGCTTCATCGCCGCGCACCTTGTGTACAAACAGATGTTGATGTCCCTGTGCAGCCACCTGTGGCAAGTGAGTCACCGTCAGCACCTGGCCTCTATCCCCCAGGCGTCGCAACAACTGGCCAACAATTTCTGCGGTCGGCCCGCCGATACCGACGTCCACTTCGTCGAATACCAGCGTAGGCACCCGTGACGTTTGGGCGGTAATCACCTGGATCGCCAGGCTGATGCGCGATAATTCGCCGCCGGATGCCACTTTTGCCAGCGCCTTGAGCGGCTGCCCAGGGTTGGCGCTGACCAGCAGTTCTACCTGCTCCAGGCCGTGGGGCTGCAGCTCATTGCTGGCATTGGCGCGCAATTCAATCGTGAAACGCCCGCCCGGCATGCCCAGGCGCTGGATCTCCTGTTCTACGGCACTGGCCAGGCTGGCGGCTGCTTGCTGGCGCAGGTCGCTCAGCTCGCGGGCCTTCTCTTGATAATGACGGGCAAAGGATGCGAGTTCATCGCCTAATCGTTCGATGGATTCGTCGTTGGCATTCAGTGTTTCGATTTCATCCAGCAGCTTTTGCTGCATCGTGGCCACATCGGTGGGCTGGATTCGGTGTTTGCGCGCCAGGGTGTAGATAGTGTCCAGGCGCTCCTCTATTTCCTGCAGGCGGGAGGGGTCGGCATCAAAGTGGTCGAGGAAGCGATTCAACTCGCCCACGGCTTCTTCTACCTGGATCTGCGCACTGGTCAGCAAGGTGGTGGCCTCGCTGAGCGAGCCCGAAGCATTGTTGACGCTGGACAGTCGGTTGAGGCTGGCCGTCAGGGCGTTGAGCACATTGCCGGAATCGCTTTCGCTGCATTGCTCCACCACTTGGCGGCAGATGCCCAACAGGGTTTCGGCATTGGTGAGGTTCTTGTGTTCCTGTTCGAGTTGTTCCAGCTCGGTCTCGCCGAGTGCCAGGCTCTCGAGCTCTTCAAGCTGGTAGCTGAGCAGTTGATGGCGAGCGCGCTGCTCGTCGCCGGAGTTGGAGAGTCGCTCCAATTCCTGGCGGGTCTGGCGCCAGCGTTGAGCGGCAAGCTGCACCTGGCGGGCCAGGTCGGTGGCGCCGGCATATTCGTCGAGCAGGCGGCGGTGGGTGTCGGTTTTCAGCAGGGACTGGTGTTCATGTTGGCTGTGGATATCGATGAGCAACTCGCCCAGGGCTTTCAGGTCGCCAAGCGGGCAGGGCGTGCCATTGATGTAGCCGCGCGAGCGCCCTTCGGCGGTGATCACCCGGCGCAGGATGCACGGCCCCTCATTATTCAGGTCGCGCTCGGCGAGCCAGGCCTCGGCTTCGGGGATGTCTGCCAGGTCGAAGGTAGCCAGGATGTCGGCCTTGTCCGCACCCGGACGCACCACGCCGCTGTCGGCGCGATCGCCCAGGGTCAGGCCGAGCGCGTCGAGCATGATCGATTTGCCGGCGCCGGTTTCGCCTGTGATTACGCTCATCCCGCGATCCAGTTCGAGATCCAGGTGTTCAACGATGGCGTAGTTATGTACGGACAGGTGCACGAGCATGAACGTCGCTCCCAGGCTTTAGGTCTGGTTATTTATACAGTGTTTTGTTCAGGGCTGACAATCCTGGCGCTTAGCTCGATTTGCTTGAGTCGTCACTTTTTTTAGCGCAATGAGGAATGATGCGGCAGGAATTGATCCCGGTCATGGGAAAGACTTTTGGTAACGCCTGCGCCCTTGAACCCTGAAATTGTGGCCCCATATACCGGAACAGAAGCGCGAGTTGAGTTCGCGCATGATTTTGAAAGGAGAAATCTATGGCTGACGAACAGACGCAGGATACGCAAACTCCAGACGCTACCCAGGCTGGCTCGGAAGACCTGGCCGTGCGTGTGCAAGTGCTCGAAGAGCAATTGGCCACTGCGCAGGACCAGTCTTTGCGTGTTGCCGCCGATCTGCAGAACGTCCGCCGCCGTGCCGAGCAGGATGTAGAGAAGGCTCACAAATTCGCGCTGGAAAAATTCGCCGGTGACTTGCTGCCGATCATCGACAGCCTGGAACGTGGCCTTGAGTTGTCCAACCCGGACGACGAAAACATCCGCCCAATGCGCGAAGGGATCGAACTGACCCTGAAAATGTTCCAGGACACCCTGAAGCGTTATCAGTTGGAAGCCATCGATCCAACCGGCGGCGAACCGTTCAACGCTGAGCATCACCAAGCCATGGCCATGCAGGAAAGCCATGACCTGGAGCCTAACAGCGTGTTGAAAGTGTTCCAGAAGGGGTATCAGCTCAATGGTCGCTTGCTGCGCCCGGCGATGGTTGTAGTGAGCAAGGCTCCTGCATCGGTTTCGCCTTCTATTGATGAGCAGGCTTGAAATACGCCGTAAGGCCCCCATCTATAAGTCAAGCGTTTAAGTGCTACCGCAGTTAGCCACCACTGCTGCGGCATCCAAATTCAAGTTTCGGGAGAGTAAATCATGGGCAAAATTATCGGTATCGACCTGGGGACCACCAACTCCTGCGTCTCCGTCATGGAAAACGGCAAAGCCAAAGTTATCGAAAACGCCGAAGGCGCGCGTACCACGCCGTCGATCATTGCTTACGCAAATGATGGCGAGATCCTCGTTGGTCAGTCGGCCAAGCGTCAGGCTGTCACCAACCCGCACAACACCCTGTACGCGGTGAAGCGTCTGATCGGTCGTAAGTTCGACGAAGAAGTCGTACAGAAAGACATCAAGATGGTGCCTTACAAAATCGCCAAGGCTGACAACGGCGACGCCTGGGTTGAAGTCAATGGCAACAAGATGTCTGCACCGCAGATCTCGGCTGAAGTCTTGAAAAAGATGAAGAAGACTGCCGAAGACTACCTCGGTGAAGCAGTGACTGAAGCGGTCATCACCGTTCCGGCCTACTTCAACGACAGCCAGCGCCAGGCGACCAAAGACGCCGGCCGCATCGCGGGTCTGGACGTAAAACGTATCATCAACGAACCTACCGCAGCCGCTCTGGCCTACGGTATGGACAAGGCCAAGGGCGACCACACTGTGATCGTTTATGACCTGGGTGGCGGTACGTTCGACGTCTCGGTCATCGAGATCGCTGAAGTTGACGGCGAGCACCAGTTCGAAGTGTTGGCCACCAACGGCGACACCTTCCTGGGTGGTGAAGACTTTGACATTCGTCTGATCGACTACCTCGTTGACGAATTCAAGAAAGAAAGCGGCATGAACCTCAAGGGTGACCCGCTGGCTATGCAGCGCCTCAAGGAAGCTGCTGAAAAAGCCAAGATCGAGCTGTCCTCGAGCATGTCGACCGACGTGAACCTGCCGTACATCACTGCAGACGCCACCGGTCCTAAGCACTTGAACGTGAAGATTTCTCGCGCCAAGTTGGAAGCACTGGTTGAAGACCTGGTTCAGCGCACCATCGAACCTTGCCGCATTGCCTTGAAAGACGCAGGTATCGACGTTGGTTCCATCAACGACGTGATCCTGGTGGGCGGTCAGACCCGTATGCCACTGGTACAGCAGAAAGTAACCGAGTTCTTCGGCAAGGAAGCACGTAAAGACGTGAACCCGGACGAAGCGGTTGCCATGGGTGCTGCCATCCAGGGCGCGGTATTGGCCGGCGACGTGAAAGACGTGCTGCTGCTGGACGTCAGCCCGCTGACCCTGGGTATCGAAACCATGGGTGGCGTGATGACTGCGCTGATCGAGAAAAACACCACGATTCCTACCAAGAAATCCCAGGTGTTCTCGACTGCCGACGATAACCAAGGTGCTGTGACCATCCACGTGCTGCAAGGTGAGCGTAAGCAAGCGGCTCAGAACAAGTCCCTGGGCAAGTTCGACCTGGCCGAGATTCCACCAGCACCACGCGGCGTGCCACAAATCGAAGTGACCTTCGACATCGACGCCAACGGCATCTTGCACGTAGGTGCCAAGGACAAGGCCACTGGCAAAGAGCAGAAGATCACTATCAAGGCCAACTCCGGTCTGTCTGATGAAGAAATTCAACAGATGATCCGTGATGCTGAAGCCAACGCCGACGCAGATGCCAAGTTTGCCGAGCTGGCTGGCGCCCGTAACCAGGGTGATGCACTGGTTCACTCGACCCGCAAAATGGTCGCGGATGCTGGCGATAAAGTGACTGCTGAGGAGAAGACCGCAATCGAAGCTGCCGTGGTTGCCCTGGAAGCCGCCATCAAAGGCGACGACAAGGCTGCCATCGAAGCCAAGGTTGAGGAGCTGTCGAAAGTCTCCGCACCGGTTGCCCAGAAAATGTACGCCGAACAAGGCCAGCCGGCTGATGGTGCTGCACAGCACGCAGAGCCTGAAGCCAAGCACGACGACGTTGTCGATGCCGAGTTCGAAGAAGTCAAAGACCAGAAGTAAGTTGGTCGCCCGGTTGACCGCTATCAAGCGGTGACTGGTAGGATGTCGCCGCGCGGGAGCTTGCTCCCGCGTTGGCGTGTCTGGGGTATGCGAATTTTTACAACATGCGACAACGCTCGGATGTTGGCGGTGTGATCGGGAATGCTCCTGCTTCCCGGGCGACAGTCACCGCGTTTTTGGCCGGGTCCCTGGCTGAAAGCAGTAATGACCAGGATCGTTGAATTGACGTGAGTTGGGTCCGGGCCTGTATTGGGGCTCAACGAGTTTGGCAAGGCTCAGGAGGGTCTGGCCAAACGTCCTTAAGAGTGCAAAGACTTATGGCAAAGCGTGACTATTACGAAGTATTGGGTGTGGAGCGCGGCTCCAGCGATGCGGACCTGAAAAAGGCTTACCGTCGCCTGGCGATGAAGCACCACCCGGACCGTAATCCGGATAGCAAAGAATCCGAAGAAATGTTCAAGGAGGCCAACGAGGCCTACGAATGCCTTTCTGATCCGAACAAGCGTGCGGCTTACGACCAGTATGGTCATGCCGGTGTCGACCCGAGCATGGGCGGCGGCGGTGCAGGTTTCGGCGGTCAGAACTTCTCCGATATCTTCGGCGACGTTTTCAGCGACTTCTTTGGCGGTGGCCGAGGTGGCCAGCGTGGTGGCGCCCAGCGTGGCAGCGACTTGCGCTACACCCTCGAGTTGAACCTGGAAGAGGCCGTGCGCGGTACCAGCGTCAACATCCGCGTGCCGACGCTGGTTAATTGCAAGCCGTGCGATGGCTCGGGCGCCAAGAAAGGCTCCTCGCCGATCACCTGCCCGACCTGTGGCGGTATCGGCCAGGTCCGTATGCAGCAGGGCTTCTTCTCGGTGCAGCAAACCTGCCCGCGTTGCCATGGCCAGGGCAAGATCATTTCCGATCCGTGCGACTCGTGCCACGGCGAAGGTCGCGTCGAAGAGTACAAGACCCTGTCGGTCAAAGTGCCGGCGGGTGTTGATACCGGAGACCGCATCCGTTTGTCGGGTGAGGGCGAGGCGGGCACCCAGGGTGGCCCTACCGGTGACCTTTACGTGGTGATCAATGTGCGTGAGCACTCGATCTTCCAGCGCGACGGCAAGCACCTGTTCTGTGAAGTGCCGATCAGCTTTGTTGATGCAGCTTTGGGCGGCGAGTTGGAGATTCCGACCCTGGATGGTCGGGTCAAGCTGAAGATCCCCGAGGGTACCCAGACCGGCAAGCAGTTCCGTATTCGTGGCAAGGGCGTTGCGCCGGTGCGCGGCGGTGGTGCAGGCGATCTGATGTGCCGCGTAGCGGTCGAGACCCCGGTCAATCTGGGGCGTCGTCAGCGTGAGCTGCTCGAAGAGTTCCGCAGTTCGTTGGAAGGTGACGACTCCCATTCACCGAAAACCACTGGGTTTTTCGATGGCGTGAAGCGCTTCTTCGGCGACCTGTAAGGAGTGGATATGCGACGTATAGCCGTTATGGGCGCTGCCGGGCGCATGGGGAAGACGCTGGTCGAGGCGGTGCAGCAGCGCTCGCCGGCCTCCGGGCTGACCGCAGCCATCGTTCGCCCGGGCAGCACGTTGATTGGTGCGGATGCGGGCGAGTTGGCCTCGCTGGGCCGTATCGGTGTGTCGTTGTCGAGCAGCCTGGAGCAGGTGGCTGAAGAGTTCGACGTGTTGATCGACTTCACCCTGCCTGACGTGATGCTGAAAAACCTGGCGTTCTGCCGCAAGGCGGGCAAGGCCATGGTGATCGGTACGACGGGTTTGAGTGCCGAGCAGAAGCAGTTGCTGGTGGAGGCGGGCAAGGATATCCCGATCGTCTTCGCGGCCAACTTCAGCGTGGGTGTGAACCTGTCGCTCAAGTTGCTGGATCTGGCAGCCCGCGTGCTGGGTGATGAGGCGGATATCGAAATCATCGAGACCCATCATCGTCACAAGATCGATGCGCCGTCGGGCACCGCGCTGCGCATGGGTGAAGCCATCGCTGATGCGTTGGGCCGCGATTTGTCCAAGGTGGCCGTATATGGTCGTGAAGGTCATACCGGTGCGCGTGCGCGTGACACCATCGGCTTTGCGACCGTGCGCGGTGGTGATGTTGTGGGTGATCACACCGTGCTGTTTGCCACTGAAGGTGAGCGCCTGGAGATCACGCACAAGGCCTCCAGTCGCATGACGTTTGCCAAGGGCGCCGTCCGTGCTGCGCTCTGGCTGGAAGGTCGTGAGCCAGGTCTGTATGACATGCGTGACGTGCTGGATCTGCACTAATCAGTAGCTAAAATCGGGCCTCATGATTATCCTGAGGCCCCGTTTTTACCCGCTAAGCGACGTCCTGTCGCATTCCCCTGCCTTTAAGGCTCATTAGCGGTGGACCAAAAAAGCCTTTTTCTGTAAGCTACAGCTTTAGTGTGTCCACTAAAAGCGCGCAGAATAATTCGGTGAAGAAGCGGGGTGACGTGTCCATACGTCACTCCGCTTTTTTACAACCTGCGATCGCCCTTTCAGGCTTTATTTACGGGAGGTCTTCTTGACTAAGCCAGCCATACTCGCCCTTGCTGATGGCAGCATTTTTCGCGGCGAAGCCATTGGAGCCGACGGTCAAACCGTTGGAGAGGTGGTGTTCAACACCGCCATGACCGGCTATCAGGAAATCCTTACCGATCCTTCCTACGCCCAACAGATCGTTACCCTGACCTATCCGCACATCGGCAACACCGGTACTACACCGGAAGACGTCGAGTCTGATCGTGTCTGGTCGGCGGGTCTGGTAATTCGTGACCTGCCACTGGTCGCGAGCAACTGGCGTAACACGATGTCGCTGTCCGATTACCTGAAAGCCAACAATGTTGTGGCAATCGCCGGTATCGATACGCGTCGCCTGACACGCATCCTGCGTGAAAAAGGCTCGCAGAACGGCTGCATCATGGCCGGTGAGAATATTTCCGAAGAGGCAGCGATCGCTGCTGCGCAAGGCTTCCCTGGCCTGAAAGGCATGGACCTGGCGAAAGTCGTCAGCACCAAGGAAAAGTACGAGTGGCGCTCCACCGTCTGGGACTTGAAGACTGACAGTCACGCGACCATCGAGGCCGCTGAGCTGCCTTACCACGTCGTCGCCTACGACTACGGCATCAAGTACAACATCCTGCGCATGCTGGTCGAGCGCGGTTGCCGCGTGACCGTGGTACCTGCGCAAACCCCGGCCAGCGATGTGCTCGCCCTGCAACCGGACGGCGTGTTCCTGTCCAACGGTCCGGGTGACCCTGAGCCTTGCGACTACGCCATCCAGGCGATCAAGGATGTGCTGGAAACCGAAATTCCAGTCTTCGGTATCTGCCTGGGTCACCAGTTGCTGGCCCTGGCCTCCGGCGCCAAGACCCTGAAAATGGGGCACGGCCACCACGGTGCCAACCACCCTGTGCAAGACCTGGATACTGGCGTTGTGATGATCACCAGCCAGAACCACGGCTTTGCGGTGGATGAGGCGACCCTGCCGGGCAACGTCCGCGCAATTCACAAGTCGCTGTTCGACGGTTCCCTGCAAGGCATCGAGCGCACTGACAAGAGCGCCTTCAGCTTCCAGGGCCACCCTGAAGCAAGCCCGGGCCCGAACGACGTAGCGCCGCTGTTCGACCGTTTCATCAATGAGATGGCCAAGCGACGCTGACTGAGTGGCCTGCGCGCGGCCCCGACTGTCGGTGGCCCCCGCAGGCTCTTCAAAGAATGTTCAAGACGGCTTGCCGACTGACCTGCGGATTTGAGTGACAAACCCATGCCAAAACGTACAGACATAAAAAGCATCCTGATTCTCGGCGCTGGCCCGATCGTTATCGGCCAGGCCTGCGAATTCGACTACTCCGGCGCCCAGGCCTGTAAAGCCCTGCGCGAGGAGGGCTACCGCGTCATCCTGGTGAACTCCAACCCGGCGACCATCATGACCGACCCGGCCATGGCCGACGCCACCTATATCGAGCCGATCAAGTGGCAGACCGTTGCCAAGATCATCGAGAAAGAGCGTCCGGACGCGCTGCTGCCCACCATGGGCGGCCAGACTGCACTGAACTGCGCCCTGGACCTGGAGCGCGAAGGCGTGCTGGAGAAGTTCGGCGTAGAGATGATCGGTGCGAATGCCGACACCATCGACAAGGCTGAAGACCGTTCGCGTTTCGACAAGGCGATGAAGTCCATCGGCCTGGCGTGCCCGCGCTCCGGTATCGCGCACACCATGGAAGAAGCCAACGCAGTCCTCGAGACTCTCGGCTTCCCGTGCATCATCCGTCCGTCCTTCACCATGGGCGGCACCGGTGGCGGTATCGCCTACAACCGTGAAGAGTTCGAAGAAATCTGCGCCCGTGGTCTGGACCTGTCGCCGACCAAGGAACTGCTGATCGACGAATCGCTGATCGGCTGGAAAGAATATGAAATGGAAGTTGTCCGCGACAAAAAGGACAACTGCATCATTGTCTGCTCCATCGAAAACTTTGACCCGATGGGCGTGCACACCGGTGACTCGATCACCGTTGCTCCGGCACAGACCCTGACCGACAAGGAATACCAGATCCTGCGTAACGCCTCCCTGGCGGTATTGCGCGAGATCGGCGTGGAAACCGGCGGTTCCAACGTTCAGTTCGGTATCTGCCCGAACACTGGCCGCATGGTCGTGATCGAGATGAACCCGCGTGTATCGCGTTCGTCGGCCCTGGCGTCGAAAGCGACCGGCTTCCCGATCGCCAAGGTCGCGGCCAAGCTGGCTGTGGGTTACACCCTCGATGAGCTGTCGAACGACATCACCGGCGGCAAGACCCCGGCGTCCTTCGAACCGTCCATCGACTACGTCGTCACCAAGCTGCCACGCTTCGCCTTCGAGAAATTCGCCAAGGCTGACGCGCGCCTGACTACTCAGATGAAGTCGGTTGGTGAAGTCATGGCCATCGGCCGTACTTTCCAGGAATCCCTGCAGAAAGCCCTGCGCGGCCTGGAAGTGGGCGTTTGCGGCCTGGACGAGAAGCTCGACCTGAGCAACCCGGAAAGCATGAGCGTGCTCAAGCGCGAGCTGACCGTGCCGGGCGCCGAGCGTATCTGGTACGTGGCTGACGCCTTCCGCGCCGGCATGACTGTCGAAGACATCTTCGGCATGAACATGATCGACCCGTGGTTCCTGGTGCAGATCGAAGATCTGATCAAGGAAGAAGAGAAGGTCAAGACCCTCGGTCTGGCCAGCATCGACCGCGACATGATGTTCCGCCTCAAGCGCAAAGGCTTCTCCGACCAGCGCCTGGCCAAGCTGCTGGGTGTGACTGAGAAGAACCTGCGTACGCATCGCCACAAGCTGGAGATCTTCCCGGTCTACAAGCGCGTTGATACCTGCGCCGCCGAGTTCTCCACCGACACCGCCTACCTGTACTCCACCTATGAGGAAGAGTGCGAAGCCGCCCCGTCGGGTCGCGACAAGATCATGATCCTGGGCGGCGGTCCGAACCGTATCGGCCAGGGTATCGAGTTTGACTACTGCTGCGTACACGCCGCTCTCGCCCTGCGCGAAGACGGGTACGAGACCATCATGGTCAACTGCAACCCGGAAACTGTTTCCACCGACTACGACACCTCTGATCGCCTGTACTTCGAGCCAGTGACCCTGGAAGACGTGCTGGAAATCGTGCGCGTCGAGAAGCCAAAAGGCGTGATCGTCCAGTACGGCGGCCAAACCCCGCTGAAACTGGCGCGTGCCCTTGAAGCGGCCGGCGTGCCGATCATTGGCACCAGCCCAGATGCCATCGACCGTGCGGAAGACCGTGAGCGCTTCCAGCAGATGGTTGAACGCCTGAACCTGCGTCAGCCGCCGAACGCCACCGTGCGCAGCGAAGATGAGGCCATCCGCGCCGCCAGCAAGATTGGCTACCCGCTGGTAGTGCGTCCGTCCTACGTACTGGGCGGTCGGGCGATGGAAATTGTCTACGAAGAAGAAGAACTCAAGCGTTACCTGCGCGATGCGGTGAAAGTGTCCAACGACAGCCCGGTGCTGCTGGACCACTTCCTCAACTGCGCCATCGAAATGGATGTGGATGCGGTCTGCGACGGCACTGATGTCGTGATCGGCGCGATCATGCAGCACATCGAGCAGGCGGGTGTTCACTCCGGTGACTCGGCGTGCTCGCTGCCACCGTACTCGCTGCCGGCGCACATCCAGGACGAGATGCGCGAACAGGTCAAGAAAATGGCCCTGGAACTGGGCGTGGTCGGCTTGATGAACGTACAGTTGGCGCTGCAAGGCGAAGACATCTACGTCATCGAAGTCAACCCGCGCGCTTCGCGTACCGTGCCATTTGTTTCCAAGTGCATCGGTGTGTCCCTGGCCATGATCGCTGCCCGCGTGATGGCCGGTAAGACCCTGAAGGAAATCGGCTTCACCAAGGAAATCATTCCGAACTTCTACAGTGTGAAAGAGGCGGTGTTCCCATTCGCCAAATTCCCTGGTGTGGACCCGATCCTGGGCCCAGAGATGAAGTCCACCGGTGAAGTGATGGGCGTGGGCGATACCTTCGGTGAAGCGTTCGCCAAGGCCCAGATGGGTGCCAGCGAGGTGCTGCCGACCGGCGGTACTGCGTTTATCAGCGTGCGTGATGATGACAAGCCACTGGTTGCAGGCGTGGCCCGTGATCTGATCAACTTGGGTTTTGAAGTCGTGGCCACCGCCGGGACCGCCAAGCTGATCGAGGCTGCCGGCCTGAAAGTGCGTCGCGTGAACAAGGTGACGGAAGGCCGTCCGCACGTGGTCGACATGATCAAGAATGACGAAGTCACGCTGATCATCAACACCACCGAAGGTCGCCAGTCGATCGCGGACTCCTATTCCATTCGTCGTAACGCCTTGCAGCACAAGATCTACTGCACCACCACCATTGCTGCTGGCGAAGCCATCTGCGAAGCACTCAAGTTCGGTCCGGAAAAGACCGTGCGTCGCTTGCAGGATCTACACGCAGGATTGAAGGCATGACCAAATACCCAATGACCGTCCAGGGCTTCAAGGCCCTGGAAGAGGAGCACGCCCATCTGACCAAGGTCGTACGTCCAAAGCTGAGCCAGGACATCGGTACGGCCCGCGAACTGGGTGACCTTAAGGAAAACGCCGAATACCACGCTGCTCGCGAGCAGCAAGGTATGGTCGAGGCGCGGATCCGTGACATCGAAGGCCGCCTGCAGAACTCGGTGGTCATCGACGTAACGACCATTCCGAAGACCGGCAAGGTGATTTTCGGCACCACCGTGGAAATCGCCAACGTCGAGACTGACGAAAGCGTGGTCTACCACATCGTCGGGGAAGACGAAGCTGACTTCAAACTCGGCAAGATCTCCGTCGGCTCCCCGCTTGCCCGCGCCTTGATTGCCAAGGAAGAGGGTGACGTGGTGGCGGTCAAGACGCCGGGTGGCGTGATCGAGTACGAGATTGTTGAAGTCCGTCACGTCTGAACGGCGGCGCCCGCTTCGTGCGGGCGCCATGCTTTGGCAGCTTGCCCAGATGCTTTGGGTGGGCGGCCTGTGGTTGTTGCACATTGGCGTGTTACCGGCGCTGGGCCTGATTGGCCTGGCACCGTTGCTGATCAATGAGATCGATGGATTACTGAGTGCGCTGCTGGTGGGTTTTGCGGCGGCGTGCGTGACGCTCCAGGCGTTGGTGCTGGTCAAGGCCGAAGGCTTGGGGAGTTTGTGGCGGGATATTCGCGGCCAACTGCTGTTGATGGCGCTGTATGCATGTGCGATGTACTGCATCGTGCATGTGTGGCTGCCGGAAGCGTTGCGCTGGCAGTTATTCAGCTATCTTGTGCTAGGGTTCTCCGGCCTGGTGCTGGTTATACAGCCTGCGCCGGGATGGAGTGGCGGGGCGCGCGAAGCACGCCCGTGACCCTTGTTGTCATTTGAAGCGATGAACGTTCGACAGTTGCTTGTTGACGCTGAAGTTCTTGCGATACAGCAGCGCCATCTTGCCGATGACCTGGACCAGGTCCGCTTTGCCAACCTTGCACAGTTCTGCAATGGCGGCCAGGCGCGCTTCACGGTCAAGGATATTGACCTTGATCTTGATCAGTTCGTGATCGTTCAGTGCGCGTTCAAATTCGGCTAACACACCTTCAGTCAAACCGTTATCTGCCACAATCAAAACTGGTTTCAGATGGTGGCCAATGGATTTGTACTGTTTCTTCTGCTCTTGAGTGAGCGGCATAATCTGACCCCTGCGTCTGATCTTGTAAAAAGCGGCGGCCAGTTTACCCGAGCGAGTCCGGGACCGCCCAGTTAATCACGACCCGTTTTATTTTTCGAGGTGGCCCGTGGCCCGTTCCAAAACTAGCCTTAAGTGGCTGCAAGAGCATTTCAACGATCCTTACGTCAAAAAGGCGCAGAAGGACGGCTACCGGTCCCGGGCCAGCTACAAGCTGCTGGAGCTCCAGGACAAGGACAAATTGTTTCGCCCCGGCATGAGCGTGATCGACCTGGGTGCAGCGCCCGGTGGCTGGTCCCAGGTGGCCAGTCGTCTGATTGGCGGGCAAGGCCGATTGATCGCTTCCGACATCCTCGAGATGGACAGCATCCCGGATGTAACCTTCGTGCACGGCGATTTCACCCAGGACGCCGTACTGGCCGAGATCCTGGAAGCCGTCGGAAATTCGCAGGTAGACCTTGTGATTTCCGACATGGCCCCCAATATGAGTGGATTACCGGCTGTTGATATGCCGCGAGCCATGTTCCTGTGCGAGTTGGCGCTGGATCTGGCGGGGCGGGTATTGCGTCCGGGTGGTGATTTCCTGGTCAAGGTCTTCCAGGGTGAAGGCTTCGACGAGTACCACAAGAACATCCGCAAGCTGTTCGACAAGGTACAGATGCGTAAACCGGACTCTTCCCGGGACCGGTCTCGCGAGCAATATCTGCTGGCGCGGGGGTTCCGCGGCATTGAAGGCGCTGCCAGTGATGAGCGTCTTTGAAGGTTTGAAGGGAGTCGATAGGTTTTTTTATATCGCTTTCGTCACGAAGCTTTACGAATATTGTGTAGTCAAAGTTTCACAAAGGGTTACAGACGGCGCCTGCCAGAGTTGTAGGTAATGTAGTAAGTTAGGCCGGTGAATATCATGCGAAGCGCGCGCCAGTAGCGGAGCTTGCTTCAGAGGGTAGTTAATTGAACGATATGGCAAAGAATCTGATCCTGTGGTTGATCATCGCGGCTGTCCTGGTGACGGTGATGAACAACTTCTCCAGCCCTAACGAGCCGCAGACCCTCAACTATTCCGACTTCATCCAGCAAGTTAAGGATGGCAAGGTCGAGCGCGTGGCGGTTGATGGCTACGTGATCACCGGCAAACGCAACGATGGCGATAGCTTCAAGACCATTCGTCCAGCCATTCAGGACAACGGTCTGATCGGCGACCTGGTGGATAACCATGTGGTTGTCGAAGGCAAGCAGCCTGAGCAGCAGAGCATCTGGACTCAACTCCTGGTGGCCAGCTTCCCGATCCTGGTGATCATCGCCGTGTTCATGTTCTTCATGCGCCAGATGCAAGGCGGTGCGGGAGGCAAGGGCGGGCCGATGAGCTTCGGCAAGAGCAAGGCGCGCCTGCTCTCCGAAGATCAGGTGAAGACCACCCTGGCTGACGTCGCGGGTTGCGACGAGGCAAAGGAAGAAGTCGGTGAGTTGGTTGAATTCCTGCGCGATCCGGGCAAGTTCCAGCGCCTGGGCGGCCGTATTCCTCGCGGCGTGCTGATGGTCGGTCCTCCGGGTACCGGTAAAACCTTGCTGGCCAAGGCGATTGCCGGTGAAGCCAAGGTGCCTTTCTTCACCATTTCCGGTTCTGACTTCGTCGAAATGTTCGTCGGTGTCGGCGCCAGCCGCGTTCGCGATATGTTCGAGCAGGCCAAGAAACACGCACCGTGCATTATCTTCATCGATGAAATCGACGCTGTTGGTCGCCATCGTGGTGCTGGCATGGGCGGTGGTCACGATGAGCGTGAGCAGACCCTCAACCAGTTGCTGGTCGAGATGGATGGTTTCGAGATGAATGACGGCATCATCGTCATCGCTGCGACCAACCGACCTGACGTGCTGGACCCTGCGCTGCTGCGTCCAGGCCGCTTCGACCGTCAGGTTGTCGTAGGCTTGCCGGATATCCGTGGTCGCGAGCAGATCCTCAAAGTCCACATGCGCAAAGTGCCGATGGGTGACGATGTCGCTCCAGCAGTGATTGCGCGTGGTACGCCGGGTTTCTCCGGTGCCGACCTGGCCAACCTGGTCAACGAAGCTTCGTTGTTCGCGGCCCGTACAGGCAAGCGCATCGTCGAGATGAAAGAGTTCGAACTGGCGAAAGACAAGATCATGATGGGCGCAGAGCGCAAATCCATGGTCATGTCCGAGAAAGAAAAGCAGAACACCGCTTATCACGAAGCCGGTCACGCCATTGTGGGTCGCGTTGTGCCAGAGCATGACCCGGTCTACAAGGTGTCGATCATTCCTCGGGGTCGGGCGCTGGGTGTCACCATGTTCCTGCCGGAAGAGGATCGTTACAGCCTCTCCAAGCGTGCGCTGATCAGCCAGATCTGCTCACTGTACGGCGGTCGAATTGCTGAAGAGATGACCCTGGGCTTTGATGGCGTAACGACCGGGGCTTCCAATGACATCATGCGTGCCAGTCAGATTGCGCGGAACATGGTGACCAAGTGGGGCTTGTCGGAGAAGCTCGGTCCGTTGATGTACGCCGAGGAAGAGGGTGAGGTATTCCTGGGTCGTGGGGGTGGTGGTCAGAGTGCCAGCTTCTCCGGCGAGACAGCCAAGCTGATCGACTCCGAAGTGCGCAGCATCATTGACCAGTGCTATGGCACGGCCAAGCAGATCCTGACCGACAACCGTGACAAGTTGGACGCCATGGCTGACGCGTTGATGAAGTACGAGACTATCGATGCTGACCAGATCGACGACATCATGGCGGGCCGTACGCCGCGTGAGCCGCGTGATTGGGAAGGTGGTTCGGGCACCTCTGGCACTCCGCCTGTCGTGCAGAACGAACGCCCTGAAACCCCGATCGGTGGTCCGGCAGCTGACCACTAAGGTTTGAAATGACTTCTGTGTTGTCCTCCACCCGGTTGCCTTGCGGCAACCGGGTTCTTGATTTGGCCCATACGCACGTGATGGGCATTCTTAATGTCACCCCTGACTCCTTTTCCGACGGCGGCCGCTTCAGCCAGCTCGATGCTGCGTTGCGCCATGCCGAAGCAATGGTGTCGGCGGGGGCGACCCTGATTGATGTCGGCGGTGAGTCGACTCGGCCGGGCGCTCGGGTAGTTTCTCCGTTGGAGGAGCTGGAGCGTGTGGCGCCGATTGTAGAGCGCATTGCTCGCGAGCTGGATGTCATTATCTCGGTGGATACTTCCACCCCGGCAGTCATGCGTGAGACGGCGCGCCTGGGGGCAGGGTTGATCAACGACGTGCGTTCCCTGCGGCGTGACGGCGCCCTTGACGCGGCGGCGGCTACCGGTCTGCCGGTGTGCCTGATGCATATGCTGGGTGAGCCCGGCAATATGCAGGACAACCCGCACTATGATGACCTGGTGGGTGAAGTGAGCAGCTTCCTGGCTGAAAGGGTCGCTCAATGCGCCGCAGTCGGGATTGCGCCTGAAAAGATTATCCTGGATCCAGGGTTTGGCTTCGCCAAGTCCTTGCAGCACAACTTAAGCCTGTTCAAGCACATGGAGTCCCTGCATGCCCTTGGTCGGCCCCTGTTGGTCGGTGTTTCGCGCAAGAGCATGATAGGGATGGCACTGAATCGTCCGGTAGGTGAGCGGTTGTACGGCGGTCTCGCACTCGCGGCGCTTGCTATGACCAAGGGTGCGCGTATCTTGCGCGTGCATGATGTCGCCGAGACGGTGGATGTGGTGCGCATGATTGCCGCGGTAGAATCAGCCGAATAAGAATGATGGAGCACTTATGACTAAAAAATATTTTGGCACCGACGGTATCCGTGGGCGGGTCGGCGAGTTTCCGATTACTCCGGATTTCATGCTCAAGCTGGGGTGGGCGGCAGGTATGGCGTTCCGTAGCATGGGCGCCTGCCGCATCCTGGTGGGTAAGGACACTCGAATTTCCGGGTACATGTTTGAATCCGCACTGGAAGCTGGTTTGTCCGCCGCGGGCGCCGATGTGATGCTGTTGGGGCCGATGCCGACGCCGGCTATCGCCTACCTCACGCGTACCTTCCACGCGGAAGCCGGGATTGTCATCAGTGCTTCTCACAATCCCCATGATGACAACGGCATCAAGTTTTTCTCGGGTCTGGGCACCAAGCTGCCGGATGAGATCGAGTTGATGATCGAAGAGCTGCTGGACGCACCGATGACGGTGGTTGAGTCCAGCAAGCTGGGCAAGGTGTCGCGCATCAACGACGCCTCTGGCCGCTACATCGAATTCTGCAAGAGCAGCGTACCAAGCAGCACCAATTTTGCCGGGCTGAAAATTGTTGTCGACTGCGCCCATGGTGCGACCTACAAGGTGGCCCCGAGCGTATTCAAGGAGCTTGGGGCTGATGTGACAGTGCTGTCGGCCCAGCCTAACGGGTTGAACATCAACGACAACTGTGGCTCGACGCATATGGGCCAGCTGCAGGCGGCGGTCCTGGCCGAGCATGCGGACCTGGGTATTGCCTTCGACGGTGACGGCGATCGCGTGCTCATGGTGGATCACACCGGCGCCGTGGTCGACGGGGATGACCTGCTGTTTATCATTGCTCGCGACCTCCATGAGCGTAACAAGCTGCAAGGGGGGGTCGTCGGTACGCTGATGAGTAACCTGGGGTTGGAGTTGGCCCTGGCAGATCTTGGCATTCCATTCGTGCGTGCCAATGTCGGTGACCGCTATGTGATCGCTGAGCTGCTTGAGCGTAACTGGCAGATCGGTGGGGAAAACTCGGGGCATGTTGTTTGCTTCCAGCACACCACCACGGGTGACGCGATCATTGCTGCGCTGCAGGTGCTATTGGCCCTGCGTCGCCGTGAAGAGAGCCTGGCCCAGGCGCGCCAGGCCCTGCGCAAGTGCCCACAAGTATTGCTCAACGTGCGTTTTGCCGGTGGCGAAAACCCGATCGAGCATCCCGCTGTCAAAGAGGCGTGCGAGCGTGTGACCCTTGCAATGGCGGGGCGTGGCCGGGTGTTGTTGCGCAAGTCCGGCACAGAGCCTCTGGTGCGTGTCATGGTCGAAGGTGACGACGAAACTCAGGTTCGCGGCCATGCCGAAGACCTGGCAAAACTGGTAACTGAAGTTTGCGCCTGAATTCGGCTTGCCAGTGATGATGTGGTTGGGTAACATCTGCGCCCACTTTGACCGACGAGGTACAGCATGCGTCGCACTATGGTAGCTGGTAACTGGAAGATGCACGGTACCCGCGCCAGTGTCGCTGAGCTGATCAATGGCCTTCGTCACTTGGCCTTGCCTAGCGGTGTTGATGTCGCGGTTTTCCCGCCTTGCTTGCATATCACTCAAGTAGTTGATGGCTTGAAAGGCAAGTCGATTCAGGTCGGCGCGCAGAATTCTGCGGTGGAAGCCATGCAAGGTGCGTTGACCGGTGAGATTGCACCGAGTCAATTGGTCGATGCGGGTTGTTCCTATGTGCTTGTCGGGCACTCCGAGCGCCGTCAGATGATGGGCGAGCGTGATGGGACACTCAATCGCAAGTTCGCAGCGGCACAGGCTTGTGGCTTGATTCCAGTGTTGTGCATAGGGGAGACCCTGGAGCAGCGTGAATCGGGCAAGACTCTTGAGGTTGTCTCGCGTCAGCTGGGCAGCATCATCGAGGAGCTGGGTGTTGGTGCGTTTGCAAAGGCAGTTATTGCTTACGAGCCGGTCTGGGCCATTGGTACCGGGCTGACTGCTACACCGCAACAGGCGCAGGATGTGCACGCAGCCATCCGCGCGCAGTTGGCGGCAGAGAATTCTGAAGTCGCACAAGGTGTGCGTCTTCTATACGGCGGCAGCGTGAAGGCGGCCAATGCGGTCGAACTGTTCGGCATGCCGGATATCGATGGGGGGCTCATTGGTGGAGCTTCCCTGAATGCAGATGAGTTCGGTGCGATCTGTCGCGCCGCGGGAAACTGAAAAAATGCTGGAAACAGTCGTAGTCGTTTTTCATCTGTTGGCTGCCCTGGGCGTAGTTGCCCTGGTTTTGTTGCAACAGGGTAAAGGTGCGGATGCTGGTGCGTCTTTCGGTGCAGGTGCTTCAAATACTGTGTTCGGAAGCCAAGGTTCCTCTACCTTTCTTAGTAAGTTTACTGCTATACTTGCCGCCGGTTTCTTCATAACCAGCTTGGGGTTAGGTTACTTTGCTAAAGAGAAAGCTCATGTGCTGACTCAAGTAGGTCTCCCAAACCCAGCAGTGTTGGAAGTACCAAAAGCAAAACCGGCTTCTGATGATGTCCCGGTGCTTCAAGAGCAAAAGTCGGCTACTCCAGCGACTGACGTACCTCCAGCTCAAGAGCAGAAGTAAGAAGGGTTGTAAACGCTGTATTGCCGAGGTGGTGGAATTGGTAGACACGCAACCTTGAGGTGGTTGTGCCCATAGGGTGTAGGGGTTCGAGTCCCCTTCTCGGTACCAATTATCAGGAGAGCCCGCTGTTGCGGGCTTTCTTGTAGGTGGAAGGTTACATTGACCCTGTAAGGGATCGGTCGTATACTTCCGCCCCAGCTTTGTCGCGGGGTGGAGCAGTCTGGTAGCTCGTCGGGCTCATAACCCGAAGGTCGTCGGTTCAAATCCGGCCCCCGCAACCAGTTTTAGCGGAGCCCCTTTTAAGGGGCTTTTTGTTAGCTGGACACTTTCAACGCCGCTGTTCGACGGCGTTTCAAGGATGGGCGTTTCGCCCATTTTTTTATTTTGCACAGCATGCACATACATGCACGAGGGGGTTCAGGTGTCGAGCAAGCTAGAAGAGTTGCAGGCCTTGTTGGCCCCGGTGGTCGTGGCCCTAGGCTATGAATGCTGGGGTATTGAGTTTTCGGCTCAAGGTCGCCACTCAATGTTGCGCGTTTATATCGATAAAGAGGGCGGCGTGCTGGTGGACGATTGTGCCATTGTCAGCCGTCAGATCAGCGGTGTCCTGGATGTTGAAGATCCGATCTCCGTTGAATACACCCTCGAAGTTTCCTCGCCAGGCATGGAACGCCCACTGTTCACTATTGATCAGTTTGCAAAATTTGCCGGTGAACAAGTGAAGATCAAGCTGCGATCCCCGTTCGAAGGGCGTCGCAACTTTCAGGGCCTTCTGCGCGGTGTAGAAGAACAGGATGTCGTGGTGCAGGTAGAAGACCATGAGTTCCTGTTGCCGATCGATATGATCGACAAGGCCAACATTATTCCCAGTTTTGACTGAGACGCGGATCCCGCGGATCCAATGGCTTGCGAAAGGCGAGGCGTACGATGAGCAAAGAAGTACTGCTGGTTGTTGAGTCGGTATCCAATGAAAAGGGCGTACCGGCAAACGTGATTTTTGAAGCGCTGGAGCTGGCCCTGGCCACTGCAACCAAAAAGCGTTTTGAAGACGAAGTTGATCTGCGTGTGGAAATCAACCGCCACACCGGTGCCTATGAGACTTTCCGTCGCTGGACGGTCGTCGAAGAAGCCGATCTTGATGATCCGGCCATCGAAACCTGGCCAAGCAAGGTTGCTGAAACGCACCCTGGCGCCAAGGTCGGTGATGTCGTCGAAGAAAAGATCGAATCGATCGAATTCGGCCGTATTGCTGCACAGACCGCCAAGCAGGTCATTGTGCAGAAGGTTCGCGAAGCCGAGCGCGCTCAAGTCGTTGACGCTTATCGCGAGCGCCTGGGTGAAATCATCTCCGGCACCGTGAAAAAAGTTACCCGCGATAACGTGATCGTCGACCTGGGCAACAACGCCGAAGCGTTGCTGGCCCGCGAAGACATCATCTCTCGCGAAACTTTCCGTGTTGGCGTGCGTTTGCGCGCGCTGCTCAAGGAAATCCGCACCGAGAACCGCGGCCCTCAGTTGATCCTGTCGCGTACCGCGCCGGAAATGCTGATCGAGCTGTTCCGTATTGAAGTGCCGGAAATTGCCGAAGGCCTGATCGAAGTCATGGCTGCGTCCCGCGACCCGGGTTCACGCGCCAAGATCGCGGTTCGCTCCAAGGACAAACGCATCGACCCGCAAGGCGCTTGCATTGGTATGCGCGGTTCGCGCGTCCAGGCAGTGTCGGGCGAATTGGGCGGTGAGCGTGTGGACATCGTCCTGTGGGACGATAACCCGGCGCAGTTCGTGATCAACGCCATGTCGCCGGCTGAAGTGGCGGCAATTATCGTTGACGAAGATGCCCATGCAATGGACATCGCCGTTGGCGCAGACAATCTGGCTCAGGCCATTGGTCGTGGTGGTCAGAACGTGCGTCTGGCCAGCCAACTGACCGGCTGGACCCTGAACGTGATGACCGAATCGGACATCCAGGCTAAGCAGCAAGCTGAAACCGGTGACATCCTGCGCAACTTCATCGACGAGTTGGAAGTCGACGAAGACCTGGCGCAGGTGCTGGTAGATGAAGGCTTCACCAGCCTGGAAGAGATTGCCTACGTACCGTTGGAAGAAATGCTCAACATCGACGGCTTTGACGAAGACACCGTCAACGAGCTTCGCGCTCGGGCCAAGGATCGTTTGTTGACTAAAGCCATCGCTACTGAGGAAAAGCTGGCAGACGCCCATCCGGCCGAAGACCTGCTCTCGCTTGAGGGTATGGACAAGGATTTGGCGATGGAACTGGCGGTGCGCGGCGTAATTACCCGCGAAGACCTGGCCGAGCAGTCTATTGACGATCTGCTCGACATCGACGGCATTGACGATGATCGTGCCGGCAAGTTGATCATGGCCGCCCGAGCCCATTGGTTCGAGTAATTAGGCGCGGCCTGAGGAGAGAAGTGCATGACGCAAGTCACGGTGAAACAACTGGCCGATGAGGTCAAAACACCGGTAGAGCGCCTGTTGCAGCAGATGCGTGAGGCAGGTCTGCCGCACACCGCCGCCGATGAAGGTGTGAGCGATAGTGAGAAGCAGTCTTTGCTGACTCACTTGAAGAGCAGCCACAAGGCGAAAGTGGAAGAACCGCGCAAGATTACATTGCAGCGCAAAACCACCAGCACACTGCGTGTTGCTGGTAGCAAGAGCATCAGCGTTGAAGTACGCAAGAAGAAAGTCTTCGTACAGCGCAGCCCGGAAGAAATCGAAGCCGAGCGCAAACGCGAACTGGAAGAACGTCGCGCAGTAGAAAATGCTGCTCGTCAGAAGGCTGAAGAAGAAGCCAAGCGTCGCGCCGAAGAAGAAGCGCGTCGCCAGCCTGCTGCTGCGCAACCTGCTGCCACTGAAGCAGTCGCCGCGCCAAGCGCGCCGGTAGAAGCTGTGCGTGAGGCCGCTCCGGTTGCCGCCGCACCTGCTCCTGCAGCTGACGCCCGCAAGCGCGACGAACCGCGTCGTCCAGACAAGCCACGTGCCGACGATAACAATCGTCGTGGTGGTGGCGGTGATGGCGAGCGCAAAAACGCTCCGCATCGTGCGTCGGTCAAAGAGAAAGCGCCTGCTCCACGCGTTGCCCCACGTACTACCGACGAAGAAAGCGATGGCTTCCGTCGTGGTGGTCGCGGCAAGGCCAAGCTGAAAAAACGCAACGCCCACGGTTTCCAGAGCCCAACCGGCCCTGTCGTGCGTGAAGTGAAGATCGGCGAGACCATCACTGTGGGCGATCTGGCCCAGCAGATGTCGGTCAAGGCTGCTGAAATCATCAAGTTCATGTTCAAGCTGGGTACTCCGGCCACCATCAACCAGGTACTGGATCAGGAAACTGCCCAACTGGTTGCTGAAGAGCTGGGCCACAAAGTGACCCTGGTCAGCGACACCGCCCTGGAAGATTCCCTGGCCGAGTCCCTGAAGTTTGAAGGCGAGGCTGTTTCCCGTGCGCCGGTCGTGACCGTAATGGGCCACGTTGACCACGGTAAGACATCCCTGCTCGACTACATCCGTCGTGCCAAGGTAGCTGCAGGCGAAGCCGGCGGCATTACCCAGCACATCGGCGCTTACCACGTTGAAACCGACCGTGGCATGGTGACGTTCCTCGACACCCCGGGTCACGCCGCGTTTACCGCAATGCGTGCTCGTGGTGCCAAGGCGACCGACATCGTGATCCTGGTGGTTGCAGCGGACGACGGCGTGATGCCACAAACCATCGAAGCTGTTCAGCACGCGAAAGCGGCTGGCGTGCCGCTGGTGGTTGCCGTGAACAAGATCGACAAGCCGGGCGCTGATCTCGATCGCATCCGTAGCGAACTGTCGGTTCACGGCGTGACTTCCGAAGAGTGGGGTGGTGACACTCCGTTCGTACCGGTCTCTGCGAAGATGGGTACCGGCGTTGACGAACTGCTCGAAGCCGTTCTGCTGCAAGCCGAAGTTCTGGAACTGACCGCTACCCCATCGGCTCCTGGCCGTGGTGTCGTGGTTGAGTCCCGCCTCGACAAGGGCCGCGGCCCGGTGGCGACCGTCCTGGTTCAAGACGGTACCCTGCGCCAAGGCGACATGGTGCTGGTCGGTTCGAACTACGGCCGTGTACGTGCCATGCTCGACGAGAACGGCAAGCCAATCAAGGAAGCAGGTCCAGCTATCCCGGTCGAGATCCTCGGCCTGGACGGTACGCCGGACGCTGGCGACGAGATGAGCGTGGTTGCCGACGAGAAGAAAGCCCGTGAAGTGGCTCTGTTCCGTCAAGGCAAGTTCCGCGAAGTCAAACTGGCCCGTGCTCACGCTGGCAAGCTGGAAAACATCTTCGAGAACATGGGCCAGGAAGAGAAGAAGACGCTTAACATCGTCCTCAAATCTGACGTCCGTGGTTCCCTCGAAGCGTTGAACGGCGCCTTGAACGGCCTGGGTAACGACGAAGTGCAAGTGCGCGTTGTCGGTGGCGGTGTCGGTGGTATCACCGAATCCGACGCCAACCTGGCACTGGCTTCCAACGCTGTACTGTTCGGCTTCAACGTGCGTGCCGATGCTGGCGCTCGCAAGATCGTCGAGCAGGAAGGCCTGGACATGCGTTACTACAACGTCATCTACGACATCATCGAAGACGTCAAGAAGGCCCTTACCGGCATGCTTGGCAGTGACGTCCGGGAGAACATCCTGGGTATCGCCGAAGTACGTGACGTGTTCCGCTCGCCGAAATTCGGCGCGATCGCCGGCTGCATGGTTGTCGAAGGCACCGTGTACCGTAACCGTCCAATCCGCGTACTGCGTGAAGACATCGTTATCTTCGAAGGCGAGCTGGAATCCCTGCGCCGCTTCAAGGATGACGCTTCTGAAGTGCGTGCCGGCATGGAATGCGGTATCGGCGTCAAGAGCTACAACGACGTCAAGGTTGGCGACAAGATCGAAGTCTTCGAGAAGGTTCAGGTTGCTCGCAGCCTCTAACTCGCGCACTTCAGGAGCCACACGGCGTGTGGGCATGCAGATGCCCCGCGCAGTGTCCGGACTCTAAACGCAACGCCCGGTCTGGCTTTTGTCAGGCCGGGCGTTTGCCGCTTTCAGACCCCATGGGTTTCACCGTGTGGCAGTAACAGGTAACAAGACATGGCAAAAGAATACAGCCGTACCCAGCGTATCGGCGATCAGATGCAGCGTGAGCTGGCCCAACTGATCCGTCGCGAAGTCAAAGACCCCCGCGTTGGCCTGGTCACCATCACCGCTGTTGAAGTGAGCCGTGACGTTGGTCACGCGAAGATTTTCATCACCGTGATGGGCCAGGACAGCAGCGAAGAAATCGCGCAAAGCATCAAGGTGCTCAACTCGGCTGCAGGTTTCCTGCGCATGCAGTTGGCCCGTGAGATGAAGCTGCGCAGCGTGCCCCAGTTGCACTTCCACTACGACGAAAGCGTCGTGCGTGGTGCGCACCTGTCGGCACTCATCGAGCGCGCGGTGGCTGAAGACAGCCAGCACCCGTCCACACCTGAAGACGCCAAGGAGTAAGCGGTGGCTCAGGTCAAACGTATTCGTCGCAATGTCAGCGGCATCATTCTGCTCGACAAACCCATTGGCTTTACCTCCAATGCTGCGTTGCAGAAGGTTCGCTGGCTGCTCAATGCCGAGAAGGCCGGGCATACCGGCAGCCTCGATCCCCTGGCCACCGGTGTATTACCGTTGTGCTTTGGCGAGGCCACCAAGTTCTCGCAATACCTGCTCGATTCCGACAAGGGTTATGAAACCCTGATGCAACTGGGCAAGACCACTACCACGGCTGACGCCGAAGGTGATGTTCTGCAGGTTCGCGACGTGACCGTTGGTCGTGCTGATATCGAGGCTGCTTTACCCGCTTTTCGTGGAGAAATCAGTCAGATACCACCGATGTACTCGGCTCTCAAGCGCGATGGGCAGCCTCTTTACAAGCTGGCACGTGCGGGCGAAGTAGTGGAGCGCGAACCGCGTTCTGTTACTATTGCGCGCTTGGAATTGCTCGCCTGTGAAGGTGACACTGCGCGCCTGGCCGTGGACTGCAGCAAAGGCACCTATATCCGTACCCTGGTGGAAGATATCGGTGAAAAGCTCGGTTGCGGCGCGTACGTTGCAGAGCTGCGACGTACCCAGGCCGGACCTTTCAGCTTGGCCCAGACGGTGACGCTGGAAGAGTTGGAGGCGGTGCACGCCGAAGGCGGCAATGAAGCGGTGGATCGCTTCCTGATGCCATCGGACAGCGGTTTGCTGGATTGGCCATTGCTGCACTTCTCGGAGCACAGCGCGTTCTACTGGCTCAACGGCCAGCCGGTACGTGCCCCGGATGCCCCGAAGTTCGGCATGGTGCGGGTACAGGATCATAACGGTCGCTTTATCGGTATCGGTGAAGTGAGCGAAGACGGGCGCATCGCGCCGCGTCGACTGATTCGGTCAGAATGACCGGAACCAGTTTGTGGTAAAAGCGCAGTAGATTTTACGCAAACTGGAACGAGGGTGGCTGTTAACAGGCACGGTCACTACTCATTTTTAGATACAGGGATTTGTCCCTGGCCTGTTGAGACTGCCCTTTGGGTGGTTTCCTGAAAAAAGGATTGCCTCATGGCTCTCGACGTTCAAGAAAAAGCACAAATCGTAGCTGACTATCAGCAAGCTGTTGGTGACACTGGTTCGCCAGAAGTGCAAGTTGCACTGCTGACCCACAACATCAACAAGCTGCAAGGTCACTTCAAGGCCAACGGTAAAGATCACCACTCCCGTCGTGGTCTGATCCGCATGGTAAACCAGCGCCGTAAGCTGCTGGACTACCTGAAAGGCAAGGATCTGGGTCGTTATCAGGCTCTGATCGGTCGCCTGGGTCTGCGTCGCTAATAAGCGATTGCGCTAGAGGTTGGTTGTCTGCCGTGTGTCAGTGGGATTCCCGCTGGCCCATGGCAGGCTCCCAGCCTCAAGTTTTATCTGGACACACGTTTTACCCTGGACAGCGGTCGGGCCGACTCCCGGCATTGCCCAAGAATTTCGCAAGAAGACAAGTTCCCCAAGAGCCACAAAGAAGGTAGGACACCGTGAACCCGGTTATCAAAAAATTCCAGTTCGGTCAGTCGACCGTTACCCTCGAGACAGGCCGTATCGCCCGTCAAGCCTCCGGCGCAGTGCTGGTCACCGTTGACGATGACGTCACCGTACTGGTGACCGTAGTCGGCGCGAAGACCGCTGACCCGAGCAAGGGCTTCTTCCCTCTGTCCGTTCACTACCAGGAAAAGACTTACGCTGCCGGTAAGATCCCTGGCGGTTTCTTCAAGCGCGAAGGCCGTCCTTCCGAGAAAGAAACCCTGACTTCCCGACTGATCGACCGTCCGATCCGTCCGCTGTTCCCAGAAGGCTTCATGAACGAAGTGCAGGTTGTCTGCACCGTCGTTTCCACCAGCAAGAAAACCGATCCGGACATCGCTGCGATGATCGGTACTTCGGCTGCCCTGGCCATCTCCGGCATTCCTTTCGATGGTCCGATCGGCGCAGCCCGCGTTGCTTTCCACGAGAGCACCGGTTACCTGCTGAACCCGACTTACGAACAACTGAAAGCATCGAGCCTGGACATGGTCGTTGCCGGTACCTCGGAAGCCGTTCTGATGGTTGAATCGGAAGCCAAAGAGCTGACCGAAGACCAGATGCTGGGCGCCGTGCTGTTCGCCCACGACGAATTCCAGGCTGTCATCAAGGCTGTCACCGAGCTGGCTGCCGAAGCTGCCAAGCCAACCTGGACCTGGGCTGCTGCCCCGGAAGCCACCGAACTGCTGGGTGCTATCCGCTCCGAGTTCGGCGCTGCTATCTCCGACGCCTACACCATCACCGTCAAGGCCGACCGTTACGCTCGCCTGGGCGAGCTGAAGGATCAGGTTGTGGCCAAGCTGTCCGGCGAAGAAGGCCAGCCTTCCGCCAGCGACGTCAAAGCTGCATTCGGTGAAATCGAATACCGCACCGTTCGCGAAAACATCGTAAACGGCAAGCCACGTATCGACGGTCGCGACACTCGCACCGTGCGTCCGCTGAACATCGAAGTCGGCGTTCTGCCGAAGACTCACGGTTCGGCCCTGTTCACCCGTGGTGAAACCCAGGCCCTGGTAGTCGCGACTCTGGGTACTGCCCGTGACGCACAGCTGCTGGACACCCTGGAAGGCGAGAAAAAAGACCCGTTCATGCTGCACTACAACTTCCCTCCGTTCTCGGTGGGCGAGTGTGGTCGCATGGGTGGCGCTGGTCGCCGCGAAATCGGTCACGGCCGTCTGGCCCGTCGTTCGGTCCAGGCCATGCTGCCGGCTGCTGACGTGTTCCCGTACACCATCCGTGTTGTCTCGGAAATCACCGAGTCCAACGGTTCCAGCTCGATGGCTTCCGTGTGCGGTGCTTCCCTGGCACTGATGGACGCTGGTGTGCCGATGAAGGCACCGGTTGCCGGTATCGCCATGGGCTTGGTTAAAGAAGGTGAGAAGTTCGCCATCCTGACCGACATCCTGGGTGACGAAGACCACCTGGGCGACATGGACTTCAAAGTAGCCGGTACCGCCAAAGGTGTGACCGCGCTGCAGATGGACATCAAGATCAAGGGCATCACCGAAGAGATCATGGAAATCGCTCTGGGCCAAGCCCTGGAAGCGCGCCTGAACATCCTCGGCCAGATGAACCAGATCATTGGTCAGTCGCGTACCGAGCTGTCGGAAAATGCTCCGACCATGATCGCGATGAAAATCGACACCGACAAAATCCGTGATGTCATCGGTAAAGGCGGCGCGACCATCCGTGCGATCTGTGAAGAGACCAAGGCTTCGATCGACATCGAAGACGACGGCTCGATCAAGATCTTTGGCGAAACCAAGGAAGCGGCTGAAGCAGCACGTCAGCGCGTTCTGGGCATCACCGCTGAAGCCGAGATCGGCAAGATCTACGTCGGCAAGGTTGAGCGTATCGTCGACTTCGGCGCATTCGTCAACATCCTGCCTGGCAAGGACGGTCTGGTTCACATCTCCATGCTGAGCGATGCTCGCGTCGAGAAAGTGACCGACATCCTGAAAGAAGGCCAGGAAGTGGAAGTGCTGGTACTGGACGTGGACAACCGCGGCCGTATCAAGCTGTCCATCAAGGACGTAGCAGCAGCCAAGGCTTCGGGCGTTTAAATACCCGCAGGCTTTAAGCTGGAAAAAGGACCCTTCGGGGTCCTTTTTTTATGTCCATGAGAAAATGCCGGTAAATCAGGTGCTTAGTAAATCGAAAAAACCGCAACTTGCATGCAGCGCCGGTCAGGTTCATGCAAGTTGCACGATTCCGAAAAAAGCGTGTTTTCTTAACGTATTGTTTTATAAGGATTTATTTGGATATCAGGACTTGGCACACTGCCTGCAATATCCCTGTTAACGCTGCAGCATCAAGGTTCACACACTGCAGACTTTTAATAAAACAGGAGTTACTCGTATGAAGAAGTTCGCTCTCGCTACTGCTACCGCTCTGACCCTGGCCATGGGTGCTAACGTGGCCTTTGCCCAGACTTCCCAAGCTCCAATGACCATGGCGGCGGGTGAAGCCACCAAGGCAAAAGAAAGCGTTTCGGATACTTGGATCACCACCAAAGTTAAGTCTGATCTGCTGACCGAAAAAGGTATTCCTGGTTCGGACATCAAGGTTGAAACCAACAAAGGTGTGGTTTCCCTCTCGTCGACCGTAGCCATTTCGGATTCGCAAAAAGCGACCGCTGTAGCGATCACCAAGAAAATCAAAGGCGTAACTGCAGTTTCTGCTGATGGCCTGCTGGCTGGCGGCGCTACCAAGGCAGACAACGTCGACAAAACCAAAAGCGCAGCTGCAGGTGCCAAAGAGTCCACCTCGGACACTTGGATCACCACCAAAGTGAAAGCTGACCTGGTAACCGAGAAAGGCATTCCTGGTACCGACATCAAAGTCGAAACCAATAAGGGTGTAGTTTCCCTGTCCTCTTCGGTCGCTGTGACTGAAGCGCAGAAAACTACCGCGGTGAACATCACCAAGAAAATCAAAGGCGTTAAAGCTGTATCGGCCGATGGCCTGAAAGCAGAGTAACGCTTACCCATTCGTCTGAACTAGGCGAAGGCGGCAACGAGTGAGCTAGATATCCACTCAATGCACCTCACGAGTTCATGCGACCGGCCACAAGGATGTGGTCATTACAGGCCCCGGCATTCGTGTCGGGGCCTGTTCTATTGTGGGTCGAAATAAAATCTTAGTGCGAAAGCGGTCAGATGTGGCAGCAGGCTTGCCCGCGAATTCGGTGTGTCAGCCTATAAGTGACTGACGCACCGCCTTCGCAGGCTACTCGGCATCCAGGTGCATTGGCGTCACCACCCGGCCATCCTTCTCGGCCTGGCCCAGGTTGGCATCGATGAAGTACACCCGGTCATCTTCCAACTGCCCTTTGTCCACCAGATAATCCTTGATGGTACTGGCGCGATCCTGGCCGAGCTGGCGCAGCAGCACATCACTGCTGCTCCAGAACTTGATTACACCGTCTTTCAACTTGGCCGTGCGGTCGTCGCGGCTGAGGTCTTTCCACTCGGCTGGCGGCTGCTGCTTCAGGCGCGTGCGGTAGATGCCTTCCAACAGCGGGGCCTTCTCGCTTTCCGGAACCACCAACAGCGATGCCTGGGCCGGGACCTTGTCGCCACGGCGCTGGAGCATCTTGTAGTAGTTGTATTGGTATTCACGCTCCAGGCGCTGGGAGGCAAGGAACGGACCGTCGCTGCTGGCCGCGGCCGTGCCTTCGATTTCCAGGCGCAGGGTAGGGCGTTCCTTGAGTGCCTTGGCCAGCGTATTCAGTGCACCTTCGGCGTCCTTGCTCAATTCGCTAGAGCCGGCGGCGAAGGACACATTACCCAGGTCCTCCGAGCCTCCCCCGGTGATCAACCCGCCGATGAATTTGAACGGCGCTGTCGCCGCACGTACCACCAGGTTTCGCAGGGTCTGCCAGACGATCGGCATCACGCTGAATTGCGGGTTGTTCAAGTCGCCGGTGACCGGCAGTTCGATCGAGATCTTGCCGTCGCTGTCCTTGAGCAACGCGATGGCCAGGCGAATCGGCAGGTCCACGGCATCGGCGCTGTCGACTTTCTCACCCAACTGCAGTTGCTCGACCACCACCTTGTTTTCGGCCTTCAGTTGGCCTTTGGTGATCACGTAGTGCAAGTCGAGATTGAGACGGCCCTTGCGGATACGGAAGCCGGCGAACTTGCCCGAGTAAGGCGTCAGGGTGGTCAGCTCGACACGTTTGAAGCTGGTGGCGATATCCAGCGCCGCCATCGGATCAAACGGGTTTACGCTGCCTTTGATGGTGACGGGAGCGTAACGGTCGACCTTGCCCTTGATGTCGACGCTGGCCGGTTTGGCCTGGCGGCTGTCGATCGTGCCGATCTGCCCGTTGAGTTGTTGAATCGCCGTGGCGAAGTTCGGCGTGAGGCTGAAGTCGGCGAAATTGGCCGAGCCGTCGTTGATCGCGATTTGCCCGACATGAATGCCCAGGGGTTTGTCTTTGCTGGCCGGTTTTGCTGCTGACTTGGCGCCACTGTTGGCCGGCTGTGGAATCAGCAGGTCATCCACGTTGGTGGTGCGGTCATCGTTGATCATGAACCGTGCATACGGTTGCAGCAGGTTGACCTTGTCAATCGACAGGCTCTCACCGTGCTGGTAGTTCACGCCTTCCAGCACCAGGCGCTGCCACTTCACGAAGTCGCGGGTCTTCAGGGTGTCGAGGGTGTGCAACTGGTCGACTTGCGCCCGGCCCGTTACCTGGAGCTTCAGCGGATCGGCGCTCTTGAGGTTGACGTCCAGATTGCTGCCGAGCATGCCGCTACGCAGTTCCAGGCGAATAAACGGGCTGATATAGGACTGCGCCACCCGAAGGTCGATGTCCTGGGTATTCACTTTCAGCTTGGCGCTGATCGGGTTGAGGTTGACCTCGCCGGTTGCCTGGATCTTGCCCTGCTTGCCCAGGCCGGAGTCGACCTTCAAGGTGAAGGGGCTCTGGTTGAGGCTGTCGAAGTTCTGCATGTCGACGTTCAACGGGCCCAGTTCAAGCGCGACGGCGGGTTTGACCTGGCGGTCGGCCAGGTGCACTTGATAGTTGCGCAGTTGCACATCCTTGAGCAGCACTTGCCAGGGTTTGCTCGGCGCGGCGGGTTCGGGTTTCGGTGAGTCGGCGGTGGCCGGTGCCGTGGCAGGCTCAGGCGCCTTGGCCGCTTTGCTCGGTTGGCTGGCGAACAGTTTCTGCCAGTCCAGTTGGCCGTCGGCTTCACGGGCGGCCCAGGTTTCCAGTTTGTTGCTGCGAATCTTGCCGATGACGACCTGCTGCTTGGCCAGGTCAACCGTGGTCTCACTGACGTCCAGGCGCTCCAGGCGCACCAGCGGGCGACCATCCGGCGCGTTGATGGCAAACGGCGCGACGCTCGCTGCGGTGTTGGTCAGGTTCAGCTCGGTCTCTTTGGCCAGGCTGAATCGGTAGTCGGTACTGAAGTTGAGTACGCCGTCTTCGAGCACCAGTGGCAAGGCGTCGCGCACATAAGGCCACCAGGCTTTCATCTTGCCGTCGGTAATCTTCAGGGTCCCTTCGGAAATGATCGGCACCAGGCTGAAATTGCCTTTCCAGTCGATCCGCCCGCCTTCAGGGCCGGCGGCCACCAAGGTCATGTCGGCGTTGTCTTCGGGCAAGGTGCTGAGGTTCTTCAGTTCGAAGTCGAGCGTGTCGTAGAGAAATTCGATAGGTTCGCTGGGGCGCAGGTCCTGAAAGTGCACATAGCCGCCCGCCAGCTTGATGCTGTCGATACGCAATGGAAACGGCTTGGCATTGGGATCGGCCGGGCTAGGCTCGCTGGGCGGCAGCTTGAACAGCTGCGCCAGGTTCAACTGGCCGGACTTGTCGAACAGCAGTTCGGTCTTGGGCTTGTCCAATTGCACATCGGCCAGGTGCAGCGCGCGAGTCCACAGGCTGTCGATCTGCAGGTTGGCGTAGAGACGCTCGAAACCCACTTGCTCCTTGCCCGGCTCGCCGATTTTCAGGCCCCATGCCGTCACTTCCAGGCTGAACGGGTTGAGCTCGATGCGCTCGATCCGGGCCGGCACCGTGGCGTAATGGGCCAGTTGTTGGTTGGCAATGCGAAGGGCGATGCCCGGCAGAATCAGAAAGCCCAGCAAGCTGTACAGGGCAAGGGCGGTCAACAGGGCGCCAGCGGCGCGAATCAATCCTTTGGGCATGGGTGACGCCATCTATGTCGAACAAGAGTGCCTTGGAGTATGGCACGGGATTTCGGTTCCGAAGTACGCGGCTTCTTGGGAAAAGTACTACAGCTGCAGGATCAGGGTCTTCAACGGCGGCTGTTGGTCTTGCGAGGGAAAGTCCGCGCCAGGTGTCATGATCTGCCAGTCGCGTACCGGCCGCCCGGCTTTCTCGGCGCAGCGCAGCACCTGGTCGCGCCAGTCGTCCATGCTGACTTTTGCGAGGTTGTTGCAGCAGATCAGCACGCCGTTGTCGGCGGTGGCGAGCAGCGCCGGCTTGAGCAGGCTCTGGTAGTCGCGCAGCAGGTCGACAGTGCCGAATGCGCTCTTGGCCCAGGCCGGTGGGTCGAGCAATACCAGGTCATATTGACGTGGCTCCAGGCGCGGGTAACTCGGCAGCTTCTGCCCACGACGTTGGGTAATCGGCAAGCCGGCCAACTGGCGAATCGCCGGGAAATAATCCGACTGCACAAACTCCATGGTCGGCAATTGCGGGTTGAGCAGGCCGTTCTCACGGCCGACCGCCAGATTGCCTTCGGCGAAGTCCAGGTTGCACACCTCTCGGGCGCCGCCGGCTGCGGCACTCAAGCCGACGCCACAGGTGTAGGCAAACAGGTTCAGCACGCTTTTGCCCGCGCTGTGCGCCTTGACCCAACCGCGCGTGTTGCGCAGGTCGAGGAACAGCAACGGGTCCTGCCCGGCATGCCGCCCGCGCACGCGGTAATTGAGACCCCACTCGTGGCCGATCATGTCTTCCAGCGCAGCGGGCTCGGCGCGGTACACCGTGTCTTCGCGGTCGATTCGCGAGTTGCCCCGGGAGCGGTCGTTGTACACCAGCAGCAGTTCCAGGCCCAGGTGCTGGTTGATCTGTTGATGCAGCGCCAGCAGGTCGCTGGTTTCCAGGCTCTGGTGGAAGCTCTGCACCAGCAGTTGCGGGCCGTAGCGGTCGACGGTCAGGCCGCCGGCGCCTTCCTGGCTGCCATGGAACAGCCGATAGCAATCGGTGCCCTGGGCATGCAGCTCGTTGATCAGGTCTTGGCGTTGATCGAGGGCGGCGCGCAGCGCCTGATTCAAGGAAGACATGGAGCGCGCCTTGCTGGGGAAATGAGGGCGCGGAGTTTAACAGTTATGCGCCACGGCCTACATCAACCCCATCCGCCGATGGGCGCGTTGCACCGAACCATTGCGCATCGCCCAACGCAGCAACGGCGCACTGCGCTTGACCCCGGCGCGGATCATCTGGCGCTGCAGCGGGCTCTGCTGTTGGTCGAGCATGGCGCTTGCCCAGTCCGGCAGCAGATCAATGCCGGCCTGCATCATCAAGGCACCGAAAGGCTTGGCCAGGTGACTGGGCGCAGGCGCATTGAGCAGCAGGCGCAGCACTTCATGGCTGCGCTCGTCGCACAGCAGTTGAGGACGAATACGCGCCATGTAATCTGCCACTTCCTGCCGCGAGCGAGGCACATGCCGCGCGCCCAGTCGCTCGGCGACCAAGGCAATCTCGCTGTAGTAACGGTCCTGATCCCGGCCTGACAGGCGCGGGTTGCGATAGCGCAGGTGGGCCGCGAGGAAATTGCTCACCTCGGCCACGTGCACCCAGTTCAGCAGCTCCGGATCGCTGGCGGCATAAGGTCGCCCGTCCGGCGCATGGCCGACCACCTGCAGGTGAATGGTGCGGACTTTTTCGATCAGCCATTCGGCATCCTTGCGCGAGCCGAAGGTGGTCCCGGAGATGAACTGCGAAGTCCGCCGCAGCCGCCCGAGCATGTCCTGGCGGAAGTTCGAGTGATCCCACACGCCCGCCAGGGCCAGCGGGTGCAAGGCTTGCAGCATCAAGGCGCTGATACCGCCGATCAGCATGCTGCTGAAGTCGCCATGCACCTGCCAACTGACCGAGTCCGGCCCGAACAGGCCTGGATCGCCCTTGGGGTTTTCCAGGTCCAACTGGCCCAGTGACAAGCCCGTCAGGCTCATCAACTGGGTTTCGATACGGCTGCGCAGAAATTCCATGGTGTCCTATCGGTTCAGGCGTTTGTCGATCAGGCCGTCGACCACACTCGGATCGGCCAGGGTGGAAGTATCACCGAGGCTGTCGAGTTCGTTACAGGCGATCTTGCGCAGGATCCTGCGCATGATCTTGCCCGAGCGAGTCTTCGGCAAAGCGGGCGCCCATTGGATCAGTTCCGGCTTGGCAAAGCTGCCAATTTCCTTGCTGACCAGCTCCAGCAGGTGCTTTTTCAATGTGTCATCGGGCTCGACGCCATTCATCGGGGTGACGAACGCATAAATGCCCTGGCCCTTGACGTCATGGGGGTAGCCGACCACGGCCGCTTCGGCCACCTGGTCATGCAGCACCAGGGCGCTCTCCACTTCGGCGGTGCCGATACGGTGGCCGGACACGTTGATCACATCGTCGATGCGCCCGGTGATCCAGTAGTCGCCGTCTTCGTCGCGCCGGGCGCCGTCACCGGTGAAGTAGTAGCCGGGGTAGGGTTTGAAGTAGGTGTCGATCATGCGCTGCGGATCGCCATACACACTGCGGATCTGCCCCGGCCAACTGGCCTTGATCGCCAGCACGCCGCTGCCGGCGCCGCTGATCACCTTGCCGTGCTCATCCAGCAGCACGGGCTGTACGCCAAACATCGGCTGAGTCGCACAACCCGGCTTGATCCGCCGGGCGCTGACCAGCGGGCTGAGCATGATGCCGCCGGTTTCGGTCTGCCACCAGGTATCGACAATCGGGCAGCGCTGTTCGCCGACCGCGTTGAAATACCAGTCCCACGCCTCCGGGTTGATCGGCTCACCGACACTGCCCAGCAGGCGCAGGCTGGCGCGGGAGGTGCTCTGCAAAGGGCCATGGCCTTCACGCATCAAGGCGCGCAGGGCGGTGGGCGCCGTGTAGAAGATGTTGACTTGGTGTTTGTCGATCACCTGCCAGAAGCGCGAGCTGTCCGGGTAGCTCGGTACGCCCTCGAACATCAGCGAGGTGGCGCCATTGGTCAGCGGGCCATACACGATATAGCTGTGGCCGGTGACCCAGCCGACATCGGCGGTGCACCAGAACACCTCGCCATCGCGGTAATCGAGCACGTACTTGAAGGTCATCGCCGCCTGCAGCAGGTAGCCGCCGGTGGTGTGCAGCACGCCCTTGGGCTTGCCGGTGCTGCCGGAGGTGTAGAGGATGAACAGCGGGTCTTCGGCGTCCATGGGCTCGGGTGGGCAATCGTCGCTCGCGGCTTCCAGGGATTGCCGATACTTCAGGTCGCGGCCTTCGCTCCAGTTCACAGCGGCGCCGGTGCGCTCGACCACCAGTACCGTACTGACGTCCGGGCAATTGGCCAGGGCCTTGTCGACATTTTGTTTCAGTGCCACCGGCTTGCCGCCGCGCACGCCCTCATCGGCGGTGATCACGGTGCGGCAGTCGGCATCGAGGATGCGGTCGCGCAAGGCATCCGGCGAGAACCCCCCAAACACCACCGAGTGCACTGCGCCAATGCGCGTGCAGGCGAGCATGGCGTAGGCCGCCTCCGGGATCATCGGCATGTAGATGCACACCCGGTCACCTTTCTTCACGCCGCGGCTTTTCAGCACGTTGGCGAGCCGGCAGACGTTTTGGTGCAGTTGGCGGTAGGTGATTTTGGACGCGTTTGTCGGATCATCGCCTTCCCAGATGAAGGCCGGCTGATCGGCGCGTTGCGCCAGGTGACGGTCAATGCAGTTGTAGCTGACGTTCAGTGTGCCGCCCGCGAACCACTGGGCGGCGCCGGTGTGGATGTCCGACTGCTGGACGGTGTGCCACGGGGTTATCCAGTCGAGAAAGGCCATGGCCTGTTCAGCCCAGAAAGTATCCGGCTGGTCGATGGATTGGCGATAGAGGCGCTGATAGTCCTCTTGGCTGAGTTGCGCAGCCCGGCGGACGGCATCGGCGGTGGGGAATTGGCTGAGGTCGAACATGAGCGGTCCTTATTCTTGTTTTAGCGACAAGAGGGGAGCCGTGCGACCCTCGTAGGCGCTGGCTTGCCGGCGATGGCGTCCTGAAGATCGCTATCGCTGGCAAGCCCGCTCCTACACAGGGTGTGCTCCCGCAGGTTCAGACCGTAAGTGTAGTGCCGATCCCTTTAACCGCGGTGACGACCGCGGAAGTAGTTGATCAGGCCCTGGGTCGAAGCATCCTCGGCGGAGGTTTCTTCGGCGCCGGTCAGACGGTTGTAGACGCCCTTGCCCAGTTCCTTGCCCAGCTCCACGCCCCATTGGTCGAAGGCGTTGATGCCCCAGATCACGCTCTGCACGAACACCTTGTGCTCATACATCGCCACCAGCGCGCCCAGGCGGCGCGGGCTGATCCGTTCGACCACAAGGGTGTTGCTCGGGCGGTTGCCCGGGATCACCTTGTGTGGCGCCAGCTTCTGCACTTCGGCTTCCGGCAGGCCTTTGTCGCGCAGTTCGGCTTCGGCTTCGCTGCGGGTCTTGCCAAGCATCAGCGCCTGGCTTTGGGACAGGCAGTTGGCGTACAGCCACTGATGGTGATCGGACACCGGGTTGAAGCTGACAATCGGCACGATGAAGTCAGCCGGAATCAGTTGGGTCCCCTGGTGCAGCAACTGGTGGTACGCGTGCTGACCGTTGCAGCCGACGCCGCCCCAGATCACCGGGCCGGTATCGGTGGACACCGGTGTGCCATCCTGGCGCACGCTCTTGCCGTTGGATTCCATGTCCAGCTGTTGCAAATGCTTGGTGATGTTACGCAGGTAGTGGTCGTACGGCAGGATCGCATGGCTCTGCGCGCCCCAGAAGTTGCCGTACCACACGCCCAGCAGGCCCAGCAGCACCGGCATGTTCGACTCGAACGGGGCGTTCTGGAAGTGCTGGTCCATGGTGTAGGCACCGGACAGCAGCTCCTTGAAGTTGGACATGCCGATGGCCAGGGCGATGGGCAGGCCGATGGCCGACCACAGCGAGTAACGGCCGCCGACCCAGTCCCACATCGGGAAGATGTTCTCTTCGCGAATACCGAAGGCCACCGCTGCCGCGTTGTTGCTCGATACGGCGATGAAATGGCGATACAGCTCGGCTTCCGAGCCACCCTGGGCCAGGTACCAGGCGCGGGCGGCCTGGGCATTCTTCAGGGTTTCGAGGGTGTTGAAGGACTTCGACGAGACGATAAACAGCGTGGTCTCGGCGCGCAGCTTCATGGTCAGTTCGTGGAACTCACTGCCGTCGATATTCGCCAGGTAGTGGCAACGCACGCCTTTATGGGCGTAGGACAACAGCGCTTCGGAGACCAGCTCCGGGCCGAGGAACGAGCCACCGATACCGATGTTCACCACGTCGGTGATCGGCTTCTCGGTGTAGCCACGCCACAGGCCGTCGTGGATGCGGCCGACCAGGTCAGTGATCTGGTTCAGCACCTTGTGCACGTCCGGCATGATGTTCACGCCGTTGACCGACAGCTTGTCGCCCACCGGGCGGCGCAGTGCGGTGTGCAGGGCCGGGCGGCCTTCGGAGGAGTTGACTGGCTCGCCGGCGTACAGGGCGTCGATCGCGCCTTTGAGATTCACTTCCTTGGCCAGGCCCACCAGCAGGTCGCGGGTTTCGCTGGTGATCAGGTTTTTCGAGTAATCGAGGAAAAGTCCGCAGCTGCTCAAGGTGAACTGGGAAAAACGCTGGGGATCGGCAGTGAACGCTTCGCGCATGCTGAAATCCTGCATGGCTTGGCGATGTTGATTGAGCGCTTGCCAGGCGGGCAGAGCGGTAACGTCATGAGGAGTGCGGTAGTACGCCATCGCTGCGGGTTTCCTTTTATTACGGGGACTGCCTTTAGGACACTTCAAAGCCCGGAACGTCCAGTCTTTCATCAAGGGCGGGTTCCGGACAGCGCTAACCATAGCGCAGGGCGATTACATTAAACCTAGCGTGTCGATATGTCTTGGCTTTGTCTGCGCTGTGGCCGGTACTTTTTTATACCGGCACAGCGAGGAGGGCAACTGGCGGGGGGATCAGAGGTTCAGGTGCAGGTTGTCGATGAGGCGGGTAGCGCCCAGATAGGCGGCGACCAGGATCACCACATCGCGGTCCTCGGGCGTGGCCGGGCGAAGGTTCACGCCCTGGCGCACTTCAAGGTAATCCAGGCGCAGCCCGGCGGCTTCGATCTGCCGAACCTGTTCGGCGCGCAGCGTGGCGAAATCGTGGTCACCGCCTTTGATGGCGGCGGCGATCTGGCCGAGGCTGCGGTACAGCACCGGGGCGATGGCGCGTTGCTCATCGCTGAGGTAACCGTTGCGCGATGAGAGCGCCAGGCCATCGTCGGCACGCACGGTCGGTTCGCCGATGATCTGGATCGGCATGTTCAGGTCATGGACCATGGCGCGAATCACTGCCAGTTGCTGGTAATCCTTCTGGCCGAACACGGCCATGTCCGGCTGGACCATGTTGAACAGCTTGCTGACCACCGTCGCCACGCCCTCGAAGTGCCCGGGACGACTGGCGCCGCACAGGCCTTCGGACAACTGCGGGACGCTGACGCGGGTCTGGCCGCTCATGCCGCCGGGGTACATTTCCTCGACGGTCGGCGCGAACAGCAGGTTGCAGCCGGCTTGCAGGAGCTTTTCCTGGTCCGCGGCCAAGGTCCGCGGGTATTTGTCCAAGTCTTCGCCAGCGCCGAACTGCAGTGGGTTGACGAAGATGCTCGCGACGACGAAGTCAGCCTGTTGCGCGGCTTTGGTCACCAGGGTGGCGTGGCCGCTGTGCAGGTTGCCCATGGTGGGCACGAAGCCGATGCGTTTGCCGGCTTTACGGGCATGGGCGACGGCAGCCCGCAGTTCGCGGACGGTTTTTACGGTGTTCATGCAGAGAATCCGTGTTCGGCGCCGGGGAAGGTCACGCCTTTGACTTCGGCGACATAGGCGCTCAGCGCGGCGTGGATGCTGTCCTGGCCGGTCATGAAGTTTTTCACGAACTTTGGCACGCGGCCGGTAAGCGACAGGCCGAGCATGTCATGCAGCACCAAGACCTGGCCATCGGTGGCCGAGCCTGCGCCAATACCGATCACCGGCACTTTAACGGCCTGGGTGATTTCTGCTGCCAGTTCGCTGGGCACGCATTCGAGCAGGATCATCGCAACGCCCGCTTGTTCCAGGGCGATGGCATCGGCACGCATCTGGCGCGCCTGGGCTTCGTTGCGGCCTTGTACCTTGTAGCCGCCGAGGATGTTCACCGACTGTGGCGTAAGGCCCATATGTGCACAGACCGGCACGCCGCGTTCAGCCAGCAGACGAATCGACTCGGCGAGCCACACGGCACCTTCCACTTTGACCATGTGCGCACCGGCGCGCATCAGTTTGCCTGCGTTGTGGAACGTCTGCTCGACAGTGGCGTAATCCATGAACGGCAGGTCGGCGATGATAAATGCGCCGTCGTTGCCGCGCTTGACGCTGGCGGTGTGATAGGCGAGTTCATCGGTGGTGACGGGCAGCGTGCTGTCATTCCCTTGAAGAACCATGCCCAGGGAGTCACCTACCAGCAACACTTCAACTCCGGCCTGGCAACTGGCTTGGGCGAAGGTGGCGTCATAGCAGGTGAGCATGGTGATTTTTTCACCTTTGAGCTTGAGGCTCTGCAAGGTGGTCAGGGTAATGTCTGGCATGAAAAGGGTCCTCGTTCAGGCGCTTGGAAACAGCGAGTAACGCGCGTGAGTCTTCGTTTATACAGGCGCACTGTCTTGAGAGCAGTGCTTATAAGGCCTGGATTGCGCCCTTCAGCGCCGGGTTGGCGGCAGCGGGACGCCTATAGTCGTGAGGAGGACACGGGAAGTCAATTGGATGTGTTACCGCATTGTTACGATGGCGGTGTTACCGCTGTTACTGACGCGATTCAGCAAGTGGGAAAGGGATTTTGAGGGCGTAGGTGAACAAAATGTGGGAGCTGGCTTGCCTGCGATGCAGGCGCCTCGGTCTTTCAGTGAAACCGAGGTGATGCTATCGCAGGCAAGCCAGCTCCCACATTGATTGAGTCAGTTTTGGGGCAAGCGTTCCAGGCCGACAAACGGGCAGGCGGTCAGCAAGTCGTTGAGCGTTTGACCGTTGGGCATTTGCAGCGATGCGGGCGCCAACTCAGCCAGCGGGTACAGCACAAACGCGCGCAGGTGCATCTGGTAATGGGGCACCTTGAGGCGCGGCTCGTCGATCAGGCGATCGCCAAACAGCAGGATGTCCAGGTCCAGTGTGCGCGGTCCCCAGCGCTCGAGGCGCTCGCGGCCCTGATCGTTTTCGATGGCTTGCAGCGCATCCAGCAGCTCAAGGGGCGCCAGGCTGCTGTCGAGGGCCGCCACCGCGTTGGTGTAGCGCGGTTGGCCCGGGAGCAGGGAATCGCTTTGGTAAAACGCCGACACACCGGCGACGGTGGTCCCCGGTAGTTGTGCGAGCGCTTCGATGGCGCTGCGCAGTTGCTGATCCGGGGCGGCCAGATTGCTGCCCATGCCGATGTAGATACGTTCCACGTTTATTCGCCTGCGGCGCCCGAGGCATCGGCGGCGCTGCGCTTGCGCTTGGTACCGCTGCGACGACGTTTCTTCGGCCCTTCGCCGGCGCTCTCGCCCTTGCTGCCAAGGTCGCGAATCATGTCGCGGCGCTGGCTTTCATTGGCGTCCTGGTAGTCGGTCCACCATTCACCCAGGCCATCGGTCTGCTCGCCGGCGCTTTCGCGCAACAGCAGGAAATCGTAGCCGGCACGGAAGCGCGGGTTGTCCAACAGCAGGTCGGCGCGCTTGCCGCTGCGGCGTGGCAGGCGCTCCTGCATGTCCCAGATCTCGCGGATCGGCAGGGTGAAGCGTTTCGGAATGGCGATGCGCTGGCACTGCTCGGCGATCAGCTCATGAGCCGCTTCCTGCATGGCCGGAATCGGCGGCATGCCACGCTCTTGCAGGCGCAGTACGCGTTTGGGCAGGGCCGGCCACAACAGCGCGGCAAACAGGAACGCCGGGGTCACCGGTTTGTTCTGCTTGATGCGCAAGTCGGTATTGATCAGCGCTTCGCTGATCAGCGTGTGGGTGTACGTCGGGTTGTATTCCAACGCCTCGGCACTGGCCGGGAACAGCGGATCGAACAGCTGCAGGTCGACGAGCATTTCGAAGGTGTCGGCAGCGTAGCCCGAGAGGAACAGCTTGAGTACTTCCTCGAACAGGCGCGCCGAAGGAATCTCGCGCAGCATCGGTGCCAGGTCGCGGATCGGCGCGGCCGTGTGCTTTTCGATGCCGAAGTTGAGCTTGGCGGCGAAACGCACGGCCCGCAGCATGCGCACCGGGTCTTCCTGATAGCGCTGCACCGGGTCGCCGATCAGGCGGATCAGGTTGTTGCGGATGTCGTGCACGCCATTGGCGTAATCGAGAATGCGCTCGCTGACCGGGTCGTAATACAGGGCGTTGATGGTGAAGTCGCGGCGCTGCGCATCTTCTTCCAGGGTGCCATAGACATTGTCGCGCAGGATGCGCCCGCTTTCGTTGCGGGAAGACTGGTTGGTGTCTTCCTCTTCATCGTTTTGCGGGTGGCCGGCGCGGAAGGTCGCCACTTCGATGATTTCGCGGCCGAAGTGGATATGCACCAGCTTGAAGCGGCGGCCGATGATGCGCGCATTGCGAAACTCGGCACGGACCTGTTCAGGCGTAGCGCTGGTGGCGACGTCGAAATCCTTGGGTGTGATATTGAGCAACATGTCGCGTACGCAACCGCCGACCAGATAAGCCTGGTAGCCGGCGTTCTGCAAACGTTCGACGATGTTCACTGCATAACGGCTGAACTGAGCGCGCTGCAGCGAATGCTGGCTGCTATTGAGCACTTCAGGCGTGCTGCGTTTGTGTTGCGTACGACGCAAGGGAGAACGGAATGACTGGAACAACTTCTTCAGCATGGGATGCACTGTTTGAAGGAATGTTCGGCCATAACGAAGAATGACCGCATGATGGGCGGGGATTCTAGCATTTAGTCAGGGGATGGTGTAGGAACAAGCTGCAGGCCTTGCGCCATAAGCCTTAAATCGTCAAATGCTCGAGTTTTCATGCGGAAACTACAAGGGGAGCCGAAGCTCCCCCAGAAGTAGTTGCGTGCTCTATTTTTATTATTGATTTCGGGCTTCTTGTTTTTGTTGATCGCCCTCGCCATGAAGCTTCACCTTCATGACACTCCCAATCGGGAGTCAAGAGCAAACGGATTGCTTTGGTCGCTGTGTTGCTGATCTACGATCCAACCAGTTCAGGCTCTGCCTTAGGGCAGTTTTTGTTGTTCTCGGCCTGGTTGCGGGGCAAGCCCCAAATGCAACGCCTCTCCAAAAGAATCAGTTAGCTGCGCCTCCGCCGTGTTGTTTTTATTGTGCGTGAGTCGATTCGTCTTATTTTTATTGTCTTGTACAAAGCTTGTTATTGTTTTTGTACTAAGCATATAGCAGGGTGCGTGCCAACTTTTGTGCCGCCCAGCAAAAGCGGGGGGTTGAGGCGGTTTTGGGTTTTCGACGGGCGAAAAAAAGCCGGGGCTTCGTTACCGTAAGCCCCGGCTTTTGTTACGTGAAAAATCAGCGGTAACAGTTTTTTCACATCTGAGGGTGTTACCTGTGGGGGCGCACCCTCAACTCTCGCTGGCCACCCCGGTCTTGCGCCGTGGGATGCCCAGGCGCTGGCGCCGTTCCCACAGGCACTTGCGGCTCACGCCCAGCTTGCGTGCCAGTTCGGTTTCGGTCATGTGGTCCTGGTGCTCAAGGACGAAATGCTGGAAGTAGTCTTCCAGTGACAAATCCTCCGTCGGCTCGTGGCTGGTATTGCTACCGCCGCCCTGTTGTGGGGCCAGGCCGATGAAGTCGTCATCCTCAAGGTCACTGAGCTCGATATCGATGCCCAGCAGCTCGGCGGAAATCTCCGGGCTCTCCGACAGGATCACCGCACGTTCGACCGCATTCTCCAGTTCACGCACGTTACCCGGCCACGAGTAATGCCGAATGGCCTGTTCGGCATCCGGGGCGAACTTGAGGTCGGTACGGTTGATGCGGGCGCTCTGGCGCAGCAGGAACGCGTTGGCGATCTCGTTGACGTCGGCGCCACGCTCGCGCAGGGCCGGCAGCTTGAGGGCGATCACGTGCAAGCGGTAATACAAGTCTTCACGGAACTGGCCGATCTTGGCCAGGCTCTTTAGGTCACGGTGCGTGGCTGCGATCAGGCGCACATCCACCTTCTGCGATTGCACCGAACCGACGCGGCGAATCTCGCCTTCCTGCAGCACGCGCAGCAGACGCGCCTGGGCTTCCAGGGGCAGCTCACCGATTTCATCGAGGAACAATGTGCCGCCGTCCGCGGCTTCGACCAAACCTGCACGGCCGGCGCTGGCGCCGGTAAACGCGCCTTTCTCGTGGCCGAACAGCTCGGACTCGATCAGCGATTCGGGGATCGCCGCGCAGTTCACCGAGATCATCGGTGCCTTGGCGCGCTTGGAGAGGTTGTGCAGGGCGCGGGCTACCAGTTCTTTACCGGTACCCGACTCGCCCTGGATCAGTACATTGGAATCAGTCGGCGCGACCTTGCGGATCTTGCTGTACAGGTCCTGCATCGGTGGGCAGGAGCCGATGATGCCGATCTCGCCGTTACTGTTGTCGACGCCCGGCTTGTCGGCGCCGTTGGCCGCTTTACCGGCGGGGCGCTGTTCGGCAGGAGCGCTGCTGGCCGACTGGCGGTCACGCAGGATGCGGGCCACGGCCTGGAGCATTTCATCGTGGTCGAAAGGCTTGGCGATGTAGTCCACCGCGCCCATCTTCATGGAGTCCACCGCCGAGCGCAGGCTGGCGTAGCTGGTCATGATCAGCACCGGGGTGCCCTGGCCAAGCTTGATCAACTCGGTGCCAGGCGCGCCCGGCAGGCGCAGGTCACTGACAATCAGGTCGAACGTGGGAATGCTGAACCGCTCCTGGGCTTCCTGCACCGAGCCGGCTTCGCTGACCTGGTACTGATTACGTTCAAGCAGGCGACGCAAGGCAGAGCGGATAATGGTTTCGTCTTCGACGATCAAAATGTGCGGCATTGATTCAATTCTCTCGACGGTCTCAGTTCACAGCGGACGTCGCTTCGACATGACGCGGCAAGGTCACCCGAATACGGGTGCCGCGTTGGCTTTCGGTGTCAGCCGGGCTGTCGATGGTGATTTGTCCATAATGCTCTTCAACGATGGAATAGACCAGTGCAAGGCCCAGACCGGTACCTTCACCCGGATCCTTGGTGGTGAAGAAGGGTTCGAACAATCGGTCCATGATGTTCTGTGGAATGCCGCTGCCTTCATCCTCCACGATCAGGTCGACCGTGTGCTCGAAAGCCTCGCTCTTGACGCGTACCGCGCTGTGCGGCGGCGACGCGTCACGGGCGTTGGACAGCAGGTTGATCAGCACTTGGGCCAGGCGTTGTGAGTCGCCGTCGACCCAGTGGTCGGGGTCGCACAAGTTGAAGAACTGTACTTCGAAATTACGCCGGTTCAAGGCCAGCAGCCCAATGGCATCCTGCGCCACCTCGGCCAGGCACACGGCCTCGTCCTGATTCTGATGGGCGCCGGCATGGGCAAAGCTCATCAGCGACTGCACGATGCGCGAGACCCGCTTGGTCTGTTCGAGGATTTGCCCGCTGATCTCGGTGATTTCGCCGTCTTCCTCGCGTTCTTCGCGCAGGTTCTGCGCCAGGCAAGCGATACCGGTAATCGGATTGCCGATTTCATGGGCCACGCCTGCGGCCAGGCGACCGATGCTGGCCAGGCGCTCGGAGTGCACCAGCTTGTCTTCGAGCATCTGCGTGTCGGTCAGGTCTTCGACCAGCAGCACCAGGCCGCTGTTGCCGGGGGCCAGCGGCTCGTCGATGGCGGCTTTGTGCAGGTTGAGCCAGCGGGTCTGGCCGTCAAGGGCCAGGTGCTGCTTGTGCAAATGCTCGTCGGGCAGGTTGATAAAGCCTTGCAGCAGTTCTTTCCACGGATCGCCCAAGGTGTTGAGGCGCGAGCCGACCACCCGTTGTGCGGCGATGCCGGTGAGTTCTTCCATGGCCTTGTTCCACATCAGGATCTCTTGATCCTTGGCCAGCGAGCACACGCCCATCGGCAGTTCCTGCAGGGTCTGGCGGTGGTAGCGACGCAGGGCATCGAGTTCGGCGGCCAGCCCGGTGAGGCGTGAGTGGTAATCCTCCAGCCGGCTCTCGATGAAATGGATGTCTTCGGTGACGTAGTTTTCGCCGCCGGCCTTGTAGGGCAAAAAGGTTTCGACGATGTCCTGGGACACGCTGGGGCCCATCAGGCCGGACAGGTTGGCTTCAATACGGTCACGCAGGCGGCGCAGGGCATACGGGCGCCGCTCGTCAAACGGCAGGTAGAGGTCGCGCAGCGCCTGCTCGACCTCCTTTTGCGCGGCCTTGGCGCCCAGCGGCTTGGCCAGTTGCGTGGCGAACTCCTGGGGCGAGGCGGCATGCAGTTCGCGGCGCTGCGGGCGGCGCACGTTGTCTACTGCGCAGGCTTCGGCGGCGCTGGTTTCTTCGGGGCTGGCGTTGGTGAACAACGAAATCAGGGTGAACATCAGCACGTTGGCCGCCAGCGAGGCAATCGCCGCCATGTGCCAGCTGGTGTCGTCCAGCACGTAGATCATGTTCAGCAGCGGGATGTAGAAGCCCTGCAGATTGCCGACCAGCGGCAGCAGCATGGTCACGAGCCACACCAGGATCCCGGCCAGCAGCCCGGCGATGAAGCCACGTCGATTGGCCGTCGGCCAGTACAGCACCGACAGCACTCCCGGCAGGAACTGCAAGGTCGCGACAAACGCGACGATGCCCAGGTTGGCGAGGTCTTGTCCGGCGCCGAGCAACAGGTAGAACCCGTAGCCGGCCATGATGATCGCGACAATCAGCGCGCGGCGCGTCCACTTCAGCCAGCGGTAGATATTGCCTTCGGCCGGTGGCTGGTACAGCGGCAGCACCAGGTGATTGAGCGCCATGCCCGACAGCGCCAGCGTGGTGACAATAATCAGCCCGCTGGCTGCCGACAAGCCGCCGACATACGCCAGCAGCGCCAGGGCCGGGCTGTTGGCGGCGATGCCGATGCCGAGGGTGAAGTATTCCGGATTGGTCGTTGCCCCGAGTTTGAGGCCGGCCCACAGGATCAGCGGCACCGCCAGGCTCATCAGCAGCAGGAACAGCGGCAAGCCCCAACTGGCGCTGACCAGCGAGCGCGGGTTGAGGTTCTCGGTGAAAGTCATGTGATACATGTGCGGCATCACGATGGCCGAGGCGAAGAACACCAGCAGCAGCGTGCGCCATGGACCTTCCTGCAGCGGCGTGTGCAGGGCGGCGAGGGCCGTCTGGTTTTGCAGCAGCCACAGTTCCAGCTGTTGCGGGCCATCGAACACGCCGTAGAGCGCATAAAGGCCGACACCGCCGATGGCGATCAGCTTGATCACCGACTCGAACGCAATCGCGAACACCAGGCCTTCATGCTTCTCGCGGGTGGCGATATGGCGTGAGCCGAAGAAAATCGTGAACAGCGTGATCAGCGCGCAGAAGGCCAGGGCGACGCGGTGCTGCACGGGCTCACGGGTGAGGATGCTGATGGAGTCGGCCACTGCTTGAATCTGCAGGGCCAGCAAGGGCAGTACGCCGATCAGCATGAAAACGGTGGTCAGCGCGCCGGCCCAGGTGCTGCGAAAACGGAAGGCGAACAGGTCGGCCAATGACGACAGTTGATAGGTGCGGGTGATCTTCAGGATCGGGTAGAGCAGCACCGGCGCGAGCAAAAATGCGCCGGACACGCCCAGGTAACTGGACAGGAAGCCGTAGCCATACTGATAGGCCAGGCCCACCGTGCCATAGAACGCCCAGGCGCTGGCGTAGACGCCCAGGGACAAGGTGTAGGTCAGCGGATGGCGAATGATCGCCCGCGGAATCATTCCGCGCTCACTGATCCAGGCGACCCCGAACAGCGCCGCCAGGTAGGCGGCGCTGATCAGCAGCATCTGGGTGAGGCTAAAGCTCATCGGCATCTTTTTGGCTCTGCAGGATAAAGGTCACGACGATCAGGATCAGCCACAGCAGATATGGGCGGTACCAGGCGCCCGTGGCGTCGATCCACCAATCCATGATGGCGGGGGAAAACAGGTAGATCCCGACGACCAGCAGCAGGACCAATCGATAGATGTACATGTTGGCCTCTGATTGAAAAACTGCGGCGATGGTAACGGATGGTGGGCAAGCTGCAAGCGCCTTCAGCTCAATTGCGCTTCGGCCAACGTGAGTGTGCGCGGGATGCGGCTGGCATCCCACTGCGCAATGCCCCAATCCAGCAGCTCCCGTGGGCTGGCGTGGAGCAACTCGCTGCCGGGTTGCTGGCCGAGCGCGCGCAGGGCTCTCAATAGCAAAGGCGTGGCCTGGTCAGGTGTCAACGGCGGGGAGCGATAGGATTTGCCCAATTTGTTACCGTCCGGCTGGACAATCAACGGTACGTGAAGATAGCGCGGTTGGCGCAGGCCCAGCAGCTCCTGCAGATACAACTGGCGCGGCGTGGAGTCGAGCAGGTCGGCGCCGCGCACGATATCGGTCACCCCTTGCCAGGCATCGTCGAGGACCACGGCCAATTGATAGGCGTACAGGCCGTCACGGCGGCGGATGATGAAATCGCCTACATCGCGGCCCAAGTGCTGTCTGAATTCACCCTGAACGCGGTCAGTAAAGTGGTATTCCAGCTCAGGAACGCGCAGGCGAATGGCGGCATCTTGCTGGTCATGCCCGGCATTGCGGCACAGTCCCGGATAAATCCCGTTGTAGCCCTCCAGCTGTTTGCGCGAGCAGGTGCACGCATAGGCCAGGCCGTGGTTGAACATATCGTTCAGCACTTTGGCGTAGGCATCATGCCGCTCGCTTTGTCGGACCAATTCACCGTCCCACTCAAAGCCGTAGCTTTCCAGGGCGTGCAGGATCGCCGTTTGGGCGCCGGGCTCTTCACGTGGAGGGTCGAGGTCTTCCATGCGCATCAGCCAGCGGCCTTGGTTGGCGCGGGCGTCGAGGTAGGAGGCGAGGGCGGCGACCAGCGAGCCGAAGTGCAAATGGCCGCTGGGCGTGGGGGCGAAACGCCCGATATAAGTAGAGGCTGTCATGGGCCGGATACTACTGGAAAAGCAGTAAATTCCAGAAACAAAAATGGGGCGTTCGCACGCCCCATTTCTTTCAGCTCGGCGGGATTACTTGCCGACCTGTTTTTCCTTGATTTCAGCCAAGGTCTTGCAGTCTACGCAGAGGTCCGCGGTAGGGCGGGCTTCCAGGCGACGAATACCGATCTCGACGCCGCAGGATTCGCACCAGCCGTATTCTTCGTCTTCGATCAGTTGCAACGTCTTGTCGATTTTCTTGATCAGCTTGCGCTCGCGATCACGGGCGCGCAGTTCGAGGGCGAACTCCTCTTCCTGGCTGGCACGGTCGGCCGGGTCCGGGAAGTTGGCGGCTTCGTCCTTCATATGGTCAACCGTGCGGTCGACTTCCTGCATCAAGTCCTGCTTCCACTTCTTCAGGATATTGGAGAAGTGCTTGCGCATGGGCTCGCTCATGTACTCCTCACCCTTCGCCTCAACATAGGGTGTGAAGCCGCTGAGGCCTGAGGATTGTTGTTGCTTTGCTTGGGTGGACATGAATAGACCGCCTCTCACTCTTCTAATCCATTGCGCAGGATTGCAACGTCACCGACACCTGCCGGCCCTGCGGCTGCAAGCGGGCGAACTTACCAGATAGATTCAGGGTGCGCCACTCCCGGTTGTCGAGGGCCATCACGCCAGGGTTGCTGACAGCAGCAGCCCGCTATGGCTGGGTATGGATCGCCCTGCGTGTTGATTTTAGTCGTTTTACAAGCGCTTGCTGGCCCATCTTGAGCGGCCGAGCAGGCAATAGAACATGTTTTACGCCAGGGGTTCGGTAGAATCCTTATTTTGTCCTCACCGTTAAGGAAGGCTAATGGCTCAGCCCTACAGTGCGCGCAGTCGCGCCATCGAACCTTTTCATGTCATGGCGTTGCTGGCGCGAGCCAATGAGCTGCAGGCGGCCGGCCATGATGTGATCCACCTGGAAATCGGCGAACCGGATTTCACCACCGCCGATCCAATCATCCAGGCCGGCCAGGCAGCATTGGCCAACGGCAAAACCCGCTATACGGCGGCCCGTGGCCTGCCGGAGCTGCGCGAGGCCATCAGTGGCTTCTACCAGCAGCGCTACCGCCTGGACATCGATCCCGAGCGCATCTTGATTACCCCGGGCGGTTCCGGCGCCTTGCTGCTGGCCAGCAGCCTGTTGGTGGACCCCGGCAAGCATTGGCTGCTGGCTGACCCGGGTTACCCGTGCAACCGGCACTTCCTGCGACTGGTGGAAGGGGCCGCGCAGTTGGTGCCGGTGGGCCCCGATGTCCGTTATCAACTAACCGCCGACCTGGTTGCCAGGCATTGGGACCAGGACAGTGTGGGGGCTCTGGTGGCCTCGCCGGCCAACCCCACCGGCACAATCCTCACGCGGGATGAATTGGCAGGGCTGTCCAGTGCCATCAAGGCCCGTAACGGCCATTTGGTCGTGGACGAGATTTATCACGGCCTCACCTACGGCACCGACGCCGCCAGCGTGCTGGAGGTCGATGATGAAGCGTTTGTCCTGAATAGTTTTTCGAAGTATTTCGGCATGACCGGCTGGCGCCTGGGGTGGCTGGTGGCACCACCGGCAGCCGTCGGTGAGTTGGAGAAGTTGGCGCAGAACCTGTACATCAGCGCGCCCAGCATGGCCCAGCATGCGGCACTGGCCTGCTTTACCCCGCAAACCCTGAGCATTCTGGAAGAGCGCCGCGCCGAATTCGGCCGCCGCCGTGACTTCCTGCTGCCAGCGCTGCGCGAACTGGGTTTCGGCATCGCCGTCGAGCCGGAAGGGGCGTTCTACCTGTACGCCGACATCAGCGCCTTCGGCGGTGATGCCTTCGCGTTCTGCCGACACTTCCTCGAAACCGAGCATGTCGCGTTTACGCCCGGCCTGGACTTCGGCCGTTATCAAGCCGGTCACCATGTGCGATTTGCCTACACGCAAAACCTTGATCGGCTACAAGAAGCGGTAGAGCGGATCGCCCGTGGCCTGCGGAGTTGGCAAGGCTGATGCGTTTTTATCCTCCCCTCGAAGAAGCGCGCCTGATTCGCCGATACAAGCGTTTTCTCACCGATATCGAGACCGTTACCGGCGAATTGCTGACCATTCACTGCCCCAACACCGGCTCGATGCTCAATTGCATGGTCGAGGGCGGGCAGGTCTGGTTCAGCCGTTCCAATGACCCCAAGCGCAAATTGCCGGGCACTTGGGAAATCGCCGAAACGCCCCAGGGCCGCCTGGCCTGTGTCAACACCGCGCGCGCCAATCAGTTGGTCGAAGAGGCGTTGCTGGCCGGGGTGATTGTCGAGCTCAATGGCTTTACTGCATTGAAGCGCGAAGTGCCTTACGGCCAGGAGAAAAGCCGCATCGACTTTCGCCTGGATTACCCGAATGGCGCGGCCTATGTCGAGGTCAAGAGCGTGACCCTGGGTTTCGATGACACTCCCGTTGCCGCCTTCCCCGATGCAGTCACCCAGCGCGGCGCCAAGCATTTGCGCGAATTGGCGCACCTGGCGCGTGACGGCGTGCGCGCGGTGCAGCTGTATTGCGTCAATCTCTCCGGCATTGACGCAGTGCGCCCGGCGGTGGAGATCGATGCCGCCTATGCCGCGGCCTTGCGTGAGGCAAAGGCGGCGGGCGTCGAGGTGCTGGCGTATGGCGTGAAGGTTACGCCTGAGGAAATCTTCGTTGACCGTCGACTGGAGGTGCTGCTCGACTAGAGTTGCACCCACAGCCCCTGTTCGTCTTCGCGGCCGGGCAGGGCGGTAAGGCTTGCGCCTGCGCAGGGTCCGGCGATGCACTCGCCGCTTTCGATCAGGAACAGCGCACCGTGGGTCGCGCACTGGATCAGGCTGGCACTGGCGTCGAGGAAGCGGTCGGGCTGCCATTCCAGCGGAATTCCGCGATGGGGGCAGCGGTTGATATAGAAGTAGGCAACACCGTCGCGGCGCACCGCCAGCAGCTTGCAGCCGTCCAGATCAAACCCCAGGCTGGAGTTGGGGGCGAGGGCGTCGGAGGGGCAGAGAAACTTCATTTCAATCCTTAAGTGCCTTGACGTGCAAATGCAAACAATTATCAAATGCCGGCTTCGCCCGTCAGCTGACCGGGTGCTTGGTTCGATGTTCGGCAGGGGTTACCTGTCACATCACCGAGTGCTCGAAAGGCCCTGCCCTTGGAAGGAAACCCTGTTATGCGCCTGAGTGCCAGCGCTATTGCGCTTGTTGTCGGACTGTTCGTCAACCAAGGGGCGCAAGCCTCTGAACTGCCTCAACGCTGGGTGAGTGCCGGTGGGGCGCTGTCGGAGTGGGTGACGGCCCTGGGCGGTGAGTCGAAGCTGGTGGGGGTGGATACCACCAGCCAGCATCCGGAATCGCTCAAGGCGTTGCCGAGCATTGGTTATCAGCGCCAGTTGTCGGCTGAAGGCATTCTCAGCCTGCGTCCCCAGGTGCTGGTAGGGACCGACGAAATGGGGCCGCCGCCGGTGCTGGCGCAAATCCACAGCGCGGGCGTGCAGGTGGAGATGTTCTCGGCGGAACCGGACCTCCCGGCCCTCAAAGGCAATCTCCAGCACCTGGGCAAGTTGCTGGGCAACCCGGCCAAGGCCGATGAATTGTTTACCGGATATGAGCAAGCCCTCGACCAACAGAAGCGCTGGGTTGCCAAGGCCCAGGCCACGCAAAAAGCGCCGGGTGTGTTGGTGCTGATCGGCCACGCCGGCGGTAAATCGCTGATCGCGGGCAGGGACACTGCCGCTGACTGGGTGTTGCAGCATGCGGGCGGGCACAACCTGGCGACTCATAATGGTTACAAGCCGTTTTCGCTGGAGTCGCTGGCGGGGTTGAGCCCTGATGTGTTGGTGTTCGCTGATCGTGCCCTGACCGGCGACGCGGCACGCGCGGCGTTGTTCAAGGAGAATCCGATCCTTGCCTCGACGCCGGCGGCCAAGAATGGCCGAGTGTTTGAGCTGGACCCGACCTTGCTGGTCGGCGGCCTGGGGCCGCGTCTGCCGCAAAGCCTGGTAGAGCTGTCCGCCGGGTTCTATCCCGCCCAGGCTAAAGCCGCCCCATGACCACTCTGGTTAAACCGCGAACGTTATTTATCGGGCTGACGATACTGTGCGCCCTCGCGACTTGGCTATCCCTGGCGCTGGGGCCTGTGAGCCTGCCCTTGCTGGATACGCTGAAGGCGGCGCTGCGATTGATCGGGGTGCCGATCCAGGCGCAAGGGTTGGAGCAGGCGGAGCTGATCCTGGGGCAGATTCGTCTGCCGCGAACCTTGCTGGGGCTGGCTGTCGGCGGTGTATTGGCATTGTCGGGCGTGGCCATGCAGGGGCTGTTTCGCAACCCGCTGGCGGATCCGGGATTGGTGGGCGTTTCCAGTGGTGCGGCGCTGGGCGCAGCAGTGGCGATTGTCGGGGGTTCGTTTTTCGGCGGCTTGCCGGATGCCTTCGGGCCTTACCTGTTGTCGTTGTGTGCATTCCTCGGTGGCCTGGGGGTGACCGCGCTGGTCTATCGACTGGGTCGGCGTAACGGCCAGACCAATGTCGCCACGATGCTGCTCGCCGGTATCGCGCTGACGGCCCTCGCGACCTCGGTGGTCGGCTTGTTCACTTACCTGGCCGAGGACGCGACCCTGCGTACCCTTACGTTCTGGAACCTGGGCAGCCTCAATGGCGCCAGTTATTCGCGGCTGTGGCCTCTGTTGCTGGTGAGCGCTGGCGTAGCACTGTGGTTGCCGCGCCGCGCGAAGGCGCTGAATGCCTTGCTGCTGGGCGAGTCGGAAGCGAGCCACCTCGGGATCGATGTCGAGCGGCTCAAGCGCGAGTTGGTGTTCTGCACCGCGTTAGGAGTAGGCGCAGCGGTGGCCGCGGCGGGCATGATCGGCTTCGTGGGGTTGGTGGTGCCGCACCTGGTGCGCCTGTTGGCGGGGCCGGATCATCGCGTGCTGTTGCCGGCTTCGGTGTTGGCGGGCGCCAGCCTGCTGCTGTTTGCCGACCTGGTCGCGCGCCTTGCCTTGGCGCCGGCTGAATTGCCGATTGGTATTGTTACTGCATTTATCGGTGCGCCGTTTTTTCTGTACCTGTTGTTGCGGGGGCGTGCCTGATGCTGCGTGTGGAAGACCTGCATATCCGTCGCGGCAGCAAGACAGTGTTGGCGGATATCACCCTCGATCTGTTGCCGGGCCAGGTGCTGGGCGTACTCGGCCCCAACGGTGCGGGCAAGAGTACGTTGCTCGGCGCATTGTGCGGTGAGCTGCATCCCGACCAGGGCAAGGTGTGGCTGGACCAGCAAGCACTCAAAGACTGGACCGGCGCACAGCGCGCGCAGCGCTTGGCGGTATTGCCGCAAAGCTCGACCCTGGACTTTGCTTTTCGCGTGGAGGAAGTCGTCGGCATGGGGCGTTTGCCGCATCAGACCGGCCGCACGCGCGATGACGAAATTATCGACGCGGCGCTACAGGCTGCGGATGTCGGCCACTTGAGCGGTCGCAGTTACCTGGCGTTGTCCGGTGGCGAGCGTCAGCGCGTCCACCTGGCGCGGGTGCTGGCGCAGCTATGGCCGGGCGAGACGGGGCAGACGTTGCTGCTGGATGAGCCCACTTCAATGCTGGACCCGTTACATCAACACACCACATTGCAGGCGATTCGCACCTTTGCTGATCGCGGCGCGGCGGTGCTGGTGATTCTGCATGACCTGAATCTGGCGGCACGTTATTGCGACCGGATTTTGCTGCTGGAGCAGGGCCGACCGCATGCGCTGGACACGCCGGAACAGGTGATGCGTCCGGAGCCGCTGAAAGCCGTGTTCGGCCTGGATGTGTTGGTGCAGCCCCATCCTGAGCGGGGGCATCCCCTGATCATCGCCCGCTGAACGGTATGGCAGGCAGCTTTCTGCAGGCAAAAAAAGACCCGGCAAGAGCCGGGTCAAATAACCGTGATTAGCCTGATGAGGAGATAATCTGAGAGTCCGAACCAATGGTCTTTCAGTTATCGGCTGATCTCGCGACCAGTTGTGATAATCATAACGATTCTCATTTGAGAGTCAATGCTTGTTTTTGGTCGCTTCGGATTTTTCCTCAAACAATCGTTCGAAATGCCTGTAATTGCTGGGCTTGCTGACTGATCTAATTTCTCTGCCGTGCCGAGATGGCGTCCAGCTGGCGGTTCAACGCCTCCTTGCGCTCGGCCGGAATGTCGTTCCAGTGCACATCCATCAAGGCCCCTTCGATTGCATACAGCAGCACTTTCGAAGCCCGGAACCCGCGTGTTCTCACTGCTCGATAGGCATCCACAGCCCCCAGGCGGCGCAAGTCGGACGCACTGTGGATGCCCACCGCATGCAGCCACTGTGCAGACGTCTTGCCGAGGTTTTTCAGGTGTTGCAGCTCATCATTCATCAAGCCTCCTTGCGACGGCCGAATGGTGCGGTGGGTATCGTGACCAGGCAAGCCTGAAAAGGAGTGTAGCGCTCAGTAGGAAAAGCGTAGTTCTTTGGTCAGGAACGGCCTAAAAGCTTATAAGAATGACGCGGGGATTTTGACGGCGGGCAGGTGCAAGGTCCTTGGTACGTGGGTGCGTACCAAGGTCCGGGAGGACAATGTCTACTTGGTGCGGTAACGCAGGCGAGTGCCGAAATTGACCGACATGAGGATCTCGTCGGCGGTCAGTTCAGGTGGGAAGTAGGTGCCCGAGATTTGCGCATGGGCCAGGCTGGCGCCCTCCAGTGAGCAGTCACGCAAATCCAGGCCACGCAGGTCGGCGGAGCGGAAGTACGCGTCGGTGAAATCCACGCCGACGGCATTCAGCTCGCGCAGGTCCAAGCCGCGGAAGTCGCCGCCACGCATGTCGATCGCCCCTTCTTTTGGGCGTTCCTGATTGAAACCGCGGATATCGTCTTTATGCAGGAGCGAGTAGAGCGGTGTATCGAGAAGCTTGGGCTGACTCATGACGGCGACTCCTGTTGGATTTATGACGCCATTATAGTGCCACTATTGCTTGGTCGTGCGCCCAAGTAGACGACACGACCAAGAAATTTTTCTTACAGGCCCGGCAAGCGCTGACGAATATGCGCGACCAAGGCATCCAGTGTCCCGCTTTCATTGGTCTCGACGCGTTTGCTCAGCAGCAGTTCTTCGGCCGTCAGTGGGTCACGATTGGCCTGCTGTTCTTCGATTACCGCCAGCGTTGCGTCAGACGGATCGTTCTTGTCTGCCTGACGTTGTGCCAGCCAGGCGCTGATAACGGCTTGAGGTGCGTTGCAATCCAGGATCAGGAAAGGCGCGCCGGTGGCCTCGGCAACCTTGGCCGCTGCGTCGCGCTGTTCGCGTTTGAGGAAGGTCGCATCCAGCACTACCGGGTAGCCAGCACGCAATACGATGTCGGCGATTTCATTCAAGCGTGCGTAGGTGGCGGCGCTGGCATCCGCGGCATAAATGCCGGCCTGTGGCGTGTTTTCCACGTGTTGCTCGCCGAACAGGCGCTTGCGCTCCACATCCGAACGCAGGCGCACCGCCCCCAGTGCTTCGACCAGGCGCATGGCGACGTGGCTTTTGCCGACCGCCGAAACACCGTGGGTGATCGCCAGGAAACGCGATGGAATGGTGCTGTAGCTTTCGGCCAGGTTGGCGTAGTTACGGTACTGGCGCAGGGTAGTGGCGCGCTGCACCGGGCTTGCCTCGCTCGGCATGCTGAACAGCGAGATCTTGGCGCGAACGAGCGCACGGTAGGCTTTGTAGAAGTTCAGGACTTCGAGGCCCTGATAGTCGCCGGTCAGTTCCAGGTACTGGCTGATAAAGCGCCGCGCCAGCGACTTGAGGCCACGGTCTTCCAGGTCCATCGCCAGGAAGCCGGTGTCGGCGTACACGTCGGTGAAACGGAACGGTTCGTTGAACTCGATGCAGTCGAAAATAACCACGTGGCCATCGATCAAGGTGGCGTTGCCCAGGTGGATATCACCGTGACATTCGCGGGTGAAGCCTTCCAGCTTGCGCTGTGCCAGCAATGGCTTGAGGCGCTCGAAGCTGCTTTCAGCCCAGGCTTGCAGTGCTTCGAGTTGGTCCAGGTCGGCCTTGTCGCTGAGGAACGGGCGGATCTGGTCGAAGTTCTGCCGGACCGGTGCCATCACTTCGTCCGGCGTGCCGGCAGGGTGATCCTGCGGGACTTTCGGCGCGGTAAGGTGAAAGTGCGCGATCTGTTTGGCCATTTCATCGATGTGTGCGCTGGTCAGTTCGCCATTGGCCTGCAGGGTGCTGAGCAGTTGGCTTTGCGGGAACTGACGCATTTTCAATGCGTATTCGATGACCGGGCCGTCGCCGCCCAATTGCGGGGCTTCGGCCGTGCCGGTGATTGGCAATACTTCAAGATACAAATCTTCGGTCAGGCGCTGGTTGAGGCGCAGTTCTTCCTTGCAGAAGTGACCCCGGTCGTCCAACTGGGTGAAGTCCAGGAAGCCGAAGTTCATCGGCTTCTTCAATTTATACGCATAAGGACCGGTCAGGATGACCCATGAAATATGGGTCTCGATGACGTGGAACGCTTCTACCGGATGGGGGTATAAAGCCGGGTTTTGCAGGGCGGCGATCAGGGACTGGCTCACGGGCGATCCTTCAGAGTCTGGAGAAAAACATGGCGGGCATTATGGCTGCTGCGGCCGGTCGTGCAAACCGCTGTCCGGCTCATGTTGATCAGCCATAAAGTGCGTATAATCCGCCGCCATGACTCGAACCCGATCTCCCCGTTCCCGTAAAAAACCTCCTTCGCGTGGCCTGCGCCCATGGCTGGGCTGGGCGCTCAAGCTCGGCCTGGTGGGCCTTGTGGTGCTTGCCGGCTTCGCCGTTTACCTCGACGCCGTGGTCCAGGAGAAGTTCTCCGGCAAGCGCTGGACCATTCCGGCCAAGGTGTACGCACGCCCGCTGGAATTATTCACCGGCCAGAAGCTGAGCAAGGATGACTTCCTCACCGAACTCGATGCCCTGGGCTACCGCCGTGAACCCGTGAGCAATGGTCCGGGCGCTGCGGCTGTCAGCGGCAATACCGTCGACCTCAATACCCGTGGCTTCCAGTTCTATGAAGGCCTGGAAAAAGCCCAGCCGGTGCGCGTGCGTTTTTCCGGTGACTATGTAGCCGAGCTGTCATCGCTCAATGGCTCGAAGCTGCCGGTGGTGCGCCTCGAACCGCTGATGATCGGCGGGATTTACCCGAAGAATCTTGAAGATCGCATCCTGATCAAGCTGGATCAGGTGCCGCCGTATCTGCTCGAAACCCTGGTTGCTGTCGAGGACCGCGATTTCTACAGCCACTGGGGCGTGTCGCCGAAGTCGATTGCCCGCGCCATCTGGGTCAACACGTCTGGCGGCAAGATGACTCAGGGCGGCAGTACGCTCACCCAGCAGTTGGTGAAGAACTTCTACCTCACCAACGAGCGCAGCCTGACCCGTAAGCTCACGGAAGCCATGATGGCGATGCTGCTTGAACTGCATTACAGCAAGCAGGAAATCCTTGAGGCCTACCTCAATGAGGTCTTCGTCGGCCAGGACGGCCAGCGCGCGGTGCACGGTTTCGGCCTGGCCAGCCAGTTCTTCTTTGGCCAGCCGCTGTCCGAGCTGAAGCTGCATCAGGTCGCGTTGCTGGTGGGCATGGTCAAGGGGCCTTCCTACTACAACCCGCGTCGCAATCCTGAGCGTGCGCTGGAGCGGCGCAACCTGGTGCTCGATGTGCTTGAGCAGCAGGGCGTGGCCACCGCGGAACAAGTCGCTGCAGCCAAGAAAATGCCACTGGGTGTGACTACCCGCGGCAAATTGGCCGACAGCTCCTTCCCGGGCTTTATCGACCTGGTCAAGCGCCAGTTGCGTGAAGACTACCGTGACGAAGACTTGACCGAAGAAGGCCTGCGGATCTTCACCAGTTTCGACCCGATCCTGCAGATGAAGGCCGAAGCCTCGGTCAACGACACCTTCAAGCGCCTGACCGGTCGCAAAGGCTCCGACGAAGTCGAGGCCGCCATGGTCGTGACCAACCCGGAAACCGGTGAAGTCCAGGCCATGATCGGCAGCCGCCAGGCCAGTTTTGCCGGTTTCAACCGTGCACTGGATGCGGTACGGCCGATCGGCTCGCTGGTCAAGCCGGCCGTCTACCTGACCGCGCTGGAAAAACCGAGCAAATACTCGCTGACCAGTTGGCTGTCGGATGACCCGCTGTCGGTCAAAGGAGCCGATGGCCAGGTGTGGACGCCGCAGAACTTCGACCGTCGCTCCCACGGTACGGTGTTCCTGTACCAGGGGCTGGCGCATTCCTACAACATCTCTACCTCCCGGCTCGGCCTGGAAGTGGGCGTGCCGAACGTCCTCAAGACGCTGGCGCGCCTGGGCATCACCCGCGAGTTCCCGGCTTTCCCGTCGATCCTGCTGGGCGCTGGCGCAATGACGCCGATGGAAGTGGCGACCATGTACCAGACCCTCGCCAACGGTGGCTTCAATACGCCGATGCGCGGGATCCGCAGTGTGCTGACCGCCGAGGGCGAGCCGCTCAAGCGCTATCCCTTCCAGATCCAGCAGCGGTTCGACGCAGGCTCCATCTACCTGATCCAGAACGCCATGCAGCGCGTGATGCGCGAAGGTACCGGCAGCTCTGTCTATAAAGTGCTGCCGTCCAACCTGACGTTGGCGGGCAAGACGGGTACCAGTAACGACTCGCGCGACAGTTGGTTCGCAGGCTTCGGCCAGGACGTGCTGGCAGTGGTGTGGTTGGGGCGCGACGACAATGGCAAGACGCCGTTTACCGGTGCGACCGGTGCGCTGCAGGTCTGGACCAGTTTCATGCGCAAGGCCGACCCGCTGCCGCTGAACATGCCGCAGCCGGACAATATCGTGCAGGCCTGGATTGATCCGCACACCGGCCAGGGCTCTGACGCCAACTGTCCGGGCGCGGTGCAGATGCCGTATATTCGCGGCAGCGAACCACCACCCGGCGCCGCATGCGGTGGCAGTGCCCCTGCTGACGCGGAATCGGTGATGGATTGGGTCAAGGGCTGGATGAATTAAGCAAAGAGGGTTTCAAGTGAACAAGTGGTGGATTCCAGCTATTACAGCTCTGGCTTTGCTCAATGGTTGCGCCAGCGTGCAGCGCGGCTCCATTCCCGTGGTGGACTCGAGCACCGCTGTCTCCAATAACGACCGGATCTCGGCCAACGGCGGGTTCCGCCAGACCGTGACCACGCGTCCTGCCCAGGCCGCCACCCAGGCTGTGCCGCAGGATTCGGGCGTGGTGGTGATGGTGCCGGGCGCCGGGGCGGCTACCTCCGCGCCGATCAGCGCCGAGCCGTGGACCCCGGGGCCGAGCACTTCGGGCCCGATCGACACCGCGCCGGTCCAGGCGGCGCCGATCAATCAGGGCACCTACAACATGCCGTCGACACCCAGCGGCATCCCGTCATCGTCCAGCGCTGGCGGCTTGTCGGCTGACGAGCAACTGGATGGGCCGGTACTGGCCTTGCTGACCACCGCCCAGCAACAACAGGCCGGTGGCGACTTGAACGGTGCATCATCGAGCCTGGAGCGCGCCCAGCGTGTGGCGCCGCGCGAGCCGCAAGTGCTGTATCGCCTGGCTCAGGTACGCATGGCTCAGGGCGACGCACCGCAAGCCGAACAGTTCGCCCGTCGTGGCCTGACCCTGGCCAATGGGCGTCCCGACCTGCAAGCCAGCCTGTGGGCCCTGATCGGCGATGCACGGGCTGCGCAGGGCGACGCCGCCGGTGCTGCCCAGGCACGTCAGAAAGCCAAGGTCAGCCTCTGATGGATGCACGTTTTCCAGCGATTGCCGAACAGTTATTGCTGATCGAGCGCGAATTGCGCGTGCAAGGCTGGTGGGATGAAGTGCCCCCCAGCCCCGAGGCGCTCAGCAGCGTCGAGCCGTTCTCGGTGGACACCCTGGACTTTCATCAGTGGCTGCAGTGGATCTTCCTCGTGCGCATGAAGCAGATCCTCGAGCAGGACCTGCCACTGCCCAACGCATCCGGGATCCTGGAGATGGCCGAGATGGTCTATGCCGACCGTCCGTTGCAGAGCCTCGGATTGCGCAATGCGCTGAAAAAGTTCGACCAATTGATCGTCGACGCTCGTTAATTGCCTGACTGTCGGGTTTTCCGGCAGTCTTGCGCACATTTCTACCGCTTGACGACATTCAGGCGAGTTTTATCCCTCCTCAAAGCCCTTTCTTCTACGTTCTCATGCGCTTAGTTGGAAAAAAGCGCAATTATTGCTTGACTTGAAGGGGCTGAAACAGAAGAATCCAAAGTCCGCTGTATCGGGACTGCCAGAAGCAGGCCCGCTCAGCAGATCATGAGGCGCACATCCGCGCCGACCTGTTACACCCGCAACGCGTTACCTCGCGCTGGGTGGGAAAAGCCCGCAACACTTGGGACGATCCCAATACTTGCTCAGTCAGTGCTGACGTAGTCGGCGACCACCGTCGCTCATGCTCTGTTGAGAAGTAAACCTATTAAGACCCGTCGGTTTTCAACGGACGGTATTCTGGCGTTTTAGAGGTGAACAACGTGGAGCTTTTATCTGGCGGTGAGATGCTCGTCCGCTTTTTGCGTGACGAAGGCGTCGACTATATCTACGGGTACCCAGGTGGTGCTCTGCTGCATGTCTACGACGCACTGTTCAAGGAACCGGCTGTTACCCACATCCTGGTTCGCCACGAACAAGCTGCTACCCATATGGCTGACGGTTATGCCCGTGCCACCGGTAAAGCCGGTGTGGTACTGGTAACGTCCGGCCCAGGCGCGACCAATGCCATTACCGGCATCGCGACTGCTTATATGGACTCCATCCCGATGGTGATCATTTCCGGCCAGGTCGCCAGCACCATGGTGGGTACCGATGCATTCCAGGAAACCGACATGATCGGTATCTCCCGGCCGATCGTGAAACACAGCTTCATGATCAAGCATGCGTCGGAAATCCCGGAAGTCATGAAGAAGGCCTTCTACCTCGCTCAGTCCGGTCGCCCGGGTCCTGTGGTGGTCGATATCCCGAAGGACATGACCAACCCTGCGGAAAAATTCGAATACGTGTTCCCGAAGAAAGCCAAGCTGCGCTCCTACAGCCCGGCTGTTCGTGGGCACTCGGGCCAAATCCGCAAGGCGGCAGAAATGCTCCTGGCGGCCAAGCGCCCGGTGCTGTACTCGGGCGGTGGCGTGATTCTGGGCGGTGGTTCTGCACCACTGACCGAACTCGCCAAGCTGCTTAACCTGCCGGTGACCAACACCTTGATGGGCCTCGGCGCGTTCCCGGGCACGGACCGTCAGTTTGTCGGCATGCTTGGCATGCACGGCAGCTACACCGCCAACCTGGCCATGCACCACGCCGACGTGATCCTGGCAGTCGGCGCACGGTTCGATGATCGGGTGATCAACGGCGCGAGCAAATTCTGCCCGAATGCCAAGATCATCCATATCGACATCGACCCGGCGTCCATCTCCAAGACCATCAAGGCCGACGTGCCGATCGTGGGTCCTGTTGAAAGCGTGCTGACCGAAATGGTTGCTGCGCTCAAGGACATCGGCGAGACGCCGAACAAGGAATCCGTTGCCAGTTGGTGGAAGCAGATCGACGAATGGCGCGGTGATCGCGGCCTGTTCCCTTACGACAAGGGCGACGGCAGCATCATCAAGCCACAAACCGTGATCGAGACCCTGTGCGAAGTGACCAAGGGCGACGCCTTTGTGACCTCCGACGTGGGCCAGCACCAGATGTTTGCGGCGCAGTACTACAAGTTCGACAAGCCTAACCGCTGGATCAACTCCGGTGGCCTGGGCACGATGGGCTTTGGTTTCCCTGCGGCGATGGGTGTGAAGCTGAGCTTCCCGGACACTGACGTTGCGTGCGTCACCGGTGAAGGCAGTATCCAGATGAACATCCAGGAGCTGTCGACGTGCCTGCAATACGGCCTTCCGGTGAAGATCGTCTGCCTGAACAACGGCGTGCTGGGCATGGTTCGTCAATGGCAGGACATGAGCTACAACAGCCGTCACTCCCATTCCTATATGGAATCGTTGCCGGATTTCGTCAAATTGGTTGAAGCCTATGGCCACGTCGGCATTCGCATCACCGATCTGAAAGATCTGAAGCCGAAGATGGAAGAGGCGTTCGCCATGAAGGATCGCCTGGTGTTCATCGATATTCAGGTGGATACCAGCGAGCACGTCTACCCGATGCAGATCAAAGACGGCTCTATGCGCGACATGTGGCTGAACAAGACGGAGCGTACTTAATCATGCGGCACATTATCTCCCTGCTTCTGGAGAACGAACCCGGCGCTCTGTCTCGTGTTGTCGGCCTGTTTTCGCAACGCAACTACAACATCGAAAGCCTGACCGTGGCCCCGACCGAAGACCCGACCCTGTCGCGCCTGACGTTGACTACTGTTGGCCACGATGAGGTGATCGAGCAGATCACCAAAAACCTCAACAAGCTGATCGAAGTGGTCAAGCTGGTCGACTTGTCGGAAAGTGCCCACATCGAGCGCGAGCTGATGCTGGTTAAGGTCAAGGCCACGGGCGCCCAACGTGCCGAGATCAAGCGTACTACCGACATCTATCGCGGGCAGATCGTCGATGTGAGCGCCAGCGTTTATACCGTTCAATTGACCGGTACGAGCGACAAACTGGACAGCTTCATCCAGTCGATCGGGACGGCCTCGATTCTGGAAACTGTACGCAGTGGTGTCACCGGGATTGCCCGTGGCGACAAAGTACTCAGCATCTAACCCAATTAGTGAATGGCCTCACGGCCTGGATATATAGAGGAACCTCATGAAAGTTTATTACGATAAAGATTGTGACCTGTCGATCATCCAGGGCAAGAAAGTCGCCATCATCGGCTACGGCTCCCAGGGTCACGCGCAAGCTTGCAACCTGAAAGATTCCGGCGTTGACGTGACTGTTGGCCTGCGTAAAGGCTCGGCCACCGTTGCCAAGGCTGAGGCCCATGGCCTGAAAGTGACTGACGTTGCTTCCGCCGTTGCTGCTGCCGATCTGGTCATGATCCTGACCCCGGACGAGTTCCAGTCCGCGCTGTACAAGAACGAAATCGAGCCGAACATCAAGAAGGGCGCCACCCTGGCCTTCTCCCACGGCTTCGCGATCCACTACAACCAGGTGGTTCCACGCGCTGACCTCGACGTGATCATGATCGCGCCGAAAGCACCGGGCCACACCGTGCGTTCCGAGTTCGTCAAGGGCGGCGGTATCCCTGACCTGATCGCGATCTACCAGGACGCTTCGGGCAACGCCAAGAACGTTGCACTGTCCTACGCTGCTGGCGTGGGTGGCGGTCGTACCGGCATCATCGAAACCACCTTCAAGGACGAGACTGAAACCGACCTGTTCGGTGAACAAGCCGTTCTGTGCGGCGGTACTGTCGAGCTGGTCAAGGCCGGTTTCGAAACCCTGGTTGAAGCTGGCTACGCGCCGGAAATGGCCTACTTCGAGTGCCTGCACGAACTGAAACTGATCGTTGACCTCATGTACGAAGGCGGTATCGCCAACATGAACTACTCGATCTCCAACAACGCTGAATACGGCGAGTACGTGACGGGTCCGGAAGTGATCAACGCCGAATCCCGCCAGGCTATGCGCAACGCCCTGAAACGTATTCAGGACGGCGAATACGCCAAAATGTTCATCAGCGAAGGCGCTACCGGCTACCCTTCGATGACCGCCAAGCGTCGTAACAACGCCGCTCACGGTATCGAAGTCATCGGCGAGCAACTGCGCTCCATGATGCCGTGGATCGGTGCCAACAAGATCGTCGACAAAGCCAAGAACTAAGTCGCACGCATCAAGAGAAAACGCGGCTTAGGCCGCGTTTTTTCGTTTGGGGAGCCGGTTCTGGTATAAAGCTGCATCGTTTGCGGGCGAACACTCGCCGCACGTATTTGTCGAATTTTTTCAAACCGTTGCAAGGTAAAGTCCATGAGCGAACGTCCCGAAGAGCCAAGCCAGGCTTCTGACGCCGAAAGCCTGCTACCGATCGATGAACATGTCGAGGAAGGGCATGACGCTGAAGGCCGCAAGGTCCGGCATCGTGGCATCTATCTGCTGCCCAATCTGTTCACCACGGCGAACCTGTTCGCCGGGTTCTATTCCATCATCAACTCCATGAGTGCCCAGAGTGCGCTGGCGGCAGGTGATGCGGCGAGTGCCAGCAAGTATTTCGGCTTTGCCGCGATTGCGATCTTCGTGGCCATGGTGCTCGACGGCCTTGATGGTCGGGTGGCACGCATGACCAATACCCAAAGCGCCTTCGGTGCCGAGTATGACTCGCTGTCCGACATGGTCGCCTTCGGTGTCGCGCCGGCGTTGCTGGCGTTTGCCTGGGCGCTGGGTGATATGGGCAAGGTCGGCTGGATGGTTGCCTTCATCTATGTGGCGGGCGCCGCTTTGCGTCTGGCGCGCTTCAATACCCAGGTGGGGACTGCCGACAAGCGCTACTTCATTGGTCTGGCCAGCCCTGCGGCTGCCGGGGTGGTGGCGGGTATTGTCTGGGCGTTCAGTGACTACGGCATCCAGGGTTCCAAGATGTCGTTCCTGGTGGCATTGATGGTGGCTGCTGCCGGCATGCTGATGGTCAGCAACATCAAGTACAACAGCTTCAAGGAGCTGGACTTGAAGGGGCGCGTGCCTTTCGTGGCAATTCTGGCAGTGGTGCTGGTGTTCGCCGTGGTGTTCAGTGATCCGCCGCGCATTCTGTTGCTGGCGTTCCTGGTCTACGCCGCTTCGGGGCCGGTTCAGTACTTGTTGCATATGCGCCGGGACAAAACATTGCCTTAATGTAATTTCCCCAATACTCCGCAGTCTATTGGTGCATCAGTTCTCCAATGCTGCGGAGTTGCCATGTTAATCAAATTTCCCAAAGCGTCCGATTGCAATGAATCGGATGTCACGCCTGAATCCCTCTACTTTTCTCGCCGTGCGTTGCTCGGCGGTGCGCTTGCCGGTATGGCTGCCAGCAGTCTGCCGCGTTGGGCCAGTGCGGATGATGCTGCGCGTTACGCCGACGTCGAGCCAGGTAAGGCCCCGGGATGGTTTGCTGAAAAGCTGCCAGGCACCCAATGGCAGGCGGTGACGGTAAAAAACGAAGCCATCACCCCCTTCAAGGATGCTACTCACTACAACAACTTCTATGAGTTCGGTACTGGCAAGGGCGATCCAGCGGTGAATGCGGGCTCACTCAAGACCGAGCCGTGGAGCGTGGTGATTGATGGTGAAGTCGCCAAGCCTGGGCGTTACGCCCTGGAAGACTTCATGAAGCCGTATCAGTTGGAAGAGCGTATCTACCGTTTGCGCTGTGTCGAGGCGTGGTCGATGGTCATTCCCTGGATAGGCTTCCCTATAGCAGCCTTGCTTAAACAGGTCGAACCCACCTCCAAGGCCAAGTACATCCGCTTTGAAACCCTTCAGGACCCCAAGAGCATGCCGGGGCAGCGCTCGAGCTTCGGTTTGATCGACTGGCCTTATGTTGAAGGCCTGCGCCTGGATGAGGCGATGAACCCTTTGGCGATCCTTGCCGTGGGTATGTATGGGCGCGAGTTGCCGAACCAGAATGGGGCGCCGCTGCGTTTGGTCGTGCCGTGGAAGTATGGCTTCAAAAGCGTGAAGTCAATCGTGCGGATCAGCCTGGTGAGTGAGCAGCCGAAAACGACTTGGCAGAGTATCGCGGCGGATGAGTATGGGTTCTATGCGAACGTGAACCCTACGGTTGATCACCCGCGCTGGACCCAGGCCCGCGAGCGCCGTTTACCGAGTGGTTTGTTCAGCCCCAATGTGCGCGAGACGCAGATGTTCAATGGTTACTCGGATGAGGTCGCCTCTCTTTATACCAACCTCGATTTACGGAAGAACTATTGATGCGCTATCCGATCTGGCGCGCCAGCGTCTTTATCGCGGCGGTAGTCTGGCCGTTGTACTGGTTGTATGAGGCCTGGAGTTCCGCTCTGGGGCCAGATCCCGGAAAGGTGCTGGTTGACCGTTTGGGGTTGGGGACCCTGATCCTGTTGCTGGTCACCCTTGGGATGACACCGTTGCAGAAGCTGAGCGGTTGGGCAGGGTGGATAGCTGTACGTCGGCAGTTGGGGTTGTGGTGTTTTGCCTACGTGGTGCTGCACCTGGCGGCGTATTGCGTGTTTGTCCTGGGGTTGGATTGGTCGCAGTTGGGGGTTGAGCTGCGCAAGAGGCCGTACATTATTGTGGGGACGCTGGGTTTCTTGTGCTTGCTGATATTGGCGGTGACGTCCAATCGCTACAGTCAGCGTCGGCTGGGTGTTCGTTGGAAGAAGCTGCATCGCCTGGTATATGTGATTCTCGGCCTTGGGTTACTGCATATGTTGTGGATTGTGCGGGCGGACCTGAAGGAGTGGGCTATCTATGCTTCTATAGGGGCGCTGCTGTTAGTCCTTCGAATCCCTCCTGTAATGCGCAGGATTCCCCGCCTTATCGCGAAAAAATCACTTTCTGCAACAAAAGCGTAATTAGTGCTTGACGGCAGATTCTGGAAGTCTATAATTCGCCCCACTTCCGGCGCAGTCGAAACGGAAAACTCCTTGGTAAACAAAGAGTTACGCGAGATTCGACAGCGACTTGCTTCAGTTCATCGAAGCCCAGAAGGAGTTGGTAGAGCAGTGTTGTTTGGCTCTATTAACGTTTCGATCTTCTCGGTCGAAAGCGGAGAAAAAGAGGTGTTGACAGCAGCGTGTAACGCTGTAGAATTCGCCTCCCGCTAACGAGAGATCGGAAGCGCAAGTGGTTGAAGT
>NZ_MAUE01000049.1 GCF_001702265.1 Pseudomonas aylmerensis
GTGTATGTGCCGCTGGATATCGAATACCCCCGCGACCGCCTGCTGTACATGATGCAGGACAGCCGCGCGCAACTGCTGCTCACCGACAGCCGAGCGTTGCAGCAACTGCCGATCCCGGCAGGATTGACCAGCCTGGCGATTGATCGCACTGAGGAGTGGGCGGGGTTCAGCGACACGGCACCCGATGTGAAGCTGGACGGCGACAACCTCGCCTACGTGATCTACACCTCCGGCTCCACCGGCATGCCCAAGGGCGTGGCGGTGTCCCACGGCCCGTTGGTGGCGCACATCATCGCCACCGGCGAGCGTTATGAAACCTCGCCGGCCGATTGCGAATTGCACTTCATGTCGTTCGCCTTCGACGGCTCCCACGAAGGCTGGATGCACCCGTTGATCAACGGCGCGAGCGTGCTGATCCGCGATGACAGCCTGTGGCTGCCCGAGTACACCTACGAACAGATGCACCGTCACAACGTGACCATGGCCGTGTTCCCGCCGGTGTACCTGCAACAGCTGGCCGAACATGCCGAGCGCGACGGTAATCCTCCGAAAGTCCGTGTGTACTGCTTCGGCGGTGACGCCGTGGCGCAGGCGAGCTATGACCTAGCCTGGCGCGCACTCAAGCCGACCTACCTGTTCAACGGCTACGGCCCGACGGAAACGGTGGTTACGCCACTGCTGTGGAAAGCACGCAAGGGCGACCCGTGCGGCGCCGTCTACGCACCGATTGGCACGCTGTTGGGCAATCGCAGCGGCTACGTGCTGGACTCGCAACTCAACCTGCAACCGATCGGCGTGGCCGGTGAGTTGTACCTGGGCGGCGAGGGCGTGGCGCGCGGTTACCTGGAGCGTCCAGCACTGACCGCCGAGCGCTTCGTGCCGGACCCCTTCGGCAAGCCGGGTAGCCGCGTGTATCGCAGCGGCGACCTGACCCGCGGGCGGCCGGATGGCGTGGTGGACTACCTCGGTCGCGTCGACCATCAAGTGAAAATCCGCGGTTTCCGCATCGAACTGGGCGAAATCGAAGCGCGCCTGCGTGAGCAGGACAATGTCGGCGAAACCGTGGTGGTGGCCCAGGAAGGCCCGACCGGTAAACAGTTGGTGGCTTATGTGGTGCCGGCCGACACGCAGCCGGCAAATGAAACCGAATTTCGTGAAAGCCTGCGTCGCGCGCTGAAAACCCGCCTGCCGGACTACATGGTGCCGACCTACTTCATGTTCCTCGCGCAGATGCCGCTGACCCCCAACGGCAAACTCGACCGCAAGGGCCTGCCGCAACCGGATGCGAGCCTGCTGCAACAAGCCTATGTGGCACCGCAGAGTGAGTTGGAGCAGCAACTCGCGACGATCTGGGCGGATGTGCTGCGCCTGCCGCAAGTGGGCCTGAACGACAACTTCTTCGAGCTGGGTGGCGACTCGATCATCTCGATCCAGGTGGTCAGCCGTGCGCGTCAGGCCGGTATCCGCTTCACGCCCAAGGACCTGTTCCAGCACCAGACTGTGCAGAGCCTGGCCGGTGTCGCGCGCCAGGGCGTCGAAGGGCTGACGATCAGCCAGGCTGCATTGAGCGGCGAGGCGCTGCTGTTGCCGATCCAGCAGGCCTTCTTCGCCGACGACATTGCCGAACGTCATCACTGGAACCAGTCGGTGGTGCTGCAACCCCATGCGCGTCTCGACGCGGCAACCTTGACCCAGGCCCTGCAGGCGTTGCTCGTGCATCACGATGCCTTGCGCTCGCAGTTCCTCGCAGGCGCTGATGGCTGGCAGGGTGTGTATCGCGGCGCCGAGCAGCATCAGGCCGATGCCGTGCTGTGGCAGACCGCACTGCGCAGTGTTGACGAGCTGGCGGCGCTCGGCGAAGAAGCCCAGCGCAGCCTGGATCTTGGCCAAGGCCCGTTGATGCGCGCAGTGCTGGTCGAGCTGGACGATGGCTCGCAGCGCCTGTTGCTGGTCATCCACCACCTGGTGGTGGACGGTGTGTCATGGCGGATTCTGCTGGAAGACCTGCAAACCGCCTACCGCCAGGTTGACCGTGGCGTCCCGGTGGCATTGCCGGCCAAGACCAGCTCGACCCGCGACTGGGCGCAACGTCTGCAGCAATACGCTCAAGGTGACGCGCTGACGCAAGAGCTGGCGTGGTGGCAGACCCAACTGCATGGCGTCGAGGCCGATCTGCCGGGCGCCCAGCCGGGTGCGAGCCTGAGCAACCGGCATGCCGCCAGTGCGACCACGCACCTGGATGCCACGCACACCCGTCGGCTGTTGCAGGACGCACCGGCGGCCTATCGCACGCAGATCAACGACCTGCTGCTGACCGCGCTGGCCCGTGTGGTCGGACGCTGGACCGGTCACGCCTCGACCCTGATCCGCCTCGAAGGACATGGCCGCGAAGACCTGTTCGAAGACATCGACCTGACCCGCACCGTCGGCTGGTTCACCAGTCTCTACCCGGTGAAACTGACCCCGGCGCTGACCCTGGGGGGCTCGGTGAAAGGCATCAAGGAGCAGCTGCGCGGCATTCCCGACAAGGGGATCGGCTTTGGCGCCTTGCGTTACCTGGGGCCGCCGCAAGTGCGTGAAACCCTGGCGCATCTGCCGCAGCCACGCATCACCTTCAACTATCTCGGCCAGTTCGATGCCAGCTTCGAAAGCAGTGACGAGCAGGGCCTGTTCATGCCTTCCGGTGATGCGGCCGGGGCCGATCAAAGCCCCGAAGCGTCGCTGGGCAACTGGTTGGAAATCAATGGCCAGGTGTATGGCGGCGAGTTGAACCTGAGCTGGAGTTTCAGCCAGGAAATGTTCGACCCGGCGAGCATCCAGCAGTTGGCCGACGACTATGCCGCTGAGCTCAAGGCGGTGATCGAGCATTGCTGCCAGCCCGAAAACAGCGGCGCGACGCCGTCGGACTTCCCGTTGGCGCACTTGAGCCAGGCGCAGTTGGATGGCTTGGCGCTGCCGTTGAGTCGCGTCGAGGACATTTACCCGTTGTCGCCTATGCAGCAAGGCATGCTGTTTCAATCCTTGTACGGCCAGGGCTCCGGCGACTACATCAACCAGTTGCGCGTCGACGTGCAAGGGCTGGATGTTGCACGGTTCGCGGCGGCCTGGCAGGTGGCCCTGGAACACCATGACATCCTGCGTACGGCGTTCCTCTGGCAGACCGAGCTGGAGCAGCCGTTGCAGGTGGTCTACAAGACGGTACAAGTGCCGTTGATCGAGCACGATTGGCAGCACCGCCCGGACCGCGCCGAGGCGCTCGATGCGTTGGCCGAATCCGCGCGCACCGAAGGTTTTGTGCTGGAGCAGGCGCCTCTGCTGAGCCTGGTGGTGGTACGCACTGGTGCCGACAGTCACCATCTTATCTACACCAATCACCACATCCTGATGGATGGCTGGAGTGCCTCGCAGCTGTTTGGCGAAGTCATGCAGCAGTATGCCGGCGAGTCGCTGCGTGCACCGAACGGGCGCTATCGCGACTACATCGCCTGGCTGCAGGCGCAGGATCCAGTCATCAGCGAAACCTTCTGGAAGGCCCAATTGGCGGGGCTGCAGGAGCCGACGCGGCTGTCGCGCGGGATCCAGCGCGAGCAAGACCTGGCCCAGGTCAACGGGGTTCACCGGTCGGTACTCGCACCGGCGGCGACCGAGCAGCTCAAGGCGTTCGCCCAACGCCACAAAGTTACCCTTAATACCCTGGTGCAAAGCGCCTGGCTGCTGCTCTTGCAACGCCACACCGGCCTCGACACCGTGGCATTTGGTGCGACGGTGGCCGGACGTCCGGCCGAGTTGCCGGGGATTGAGCAGCAGGTCGGCCTGTTCATCAACACGCTGCCGGTGGTGGCGACGCCCAGCCCGCAGTTGAGCGTGGAGACCTGGTTGCAGACCGTGCAGACGCAAAACCTGCGCCTGCGCGAACAAGAACACACGCCACTCTTCGATATCCAGCGTTGGGCGGGCCTCGGTGGTGAAGCGTTGTTCGACAGCATCCTGGTGTTCGAGAACTACCCGGTGTCTGCAGCGCTGGAGCAGGGCTCCCCAGCCGGCTTGCGCTTCGGCGCGATGGACAGCCTGGAGCAGACCCATTACCCCTTGACCGTGTTGCTGGCCATGGGCGACAGCCTGGCCGTGGAGTTCAACTACGACCGCGCCGCGTTCGATGCACAGGCGATCGTCCACCTGGCCGAGCACTTCCAGCAGCTGTTGCAGGCCCTGACCCTGCCGCAGGTGCAGCGCCTGGCGGACCTGCCATCGCTGCCGGACGCGCAGCGCACGCTGATCGTCGAGGATTGGAATGCGACGGCGCGCGAGTACCCGTTGCAACGCACGGTGCATCAGTTGATCGAGGACCAGGTCGCGCTGACACCGCAGGCTCCGGCCCTGGCCTATGGGCCGCAGCGCCTGAGTTACGCCGAGTTGAACCGACGCGCCAACCGCCTGGCCCATCGTTTGCTGGAAGCCGGCGTGGGCCCGGACGTACTGGTCGGCCTGGCGCTGGAGCGTTCCATCGAGATGGTGGTCGGCTTGCTCGCGGTGCTCAAGGCCGGTGGCGCCTATGTGCCGCTCGACCCGGAATACCCGCGTGAGCGCCTGGCCTATATGCTCGAAGACAGCGGGGTGAAACTGCTGTTGACCCAAGCCCATCTGCGTGAGCAGTTGCCGGTCCCTCAAGGCCTGGAAACGCTGATATTGGGTGACGCCGGGTTCGAAGACTACAGCGACGCCAACCCCGGGATTGTGCTGGACGGCGAAAACCTCGCCTACGTGATCTACACGTCAGGCTCCACCGGCCAGCCCAAGGGCGCCGGCAACCGTCATGTGGCGCTGACCAACCGCCTGTGCTGGATGCAGGAGGCTTACGCGCTGGATGCCGGCGATACCGTGTTGCAGAAAACCCCGTTCAGTTTTGACGTGTCGGTGTGGGAGTTCTTCTGGCCACTGATGACCGGCGCACGCCTGGTGGTCGCGGCGCCAGGCGATCATCGTGATCCGGCCAGGCTGGTCAGCCTGATCAACGCCGAGCAGGTCACCACCCTGCATTTCGTACCGTCGATGCTGCAAGCGTTCCTGCAGGATGCCAACGTGGCGTCCTGCACCAGCCTGCAGCGTATTGTCTGCAGTGGCGAGGCGTTGCCCGTCGATGCGCAGCAGCAAGTCTTCGCCAAGCTGCCTCATGCCGGGCTCTACAACTTGTACGGCCCGACTGAAGCCGCCATCGACGTGACGCACTGGACGTGCGTCGAGGAAGGTCGCGACGCGGTGCCTATCGGCAAGCCGATTGCCAACCTCGGCTGCTACGTCCTCGACGACAACTTCGAGCCGGTCCCGGCCGGCGTACTCGGCGAACTGTTCCTCGGCGGCGTTGGCCTGGCGCGGGGTTATCACCGTCGCCCGGGCTTGACTGCCGAGCGCTTTATCGCTCATCCGTTCATCGCGGGTAAGCGCCTGTACCGTACCGGCGACCTGGCCCGCTATCGCCCTGATGGGGTGATCGAATACGCCGGGCGTATCGACCATCAGGTCAAGCTGCGCGGCTTGCGCATTGAGCTTGGCGAAATCGAAGCGCGGCTGCTGGAGCACGCCTCGGTGCGTGAGGCAGCGGTGCTGGCGGTGGACGCCAAGCACCTGGTCGGTTACCTGGTCTTGCAGGAGCAGGGTGAACACTGGCGTGAAATCCTCAGTGCACACCTGGCCGTTCATTTGCCGGACTACATGGTGCCGGCGCAATGGCTGGTGCTGGAACAGATGCCCCTGAGCCCCAACGGCAAGTTGGATCGCAAGGCCCTGCCGAAGCCGGACACACAGGCAAGCCAGCGTTTTGAAGCGCCGCAGACCGCGTTGGAGCACACGGTCGCGCACCTCTGGCGAGAGGTGCTCGGCGTCGAGCAGGTGGGTGTCCACGACAACTTCTTCGAACTCGGCGGCCACTCGCTGTTGGTCTTGATGCTCAAGGAGCGGATTCGCAAGGCCAGCGGCATCGGCCTTTCGGTCAGTCAGTTGATGCTCAACCCGACCGTGCGTGCCCAGGTTGCTTGCCTGGAAGGCACTGCGCGCCGGTCGCTGCTGGTGCCGCTCAATAGCCGCACCGAGGGCACGCCGCTCTACCTGTTCCACCCCAGCTACGGTTCAGTGCATTGCTACAAGGCCATTGCCCTGGCGCTGCGCGATCAGCGGCCGGTGGTCGGTGTGATTTGCCGTGCATTGGCCGAGGAGGGCGCGCAAGTGCCGTCCTGGGCCGCGATGGTCGAGGACTACACCGCACAGTTGCTGGAGGCTCAACCCGAAGGCGCCTTCCGTCTGGGTGGCTGGTCATTGGGCGGCAACCTGGCGGTCGAAGTGGCCCATGGCCTGGAGCAGGCGGGTCGGCAGGTGGAGTTTGTCGGTTGGATCGACTCCTCGCCACCGCGCTGGCTCACGCAGTACTGGGACGCGGCAGTCGTCTGCGATGACAGCGAGATCTCCGACAACGAACGACGCGTGGCATTACTCGGCGTGATGTTCCCGGCCTCTGCAGAGGCGATCCACCGCGCTTGGAAAGGCTTGCAGGCCACCCACATCGCTGAAGACCAGCAATGGGCAGGCTTCGTCGAATGGGCCGAGGCCTCCCTGGGCCAAGCGTTCCAGGACATCAAGCAGGAACTGTTGGGCGGCAATGAGGCACAGGTCTCCTGGGAGGTCGACCGTGCGTTGTTCAAGCGCATGGAACAGGCGGACTTCAAGCCGCTCAAGGCGCCGGTCAGTTGCTGGTGGGCGGCCAAGAGCCGTGCAGGCCAACACAAGGCATTGATTGAGGCGAGCATGCAGCGGGTGATCGGCGCGGCGTGTGTGGTGCGCTCGGAGGTCATCGAGGTGGACCATGAGCGCATCATTGACAACGCCGGGTTCGTACGCAGCTTTGTAGCCGCCATGGAGTAACCGTCGCCTGACCAGACAGCCCCAGCCCACGTGATGTGCGCTGGGGCTTTTTGATGTGCGGGCGGCAACGGCAGCCAAGACGAATTACCCGCCCAAAAAAACACCCTGTGCAGGGTGCCTGCACAGGGTGTTGGGGGATTGCCTAGGCGGGGGTCAGAAGTCCCAGCGGGTCGACAGCATCACGTTGCGGGGGTCGCCGGAGTAAGACGAGGTGTAGAACCCGATGTTGGTGTAATAGCGTTTGTCGAACACGTTGTTGACGTTGATCGTGGCCGAGAGGTTTTTGCTGATCTGGTAGCGCGCCATCGCGTCCACCAGCCAGTACGGGTCTTGGGAAAACCGCTGGGTCACATTCTTGCCGCGGTTGTAGACATCCTGCCAGACCTCACCCTGCCAGCGCGCGCCGCCGCCGAGGGTCAGCTTGTCGAGGGCGCCGGTCAGCTTGTAGCTGGTATAGAAGTTCAACTGGTCCTGAGGCTCAAAGGTGGAGAATTTCTTGCCGTCGTCATCGCGGATCACCTTGTGGGTGTAGCCCGCCTGCACCTGCCAGCCTGGCGCCAATTCGCCGGAGATCTCGGCTTCATAGCCCTTGGTCTTGGCCTTGATGCCCATGTAGGCCCACTCGACGGGCGAGTTGGCCGGCATATTGTTGTTGTACTCGGTGTCTTCCTCGGCCCGATTCGATTCATGAATCTCGAAGTAGGCGAGGCTGGCGTTCAAGCGGCCGTCATAGAACTCGCCCTTCAGACCCAGCTCGTAGTTCTCGCCCTCGTCAGGCTCGACCATTTTGTTGTTGCGGTCGGGCCGCAGCATCTGCGGCATGAAGATCGAGGTGTAGCTTGCGTACACCGAGAAATTCTTGTTGAGGTCGTACACCATGCCGGCATAAGGGATGACCTTGCCGGTTTCCCGCGAGTCGTTGGTGCCGGTCAGCCGGTAGTCGGCCAGGCGCGAACCGAGCAACAGCGACAGGTCGTCGGTGAGGCTCAGGCGAGTCGAGAAGTAGACGGCCGCCTGGCGGGTGATGTCGTCTTTCTCGTGGGCCGGGCCCCATTGCGGTTCGAGGCTGTCACCGTCCCACTCATAGAGCGGGAAATTATTGCCGTCCCTGTAGGTCGCTTCGTAGCCGTAATAGTCGTTGCCTTGCCAGTGCGAGCGCGAGACCGAGGAACCGACGACCAGTTGATGCTCCCGTCCACCCAGGCTGAACGGCCCGGAGAGGTAGAAATCACCGTTGTTGCTGATGGTCTTGCCGGTGAACTTGGAGCCATAGACCGACGCCCGGTCGCTGGAATTCGGTATGGGCGATGCGTAACCCAGCGGCGCGTTGTAGCCATTGAGCTGGTTGCTGTAGTTGGCCTTGGCGATCCAGCCGTTATCCAGGGCGTGTTCCAGGGTGGCGAACACACTGCGGCTGTATTGCCCCCAGCTGCTCCATTTCGGACCGTTGTTGTAGCCGCGGTTGAAGCTGATCTCGTTACCGTTGCCATCGAACAGCGAACGGCTGCCCGACCAGCTGGAGCCTTTCGGGTCGTTGTTCTGGTAGTCGGCGCCGACGGTCAGCAGGGTGTCGGGCGTCAGGTCGAATTCGAGGATGCCGTAGTAGACATCCGTCTTGCGTTCATAGTGGTCCATGAACGAATGGCGGTCCTGATGCACCGCCACGGCGCGCCCGCGCACGTTGCCGCTGTCGGTCAGCGGGCCGCTGACGTCCAGCTCCGAGCGGTAGTTGTCCCACGAGCCGGCACCCAGGCTGACATGGCCCTTGAACTCGGCAGTGGGTTTCTTGCGCACCAGGTTGATGGTACCGCCAGGGCCGCCTGCGCCGGTCATCAGGCCGGTAGTCCCCTTGAGCACTTCGACGCGGTCGTAGATCGCCATGTCGCTGAGGGTCTGGCCGGCCGAGTAGCCGTCGTTGCGCGTGGTCGGCACGCCGTCGTACTGGAAGTTCTGGATCGGGAATCCGCGTGCGTAGTAGTTGGTGCGCTCGCTGTCGAAGGTCGACACGGTGATGCCCGGTGTGTGACGCATCACGTCGTCAATGCCGTTGAGGCCGAAGTCGTCCATGGTCTGGCGGGTGACCACGGAAATCGACTGGGGCGTTTCCCGTGGTGTCAGTACCATCTTGGTGGCAGTGGCGATGGTGCCCGGCGTATAGGAGCCGCTGTCCTCAGTGATGGTGCCGAGCTGGTTGGCGTTGATCTGGGTGGCCCCCAGCTCCACGGCGCCGGTGCCCGAGCTTGGCGCGTTGATGATCATCGAGCTGCCTTGCAGGCTGTAACTTACGCCTGTCCCCCCCAGGAGGCGCTCGATTGCCCGTACCGGGTCCATTTTGCCGCTGACCGCCGTGCTGTGTTTGTTCTGCACGGTTTCCGGGCTGTACAGGATTTGCAGGTTGGTCTGTTGACCGAACACCTGCAGCGCAGTACTCAGTGGTTGCGCCGGAATGTTCAATTCGAATTCTTCCGCCTGCACATAACCTGCTACGGGCAGGCTGATCGCCAGCGCCAGGGCGTTGGGCAGAACGTTGAATTTCAAAGCCCGCCGCATGGAAAGTGCGGTGCTCAATGGGCTGAGGGCAAGCCGTACGGGCATGGTGTGTTTCTCTTTTTAAGTGTTGGCAAATAGGTGGTTAATGCGGTTAATTCTCATTGCTGCATATGAGACGTTCCCACTCGCATAAACCGGAAAAATTTATGCGGGCTCCAGTTCTGCCACGACTTTCCCTGCGCTCAAGCGCACCAACTGATCGGCGATATCGAAATAACGATCGTCATGGCTGATCACGATGATGGTCTTGCCCAGGCGCTTGAGGTCCGGCAGCAGCTCGGTGTAGAACACGCGCCGGAACGCCGGATCCTGGTCGGCCGCCCACTCGTCGAACACCAGTACCGGACGTTCTTCGAGCCAGGCATTCACCAGTGCCAGGCGCTTGCGCTGGCCGGTGGAGAGGTCGGTGGTGCTGAACACGCCGTCCTTGACGCTGACCTTGTGCGCGATTTCCAGGCGTTCCAGGTACTTGGCGGCGCTGTCCAGCGACTGGGTGGCGCTGCCCTGGACCAGGTCATCGAACAGGTAGTAGTCGGCGAATACCGTGGTGAACAACTGGCGGTAGTCGTCGCGTGCTGCAGCGGTCAGCGTTTCGCCGTTCAGGCGGATTTCGCCGGCCTGGGGCTGGTAGAGGCCGAGCAGCAGCTTGATCAGGGTGGTCTTGCCACAGCCGTTCTCGCCGACGATAAACACGATATCGCCCTGCTTGATACTCAGGTTGATCGGCCCCAGGTGAAACGGCTGGCTGCCTTCCACCGGCGGCGGGCTGTAGGTCACACCGCGCAGCTCAAGGCTGTTGACCACCGGAGTCGGGGCTTCGCTGCCGTCCATCAACAAGTGGGGCTCGGGGGACGAGAAACGCTCGGACAGTTCGGTGATCCGCGCAAACGCAATGCGCGCCTTGCCGATGATCGGCAGGTAACCCACTACATGTTCCAGCGGGCCTTTCATGTACAGCAGCACCAGCACGAAGCCAGTGATCACCGCAGGGTCCGGGTTGGGGTTGTAGGCCTGCATCGCCAGGGCCAGGCCGATGACCACGAAGAACAGCATCGAGCCAAAGGTCTTGGCGACGATATAAATGTTCACCGAGCGCACCTGGATATCGCTGATGCGGTCGGCGGTCTCCTGGATGCGGTGGGTGTTCATGCGGTAGCGTCGTGGCCGGTGGATGCGCAGCTCCTTGGCACCCGAGGCGATCGCCGAATAGTAGCGTTGCAGTTCGTCTTCCTGGTCGCGGGCTTCGTCGAAGCCACGGATGCCCTTGGCGCCGGCGATGAATTGCACGCTGCTGCCGATGATGATTGCCACGACCATCATCAGGAACATCGGCACCGACAGGTACGCCAGGTAGCCCAGGCAGCCCAGGGTCACGGTGGTCGCGATGGCCAGCGGGGTGAAGGCGAAGGAAAAATCGCTGATGGTGTCGACGTCATGGGTCAATACCGGAATCAGCCGGTGGGAGCGGTACTGTTCGATCTGCTCGATGGGCGCCGACAGCACCTTCTCGCCGAGGTCCTTGCGCAGCGCGGCAATGATGCGTTGGCCGACGTAGTTGGTGCCGATATCCGAGACAATCGAGCTGGTCAGCGCCAGCAGGCACAACGCGGCAAACGTCAGAATCACGCCGTGCGTCATGCCGGTGGCGGAGTGCAGGGCGTTATTGATGGTCGCCAGCAGCAACGTGATGGCCAGGCCGCCGGCCATGCCCAGGGCGACGGAGACCGTCACGATGGTGCGAAAAGGCCTGAGCAATGCGAGCAAACCCTTGAAGGCGCCGCGCTTGGGGTCGGTCATAAGTACTTCCCGGAAAGTGAATAGAGGGGGCTGGGCACACAGACCCTTACCCATGACAAACGAAGGATTGGCGCGACTATTTAGCTCGGCGTGCCCGGCGGGGACGGCGGCGGATAAATTGCCCGGCGCCTGGTTCGTTCTTGTTGGGTAGGCGCACGCGTATGGGCGCGTGCCTGATCTATCCAGCGAGAGCGAAACAATGACGAAAAAGAATCTGGTGTACGTGTGGTCCCTGCGCAATGCCGCCGCCGACAAGGCCGGGCAGCCTGTGGCCTACAAGGACCATGAGCGCTACATGAAGTCGGTGCTGGAGTTTCTGGTGGGGTCGCTCAACGACACGCCGCTGGGCGAGGCCTACAACCTGGTAGGCGTGGTGTATGACGATGACGAGCAGAACCCGCGTGACCAGCAGCTGGTCAGCGACTACGGCTTTGCCTACCAGCCGGGCCGCCAGTGGCTGTACCCGGCCGACCTGCGGGTGCAGGGGCGCCTGGTCAACGATCTGCTGCTGAGCGTGCCGTCCACCTATCGTCGCCTGCCACGCGGCAGCGCCGAGCACATCGCCGGCAAGCAGGATTTCGAACGCCGCCTGCATGACACTCTGGTGGAGCTCAAGGCCGATATCGTGGTGCTCGATGGGCTGCTGGTGATCCTCGATGAACTGGTGCGCCCGGGTGCGCCGTTTGCGCGTCGGATCATGAACATTCATCCGGGGATTACCCGCATCGAGTCGCCGTACGAGCGCCGTGGCGCCTACGCCACCTGGAATGCGCTGTACGGCGCACGTGGGCAAACGGTGGTGGACTGGGCGACCAAGGCCACCACCCCGTCCGAGCCGCTGTACCTGACGGGCGCGTCGTTCCACTACGTGGACAATGGCATCGACTCCGGCGAAGTGTTCCACGACGTGCTCAAGACCGAGATTGCGCCGGACGACACCATCCTCGAACTGCGCTGGAACAACTTCAACAACAGCCTGTTCCCGGCGTTGCATGAAGGATTGGAGTTGTTGGCGCAGAAGGGTATCTAAAGCGGACACGGTGCCAACTGTGGGAGCGGGCTTGCCCGCGAAAGCGGTGTATCAGTCGCTGAAGAGGGTGGCTGATCTACCGTCTTCGCGGGCAAGCCCGCTCCCACATTTGGGGTGTATTTCAAGGTTGGAGCCGAGTTGTGCCTTCAGCTCAAATGCCGTGCAGCACCTCGGCCTCCAGCCCGAACACCGATCAAAACTGTGGGAGCTGGCTTGCCTGCGATGGCGGTGTGTCAGTCGCTGAAGCGGGTGGCTGAACCACCGCCTTCGCGAGCAAGCCCGCTCCCACATTTGGGGTGTATTTCAAGGTTGGAGCCGAGTTGTGCCTTCAGCTCAAATGCTGTGCAGCACCCCGAATCCCAGCCCAAACAGCGATCAAAACTGTGGGAGCGGGCTTGCCCGCGAAAGCGGTGTGTCAGTCACTGAAGAGGGTGGCTGACCCACCGCCTTCGCGAGCAAGCCCGCTCCCACACTGGATCTCCTGTGTTGTCAGAGATCGCGCACTACCCGAAAACCGATCCAGTCTCCGCGCGTCTGCGGGAAAATGTTGTTGCGGTTGCCCGAGCGCGAGAACACGGGCGCCTCGCCCCAGTCATTGCCGCGAATCTGGTAACCCTCGCAGTTCGGCTCCATCCATGCACTGCCATCGGTTGGCGCGCCGATGTAGTTGGGGTGCTCGCAGTCGGCAACCCGTTCGTACACATTGCCGTGCATGTCGTACATGCCGAATGCATTCGGCGGATAGCTGCCCACCGGCGAAGAATAGCTGTAGCCATCTGCCGGGCCGTAGGTGTTGGCGTGCTCGGCAATGCTGTAGCCCTTGCCTTCATCGAACGGGAAGGGGAATGGCCCGGTGGAGCCGGCGCGGGCAGCGTATTCACGCTGGGCTTCGCTGACCATGTGGTATTGATGGCCGGTCTTTTTCGACAACCAGGCCACGTAGTGCTTGATGTCATCCATGTCCATGCACACCGCCGGCTGGCGCGGGCCCTGGGGATAGCGTGGCTTGCTGGCGATACATTCGCGGCCGGGGCGGGTGTCGCCATCGGCGATCTTCACCCCGGTCTGGCGGATATAGCTGTCCCATTCGCCGGCGGTGATATGGAAGCGGCTCATGGCAAAGGGCTTGGCGAAAGTCACGTCGTGCATCGGGCCTTCATCCGGCTCGCGGCCGACTTCATCTTCCGGCGTGCCCATGGTGAAGGTGCCGGCGGGCAGCACCACCATTTCCGGGCAGTCCTTGCAGTCCTTGAATACTTTGCCGGGTTGCGGCGTGGCGGCCTGGGCCAGGTTGGGCAGCAGCGCGGCGCACAGGGCGGTGAGCGCCAGGGCGCCCAGGGGCTTGAGTCGGGATGGATTCATGTGGGCATCTCGTTCAAAGGAAAAAGGGCGGGCCTCAGGCCCGCTGGTTCAGCAGGGTCATGAAGCGCTGGATCTCTTCGCTGGAATTGAGCAGGCCCGGGGAGGTACGGATCACCGGGCCGACATCGCGGTCCACCGCGTCGATCACCACACGGTTTTTCATCATGTAGGCCGCCACGGCATCACTGTCCTGGCCCTTGACCCGGAAGAAAGTAAAGCCGGCCGACAGCTCGGGGCTGCGTGGGGTAACCAGTTCGATCTTCGGGTGCGTTAGCAGTTGATCTTTCAATTCGGTGTTCAGCGCATGGATGCGCGCCTGCACCTGTGCCTTGCCCAGTTGCAAGTGCAGCTTGAAGGCCTCGTCCGCCGCCCAGCGATGCTCGAAGGCGTGGTAGCCACCAGGGGTCATGATGGTGGCGAAGTCCTTGTCCTCGGAGAAGGTCGGCACCATCGGCGTCACGTACTTGTTCTCGGGGTCGCGGGCGCACACCAGGCCGGTGCCGCGCGGCCCGAACATCCACTTGTGGGTGCCGGCGATGAAGAAGTCGCAGTGCATGTCCGGGAAATCGAGGTTCTCCACGCCAAAACCATGCACACCGTCGACGATATAGAGGATACGGTCCTTGTCATCACGCTGGCGGTTGTGTTCCTCGACCAGCTTGCCGATCTCACCGATGGGCAGCTTCACACCGCTGCCGGACTGTACCCAGGTCATGCCGAGCACGCGGGTGTTGGGGCGGATATTGCGTTGGATATTGCCCAGCACTTCATCGGCGGACACCCGGTGGGCATCGTCGAACAGGCGAATCTTGCGGACCTGGGTCTGTTGCTTGCGTACCCGGAAATCCAGGCTGAACTCGGTGGCGTAATGCTCGTGCACCGTGGTCAGGATCTCCTGGTCGGCGCGCACCTTGATCCCGCCATAGATCATCGCCAGGCCTTCGGAGGTGCTCCCGGTGAGGGCGATCTGCGCGGGCGTGGCCTTCAGGTAGCGGCCGGCCCATTCGCGGACCTGGCCTTCGCGCTTCCAGGTCTCCTGCAGGTCCCAGTCCATCGCCAGGCCCGGGTTGCGGTCGATCTGTGCGCGGTAACGTTCAATGGCCTCGCGCACCGGCCTGGGGTGCGAGGCCACGAGGAAGTTGGAAAAGTGCAGGTAGCTGGGGTCCTGGTTGAACAGTTGCTTGAATCCCGTCCATGGGTCGTTCGTGCTGTCGGCAGCCATTGCCTGGGGGAGCAGGGCGGTGCCCAGCGGCAGGCTCGCGGCGAAAACACCGGCCTGCTTGAGAAAAGTACGGCGGTCGGTCATGGACATACTTCTAGGTGATTAGCGGTTGGCCAAGGGTTTGGCAGCTTTTTGGACCTGGTCCCACACGCGCAGGAAGTTGCCTCCCCACAGCTTGGCGATATCGGCTTCGGAATACCCACGCTGAATCAGTTCGGCGGTGACGTTGCGCACTTCCCCGACGTTGTTCCAGCCCTGGATGCCGCCGCCGTCGTTGAAGTCCGACGCCAGGCCGACGTGATCGATACCGATCTTGCGCACGGTGTAGTCGATGGCGTCACCCAGGTCCTTGAGGGTGGCCTTGGGCTCTTCGTCGAGGATCGCGTACAGCGCGCCGGCGTACTCGCCGAACTTGTGTTCGGGCCAGGCGGCGATGATCGCGTCGCCCGGCATCAAGGCCACGGCCAGGTTGGGCAGCGGTGGCAGGTCGAAACGGGCGCGCAGGGCGTTGAGCTTGTCCTGGGTCGGCTGGCTCAGCGGGCGCAGGTAGGCGGAAAACCCGACAATCTGCACCACGCCGCCGCTCTGCTTGATCAGTTGCAGTTCCTTGTCGCTGAGGTTGCGCGGGATATCCACCGCCGCGCGTGGCGCCGAGTGCGATGCCACCATCGGCGTACGGCTCAACTGCGCCACCTGCTCCAGGGCCTTGGTCGACATCTGCGACACGTCGATGATCACGCCGAGGTCATTCAGGCGGTGCACCGCTTGCTTGCCGATGTCCGAGAGGCCGTCGAGGGCATCCACCGAGTCATTGAAAAACGGCAGCGGGCGCGACGAGTCGGACCAGGCGTTGTTGCCCACATAGCTGAAGCCGAACATGCGCATCCCGCGTGCGGTCCACAGGTCCAGCTGGTTGAGGTCGTTGCCCAGCGGGTAGGCGTTGAGCATGCTGATGAAGATCGCGAACTTGCCCTCGCCATGCAGGCGCCGGAAGTCGTCCGGGGTGTAGGCGATGCCGACCTGGTTGGGGTAGTCGCGGACCATGCCACTGATGATTTTGTAGCGCACTTCCTGTTCATTGCGCGCGGCTTCGACAAAACCGTCGGTGGGTTTGTGCGGCGCGTTGGGGCCGTTCCAGATTTCCGGCCAGCCAAAGATCGTCAGGGCGGCACCGGACAGGCGGCCGCGTGCGGCCTTGGCCAGGTCGAACTGGCCACTGCCGTCCTTGTCGGCCTCGTTGCCGGCGGTGCCGAAATCTACCGGCACGGTGATATGGCTGTCGAACGACAGCAGCCGGTCCTGCATTTCATTGGCCTGCTTGATGACCTCCAGCGGATAGCCGGCATTGCCCTTGAACCAGTGATCCCAGACCAGGAAACCGGCCCCGGCACCGATGGCCAGTGCCAGCGGCAGGCCGATATACAGCGCCTTTTTCGAACGTGGTTTTGTCATTGCCATCTCAGTCAGTTGAGCCCTTCGCTATCAGGGAAGAACGAGTGATGGGCGCGCAAATTTAGGCGCCGCCGACAGCGCGGTAAATTTCCCCGGGCTGCAAACGTTCTAGCTCTGATAAAGCCGTTTCCTAAGGTAGACAATGACCATCTCTCGACGTGGGTTCATCGCCGGCCTGGCGCTCACCGGCGCCGCTGTGCCGGCGGCCTTCTATGCCCATCGCGAGCTGACGCGCGAAGAAGAATTCCCCATCACCCCCGGCGAGGCCACGGTGGCGCTGGCCGATACTGCCGGCCAGCACCTGGCCAACACCTTGCGTGGCGTGTGGAGCCTGCGCCTGGAAGGTCGCGACGCCGGCCTCAAGGGCCTGCCGTTGCAAGGCCTGGAACTGCTGCTCGACATCGCCCCGCGTGGCCGCGGCGTGCGTGGCTACCTGGACACCGCCGCCAACCTGCGCGCCGAAGGCGAGCCGCGCTATCGCGTACTCGGTGACCTGGTGAGCGGCGACAGCGCCTTGCTCTATTGGCGCCTGATCGACCGCGATTCCGCCGACGGCAGGCCCGCCTATGAATTCAAGATGACCCTCGACCAGGTCTGGGCGGACTTTGCCAACGCCGGCAGCAGCACCCTCAGCGGGCAGATCCTCGACCTGGATCGCCCGCTGGCATTGACCGAGCGCGACAACCGCTTCATTGCCCACAAACACTGGTTTCCCGAAGCGCGCCAACGCATCGGCCTCAACCCGACGCTGCTGGCCTGGCTGATCGCGCCCGAGCACCGCCTGTTCCATCAGCTGTGGCACGCCACCCGGGACCAGTGGCACAAGCTCTCCGAAGAAAAGCGCGAGGCCCTGCGCGGCATCGGCTGGCAACCCGGCCCACGGGGCAAGGAACGTGACGCGCGTGGCAAGCACAAGGACCGCAACGGCTCGGGCATCGATTTCTTCTTCATGCACCGGCACATGCTCGGCACCGCGCGCTCAATGCAGGATTTGCCCTCATGGCCGCAATTCCCCGCGCCGCAACCGCCCCTTGAGCGCGATCGCCTGGGCTTTCTGCGGTACTTCGACAACCACGATGGCTTCGCCCTGCCGCCCACCTGGTGGGCCGCGGATGACAGCGAATACACCCAGTGGGTCAGCGACATCAAGGCCGCCGAGACCTACCACAGCAATTTCCAGGTCTGGGAATCCCAGTACCGCGACCCGCGTTACCTGGCCAGATTGAGTCTCGGCCAGTTGGGCTCGGAGATGGAGCTGGGCCTGCATGACTGGCTGCACATGCGCTGGGCCTCGGTGCCCCGTGACCCTTCCAACGGTGCGCCCGTGCCCCTGGCCCGCGACCCGGCAGACTTCGCCCCGCGCTGGTATGCGGCGGAAAACGACTTCCTCGGAGACCCGTTTTCGTCCCACGTTAACCCGGTGTTCTGGCACTTCCACGGCTGGATCGACGACCGCATCGAAGACTGGTTTCGTGCCCATGAGCGTTTCAATCCCGGCGAGGTCAGCCGCATGCAGGTCAACGGCGTGGCCTGGTTTGCGCCGGGGCGCTGGGTCGAAGTCGCTGACCCGTGGCTGGGCCCGGACACCCATGGCTGCAGCACCACGCCGGGGTTGCAGATGGGCAAGTCGATGGAGATGGATCCGGAGACCATGAAGCTCGCGCTGCGCATCACCTTCGGTGCCGAGGACGATGCGCTGCTGGGTTTGTTCAAGCGCGTGCCGAAGCGGCCCTGGTATGCGCGGCATTTGAAGGTCAAGGCGCGCGAAGCCTGACCCTCGTCGCTGCCTGACACCGCGCCATCGCTGGCGCGCCTGCGCGTTAAAACCACACCGCTGCTCAGCCCGATCCCAGGGCTGGCGCCCTTGTCCCCGCTTCCCATGTCACCTCCCTGCGGTCAAATCCCTTAATTTCCCAACCCTGCCGGAAGCCTTCCAGGCCCCCGGCTGTGCCCGTGTTTCTTTCACCGGGCGCCCAGCACAGACGATTGCAAACGGCAGCTGAAAACGGACTTTCTTCTCCACCGTGACTTATCAGGCAGGTTACCTCCATGCAGTTCAGCGAATTATTGGCAGCGATTTCCACCCATGCGATCCGTCTGCAAAGGGAAGCAGACGACCTGATTGTCCTGGGTGACGATGAGGCATTGGATGACGCGCTGTGGGATCAATTGATCGCCCACAAACCCCGGTTGCTCGCGCTGGTGGCCGAGCATGGCGGTGACTGGCTGAGCCCGGCCTATCGGATCACGCCGGCCATGTTGCCGCTGGTCAGCCTCGACCAGGCGGCCATCGACCGGATCGTCGCGGCGATCCCCGGTGGTGCGGCGAACGTGCAGGACATCTACCCGCTGGCGCCGTTGCAGGAGGGCATGCTCTATCACCACCTGTCGGCGCAGCAGGGCGATCCGTATGTGCTGCACGCGCAGTTTGTGTTCGACAGCCGTCCTCGCCTGCACGCATTTGCCGAGGCGCTGCAATGGGTCATCGACCGCCACGATATTCTGCGTACGTCGATGGCCTGGGAGCGCCTCGACGAGCCCCTGCAAGTGGTGTGGCGCATGGCGACCCTGGCCTGTGAAGAGGCGCATTTCAGCGGGGGCGATGCGTTTGACCGTTTGCTGAACCGCTATGACGCGCGCACGTTCCGCCTCGACCTGGGCCAGGCGCCGCTGCTGCGCCTGGTATTTGCCGAGGACCCGACCCACCAGCGCGTGGTTGCCATGTTGCTGTTTCACCACACCATTCTCGACCACACCGCGCTGGATGTGGTGCGCGATGAAATCCAGTTGTACCTAGCGGGCCAGCAGGACCAGGCCACGGCGCCGGTGCCGTTTCGCAGCTATATCGCCCAGGTGCGCCACGGCGTCAGCGAGCAGGCCCATGAGCAGTTCTTCCGCGAGATGCTGGCGGATATCGAGGCGCCCACACTGCCGTTCGGCTTGCAGGATGTGCAGGGCGACGGCCAGGGTATCGACGAGGTACGCATCCCCGTCGACGCCGCCCTGGGCCTGCGCTTGCGCAGCCTGGCGCGGGCGCAGGGCGTGAGTGTGGCAAGCCTGCTGCACCTGGCGTTGGCGCGGGTCCTGGGCGTGGTGTCCGGGCGCGAGTCAGTGGTGTTCGGCACGGTGATGCTCGGCCGCATGAGCGCGGGAGAGGGCGGTGAACGGGCGCTGGGCATGTTCATCAACACCCTGCCACTGCGCGTGGACCTGGGCGCGCAGGGTGTGCGGGCCGGCGTCAAGGCCACCCATGCACGGCTGACCGCGTTGCTCCAGCATGAGCACGCGTCCCTGGCGCTGGCCCAGCGTTGCAGCGGCGTGGCCGCGCCGACGCCGTTGTTCAGCGCGATACTCAACTACAGGCACAGCGCTGCGGGTGATATGGCCGAGGTGATTGACGTCGCCGAGGGGATCCAGGTCCTTGGTGCCGAGGAACGCACCAACTACCCGCTGACGGTGAACGTGGACGATCTCGGCGAAGCGTTTGCACTGACGGTGATGGTCGCGGCGGCCATCGGCGCGCAGCGTGTGGCGGGCTACCTGCACACGGCGCTGGCGAGCCTGGCCGAAGCCCTGGAGCAACGACCGGAGATGCCGCTGAGCGGCCTGAACATCCTGCCTGACCCCGAACGCCATGCCCTGTTGCACACCCTCAACCACACCCCGCAGACCTTCGCCGACAGCGCGCTGATCCACCAGCAGGTCGAAGCCCACGCCGCCGCCCAGCCCGAAGCCATTGCCTTGCGCTTCGACAACCAACGCCTCAGCTATCGCCAGCTCAACGAACGTGCCAACCAGGTTGCCCATCGCCTGCTCGCCCAAGGCGTGTGCCCGGATGATCGGGTCGCGATCTGCGTGGAACGCGGTGTGGAGATGATCATCGGCCTGCTGGGCATCCTCAAGGCCGGCGCGGGCTATGTGCCGATCGATCCGGCCTATCCGCTTGAGCGCATCGCCTACACCCTGGCCGACAGCGACCCGGTGGCCGTACTGGTGCAGGCCAACACCCGTCATCGGGTGGGCGACCGGGCGCAGATCGATCTCAACGGCCTGCGGGGCGAGTCCATCGTCAACCCGCGGATCACGCTGAGCCCGGCAAACCTGGCCTATGTGATCTACACCTCCGGCTCCACGGGCCAGCCCAAGGGCGTGATGATCGAGCATCGCCAGGTCGCGCGGTTGTTCACCGCCACCGAACACTGGTTCGGCTTCAACCACAACGACGTGTGGGCGCTGTTCCACTCCTTCGCGTTCGACTTCTCGGTGTGGGAAATCTGGGGCGCGCTGATGCATGGCGGGCAACTGCTGATCGTGCCGCAACGGATCAGCCGCTCGCCGGACGAGTGCTACACGCTGCTCTGTGAAGCGGGGGTGAGCATTCTCAACCAGACCCCCAGCGCCTTCCGTCAACTGATCGCCGCCCAGGGCCAGAGCCCCCAGGCGCATTCCCTGCGCCAGGTGATTTTCGGCGGCGAAGCGCTGGAACCGGGGATGCTCAAGCCCTGGTATGCCCGGGCGATCAATGCCGGCACGCAGTTGGTGAACATGTATGGCATCACCGAAACCACCGTGCACGTCACCTACCGTGCATTGCAGGCGGCGGATGCGCACCGGGTCGGCGCCAGCCCGATTGGTGTGCGTATTCCCGACCTGCAGCTGTATGTGTTGGATGAGCGCCGCGAGCCGCTGCCGTTCGGTGTGGTCGGTGAGCTGTACGTCGGCGGCGCCGGTGTGGCGCGCGGTTACCTGAACCGCGATGCGCTGACCGCCGAGCGCTTCCTGGTTGATCCGGCCACCGGCTTGCGTTTGTACAAGACCGGTGACCTCGGCCGAATGCTCGCCGACGGCAGCGTCGAATACCTGGGGCGTAACGATGACCAGGTGAAAATCCGCGGATTCCGCATCGAACTCGGCGAGATCCAGGCGCGCCTCGCCAGCGCTCCGGGCGTGCGTGACGCGGTGGTGATTGCCCGTGAAGACGAACCGGGTGACAAGCGCCTGGTGGCCTACGTGATTGCCGACGGCGCACCGAATATCGCGGATTTGCGCGACCACCTGCTGCTGAGTCTGGCCGAGCATATGGTGCCCAGCGCCTTCGTGTTGCTGGACCGTTTTACGCTGACCGCCAACGGCAAGCTCGACCGCAACGCCTTGCCCGTGCCCGATGCCACAGCCCTGGCGCGGCGGGGCTACCAGGCGCCCCGGGGCGCGGTGGAAAACGCCATCGCCGCGATCTGGCAGGACCTGCTCAAGCTCGAGCGCGTCGGCCGTGACGATAACTTTTTCGAACTGGGCGGCCATTCGCTGCTGGCGGTCAAGCTGATCGAGCGCATGCGCCAGGTCGAGCTGGGCGCCGACGTCCGCGTGCTGTTCGGCCAGCCGACCCTGGCGGCACTCGCTGCCGCAGTCGGCGGGCAGCAGCAGGTGCAGGTGCCGGCCAACCTGATCACGGCGGCCACGCAGCACATCACCCCGGACATGGTGCCGCTGGTGGAGCTGAGCCAGGCCGCCCTCGACCACATCATCCAGCGCGTGCCCGGCGGCATCAGCAATGTGCAGGACATCTACGGCCTGGCTCCCCTGCAGGCGGGCATTCTATACCACCACCTGGCGACCCGCGAAGGCGATCCCTACGTGTTGCAGGTACAGTTCGGCTTCAACGATCAAGCGGCGGTCGATGCCTTTATCCAGGCGCTGCACAGCGTGATCGAGCGCAATGACATCCTGCGCACCGCGATCCTCTGGGAAGGCCTCGACGAGCCGGTGCAAGTGGTGTGTCGCCAGGCGCCACTGGCGGTCGAGCGCATAGAGGGGCTGGGCGCCGATGCCTTGGCGCAGTTGCAACAGCGCTTCGACCCACGGCACTTCCGTCTCGACCTCACGCGCGCCTCGCTGATGCACTTCGCCTACTGCGCAGAACCGGGTCGCCTCGTCGGCATCCTGCTGCTGCACCACATCCTGCTCGACCACACCGCCTTGCAAGTGCTGGTGCAAGAGATGAGCGCCAGCCTGTCCGGCAGCAGCGCGCAACTGCCGGAGGCCGTGCAGTACCGCAACTACGTGGCGCAGGCGCGCCTCGGGGTCAGCCAGGCGCAACACGAAGCGTTCTTCACTGAGATGCTCGGCGACATTGACGAACCGACCCTGGCCTTCGGTTTGCAGGATGTGAACCGCGACGGCAGCGGCATTCTCGAGGCACGCCTGCCGTTGGAACCGGCCTTGAACCTGGGCCTGCGTGAACAGGCGCGGCAACTCGGGGTGAGCACCGCAAGCCTGGTGCACCTGGCTTGGGCCCAGGTGTTGGGGCAGGTCTCGGGCCAGCAAGAGGTTGTGTTCGGCACGGTGCTGCTGGGCCGCATGCAAGGCGGCGCGGGCGCCGACCGCGCGCTGGGGATGTTCATCAACACCTTGCCGCTGCGGGTCAGCCTCGGCAACACCTTGGTGCTGGCCGGTGTGCGCGCCACCCATGCACGGCTCGCACACTTGCTCGGGCATGAGCACGCGTCGTTGTCCCTGGCCCAGCGCTGCAGTGGCGTGCCGGGCTCACTACCGTTGTTCAGCACCTTGCTCAACTACCGTCACAGCGCTGCGGACCAAGCGCCGGGGGATAACCCGTTTGCGGCCAGCGGCATCCAGATCCTCAGTTCCGAAGAGCGCAGCAACTACCCGCTGGTGCTCAATGTCGATGACCTCGGCAGCGGTTTTGCCCTGACGGTGCAAGGCGTAGCCAGCCTGGATGTGCAGCGAGTGGGCGACTACCTGCTGACCGCGCTGCGCCACCTGGTGAGTGCGTTGCAACAGGCGCCGACCACGCCGTTGCAGGCGGTGTCGATCATCCCGGCGGCCGAGCGCCACCAACTGCTGGTGGAATTCAACGCCACGACGCGCGCCTACCCGTCGCAATTGACCGTACACCAGTTGTTCGAAGCCCAGGTGCTGGCACGTCCTGAAGCGGTGGCGGCGGTGCAGGGCAGTGTGTCCCTGAGCTACCGCGACCTCAATCGCCGCGCCAATCGGCTGGCCCATCACCTCATTACCCTGGGTGTACAGCCGGGGGAAAGCGTGGCCATCGCGCTGCCGCGCAGCATCGACTTGCTGATCTGCCAGCTGGCCATCCTCAAATGCGCGGCAGTCTATGTGCCGCTGGACATCAACGCGCCGGCCGAGCGCCAGGCCTTCATCGTGCAGGACAGCGGTGCGCACCGCGTGCTTGGCGATCTCGCCGAGCTGAATCTGGACGCGCAGTCGCCGCGCAATCCCGACCTGTTCCAGACCGCCCAGTGTGTGGCGTACATCCTCTACACGTCCGGCTCTACCGGCGCGCCCAAGGGCGTGCAAGTGCCGCACCGTGCGATCACTCGTTTGGTGCTCAACAATGGCTATGCCGACTTCAACGCCCGGGACCGCGTGGCGTTCGCCTCCAACCCGGCGTTCGACGCCAGCACCCTGGAAGTCTGGGCGCCGCTGCTCAATGGCGGTTGCGTGGTGGTGGTCGAGCCGGCAGAACTGTTGTCCCAGGCCGCGTTTGGCGCACTCTTGCAGGAGCAGGCCGTCAGCGTGTTGTGGATGACCGCCGGGCTGTTCCACCAGTATGCCGATGCGCTGATGCCGGTGTTCCGCCAGTTGCGTTACCTGATCGTCGGCGGCGATGTGCTTGACCCGCTGGTGATTGGCCGCGTGCTCGCGCACGGCAAACCGCAACACCTGCTCAACGGTTACGGCCCGACCGAGGCGACCACCTTTTCCACCACCTATGAGATCACGGCGCCGGGCGAGGGCGGTATTCCCATCGGCCGGCCGATCGCCAACGCCCAAGCCTATGTGCTGGATGCGCACCAGCACCTGCTCCCGCTGGGCGCGGTCGGCGAGCTTTACATCGGCGGCGCAGGCCTGGCCACGGGCTACGTGAACCAGCCGCACTTGACCGCCGAAAAATTTATCCCCAATCCCTTCGGCGAGGGCTTGCTGTACCGCACCGGTGACCTGGCGAGCTGGCGGGCCGACGGCATCCTGTTGTACCAGGGCCGCAATGACCTGCAAGTGAAGATCCGTGGTTATCGGATCGAACCCGGCGAAATCGAAACCTGCCTGGCGAGCTTCCCCGGCGTGAACGACGCCGTGGTCGTGGTGCGCGAAGATGCGCCCGGTGACAAGCGCCTGGTGGCCTACTACACCGCCGAGGCGGCGCTGGAGATCGAAGCGCTGCGGGCCCATCTGCAAGGCCGGTTGCCGGACTACATGGTGCCGTCGGCCTATGTCTGGCTGGCGCTGTTGCCGCTGACCGCCAACGGCAAGCTCGATCGCAAAGGCCTGCCGGTGCCCGACCACAGCGCGCTGCTCAGCCGTGGCTACGAGGCGCCGGAGGGCGCAGTGGAAACCCTGCTGGCGCAGATCTGGCAGGACGTGCTCAAGCTGGAGCGCGTGGGTCGCCATGATCATTTCTTCGAGCTGGGCGGGCATTCGTTGCTGGCAGTCAGTTTGATCGAGCGCATGCGCCAGGCCGGCCTCAGCGCGGACGTGCGCGTGCTGTTCAGCCAGCCGAGCCTGGCCGCGATGGCGGCAGCGGTGGGCGAGGGGCGCGAAGTGCGGGTGCCGGCCAACGGCATTCCATTGGGGTGTACGCGTATCACCCCGTCGATGCTGAGCCTGGTGCAACTCGACCAGGACGCCATCGACCGTATCGCCGCCAGCGTGCCGGGGGGCGCGGCCAATGTGCAGGATATCTACCCGTTGGCGCCGTTGCAGGAAGGCATTCTCTACCACCACATCAGCGCCGAGCAGGGCGACCCGTACCTGCTGCAATCGCGCCTGGCATTCGACAGCGTCGAGCGTCTGCAGGCATTTATGGGCGCGTTGCAGCAGGTGGTGGCGCGTCACGACATCCTGCGCACCGGCGTGGTCTGGGAAGGCCTGGACAGCCCGGTGCAAGTGGTGTGGCGCGAGGCACGGCTGAGCGTGCAGGCCGTCGACCTGGACCCGGCGGACGGCGCCATCATCGAGCAGTTGCACGGGCGTTTCGATGCTCGTCACTACCGCCTGGATATCACCCAGGCGCCGTTGCTGCGCATGGTCTACGCCGAGGACCCGGACAACGCGCGGGTGGCGGCGATCTTGCTGTTTCACCACCTGGCGCTGGACCACACCGCCATGGCCGTGGTCGGCCAGGAAATGCGCGCGTTCCTGTTCAACCAGGCGCAGGACTTGCCGGCGCCCGCACCGTTTCGCAATTACGTCGCCCAGGCTCGCCTGGGTGTCAGCGCGCAAGAGCACGAACACTTCTTTCGCGCCATGCTCGGCGATGTCGACGAACCGACCTTGCCCTTTGGCATACAGGATGTGCAGGGCGATGGCCGTGCGATCGAAGAGGCCGAGCAAGCCCTGGACGCAGCGTTGGCCCGGCGCGTGCGCGGGCAGGCCCGGCAGATGGGTGTCAGCGCGGCGAGCCTGATGCACCTGGCCTGGGCGCAGGTGCTGGGGCTGGTGTCCGGGCGTGACGACGTGGTGTTCGGCACCGTATTGATGGGCCGCCTGCAGGCCGGCGACGGTGCCGACCGGGCGCTCGGAATGTTCATCAACACCTTGCCGCTGCGAGTTGACGTAGCGGCCAGCGCCGCCGTGGCGGTCAGGGCCACGCATGCGCGCTTGAGTGCCTTGCTCGGTCACGAGCACGCATCGTTGGCGCTGGCCCAGCGTTGCAGCGGCGTGGCGGCCTCCACGCCGTTGTTCAGCGCCTTGCTCAATTACCGTCACACCACTCCGGACGAAATGGCGCGCGACGGCCATGGCATCTGGACGGGCGTGCAGTTGCTCGGCGGTGAAGAACGCAGCAACTACCCGCTGACCTTGAGCGTGGATGACCTGGGTGACGGCTTTGGCCTGAATGTCCTGGCGCTGCCGCAGATCGGTGCCGAACGCCTGTGCAGCTACATGCTCGGCGCGGTGGAGCAGTTGGTCGCGGCCTTGGAAAGTGCGCCAGATACGCCGCTCAACCGGCTGCCGATTCTGTCGGTGGCGGAGCGTGACACCCTGCTGCGCGACTTCAATGCCACTGCCCACGATTTCCCCCGAGGCCAGACGCTGCACGGCGCCTTTGAGGTACAGGCCGAACGCCAACCCGAGGCGATCGCCGTGGTGCAGGGCGACGAATCGCTGACCTATGCGCAACTCAACCGTCGCGCCAACCAGTTGGCCCATCACCTGCTGCAAGTTGGTGTGCAACCGGACGACCGCGTCGCGCTCTGCTGCCGGCGTGGCCCGCAGATGCTGGTGGGGCTGCTGGGTATTCTCAAGGCTGGCGCCGGCTATGTACCCATCGACCCGGCGTACCCCGCCGAGCGCATCGCCTACCTGCTGCAGGACAGTGCCCCGGTGGCGGTGCTGGCCGAGGCGAGCACCCGCGACCTGCTGGGCGCGGTCGCCAGCATCGACCTGCACGACCCGCGCTGGCAGCACGCCGCCAGCAACCCGCACATCAGTGCCTTGACCCCGGCGCACCTGGCCTACGTGATCTACACCTCGGGCTCCACCGGCCAGCCCAAGGGCGTGATGGTCGAACACCGCAGCGTCGAAAACCTGCTGCACTGGCACTGCGAAGCCTTTGGCCTGGATGCGCGGAGCCACACCAGCAGTGTCGCCGGGTTCGGCTTTGACGCGCTGGCCTGGGAGCTGTGGCCGGCACTGTGCGTAGGCGCCACCCTGCACCTGCCGCCTGCACAGGTCGGCAATGAAGATCTCGACGCGCTGCTGGCCTGGTGGCTGGCGCAGCCGTTGGACGTAAGCTTCCTGCCGACGCCGGTGGCTGAGTACGCCTTCAGTCAGAACCTGCAACACCCAACCCTGCGCATCCTGCTGATCGGCGGTGATCGCCTGCGCCAGTTCAGCCAGGAGCGACGCTTTGCGGTGATCAACAACTACGGTCCGACCGAAGCCACGGTGGTCGCCACCTCCGGCCGCGTGCGCGCCGGGCAGGCGCTGCATATCGGCCGGCCGATCGCCAATGCCAGCGCCTATGTGCTGGACGCGCACTTGCGCCCGGTGCCGGTGGGGGTTGCCGGCGAGCTGTATGTCGGCGGCAGCGGCATCGCGCGGGGCTACCTGAATCGCCCGCAGATGACCGCCGAACGCTTCCTGCAGGACCCGTTCAACCAGGGGCGCATGTACCGCACCGGCGACCGGGTGCGCTGGTTGCCGGATGGCAACCTCGACTACCTGGGCCGCAATGACGACCAGGTCAAAGTGCGCGGCGTGCGCGTCGAGCTGGGCGAAATAGAAAGCTGCCTGGCCGCACTGCCAGGCGTGGGTGACGCCGTGGTGCTGGTGCGCGAGGGCCGTTTGATCGCCTGGTTCACCGAACAGCAGCCGCTGGATATCGACGAACTGCGTTCGCAGCTGCAAGCGCAGTTGCCCGCAGCCCTGGTGCCGGTCGCGTACGTGAAACTTCAGGCATTGCCGCTGACCGCCAACGGCAAGCTCGACCGCAGGGCCTTGCCGGAGCCCGATCACAACGCCTTGTCGAGCCGTGACTATGCGCCCCCCCAAGGCGCGGTCGAAACCACCCTGGCGCGCATCTGGGCCGAAGTGCTGCAGGTCGGGCAGGTCGGTCGGCATGATCACTTCTTCGAACTGGGCGGGCATTCGCTACTGGCCGTGAGCCTGATCGAACGCATGCGCCAGGCTGGCCTCAGCGCCGATGTACGGGTGCTGTTCAGCCAACCCACCCTGGCGGCGCTGGCAGCCGCCGTCGGCAGTGGCCGCGAAGTGCCGGTGCCGGCCAACCGCATTGCCGTCGACTGCCAACGCATCACCCCGGACATGCTCTCGTTGGTGAGCCTGGACCAGGCCACGCTGGATCACGTGGTGAGCCGTGTGCCCGGCGGTGCCGCCAATGTGCAGGACATCTACCCGCTGGCGCCCTTGCAGGAGGGCATCCTCTACCACTACATCACGGCCGAACAGGGCGACCCGTACCTGCTGCAATCGCACCTGGCATTTGACAGCGTCGAGCGCCTGCAGGCCTTCGCCCAGGCACTGCAACAGGTGATCGACCGTCACGATATCCTGCGCACCGGGGTGGTCTGGGAAGGTCTCGTACAGCCGCTGCAAGTGGTGCAGCGCAGCGCCGAATTGAGCGTGCAGGAACTGCACCTGCACGGCGACGTACTGGCCGAGTTGCATGCGCGTTTCGACGCGCGGCGCTATCGCCTGGATATCAGCCAGGCCCCGCTGATCCGCCTGATGTATGCACAGGACCCGGCCAACCAACGTGTGGTCGTGGTGTTGCTCTATCACCATATCGTCCTCGACCACACCGCCTTCGACGTGGTGCTGCGCGAAATGCAGGGCTATCTGCTGGGTCACCCCGCGCCAACGACGGTACCGATGCCGTACCGCAACTACGTGGCCCAGGCCCGCCTGGGGGTGAGCGAGCAGGAACACGAGGCGTTCTTTCGCGGCATGCTCGCTGATGTCGACGCGCCGACCTTGCCCTTCGGCTGGCAGGATGTGCGCGGCGACGGCAGCGCCATCGAGGAACACAACTTGCGCCTGGACAGCGACCTCAACCGCCGCCTGCGCGCCCAGGCCCGGCTGCTGGGCGTGAGCACCGCGAGCCTGTTCCACCTGGCCTGGGGGCAGGTGCTGGCGGCCACCTCGGGTCGGCGCAGCGTGGTGTTCGGCACCGTGTTGGTCGGCCGCCTGCAGGGCGGCGAGGGTGCCGACCGCGCGCTGGGTGTGTTTATCAATACCTTGCCGCTGCGCCTGGATATCGACGCGCAGGGCGCCCGCGCTGCCGTGCGTACCACCCATGAGCGCCTCAGCGCTTTGCTCGGGCATGAGCACGCGTCCCTGGCGCTGGCCCAGCGCTGCAGTGGGGTGGCTGCGCCGGTGCCGCTGTTCAGCTCGATGCTCAACTACCGTCATCGCGGCGCGGCCACGCGCTCGCAGGAGGCGCAGCAGGCCTGGGAAGGCATGCAGACCCTGGTCAACGACGGGCGCACCAACTACCCGCTGACCTTGAACGTGGATGACCTGGGCGATGGCTATGCCATCACCGCCCTGGCGCGCACCGACGCGCAGCGGGTATGCGGCTATCTGCAAGTGGCCCTGTCCGGCCTGGTCGACGCGTTGGAGCAGGCGCCGCAGCGGGCGCTCGACCGCCTGCCGGTGCTGGGCGTCGAGGAGCGCAAAAAGCTGCTGGTCGAGTTCAACTCAACCGAGGTGCCGTACAACCTCGACCAGACCCTGCACAGTCTGTTCGAAGCCCAGGTGGTACGCACACCGCAGGCCGTGGCGGTCACCGCCGGCGAGCAACACTTGACCTATCAGGCACTCAACGAGCGCGCCAATCGCCTGGCCCATCACCTGCGTGAACGCGGGGTGCAACCAGACGCGCGGGTAGGTATCTGTGTGGAACGTGGCCTGGAGATGGTCGTCGGCCTGTTTGCGATCCTCAAGGCCGGTGGCGGTTATGTGCCGCTGGATCCGGCCTACCCGCAGGAACGCATCGCCTACATGCTGCAGGACAGCGCGCCGGTGGTGGTGCTGGCCGAGGGCGCGACCCTGGCGCTGCTGGGGGACGCGCCGGTGATCGATCTCGACCATTGCACCTGGCAGCACAAGCCCGCGACCAATCCCCACGTCGCCGACCTCAATGCGCGCCATCAGGCCTACGTGATCTACACCTCCGGCTCCACCGGCCAGCCCAAGGGCGTGATCAACGAACACGCCGGGGTGGTCAACCGCCTGTTGTGGATGCAGGACGCCTACGGTCTCAAGGCCGAGGACGCGGTGTTGCAGAAAACCCCGTTCAGCTTCGACGTGTCGGTGTGGGAGTTCTTCTGGCCGCTGTTCACCGGCGCCCGCCTGGTCATGGCGCGTCCGGGCGGGCACAAGGACCCGGCGTACCTGTGCGAGGTGATCGAGTCCGAGCGGATCACCACCGTGCATTTCGTGCCGTCGATGCTTGACGTGTTCCTCGCGCATGGCGACGTCAGCCAGGCCGCCGGCTTGCGGCGCGTGATGTGCAGCGACGAAGCCTTGCCGGGCAGCCTGGTGCGGCGCTTCAAGCAGCAATTGCCGGGCCTCGGCCTGTACAACCTGTACGGTCCGACCGAAGCCGCGGTGGACGTGAGCGCATGGAACTGCGCGCGCCCCGAGGTGCCCGACAACACGCCGATCGGCAAGCCGATTGCCAACACGCGCCTGTACCTGCTGGATGAGCAGTTGCAGCCGGTGCCGCTGGGGGTGGTCGGCGAACTGTTCATCGGCGGCGTGCAGGTGGCGCGCGGTTACCTGAACCGTCCGCAGCTGACCGCCGAGCGCTTTATCAAGGACCCGTTCAGCGACGGGCGCCTGTATCGCACCGGGGATGTGGGGCGTTATCTGGCCGACGGCAACATCGAATACCTGGGCCGCAACGACGACCAGGTGAAAATCCGTGGCCTGCGCATCGAGCTGGGGGAAATCCAGGCGCGCCTGATCGAGCACGCAGCGGTCAAGGACGCCGTGGTGGTGGCCCGCGAAGAATGCCTGGTGGCCTATTACACCGGTACGCAGACGCCCGTCGACAGCTTGCGTGAACAGCTGTTGCGGCACTTGCCGGACTTCATGGTGCCCGCGCTGTTTGTGCACCTCGACACGCTGCCGTTGAGTCCGAACGGCAAGCTTGACCGCAAGGCCCTGCCAACACTGGGCCTGGACGCGTTGGTGGCGCGTGAGTACGAGGCGCCAGAAGGTGACACCGAGAAGCTCCTGGCGCGGCTGTGGGCCGAACTGCTCAAGGTCGAGCGGGTCGGTCGCCAGGACAATTTCTTTGAATTGGGCGGGCACTCGCTGCTCGCCGTGAGCTTGATCGGGCGCTTGCGCCAGGAAGGCATGGAAGCCGATGTGCGCGCGCTGTTCGAACAGCCGACACTGGCCGGCTACGCCGCAATGACCGAACGAATGGAGATCGTCCTGTGAGCATCAACCAACTGCTGGCGACGCTGAAAACCAAGGACATCCAACTGGCGCTCAAGGGCGATCAGTTGTCGGTGCAGGGCAACAGGCAAGCCTTGAGTGACCCGGCGATTATCGCCGCGCTGCGTGAACACAAACCGGCGTTGATCGCGCTGATCCAGGCCGGTGAGTACTCGGCGCCGCAGGCGGGCGCCGTCGAGGTGCCGGCCAATGGCATCCCGGCCGGCGCCGAGCGCATCACGCCGGACATGCTGAGCCTGTCGACCCTGAGCCAGGAGGAGATCGACCGAGTCGTCGCCAGCGTCGACGGCGGCGTGGCGAATATCCAGGATATCTACCCGCTGGCGCCGTTGCAGGAAGGCATCCTGTTTCACCACGTCAGCGCCGAGCACGGCGATCCGTACGTGATGCAGGCGCAATTCGCGTTCGACAGCCTGGCGCGCTTCGACGCCTTTGCCCAGGCGCTGCAGGCGGTGATGGATCGCCACGATATCCTGCGCACCGGCGTGGTGTGGGACGGCCTGCAAGAGCCCTCGCAAGTGGTGTGGCGCACTGCGCGCCTGCCGGTGCAGGCCCTCCAATTGCCGGCGGCCGAGGGCGACATCGCCGCGCAACTGCATGCGCTGTTCGATGCCCGCCACTATCGTCTCGACGTGACACAGGCGCCGCTGCTGCGCCTGGTGCGCGCGGATGATCCGGCCAACCAGCGCATCGTCGCCAGCTTGTTGTTCCACCACATGGCCCTCGACCACAGTGCCCTGGAAGTGGTGTGCCATGAAATGCAGGCGTGCCTGCTGGGGCAGGGCGCGGCGCTCGGCCAGGCGGTGCCGTTTCGCAACTATGTGGCCCAGGCGCGGCTGGGGACCTGCGAAGAGGAGCACGAAAGCTTTTTCCGGCAGATGCTCGGCGACATCAGCGAACCGACCTTGCCGTTTGGCCTGCACGATGTACAAGGCGATGCACGCGGCATTGCCGAGGTTCACCTGGCACTGGCGCCGGCGTTGTCGCAACGGCTGCGGGCGCAGGCGCGGCAACTCGGGGTGAGCGCCGCCAGCCTGTTCCATATGGGCTGGGCGCAGGTGCTGGGGGTGTTGTCCGGCAAGGAGCAGGTGGTGTTCGGCACCGTGTTGATGGGCCGACTGCAGGGCAGCCATGACACGGACCGGGCGCTGGGGATCTTCATCAACACGCTGCCGTTTCGCGTGGACGTGGGCAACGAGGGCGTGCGCGCCGGGGTCAAGGCCACCCACGCAAGGCTCACCACGTTGCTGCGCCATGAGCATGCGCCGCTGGCCCTGGCCCAGCGCTGCAGTGGCGTGGTGGCGCCGACGCCGTTGTTCAGTGCGTTGCTCAATTACCGCCACAGCGCCCCGGCCGCCAGCGCCGAGGCGGTCTCGGCCTGGCACGGTATCGCCGCGCTGAGTGCCGAGGAGCGCACCAACTACCCGCTGACCCTGAGTGTCGATGACCTGGGTGAAGGCTTCGGCCTGAGCCTGCTCGCCAGCACCTTGGTGGACCCGCACCGCGTCTGTGCCTACCTGCAGACCGCGTTGGAAAACCTGCTGGACGCGCTGGAACAGGCGCCGGACACCGCGCTCAACCGCGTGTCGGTGCTGCCGCTCGCCGAGCAGCAGCGCTTGTTGCAGCAGTTCAATGCCACCCAGGTGGATTTCCCCCAGGGCACCACGCTGCATGCCCGCATCGAAGCCCAGGCCGCGCTGGCGCCCGACGCCATCGCCGCCGTGCATCAGGGGCGGCAGATGACCTATGCCGAGCTGAACCAGCAGGCCAACCTGCTGGCGCATCACCTGCTGGCCCTGGGGGTCAAGCCTGATGACCGCGTGGCGGTTGTCGCGCGCCGGGGCCTGGACACCCTGGCCGGGTTGCTGGCGATCCTCAAGGCTGGCGCCTGCTATGTGCCCGTGGACCCGTCCCACCCGGCCGAGCGCCTTGAGTACCTGCTCAGTGACAGCGCGCCGGTCGCGGTATTGGCCCAGCACGCGTTGCTTGCCCGCCTGCCGGCGCTCGACGTGCCGGTGATCAACCTTGACCGCTACACCTGGCAGCATCATTCGGCGAGCAACCCGATGGTCGCGATGACCGCGTCGAACCTCGCCTATGTGATCTACACCTCCGGTTCCACCGGCCAGCCCAAGGGCGTGATGGTGGAACACCACACCGTGGCCAACCTGGTGGACTGGCACTGCCGCACGTTTGACCTGTGCGCCGGGCGCCACACCGCCAGCGTCGCCGGGTTTGGCTTTGATGCGATGGCCTGGGAGGTCTGGCCGGCCCTGTGCGTGGGGGCGACCCTGCACCTGCCGCCGGCTACGGACGGCGTCGAGGATATTGACGCGCTGCTGGCCTGGTGGTGCGCGCAGCCGCTGGACGTGTGCTTCCTGCCGACCCCGGTGGCCGAGTACGCGTTCAGCCAGCAGATCGAACACCCGACCTTGCGCACCCTGCTGATCGGCGGCGACCGCCTGCGCCAGTTCGCGCGTGCGCAACGTTTTGAACTGATCAATAACTACGGCCCGACCGAAGCCACGGTGGTCGCCACCTCGGGCAAGGTCGAGGCCGGCCAGTTGCTGCACATTGGCAAGCCCATCGCCAATGCCCGCGTGTACCTGCTGGACGCGCAGCAGCGGCCGGTGCCGCTGGGCGTGGCGGGCGAGCTGTATGTGGGTGGCAAGGGCGTGGCGCGCGGCTACCTGAACCGCCCGCAGCTGACGGCCGAACGTTTCCTGCACGACCCGTTCAACGCGGGGCGCATGTACCGTACCGGCGACATGGCGCGCTGGCTGCCGGACGGCACTCTCGAGTACCTGGGGCGCAACGATGACCAGGTGAAAATCCGTGGCGTGCGGATCGAGCTGGGCGAGATCGAAGCCCAGCTCAACCACCTGCCGAGTCTCCTGGAAGCGGTGGTGCTGGTGCGTGACGAGCGCCTGGTCGCCTACTACACGGAAAACCCGCAGCTCGACCCACTGACCGTGGCCGACCTCCGTGCCCACCTGGTGACACACCTGCCGGACTACATGGTCCCGGTCGCCTACGTGAAGCTGGACGCGCTGCCCCTCACCGCCAACGGCAAGCTCGACCGCAAGGCCTTGCCGGCCCCGGACATGGCCGCGGTGTTTACCCGTGAATACGAAGCCACCGAGGGCGAGATCGAAAGTGTGCTGGCGCAGATCTGGGCCGAGGTGCTGCAGGTCGAGCGCGTGGGGCGCCGCGATCATTTCTTCGAGCTGGGCGGGCACTCGTTGCTGGCGATGCGCATGGTCTCCCAGGTACGCCAGCGCCTGGGCGTGGAGTTGCTGCTCAGCGACGTGTTCGCCAATGCCGAACTGGCCGCGGTCGCCGAGGGGTTGGCCCAGGCCGGCCGCAGCACCTTGCCGCAGATCCTGCCGGCCGACCGCGATGAGCCGGTGCCGCTGTCTTTTGCCCAGCAGCGCCTGTGGTTCCTGGCGTTGATGGAAGGCGCCAACACCGCCTACAACATTCCCATCGGCCTGCGCCTGCGCGGCCAGCTGCACGTCGAGGCGTTGCAACGCGCGCTGGCGCGGATTGTCGCGCGGCATGCCACCCTGCGCAGCCGTTTTGCCCAGCACGGTGACGTGGCCCAGGTGCTCAGTGTGCCGGCCGAAGCCGTGCTGCCCCTGCAAGTGCAGGACCTGCGCCGCCACCCGCAACCCCAGCAGGCGCTGGATGCGTTGATCCAGGGCGAGGCTTCCGCCCCCTTTGACCTGGAGCGCGGCCCGCTGCTGCGCGGGCGCCTGGTGGTGATGGCCGACGATCACCACGTGCTGCTGTTGACCCTGCACCATATCGTCTCGGATGGCTGGTCCATGGGCGTGCTGACCCGTGAGCTGACGGCGTTGTACCAGGCGTTCAGCCACGGCCTGCCAGACCCGTTGCCGGCGCTGGCGATCCAGTATGGTGACTTCGCCGTGTGGCAGCGCCTGTGGCTCAGCGGCGAAGTGCTGCAGCGCCAGAGCCGCTATTGGCAGCAGGCCCTGGAAGGTGCGCCGGCCTTGCTCACGCTGCCCACCGACCGCCCGCGCCCGGCACTGCAGGACTACGCCGGCAGCAGCGTCGAGGTACGCCTGGATGAACGCCTCACCGCTGGTCTCAAGGCCTTGAGCCAACGTCACGGCAGCACGTTGTACATGACCTTGATGAGCGCCTGGGCTGCCTTGCTCTCGCGGCTGTCCGGCCAGCACGACGTGGTGATCGGCTCGCCGGTGGCCAACCGCACGCGCAGTGAGGTGGAAGGCTTGATCGGCCTGTTCGTCAACACCCTGGCGGTGCGTATCGACACCTCCGGCGCGTTGAGCACCGAGGCGTTGCTGGCACGGGTCAAGGGCCTGACACTGGCGGCCCAGGACCACCAGGACCTGCCGTTCGAGCAGGTGGTGGAAATCACCCGGCCGCTGCGCAGCCTGGCCCACAGCCCGCTGTTCCAGACCCTGCTGACCTGGCAGGACAGCAGTGCGCCGACCCTGGCCCTCGGCGACCTGGCCCTGGAGCGCATTGTCGAACACAGCCACTTTGCCAAGTTCGACCTGTCGCTGGACCTGGGCGAAGTGCAGGGCACGATTATCGGCGCGCTGGAATACGCCGTGGCGCTGTTCGATGAGTCGACGGTGCGCCGTTATGTCGGCTACTTCACACGCCTGCTGCGGGCCATGGTCGACAACGACCAGGCGGTCCTGGAGCAGGTGCCGCTGGTGGACGAGCGCGAGCGCCAGCAGCTGCTGTTCGACTTCAATGCCACAGCGGTCGACTACGACCTCGAACAGACCCTGCACGGGATGTTCGAAGCGCAGGTGGCGCGCACTCCGCACGCGATTGCGCTCAAGGCCGGCGAGCGGCAACTGACCTATGCCGAACTGAATGCGCGGGCCAATCAGTTGGCGCATCACTTGCTGGCGCTGGGTGTACAGCCCGGCTCGCGGGTGGCGATCTGCGTCGAGCGCGGCCTGGACATGGTCATCGGCCTGTACGCGATCCTCAAGGCCGGCGCCGCCTATGTGCCGCTGGACCCGGCGTATCCGCTGGAGCGCCTTGCCTACATGCTCGCGGACAGTGCGCCGGTCGCCGTGCTGGCCCAGGCGGCAACGCGTGGGCTGCTGGGGGACGTGGCGGTAGTCGACCTCGACCAGCCGTGCTGGCAGCACCAGCCGCTCGACAACCCCACGGTTGCGGCCGTCAGCGCCTACGTGATCTACACCTCCGGCTCCACCGGCCAGCCCAAAGGCGTGATCAATGAGCATGCCGGGGTGGTCAACCGCCTGTTGTGGATGCAGGACGCCTATGCGCTGACGGCCGACGACGCGGTGCTGCAGAAAACCCCGTTCAGCTTCGACGTGTCGGTGTGGGAGTTCTTCTGGCCGCTGTCCACCGGCGCGCGCCTGGTGATGGCGCAACCTGAAGGGCATAAGGATCCGGCCTATTTGTGCGCCGTGATCGCGGCTGAGCAGATCACCACGCTGCATTTCGTGCCGTCGATGCTCGACGTCTTCCTCGCCCATGGCGACGTCAGCCAGGCCGCCGGCGTGGTGCGGGTAATGTGCAGCGGCGAAGCCTTGCCCGGCAGCCTGGTGCGGCGCTTCAAGCAGCAGTTGCCCGGCAGCGAGTTGCATAACCTGTATGGCCCCACCGAAGCCGCCGTCGACGTGACGGCCTGGAACTGCGCGGGAGCCGTGACGCCTGACAACACGCCGATCGGCAAGCCGATTGCCAACACGCGCCTGTACGTGCTCGACGCGCAGTTGCAACCGGTGCCCCTGGGCGTGGTCGGCGAGCTGTTTATTGGCGGCGTGCAAGTGGCCCGCGGTTATTTGAACCGTCCGCAGCTGACCGCCGAGCGTTTCCTGCAAGACCCGTTTACCGAGGGGCGCATGTACCGCACCGGCGACGTCGGCCGTTATTGGCCGGACGGCACCCTCGAATACCTGGGGCGCAACGACGACCAGGTGAAGATCCGTGGCCTGCGTATCGAACTGGGGGAAATCCAGGCGCGGCTGACCGAATGTGCTGCGGTCAGCGAGGCTGCCGTGGTCGCCCGCGATGAACGCCTGGTGGCGTACTACACCGGCGTGCGCACGCCGATCGACACACTGCGTGCGCAACTGCTGCGGCACCTGCCGGCGTTCATGGTGCCGGCGGTGTTCGTGCATCTGGAGGCGCTGCCGTTGAGCCCCAACGGCAAGCTCGACCGCAAGGCACTGCCGGCGCCGGGGGCGGATGCGGTGGCGGTGCGCGCTTACGAAGCGCCTCAGGGCGAGCGCGAAATGATCATCGCTGCGCTGTGGGCCGAGCTGCTCGATGTAGAGCGCGTGGGGCGCCATGATCACTTCTTCGAACTGGGCGGGCACTCGCTGCTGGCGGTCAGCCTGATGGGCCGTTTGCGCCACCTGGGGTTGGCGGCGCCGGTGAAAGTGCTGTTCGGCCAACCCACCTTGTGTGCCTTCGCCGCAGCACTGGGCGGTAGCGCGCAAGTCGCGCAGTTGCCGCCGATCCCGCTGGACTCGCCCGCCATCGCGCGTATTGTCGCCGGCATCCCCGGTGGCTTGGCGAATGTGCAGGACCTCTACCCGCTGGCGCCGTTGCAGGCCGGCATGCTCTATCACCATCGCGCCGAGCAGGCCGCCGATGCCTATCTGCTGCAGGCGCAATTTGCCTTCGACAGTCGCCAGCGCTTCGACGCGTTTGCCCAGGCCTTGCAGGCGGTGATCCAGCGGCACGACATTTTGCGCTCTTCCTTCCATTGGCAAGGCCTGGAGGAACCGTTGCAAGTGGTGTGGCGTGAGGCGAGCCTGCGCGTCGAAACCGGGCCGGTGCCGTCGCGCCTCGACCTCGGGCAGGCGCCGCTGATGCGCCTGGTGTATACCGAGACGCCGCAGCGGCTGGTCGCGACCTTGCTGTTCCACCACCTGGTAATGGACCACCTGGCGCTGGAGATCCTGCAGCATGAACTGCAGGCCTTCCTGTTGGGTGCCCAGGATCAGCTGGGCGCGGCGGTGCCGTATCGCAACTACGTGGCGCAGACCCGCGTGGGCGCCGAGACCCACGAGGATTTTTTCCGCGCGATGCTGGGGGACATCGATGAGCCAACGGTGGTGCAGGACCTGGGCCCCGCTGCACAGGCGCGGATGACGCTTGACGCTGCGTTGGGTCAACGCCTGCGTACCCAGGCGCGCCAGGCAGGGGTCAGCACTGCGAGCCTGATGCACCTGGCGTGGGCCCATGTACTCGGCAAGGTCAGTGGGCGTGAGTCGGTGGTCTTCGGCACCGTGCTGCTGGGCCGCCTGCAAGGCGGCGAGGGTGCCGAGCGCGCCATGGGGGTGTTTATCAACACCTTGCCGCTGCGGGTCGATCTCGGTGAACAGTCGGTACGCACTGCCGTGCAGGCCACGCATGTGCGCCTCACCCAACTGCTCAGCCACGAACATGCGTCGCTGGCACTGGCCCAGCGGTGCAGCGCGGTACCGGCGAGCACGCCCTTGTTCAGCGTGTTGTTCAACTATCGTCATAGCGCGCCGTGCGGCGCGGGTGTGGCCGAGGCGTGGCAGGGCATTCAACTGCTCAAGGCCGAGGAATCCAGCAACTATGGCTTGTCGATGAGTGTGGACGACCTCGGCGACGGCTTCGGTCTGAAGGCCGTGGGGCCGGGCGCGGGGCGGTTGTGCGACTACCTGCAGATCGCCGTGGAGCAGGTGGTGCAGGCGCTGGAAGGGGCGGCGGAGATTGCCATCGGCCGCTTGCCGATCCTGCCCGCTGCCGAGCACCAGCAGCTGTTGGCGTTGAATGCCACTGCCCGGGCATTCCCGCGTGAGCACACGGTGCAGCGCTTGTTCGAAGCCCAGGCGCAGGCACGGCCTGGCGCCGTGGCGGCGCTGCAGGGCGAACACAGCCTTAGCTACGGCGAACTGAACAGCCGCGCCAACCGCCTGGCCCATCACCTTATCGAGCTTGGCGTGCGGCCTGGGCACAGCGTGGCGATCCTGCTGCCACGCTGCCTGGATTTACTCATCAGCCAGCTTGCAGTGCTCAAGTGCGCGGGCGCCTATGTGCCGCTGGATATCCACGCGCCGGCCGAACGCCAGGGCTTCATGGTGCAGGACAGCGGCGCGAGCTGGCTGCTGACCCACAGCGATGCGGTGATCGGGTATCCGGTCCGGCGCCTGGACCTCGACACCCTGGTCCTCGACCCGCAACCGAGCCATAACCCGGACGTGTCGCAATCCTCGGACAGCGTGGCGTACATCATGTACACCTCCGGCTCCACGGGCACGCCCAAGGGCGTATTGGTGCCCCATCGCGGCATCACACGGCTGGTGCTCAACAACGGCTATGCCGATTTCAATGCCGGCGACCGCGTGGCCTTCGCCTCGAACCCGGCGTTCGACGCCAGCACCATGGACGTCTGGGGCGCGTTGCTCAACGGCGGCCAGGTGCAGGTCATCGACCATGCCACCGTGCTCGACCCGAGCGCGTTCGGCGCGGCCTTGCAGGAGGTGACGGTGCTGTTCGTGACCACGGCGCTGTTCAATCAATACGTGCAGATGATTCCCCAGGCGTTGGCGGGCCTGCGCATTCTGTTGTGCGGCGGTGAGCGGGCCGACCCGGCCGCGTTTCGCCGCCTGCTGGCCGCGGCCCCCGCGCTGCGCCTGGTGCACTGTTACGGGCCGACGGAAACCACCACCTATGCCAGCACTTATGAAGTGCGCGCGCTGGCCGATGACGCCGAGAGCGTGCCGGTGGGACGGCCGATCTCCAACACCCGGATCCATGTGCTGGATGCGCAATTGCAGCCGGTGCCGCTGGGGATCAGCGGTGAAATCTGCATCGGCGGCGATGGCGTGGCCAAGGGGTACTTGAATCGCCCTGAGCTGAGCGCGGAAAAATTTGTCCAGGACCCCTTTGTCCCAGGCGCCCTGATGTACCGCACCGGCGACCTCGGTCGCTGGACGGCGGACAGGTTGCTGGAGTGCATCGGGCGCAATGACGACCAGGTGAAAATCCGCGGTTTCCGCATCGAGCTGGGCGAGATTGAAGCGCGCCTGGCAACCTTTGCCGATGTCCAGGAGGTGGTGGTGCTGGCGCGCGAAGACGCGCCGGGGGACAAGCGCCTGGTGGCGTACTTTACCGGTGCCGCCGCCATCGACGCCCTGCGTGCACACCTGCAGGCGCAATTGCCGGAATACATGCTGCCTTCGGCCTATGTGGCGCTCGCGCACTTGCCGTTGACTGCCAACGGCAAGGTCGACCGCAAGGCGCTGCCGGCACCTGAGTGGGACGCCTTGAACCGCCGCGACTTCGAAGCCCCCAGCGATGCCCTGGAGCACACCCTGGCGCGGCTGTGGGCCGAGGTGTTGAAACTGGAACAGGTGGGCCGGCATGACAGCTTCTTCGAATTGGGCGGACACTCGCTGCTGGCGATTCGGCTGGTAAACCTGCTGGAGGAAGCGGGTCTGCCGGTGTCCCTCGCCGAGCTGTTCCAGCATGCCAGCGTGGCGTGCGTCGCCGCGGTGTTGCGCGCACGCACCCAGGCACCGCTGCGCGACACCGGCGTGATCACGGTGCGCAGCAGCGGTACGCAACCGCCGTTGTTCCTGATCCATGAGTTCAGTGGCATGGACGTCTATTTCCCGGCGTTGGGCCAGCACCTGCCCGGTGATTATCCGATTTTCGGCCTGCCCGGCGTGCCCTTCGGTGAAGCGCATCTGCACAGCATGGAAGGCCTGGCGGCGCGCATGGTCGGGCTGATTCGCGAGCGCCAGCCCCACGGGCCGTATCGGCTGGCGGGCTGGTCGTTTGGCGGCGTACTGGCTTATGAGGTCGCCATGCAATTGCTGGGGCTGGATGAGCCCGTGGCGTTTCTCGGCTTGATCGACAGCTATGTGCCGCGCATGACCGACCAGGGCAAGGCGCGCTGGAGCGGGCCGGACGCGCTCAAGCGGCACCTGTTGTTGCAGTGCACGGCCTATTGGAACGCACAGGGAGGTGCACATGAGTTGGCGAGTCTTGAACAGTTGGCGGCGGGCATTGGACAGCTGGACTTTGCAGGCCTGCTGCAACGCTGTCGCGATCAAGGTCTGCTGTACGCGCAAATGGCGGCGGCGACGGACGCGGACCTCTTGAGCTTCATCGAGCGCGAAGTCGGGCATGGGCATGCGCTGGCGCATTACAGCCTGTTCCCGCTGCCGATTCCGGTGCATCTGTTCAGCGCACTGGAGCGCCCGACCGAGTTGTCGCGGCGCAGTGAATCGCTGGGTTGGGAGGACGCGCTGGCGCCGGGCCAACTGCGCCGCATCGAGGTGCCTGGCGATCACCAGAGCATGATGCAGGCCCCGCATATCCGCACGTTGGGCGCGGCGATCAGCGCCGCCCTGGCGACGTGTTCGCCACAGAAGCAGGCGCCGCACCAGCCGCTGCTGCGAATCCAGAGCGGGCGGGAAGGGCATGCGCCGCTGTTCTGTGTGCCGGGGGCGGGGGACAGCGTCACCGGTTTCGTGGGGTTGAGCGATGCGCTCGGGCGCGATTGGCCGCTGTTCGGCCTGCAACCACGCGGCCTCGACGGTGAGGCAGTGCCGCACAGTCAGGTCGAAGCGGCGGCGGCCTGTTACCTGGCGGCGCTGGAGCAGGAGTACCCGCACGGGCCGGTGCACCTGGCCGGGCATTCCTTCGGTGGCTGGGTGGCGCTGGAGCTGGCGCTGCAGTTGCAGGCGGCCGGACGTGAAGTGGCGTCGTTGACGGTGATCGACAGCGAGGCGCCAGGCGGCGCGGGCAAGCCGTATACCACCACGGCGGCACTGCTGCGCCTGATCGAAGCGATGCAGTTGTCGGCCGGCAAGTCGTTGGGCATTGACCCCCTGGACTTCGCCGCACGCGATGACATCGCGCAACGGCAATGGCTGCACGCGGGCATGGTCGGCGTCGGCTTGCTGCCGGCGCGGGCCAGTGTGGACGCGATGGACGGTCCGGCGCGTACCTATGCGGCGGCGTTGCGCACGGTGTATCGGCCGGCGCGGCGGTTCGAGGGGGTGGTGCGGTTGGTGTTGGCCCAGGACCCGGCGCTGGATGCAGCGGGTAATCAGCGTGAGCAGGGCCTGATGATTGAAGGGTGGCGACGCCAGGGCAACGGGTTGCAGGTGTGGTACGGCGGCGGCAATCACTTCACGTTGCTCAAGGCCCCGAATGTTCACGGGCTGGCACGTTGGTGGCTGGACGGTGTGGTGGTTGCGGAGGTGGTGTCGTGAAGTGGCGCAAAACCGGTATGTGCCTGGCGTTGGCGGCCGCTATTGGCCTGGTGGTGTATGCCGTCCAGGCTCCCGCCGACGCCCCCCAATACCTCACGGCTAGCGTCGAACGCGGCGATATCGAGAATGCCGTGTTGGCCACCGGCGTGCTTGAAGGCATCAAGCAGGTCGACGTCGGCGCCCAGGTTTCGGGCCAGTTGAAGTCGCTCAAGGTCAAGGTCGGCGACAAGGTGAAAAAGGGCCAGTGGCTGGCAGAGATCGACCCGCTGATCCTGCAGAACACCCTGCGCAAGGCCCAGGTCGACGAAGAAAACCTGCAGGCCCAGCGCCGTGCCACGGCGGCCCAGCTCAAGCAGGCCAAGTCGGTGTATGAACGCTACAAGGGCCTGCAGGATGATGAGTCGGTGTCGCGACAGGATTTCGAAGACGCCGAGTCCACGTTCCAGGTGCAGCAGGCCAACCTGCTGTCCCTGGATGCGCAGATCAAGAGTGCGCATATCCAGATCGACACGGCCAAGGTCAACCTGGCCTACACGCGCATCGTCGCGCCCATCGACGGCGACGTGGTCGGCATCGTCACCCAGGAAGGCCAGACGGTCATTGCCAACCAACTGGCGCCGGTGCTGCTCAAGCTGGCGGACCTGGACACCATGACCGTCAAGGCCCAGGTCTCGGAGGCCGATGTGATTCATATCAGCCCCGGCCAGCAGGTGTACTTCACCATCCTCGGCGAGGCCGACAAGCGCTACTACGCCAAGCTGCGCGGCACTGAGCCGGCGCCGCAGAACTTCCTCGAGACCCAGACCGCCGGCACCCCCAAGCAGAACACGGCGGTGTTCTACAATGCGCTGTTCGACGTGCCCAACCCTGACCATCGCCTGCGCATCGCCATGACCGCCCAGGTGCGCATCGTGCTCGACACCGCCGAGGCCGCGCTGATGGTGCCGGTGGCCGCGCTGGGTCCGCGCAACCCCGATGGCAGCTACCCGCTGCGGGTGCTCGACGCCAAGGGCAAGGCGCTGTCGCGGCAGGTGAAGACCGGCATCAACAACAACGTCAAGGTGCAGATCCTGGAGGGCCTGGCCGAGGGCGATAAAGTCGTGATCGGCGATGCCTCGCCGGCCGTGGCGGGGAACTGAGCCATGACCCAGCCACTGTTGGAACTCAAGGGCATTACCCGCAGTTTTATCGCCGGCGAGCGTGAATTCATTGCGCTCAAGGGCATCGACCTGACCATCGAAGCCGGCGAGATGGTGGCGATCATCGGGGCCTCGGGCTCGGGCAAATCGACCCTGATGAACATCCTCGGCGGCCTCGATTACGCGACCGCCGGCAGTTACAGGATCAACGGCATCGAGACCCGCTCACTCGGCGATGAGCAACTGGCCGAACTGCGCCGCGACTACTTCGGCTTTATCTTCCAGCGCTACCATTTGCTTGCGCACCTGAGTGCCTTGCACAACGTGGAAATGCCGGCGATTTATGCCGGTACCGCGCAAACCCAGCGGCACGCCCGCGCGGGGGAGCTGCTCGCACGGCTGGGCCTGGCCGGCCACACCAGCCACCGGCCCAGCCAGCTCTCCGGCGGGCAGCAGCAACGGGTGAGCATTGCCCGCGCCTTGATGAACGGCGGCGAAGTGATCCTCGCCGACGAGCCCACCGGTGCCCTCGACACCCACAGCGGCAAGGAGGTGATGCGTATCCTCGCCGAGCTGCACGCCGCCGGGCACACGGTGATTATCGTCACCCACGACCCCAAGGTGGCGGCGAATGCCCAGCGCATCGTCGAGGTCTGCGATGGCGAGATTGTCAGCGACAAGGCCAACCAGAGCAGCGGCCTGGAGCTGCCCGCGGAAGCGCCCGTCGAGCCACGGCGCAGCGGTGCGCGGCGCCTGGTGGCGAGCCTGGGGTTGTTCAAGGAAGCTTTCAATATGGCGTGGGTCGCGCTGGTGTCCCATCGCATGCGCACGTTGCTGACCATGCTCGGCATTGTCATCGGCATCACCTCGGTGGTGTCGATCTCGGCCATCGGCGAAGGCGCCAAGCGCTATGTGCTCAAGGACATCCAGGCGATCGGCAGCAACACCATCGATATCTTTTCCGGCACCAGTTTTGGCGACAGTCGCGCGTCGGCCATCGAGACGCTGATGCCGTCGGATGTGGACGCGTTGAAACAGCTGTATTACGTCGACAGCGCGACCCCGGTGGTGGGCCGCAACCTGTTGCTGCGCTTTGGCAACATCGACCTGGATGCGCAGGTCAATGGCGTCAGTGATCGCTACTTCAAGGTCAAGGGCTTGAAGCTCGAGGCCGGGATCGCCTTCAGCGAAAGCGATGCACGGCGCCAGGCCCAGGTGGTGGTCATCGACCACAACACCCGCCAGCGCCTGTTCGGGCCAACTGTCGACCCGTTGGGCCAGGTGATCCTGGTGGGCAACCTGCCGTGCACGGTGATCGGTGTCACGGCCGAGAATAAAAACATGTTCGCCGCCAGCAAGGCGCTGAACGTCTGGGTGCCGTATGAAACCGCCGCGGGGCGGCTGCTGGGCCAGCGCCATCTGGACAGCATCACGGTGCGCATCAAGGACGGCCAGCCGAGCAAGGTGGTGGAGGAGAACGTCAACAAGCTCATGCTGCAACGCCACGGCACCAAGGATTTTTTCACCAACAACCTCGACAGCATCATGCAGACCGTGCAGAAAACCAGCCGCTCGCTGGCGTTGCTGTTGTCGTTGATTGCGGTGATTTCCCTGCTGGTGGGCGGTATCGGCGTGATGAATATCATGCTGGTGTCGGTCACCGAGCGCACTCGCGAAATCGGTATTCGCATGGCGGTGGGCGCGCGACAGTCGGACATTCGCCAGCAGTTCCTGGTGGAGGCGGTGATGGTGTGCCTGATCGGCGGGGTGATCGGGATCTCGCTGTCCTACGGGCTGGGCTTGCTGTTTTCGCTGTTTGTGAAGGAGTGGGAGATGGTGTTTTCGGTGGGCTCGATCGTCACCGCGTTTGCCTGTTCGACGCTGATTGGCATTGTGTTTGGCTTCGTGCCAGCAAGGAATGCGGCGCGGCTGGATCCGATCGAGGCGTTGGCGCGCGATTGAGTGCCCGAGGTCGAGGTGGACCTGTGGCGGGCAGGGCAAGCCTGCTCGCCACAGCGGGGGCTAAGGGGCTGTTTCATCCTTGGTGGCATACATCCACCGCAACAACGAGTGCCGCCCGCTGATCCCGAGCTTGATCGCCGCGCGTTTGAGGTAGCTCTCGATGGTGTTGACCTTCAACGCCAACTGCTCCGCCAGCTCCGGTGCCGTGCGCCCGGCCAGCAGGCCCACGCACACTTCCAGTTCACGGTTGGACAAGGTCAGCCCCGACTGCACCAGCCGTTCTTCGATGCGCCGGCGCAGGGTGTCGATGCCTTGGTTCTGCGCGGGCACCGGGTCGCTGTCCTGGCGGCACGGGTGGAGCGCGGTGATGTGTTTTTCGACCATGGGCAGCAGCAGCGTGGAGAAGTCCTGCAGCATGCTGCGTTCCTGCAGCGAAAAGCTTTCGGATTGGTGCGAGCGGTACACCGAGAGCACGTAGCGCACGTCGTCTTTGTGGCGGGTGAGGTGCAATTGTGCGGCCGGTTGTTCCACGCCCAGGGTCACCACGGAGTCGGTATAGACCGGGCTGATCTGGCGACGGGTGTGGCCTTCGTGACTGACGCGCAGTTGGGTGATATGGGTGGCGTCCACTGCCAGTTGGGTGAGGATCAGGTCATGCAGCATGCGTGGGAAATGGCGACTGCCGGTGCTTGCGATGACCTTGCCTATATGTGGGAACAGGTGTGAGTTCATCAGTTCGTCCATGAGTTTCGGGTGCAGGACGTATGCTAGTACAGCCTGGCGGGGTGATGGGGATCCAATCCGCAAAAAGCCGCATTAAACCCCCTACAGCCCGCGTAAGCCCTATCTCACAGACTGCGACGCCAACACCGGCTGCCGGGGCAGGGCGCGGGTGCATTTGGCCAGGGCCTGCTGCACGTCCGCCAGCAGGTCGGCGACATCCTCCAGGCCGACCGACAGGCGCACCAGCCCTTCGCTGATGCCATGGTGCGCGCGCTGCTCGGGGGTGTAGGTGGAATGGGTCATGCTCGCCGGGTGCTGGGCCAGTGACTCGGCGTCGCCGAGGCTGACCGCGCGGGTGAACACCTTGAGCGCATTCATGAAACGCCGGCCGGTGTCGATCCCGCCCTTGAGCTCGAAGGCGATCATGCCGCCGGACATTTTCATTTGCTGCTGCGCCAGTGCGTATTGTGGGAAACAGCGCAGGCCCGGGTAGGTCACCGACTCCACGGCCGGGTGTGCCTGCAGGGCTTCGGCCAGCGCCTGGGCGTTGCTGCAATGACGGTCCATGCGCAGGGCCAGGGTCTTGAGACCGCGCATCAGCAGGGCCGCGTCCTGCGGCGACATCACCGCACCGGTCAGGTCCTTGAGGCCTTGCAGGCGGATACGCTGGGCCAGGGCCTGGCTGCTCACGGCAATACCGGCGGTGATATCGCCGTGGCCGCTGAGGTACTTGGTGGCCGAGTGCACGACCACATCGGCGCCGAGGTCGAGCGGGCGTTGCAGGTAGGGCGTGCAGTAGGTGTTGTCGACCACCACGGTGATATCGCCATGTTGGTGGGCGAGGGCGGCCACGGCGGTGATATCCACCAGTTGCAGGTTGGGGTTGGCCGGGGTCTCGCAATAGATCATGCGTGTGGCCGGGCTGATTGCCGCTTGCAGGGCGGCCAGGTCAGTCAGGTCGACGTGCCGCACCTTGATGCCGAACTCGCCGATGCCGTGGTGCAGCAGGGCGAAGGTGCAGCCGTAGACGGTCTGGCCGACGATCACCTCGTCACCGGGGCGCAGCAGGGTCCAGAACGTCGCGGCAATCGCGCCCATGCCCGAGCTGAAGGCTACTGCCGCCTCGCCGTTTTCCAGGCTGGCCATGCGCGCTTCCAGGAGTGCCAGGGTCGGGTTGGAAATACGCGTATAAAAGTGCCCATTGGCTTCGCCGGCAAAACACGCGGCGCCGTATTCGACGGTGGGAAAGGCGAACGTCGCCGACAGATAAATGGGCGGGACAAGCGCGCCGTGGTGGTCCTTGGGGTCGTAGCCGTGGTGGATGGCGCGGGTGGAAAAGCCGAATGCATTGTGTTTATTGTTCATGTCGGACGCTCCTTATTTCCTACAATGCTATGCTCATAACCAAAGATGAACGTTGCAAAGTTTGCTGCCAAATCCCGCGTACCGGGATGAAAACCCGATAAAAACAACAATCAGAGGCAAGATATGCCCGTGAGTCTCGATCGTACCGACAAGGCCCTTTTAAACGCGCTGCAAGGCAATGCGCGCCTCACCGTAGCGGAACTGGCCGAGCGGGTGTCCCTCACCACCTCGCCCTGCTGGCGCCGCGTGCGCAACCTCGAAGAGAGCGGCGTGATCAGTGGTTACCAGGCGATCCTGTCGCCCAAGGCGCTGGGGTATGGCGTGACGGCGTTTGTCAGCATCATGATGGACAGCCACACCCAGGAAATTGCCCGCGCGTTTGAGCAGCGGCTGCTTGAAATCCCGGAAATCGTGGCGTGTCATAACGTGTCGGGGCGGTATGACTTTTTGCTTGAAGTGGTGGCCAGGGACCTTGAATCGTTCGGGGAGTTTGCGCGGGAGGTGTTGCAGACGCTGCCTTGTGTTAAGGAGATTTATTCGAGTTTTTCCTACAAGTCGGTGCGGGCTTTGCGGGTTATTCCGTTGCCGGGGTGACGGTCGGGTTTGCATTCTTTTATTTGGGTAACGGCTGCTATTGGTTCCGCCCTTACGGCGGGTCACTTTTGGAAAAGAGCCCCAAAAGTAACCAAAAGGGCTCTTGCCCCAACACTCGGCACCTCGCCTAGGCTCGGTGTGCCCGTAATCCGACATTGATTTGGGGGGCCGCCGCCACGCGCCATCCATGGCGCGGGGCGGCTAAACCGGCATCCCTGCCGGTTTACCCCCCAAATCAATATCGAATTCCGGCCAGCGTGTTTGATGGGGCGCCTAGATCAAGATCAAAAGCAAAAGCACGGCGGCCTGACAGCCGGCCTGAGTGGTTAGATCAAGAGCAGAAACCTCTAGGAGCCGGCTCCCACAGAGGATCGGCGGTGTTGGCCTCGATACCGGCCTGACGCAAGCACCCTTGAGTCACACCCCATAATCCGCCGCCCTGAAAACCAAATGTGGGAGCCGTCGAGCCCCAGCGAGGCCGCGAAGGCGGCGGCATTGCCAATCAATTTCGCGCCTGACCCACCGCTTTCGCGGCCTCGCCGGGGCTCGACGGCTCCCACAGGGAATCGGCGACCGGCCTGCCGTAATCGAATATAACTCAGCGCCGGAAAGCCCGGATTACCTGACCGGTTACTACC